>NZ_JAKZKS010000017.1:37122-78416 GCF_022808615.1 Bacillus sp. FJAT-47783
GCCTAACGTGACGCTAAGAAAAATAATAAATCGCCAATCTCCTTCTAGAAAAATAGTCAAGAATACCACTTGCTACTACTTAAATTTCATCCATAATTGTAATGCGGAAGATATTATTCCCACTCCTAGTGATAGGAAGGTGAGAATAAGCCAAATATCACCGGTCTGTTCGTTAAAAATAAACAAATGTGGCCATGGCATAAAAGTACCCTGCGTTACTACTTCCATAAAGGTATAAGTCGCAATAATCGCTAGCGATATATCCAAACTTTCTGTAGCGCTTAAAATTGCAATGCCTACAATTTGGTAGAAGATAAATAGCATGATTAGATGCATAATCAAAGTGCTATTAAAGAAGTTTGGTTTATTTATCCATGCGGTTAAACTTGCAAGCAGTGATATAAAAATTGCGTGCATGATTGCGTAGCGAGTTATGTCAATGATGAGAACCCTTCTATAATAAGAGATTAGTGTCTCTTTAGCCCCTTCTTCAAACAAGCTACTATATAGAAAAACCAAATGCCAACCAGCCATCGGTACAGCAATTCCCTGTACTGCAACGTATGGTAGAAAAGAGTCATCGGATTTCCCTCCGAAAACTAGTATAATTAGGACACACAGTAAATAAGCCACGAAGGGAAAACCGTATAAAAAACGTAACAATTTAATATCGAATTTAAATAAATGAATAAGTTTAGCCATGGGCAACCTCTTTCAAAAGAGCTAAATAACCATCCATTAAGCGTGGACTAACGCGCTGACCAATAGGATCATTTGACAATACACGTACCACAATATGGGATGGTTCCTCATTCATTTGTACGACATCTTTGGTAGCGATTATTACATCTAATTCTGTAAGTGGAACGTTAATTTCATATGTGCAATGCACTGCTTTTTGCTTTAATTCATCAGGCTCCCCTTCGAATAAAACTTCCCCATTTTTAATGATACCAATTTTTGAACACAGAAATTCGATATCTTCAACAATATGAGATGAAATAATAACAGTATGACGCTTCCCTAGTTGCTTCAACAGATTGCGAAAGCGAATTCTTTCTTCAATGTCCAGCCCAGCAGTTGGCTCATCAAAAAGAAGAATTGATGGTTTACGTAGCAATAGCTGCGCGATACCTACTCGCCTACGCATTCCACCAGACAATTCCTTCATTTTTTTATTTAAATGTTCGGATAAATTCACTTGTTCTACTACCTCTTTGATTTGATTGTTGTACGAGGTGGAATTATTCCCTTGTAAGATAGCGATATGTTCGAGAACCTCATACATTTTGAGTTCTGGGTATATCATAAAATCTTGAGGGAGATATCCAATATGATCTGTTTGTTTTACATAAGTTCCTGTACTAATTAATTCCTCATTAATGTATACTTCCCCGGCATTAAAGTCAGTTAAACTCGCTAATATCTTCATCAATGTTGTCTTACCTGCACCATTTGGTCCTAAAAGCCCATAAATTCCTGAAAAAGAAAGTGTAACATTGGATAATATTCGTTTCTTTTTGATGATTTTTGATAATCCTTGAACATAAATATCCAACCTATTCCCACCCCTCTACCAAATCCAACACTTGTTGCCACGTCCATGTTTCGTCCATTTTATTGTACCATTCTCGTAAAAACCTCTGTTTCTTTTCATAATTCAATTGGTGAAAGTAATGATAAATGGATTCAATCAGCTCCTGCTCTGTTTGTGATAAAGAATCTGATAAAGGACTTCTTCCATTAAAGTCGATTTCCCACTCATTTTTTTGACGGATATATAGACTGGCCATATTCACCCATTCTCTGAAAATACTATCTGGCCCCTTTTTTTGTATCGTAAAGTTTAGCACTTTTTCTTGAAAGTCCTTCATAGTTTCGTAAGAATTCACAGCATCCCCATAGCCCGTGTTGTATACAAGGTGATCTTGTGTCATAAAGGAAGATAATCCATAATTGGAAAACACAATTGCCTTTGGTAATGATTTGACTGTTGAGGGTGCAAGTTGCTGTACATCATGTATCGTTCTTTCTAATTGTGATAGCACCATTGGTGTCCTATCCTCCATTTTTGGCCAATCGGCTGGGTATGTTATATGGTAGTCTCTATAAGTCAACTGATTTCCTTGCCCTTTTATTAATGTTACTGCTTGTGCTTCTCCTCTAAAAATTTCTCCTTGTTGTGGTAAATTACAGAATAGTACTTCATTCGCTTTTAACGTAAAGAAATAACTTTCTTCTGGTAAGAAAGATTCGCTTATTTCTATCCATCCAATGTAATCGTTCATTTCATACATGTGTGTGGCTCTTTTTTTGGGATACCATGCATTATTTGCTAATAGGGTCGTTCTATCTTTTTTGTAAGGGACAAAACTTGTATCCTCTATTTCGTATTGAAATGTGAGTGTTAATGTATTTGCAGGTATGCTAACTTTAATGAGATCTCCGTATCGTTTAAATTCTACTAATTTATCATCAGCTTTAATCCATTTAACAGGATAGGCATGGTACAATTGAAAAGTTGGCTTAAGTGTAGTCATTTCAGAAAAATTCATCTGCACAGTTGCTTGTTTGTCTGTCAATGAAATTACGTATGATTTAATTTCATAACGTAGGTCAGTATCAATGCCATTCTTGTTCAAATTCATATAGTAATTTGTTTCTGTTGTATCATCTGCTCTACTAAAAGCTTTCGTACTTAACTCGACTGCGCTTTTGGCTGTTATAAATGAAAGAATAAAAACCACCAATAGTGCTTTTTTTGTAAAATTCCTCTCACTGACTCTAAGTGTCCATCGCAGTGACAAAATAAGTATGATTCCGGTGAGAATTAAAAACCAAGTGAGTAGTTTCAGTTCATTTCCACTATCAATATCAAAGCCAAAATATGATTGATATACATATTGCACACTATTCAATCCAATAAAGAGTAAAGACTGCCAGTCATCAGCATGAACGTTGCGAAAAAATGGATCGAATAATTCTGCACTCATACTCCCTGTGCTAATCCACAAAAACAAGATTACTAAAAAGCTGATTTTTTTTGTTCCAAAAAGCATTGCAACAACCAAACCATATAACAAACTAAAAATCAATGGAACAAGCATATAAACTATCAAAAATCGCAACAATGATAAATAAAAGTCGGAAGGCTCTATCCCCACTTTATAATAAATTACTGTAAACAAACCATATACAAATCCAAGTTGTATTAATTGGAACATAGAATGTGTAACAAGCATAGCACTAATTTTTTCCAACATGATACGATAACCATCTACGAAAAAAGACTGAACTCCATATAACAATTCATTAGATTGAATACGATAAAAATAAACAATATAAAAAGCCGATACCATTTGTACAATCATTGCTACTTCACCAGGTAATTGACCGTATTCTTCTATTTCAAATGGATTTAATAAATACAAAATTAATCTGATGGTTAGCAAAGTAATAAACAGAACACTCGCTCCTATGTAGAGCTTACTTCGAGCCATCTGTTTAAAATAAAAAAGAGACAAAAACCTCCATCTCACTATTTTCACCCATTTCTGTATAGAGCTGACTCAAAAAGATAAGAAATCTCCTCATATAATGGGGAGAAGTATGTTGAGGTATTCCTTACTTTAGCTCTTACTTTTTACTATGTTATTATTTCAATGAGGGTAGGTTTGAAGTCAGGGAAGTGTTAATAAGCAATTCCCTGACTTCACTAATAACGATAAATACATTTGTTTGTTATTTAACTGTTATTGTCACACTTCCTCTAGATCCGATTGTTTGACCACCAATTTGCCCGTAATACACATGTCCTTTGGTTTGAGTAAAATATCTTCTTTCAGATTTTCCCGGATTTAACCAATTAGTAGATGCTACGATACTGTCTGGCCACCAATCAATTGATCTTTTACCATAGCCTCTAGTTTGTGTATTCGCACCAGTGTTTGTTGCATATATATTACCTGTGGAACCACTAGTTGCAGTAATGGTACCTGTATTTTTATAAGTACTTGACCCATCTAAGGATGCTGATTTTGATACTGCACCCGCTGCACCAGCAGTTGCCACTAAACCTGCTGCAAGTGATAAAGCAATAAATTTTGGTTTCCACTTCCTTTTTCTGTTTACTAACATAAATTTCATCTCCTTTGATAATTTTTTAGTACTTTTGAAGTTATGTGACTTTAAGTTCTGAAAATCTTGATCTTATGAGGGGGGTATTTGAATTGCTTGAGTTTTCATAGAAGTTTAATTTGTTCTACAATCTGATCACCTCCTTTCAAGGCTTTCATCTTAGTAGAATGGATTTGATAGATTGGTATTGCTAGCCTAGCAAATATTTCTTCAATACGATTTGTAAAGATAACATAATTCGCATCTGAGAAATCGCCATTTAAAAAATTGTAAAATTGTTCTAAGTCATCATAATCGAAATATTTTGTTGGCTGATCAAAAATAAATACAGAACGATTCAATAAATGACCAAGAGAAATAAAATAAATCAGTCTTTGAAATTTTGTAAGCGAATCGATTGAAACATTAGAGGGTATATTGTATTTGTTCAATAATGGCGATAGCTGGATTTTAATCTTCATAACTCTAGGTATTTCATGTAAGCAATAGTTCTTCCATAATTTATGGTAATTTTCGGGTATCAAAAAAAACACTTTTTTGATAGCTGTCACTTTTTTAGCCATCATATTTTCCTGTAGATGTATCTCACCTTCATCTACTGGACGAAAGCCAGTAATGGTTCTTGCTATAATATCCGTATTAATGTCATTTTTAGAAACAATGATTGATTGGGAATTAATATTACAATTACAACTATTTAAAATTAGTTGACTACCATGCTTTATAGTGACATCTTTTAATTTCAGCATTAGTTTCTTCTCCCCATTTCTGTAGCCATTTGTAATAGTACTTTTTCTTTCTCTCCAAGAGTTAAATTAGTGTAGCTTCTCCACTCTTTTGATGTAATTGAGGAATCCTCTATTATCCATTCTAAATATCCTATAGGTTCAATATCTAACTTTTCAATTAGATACTGACTAATATAAATACTAAATTGTACATCTTCAGAAAGCCTATAAGGTATTAAAAATGTGGATAATTCCTCAATATGAGTAGTTACTGGTTGGTGATTTACATCAAGCAAAGGGTTAACGTAAAAAGTAAAATTACCATGTGAAACTGTACTGTCATACAGTGAGAGGTTAGTTGTACTTAAACTTTTAGGAATAATAGTTATAGTCTGTGTTTTACTTTTGCAGTAATTGTTAAAATTAAGATCTTTAAATAAGTGACAAATCTCATCACGAACCAATTCAAGTTGTTCCAGCATTTCTATGTAGTTCTGTTTTTTTGTCAAGAACGGCTGATAAACTATTAATTTCGTTTCACGGATTTCAATTTCTTTATATGGACCTTTTATTATTGATAAACAACCGAGATTATCACCTTGCCAACTATATCTTCCTTTACCAAATACTAATTCAACCTGTCCACATTCATTTGCTTCCACATTAGCATGAATCGTTCCATTTGAATCGACAATATAATGATTCGAATTAGTAGGCTGTGGATACCAATTTGCTTCAAAAGGTAATATTATATTATTGGAAGTCAATGGGTGAAAGCTAGTTCCTATGGTATTTTTGTAGTACAGCACCATTGACTGTATCCCTGTTGTTTCAACCTCAACACTTCTTCCTTGTTGCTTAAATTCTAAGTTTTTCCCTTCACTTTCTATGTGATCTATCAAAAATTGTTCATTAATAGAAAATCGTATTAAGTCTTCCCTCTCGTCTAAAGTTAGTTCAATTTGAATCGGATATTGGGAATGTGGTTCAACATTTACTCCTGTTATCTTCCAATTGTTTGTAAATTGTATATTACTTTGAATTCTATTCTTTATTTGGTTATAGAGTTTATTGTCATTTGCCAAAATAGTTTCATCATCTAACCACAGTTTACTTTGAACACTACTAGTTGTGAATGTGACAAATAGTATAAGAGTTACAGTTAAAGTTAACCCTACGCTCAACTGTCTGAAACAAATGACTATTAATAAAATTCCTACTGAACTGATAAGATATACTGATTGGTGAAGTAATTTTTCTTTTAAAAATGTTAGGTGAAATAAAGGATCAATATAAGGCCAGCGATTTTCGATAAAAATATTAAATGAATCAAGACCATACTCAAGAGAAAATATCACCATTATCCAAAGAAGAAATACAGTAAAGAACAAAATCCCTTTTTTGTGGGAATAATATGAATAAATGATACTACTGAATAATCCAATAACCCATGACCATATAAATGGAAGAGTAAAATAAATCCAAAATAGTTTGAAAATTAATTTAAATAGCCCAAAGCTAGATGAAAAGATAATAACAATAGCACTTGATATTATTACGCCAGTTAATATTTGAAATATTGTAAAAAATATAAATAAAAAGCTAATTTGTTTGATCAAAATTCTAATAGGCTTTTCTACAAATTCGTTAATAGTAAGCCATTTAAGCGGAATCGACTTTGTAATCAATATATGTAAACGAAAACTTGCTATTACCCAAACTAAAACACCAACAGGTATAAAATACTTGGTGTACAGGGTAAACTCGACAGGGTTAATAACGTAAGGATTGCTACAATAAAAAACAAGAATACAGGAGAACAAAAAAACAACAGCTAAATCTACTTTTAAACTTAGAAGCATCCTTAATAACACTGGTAACGACTTCATCCATTCTGTCCTTTCTACAATTAGTATTAACATTAATTAAACAGTTTAAAGGTTATTTTTAATAATCTAACTTAGCTTTAATTTTGAAACTAGACATAATATCACCATTTATTCTTTTGACACATCATCTTAATTGAAGGAAATAAGATTTATCTTAATAATTCTTACTCATAAATATATCTTTATTGAAAGTTAATGCAGATAACTATTTTATTCAAAGTGTGTAATTAATAGACTCATCATTAAAGGTGAGGTTGATAATTTCTATAAAATATGTACTTATATAAATTTCCTCATTTTTTGCAATTATGAATGTAAAATAGATGTTGCAATGGATAATAAGTGAAATGTTTTATGTCATACCCAAGTTACTGTGATGGGCCATTTTTTACAAAAAATTAAATAATTAACATACAATTACATTATATCTAATTTTTTGACTTTTTCAACATTTAAAGGGGGATTTTCTTGTATTTGAGAGTTAATCCTTGTAGAAACAACACAACAAACATTGGTCATTATTCAATAATATGGTAAAAGGGTACTGATATTCTATTAGCCGTTTGGTAGATGATAATCATTATCAATTAGAAAAGGGGGTGTTTCGTCCTTGAAAAGAAGCTAGATTTGTAACAGTTGAAATGGAAGCTACGTTAAATAAAGGGATTGTACCACCATGAGAGTTGATTAACAAATAAAATCCGGAAAAAACAATAAAAAAGGGGACCTTTCCTGCAGAATGTAAGTACACTAAACAAAGAATACTACGTTCCCGAATTTACTGAAAAAGATTATTTTTGAGCGCATCTTGTCTCAAGCGTTATCTTTCACAACATGTTCATGATGATTCGGATAAATAACGTGACCCCATCAATTTTTGTATTTCGTTTATGATTTTGTTTCTTGTTTAAAATAGAAATACGATTGTATAAATAAATAGGCAACTCCTCCTAACGTGACGCTAAGAAAAATAATAAATCGCCAATCTCCTTCTAGAAAAATGGTCAAGATTGCTGTTAGCCCCATGATGACAAAGACTTTCCCACCAAGGCGGTGCGTTTTGTTCCAAACTGTTTCATTTGCTAATGTCCACGGAGTTCGAATCCCTACGAGGTAATTATGCTTAAATTTAGGCATGTAATTTCCGATGATGATGAATAAAACACCTATTGCTAGTGGGACGATAAATGAAATATCGATGTTATACCCTAGATTAAAACCGATTGTGCCTAGATGAATAATAATAAATACGAGGCCAAGTGAATTCATCATAATCACATAACTACTTTTAAATTTTTCGTAATTTTTCTTTTTGGGATCGATTTTCGGCACAATATTTAGTAATAGTAATAAGCCTACGATGACAAGGGGCATAAAAAATGCACCAAAATATTTGTGACTATAATTATCAGGTTCACCCGCTGTATTCCAATGGATGGCTACTTGCTCTGGCAAATAGGGTAACGCAAGGAAACTGATGACAAATGACAGGATAACAAGTCCCATGAATAGACGATTACTTTTCATTTTTCGTCCCATCCTTTTCTAAAATATCGTAAAACCACTTTAGTAATTCCTGAAAGACCGTAGTATTTAGTGAATAGTAAATATGTTGACCTTTCCGTTCATCATGAACTAAATCCGCTTGCTTTAACAGTTTAAGGTGATGAGATACACTCGGTTTTTGCATATCAAAATGGGAGGCGATTTCACCAGCTGTTAAATCTCTATTCTTTAGAAGTGATAAAATTCGCCTTCTCGTCGGATCTGAAATCGCTTTAAACGCATCATTAAAGGACACACTTTTCCACCTTTCTTTATGATTAGATATTTAGATAATCTTCTAAATATAGTATGAACAAAATTGAAATTGATGTCAAAATCTTTATTCTCTTTTCTTAATAGATTCAAAATACCGACATCCCCATCGCTATTTTTCTTAGAAAATGGTATACTTTCGTAGATATTATTTATTTGGAGGAATTAGTCGCAAAATGATAACAGTTCAAAATGTTAGTTTACGATTTGCTGATCGCAAACTATTTGAAGATGTGAATATTAAGTTTACCCCTGGGAATTGCTACGGGTTAATTGGAGCAAATGGAGCAGGAAAATCAACGTTTTTAAAAGTGCTTTCTGGTGAGATTGAGTCACAAACTGGACATGTTCATATGAACCCAGGTGAGCGCTTAGCTGTTTTAAAGCAAAACCACTTCGAATATGAGGAGTATGAAGTCATTAAAACGGTTATTATGGGGCATGCCCGTCTATATGAAATTATGGAAGAAAAAGATGCGATTTATATGAAGCCTGACTTTTCAGATGAAGATGGTATGCGTGCTGCTGAGCTTGAGGCTGAATTTGCTGAGTTAAACGGATGGGAAGCAGAATCTGAAGCCGCGATTCTTTTAAAAGGATTAGGTATTCGTGAAGAGCTTCATACGAAAAAGATGGAAGAATTAACAGGTGCCGAAAAAGTAAAAGTACTACTTGCCCAGGCTCTATTTGGCAAGCCTGATGTGTTACTTCTAGATGAGCCAACGAATAACTTGGATATTAAAGCAATCCAATGGTTAGAAGAGTTTTTAATTAACTTTGAAAATACGGTGATTGTCGTTTCCCATGATCGTCATTTCCTAAATAAAGTATGTACACATATTGCCGACTTAGATTATGGTAAAATTCAAATCTATGTTGGAAACTATGACTTCTGGTACGAGTCTAGTCAACTCGCGCAAAAAATGATGCAAGAGCAAAATAAGAAAAAAGAAGAAAAAATTAAAGAGCTTCAAGCGTTTATCGCCCGCTTTAGCGCAAATGCATCCAAATCAAAGCAAGCGACGTCTCGTAAAAAATTGCTGGATAAAATCACATTGGATGATATTAAACCGTCTTCTCGTCGATATCCGTACGTTCATTTTGCGCCAGAGCGTGAAATTGGAAACGATGTGCTTCGCGTTGAAGGATTGACAAAAACAATTGACGGCATCAAAGTGTTAGACAATGTCAGCTTTACGATGAATAAAGATGATAAAGTAGCGTTTGTTGGCAGCAACGAAATTGGTTATACGACACTATTTAAAATATTGTCAGGAGAAATGGAAGCAGATAGCGGCTCCTTTAAATGGGGTGTGACGACATCTCAAAGCTATTCCCCTCGCGATAATAACGAATACTTTGAAAACAATGATTTAAATTTAGTCGATTGGCTACGTCAATATTCGCCGAATGATCAAAGCGAAACGTTTTTACGCGGTTTCCTCGGTCGCATGCTATTTTCGGGTGAAGAAGTGATGAAAAAGGCAAGTGTCTTATCAGGTGGAGAAAAAGTACGCTGTATGCTATCGAAAATGATGTTAAGTGGTGCAAATGTTCTAATGTTTGATGACCCGACGAACCATTTAGATTTAGAATCCATTACCGCTCTTAACAACGGCTTAATGAAATTTAAAGGGGCCATGTTATTCACTTCCCATGACCATCAGTTCGTCCAAACGATTGCCAATCGGATCATTGAAATTACGCCGAAAGGGATGGTTGATAAGCAAACAACGTATGATGAATACCTTGAAAATGATGAAATTCAAAAGAAGTTGAAAGGACTTTATGCATAATAGGTAACTCCGAAAAAAAGCGTGTTTTGAAAAGATTGAATCAAAACACGCTTTTAGTATACGTTTTTAACCGCTTTAAATACTTCTAAAAAAGAACGGAATATCAACTTGAATGTAAATATTCGTATTATTTTTTGCAGAAATGTTTCTTCTTTATTTTACTCATTTGGTAGCTGCAACAAAAAATGTTCAACAAAGAGTTTTGAATCTAATCTTGCCGCAACATAGGGTGGACGAAGCTTTTCCGTTACGAAAAGAGGTAGACCTAACCATAAGAAACGATTGTCAATGATCACAAATGGAAAAGGTAATTCGTATGTAATGTAGTGATTGAACGACAATGACTTATGTGGAGCGCTGGAACTCATCATTGTTAACTGAACTTGTGCCTTTCGTTCGTTTAATACTTGAACCCATTCATCTGGGATAAATGAGTAAGTAGGAACTGAGATCAAGATAGAGCTTTTCGCTTGACGTATATCTTGAAAAACTTTTTCTAGCTTCTTTGCGTGCATCCATTGTAGTTTAGAATGTTGGTTTTTTATCCATGTTCCAATTTTACTTGGATACACAGCTTGTTCGTTTTCTACTTGATGTTCAACTAATTGCCTGATCGTTTTGTTTCGAAACACATTCTCACGCATAAAATGAATGTTACTTAGATGAATGAACTTCCCTTTCGTCCTTGTGATGGCGACATTAATGAGCCGCTCACTGTCTCTCCCTGTTAAAAGCATGCCTGCTCGATCAAAAGGGTGGCTGTCTACGGTATCAAAAATCATCACATCTCGTTCGCTTCCTTGGAATCGATGAACAGTGGCTGAGATGATATCTGCTGTTTGTCGTTCCTGTTCATACAAATCACTCAGTAATTTTTCCATAAGCATCGCTTGGGCACGATACGGTGTTACATATCCGATGGAGCGTGCGCCATCAAGATAAGCCTCATGAAGAAGTTGAAATGACAACATAAGGTGCCATAAGTTCATTCGAGAATTCGAATGTTTTTCTGACAGACCATACTCCCCTGTAAAGCTTGTATCTAAGAGAATGGATGCTTGATGAGAAAATGGAGCTCGCTGAACGATTTCTTCTCGACTCGTACTTACACTCGGATGATCTCCTACTAACGACTCGTAAATATAGTGGTTCGTAAATGATGATATAGCTGGATGCATACGGCGTTGTTCCTTTAAAAGGAATAAATGTGGATGTAACTCCCCTTTTTTCACCGAATCGGCAACGCCTGATTTATGGAAGATATCATCCTTCAGCCATTCGGTTACGAGTGGGTGGCGTGCTTGGGCAATCGGTGGTAATTGTTTAAAATCACCACAAATAATCGACCGTTTTCCGAGTGTTGCAGCAAAAGCAGCTTGCGGGATATACGCCATACTCGCTTCATCAACAATGATGACATCAAAGTCTTTTTCATAAATGATAGGATCACTCGCAGCTTTCGCTAATGTTGTACCAATCACTTTTGCGTCTTTCGCAAACTGAATGTCTTTTTGGTGCACTTTTTCTAATACGTATGTTATTTGTTTTTCTAGCTCTAATAAGCGATCAGAGTCCCTTTTCGAAAACGATCTCGTTAAATCTTGTTTTAACAAGCGTCTCTCTTCCATAAGCCGAGCCTTTTTCTCGAATAGGTTTGGATGATGTTTTTCTAATAATTGTGTCGTAGTCAATAAATGACAAGATTGTAAAGTGTCACTCGTTTGCGTGCCGTAACGGAGAATGTCCCCTTCTTTCAATCGGTCTTTCTTTTTGAGAAAGCTGGCAATTTCATTCATTAAGACGTCAACTGCTTGATTACTATGAGCCAAAATGAGAACTTGCTTCTTTTGGATATATTTGTTCGCGGCTACGCGGGCAAGTGTATACGTTTTTCCTGTTCCGGGTGGGCCCCAAACGTATGTAATCGGATTATATTTCGAGCGAAGAATTAATTCATGTACATTGCTTTTCATCCTGTCTGTTGGATGTTTAGGCGGCATATTCGGTTCCATCACTTTTTTGATTCGCGCTCTTTTTCGTTTGCTTTTTTTCATTTCATCTAGGCGTGAGCATAACTCATCTAACAGCTCCCATGGGTCATGAAATAAAAAGGCCTCATGGATTAGGTCGCCAAAGGAACGTTCAAAGGAAAGAATGACTCCATTCCCTTCAGATGAAAGAATTCGTCCTGACTCTGTAAGGTGACCCCACTCTAATTTTATATTTGATCCAACAGGCACTCTTAGCTTTAGTGTTGTATCAAAATAATACGTAAAAGAAGGAGAACTAGAGATCAGTCGACCATTTGTTAAGTGGTATTTCGTACTTCCATACTTTTTTAAATGATGAATTTCCGCTTGAATTGCCTTTTGCCATTGTTGAATATATGTTAATGTTGATGTCATAATTACCATTCCTTACATAAAGAAAGTTCAATCTCTAGTTGATCCCACTCTTAACGGGCAGTAAGACCCCCACCTCAAGATTTTGTAGTAAAGCAAAGAAGATAGGTGGTGGACAACTGCCCGTAAAGGTCCGATTGGTTCAACTAACATTCAGTTAACATTCAGTGGGGGATGAAAAAAACCCCCACTGAATGAAGTTTCACTTTATTGAACCGAACTTTGATTATATAACTATACCATTTTTTGCACTCATTCGACTACTGAATGACATCATGAATCAAATCACTAGCGAATCCATTTACTACCTTTTCTCTATTCGTTATACTTAGTAAAGAATTGATTAGGAAAGGATGAGAGGATAATGGCAAGAACGGAATCCAATATGCTCCCACTTGGATCATCGGCACCTTATTTTGAATTAGAAAATCCAATAACGGGTGGAACTACGAGCCTCGATGAAGTTAAATCGGATGTTGCAACCGTGATCATGTTTATCTGTAATCACTGTCCATTTGTCATTCACGTTCAAGAGGAATTAGTTCGACTAGCAAAAGATTATCAACCGAAAGGCATTTCATTCGTTGCCATTAATGCGAATGATGTTGAAAACTATCCGGAAGATTCACCTGAGAACATGAAAAAACGCGCAGAAGAGCTAGGTTACCCATTCCCTTATTTATTTGATGAAACGCAAGAGGTAGCTAAAGCTTATGAAGCAGCCTGTACACCTGACTTTTTCGTATTTGATCAAAACCTTCATTTAGTATATAGAGGTCAATTAGACGATTCCCGTCCTGGAAATGACGAGCCAGTAACGGGTGAAAGTATTCGGGCAGCATTAGATGCAATTTTGAAAGGTGAATCTGTTCCTTCACATCAAAAACCGAGCCTAGGTTGCAATATTAAATGGAAAGAATCATAAACGTAAAAATACAGCAGCAAAGGGACTGTCCGAAAAGTAGTATTTACGCCCCGAAATCTAAAAAGAAAAACCTAAAGAATGTTGATTTTACAGCATTCTTTAGGTCTTAGTTTTAAACATACACTTTTTGGAAATTACGATCCTAATATCTTTACCTTGACGGTTTTCCGGCCAAATCTTTTTGCCTCTTTTAATGACGGGATGAATACATCAATCCGTTTCCCGTTGATTGCACCACCTGTATCTTCCGCAGTCGCATAGCCATACCCTTCTACATATACTTTTGAACCTAGTGGGATAACATCCGGATCAACAGCAATCACTTTTTGGTTAGGGTTTGCGCGTAAATCTACTCCTGTTGCTGTTATACCAGAACAGCCTTTACAATAAGCTGTATATGCTGTCGCTTCAACGGAAAGCTCTTTTATGATGTTTTGGTCATTAGTTAAGTTGTCTTTCTTTGATTGAGCTTTATGTTCCGCTTTTCGTTCGTTTTCAACTGGCCTGTCTTTATTTAACTGAACGACTAACTTATCACCAGGAAAAATAGCTTTCGATTCTAAGTCATTCCATTTTAGTAAATCTTCAATCGATACGTTATAGTCTTTTGAGATCGACCATAGTGTATCACCTTCATCAATCGTTACGATTTTTGTAGGAGATACATATAATAGCTGTTCTGGATATATCGTCGTTGATGTTAATTGGTTCCATTTCATTAAGTTTTCAACTGTCGTATTCGTTTCCTGTGATATATTCCAAAGCGTATCGCCTTTTTTAACGACTCGCTCGGCTGCTTTTATATGTTGAGCAGAAAAGCCTGTTAAGAAAGCAACTGTCAAAATTGTAAACAAACTTTTTTTCATGTGTAAGTCCTCCTTCTGTTAACTCAAAAGATGTCAACTGGAGGCATACTAACAAAGAAATATATCAAATAGATTACAAGGGTATTTTGAATTATTTACATTCTTATATCAAGGAAAAATGTACCTGAAATATTGGAAATAACCGTGTCTTTTCTTCCTTAAATGGTAGTTCATACCTAAGTTAAGTAAACCGAATTGTTGTTTGATAATTTTATCGATTTACATAATGTTTTTATTGTCATCTGATGAAATGGTGAAAGCAAACAAAAAAATACCCGCTTTTCATACAGCAAAGCGGAATGGACTTGAATCTGTTATTCAACAAAGGAGTATTTAGTGTATTTTCTTCTACTTTATTGCATGAGTTTAGTCTTTAAGCGTTCATACTCTTCCTCTGTGATCTCACCTTTTGCCAATCGTTCTTTTAAAATATCCATATAGTTTGTACTTGTTGCTCGATTGTTCCCATTAATATAATTTTTCATTAAATAAAAAGCTAAGATGATTAACAATCCCCAGAAAAAAAACATGCCAATCATCATTCCTCCATGAATGCCTGTGTATCCATTAAACCAGTGCATCCATTATCAACTCCTTTCTATACTTAGACATTAACAGAGATGTGTGCAGAAAGTTTCGAGAAGTTATTCCCATTTGTAACCAACACCCCAAACAGTTTTTAGGTGGGCATCGATTGGAAAACCTACTTTACGACATTTGTCCCTAATATTCCGCACATGCGAATCGACTGTTCTCCCTTCCGTTTCTGAATCAAATCCCCATACTTGTTCAATTAATTTTTCTCTACTAAACACAACTTTTGGATGTTTGAGTAATAGGCCGATCATTTTAAATTCTTTCGGAGTCATTGTAATATGTTGTCCTTTATACTTTAATTCATGCTGCTCGCCATCCCATAAAAGTCCATTAAATTCTATCTTTAGTAAATGGTGTGTTCTTCGTAAGACAGATTCAATCCTTGCCAATAAAATAGATTCCTCAAAAGGTTTTGTAATATAATCATCCGCACCTATTTTTAATCCTTTGACCATATCAGAATTACGATCACGTGCCGTGATCATGATAATCGGGATATCTGAAAATTGACGAATGTTCCTAGCTGTTTCCCAGCCGTCCATTTCAGGTAACATGATATCTAGAAGAACTAAATCGAATTCCTCCATCTCAACTAAATGGAGGGCTCCTTTTCCATCACTAACCGTGTAACAGCTGTATCCTTTTGGCTCTAAGTACAGCTTTAATAGTTGCTGCATTCTTACTTCATCATCAACAATTAAAATTTTTGTCATGGTCACCCTCACTCACCTTGCAAAAAAATTGAAAAGGTTGTTCCTTTTCCTATTTCACTTTCCACTTCTATATGTCCTTCATGCCTATCAATTATTTCTTTCGCGATTGTTAACCCTAGTCCACTTCCACCTGTTGCACGTGAACGTGATTTATCTAATCTGTATAAGCGGTCCCAAATTTTTGAAATCTCATCTTTAGGAATTCCGAATCCTTGATCACAAACCTTTATTACCACCCATCTCCCTTCTTTAACGGCCGATATCGATACATTTGTATTTGAATCAGAATATTTTAAAGCGTTATCAATTAAATTATTCATGACTTGTCCAATCCGAATGGGATCAATCTCGATTATTATGTCATCATCGCATGAAGTATGTAACGAAATATTTTTTTCTTCAAATGCTGGCATAAATTTCATGATCAATTGTTGAAGAAATTCCTTTAGTTGAACACGCTCTTTTTGAATGAAAAACTGATTTTGGTCCATCTTTGCAAGGTCAAAAAAATTTTTCACAAGCTTTGTTAAGTTTGACGCTTCCTCTTGAATGATTGTAATAAATTCTTCTCGTTCTTTTTTAGACAAGTTAGGTCGATTTAAAATATCTGCATAGCCTTTCAAATAAGTTAATGGTGTCCTTAACTCATGAGAGATACTGGATAGAAACTCTGATCGTTCTTTCTTTAACCGTTCTAAATCATCCGAAAGTCTCTGGATTGATCGAGCGAGGTCTCCTAATTCATCTTCTCGATAAATATCTAAAACGACCTCACTCTTACCTTCACTCAATTTTTCTGTCACTTTCTTCATTTGAATTAATGGCATCGTAATAAACCTAGATAACAAGAGTAGTGTAATGATGGAAATAATCGTAGCAATGGCACCAACAATGATAAATTGACTCGTTAAATTTTGAACCATTTGTCTTATTTCCCCTGTATCTAAAAGCATGTAAACATACCCCTTAACATCCTCATCTATGCGAATGGGGCTAATGGTAGCTAAATAAGGGGCTGTTTTCCATTTCGATTCAACGACTACTCCGTGGTGCGAAAAGTCCATCGTTTTCCCTTTTTCAATTAATTTGTCCTGCTCTTCATTAAGAGGATTCGATGAGTTTAATACATGAAATTGACTATTCGTAATCGCTACTACTGTTTCGGCTTCTGATTCCATTAGGGCCACATGCTCTATCGTTAAAGGGTCGAAATTTTTTTCTAATACATCTCTGTGACTCATCCCGCGAGATAAAAGATTATCGATTTCACTTTGAACTCTCTCATTTACGAGAGAAAAATAGAGAAAGAAAAAAAGCATCGATTCAATTAATAAAATGAAAATAAAAAAGAGCATCCCCAACTTAAACGATAGTGATTTTATGATTATCAACTCCCTGTGTAGCCTAAAATATAATTTCAATCATTCATTTATAAAGTCTCACAACCGATTCTTAACAGGAATGTTTCCCTTCCCGACTTGCTGATCATTACCTTTGTAAGATGCCCTTTTTTCATCAATTCCGCATCTTCCTTTCATTAGCGTACTAAACATTTATCAAGAAATTGTGCAGAATATCCCTAGTTTTGATTCATCTTAAATGAATGAAAATATGTCAACATTTTTTCATCATTTCTGCAAAGTTTCTGAACACATTTTCTAGATAATAAAAGCAAATAAAGAAAGGAGTTGAGAAAAATGAAAAAAATGATGATCATTGGTTTGATCGCCATTGGATTAATTGTTGGAATTGGAACAACTACTTTAGCACATAGAGCTGGATTCGACAATGACAATATAAACAATTATCATCGAATGCAGTGGGGTAACCACATGGATTGGAGAGAGCAACCGTTTCATCACATGTATGAAAACAAAGTAGATTTTGAAGAAATGAAAGACCACATGAAAGATGTTCATCCTAATTGGGATAATCAAATGATAGAAGAAATGTATAGAGAGTGTCATGGTACCATTCAATGACGAATTTTCTGTATGATTTGAATGAAAATCAAAGAAGTCGCATCGTTTTCACCTTCAAATAGAAAACGATACGACTTCAATTTTAAGATTCTTTAATCTTTTAACATATGAAATACTTGCTCGACGTCTTTATCACCACGCCCAGAAATGTTGATGATGATAATACTATCGCTTGACATCGTAGGAGCTAGTTTCATCGCGTACGCTACAGCATGAGCGCTTTCGAGTGCAGGTATGATCCCTTCTGTTTTGGATAATTCTTGAAAGGCATCTAAAACTTCTTCATTTGTAACGGTTACATACTCTGCTCTTTCACTCGTTTTCAAATAGCTATGCTCTGGACCGATACCAGGATAATCAAGCCCGGCAGCAATCGAATACGTTTTGGCAGGCTCTCCTTTTTCATCAAGTAATGTTAAACATTTAAAGCCGTGCAGGACTGCCGGAACGCCTTTTGTTAAGCTAGCAGCTTGTTCTGGTTCTACGCCAATGAGTCTTACGTTTAGTTCATCAATATAATGAGCAAATGCACCGATGGCGTTACTCCCTCCACCGATGGCAGCAATGACAACATCCGGAAGACGACCTTCTTTTTCAATTATTTGACGCTTGCTTTCTTCGCTAATAACACTTTGAAAATGTTTTACCATACTTGGAAACGGATGAGGTCCGACGGCACTACCGAGTAAATAAAAGGTAGTTTCATAGTTTTCGACTAAATCGTTCAGTGCTTCGTCAACAGCATCTTTGAGTCGTCCTTGTCCTTTACTTACAGGTATGACTTTGGCCCCTAAAAGTTCCATCCGAAAAACATTCAACGCTTGACGTTTCGTGTCTTCTTCTCCCATATAAATCGTACAATCAATACCGAACATCGCACAAGCTGTTGCTGTTGCAACTCCGTGTTGTCCCGCACCTGTTTCCGCGATAATACGGCGAACGCCCATCCGTTTTGCAAGTAATATTTGCCCGATTACGTTATTGATTTTATGGGCTCCTGTATGATTTAAATCCTCACGTTTTAAGTAAATTTTGGCTCCGCCTAGCTTTTCGGTTAATCGTCTAGCATATGTAAGCGGGTTTTCACGCCCAACAAATTCTTTTAAATAAAACTTAAATTCTTCAATAAACGATGGATCATTCTTCGCCTTTTCAAATTCCTCGTCTAAAATACTTAACACATTTTGCAATTCGTTTGGAACGAAACTTCCGCCAAATTCTCCAAAAAACCCTTTTTCTTGACTCATCTCAACTATCTCTCCTCTATAAAAATGTTAACTTATTATAGCATAGAAGATGTATTGGTTTGAAGGGAAAGTTAAGAATCTTTTGATTTCTTTGTCATATTCTCAAACCATATTTGCTAGCGGTAATGTAATCGAAAAAGTAGTTGAATGTTCGTTTGATGTGCAGTTGATTTTCCCATTATGGCTTTCGATAATTTTTTTGCATATATATAAACCGATGCCTGTTCCTAATTCCTTCGTTGTAAAAAATGGTTCAAAAATAATATCAATAATCTCTTTTGGAATAACCGGGCCATTATTGGAAATGAATACTTCAACTTCATTCTCTTTTATCCTACATTCGATGATTATTTTTCTCGGATATCTCACTTGCTGCAGAGCATAAATGGAGTTCAGAAGAATATTCAGGAAAACTTGCCTTAGTTCCTCTTTATTGGCATAAATCTTAATGTCAGGATCAATTTTTGTTTCAACAGTCACGTCTCCATCAACGATGCTCGGATAAATGAATTCAAGTACTCCTTGTATCAATTCGGACAAAGAATTCCTCTTTTTTTCTCCAAAAAGGATCTCTTTTTTTGAAGTATGCAGAAATTTTGTAATTTGAGAGTTTAGTTGATGTAGTTCACGCTCTATAATATCAATATACTTCAAAGTGGGGTATTCACTTTTTATGAGCTTTGTAAAACCGAGGATGGTCGTTAATGGGTTTCTAAATTCATGAACGAAACTTGAGGACATCTGTCCTAAAATCGTCAATCTTTCTTTATGAGTTAGATCAATAAAAAGTTCTTTTTCTTGTAATTGTTCTTCCTTTATTTCTGTATATCTCTTTACAGCATAATACGTGAATTGATCAAATAATTGATTAATATCTTCAATAAGTGCTGGCAAGCTTTCGACTGGTATTCCCGAACTTACAACCCATTTCATGATTTCACTTCGTCCTGCATTCACATTGTAAGCAAAATCACTAATATTCATTTCGGCATCTGCTCTTTCAAAGGCAACTTTATAAGCGAGTTCTCGAATATCATCTTCAGTTAATGAATATTCAAGCGTTTGCTTGACTAACTCATACATTTTTATTCCATTTATGTATACTTTATCTTTATGAATATCTGTTTCAGAAATCATGGCCTTTTGTCGCCAAGACTTAACAAAAGTAGTGACATTGTTTTCTAAATAATTCAAGAGTTGTTTGCGAATATCATCCATCTATCAAACCCACTTTCGTCCTTCTGCTATGGGAATAATCACTGTTTTTATTAATAATACCACATTACAGCGTGAAATTAGGAATTTTTCAAAGGTGTTTGAATATTTCCATCTTAATCACTTGTTATTAAAAAAACTTCATTCAGTATTGGTCTTTCAGCTCGTTAAGAGGGGGTGAAACCATCCATAAAAAGGAAGAAATGCTGCGCAAACACAGCATTTCTCAGTCGATATCATATCGATCAAAATCGATGCTTATATAAATGAATGAATTTGCAAAAACATTTAGACCGCCAAATGACTTTTGATTCCTACTTTTAATAATTCTTTCACAGCATATGCGAAGCCGTTTTCATCATTAGACTTTGTAATATAGTCTGCATGATCCTTTATTTCTTGTGGGGCATTTTCCATCGCTATTTTAGTTGTTGCCACTTCAAATTGACCGAGGTCGTTTCCCCCATCGCCAAATGCGTAAATTTCATCAAACGAGAGACTCTTCATGTTTTGGTAGCGTAAAATTGCTTTTCCTTTATGGGCTTCGCCAGATGTGATTTCGACATTATTTGGAAATGATGAGGCGATTGAAATGTCATCACGTTTTCGGAGAACGTCCTTTACTTCTTTTATTTTCTCAAGATTATCATGATGGACTAAGGCAATTAGTTTATATATTTTTAGATTTTCCATGTTCAATATCGATTCATAGTTGAACTTGCGGAACATTTTCTCGATTTCATCCCAGTTCATGCTGTGTAATGGTGGCAATGTAGACGGAAGACCACCTTCGTTTGTATAGACAAGGACGCCGACATTTAACTTCATTAATGTTGTGAAAATTTCTTTATATGCCTTTACGTCAATTGTTGCTTCATACATAAGCTCTCTTTTCTCCGAATAAAGAACTGAGCCATTGACACAAAAAATTGGTATTTCAAGCTGTTTTACCGCTTCAATTTTCATCACATCTGGAAAAGCACGGCCCGTATTTAAAATGACTGTATGTCCTTCTTCTTTCAATTCACGTAAAACAGCTAAATTTTCGTCCGAAATTTCATGCTGAGAATTGAGTAATGTACCATCTAGATCAATTGAAAAACATTTCATCGTTTTATCATAATTCCTTTCCGTCATTTTAGAATAAAAAATGTGAGGGTTAAAATAGAAGGTAGCCCCTTAGTTTACTGATTCTAAAGGGGATTTCACTTTTCATAGTTTACTATAAAATTATGCCGAATCACAAACTATTCACTGAACTTTAATGAATAGATAGTGATTTTCTAATCTTTTCTTCTTGCGTTTTGGTGGCTTATTCAGTATGATTTTTTATGTAAACGGTTTAAAGGTAAGACGACTGATGTCTGATTATATATATTTAAGGAGTTAGCAGGATGAAAGAGAGATTGTTATTTTTTATGCTTGGTTTATTTATTTTAACGTTAGGTGTCGGACTAATTATTAAATCAGGGCTTGGTGCTTCCGCTTGGGATGCTTTAGCGGTTGGTGAATCAAACATGTTCGGTATGACGGTAGGAACATGTGTATTTATTAACGGAATCGTATTAATCTTCATTAACTCCATTCTATTAAAGAAAAGACCAGAAATTTTAGCTGCTGCAACGATTTTATTGATTGGCGTCTTAATTGACTTTTGGTTAATAATGGTTTTACAACCTTTATCACCACAGCATCTGTTCTTACAATTTGCTTACTTAATTGCCGGCATTCTTACGATGGGAATTGGCATTGCGATATACTTACAAGCAAAATTTCCAGCGAGTCCAATGGATACATTAATGGTAGCGGTTCATAAACGATTTGGCCTTAATCTTCGAAGTGCACGAATCATTAGTGAAGGATTCGCTTTAATGCTTGCCTTTCTTTTTAAAGGTGCGATTGGAGTTGGAACCATTGTCGTAACGTTAACATTAGGATTCGTTGTCCAGTTATCATTTCCTTTTTGTGAGGAGCTCATGAAAAAAATCCGCAGAGAACCTGCCGTTAAATAATTATTCTCAAAAACGCCTTCATCTTTTCGAGTAAGATGAAGGCGTTTTTTTGTTCTTTACGGTTTTGGGTTAATCGACCAAGAAAGGAAGAACATGAAAAAGATAAATAGGTTTAAGGCAATCCCCCATAAAATCATATCGTTTGAAAAACATAATGGTACCTGTCCTATTTCACTTCCGTTTGTTGTGAATATACTGTAGTTAGGGAGGGTGTGATGGATGGAAAAGGATAGCCGATTACTCGAACTTGCAGGTGTTTGGACTCAAACAGCTGGTACAGCAATTGCCTCTATTGGACATACAATCATAATAAAAGTAGAATCAATGGAAGCAGAAGAGCTGGCGACAAAACTTGTCATCATAGGAAATACATTAGAAGCGGTCGGAAACTCCTTTCAAGCCATTGCAACATCTAAATCAAATGAACAACAAAAAGGCCAATCCTTTTCCGTTCTTGGTGGATGGCTTCAAGCTGGTGGTAACTCAACAAATGCTGTTGCAAATGCGATGTCTTTAAAACATGATGAGTTCGATACTCTAAGATTAGATTTAACAGGAGATGTGATCCAATCCATCGGTGCAGCTTTTGAAGCTGTTGGTGCCAGTGTAAGTGACTCTGAATTTGCCAAATTAAAGCTTTCCGGTTTATCGTTACAGTCTGCGGGAGCAGCTATCGAAGCCATTGGCATTTTAAATATTTTAAACGGAAAAGAAAAGCAAGGTGAGCAAATTGTTGCGTTTGGTAGCTATGCGCAAACAGCAGGAGCAACCATTGCAGCCATTGCAACAACGAAGGAATTTGAAGTGGAATTGGAGGAATAGTAGAGTTATCCGAAAATATGTTCAATTAATGGATATGTTTCTTCTCTTTAAGGCTCGATCACAGGGTTGCTGCTCTAGTCCGTCATAATACTTACACAAATTGTAAAATAGAGCGAAGCAACCCTTTTTATATTTAAGATTTCTCTAAGTAACGAAACAGTGTTGTTTTGCTGAGTCCTGTCATTTCGGTAATTTCTTTAATTGAATAGTCTTTACTCTTATACATTTTAATTGCAATCTCTACTTTATCTTCTCTCTTGGTAGGTCTACCGCCCTTTTTCCCTCTGGACCTTGCCGCTTGCAACCCTGATTTTGTCCGTTCACTAATGGTATCTCGTTCCAGTTCTGCAATACTTGCCACGGTACGAAAGGAAAATTTTCCCATCACCGTCGAGGTATCAGGGGTAACAACAGCGTAGCTGTCATTACCCGCAACAAACAGTAAATATGTGTAAAATCGAAAAATGACTTAAAGTTTCCACTTTTAGTCATTTCTGTTTTTCTATAGGGCGTATTACTCAACTAACGAATATAAGAAATTCTTTCCATTTCTAATGCATCCTTAAGCCATCTTGGATGCATGTTCAGGAGATTTTCTGGTAAATGATTAAAGTCGAAATAGTCCGCATCTAATGTCTCTTCGCTTTTTCTATTTAGAGTTCCACCTATAACTTCACATTCAAAACAAGTTGTAATAAAGTGACTTACATTACCATTTGGATATGAAAAAACCTGAGAAACAGGATCAGAATAAACTCCTATTAACCTATTAACTTTGACTCTCAAACCGGTTTCTTCCCTAATTTCTCTGATGATTGCTTCCTCCACAGTTTCTCCTGGCTCAACATGACCCGATGGAATTCCCCATAATCCGTTATCTGCACGTTTCATTAAAAGAACTCGCTGTTTTTTATCAAAAATAATGCCTGCAACTCCTGCTTTGATATTGTCTGGCCAAGAAAAGCAAGGAGAAATCCATTTTTTTATGTTTATATTACTGTCAAATAAACTCTTTAAATTTGGTATCGTAGCATCTGGATTGCGGAAATCTCTTGCTGATGGAAACTTTTTAACATTTTGGTCTGATACCAAAATGGCCGATATTCCTGCCTGATGTGCACCCAAAATATCAGTATATGGATTATCACCAACCATTACTGCTCTGGAGGATGGAATAAAATCTTCAAGTGCCTCTTTAAACATATAAGGATAAGGCTTTCCAACAACGATAGGTCTTTTCTCCGTTGAAACTCGAATCGCTTCCACTATTGCCCCAACAGCAGGTAAAGGACCTTCAGGGGTTGGAAACGTTCTGTCTGCATTTGTGGCAACAAATTTGGATCCTTTATGAATAAATTTTGCTGCTTTCTGGATATCATGAAAAGACGCATTATCGTCCCACCCAACAACAACGGCTTCTACATTGGTTTGATCTTTTATATTGATACCAACTTGTTGACATTCCCATTTTAAATTTTCATCACTTAAAACAAATGCAGTTCTGACTTTTTCATGGTGTAAATATTGTGCGGTCAACCAACCAGACGTAATTACTTCTTCGCTGCTAGCTTCTATACCTAGATTACTTAACCGTTTTGCTGTTTTTTCCCGTGTTGTACATGGATTATTAGTTAAAAATCTAATCTCTTTCTTTTCTTTTCGAAGACGCCTAAGTGATTCTACTACCTCAGGAAGTGGTTCTGATCCTATATAAATTACTCCATCTAAGTCAAATAAAAATACATCAAATTCATCAGCTATCATAATATTCTCTCCTTGGAACAGTTCTGAAACCTTCCATTACTTATTTGACGGATCGATAAAGAACGAAGGGAGGGTAATCCCATTCCTGTGTCCATTGGCTAAATTTATGTTCTTGTTCAATCCTTTTTAATTCCTCATAAGGAATATCTCGTAAAGTTGGTTCTAGTTGTTCGATATTTCGGAAACCTACCTCTTTCAGAACTTCCTGATACATTGATTTTGGCCAGTGAAAGTCATGTAATATAAGATCCTCTTGGTTCTCTATATGTAACCATTCTTGTCGTGCTTCTCCACTTATATATTTTTTTCCTGGTATACCATTTCGAAACGTAGAAAACTCGATACCTGTTGAGTCAGGGTTTGTATCTAAAATAACAAATGGTGAATCAGGTTTTAGTACTCGATAAATCTCTATCATAATTCGCCGAATCCTATCTTTATTTTCCGTATTAATAAATACATAACAGGTCATGGCTCCGTCAACTGAATTATTCTCAAGAAAAGACAACTGGTCATTTTCAATCAAATGATAATCTACGTTTGGATGGTTTCTTTTTTCCTGAGCAATGTCGAGCATTTCTTTTGATTCATCTACAGCAATGATGTTTAGGTTCGTACTTTTGGACAATCTATAAGCTACTTTTCCCGGTCCGCATCCATAGTCAAGTATATTTTTTACATTGGGATTTGAAAGGAAAGTTTCAAAGACAAAGCGAAATCCTAAAGTTTGTTCGAGTATATCATTGTAAACTTCAAATTTATTAGCAATGGTTCCTTCTTTAAAAGAAGTTTTCATAATCTACTTCTCCTCCTCGGCTAGATTTATTTTACAATTGTTGTGAATTTTGAAGGCCATTTATTAATAACAAAATGCTGATAAACTGGGAGTAAGTTTTCATATAAGGAAGTATCAATTGGTCTTTTATAAGCAATGTATTGATACAAACTAAAAAGTAATAGAACTTGCTTCCAGTATTCAGGTAAATCCAATTTTTTAATGTCTAAACTTGACATTTTAATCTGATCTTTTCTTAATAAAGCCTCATATTCTAGCACAGTTTCAATCGAAGGCCAATTATTTATAGAAGGCATTTTAGGGAATTCAAATTTAGGCTTCATGTTTCGTGGGTCAGATTTAGCTTCCTGAAGCACCTTTTCAGTCCATTCATCATCCGGCTGATAAATGTGGATGGAGCCAACATTATGAAAATACTCTCCTAATTCCAGGTTAAGATCTCTGGCCATTAATTCTTGAATAAATGTAAATGAAAAAAGATCACTTATGATTCCACGAAAAGCATCATTTGCACGCATATAAGATGCCATATATAGTTTATTTTCTCTTACAAAAAATTGCAGACCTAATGTGCAAGAAATATCAATATTGTTTGGTACCATTAATTCAGTTGCATCAAAGATCTGTATAAATGCTCTTTTGGAATCAGGATCTTCATGTGTTAATAAATCTTTTATTTGTTTCCATTGATTTATTTTGGCATTGCCAAATTCAAAGATTTTCGGTCCATATGCTGTCCCCGTTAATGTTTTTCCATTCATTGAATATTCAGGCATTTTTTTGTTATAGTAACTAATAAAATCAAGGCTATTATCACCTGATAAATACCATAAAACTTCTGCAAAATTAAAAACAATATTCGTTTTTCGGCTTGGTAAATAACAGACACGTTCTACAGGGTTTTTAATACTCAAGTTATAATTAAGCTTCTCACGACTATGGTTACCACGTGGTGCATTGAAAAATTGTGGGTTGTGATAAGTATCATAAAGTGTTTCTATATAAGCCTCGTGGAAATTACTGTATTGCATATGTACCTCCTT
Source organism: Bacillus sp. FJAT-47783 (assembly GCF_022808615.1). Lineage (GTDB taxonomy): Bacteria > Bacillota > Bacilli > Bacillales > Aeribacillaceae > Bacillus_BZ. The sequence goes on from NZ_JAKZKS010000017.1 coordinate 63,875, forward strand.
CTAAACGAATTGTAAGTACTGTTTTTCGATTTCTCTTAAATAATCATCTTCTTTTTGATAACGGATAGATATTACATTAGCGACAGCATCAAGGCCTTTTATTAAAAATGCGTAGTCTTTTCCTTCTTCAAGCAGCAGAATAATTGGTTTATTTAAAGCAGAAGCCCATCCAATTTCTATATGGGTTCCCGGGGAAGCTGGTGAACCCGGAAAGGCAACGAAAAGATCGCATGTACTGATTTCTTTGAAATCTATTGCAGTACATTCTTCGGGTGTCATAAAGTCCTTTCCCCACCCTTCACGTTTGTGCGCATTATGGACTGAAAAACCTCTTTCTTCAAAAAAAGATATAAGATTTAACAACTTTTGTTTTTCATGATTGGCCATCATTCCTGTTTTTGGATCAACTAGACTTTTAAATGGTCCTGCAAGAAACACTTTTTTGTTTTGACTCATTTCTTATCACCCCTAATAAAAAATTAAAACCACTTCAATTAGAAAGTGGTTTATTAACGAGAGCATTTAATAAAAATTATTCATTAATGCTTACGCATTTTCCCCACTTTCCTACGCCGGTACAAACCAGATCAGGTTCAAAGAGTTAAAGACTTTTAGTCTTTTCTCAGCTTTTAACACAAAAGCACCCCTAGTGAATTTTTATTTTGTTGTAAAAGAGTTCCATATAAACGTAACACAAATTCGTTGAATAGTCTATAAGTTCCGATTCCTATTTTGGGTTAGAAATTTATAGAAAATTTAATAGATTATTGTTTGATAATATACCACGAGTGTTGATTAACCAATAAAATCCAGAAAAAACAACAAAAAAGGACACCTTTCCTGTAGAATGTAAGTACCAGCAAACAAACCAAGGAAGAGGTGTCCCTTATGAAAAAGAATACCACGCTCCCGAATTTACTGCAAAAGATTATTTCTGAAGAATTAATTTCATCTATTTATTTTACATTTATTGTAATCATTATGACGGACAGAGCAGTAACCCTGTGATCGAGCCTTTAAGTGTGTTGTTCCATATAATGTATCACCTTATCTCTTTCGTGTTATTGATTTTAAATGGATAGGATTTTGATACAAATGATTTCTTAATGGTATAGTTATTTTGGAGGGATATTCATGTTACTGTCTTCATTGGCTAATAAAATCATTAATCAAGTTCGTAAATTGACGAAAGAACAGCTAATTATCACGGATCAAGATGGGCAGATCATTGCTAGTACGTTAAAAGAACGAATAGGTCAATTTCATGAAGGAGCCTTGTTAGCTTGTAACAATAAAGAGACGGTTCGAATTACACCGGAAAATGAAAAGCAATTTAAAGGTGAAGTGAAAGCCGGGTTATGTCTTCCTATTTTTTTTCACCAAGAAGCCGTTGGAGCGATTGGGATTACGGGTCATCCGGAATCGATTGAAGAATACGGGGAATTGTTAAAAAAAATGACGGAGCTGCTTATTCAAGAAAGTTATTACTATGACCAAAACGAATGGATGCAACGAGCGTATGAAACGTTTTTATTTGATTGGTTGAATAATGAAGAGTGGACAGAGGATTTTTATAAACGGGCCGATGTATTACATATTGACTTAACAACAAAAAAGCAAGTAATCATGATAAGTTTTGAATCCCCTCATGTCTCAAACGCCCATCACTTGCTAGCTGATTTGAAAAATTTGTTTCAAACAGACGGAAAGCTTATTTTACGATGGGGACATGGAAAGTTTGTGATGATTCACAACGTCAACATAAAAGAGAAAACACAAGAATTAAAAGGCTTTCTTGAACAAATCCTTCATTATTGTCTTCATTACTACCGAATGGAAGTACGGATTGGTGTTGGGCATATCGTCCCTTCTACTCATATTAAAGAGTCCTTCACTTTTGCCGAACGGGCATTAAAGGTCACTTCTTTAGAACGGCCCATCGTATTTGAAGATGAGCTTGGGCTAGAAATCTGTCTTCAAGAAGTTCATACAAAAACGAAAAAACAGCTGATTCACCGTGTCCTTGGGAAGATTGTTCAAGAGAAAGAACTTCTTGAAACGTTGCGGACATTACTTCAATGTAATCATTCGTTAAAGGAAACAGCTCAAACATTACATATTCATATCAATACACTCCATTATCGGTTAAAAAAAATTGAAGAGCTAACAGGATATAATCCTAGAGTTATGAAAGATATCGTTACATTATATATCGCTATGCAGTTTTTGTGTGAACATCCAATTAATATTAATGAAAACGATTGATTTTCGTGTATTTATCCATAGCGGGGATTCCCTGCTTTTTTTTATGCTTAAATAAAGAATATTGGAGGTGCTGGATGTGTTACAAAAGGAAGTAAAAGAACGATTACAGCAAATCGTTGGAATAGAAAATGTGGAGGACTCTCCTGCTTCAAGACTTGCTTACTCTTATGATGCGACACCACAATTTCAAGCGATGCCAGATGCGGTTGTGGCACCGAGAAATACAGAAGAAGTCGCACAAGTCATTAAAGTTTGTAATGAATTTAAAATCCCCGTTGTTCCACGCGGGTCTGGGACGAATCTTTGTGCGGGAACATGTCCAGAGGAAGCTGGGATTGTTCTCATCTTTAAACATATGAACAAAATTATCGAGATTGATGAAGATAATTTAACTGTTACCGTTCAACCGGGCGTTATTACATTACAATTAATTGAAGAAGTCGAGAAAAAAGGCTTATTTTATCCACCCGATCCTAGTTCGATGAAAATTTCGACAATCGGTGGAAATATTAATGAAAATTCGGGCGGTTTACGCGGATTAAAGTATGGCGTAACAAGAGACTATGTTTTAGGATTGGAAATTGTGTTGCCAAATGGGGAAATTGTTAAAACAGGTGGAAAGCTAGCAAAAGATGTAGCTGGATATGATTTAACAAGACTTTTCGTCGGCTCTGAAGGAACATTAGGGGTCATTACCGAAGCGACACTAAAACTGATTCCAATGCCTGATACAAAGAAAACGATGCTTGCCCTTTATCAAGATTTGGAAGCTGCGGCACGTTCGGTTTCAAAAATTATCGCGAATAAAATCATTCCGACAACACTTGAATTTTTAGACCAACCGACACTTGAAGTCGTCGAAGACTTTGCGAAAATAGGATTGCCTACGGATGTGAAAGCTGTCCTTTTAATCGAACAAGATGGCATAAAAGAACAAGTCGATAAAGATATGGATGCGATGAAAGAAATTTGTCTTCAAGAAGATGCAGTGTCTGTTCAAGTGGCTCAATCAGAGGAAGAAGCGAATCAATTACGCCTTGCGCGCCGTTCTGCCCTGTCTGCCTTAGCAAGATTAAAACCGACAACGATTTTAGAAGATGCAACAGTTCCTCGCTCTGAAATTGCTAAGATGGTAAAAGCGATTGAAGAAATCGCCAAAGAATACAATGTCCGTATTTGTACATTTGGTCATGCCGGAGATGGGAACTTACATCCAACTTGTTTAACGGATGTTCGAGACAAAGAAGAGTTAGAACGAGTTGAAAAAGCGTTTGAAGCGATTTTCCAAAAATCCATCGAACTTGGCGGTACGATAACTGGAGAGCATGGGGTTGGAATTATGAAAGCTCCTTATTTACACTTAAAGCTCGGAGAAAGTGGCATAGAGGCGATGAAAGCCATTAAGCATTCACTTGATCCAAATAACATTATGAATCCAGGAAAAGTTTTTGCAAAAAGTGAAAGAAAGCGTGTGGTGGTCACATCATGACAAAAACAATAGAAAAAGAGATTCAACAACAATTTCAAGAACGATTAAATGATGACGAATTGCTTAATTGTATGCGATGCGGATTTTGCCTTCCATCATGCCCAACGTATATTGAAACAGGTGGAAATGAAGTTCACTCTCCACGTGGACGTATTGCTTTAATGAAAGCAGTAAAAGATGGACTCATCGAACCGGATGAAGAAGTGGAAAAGTCATTAAATATGTGTCTTGGCTGCCGGGCGTGTGAGCCTGTTTGCCCATCTGGTGTCAATTATGGACATCTTCTTGAAGAAGTTCGTGACATTATCTCACAAAAGAAAAAACAATCGATGCCCGTTAAAGTGCTTCGCCGAGTTGTTTTTAAAGAACTTTTTCCTCATCCAAACAGGATGAACCGTGCCGTCTCTCTTCTCGGCATTTATCAGCGTTCAGGACTTCAAAAAGCTGTACGAAATCTGAAGCTATTAAATGTGCTTCCGGAACATATGCGGACAATGGAAAAAGTATTACCGTCCATTCCGCCTGCGAAAGAAAGGAAAAAACATCCTGATAAAATTCAGACGAAAAACAAACCATTAAAACGCGTTGCCTTTTTTACCGGTTGTTTAATGGATACGATGTTTCGAGAGACGAATAATGCAACAATTAAACTATTACAGTTAGCAGGTTGTGAGATTGTCATCCCCCCTTCGCAAAATTGTTGCGGTGCCCTTCATGGTCATAGCGGGGAAAAAGAGTTAGCAAAAGATTTAGCAAAACAAAATATTGAAGCGTTTGAAAACCTTCAAGTTGATTATATTATTTTAAACGCTGGTGGTTGCGGCGCGTTTTTATGTGAGTATGACCATCTTCTTGGTAATGATCCAGAATGGGCAGAGCGAGCGAAAAGGTTTGCTGAAAAAATTAAAGATATATCGGAAGTACTGGTAGAAGTAGATTTTCATAATCGCTATCGCCTCGAACTTAATGACCAAGTGGTCACCTACCAAGATTCATGCCACTTACGCAACGTGATGAAAACTGCTCAAGCACCGCGAACATTATTAAAAGCAATTAACGGAGTGGATTTCCGCGAAATGAAAGAAGCGGATCGATGTTGTGGTTCAGCAGGCGTTTATAACATTGTACAACCAGAAATGTCGATGCAAATTCTTGACCAGAAAATGAAACACGTTAAAGATACGAAAGCAACAACGATCGTGACCGCTAACCCTGGATGTTTACTCCAAATGAAACTTGGAATTGAACGAGAAGGTCAAAAACATGTAAGAGCGGTTCATATTGTGGATTTGTTATTAGAGGCGGTAAAAACGAATGAACAGCTCGATCCATCACATATGTAAAAAATAGACTTGCCTTTGGCGAGTCTATTTTCTATTTTGATAATATTTTTAGGAATTAATGGAGTCTTCGTTGTCATCTTGTGGAGCTTTTTCAAGAAATGTAGAAGTTCCTACATGACTTTGAGCGAATTGGATCTTCATTTTCAGGTCTATTTTCTTAGAAAAAATCAACAATTATCGTCAGGAGCCCTACTTCATGAAACAGGAACATTTATTTAAAAAAGAGACGACCCTTCATATAATAAGGTCGTCTCTTAAGAAATAAGTTTTGGAAGTTTTACAGATACCGTTGTTCCTCTTTCTTTTTGACTATCAAATTCGATCGTTCCTTTATGGCGTTTCACAATTTTTGTACAAACCGCCAATCCTAACCCCGTTCCCTTTTCCTTTGTTGAGTAAAATAGTTCCCCGAGCCTTTTTATTCGTTCTTGCTCAATCCCTCCCCCATTATCTTTTATTGACACGATCACTTCTTCTTTTTCTTCGAGTAAATAAATATGGATGCTCCCATTCCTTTTGTCTAAACTTGCTTCAATCGCTTCAATACTGTTTTTTATAATGTTGATAAACACTTGTTTCAATTGGTTTGGATCTCCTGAAATATAGACTGGTTTCGGTAGTTGATGAAGCTTAATAGTTGTATTATTCATATTTGCTTCAGCATCCATGAATAATGCAATCACATGAAGCAACTTTTGCAGGTCAACTTTTTCAAACGTCACCTCTTCATTTTTTCCGAGGTATAGCATTTCGCTTGTGATGGTGTTCATCCGATCGATTTCAGACATCATAAGTTCTAAATAGGTTTGATTTAACGTATTGGTTTCATTCATGAGTTGAACAAATCCTTTAATCGACGTGAGAGGATTTCGAATCTCATGCGCAACAGACGCTGCTAATTGTCCCATGACATACATTTTTTCATTTTTGATCATCAATTCTTCATTTCTTTTTTGTTCTGTTATATCTTTTGCAATCCCATAAACCCCTGTCACGTTATGATCAACAATAATCGGGAGGAGTGTACAGCGAACTGTTCGACGTTGATTTTCAATTTTTTGTAGCACAAGCTCAAATGTTTTCGCCTTTCCTTTTAACACTTGTTTGAATAATTGAAAAAATCGATCTTTGTCTTTTTTATCGACAAGATCCATAAAAGGTATTCCTTCAATGTTTTCTTCTTTTACATATAACATCTTTTTACCGGCTTGGTTTAAAGAGAGTAGCTTCCCTTCTAAATCTAATTCAATGACCGCATCTGGGTTATGCTGAAACAAGGATTCGTAGCGAAGCGTACTTTTTTCAAGCTGATTTTCTTTTTCTTTTAAGGCGTTCGTAGATAAAAATAATTGTTTCGTTCGTTGTTCAACTAAAAAATACAATAGAATTCCTGTCATCAATGTAAATATCCAACCTTTATACCGTTGAAACATTAAAAAATCTTCTATCCCATTTTGACTAAATAAAAATGAGAAATAATCCGTAAAAATAATCCACAACCCGCCTAAGGAGACATACGTAAGAGCAATTTTTATGGCTATTCGATGAGGTGAATCATTCATGTTTACTCTCCTAAGTTTAAGAATTAATCAGAAATCACTTCATTTTATCATTAAATCATTTTTTAAGGAATAATACAAAAGGTACTCGTTTTTATGTAATTTACATACACTCGGTACCCGAAAATCATTTGGTATAACTCAATTCTATTCTTAAATTATGTATAAAAGTCAAAAGAAGATTCATCCTAACTAAATAGAAATGAATTTTTGGAGAACGATTTATAATATGATTAAGGGAGACGGTACAATGACATTTATACCTCAACAACATGTCACACTTCATGGTTTTAATAATTTAACCAAGTCTCTTAGCTTTAATATGTATGATATTTGCTATACAAAAACGAAAAGTGAGCGAGAAGCTTACATTGAATATATTGACGATTTTTATAGTGCAGAACGTCTAACTTCTATCCTTACGAATGTTTCAGATCTCATTGGCGCACACGTTTTAAACATTGCACAACAAGATTACGTCCCGCAAGGTGCAAGTGTCACGATGCTTGTATCAGAAGGCCCGGTTGTAGAAGTTCCAGAAGAAACGTATGAAGAAACACCGGGACCATTACCGGAAGCTGTTGTCATGTCATTAGATAAAAGTCATATTACGGTTCATACATATCCAGAATATCACCCGGAAGAAGGGATTAGTACGTTTCGAGCGGATATTGATGTTTCAACATGTGGAGAGATTTCTCCGCTTAAAGCACTGCATTATTTGATCCATTCGTTTGAACCCGATATTATGGTCATTGATTACCGAGTAAGAGGCTTTACACGTGATATTAATGGACATAAATTATTCATCGATCACGATATCACGTCCATTCAAAATTATATCCCCGAAGATATTCAAGTGAAATACGATATGATTGACGTAAATGTGTATCAAGAACATACTTTTCATACAAAATGTAAACTAAGAGAATTTGATTTAGATCAATATCTCTTTGGTGACACAAAAGAACAATTAGATAAGAAAGATTTCGACGATATTACGGCTTTATTAAAACACGAAATGGATGAAATTTTTTATGGCAAAAACATGAATCCGCCACCTACTAAGAATGATTGAAAATGGAAAGTGAGGAGAACAAAATGGAAAATTCTTTATTATATTTACGAGAAACGTTATCAAATTATTTGGAAAGAAGTCATCGATCACATGCGATATATAAGAAAATATTAAAGGGGAATTTTTCAACGGTTTCTTCATTTGTAGAAAGCTTAAATCAAGAAGAAGTTGACTTGCTGAACGAGATCTTACCCGAAGAATTGAATTATGCACGTAATGAAAAAGATCAAAAACGTTATCAAGAATTATTTGAAGTATACGAACAATTGTATTGAGAAAAGGGGCTGTTTAAAAAGTCCATTTTCGCGAAAAACACGCTAAAATTAAGACATCAGGAATGCTGTAAACCAACATTCTTGATGTCTACTTTTTTAAAATTCGGAGCGTAAATACCATTTTCGGACACTTTTTAATAAAAGCATTATGAGCTTGCGGTTGGAACTTCTTTCTGTTTTGAGTATCTTCCAAAATAAATGACTGCTGCGATGATGATGAAAGAGAGAATCCATTTCATCCATTCATTTTGTTCGAAATATAGTTTTAGGAAGGGTTCATCCATGATCATTTTTGATGCTGTGTAGGCGATGACACCTGCCCCAATTGTAATGATGATCGGATAACGCTCAATCCATTTTAATATTAATGTACTCCCCCATATGACAATCGGAATGGACACAAGCAAGCCAATCACAACTAAAGCAAAGCTTCCGTGTGCGGCACCAGCAACAGCTAAGACGTTATCTAAGCCCATTAAAGCATCCGCAACCACGATCGTTTTAATCGCACTCCAAAAACTTGGGCCGGATTTTATATTATGCGTATCTTCTCCCTGCATTAGCTTAAAGGCAATCCAAATGAGAAGAATCCCCCCAATGAATAAAAGTCCCGGTATTTGTAATAACCATACGACCGCAAGTGTTGCAATCGTCCGAATGATAATAGCTCCAGCGGTCCCCCAGACAACGGCTTTTTTTTGCTGATCTTTCGGTAAATTTCTTGCCGCAAGCCCGATGACAATGGCATTATCCCCTGCCAGCACTAAATCGATAATAATAATCGACATTAGGGAAGACAAAAAGTCTGGTGTCCAAAATGTCAAACGAATCACTCCTAGCGTCAACCAAACATTCCGTTCTTTACAAGTATGCTTTCAAATGGATTGTTCCATGCTGAAAAAATCCTTCCAATATAGAGTGAAGAAGAAAAAATGAAAAAAAGGAACCTTATAAGTAAGGCTCCTTTTTTGAAGGGAGTTAGCAAAAGGCGTCTATGTATGACGATTTCATTTTTGTTCTGGCGGGGTAAATGTCCGTGCAGCAAATTCACGATCGAGTAAAAACATTCCATTTGGATCATTATTCACTCGTTTTAATTTGACAATAATATTATCAAACATTGCTTCTTCTTCGATTTGTTCATCGATATACCATTTTAAAAAGTGGATCGTTCCGTGATCACGCTCATCTAAAGCTAAGTCTGATAGTGCATAAATACGCTTTGTTACAGCTTTTTCATGATCAAAAGCGGCTTCGAAGCAATCGACAATAGATTCAAACTCATTTTCAGGTGAGTCATGCCCGGTAATAAAGGCTCTTTCGCCAATATCATTTAAATAATTAAAAATTTTCATTCCGTGAAATCTCTCTTCTTCTGCTTGTACTAAAAAGAAATTTGCAAATCCATCCCAGTTCTCAGCTTGGCAGTACGCGGCCATGGCTAAATAAACGTTAGCTGATTCAAATTCAAAGTTCATTTGTTTCACTAGACCTTCTACAAGGTTTTGACTTGGCATAATATATTCTCCTCTCTATTCGAACAACATTTTTATTATACAATGTTCATTTCTAAGAATACTACAGATTTCTTGACAAAACAGGGAATAAGTAGCACCCATTAGAATTTGATATTTAACATGCGCATCGCATCTTCCTTTTGCTTATTGGACACATGTGTGTAAATTTGGGTCGTACTAATGTTTTCATGTCCTAACAATTCCTGAACAGTCCGTAAATCAATGCCCTTTTTCACTAAATACGTACCAAACGAATGACGCAATTTATGACTTGATAAAGGTTTTGATTTTAAATATTCGTACCCTTTTACGTTTTGTAACTGTTGGATTGTTTTTCTTGTAATGTGTTGAATCGATCGATTGGATATTCGTTTTCCGCTTCTCGATAAAATAAGCGCATCCTCATGACCATCTTGTGGTTTTGGTCGATAATTCGCCTCATAAATAAGAAGTTGTTCAAAAAGAGGTTCTGGTAGAGGTAAATAGCGTGTTTTATTTCCTTTTCCCCTCACGACGATCCCTTTTTGACTACGATCAATGTCACCGATGTTTAAGTGATGCACTTCCATTACACGTAACCCAGCATAGGACATCAACAATAAAATAATTTTATTCCGAACGAAATGACTATTTCGGTCAATTACTTGAAAAAGAGCTTGCAATTCTTCTTCATTTAAATATGTAGGAATGACTTCTTTTTTCGTTTTGGCTGGTTCGATATCCATGGCAGGGTTATTCGATAACATATCATATTTCATCATTGCTTTAAAAAAGAGCCGTAGTGCCATTAATCGCCGATTTCGGCTCGTGGCCCCATTGTCATGCTCATTCCGCAGCTTACGTAAAAACAAATGAAGATCGTGCTTTCGAATTTTCGATAAATCGAACCCATCCCCTTTATGCATTGATAAAAAGTTGAAAAATAACGTCACATCATGTATGTAATGTCGACGTGTATTCTTGGAATAGCCTAAATCCTCCATATACATTTCGAATAAGTCGATTACTTCTTCTTGATCGGTTCCATTTGCCATTGAATGCTCCACTCCTTCCCCATCATATGCTATTTCTATTATACACTTATCCCCATTTTATTGCGTATAATATATCTTACACGCAATTGAGTCGTTTTTAAAGGGGAAATTTGGTAACTTTTTGGTTTTAAAAGAGAATCGTAACGTTTGTTCTTGATATTTATGTTTGCTAGTATTATCATTCAATGTGTTATGCATTTCTCGTCGAAAACTTTTTTTGTAATCATTTATTAATCTTCCGTTCATATTCATGATGTATGCTTTTAAAAAGAAGCTCGATTTTAGATGACATTTAATGAAAATAATAATTGGAGGAGATTGTTATGAATCAAAATAGTCAACGATTATTGCGGTTTGCTGGTGTCTTTGGTTTGATAGGAGCAGTACTTGGTGCACACATTGCTGGTTCAGGTTCATATGCATTTCGCCCTGTTCACGCACATATTTTAGTCGTTGGTTGGTTAAGCCTTTTTGCATGGGCAGTATTCTATAAGGTTTTCCAAACATCCCAAACTATTTTGACGACGATTCACGTATGGACGGCGATTATAGGTTCTATCGGTTTAACGGTGGGCATGTGGTTACATATGGTTAAACCATTTAACTTACCAGAAGGTTTAACGCTGATAGTTTATATCGGTGGTGGAGTTGCATTACTTGTAAGTTTTATCGTGTTTTTCTTATTAACGATTTTTTACAAAGAAGAGAAAAACTAATATATTAAGGTTTCCATTTATTTGTTATAGGAAAGAGCATATATAAAATCACCTTGATCCCTCTTGTGTTGACATTCCTGTCTATTCAAGAGGGATTCTTTTAAAGCTATAAAATTTCCTCAAATCGCCTCTTCCCCTCTATTTGTAATTCTTTGTTCATCTTCCGTTCAAATTCATTCCCTATAATAATATTCACTAATAGTAAAAGGGGTTGAGTTAATTGCTAAAACCTATTCAAAATATAGTTAGGTTTTCAAGTAGTTCGAAGGGAGCGAAGATATTCCTTTTCATATGGATTGTAGCCGTCGTGCTATTAAGTGTATTAGCACCTTCTTCGAAAGAGTATTCAGGTACGAGTCAAGAAAGAAGCGTAAATCATAACACTCCTTCGGAAATGGCGGATCAATTATTAAAAGAACAGTTCCCAACTGATGAGGGATTGACCGCTTTGCTCGTCTTTCATCGTGAGAACGGGATATTAGATTCAGATAAGGAAAAGATAACGGAGTTTAGTGAGTGGTTAGCATCCGGGAAGAAGCCGGAAAATATTGCGAGTGCCTTGCCATATCATATGTTTCCTCCTTCCGTACAGAACAAAATGTTCTCTGATGATGGAAGTACGCTAATTTTTAATGTCTCATTAGCTGATGACTTAGAGCCCGATGAAGCTCATGAAACATTGGAGAAACTTAGAGATAAAGTGGAAGCCATTGGGCTAAATGATTTACAATTTGACATCACAGGTCCAGCTGGAATTTCTGCTGATTCAATATCCATTTTTAAGAACGCTGATGTAGTATTAATGCTATCGACAGTCGTATTAATTTTCGTTATATTAATCATCATCTACCGTTCACCAATTCTTGCTATTACACCGTTGATTATTGCCGGAATTGTATATGGCATTGTCGATCGAATTTTAGGGTTGGCGGGTCAAAATGAATGGTTTGCGGTTGATAGTTCAGCTGTTTCTATCATGCTTGTCCTATTGTTTGCCGTATTGACAGATTATAGTTTATTTGTTTTTTCAAGATACCGGGAAGAGTTGCAAAAAAATGAGTCCAAATATAGATCGATGGCCGAGGCGATGCATTACGTTTCGGAACCTATTTTGTTTAGTGGTGGAACGGTATTGCTAGCAATGTTGACGTTATTTTTCACGGTTTTTGAGCCATATAATCACTTCGCACCTGTATTCTCTGTCGCAGTTGTAGTGATTCTAGTAGCTGGATTAACCCTTATTCCAAGCATTTTTGCATTAATGGGACGAAAAGCATTTTGGCCTTTTGTTCCAAAGGTTGAGAAAGATAAAAAGGATAAAGACCATTTCTGGAAAAAGGCGAGCAAGCTTGTAACGAATAAACCGGGACTTCTAGCAGGAGCGTTGTCAATTATATTTTTGATTGGGGCCTTTCATTTTGGTTCAATAAATTTTTCCTTTAATTTATTAAAATCATTTCCGGAGGATATTTCTTCACGCAACGGTTTTGAGCTATTAGAAGAACATTATCCAGCTGGGGAATTGGCTCCAGTAACGATTCTTTTACATGCAAATAAAGATATGGATATGGATCAAGAGTTTTTGCAAAAGGTGAACAAACTAAAAAATGATTTAGAAGGACAAAACGGTGTAAGTTCAGTATCCCCCGAGTTGACAGATGAGATGATTGCTGGGAATGCCGACTTGCCACGCAATTTTTTAGCAGAATCCAAACAGACCGTCCAGCTTCGGTTAGTATTGGACAGCAATCCTTATGATCAAAAAGCCTTGGATACGATTCAGCAACTACGGGACGCAGAACGAACATTACTCTCTGACAGTGGATTTTCAGTTAATGAATATGAACTTCACTATGCTGGACAGACAGCACAGCAGCTTGATGTAAAAGATATGAACAAGCGTGATATGATGATTCTGTTTTCACTTGTGACGGTATTGCTCACTGTTATGCTAGGAGTTCAAACGAAGTCTATTCTTCTACCGATTTTAATGATGTCAACCATTCTCTTATCTTATTTTGCAACATTAGGCTTCAGTTGGTGGATTTTTGAGCATCTCATGGGGTACGATGCGATTAGTTATCGTTTACCTGTGTATACATTCGTTTTCATGGTAGCGCTGGGCGTTGACTACAATATCATGCTCGTTTCGCGAATTAAAGAAAATGCAGCACACCTTCCGTGGAAAGAAGCCGTGGGCCAAGGTGTCTCATTAACCGGTGGCGTTATTTCATCAGCAGGGTTAATTCTCGCTGCCACATTTGCTGTTTTAATGACACAGCCTCTGCAAGAATTGTTTTTATTCGGCTTCACAATGGCATTAGGAATCCTCCTTGATACGTTCATTATTAGAGGACTATTCCTGCCATCGATATTAATTTTAACTCATAGAAAAAATTCTAATAAAGTTCATCCATTAACTTCATTTGATTCTAACTAATAAAAAGATTTACATTTAATTAAAAGAAGGGATGCTTCCGTTAATTGGAACATCCCTTTCCTTGTTTTTCAGCCAAAAGATAAATAAGAAGTATATATTTGAAATAGTCACTACTAACTTCTAAAAAGAACTATTTTAAAACACATCGTTCCCGATTTTCACCTTTTCCTCCCAGTCACGAATAATCATTAATTGGCCTTCATCTCTTTTAATAGTCATTTCACCTTTTTTTGATATTTTTTCCGAACCTCCATTTGTTGGATCCTTTAATTCGATACTTAGATTGTATTTATAATCTATGGAATCCTTATTTTCCTCCACTTTTTCTAGCGTAATGTCTTGTACTTGGATGATTTTATTCAGCTTTTTCGCCATAAATGGAGGGATATCAAAAATTCGATTGGAATTTAGTTGATCAAAAGCTTCCTTAGATAAATAGGGTTTGCTTTTGTCGGCAATTTCTTGACTATTAGGAATGTTTGTTAAATCATCAATATTGTATTGAGTTTCTTTGTATTCCAAGAAAAATTTTTTGACTTCTGCCTCACTTATTTCTGGTTTATTGCAGCCCACTAACAACAGAAATAATGAAAAAAATAAACCTAAAACAATTAATCGTTTCATCTTTCTATCCCCTTTCAAATGTATTACATAAGGAATAAAAGTCATCTTTTTTTAATTTAGGATTCAGTTACTTTCTATTTTACTGGCTCATCACCAAAAGTCGGGGGTGACAAATTAGCACCCTGTTTCTAGGCGGATACGCAAGAATAAATGTTTATCATTTCGATAGCCATATCCTCTCCGTTTGATGAGTTTTATTTTA
>NZ_JAKZKS010000018.1 GCF_022808615.1 Bacillus sp. FJAT-47783
GAAGATGTCCTTAAAAAGTCAAATCGAAAAATCAAAAAACTAATACAAAGTCAACTACAGCAATGGGTAGCAGCCTTACCTAACTATATCAAGGCTTATTTGCCGATTTCAGTATGCGAAGTTTGAGTTACTATTATAAGTTTATAAATATTAATCTAATTTTCTGTTATTAATGCTCGACTTCTTCATTTAATTCGGCTAACATATTTATTGCTACTTGGCCCATTACCTCTATCCCATAGGGAAGTGCATCTTCGTTAAATTCAAAGTAAGGATCATGAAGTGGTTTTTGCCCATCACCATTAGATGAACCCAGCCAAAAATATACACCCGGATATTTTAATAAAAATCGACCAAAGTCTTCTCCTCCCATAGAAGGTGATACCTCTGGAACACTCTGGATTCCATAAAGATTTTCAACGGTTTTTTTCAATTGAGTGACACAATTTTCTGTGTTAATGGTCGCAGGATAGCCATCCAAATATTCGATAACAACCTCTGCACCCATTGATTGAACAATCCTATTTACAACCTCATGAAATCGATTTTTCACCTTATTTTTCGTTTCATTTGAAAGCGTACGAACAGTACCTTCCAATGTAACTTCATCTGCTATCACATTATAGCGATATCCGCCATTAACTTTTCCTATAGTTATAACTGCTGACTCAATCGGATCTACATTTCGGCTAACGATTGTTTGAAGTATAGTTATAATTTGGTTCGCGACAATGATTGCATCAATAGTTTGCTGAGGCATACTTGCGTGTCCACCAGATCCTTTTACAGAGATTTTAAATCGATCCGAATTCGCCATCATTGGACCACTTCGAACTCCAATCATTCCTACCGGGAGATCTGGCCACACATGTTGTGCAATAATGACATCTGGATTATATGTATCAAAAAGACCATCCTTCATCATCTCTTCCGCTCCCCCAGCAGGTGCATTCTCCTCTGCAGGCTGAAAAACCAATAGTATTGTTCCTTGGATTTCATCTCTTATTTGATTCAGCAGTATCCCAGCCCCTAGCAGCATGGCAGTATGCGCATCGTGCCCACATGCATGCATTTTCCCCTGTACTTTTGAAGAAAACGGTAAATCTGCTTTTTCAGCTATCGGTAATGCATCTATATCTGCTCTTAACGCAACCGTTTTTCCTTGTTTTCTGCCCTGAATAATTCCAAGTATCCCTGTTTTCGCAAATCCTGTTCGATAGGGTATTCCATACTCCTTTAGCTTTTGTTGAATTTTTTTTGAGGTTTCAAATTCTTCCCCACTCAGTTCTGGATTTTCATGTAAGTTTCTTCGAAAATCAACGACTTCCTTTAAGATATTTTTTGATTTACCTTTTAAAATTGTATTCAATCTTCTCCCCTCTCTCATGAACCATACTTAAATGTAAGGAAAAATTACTTTGTATTCCCAATACAATATTTGAGAAAGAACCTTTTCTCCTCTTAGAATGAGTACAGGTTACTGACATTGGAAATGACAATTAGGATCTAACGGATAAATAGGTCTAGGAAGCTTATCATATTCATAGAAGGATGCGTTGCTGGTACTAATCCCAGGTGAATCTACCGTAATAATTTCTTTAGAGATAGGTTGAAAAACTTCCCGGAAATGTTGACAGGATTTTAACGCGACTAATTTATATTTAGTCACATCTATCCCATGAATCAAAAAAACCTGTTCATCTAATGTCTGCGATTTAACAGAACAAACAATAATATCTACATTTCCTATTTGTAACCGAGCTGATTTACCTAAGTTGATTAAAGCTCCCTTAGACATAGAGGACGTCCGTATAAATTTCCCGTCAGTTAAGCTTTTAACATAAGCTTTTATGAAAAGAGGATTTCCGTGTAAGGAATCTGTTTTACCACCTAGTTCCACATTGATTGTAGATCCCACGCCAGATTCATGAGCAATTTTGGCAACAATCGGGTCGTATATAAATCCAAAACATGAATTGGGAACATCTTTCTCAATCATTGACTTTAGTAAAAATGTTCCATCCCCCGGTGCTCCACTACCTGGGTTATCTGATGTTTCGTTGATTATAATGGGATATCCTTCAATTAAAAGTGCTTTATCAATTCCAACCTCAGGAGAAGGATAATTATAGACAAACTTTTCCCTTAATCCCCAAACGCGATTTGCTATGTCAGCGCTTATTTTTTGTGCTAGATGGATATCGTTATTTGTGATAGTAACAACAGCAGCACCAGTGTCTGGTGTGTCAGCACGCGCAAATCCATGAAAGAAGGTACAATCTATAACATCTTCTTCTTTTTCCCAGCTCCAACAACGTTCATTTATATCTTTTGCGGGTGATCGATAAGTCGTAGAAGGAAATATTATAAGCGGTAATTTAACAAAAGACATCACAGGATGTGTATCCCCCTGCACTATTTTAACAGCTAAAGCCATGGCCTCTTGACCTCTATCAAAGGTATCTGTATGAGGGTAATAGTTTACACCAAGAAGTGCATCTGCTTCTTTAACCATTTCCTTCGTTATATTTCCATGTAAATCTAGTGCAACAACGATCGGAATTTCATATCCGACTGCTTTTCTCAAAGCTTTTAACAAATCGCCTTCCAAATCGTAATGGTCTTCTGCAACTCCACTACCATGAAGAGCGAGACAGATAGCGTCCAATTGTTCTGCATACTTTATTGCTGTTATCAACTCATCTCTAAGTGTTTCGTAGGTTTGTTTGGTAATTAATCCGGATGGATTGCAAAAAGCAGAAAAAGTAGGAATAAGATCAACGCCAAGTTCATTTCCTTTGTCAATCATTCCTCCTAAATAGCCCTTTACATTTCTATTCTTCTCTAGAATCTCCTCTCCATATATCCATTGGTACTCTTTAAACGATTCCACCGTCGTTTTCACACTAGAAAATGTATTGCTCTCGTGCATGACTTGTCCAATTGCAATTTTCATATTGACCAGCTCCATTATTTGAGGTTTATCATAAAACACTACATTTCACCCGATATATTCGTATAAAAATACACACCGTAACAATTTTAGTAGGAGGTCAACAATTCAACCTCGTATTAGATAAGAGTAGCTTATCTTAATTTATCCTATGAACTTCTTGGTATAAAACGTACTCCTTTGAATACTCCTGTAATCTCATGATGGATGTTAAATAAAAATTTAATTTTATTCCCACCTGGTGTAAAAAAACTATCTTCAGAATAAGGTTTCATAGGAATAGATTTTTCTTCATCAACCAATTGAAGTATTCCATTCCTAACCACGAACCTTAACTTAATCCCTTCCGCAGACTGATAAATTCCGACAAATTTATTAAGTTGCTGCGATGTAAGTTTGTATTCAATTAAATCGTCATTCTTTGATTTTGGAATACCTAGAGTATGGTTTAATGCCGTTTCAGCCAGGTCCTTAACTCCTACCTTGCTTATATTCATTAGGACCACTACTGTTATACCTTGTTCTTTAGCTACTTTCATATGAGAGGAGACACCTTTAATACTTCCACCATGACCTAATATCTTGATATCGTCATGTTTATCTACATGCAAACCATACCCGTACCAGTTTCCTGTTGGCATCATTACTTGTTGGGTAGTCATTTTTTGAAGGCTTTTTTTCGATACGATTCTTTCACCATTTACTAGTCCCTCTAGACGATAGACTTCTAAATATTTTCTTAAATCTGAAATACAGGACTTTAAAGCTCCATGAGAATATATCTCTCCAGAATGCCACCATGTCGGAGAATGGAATGTATTAAACCCTATCCCTTTTTTATAGGAATACAATTCTGCCACTTCATTATAATTGGACAAATCATTTATTAAAAAAGTCGAATTGTACATACCTAAAGGATCCAAAATGTTTTCTCTCATATAGGTAATATACTGTTGACCACTAGCTCTTTCTATAACCTCTTGCAACAGAGCATAACCTTCATTTGAATAGTTAAATACTTCTCCAGGTTGACCTAGTAATGAGTATTCAGTATCTGACATAGCTTCTATCAATTCAACCACTGTTTTTACGGGATGATCTTTAGTTAATAATGATAATCTATCAGTTAAATAAGCTCCATCGGGATCCTTCCGAATGCTTTCTGCTTTTGCACGGTTAATGGCTTCCATACCTGGGAGTCCACTTGTATGAGTCAAAAGATGGTGGATTTTAATGTTTTCAGGGAAAGCTTGATTAGTTAATCGTAGTTCGGGTAACCACTTAACCACAGGGTCATTTACGGATAGTTTACGCTCATCTTCCAGTTGCATAATAGCAAGAGCAGTAAAAGACTTTGTAATAGAAGCGACCCCAAATATGGTATCCGAAGTGACAGGTAATAATCGTTCAACATCCCTATAGCCAAAATATTTTTCAAAAACAATCTCACCGTGTTGAGACACTGCTATAGCCATACCAGGAACGTGTGCAGACTTACACTTTTCATTTAATATGGCATCAAGTGAAGACAAAGACTTTTCCTCACAAGTCATATTATCCCTCCTGATTTTAATAATCCAACAAGAACAAAAGGTATTGGGGCTGTAAGCGAATGGATAAACTTCGTTTACAGCCTCATTACTTTTTTTACAAAAAATTGTTATTGTTCCATCCACCATTTATGAATTTTAAAATAAGAATTTCCCGGATGTTCTTTAACGCCATGTAATTTTGGTGTATAAAGCATATTATCGATTGGGTGATACAAAAATGTGTAGGGCTGATCTTCCGCTATCATTTCCTGGATTTTTTCCACCATCGCTTTCCGTTCATCCCGATTGGTCGAATGATCACTTTTTTCCATCAATTGATCGAGTTCCGGATTGCTATATTTAATTCGGTTTAAACCATTCTCAGCTTCATTGGTGTGAAAAATTGTCGTCACAGATGGATCTAACGAAACAGATAAAGCCGATACATACGCATCATACTCAAAATCAGGAGGCCCGATTTGCTCTAAAAAAGCACTCGTTTCTAAAACTTTGGGAGTTATCTTAATTCCGATTTTTTTCCACTGCTGTTGAGCAATTTCCACTACTTGTTGCCGCGCTTTATTTCCATTACTCACCATAAGAGTGAATTTAAAGTCTTTTCCATCTTTATCTAAAATACCGTCTCCATTGGTATCTTCCCATCCTGCTTCTAAGAGCAGTTGTTTCGCTTTGTCTGGGTCATAGTTAAACTTTGGGATATCCTCATTGTAAGCCCAGCTGAATGGAATACCAGCTGTGTGTGCAGGTTCTCCATTTCCATCCAATACAAATTTAATTATTTCTTCTCTATTTAATCCGTGAGTTAAAGCCTGACGCACTTTTTTATCTTGAAACAAGGGATTCCTTTCGTTATAGGCAATCCAGTTCCAAGATGCACTAAGTACACTGGTTAATGTCGCCTCCCCTCGCTCAACCAGAGTTTGTGCTGCAGGAACATCATCTGCTGAAACACTCATGTAATTGATATCACCAGCCTGGAATTGTGACAACAATGCATTCGTATCTGGAACGATTTTGTAAGTGAGGGAATCTAAATATGGACGTCCTTCATAATAGTCTTCATTAGCGACAAACTTTACATATTGACCTTTCTTCCACTCTTTAAATTTAAAAGGACCGGTCCCAATAGGATTTTTCGTATTGAATTCTGCTTCTCCCAAATCAGAAATTGGAACATCACCTAAAATATGTTTAGGAAGAATATAGTAAGGTGTAGTTCTAGAGATAAATTGGGTACTTGGCTCCTTTAAACTTATTTCAACGGTGTAGTCGTTAAGTGCCTTAATTTCCTTGAAATTACTAAAGTATGATCCGCGCGGTCCATTGTAACCTTTATTTAAAGGAATATTATATGTGAACTCTACATCTTCAGCTGTAAAAGGTTCCCCATCATGCCATAAAACATCCTCTCTCAGCTTAAATGTCCATTTCTTCCCACCATCAGAGGATTCCCATCTTTCGGCCAAGTCAGGAATAGGTTCTCCCTTATCATTGATATCGACTAGTCCATTGAACATAAAACCAATAAGTGTACCACTTTTTGCATCAGTAGCATACTTATCATTGAACGTTTTTGGTCCAGCAGTAGCCCCAATGATTAAGTCCCCTCCCTGTTGCGGCTTCATATTTGTTTCTCCATTAACTTTTTCAGGTTCTGCCGTAGTGCTGTCACTATTCGATGAACAAGCTCCTAAAAACAAAATAAAAATAATCGATAGTAGCATACTCATTCTTTGTTCCTTTTTCACTAAATTACCTCCATTTTTTCATTTTTAAGACGGAATTTTCAACTTATACTTTGGTCTTTTGCCAATCCTTTTGTAAACTTTTCTATAAAATTATTGAAATGTTTTCCATGTTATTTTTGTTTTGGGTCCAACGCATCCCGAAGTCCGTCTCCAATAAAATTAAAAGCTAATATCGTCAAAAGAATCATCAAACCGGGAAACAACGGATACCACCAAGCATTAAGCATGATACTAAAATCCTGGGCACTCTGTAGCATATTACCCCAGCTTGGAGTCGGTGGTTGCACCCCAAGTCCTAAATAACTTAGCGTTGACTCAGCCAAAATAACGTAACCTATGTGTAGGGTTGCTGACACGATAATTGGTCCTATCGCATTAGGTAACACATGCGAAAAAATAATTTTCCATGTTCGTATTCCCATCGTACGTGACGCCAACACAAATTCCCTTGATCGTAAAGATAAGAATTCCCCACGCACCAATCTGGCAGTTCCCGTCCAACTAAATAATGCAAATACCATGATTAGTGTACTTATACTAGGCTCTAAAACTGCGATAAGCGTAATTAATAGAAAGATCTGAGGAAAGGCAATGATAACATCAACAACTCTCATCAGAAACGAATCTACAATACCTCCGAAATAACCGGCAATAGCACCGACAATCGTCCCGATAAATACCATTCCCGCTACAGCTGAAAAGCTTACCGCCAACGACACCCTTGCCCCATATAGTAAACGACTAAATGTATCTCGGCCCAACTCATCCGTCCCCAAAAGGTGATCCCATCCCATAGGAGCAAGTTGGTTGCTTAATACCTGTTCATCAGGATCATAGGGAGCTAACAAAGGGGCAAATAATGCCGCAAAGATAATGAGGATAATAAAAAGAGCTCCAGCCACAGCCAGTTTATTTTTCATAAACTTATTAAAAGCTATTTTCCATAACGATTCTGGTTTATGTTTCTTCTCAACAAGTACATCTGGAGAAGTCATATGTTGAGGTATCGGCAATTATCTCTCCCCCTTTCCATATTCAATTCTCGGATCAGTTACCGCATATAGGATATCGGCAATTAGATTACCGATCAACACTAACACTGCTGAAATCATCGTAATAGCCATAATAATTGGATAGTCTCGTTCGAAGGTTGCATCAATAAACAGTAATCCCAATCCTGGCCAATTAAAGATTTTTTCCGTAACAACGGCCCCCCCAATAAACGAAGGCAACATTAGACCAAGGATGGTAATAACAGGAATTAAACCATTCCGAAGTCCATGCTTATAAACGACCTTTCTTTGTTTAAATCCTTTTGCACGAGCGGTCCGTATATAATCTTGGTCGAGTACATCCATCATGCTTGAACGAGTGTAGCGTGTTAAGGAAGCCATATCTGCAGTAGCTAAAACAAATGCTGGCAGGATTAAATGGTGAAGTCTGTCCCATAAACTGAATGGTTCATTTAATGTCGCTACTCCACCAGAGGGAAACCAACCTAATTGAACCGAGAAAAACATGATGAGTACTAGTCCCAACCAAAAATTCGGTGTTGCTATTCCTAAAAAGGAAGCCGTAGTCACAGAGTAGTCAGTTAGTGTGTAGGGTTTTGAAGCTGACCAAACCCCAAATGGAATCGCTATCATAATAGCTAATAAAGAAGAAACAACCATTAATAATAGGGTGTTTGGTAGACGATCCATAATGAGTTCACTTACTGGTACACCTTGCTGAATTAAGGAATCCCCAAAATCTCCCTGCAAAATATTCCCCATCCACCGGATATATTGAATATGAATCGGGTCATTTAATCCGTAGTCCTCTATAAAAGCTTGTCTGTCCTCATAGCTGATATCGGGATTCATCATTAAGGCTCCCGGTTCCCCTGGTGCCAAATGCACAATCCCAAAAGATAGAATTGATATACCAAACATTAAAGGAATTGTTAATAAAATCCTTCGAATAATGTAGGCTATCATAGTACATTCCCCCCTTTTTCTATATACGTAATATGACCAACAAAAGCATGCACTCCCTTATTAAATCTCACATCCAACAGTATTTTTTTACCAATTCCACTACAAAAGTAAAATATGAATATCTCTTTTTACCTTACTAGCTCCCTAATATTGATGACAGGCAACATAATGATCTAGTAGTCCTACTTGTTTTGATTTAGGAATAACTTCTCGACAGATGTCCATTGCTACAGGACATCTTGTATGAAAAACACAACCTGATGGTGGGTTGCTAGGGCTCGGCATTTCTCCTTTTAAAATGATTCTTTCTTTTTTGGGATCTCCTTTCTTTTTCGGAACGGGGATAGCGGACAATAAAGCCTGAGTATAAGGATGTAAAGGGTCAGTATAGAGACTTTCTTTATCTGCTACTTCCATTAAATTACCTAGATACATAACAGCCACTCGGTCAGAAATGTGACGGACTACACTTAAATCATGTGAAATAAAAACATAAGTAAGATGGAATTTCTCTTGTAAATCTTTCATTAAATTTATGATCTGAGCTTGAATTGATACGTCCAAAGCTGAAACCGCTTCATCAGCAATAATTACTTGTGGATTGAGGGCTAGTGCACGTGCAATACCTATCCTTTGTCGTTGTCCACCTGAGAATTCGTGTGGATATCGATTTGTGTAGGCTGCATTTAATCCAACAACTTCCAATAGCTCTTTCACCCTGTCTAATCTTTGCTGTTTATTTTCGTATAATCCATGAGCCGTTAATGGTTCCATTAACGTTTTCCCAAGAGTCTTCCTCGGATTTAAAGAGGCATAAGGATCCTGAAAAATCATTTGTATTTCTTTCCGAATTGTTTTCCTAAGTTGATTTTCTGTAAATCTAGTAATATCCTGATTTTTATATATAATCTTGCCTTCAGTCGGACGATTTAGGCGAATAATGGTCCGGCCAGCCGTTGACTTCCCACAACCAGATTCACCGACAATCCCTAATGTCTCACCTTTTTTTACTTTTAAATTTATTCCATCTACTGCTTTTACGTACCCAACAGTTTTTTGCAATACACCCGCTTTAATAGGAAAATATTTTTTGAGATTTTTCACTTCTAAAATAGTATGCTGCTCTGAAAATTTTGACTGGTTATTGTTTTTCATTAACAGTTTTACCGTCATTTTCTCTCCTCCCAATTGCCCTCATAATGAAAACAGCGTACCGAACGCATTGTAGAAAGCGGTTTCAATTGAGGTTTTTCTTCTCGACATCGGTCGAATGCTTTTTGACAGCGAGGGGCAAATCGACAGCCTCTTGGTAAAGCATCCGGAGTTGGGACACTGCCATCAATCGAATGAAGTCTATCAACCTTTCTATTCAATAAAGGAACAGAATTAATAAGTCCTTCTGTATAAGGATGGTAAGCATTGTCGAACAATTCCTCAACTGGTGCTTCTTCAACAATTTCACCCGCATACATGACAATCACTCTTTCTGCAAGTTCAGATACGACACCTAGGTCATGGGTAATCAGTAGAATAGAAGTATCGAACTTCCTCGTTAGGTCTTTTAGTAATTCCATGATTTGCGCTTGTGTAGTGACATCTAACGCGGTTGTAGGTTCATCGGCAATCAATAATTTTGGATTACAGCTCATAGCCATAGCTATCATAACTCTTTGCCTCATTCCCCCGGACAATCGGTGAGGATAATCGTAAATCATTTCTTCCGCACGTGAAAAACCGACCATTTTAAGTAATTTAATGGCTTCTTTAGTTGCGGAAGAACGTGAGAGCCCTTCATGATATGTAATAACCTCTATCAACTGTTCACCGATCGTTAATACTGGGTTAAGAGAAGTCATCGGCTCCTGAAAAATCATCGATATTTCTTTTCCGCGGATTTTACACATTTCTTCCTCGGATAACTTACATAAATCACTGTCTTCCAATCGTATACTTCCTTCGATAATTTTACCCCCTGGTTCTGGAACCAGCCTCATAATCGATAGAGAGGTCATACTCTTGCCACAACCGGATTCACCAACTAAAGCTACTGTTTCTCCTTTATTTATTCGAAAATCGACTCCGTCAACTGCAGGAACTACAGATTTTTTTTGATAAAAATATGTTTTCAATCCTTCGATAGTCAATAAAGAAGTCATACATATTACCTCCCTTTTATAAGAAGTTGCCTAGATTTTTTGCAGATTTTTCTTCAAAAACTCAGCAATCTGTGTATTCATGGTTACTTGATTATCTATTTTTTCAGTCTGGTGCCCTTCATCTTCAAAAATGGTAAACTGAACATCTTGTCCAAGTGATTTCATACTTGATACAAGTTGCTCTGCTTCGGAAATAGGAACACGGGAATCGTTGCGTCCATGAAATACGAGTAATGGTGCTTTTATTTTATGAAAGTGATTTATAGGGGCAATTTCTTCAAAAAAATCAGCATCATGCTTTAATGATCCATACTCATATTCCCTTAAGTAACGTCGCCATGATCCCGTGTTTTCCAAAAATGTTCTAATGTTAGAAAAGCCTACAATATTCACGCCTGCAGCCCACAGATCTGGATAATGGGTTAAAGCCGCCAAAACCATAAATCCCCCATAACTTCGCCCCATAATCCCTATCTTTTTTGGATTGACACCGTGTGATTTGACTATATCCTTTACTAACCAAGCAAGGTCGTCTACTGCATCCATTCGTTTGCGGGCATCATCTAATTTTATATACTCCCTCCCATATCCTTTGCTTCCACGTATGTTTGGAACTATTACTACAATGCCCTGATTGACCAAATATTGAATAACTGGATTGTAAGTAGCACGTGTTTGACTTTCAGGGCCGCCGTGAACATATATAACTGCGGGTTTATCCACTCCAGATTCTTTTTCATAATAGAAATACGGGACACTTAACCCATCAAATGATGAGAAGGAACAAATTTTTGGTTCTTTCAATAAACTTTCAACAGCTTCCGCTTGGGAAATAAAGGTGATTCTTTTCACTTTCTTCTTTGAGAGTGACATTTCCCAAATATCTCCTGGAGATGTTGGCGTATTTAGAGAAAATATAAACTGATCTGGGTTCAGCCAGGAGAGTGAATTAATAACCCCGTCTGGGAGACTTTCTATTTTTTTCTCCTTGTTTGTCATCAAATCAAATATATATAAGCTTGAAATACCACCTTCATTTAATGTATAGACTAAATGATTCTCATCTGGGGACAACTTCATTTCTTCTATGTCCCATTCTGTAAAATGAACGAGTCTTTCAATATGACCAGGGCAATCAAGGGAAAATCGACTTAAATACAACGTTTCCTCACCCAAATCGGTCAGCATGAACCCACCTTTACCATCTTTAGTTATTTCGATGGATTGATAGCGTGCGGGCATATCGCTCTTTCCTACTCTTGTCGTTTTTCCTGTTTCTATATTTAAGATATAAATTGCTTGATCAATATTTGTTTCTGGTATTTCAATCAATATATTTTCTCCGTCTGGAAGCCACCTTAAAGGAATACATTTGCCATCAAATCTATAAACTACGTCTGTTTTTTTGTTCGTTATATCTTGAATGTACACATCAAAAAATCCAGGATTTCTTCGATTACTAGAAAAAGTGATGAACTTCCCATTTGGGGACCAACCTCCAAAATGATGAAAACAATCGGGTGCTTGGACGAGCGGTTCAATTTCACCACTGGACTGTTTGAACAAAAATAATTGTTGCTTTTCATTTCCATTATCGTCCATACCGACTACAGTCTTATCTCCTTTTGGAGAATGGTGGACACTCATTATACGATCTTCAAAATGGACATATTCCACGGGTTCCTGCTCCTCATTCATAGTCCACACTTGTGGAAGCCCGGTGATATTGGAAATAAAAGTGAACTTATTTTTCGTTGGTATAGCCTCTGATTTACTAGCAGATTTCACTGTTAAATATGCCAGTAACTCCTCTTCAGTAAATTGCATGTTTTCACCCTTTCTCGAACAACTGGTATCAACACTAATTAAAGAAAAAAGTCAAGAAAATATCATTTTTTATAAGTACTAATTTTGAAGTGACGAAAATTCTTGTCTTCCTTTTTGTAAGAAATATGCATTTTTTGACAACTCGTTTATTCTATTTTTTATTATTATAATATTGACTAATTAATTATAAAAATATATTATTTTTATAATATTATAAGTATTTATTATAATTTAAATTTTCTGTTATCTATGTTCACTTTTAATTTTGTTACAACTCTACGTAAGTATTAAAAGGAGGAATAGTATATGAGTTTACAATCCCTACGATATTTCATAGAAATAGCTAATTATCTGAGTTTCAGCGAAGCATCAAAAAGACTTCATATTTCTCAGCCGGCATTAAGTCAACAAATTTCTGAACTTGAGAACAGATTAGGGTTTAAGCTATTAAATAGAACAACTAGAAAGGTAACTTTAACAGAAGAGGGTGCGTATATTTATAAAAAACTTTCATCATCATTTGATGAAATTGAACAAACTGTAGATTACATGATTAAACGGAAAATGATACCAAAGGCCAAAATAAAAATTGCTGCAGTTCCTTCAGCAGCAAGTACTTTCATCCCTACACTGTTAAAAAAAGTAAAAGACGATTTTCCAGATGTAGAATTTTACACACATGAAACTACTTCATCAAATGCGATAGAATTTATTAAACAAAAAAATTATCATCTCTCCTTTATTCGAACTCCCACTTATAAAGAAAACGTCTTAAGTAATAAGTTAAGCCTTTTTGAATTTAAAAAATATCCTTTACGATTAGTTGTTTCTACTAAACATCCACTAGCTAATAAAGACTCAATTTATCTTCATGAAGCAAAGAATGAATTTTTTATTCATTATAGCGATCAACAAACAAATTCCTTACAATTTTTATTAGAAAAGGCATGTCTTAATGCGGGATTTTCCCCCAAAAAATTATGCGCTGGATCAGCCTTATTATCAATTTATAATATAGTTTCCAATAATTTAGGTGTTGCATTAATGCCATCCGATATGACAAGTTTAATAGAAACAAGTAAAATTAAAACACTAACTATTAATAATCTAGAACTCTTTAGCTCCATTTCTGTTCTATGGAACAAAGATAACAATACATCTTTTTTGACAAATCATATTTTATACATACTACAAAACGACCCACTTTTTTACGATTTTTTATAGTCAACTTCCATTAATTCATACACATGTGTCACCTCTTATACTTCGTAAACGATTATATTTTTTTAATAATACGATTTAAATACTCCAGAAGCACCTAAAAATTGATTAAGTAACACTTTGGGAATAAATATCCTTCTTATTCATTCCCCCTAAGAAAAAATCTAAAAAGGTGAAATGACAAGTTGCCATTTCACCTTTCTTTTTAGTAGAAAAACGGGAAGAAGAAGCGGGAAATTCCTGCAAATGGGAATAAAAAGCGACGAAACCTTCTAAATCTACGTGGAAAACCGTATCCATATCCGTAACCACCATAGCCATACGGATACCCTCCATAGCCACCAAATCCTCCATAGCCATACGGGTATCCTCCCCCAAATCCGTATTGACGATCCATATCTGAATCTTCATCTCCGACTGGTACGAGCATGTGTACGTTTTCCCGATCGACTCGATCAATAATGCCATCAATTTGCTGGCCGTCCATCGTTTCCATCATGACGTAGTAATGTTTATATTTTTTGCAAAAGCCTTCTAAATCTTTTGACTCGCCATCTTTCATCATAGGTTCTGTCATCGGCATATTAGCATTTGGCCCCATATTATTTCCATATGGCATCATATGAGCCGGATTATCCATCATATTTCCATACGGCATCATTTGCCCCTGATAGTCCATTCCATTGCCCTGCGGCATCATTTGCCCCTGATAGTCCATTCCATTGCCTTGTGGCATCATTTGTCCATACATCATATGTGAATGGTTTTGATTCATTTTAACAAATTCCTCCTCTTTACACCCAATTTCCCTCCTATTGTATTCAACATATAGGTATTTGCTACAATTAATTGAGCTCATCGTTAGCTACATAACGACGGAAGAGAAGGAGCGAGTTCCGAACCGATTCACCGATTAATGAAATATAGACTTTTGTTGTTGATACAATGAAACTAATTCTTGTAATTCTTCCTTCTGCCAATAAGGTTCAGCGACCGTTTGCAAATGAAGGATTAAGCTTTCTATTACAATATCAGGATAATTCGAGCGTTCCTTTTTCGCTTTTTCCCACTCTTGCAAAAGTGCGTCGATTACGTCAACCATCTTTTGAACTTGTAAATCTTTTGCTCTTATCAATAAGTTTTTCAGCTTTTCTTGAAAAAAATCAGCTTCTTTATCAGAAAGTTGAAACATTTCTTTTTTCAAAAATCGCTTTTTATAATTTTTATAACCTTCTACTAACACATCGCATTGGTGTAATAAATGATGCGTTAACGTTTGTAAATCCATTTCCACTTTATCTAAAATAATATGGCTTACGTACTCATGAGCCGTTCCTTGCAATGATGTGGCGAGGTCAAGGACATACGGTTCAATGTCTTTTCCATACACTTCAAAAAGCTTTTGTTCTAACCATTGATAGATTTCTTTTCGCATTTGCCGAAAAAACGCTTCTAAATCATCTTTAAAATGAAACGACTCTTTCATATGAATCACGATAAATTCACGGTTTTCGACAAAAACGGATATCGACAATAACAATTGCTCATAAAATTTTTGCTTCGGGGTTAAAATGGGGTTTCTTTCAATTTTATAAAATTTTTCTGAAACGACATCGTAATAGTGCCAAATAATTTCAATGAGCAATTGGTCTTTCGACTTAAAATAATGATAGATGGAACCTTTTGCGATTCCGAGAAAATCAGCAATTTCTTGCATGGACGTTTGATTAAAGCCTTGTTTCGAAAATAAATCCATTGCCCCTTCCAAAATGAGCGCTTTTTTCTCTTTCATAAACTACCCTCCCTTGACTTCTTGAAAGAAATCTCCACTGCAAATCAAACAGTGGAGATTTTCTTACTTGTCTTTATCTTTTGAGTCGTCCTCTTTCACCATTTTTAATAAGTGTTCGAGCATCCCGGCAATTTCTTCTTTCCGATACGTGTTTTGTGGCTCTGCTGGTACTTGCGCTTTCCCTTCTTCTTCGTGAACATCTCGTTCCACTTTTTCTTCAAGTAAATAGGCTGGAATAAGCTGCCCATCAGGTGTCACATATTTTTTATTCAACTTGCGTGTTTCTTTATCAAAGAAACTATAAACAACTGGAATGATAAATAGGGTTAAGAACGTACTTGAAATTAACCCGCCGATAACGGTTAATCCCATTGGTTGGTTCACTTCTGAACCCTCGCCCATTCCGATTGCCAGAGGTAGCAATCCAAGAATCGTTGTGAAAGCCGTCATTAAGACGGGACGAATACGTACTTTTACTGCATGGATAATCGCATCGTAAGTCTTCATTCCGCTTGCTTTCAATTGATTCATATAGTCTACAATGACAATCGCATTATTAACGACAATACCCGCTAAAACGATTAAGCCAATGACGACCGTAATACTAATTGGCGTATTTGTTGCAAATAAGGTGAGCCCCACGCCAATAATCATTAACGGCACCGTAAACATAATAACAAATGGATATTTTAGTGACTCAAACTGTGCAGCCATCACTAAATAAATGAACACAATCGCTAACACAAATGCCAAAATCATATCATCCATGGACGATTCAAGAAGCTCTCGATCTCCACCGAACGTAATTTCCGTTTCATCTAGAAGTTCTAAATCGGCAATTTTTTCATCGACTTCCCTCGAGATCGCTCCTAAATTTGTATCATTGGCATACTTCACCGTAAATTGAACGGCACTTTGTTTGTCAATACGGCGAATTTCGGTCGGCCCTTCACCACGTTCAATTGTCGCAACATCTTTTAGCGTAATAAACGAGCCGTCTGCTTTTTTAATCAGTAAAGATTCTAAAGCTTTTACATCTTTTATGACTTCCTCATGATAGGCAACATTAATCATATAAATCTGCCCATTTTCTTCATTTGTCATTTGCAGGGCATCAGTTCCACGAGTTGCCTCTTTTACAATCATGGCAATTTGGATTGGCTGAAGGCCGTTGGATAATGCTTTCTCACGGTCGACCTTAACCTGTAACTCTTCAACGGTTTCCGCTAAATCGTTTGTCACCTCATTGACATCATCTAATTCCGATAATGCGTTTTGAATTCGATCAACATTTTCTTCTAGTCGCATACTGTCCTGATCTTTCACATTAAATGTAAGAGTATTCGGTTCAGAACCAGTAGATGATTGTAAATTCAACGATACTTCTGCTGTTTTGTTTGCTTGTTCAGCCGCTTGTTCAATATCTTTTTTCACATCATCAACAAAGTCAAATGTCGATTGTTCTCGCTCAGTGAAATCGACCATCTTTACATACATTTGTGCAATGTTAGCATTGGATGTTCCACGAAATGATTCTTCTTGTGTAGAACCGATTAAACTGACATATACTTCAACATCTTCTTCATCCTCTAGCACTTGTTCTACATTTTCAATCACTTTCGTCGTTTCCGATAAGGCCGTACCATTTTCTAATGTAATGTCAATTGTAAAATAGCCTTCATCTGTTTTGGGCAAGAAAACAGCGCCTACTTGTGTAAAACCAAAAATACTCGCTGCAAAGACGAAAATCGTTAAGATAATGACAATCGCACGGTTTCGTAACGACCATTTCACCGCACGTTCCAATGCTTGTTGGAAAACAGACTCTTGGCGCTCCTTTTCGATGTTTTTTCGCGGCTTCTTCAACCATCTGCTCGCTAGCATCGGAACGACTGTTAAAGCGACAAATAAAGAAGCAAATAAACTAAAGGCAATCGTTAACGAGAACTCGGTAAATAAATCGCCGATAATGCCTGTAATAAAGACGACTGGTAAAAAAACCGCAATCGTCGTAAATGTTGAAGCAATAATGGCAGGTCCCATTTCCTTTGCACCTTCATACGCAGCTTTTTTCGGCTCTTTTCCCATTGATAAATGACGATAAATATTTTCGATGACGACAATCGCGTTATCGACAAGCATCCCAATTCCAAGTGCAAGACCACCTAATGTCATAATGTTTAACGTAAAATCTGAAAAATACATCAATACAAAAGTAACAATAACGGAATACGGGATGGCGATTCCGATAATGAGCGGGCTTTTCACATTTCGTAAGAACAAAAATAAAACGATCATCGC
Source organism: Bacillus sp. FJAT-47783 (assembly GCF_022808615.1). Lineage (GTDB taxonomy): Bacteria > Bacillota > Bacilli > Bacillales > Aeribacillaceae > Bacillus_BZ. The sequence continues at coordinate 17,531 of NZ_JAKZKS010000018.1, forward strand.
AAACGTTCCGCCAAGTATAAGAGTATTCAGCATATTGCCAATTGCTTTTTGCACATACTCGCCTTGGTCAAATAAAATATCGGCTTTAACAGCTTCATATTTTTCATTTTCATCGAGAAGCTCATTCAATTTTTCTTGAAAAGCTTTCGAAACTTGTGCTGTATTGGCATCCGATTGTTGGAGTACACTTAATAAAACTGACGGTTTTTGATTCGCTCTCGTAATCGTATCAGCGTGTTTTTCCTTAATCCCTACATCTGCAACATCGCTTAATTTAATTTTAGCGCCAGTTTTAGGATTAACACCTACGTTTAAGTTTTTCAATGTATCAACAGAATCAATCGTACTAATCACACGTGTCGTTAGTTCTTTTCCGTCTGTTTCTATTGGACTCCCTGGCAAGGATGTATCATTTGCTCGAATGACATCGACAATCTCAGACTGGCTCAATTGATATTTCTTTAATTGATCTTGATTGAGCTCAACTTTTACTTCCTCCGCCGTAACTCCAGAGAGATTTACACTTGCGACACCTTCTGTTTTTGTTAGCTCATCTTTTAAATCTTCCGCTAATGCTTGCAATTCTTTTTCATCACTCGTAGATGTTAAAGAAAGCTGAATGATGGGAAACTGTGAAGGATCGAATTTTAAAAAACGTGGCTCATTCACTTCATCTGGGAGTGGGACACTTTTAATATTGCTTAAAATTTCATCTTGCACTTCATCGATTTTCGTCGCCCAAGAAAATTGTAATAGGACTAAACTTGCCCCTTCTTGAGATGTTGAAGAAATGGTATCAAGCCCTTCTATCGTTGAAAGGGATTCCTCAATTGGCTTTGATACTTTTTCAACGACTTCTGTAGGACTTGCTCCACTATAATTCGTGACAACTACTCCGATTGGAGGATTAATTTCAGGTATTAGTTTTAATGGTATGTTCATAAACGATACGACGCCTAAAATTAGCACTAACATCATCGTAACGAATGTGAACACAGGTCTTCGAATAGAAAATCGACTTAACCTCATACTTTCGCCTCTCTTTACTTTTGACTAATTGGTCGAATGATACAGACAATAATCCTTCAAGTTATTTATCTATAAGTTGACTTCCGGTCAATCCCATGTTCACTATATAAAAAAACAAGGAAAATTTCAAGGAAATTGTATATGTAAATTTAGACTTATGACGAATGTTTGAATAGGTCAAATATGGATAAAAACAATAGCTCATTCGAAATCGCATTAAAAGTCTCAATCATTGAAACTAGTCGTTATTTTTATAATGTGCTTTTTTATCGAAAAAAAAGAAACCAAACAAAAAATTGTTCGGCTTCTTATCGAAAAATTAAATGTTGACTATGTACACCTGCTTTTTTTAATAAGGACATAAGCTGCTCTTGTTCTTCTCCCGTTAAGCCAGAGAATGCACGTGCCATCCTCATCGCATGGATCGGATAAATTTCGTCTAAGTATTCCTGTCCTTTTTCTGTCAACTTCGCATATACAGAACGTTTATCTTTCAGATCTTGCTCACGATAAATGTATCCATTTCGTTCTAATTTATCAATAACATAGGTAACATTCCCGCTAACGAGGAGTAGGCGGGAACCAATTTGTTGTAATTTTTGCGGTCCCCTCGTATACAATAGCTCTAATACGGCAAATTCTGTTGGATTAAACCCATGTTCTTTACTATCACGAATAGAATGTTCTGAGATGCTTTTAAATGATTTTGCAAAAATGTGAAAAAGCGACATTGCTCTTTCTATCTCTTCTTGCGTAAAAGAAGTCATCATATTCATCGCCTCTTTACTTTCATAATCTATTAAAAAGTGAAACTTCTTTCAGTGAGGGTATTCCCCATGGAATTCTAAGCTGTGGCTTGCTCTTTACAATAATTTCTTAAAATTCTAAATATGTGAACTAATATTATTTTACTATCTTTCTAACAATATGAAAAGGAAAAATGTAAACGTTAACATTTTTTTATAACTATATTGTTATATTTTTTCATTTATCATTTCAATATAGTTAAAATTTAACTATAATAGAATGCCAAAAGTAGGAGAAGATTGTCCTCTCCTACTTTTTATCCGTTGTATTCTGCAAATATTGATACGTGCTCAAATCGTTCACATTTATGAAATGATCTATATGTTCAAAATGATGTTCATCCACATACTTCACGTTTACTTCATTCAAGAAATCGTTCATCTTAAGCGATTTCGCTTGGAGATGTTTGAGCATTAAAGGCTTTGTTCGGTTATGATATAAGCCAACTAAAGGTTGGACTTTCCCTTGAATCATAGGAATGATTACGTCATTTCCAGGATGACAATGTGAGAGTAAAGTATGAACAACAGACTTTGAAATAAGGGGCATATCACAAGGTAAAACGAAATACCACGAGCTGTTCATATAAGACATAGCCGTGTATAAGCCCGCCATCGGACCTAACCCTTTCACTTCCTCAAAATCTGTGACTATTTGTGATTGGATCTGATGCGAAAGCTCGGTCTTCATTGAACGATTTCCGACAATGATCACATCGTCAGTCGTATCCATTAACACCTCGTAGGCACGTTGAAAAAAAGTCTTTCCTTTATATTGAGCGAACGCTTTATTTGTACCGAAGCGCTTTGACTTTCCACCAGCAAGAATAATCCCAACAACTTTTTTATTCACGAATAATCCCTCTTTTTTTCCCTCTATTATAGCTTATTTTTTCGTTAGGGGAGTTTCGACTTTTTCTTAATGCTCGGTCTTTGCAAAAAGAAATATTGATACTCTTTTTCAAGCTCCGTAATCGTCATGTTATTGACAATCTCTTCATTATACACACCAATTGCTAATAGCTTTTCAGCATAATATTTTCTCTGCTCTTGTAATGCTTGTTTCAGCATTTTACTCATGTCTTTCACTCCACTTTCATCCTTATACTCTTTTATAAGCATATCGAATGATTGTTATCCAATCATGAAATCAATGTAAATAATTGCTTAAGGAATATTAAAAAGCAGTGCCTTTTTCGTAACAATTGTTGTTTGATAAGAAAAAACAATGGGTATTCTCGAGTTTCTTACAACGCTTACAACAACAAATGAAGTTTATTCCAAACGAAATGTGCCAATACTAGACGGATGAAAGGGAGTGATTCACATATCTATTTTAAAGCCCATTGCCATGAAACGAACGAAGACGAGTCAGTTCATTTACTTTTTAAATATGAATGAACCTCCTCATTCAAGGTTATGTTTAGCACATATTGAACAGCAAAAAATGAAAGCGCTAGCTGTTTATGAAAAAAACAACGAACGCTTTGAAGATATTACAATGTTATTTACGGAGGAATATTTACAAAATATGAAAAATGAATTGTTCGCTTATGTCTCATCAGCTCGCAAAGGAAAATCAATTTTGCGGAAAAAATCACCCGAATTGAGTGACAACGTTTCTACTATTAAAAGATATACTGGACAATAACCGTTCCAATGGCCGTTATAATAACGACAAGCCATGCCGGTTTTTTCCAAAACTGCAATAACGCAAAGGCACCAAGGGCGATGGAAAAGTCAGCTGAAGACTGTACGGCACTTGTCCATACCGGGTGGTAAAAAGCAGCGATTAATATTCCAACAACCGCCGCATTAACGCCCATTAATGCTGCTTGAACAGAAGCTCTTCTTCGAATGATATTCCAAAATGGAAGAGCCCCCAATAATAAAAGAAAAGATGGTAAAAACATCGCAATCGTTGCAACAATCGCTCCTTTATATCCTGCAATAAAGGCCCCTAAATAGCTCGATAACGTAAAAAGTGGGCCTGGTACAGCTTGGGCAGCACCGTAGCCAGCGAGAAAGTCTTCTTCTGAAATCCAGCCAACAGGAACAACTTCGCGTTCCATCATCGGTAAGACGACATGTCCACCACCGAACACAATCGAGCCAACCCGATAAAATGTATCAAACATCGCAATAAAGAAAGAGTCAGTCGAATTCCTTAACAAAGGAAGCACGATAAGTAAAGCAAAAAACAGGCACCAAGATACGATTCCAACCGATTTGGAAATTCGAATCGGTAAATCGGGCACATCCGGGACTTCTTTTTTTCGAAATAAAACATAACCTGTTAAGCCAGCAAGTAAGATTACAGCAATTTGACCGATTGCAGTTGGAAACAAAAATACGGCAATTGTTGCCACGATGGCAATCGTTTGCCTCGGACGATCGGGGGCTAGTTTTTTCCCCATGCCATAAACAGCATGTGCGACAACGGCTACCGCGACAAGCTTCAAACCGTGAATCCAGCTAGAGGCATCAATCACTTCTCCTTGTAAAAAGTTTGCAAATAGAACGAGCACAATCACAGATGGCATCGTAAAACCGAACCATGAAAGAATTCCTCCGACAATTCCACCACGCATCATCCCTATTGCAATTCCTACCTGACTGCTCGCAGGTCCTGGGAGAAACTGACATAACGCAATTAAATCCGCATAACTTTTCTCATTTAACCATTTTCTTCTATTAATATACTCTTCTTTAAAATAGGCTAAATGGGCAACAGGTCCGCCGAAAGAGGTTAAACCTAGACGTGTCGAAACGAATAAAATTTCTAACCATTTCTTTAACATCGATTTGCTTCTGCTCCTTTAATTGTTTAAACTATCCAACGTCATTTTACATGAGAAAAAATAAGGAAACAATCCTTTCCTAAATAACTATTCTCTCCTAAGTTTATATGACTAATGAGAAATGTATCAATGCCCTCTTTTTACTGAAGGATTTAATGTGGTAAAATTTATTTTAAAGTACTTAATTGAGATTTTAGGGAGGGATTATTTTGTCACTACTTAACGACATGCTTCAATTCAATGAAAAATTTGTTGAAAATGCCGAATATCAGCCGTATGAAACATCTAAATTCCCAAATAAACGGTTAGTCATTTTTAGCTGTATGGATACGCGATTAGTCGAGCTGTTACCAAAGGCGTTAAATATTAAGAATGGTGATGTAAAAATGGTAAAAAATGCTGGAGCTATTCTTACACACCCACTCGATTCAACGATGAGATCGATTCTTGTTGCTGTATATGAGCTTCAAGCTGATGAAGTAATGGTCATTGGTCATCACCGTTGTGGAATGGCAGGTGTAAACCCAGAGGCCCTATTAGAAAAATGCATCGAGCGTGGAATTAAACAGGAAACGATTTCGACACTAGAAAATTCGGGTATCGATTTACATAAATGGTTAGAAGGTTTTGACAAAGTAGAGGAAAATGTGAAAAACAGCGTTAATATGATTAAAGAACATCCATTAATGCCAAAGACAGTTCCTGTTCATGGACTTGTTATCGATCCAGAAACAGGAAAACTCGATTTAGTCATTGATGGATATGAAGGACTTTAAAAATTCACAAAAAGACAGTTTATAATAATAATAAGCCGGCTACCTTGCCGGCTTATATATTTTGTACAGAAAACCATTCACTTATATTCCCCTCGTCTTCTTCCGTAAATGGAACTCTTCCTAAAATCGGGAGCTTCGTTAGTTTTTCGATCATGCGCATATTATCTTTTTCAATTAAATCTGGTTCGTTTGACACTTGATTAAATACAATCCCTAGTACCGTTAAATGATGGGCCTTTGCGTATTCAATTGTTACTAACGTATGGTTAATCGATCCTAAATGTGGCGGTACAACTAAAATAAGCGGGATATTTAGTAATTGAATAAGGTCTTTTGTCATTAATAAATGATCTGACTCTACTAATGGAACAGCTAGCCCCCCAGCACCTTCTACTAAAACGATATCATGCTCTTTCAATAACTGTTCGTAATGATTCTTTATTCGATGCAGATCGATTTGAACATTTTCAATGGATGCTGCTAAATGAGGTGAAGCCGGCTTTTTAAAGAAATATGTACATAAATCCTTTTGGGTGAATGATAATTTTGCGGTTTCAATATATTGTTCTACATCCTCAGCAATAAGCTCTCCATTTTTCTCGATACACCCTGTTTGGATCGGTTTATACGGTGCAACATGAAACCCTTGCTCTTTCAATGCTTTTGTTAAATACTTCGTGACAAACGTCTTTCCTATTTCCGTCCCCGTTCCTGTCACAAAAATTCCTTTCCCCATCTACCTTCACTCCTGTATCTATTTTTGTACTATTTTAAGGGAAAAGGCTCTTTTTGTAAACTTAATTGACCATCAAGTTTATATTTATCGCTGCTTCCTATGAAAAAGCACCCTATATTATTGAAAGCACAGAATTTTCTATCTAAATAAAAAAGTCGTCTCCACATTCTCATATCCTAAGAAGTGTTGACGACTTACGGAGTTTTTATTTTTTAAGAAGCAGCTTTTCTCTCTTGTAGAACAGCACGTGATTTGTGTTTTAATAGGACATTAAAGAATAAATTAAGAATAAAGGCTGTTATACTTCCTGCCACAATCCCGTTATCCGTTAAAATGCGAATACTTGATGGCATTTGTTCAAATATTTGTGGAACAGCTGTTACGCCCATTCCAATCCCGATGGAACAAGCAATGATTAATAAGTTCTCTTGGGATGAAAAGTCCACTTTACTTAACATTTTAATCCCATAAGCCATGACCATGCCGAACATTGCGACCATCGCCCCACCTAAAACTGGTGCAGGAATCACAGTCGTAAGTGCACCAATTTTCGGAACTAGCCCAAGAATAACGAGGAAAGCTCCAGCCGTATAAATGACATTATTCTTTTTAACGCCAGACAACTGTACGAGCCCTACATTTTGAGAATACGTTGTATAAGGAAAGGCATTGAATAATCCACCAAGAACGATCGCTAACCCTTCTGCGCGGTAGCCTTTTGCTATATCTTCTTCCGTTAGCTCTTTATCACAAATATCAGATAAAGCAAAGTAAACACCTGTTGACTCAACTAAGCTTACAACCGCAACTAACATCATCGTTAATATCGCTGTTATCTCAAAGGTTGGCATTCCAAAATAAAATGGTTTGGCCATATGAAACCACGAAGCTTCACCTACTGCACTGAAATCTACTTTTCCAAAAAGATAGGCAACGACTGTACCAACCAATAAACCTAATAAAATCGAGATTGAACGAATGAATCCAGTGAAAAATTTGTAAAGCACTAAAATAAAGACTAACGTCCCGAATGCTAATGCAATATTGAAAAGGGAGCCGTAGTCAGGGCTTCCAACACCACCAGCCATATTATTCATCGCAACAGGAATTAACGTAATTCCTATTATTGTGACAACTGAACCTGTAACGACTGGAGGGAAAAAGCGGACAAGCTTCCCAAAGTATTTACTAATCAAAATAACAAAAAGACCTGTCACTATAATCGCGCCATAAATGGCAGAAATCCCATATTGGCCACCGATAGCAATCATTGGACCAACCGCAGTAAATGTACATCCTAATACGACTGGAAGGCCAATTCCAAAAAAGCGATTTTTCCACACTTGTAAAATCGTAGCAATTCCACACATTAATATATCAATCGATACTAAATAGGTTAGTTGTTCACCCGTTAAACCTAAGGCTCCTCCTACAATAAGCGGAACGATGACAGCACCAGCATACATGGCTAAAACATGTTGAATTCCTAATGATACGAGTTTAAATGATTGGTTCCTCATGATGTGAAGGCCCCTTCTAAAGAGTTTTCCTTAAATGAAACTTGGTTATTTTTTAACGATTCGATCTCAGCTAAAGATACAACATCGTATCCAAGTTTTCGAAGCTGTTTGCCGCCATTTTGAAACGCTTTTTCAATTACAATTCCGATCCCTGCTACGTTGGCGCCTGCTTTTTCAACAAGCTCAATTAATCCTAAAGCGGCTTGCCCGTTTGCTAAAAAATCATCAATGATTAATACTTCATCGTCTTTTTCAATGTATTTATTCGAAATTGAAATAGTGTTTTCTTCTTGTTTTGTAAATGAATAGACTTTTGACGTTATAAGATCTTCAGATAACGTTAACGACTTGCGCTTACGTGCAAATATTAATGGAACATTTAAGTTCAATGCTGTCATTAACGCTGGTGAAATGCCAGATGACTCGATCGTTAAAATTTTCGAAATTCGTTTATGTTTGAAACGATAAACAAATTCCTCCCCGATCGCTTTCATTAATTGTGGATCAACTTGATGATTTAAAAAGGAATCAACTTTTAAAACAGTTTCAGAAAGGACAACCCCTTCTTCTTCAATTTTCTTTTTTAATAAATTCATGTATAACGCTCCTTCAATTAGACTTTTAAAAAAACAAAAAACCTAAAGGCGATTGCACTCTACTCAAATAATATGAGTGAGACAATGACCTTTAGGTTGAATAGAAAAAGGGTATAAACGTATGTATCCGTATACAAACGTTCCATTGCTCACCCATAGTCGAATTATTTACGGTAATTCGGTAGAAACTTGCGAGCCATATCCCCGCGATTATATGAGTGAATTGACTATAAAATTTTGTAACTATTATAGCATTTCTACAAATAATATCAATATTTTCAAGAAAAACGAACGTTCAATCATTAATTTTCGAACAATTTCGATTAATAATATAATAACATTCGTTTTTTTAAAATCTCATCATTTGACAGTGTGGAACTTATTGATTACTATATGTTTAAACGTTTAACATTTTAAACATTTAAACACAATTAAAAAGGAGTACTATATGTCATGAATCAAACCGCTTTGATTACAGGTGCATCAAATGGGATAGGTCTTGAATTTGCGTATTTATTTGCTCATAAACAATACAATCTCGTATTAGTTGCCCGCAGTGAGGAAAAATTAAACGAACTTGCCCATGAACTAGAACGTAAATACGGTATAAGTGCAACAGTCATTGCACAAGATCTTGCAACTGATGGTGCTGATCAGCTAATTATGAAACAACTAGATGCAAAAGGGATTGAAGTTGATATTTTAATAAACAATGCAGGTTTTGGGGGATTTGGTGAGTTTGCGAATACAAATCTTGAAAATGAACTGAATATGATTCAAGTGAATATTACAGCACTTACCGCATTAACAAAGCGAGTTCTTCCAGGGATGATGAAACGAAAGCGCGGTCGTATTTTAAACGTGGCTTCGACAGCTGCCTTTCAACCAGGCCCGTTAATGGCTGTCTATTACGCATCAAAAGCATATGTCCTATCATTTTCTGAAGCATTAGCAAACGAGCTAAAGGATCATCACATTACGGTAACAGCTCTTTGTCCAGGACCAACGAAAACAGGATTCACGGAAAAAGCGAACTTAGAAAAATCGAAATTATTTAAACAAATGAAAGTGATGGATGTGAAAACGGTTGTTGAAGCAGGTTACAGTGGAATGATGAAAGGAAAAACCGTCATTATACCAGGCTTACAAAATAAGCTTTTAGCATCTTCCACTCGATTCGCACCTCGCAACGTCGTGACATCCATTGTACGAAGCATACAAGAGCGCGTATAATGTTTTGTAAGATTTTATAGAGAAGAGGATCGTTTATGGGACAAAAAGCTATCGAGACGTTTCGTGCATGTATTCCGTTATTTCAAACACTTAGCGACACGTACCGCCAAGATATCATCTTACTACTTGCCGAAAAAGGTCCATTAACAGTAAACGAAATTACTAATCATTCAACACTTTCAAGACCAGCCATATCACATCATTTGAAAATATTACGTGACAACGAGCTCGTTTCCATTGAACAAAAAGGGACACAGCGATACTATTCGCTAGCACTTGATACGTCTCTTAAATTATTAAAAGAATTAATTGAAGTGGTCGAGTCGACATGTGATTTAACTGACTCACCGTCTACTAAAGGTTGATAAAGTATTATATTTATTTTGTCAACCTTATTTTTTTCTTCTTCACTTTCTAAACCTACATCTATTCCCCCAAAATTTTTGCTATAATATGTTCGTTAAATGTTTCCTATCATCAGTCAAGCTAAAAGGAGTAGAGAAGACGTTGGAACAAGTAAAAAATTCTTTCCATACATTGAAGAAGCTTTCTGTAAAAGATTGGTTTTTATTATTTATTGGTATCGCGATTGCGACTGGGTTATTCTTACTAATTGGAACAAACAATATTTTCTTTCAATTTACCATTCTTCTATTTAATTCATGGTTAACGATTTTTGTTTTCCTTCTTTATAAGCGACTAAACTTATTCATAAAAGAACAGGCATCACAAACAAAAGAGAATGAAACAACTTTTCGACCGGTAGCAGATGATGACGTTGAAAAAACAATGCAATATAAAGAAAAAGAACTGACACAAATTGAATTAGACAAAACCATTATTTTCGAAGAATTGTTATCAAAAACGGATTTAAAAGAAGCAGAAAAACAAGCTTATCGAAAGAAAATCTCTGATAAAGAGTTAGAAGCAAAGTCGATTCAGCAAGACCTTGCCCTCTTAAAAACTCGTATTCAAAAGGTCGTAAAGGACAGTGCAAATTTTCTTTTAAAACGTGATCCATCACTCGAGAAGGTAATTGAATTGTTAAGTGCAGATTTTATCATTCATCGTTCGTTTGATGAAATTAACGAAAAGCTAAACGAAGTTCACTCGGAATTACCTCAAAACGTCATTGAGGATCTAAAGAAAGCCCATATGATGACAGATCAATATGCTCTTACACGAATCGGTTACCGCGAGTTAACAAAAGCTGCGAAAAAAGGGCGAGTCAGCTTATTAAAATAAGAATTGAAAACAAGCAGGAGATGATTCTTCTGCTTGTTTTCAATTTAAAAATCATAGTCTTGTTGAATAAGGAGAGGTCGAGGTAAAGTTTTTTCAAGCTCGTTTGCTTGTTTTCCGTTGTAGTTCCATTCTATTGAGGCACTTGCGCTACTTTATGTATCACTTTCCTCGTACTATGCGCATTTTCACAAGCTCCTTGCGTCTCGTTTCCCAAGTTATGCGCCTTTTAATAAAAAACGTGCACTTTTTTCTTTTTACTTGATCCGCTCATTGATTCCGTACCAAATAATATCAACTCTCTCCGCTCTTTTCACAATATCTTGAAAGCACCAGCCTGATACATCTCGCCATAATCTTTCTTTCGCTTCAAGCGGTACGATTCCTTTTGTCATGTCCGTACCAATTAAGATGAGGGAGCGACTTGAATCTTCCCTTTCCCACTTCTCCCATATATGCATTACTTGAAGCCAATGTGACTTCCAATCTTCTCTCTCCAAATGATCATATAAAAATTGCTCAACACCTTCAATGACTGTAATCGTTTGAAATGATTCAATCTTTATCCAATCATAAGCACACTTCTTCTCATATCCTGAAATCCAACTGTACGTTTCATTATCCTTTAACACATGTTGTTTTACCCACTTTCGTTTTCCGTTAAAGGCCCCTCCTGTAACAAAATGCACGGCTCTCCCCTCCTTACTTTCGAACGATTGCCGATTAACGTCATGCAACCACCAGGTTTAATCGTGTAGGCCCAATAAGATTTGCATTCTGGTGATACCTTGCTTAAAATTTCACGGATGACACCACCATGGGTGACAATGGCAATATGAGAAACCGACTGATCGTGAAATTCGTTTACAATATTCATCCACGCCTTCTGTACTCTGTTCGAAAATGTATCATACGTTTCACCTGACGGAATCGGTGACGTAAACGGATCATTCAACCATCCTTGATAATACGTATTATTCTTCAATTGTTCATATGTTTTTCCTTCCCAGTCACCGAAATGAATCTCCCTTAGCTCAGATAGTTCGATTCGCTCGTTTTCTGGATAAAAATAAGCAGCGGTTTCGATACAACGGAGTAAGTCACTACTGAAAACAAGCTGCGGTGAAAAATTTGTTCGTGCTGTTTGCAAGCGATTTTTCCCCTCTTCACTAAGAGGGGAATTCGTCCAACCGATGTATCGCTTTTCTTCGTTTTCCTTTGTTAAACCGTGGCGTATAAGTGTAATAACCACACGATCATCCATAAAATCGTTTCAGTCCCTTCAATCGACGTACCGAGTGTATCACCCGTAATGCCTCCGAAAGCGCGTTTAAATCCAAGTTTAAACCCGAAAAACACCATGCATGTCGAAAACATCAATATAAGCAACGTTAACAATAGGTGTGGAAAAAAGACACCATACACTACTAATAAAAGCACGAGATATAATAAAAACGTGAGAAGATCTCGCTTACGTAATGCTTCAACGAATAAATATGCTAACCCTTCTCGCTTAGCAAGACCAGGACCTGCGATGAATAAAACACCCATACTGATTCTTGATAGTATCGGAATAGTTGCAAATAAGATTAAATCCTCAAATGAAATGGACTGAATGATTTCGTAAGCAAACAAAAATCGAAACAGTAATAAAAACAGTAATGATAAAACACCGAACGTTCCAACGCGCGGGTCTTTCATAATCTCCAGCCTTCGTTTTGGATCACGATACGAAAAGAAGGCATCGCTCGTATCGACCCAGCCATCAATATGAATGCCCCCTGTAATAAAAATGAAGTAAAAAAGAAAGAAGAGTGTGAGCGCTAAATCAGAAAACGGGGTCCATTGATGGAGTCCCCATAACAGCACGCTTCCGATCACACCGATGATTGCCCCTAAAATAGGGAGAGATAAAATCCCGTACTTTAACCGAAATCGGTCTAATGGAATTTCTTTTGAAATGGGAATAACAGAAAAAAACTGAAGGGCCAAAATGAATCCATCTCGCCTATCCTTCACATTCAATCCCCCAAGTCTCGACAACAGAGACAACATAATCTAAGTCAATATGTTTTTTTACATGTTCAGCTAATCGGGAATATTGAGCCGCTTTTTCTTTTCGCAAATAAACAAATTCTTTTTCCGGGAGGTTTTTCTTCTTCCGAATATGATTTAGCCATTCACCTCGAAACGCATCGTTTTCAAAGAAATGGTGAAAATACGTTCCAATAATCCTTCCATTGTCCATCGACACCCCATCAAATGAATTTTGAAGTGTGATAAGCGGATTTACGTTTTCTAAATAGCGGACATCCGTTACCCCTAGATGGATTTCGTAGCCATCAACTTCATGAGGTGGAAAACCACTATTTGCATGAAGAACTCCGCTATTTTGAATCGTTTTCTTCGTACCCATAAAGGTTGTCATAGCTGGAATAATATCAAGCCCCGCTAATTGATAGCCAACTTGTCCTGTATCTGAACCGGCTTGATCGTAAAGGTAGGAACACATCATTTGATATCCGCCGCAAATTCCAACGATCGTGCCGCCGTTTTTTACATAGTCCTTTATTTTCAAATCAAAGCCAACGTTTTGTAATTGTTTGAAGTCAGCAATCGTGCTTCTCGTTCCCGGAATAATCACAGCATCCGGGTTGCCGAATTCGTTCGCATGATCGACAAAACGGATAGAAACATCTTCTTCAAATAAAAATGGCTCAACATCTGTATAGTTTGAAATGTACGGCAACCGAATAACGGCAATATCTATTTCTTTTTGATCCGATTGTGAAAAACGAGAGCCGATCGACAATGAATCTTCACTATCGATTCGGTGGTTATGTAAATACGGAATGACGCCTACGACTTTCACACCTGTCTTTTCTTCAATCCATGTGATTCCGTCTTCAAATAAGGACAAATCACCGCGAAATTTATTAATAATGATTCCTTTTACTCGCTTTCGCTCTTCTTCCTTTAGTAATTGCAACGTTCCGACAATACTTGCGAACACACCACCGCGTTCAATGTCCGCGATTAAAAATACCGGTACATCGGCCATTTCAGCAACCTTCATATTCACAAGCTCACGATCATTTAAATTAATTTCAACAGGGCTTCCAGCACCTTCCACCACGATGACGTCATATTCGTTTTCGAGTGTAGTAAGAGCCGTTTCAATCGTTTCTATCCCTTTTTCGTAAAATTTCTCCCGGTATTCTCTTCCTTCAAAACTTTGAAAGCTTTTTCCGAACAACACGACTTCTGCGCGGCGATCATTTCTCGGCTTTAATAAAATGGGATTCATATAGACCGTTGCGTCAACTCCCGCCGCTTCAGCTTGTATCCCTTGCGCCCGGCCAATTTCCTTTCCATCTTTCGTTACATATGAATTATTCGACATATTTTGCGACTTAAACGGAGCTACTTTATACCCTAAATCTCTAAATATCGTACAAAAAGCAGTCGCAATTAAGCTTTTTCCGGCATCCGATGACGTTCCTTGAAACATGACTCCTTTCATTTTCGCTCCCCCTTCATAAATAATGGTATCCCCCATTCCATTCTGAGTGCAACCGATGATTGTTGAACAATCCACTGGTGAATGTTTCCTAATAATCTCATATACGGCATTACTACATCCGTGTTGAACGGTTCATAAACGACTTCATTCGATACAATGACAAATAAGGAGGTCTTTCTCTGGATACGGAAAATGTCTCGCGTAATCGTTTGGAACACTTGTTTTTGATAGGTTAGTGACTTCCACCGTTCATCCCCATGTTCAACATGAAGAAACAATTCATTGTTCACAAGATTTGTTAAACAATCGAGTAACACGATTTCATTTCCCTTTAGCTTTTCTTGCAGTGAGCCAATTTGGCGCGGTTTTTCCCATGTAATCCAATTTACGGTTGATTCATCTCGCCGCTTTTGGTGATCGAAAATGCGTTCTTTCATTTCATCATCGTACACAATAGATGTCGCTATGTAATGAATCGGTTTACTCCGTTCGCTTTTTTTCAGACAATACGCTTCCGCCCATGAGCTCTTTCCACTTCTGACACCGCCTGTCACAAAAACTAGCATGTTCGACTCCATTTCCATAGCACTTCTAGTAATTGATCATTTTCTTCTTCTTTCTTAACAGCAAATCGTAAATAAGCTCCATTAAGGCTCGGAAAGTTAAACGTATGCCTAGCGACCATTCCCTTTTCGATTAAATAAGTTAATAGATGTTGAGATTCGATATCTTGATGTTTTAATAAATAGAAATTCACTTGACTTTGAGATAAGGAGAATCCCATCTTGCTTAATTCATGTAAAACTCGGTTTCGTTCTCGTTTTATATATTGCTGTGTATCAATCACAAATTTCTCATCTTGAAGGCAAATGAAGCCTGCTTTTTGCGCGATCGCATTAACGCTCCATTCGACTTGCAACTTTTTCATCGTTTGAATCGTTTGTTCATTTGCTAGTACGTACCCGAGACGAAGCCCAGCAATCGCATACATTTTCGTTAATGACCGTAAAATGATAACATTTGAAAATGTTTGTAAATACTTCACCATCGAAATAGACCTTTTCGCAAAGTCAAAAAATGCTTCATCAATGATGACATAAATACCTCCTTGTTCAGCCGCTTTAAACAGTTTCAACAGCTCATCTTCCTTGTATACGACCCCTGTCGGATTGTTCGGGTGACAAAGGATGAGCGCATCATTCTCCTTTAAATATGGAATCAATTCATCTGCTTTTAAATCCCATCCATCATCTTCCTTTAAAAAATAGGAAGAAACTTGACAATGATTGATGTGACAAGCTTTTCGGTATTCTGAAAAGGTCGGTTCTACAATGAAAACGTTCTTTTTTGCTAATAACCCGCTTGCTAATAGAAAAATCATTTCTGCTGCGCCATTTCCGATTAATATGTTTTCTGGTGAGACGTTTTCTTTTTTTGCAATAAGTTTTCTTAACTCGCTACAATTTGGGTCTGGGTAGTCCTTTACATAAAAAAGTAGTTCAGACCATTTTTCTTGTAGCGATATCGGCGGTCCAAGCGGATTTAAATTGACACTAAAATCAATTTTTACACAATCTTTCGAAAACGGAAGTTGTAATGCCTCAAATAAATAGGCTGGATTTGATCCATGTGACGGCCATTGCAATGAGTCCACCCCCTAAAATTAAAAGCAAGACAAAACACGCATTTGTACGCTCCATTATTTGTACAGATCGTTGAATATGATTTGCTTTAAGTGCATGAATGGCATCCCCTAATTTCGCCCGCGTTGATACAATCCCTTTGTATGTATTTCTTCCGCCTAGCTGCACACCGAGTAATGCGGCCATTGCTGTTTCTGGAAAGCCGCTATTGGGGCTCGGATGTTTTTTCGCATCCCTTCGGATCAAACGAAAGCATTCTTTTTTAGCTCTTGAAGTCCGATTGACGAAAATCATGACAAATGCCGTTAACCGACTCGGAATGTAGTTTAACAGATCATCTAATTTCGCAGAAGCATAGCCGAACTGTTCATATTTCTCATTTCGATAACCGACCATCGCATCAGCCGTATTCGCTACGCGGTAAAAAACAGCAAGAGGAGCACCGCCGATAAGAGTCCAAAAAAGCGGAGCCGTCACCGCATCGCTTGTATTTTCGGCAACGGTCTCGACCGTTCCACGAACGATTTCCTCCTCACCTAGCGTATCGGTATCTCGGCCAACGATCCATGAAAGTTTGATACGCGCTTGAGCCATGTCGTTTCGTGCTAACGGCTCGTACACTTCCACAGCTGCTTCTTTCAAGCTTTTTTCAGCAATCATAAAGGTGATGATGACCGTTTCAATGAATAGACCAAAGAGAACGTGAAGACGATAAGAAACGAAAACGAAACCGCCCGCAATGAGTGTAAAAAATATCGTTACAATTAGAATCATCCAAATCCCTTTCCACTTTTTGCTAGACCCTTTATTCCACTTCTTGTCAAAGTACGAAATAAACGCCCCGAAAAATCGGACAGGATGAGGGATGCTTTTCGGATCACCGATCACTTTATCAAGTATGTACGCTAAACCAATACAGATAAGATGATTAACCATTGTATTCACATCGCTTTTTATACTTCTTTAATGCGTTGATTGTACATTCATATACACCACGTCCAATGAGTTTCCCAACTTTCGTAATCGTCCCTGCGTACGGTATCGGCTCCCCTTGTTGTGTGGCCGCCACTAAAATACTATCCGTTGACGTTCCTGTCGCAATAGTATTCGTTTCTTTATCGATGATTTGTTCATCTATCATCGCCTTTGTTTTCGCCTCTGTTGCCGTCATTATTGCTTGAATAAATGCTTCATCTGTTAAAGAGCCATTTAGAAAAACCCATGTATTAATCGTCCCTGCGTACGGTTCGAACAAATGCTTGTGGCATTGCGACACATCAACGGCATTCCTCACACCCGCTGTAACACAAACGATGATGGAGAGCTCCTCCTCTTGCCATTCGTCAATTGCCACATCCTCTAATTTCGCTGCTGTCATCATACCAACCGTTTCTTTCGGATGAAAATTATGTCGTCTTAAGAAGTCCGCCATTTCTGCTTTTACATCATCACACATATAATCTTTTGAAACGTGACGGTTAACAAAATGAGAATACCAGCCAAGTCCTGCTCCAATAACGGCTGAAGACAACGTTTTTAACGGAATAGGCGATGAAAGTGTAATCATTTCACTCGTTTTTATAATATTTGACTTTCGAATCGTCCATTGTTTTTCATCTTCCTGGCTAGGTGATAGCATGAGTTGCGGTCTCGGCAATTCTGGATGTGGTCGCTTTTTACATTCCGCTTCATACACTAATTGAATTATATGCTCTTCTAACACATGGTTTGGCTCATCTAACGCGATAACCTCTCCATTTCTTAGTAGTAAAAGGTGATCACAATAAAGGCTTGCTAAATTTAAATCATGGAAAATAGAAATAACCGTTAAACCATTTTGTTTCGACCAACCTTTTAAACGGTCGAGTAAATTTTTTTGATGAGAGATATCTAAATGATTTGTCGGTTCATCTAATAATAAAATGCTCGGCTGTTGGGCAAGCGCTTGAGCTAAAAAGACACGCTGCCTTTCCCCACCGCTAATATCACTCATTGATTTTTCGGCATAATGAGCGATATCTGTTACATTCATCACTTCTTGTACAATCTCTTCATCTTCTTTTGACCATTGCTTAAATAACCCTTTTTGAAAGGGGTAGCGGCCGAGTGACACTGTTTCTTTCACCGTATAGTCAAACGCATTACTAAACAACTGCGGTAAGACGGCTACTTTTTGTGCAAGACGTTTCGCTGAATAGGAGGTAAGCGGTTTTCCATCTATTTCAATCGTTCCGCCTAAGGAAGGTAAAATACCGCTAATCATTTTTAACAAGGTTGTTTTCCCACTTCCATTCGGGCCTAAAATACCAAAAAATTCACCCTTTTGAACAGTAAAGGAAACATCTTTCACCACTTGATGATGTTGATACCCTCCGGATACATTCCTAACGTTAAGCATGTTATCCTCTTCTTTCTATCCGTTGTCTTATTAAAATAAAGGCAAACATTGGTGCACCAATAATGGCCGTAATAACGCCAATTGGCAGCTCCGTCGGTGACATTATCGTTCTGGCCACAAGATCTGTTAAAATTAAAAAGCCGGCACCGAATAGGAGTGATAAAGGCAATAAATGACGGTGGTCTGGCCCCCATAATAAGCGGTTTAAATGAGGAACAACTAAACCGACAAATCCGATTGTACCCGAAACGGCAACGGCCGCACCTGTTAATATAGAAGCAGATGTTAAAATAAAGAATTTCTTTTTTCTTACGTCGACACCTAAATATTGTGCCTTTTCTTCCCCAAAGGACATCGCGTTTAGTTCAGTGCCTTGGAACATTAACAGAAGCACACCGATAATAAAAAATGGAATCATGATTAGAACGTAATCCCATCCTCTCATCGATACACTGCCTAATAACCAATGAATCACCTGACGTAATTCTTCTCCGGCTAATGCAATCATTAAGGAAAGAAAAGCACCGAGAAACGAACTCATAATAATACCTGTTAAAATAATCGTTTCCATCTTCATCGTTTTTTCGACAAACCGAGAAAAAATAATGACGGCGACAATGGTTAAAAAGCCGGCTAATATGCTGACAACAGGTAATGTCATACTCCCGATAATCGGAATCTGGATCCCGAAAAAGAGGACAAATACAGCTCCAACTGAAGCCCCTGATGAAATCCCTAACGTATATGGATCTGCAAGTGGATTTTGCAGTAATCCTTGAAAGGCGGCTCCAGCCAGAGCTAAAGAAGCTCCGACAAGACCCGCCAAAATGACTCTCGGTAACCGAATATCAAGGATAATATTTTGCATCATCGGATCCGTTGTTTGACGTAACTCTGTTTGCAAAAGGGCATGTGAAAAAACATCAAGAATCGTTGTAACTGGAATCCGAATCGTTCCAATCGAAATCGCAAGGAGCGTCGAAACAACCAAAAACATAATGACGATGATATAGGCAATTAATTTATTATTTTTTGAAGACTTCCGGATAGATAACTTTTGCAAGCTCTTCTACTCCTTCAACTAATCTCGGACCTGGGCGGTTTACTAAATCAGGGTTTACATCGTGAACACGCTTTTCTTTAATTGCTGTAACACTTTGCCATCCATCTCGTTTTAACACTTGATCAACGACATCAGGTGTATAACTTCCATAAGTCGTAATGATCACATCAGGATTTGCTTTTATAACTGCTTCCGCTGACACTTGCGGCCATCCTTCTTCTGTAATCACGTTATTGGCTTGAATAATTCCTAACATTTCATCCATAAAATTATTTTTACCAGCTGCAAACGGCGTAGAATCTATTTCGATGTATACATTTTTTCGGTCTTCTTCAGGAATATCAGCCGCTTTTGCTGAAATTTCTTCTACTTGTGCTTTCATTTCTTTCACAACTGTATTCGCTTTATCAGATGTACCGGTAATCTTTCCAATTGTATTCATTGTTTCGTATACTTGTTCAAATGATGTCGCACTTTTCACAACGAAAACGGTAATCCCGGCATTTCGCAGTTGGTCTAATCCTTCTTCAGAATTATGAGCACCTGATTCATGGGCTAACACTATATCTGGCTTTAATGAAATAATTTTTTCTACATTAAAATCCATGCCACCGATTTTTTCAATGTCGGCTACTTCTTCTGGGTAGTTATCATTGTCTGAAACACCAACCATTTTTTCTCCGAGACCAAGGGCAAAAGCGATTTCGGTGTTACTTGGAATTAATGAAACGATTTTTTCAGGCTCTTTTTCAATGGTCACATCATTGCCAGAGGCATCTGTTACGGTGACTGGAAACGCACCTTCTGTTTGCTCGGTTTGATTCGCTTCTTCTTTCGTTTCATTGCCGTTTGAAGCGTTACAACCAGCTAAAACGAGAAGAGAAAGAAGCATAGCGAAGAATAATACGTGTAGCTTTTTCATCTGTTTGTTCCCCCTATTATGTATTAAAATGAAGGCTTTTTCCGTAAAATGATCGTTATTCTATGTTATATCCATCATTTTTACGAAGTTTAGCCAAAATAAAAAACATCTCCTTTAAAATGAGGAGATGTTGAAACCGTACATTCACCTTTTTTGCTGTAAAAGCATACGAAGGGCCCGACTTCTCCACCTCCCTATCCTCGTAGGGTTTTCGGTGTTTTGAAACAGGCAGGTTTCCTGGCTTATGCTCATCGTTCCTCAAACCCTTCCCGTAATAAAGATTACAGTGGTCAATTTTCGAGTCACTCGCATATACAGTGGCGGGACCGCGTTGGACTTTCACCAACTTCCCTTTTAACTGACACTTTGCTTGTCAGCACCTGTTTAACCGTGTATAAACTTGTCACATTGACTACATTATACTATAAATGGTTGCAATCGGGTAGTTGAGATTGGAAAAGTTTATCGATCATCAATCTATACGAATAATTAGTCACGCTACTTTTAACACTTTAGTGGAAGGAGTTAGGAGCTGATTTTTCACTTCCCTAAAAAACCTCTTACCTAAAATGGCAAGAGGTTTTTTGTACGATTATTCTTCAATTCTCCCCAACCCTTTCAAAAAATGAAGCAGCATCGTAATCGCTCGGTTGATTTCCGGGTCTTTTAAGGCTGAAAGTAGTTGAAACAGTGACGTTTTTTCGTTCGAATCGATTGAGCTTGCTGCTTCTCTTAATCCGTCATTCATTTTTGACGACATTTTTTGAAGGTTTTCAATATCGATCGTCCCTAAAAGCATGAGTAACTGAGAGGCGTTTTTTAAAATGTTTGCATTCGGCTCTCGGTTTGCTTCTGAGACGATGTTTTTTAATACTTCGTCTTTTCTTGCAAATAGGGCGTTCATCATTTCTAGAGCACCTGTTTTATGCATGTGGCTCATTAGTTCAATACTTTGTAAGATGGCGTCTTTATTGTCTGAGATGGCAGCTTCTATTTCATGTAGACTCTGTTGTTTCATTTCTTCTTGCGTTAGTTCTTGCTTTTTGATCGTCGTAATCGGTTTAGCCATTTTGTTTCACCTTGCTTCCTGGATAGGAGTAGTCTGTTCGTTTCCACTTTTCCTCGACGCACACACCGATTTGCGGGTTTCGATTTCCCATTCGATGGTTATTCGATTTGATCGGTGATTCACCGCGATCCTTTAAACGAATCATTTTGACAGCTACTTGTTTGTATGCCGGAGTGTTTGTATCTCGATCTGTTTCATTTCCGGTCAAGCGGTTAATGGCTAGTTCGCCATTGTCATTAAGCGGAATAAACAGTTCATTTTTTTGGACACGGTCTGTGATATGGACTTGTCCTTTCACCGAACCGTGCTTAGAGACGAGCTCTACGAGTGCTCCTTCTTCAATTCCACGTTCTGCGGCTAATTCTTTAGACACCTCAATAAACGCTTGTGGCGTTTTTCTTACAATACCTGAAGTTTGATACGTCATATTCCCTTCGTGAAAATGTTCAAGAAGACGCCCGTTATTCACATGAAGATCATACTCCTCATCAACATTATAAAGAGATTCATATTGAAGTGGATAAAGCCTTGCTTTTTGATCTTCAAATGGGAATCCGTCCGTATAAAGTAAAGGTGTGTCCTTTCCATCAGCTCTAACAGGCCATTGTAAACTATTAAACCCTTCAAGTAAGTCATACGATACACCTTCAAACATCGGTGCTAATGAGGCGGCTTCGTCCATAATTTCTTTCGGATGTTTATAGTCCCAAGAAAAACCGAGAGCACGAGCTAGCAAGGAGTAAATCTCCCAATCAGGTTTTGCCTCACCTAACGGCTCTAACGCTTTGTATAATCGTTGAATACGTCGCTCTGTATTTGTAAAGGTTCCGTCCTTTTCTAAGCTCGGACTTGCCGGGAATACAACATCGGCAAATTGAGCTGTTTTTGTTAAAAATAAATCTTGGACGACGAAAAATTCTAGTTTTTCGAGCGCCTCACCGACATGGTTTATATTCGCATCGACAATTCCCATATCTTCCCCGGTAACATAAAGGGATTTTATCGTACCATCATGAATAGCTTTCACCATTTGATGATTATCCTTCCCTGGTATTGCAGGAAGCTTCACACCCCATTTCTTTTCATAACGCACTCGCACCTTTTCATCTGTTACACGTTCATAACCTGGAAACATATTGGGCAAGCTTCCAAAATCACTGCACCCTTGGACGTTATTATGTCCACGGAGTGGGTAAGCACCGGCACCAGGCTTTCGATAATTCCCAGTTATAAGAAGCAAGTTCGATATCGCTGTGCTCGTATCGCTCCCACGCTGATGCTGTGTTACGCCCATTGCCCAGCATATCGCCATTGTTTTCACTTGATGGATTGTTTCCGCAATTTCTTTCAATGTCGCAACAGAGATGCCAGTCACTTCTTCGGCATATGGTAATGTAAACGGTGCTAAGCTTTGGACATATTGGTCAAAGCCGTTAACATTCTCATTAATAAACGATTGATCATGCCAGTTTTGATCGATGATATATTTTGTGACAGCGGATAACCAGACAAGGTCGGTTCCCGGTTTCGGTCGTACGAAAAGATCCGCCCTTTCTGCCATTTCATGTTTCCGCAAATCAAAAACGAATAGTTTTTGACCGTATAATTTTTGAGATCGCTTTATTTTCGAAGCAAGTACAGGGTGGGATTCACCTGTGTTAGCGCCGACAATGATCACAAGTTCAGCTTGAGCAATGTCTGAAAGGGAGCCTGCATCCCCGCCATATCCAACCGTTCGAAATAGCCCGACTGTTGCCGGTGATTGACAATATCTTGAACAGTTGTCAATATTGTTTGTCCCAATTACTTGTCTTGCAAACTTTTGTAATAAATATGATTCTTCATTCGTTGCCTTCGAGGAGGCAATAAATGCTAATGCATCAGATCCATCCTTTTCTTTGATTTCTCGAAAACGTTTCGCGACATACGAAATGGCTACGTCCCAATCGACTTCTTCAAAATGGTCTCCTTTACGAATAAGCGGTTTCGTTAATCGCTTTTCACTATTCACATAATCCCAGCCAAATTTCCCTTTCACACAAGTAGAAATACCGTTTGCCGGCGCTTCTTTAGTTGGTTCAATCTTTAAAATCGACCGTCCTTTTGTCCAGACGTTAAAGGAACATCCAACGCCGCAATATGTACAGACGGTTTTCGTTTTCTTAATTCGTTCTTTTCTTAATGCAGCTTCAGTATCAGAAATCGTCATTAACGAACCGTAACCTGTTTCTACTTGTTTCGTTAAATCAATCATCGAACGTAACGTACCCGGTTCAACATTTGTTAAAAAGCCCGCTTGTCCGAGCATCGATTTTTCCATTAAGGCATTACACGGACAAACCGTCACACATTGACCACAGTTTACACATGAAGAGTGATCAATCGGTACATCTTCGTCCCAAATAACACGCGGCTCTTTTCGGCTCCAATCAATCGTAAGTGTCTCGTTTACTTGTACATCTTGACACACTTCTACACAACGTCCACATAAAATACATTGGTTTGGATCATACCGATAGAAAGATCCTGAAAAATCCACTTCATACGGCTTCGGTGAAAACGGGATTTCTTGGTGTTCGATTCCCATTTCTTTCACCGTGTTATGAAGCGTGCAATCACCATTGTTTTTATCACAAACCGTACAATACAGCTCATGATTTTTTAATAGCTGATCCATCGCCCGTTTTTGTGCTTTTTGCACATGGGATGCGGTTGTTCGAACAGTCATTCCATCTTTTACAGTTGTGTGACACGAACGGACGAGCTCTCCATCAATATCTACGATACATGTATCACAAGTAGAAATCGGCCCTAAGCTTTCGTGATAACAAACATGTGGAACGTATTCGTCTATCGACTTTATGGCTTGAAGCACATATTGACCCTCAGGAACTCTATACGTCTTTCCATTAATGACAATTGATACTTTCTCCACTTTCTCCATCCCCTTTGTCAATTAAAATTCGCTCTGAATGTGTGTATATGTTCATTTTTTCATTTCGGATAAATCCAACCGTCGTCACCCGTAGATCATTGGCTAACTTTAACGCTAAATCGGTTGGGGCCGATTTCGACAACAAGATGCCACAGCCGATTTTTGCTACTTTTAATATCACCTCTGACGACATGCGGCCACTAAAGGCAATCACTTTATCGTGTATAGAAATATCATGCAATAAACAATAGCCATATATTTTATCTAACACATTATGTCTTCCGATATCGCAAAACGTTTGCATAACACCTTCTGTCGTACAAAGTGCCGCATTATGAAGACCACCCGTTCGTTTAAATAAAGTGGAATACTTGTTTAATTCCGTCATTAAATAAAAGCATTGTTCTGGTGTAATGGATGCACTTTTTAAAATCGTTTTCGCCGTTTTCGCGTCTTGATAAAAATAAAATTGACGGCTCTTCCCGCAACAAGAACCGATCATACGTTTTGATACAAATTCTTTTTTATTTTGAATTGATGTATGTAAATTCACGTAACTAAATCCTCGTTCACGATCAAGATGAAACGATTGTACGTCCATTATCGAACGTATCATTCCTTCCGATGCTAAAAATCCGATGACAAGCTCTTTAATATCTGCAGGTGAACAAATGAGCGTCGCGAATTCCTCGCCATTCACAAAAACGGTCAATGGATACTCGAGCGCAATTTCATCTCGTTCTACTTCAATATGTGCATTCGTATATTTCACAATTTCCCAATGTCCGATGAGATGTCTATTTGTTGTCATTTTGATCTCCCTTTTCATCTTCTTCCCTTATTGTTTCGTTACGAATCTTTAAAATCCTTTTCAATCTTTGAAACCTCTTATTATTCTGAATCGTCATATATACAATCGATTCATCATGAATCTAGTCGATTAGAAGCTCATATGTATAAGAAGAAATATTATTCTTTTTTGAGGAGTGATTCAATGGTTGAACGTAAAGTGAAGCTTGTCCCGTACACAACGGAAGAAACATTAGATACCATTACCGAAGTCCCGGAAGGAATTCAAATGGTACAAGCACCATCGTTATGGAATGAAGGAGTGAAAGGTAAAAGAGTTGTCATTGCCGTTCTTGATACAGGTTGCGACATCCATCATCCCGATTTAAAAGGACAAATTATCGGGGGTCGAAACTTCACAACAGATGATAACAGAGACCCTAAACGGGTGACCGATTATAATGGACATGGGACACATGTTGCTGGAACGATTGCTGCAAAAGAAAATAATCGTGGTGTAATCGGCGTTGCACCGGAAGCTAAGCTTCTTATTTTAAAAGTACTCGGAACAGATCCAAACAATTCAAAATCAGCAACCGGTCGTTACGAGTGGATCATCAATGCCATTCATTATGCCATTAAGCAAAAAGTTGATATTATTTCAATGTCATTAGGTGGTCCTTCTCATCACCCAGGACTTCACGATGCCATTAAGAAAGCCGTTAACGAAAATATCCTTGTCGTCTGTGCTGCCGGGAATGAAGGCGATGGAAATGAGCAAACAAATGAATTCACATACCCTGGTGCTTATAATGAAGTCATATCTGTCGGAGCCGTCTCCGCAAGAAGAGAAGCATCCCTTTTTACAAATTCCAATAATGAAGTCGACTTAGTCGCACCTGGCGAAAAAATTCGCTCTACTATTCCAGATGGAAAATATGCTTCCTTAAGCGGAACATCTATGGCAACCCCCCACGTATCGGGCGCTTTAGCTTTACTGAAGCAAGAAACAAAAGAACAATTTGAACGCACATTATCAGAGCCAGAGCTATATGCACAGCTCATTAAACGAACAGTCCCACTTGGTAATGCAAAAACATTAGAAGGAAACGGATTATTATATTTAACAACACCAAACATATTGTCACGATATGTGAGAAGTCAACAAACAACACCGTGGTTTTTAAAACTATAAGACAATGAAAAATGCCACCTATTTCTACAAATCTCACAACTAAACATGATAAGTGAATAGACTAGTATTATGAGAAAAGAAAGGTGGTGTGGTGCCCTTAATGAAGAAAGTCATGATTGACCCAGGACATGGCGGAAGTGATCCAGGAGCTGGGTCGAATGGATATAAAGAAAAAGATTTTAATTTAAATATTGCATTAAACGTTGGAAATTATTTAGTAGCTCATTATGATGTTGAACTTTTCCTAACTCGAACATCTGATCAAACAGTAAGCCTTGCAGATCGAACAAATTTAGCAAACGAAAAGAATGTTGATTATTTTTGTTCCATACACGTTAATGCAGGAGGCGGATCTGGATTTGAAAGCTATATTTATAACGGTCCGGTATCACAGCCAACCATCCGTTACCAAGCCATTATTCACGATCACATAATGAGTGTCATTGGACAAAGGTACAATGTACGAGACCGTGGAAAAAAGCGGGCAAACTTTCATGTATTACGCGAAACGAAAATGGAAGCAATTTTAGTTGAAACATTATTCATCGATAACGAGGCGGATTTAAAATTATTAACAAATGATGCGTTCATAAAAGACTATTCAAACGCTTTAGCGGAAGGGTTAGCAAAAGCATTGCAATTGCCAAAAAAGGCACACCCTATTGAACCAAATCCAGATGCGTTAT
This sequence comes from Bacillus sp. FJAT-47783, assembly GCF_022808615.1. Lineage (GTDB taxonomy): Bacteria > Bacillota > Bacilli > Bacillales > Aeribacillaceae > Bacillus_BZ. The sequence continues at coordinate 44,493 of NZ_JAKZKS010000018.1, forward strand.
ACAAAGTGATTGCAGGATCTTTTAAGGTTCGGGAAAATGCCGAAAAGCGACTTCAATGGCTAAAAGCAAACAATATTGATTCGTTTATCTCTCCAACGATGATGAATGGAGATACATTTTATCGTGTTCAAGCGGGAGCTTTTAAAAAGAGGGAGAATGCAGAAAAACACACAGAAAGTTTAAAAGCGGTTGGAATTTTCGATGCCTTTATCGTGTCACCGTCTGAAGCAAAGACGAACCCACAGATCCCGAATCGTTCATCTACACAGAAAGACACGCCCATTCAAGGAAAATCATATGTTAGCGGTGCTTTATTAGATGCCTATGTTCAAACTGTCAACCCTTCGGCACCACAAATTGGCGACTTATATGTACGTTTATCAAACACTTACCAAATTCGAGGAGACATCGCTTTCGCCCAAGCCATTCACGAAACCGACTACTTCCGCTTTACCGGTGTTGTTCATCGAAAGCAACACAATTTTGCTGGAATTGGTGCAACAGGAGGGGATGAAAGAGGAGCCAGCTTTCAAACCGAAAAAGAAGGTGTATTAGCCCATTTGCAACATTTATATGCCTATGCCTCAACCAATCCGCTTCCAGACGACTACCCACTCGTAGACCCGCGCTTTCAACTCGTAAAAAGAGGAAGTGCAAAAACATGGAAGGAATTGAATGGGAGGTGGGCAGTCCCTGGAGACCATTACGGACAATCCATTTTGAATATTTATAAAAAAATCCTAGATTTTTCAGCCAAAAAACTTGAAGATGAAAAAGCTGCTTTACAAAAAGATGAAGCGCCGTAATAACTTTGCTAGCGTATATTGGGCTTTATTTTCACCATTTGGGGTTTTCTTTCATCATTTGAGCCAAATCCCCTTCTTATTGGGGATTTCTTTCATTTATTGGGTCTAATTTTCATCAATTGAGGTTTCGTAGATTCAACCTATAAAAAAAACAGCCTTCTATCGGCTGTTTTTTATTCATAAGGACACTCTTGATAATAATAATTCGGCGATATGACTTTGTTTTTATATGGCTTATGAAAAATATGCGTTGTTGCTGGTGATACAGGCGGTATTAACCAAATCCAGTCACCCGTTACGTCTCTTCCACATTTTACTTCTTGTTCTTCAAAATGTTTAAATTGCGTAGCAGCAGTGTGGTGATCGACAATGCTTACACCTTTTTGTTTAAAGGAATGAAGCACCGCAATGTTTAGTTCAATTAACGCTTTATCTTTCCAAAGAGTTGCATGTTTACTCATATCAAGACCAAGTAACTCTGCAACTTTCGGAAGCATGTGATACCGCTGTTCATCGGAAAAATTTCGCGCTCCAATTTCCGTTTCCATATACCAGCCATTAAACGGTGCTGCTATATATTCAATCCCACCGATTTCAAGCTTCATATCCGAAATAATCGGAACGGCATACCATTTTAGCTGAAGCTCTTCAAAACGCGGAATGTCCGGATGAGTGATGTCAACTTCTAATACAATGTCATTCGGAATCGGAAACCACCTCGGTGTATTTCCATTCACTTGAATGACTAGAGGAAGAATATCAAAAGGTGTCCCTTTTCCTTTCCACCCCATCTTCTCCAGTATTTTTGTCAGCGGAGTGGAAGCGGGGTCTCCGATTATTCCATGTTCCGTTTCATACCCAGCATAGCGCAACAACTGATGGTTCCAAATCCTTACACACTCTCGCCCTTGCTTTTTCGGCTGAAATATTGTAATAGTTGGTCGAATTTTCCCATCGTTTGTCGCAAATTCTATATGACGACATAAAGCTTTAAATATATCTTCTTCTCGCTTTAATTGTCTTTCGTCAAAAACATGTAATGAAGACCAAAATAACCGACCAATACAACGGTTGCTGTTTCGCCATGCCATTTTAGCCCCATGCTCTAGTTCTTCAAATGTATGAACATATTCATTCGTATTGTTGATTTCATTTTTTATTTGACAAAGCCGCTCTTCAATTTCCTCAGTTTTATGTAATTCTGTGTAACACGCTCGAATAAATTGTTCAGCTTTTTGATACAGTTCTTCTTGTTCAACCAAGATGTCCAGCTCCTTCAATTTCGAAAACATATGCTGTCCAAATTATATCATGAGAAGGTCACGATTGTTTTTCGTCAATTTTGACTGTGTTGTGACAATCATGTTATCCGCTTAAAAGAGCTAGTAATATCGTAATACTTCCAATACTCATCAATGTCGTGACAAAGGTAATGCTCGATACAAGTATCGGCTTTGCGTTAAATTGCACGGCATACATCGTTGTCGTTACCGCTGTAGGCATGGATACTAAAATTATTAACACCGCTTCTAGCAATTCGTTTGTTTTTAAGAATGAAAGAAAGACATAGGCAATAATCGGTGACAGAAAAAGTCTGCTCATAGAAGCAAACGTGACATCTAGCTTATCTACTTTTCCAAGCTTTAATTCCGCTAATTGCATCCCTAACAAGAGCATCGCAACAGGTATCGCCGCATCTGCTATTAAATCAACCGGCATCATCACATTGTTTGGGAGCTCCCACGGGAGAAACTGACATAAGATAGCCGTTATGACAGCATACGTAGCAGGCATTTGCAACACTTTTTGAAACGCTTGTCTTGCACCAGCTTGTCCTCTAAAGGCATAATAAACACCGAACACATTCATGACAACAGATTGAATGACCATAAAGGAAACCGCATAATAAAAGCCCTCTTCCCCAAACGCGAATAATATAATAGGCGCACCATAGTTTCCTGCGTTCATAAAAGCGGTCGCAAGGATTAACCCGCTTTCCATGGTACGAGTGTGGCCTCTCCATAAACAATATATTTTTGATAAAAAAATAAACGTAACTAAAAACAACATTGAAAATACAACCATTTGCACATATTCAATATTAAAATGAGCTCGATAAAAGGTTGAAAACACTAATGCTGGACTTAACACATAAATAGAAACGGTCGAAACCGCTTTTAAATCTAGTCGTTTCCACCTTTGAATAATAAAACCGATGAAAAAAATAAAAAAGACCGGGACTACGACTTCTACAAATAAATGAAATACGTTCATTTGTTTGTGGCAGATGACGGTTGTACATATTCAAATAATTCAACGATTAAAATCGTCGAGTCATTTAATTGCAGGCCGTTTTGAACATCTTCTTTCCACGCTTCTTTATGCTCACGTTGAAATTCTTCTACATTTGTCCCATTGCCTTCACCTTGAACAAGACGTAAATCTGGGTTTCCAAACGTCGTTTCAAATACGTCAATCATTTTAATGTAACACCGCTCATTTCCATGCTTATCATATACGGGTACAATATAGCCAACGGATTCATACGTTTCTTGTAACTCCTCATCTGAATACGACTCCTTCGGTGCACAAGTAGCTGTCTTTTCACCACGAAGAATTTGCTGAATTAATTGTTCACCTAAGCCGTTATCACCTTCCCAGCCAAAAATACTTTTATAGGTTACTTCTTTTCTTCTATTCTCCATCCTACCTCTCTCCTTTTCTATACCATATTGTACCCAAAGAAGATGAGGAAATAAAGAAGGTTCGGAATTTTTGATTAATTATTATTTTATTACTATAAGAGTATGTTCAAAAAGTACCCTCTTAACTTAATCTCAAGTTGCACATTAGCTATCCTAACTTCCAAATGTGGGAATTAAAGTAAAATAACTTGGAATGAGATTTCTTAAATAATTTTTATCTATTTTTACTCTAAAAAAGGGCAGACGAATCCCTAGGAAATCAACAACTTTTTTAAAAATTGTTTGTTCAATCACCTAAATTATCCAACTAAAGGTAATGATACTTGTTCAACTTGGATGTTTTGAAGCTCCTTTATTTTTTTAACATGATTCTTGGGCAAAACTGTATCCCGAACGTGTTTGATCATTCGTGGGGTACTACCAACAAAACGCGGAAAACATACGCTAAGCAAAATTCGACATAAAGAAAGCCGGTATTTCCTACGCTAAGGAAACTCTCAGCTATTATTGTTATTGAATAAGGGGGCGCAACGAATACCATTTTTACAACATGGAGTACTGTTCAGGACGTTCATTCAGGAAAATGCGGATTTACAACGTTAAGGGGTGGTAGTACCAGCGTAGCTGATACCACCCGCAAATTGATTGGTTATATTTCACAAAATGAAAACAAAAAAATTAACAGCATACCGCCAAAATTTCCGAAATGTGAGTAGTACTTCTATTAAATTATTTATCTTAAAAAAACAATTAACGCAATACTATCAGTATTGCGTTAATTGTTTTAAAAGAAAACATTTTGTTCACGGACATTTTTTCCTTTTCCTTATAGTCTCTCGGTTACATTGTCGATGAAAATCTCTTTTTCAAGATCACTTACTTCCGATTTTGAAGATCCCCAATATCCGACTTTATTATACACAGTAACTGCCTGAACAGCAGTATGACCTGCATAAACATACATACCAGCAGCTACTACAACAATTACTACTGCTGCAGCTACCCATTGACCAGTTATTGGGTCGTTTTCAACGTTAACTCCAAGGCTCTCCATAGCATTTTCTAATAAAACGGCACCTTCGGAGAAGGTTTCATCAATAGCTACAGGGTTATTACTATCAATAGCTTCTTTTAGGCGGTCGTAGTATGTTGAATCCTCAACTGAAATTTGAGTTGTGACTTTATCTACAAAATCTTTGGCCTCTTTATTATTAACTGCTTTTAACATATCTTTTGTCCAAGTTCATTCCGGGGCTTATGAGATATAACCAACCTCCTCTAAGATACATTTGTAATAAAAAACTTGCGAGTAATTAGTTTTTAAAAAAAATCAGATGAGTCATCTGATTTTTTAAGTACAGTATTACACCTCAATGGATTCTTCTAAGAATAGCTGTTTAGATAAGGAAGTATAAAGTCTGAGTTCATTTACTAATTGATCCACGTCTATTCTAGCTGATTCTAATAGCTCACCTTGTTCTGTAATATCATCCGGATTTATTACTAGTTGCTTTGATAATACATTTGCATAAAGCGCGCGTGCTACAAATCTTAAACTGTTCAACGCATTAACGCCACCTTTTCCCCCTCCACATACAGAAATTAGAGCGACAGGTTTATTAATAATGTAACTCTTATCAATAAAATCTAAGGCATTCTTTAAAGCTCCACTCATAGATCCATGATATTCTGGGGTAGAAAGTATAATGGCATCAGCTTCTTCAATTGCATTAAGAACTGTTTGTACTTCTTTTCTAGTACGAACTTCTTCCTCACCATTAAAGATAGGTAGAATTAATTCGCTTAAATCTAATAAGTTCAAATCATGATTCTTGCTGATATACTTTGCCACTTTTGTAGTTCTACCAGATTTCCTAGGGTTTCCATTTATAATTAGTAAGTTCATCTTGTTTCCTCCTAAATTTTTGTATTATTTTTGGATTACATTTGAGTTATCAATGCCTTTTTCAGTTATTGTTAATGAGTGGTTTGTTATACCTTTTCTCGTTGTGAATACAATAATAAATGATAGGACAAGAATAACACTTAAAACCAATAGTGATACCCTTACATTTACCATGCTGTTTATTAATGTAAAGATAAATACAAGAGTCACCCTCATTAGTAAGCCTGCTGCTTGCAAAAAACCATTTACTCTACCAATAATATCTTGAGGAATAATTTCCATCATTAGAGTGTTCCTACTTATTCTTGTTCCAGAGTTTCCAGCCCCGCAAAATAACATAAAGACTAGAAACAAGAATACAGAATTAAATATTACTGTACAAACTAACGCTAAGGTGTATGTTAGCATTGTTATAACTGTAGTATTTAAAGAACCAATTTTCCTCACAACATATGTAACAATGATACTCCCGATGATAGCGCCTGAGGAATAAAATAAGTTAAGGAGCCCCATAGTACTAGCATTAGCTTTTAAATATTGAGCTATAAATACGGGGAACAAATAGTTACCAACCATCACAGCAATAAATGGCATAAAAGCACATAACAAGAATAGCATTAACTTTTTCTCATATTTGACGTAATTGAACCCTTCCTGTATATCTTTCCATCTCGAATTCTTGACATCAGCAACGGCTTTTTTACGATGAATATTGGGTAATATAGTTAATGCTGTTAAACTAACTAGATATGCCACACTATTTAAGATTAATATATAGGATATATCTATAGTCTCTACTGCTACCGTTGCCAATGCTCCTACCAAAAGAGAAGCTCCTTGAGTTTGAATTTCTAATGTACTGTTTAAACTATTATATTGTTCTTTTTTAAATAAACTTTGGTTTAGAGCGAATCTCACTTGATAATAAAAAGTAGTAATCATTGTACCAATTACAGACAAAGTTACCATGGCGATTTGATCGTAATTGGTTAAAAAGCATAAAATCCCCAAGAGCAAGGTGATAATAGCTCCGAACCCCTCTGTTAACATTAATAATCGCTTTTGTGAAAACTTATCGATAACCGCTCCAAAATACGGGGATAAAAGAAACAATGCAGTTGTTGATATAATTGTTAATAAACCAAAGACTTTTTCTCCCCCAGGTTGATTAACTAGATACCATGGTATAGCAATCATTGTTATACCACTACCAACTGAAGTAAATAGATCAGATAATAAAATTGGAATGATTTTATTCTTTGACTCTCGAAAGATAGATTTCATATTAATCCCCTGATATATTGTCTATTTTGCAATAATAGTCATCACACTTTTTTAGGAACTATCTTTTTTCTAAAGTTTTTCTTTTTGTAGCAGCTAATATTAAAAACAAAGGAAAACTTCTCTTTTGCTCATAATTAGAAACTGAAGAAAAATTAATTTTCTCAGGTGTAGCTTCCTTTATACTCTCTATTTCAAAGCCGCATTTTCTTAGTATTTCATAATATTGTTCTATAGTTCTATGATATTTAATAACATTACCACCTAACCAGTTAACACGGCGCTCTCCGGTATGGAAATAGTTTTTTACATTAATTTCATTCTGGGCGCTTGGTATTGGTACTACTTCTTTATTGCTGGTCATTATTGGATGCTCAACAGAGATAATAAGTCTTCCTTGATCCTTTAATGAAGTATTTATATTTGCTATCAAATCTTTCAAATTTTCTACATAGTGCAAAGTTAACCTGCTAATTACCAAGTCGAAATGTTGCTCTTGAAAGTCGCATTCTTCCAGCCTGGATAATATAATTTCACTATTCTTAAAATCCTTTAAATTTTTAGTGGCCAATTCATACATGTTTCTTGAACCATCGACACCAATATAGTGTTTACAATTATTCATTAAATGTTCTAAGCCATAACTCCCATCTCCACATCCAAGTTCTAAAATTTCTAGGCCTTCTACATTTCCAACTAAATGTTGGATGATTGGAGTTTCTATAACGTTATTTGCATGATCTTCATTTTTTCTTCTTTCCCAATAACGATTAAAAATTTCATTATCGTCATAGAATTGAGCACCATTATAATAATTCAATTCTATACCTCCATATTAAGCATGTTTAAAACTAATAATTTTACTGTTTACAGAGACACTTTTTCCTTATTATTATCTAGAATGCTAATTAAATCCCCCTCTAATTCCCAAATTCTAGCTGTTCCGTCCCAAGATGCTGTAACAAATTTTTGGCATCCAGGGATAAATGACAAGCTGCTTACACCACCATGATGCTCTTTAATTGTCGTAATAAGCTCCCCAGTCTTAACGGACCAAATTTTAGATTCATTATCATAGGAGCCGGTAGCAATCATAGAACCATCAGTACTCCATGCTACAGATTTAATTGATTTTCGATGGGCATCACTTACTAAAACAGAGCAGCTTTCTTTCTCAATATCGCTTATTCTTACACTCTTATCTCTAGATACCGATACAATAAATTTTCCATCTGGAGACCATGATATCTGATTAATTAATTGATCATGGGCTTTAATAGATTTTATTAATAAGTTTGTTTCTGGGTTCCAAACATGGACCATACCATCATTTGAACCAACTGCTATTAGGTTTGTTGATTTATGCCAGTCGACTGCTTTAATTGCTCCAGCATGTGGTTGGGATTCGAATAATAACCCGTCTTCCAATCCCCATATACGTAACTTTTTATCATATCCTCCTGTAGCAAATTTACTACTATCAAAACACCAAGAAACTGTGTTTACAATTCCCTCGTGACCTAAATATTTGTTTTTAGCCTTCTTATTTTTGACATCCCATAATATAATCGTTTCATCATAAGAAGTGGAAGCAAGATATTCTCCGTTAGGTGCCCATTTTACAGACTGCACTAAGCTGTCATGTCCCTGGTACTCTTCTATTTGTTCCCCAGTTTTCATGTCCCATATCCTAACTAAATTATCATCCGAGCCGGTAGCAATTTTTCCGCTGTACAAGACATCGATATTATTAATACCATGAGTTTTGGCTTCCGGCGTTACTATTTCGGTTTTTGAGATAACATCAAATATTCTAAAATGGCCATCAAATGATCCAGATATTATCTTATCCCCTTCAGGAGAAAAGGAAATTCCATTTTCCCATTTATGGAACCCTTTGAATACATTAACCAGTTCTAACGTATCTAAATCCCAAATACTAATGGAACGATCATAGGACCCTGTAGCAATTAAATTCCTTGAAAAGGATACATCCATTCTTTTAATCGAACCATCATGAGCTTTCTTTTCTTTTATCAACCGTCCACTAAATGCATCCCAGACTTTTATCGTTTTCTTCAAAGGAAAAACCAAATTGTTGATCACACGTTCCTTGAAAGGGACAGGACATACATTTATTTTCATCCCCGTTAAACCAGGACGTATAAGTTTCCTTGTCAAATCCATCCCAGACTAACTCATGTCCAGCTTTACATTCCGGCTTCCCCTCTGGGGAACATGATTCGGGGATGAGGGTATTCTTTTTAAAGTCTGTGACGACAGCCACATCGTGTTCAACCAAGGATGTAGTCTGATCTTCGGCACTAAAATAGCCTAGATCAGCAACAAGATATTCCACTTTCAGATCACCTATTTGATTGAGCTTTTCAATCAATGGGAGCAGCACATCGATGTCGGCGGTATCGGGTGGAAGAATGATCGACAACAGAACGACAGGCCCTGAAGGTGTAGGACAGACGATCGAATGTTTTCGATAGCCAATAAAGAACTTGTTTTGATTGGCTTTGTTTCGTTGTACCCCCACTTTCGCATCAGGATCCAAGTACGTCTTTTCACATGCACAAGTATCTTTATTCTCGCAGGAACAACGTTTCTTTTTGTATCCATTTACATGAGCGTAGACAGGTCGAGAATCAATACCTGCAAGGTTTGATTGTAAAAAGTTGTCCAACTTTAATGCTTGGCCTATAAGATCAAATAAGATCTCATAAAATAATTCTGGCGTAACGATCTTACGAAAGTGACTTAAACTACTGTGAGCAGGTACATCTTCTATGTTAGGAGTCCCAATGAAGTTACGCCAAGCCTGATTTTTCGGTTCCATGAGTTGTCTGCATAGCTCTCGAAAGGACGTGATTTCGGGACGTGTAAAGTACAGATAATGCATCCGAAAATATGTCCTTGGATCCACGGGTGGACGCCCACCATTCTTATAAAGGGGGGTTATTTTGTTTACTACAACTCCATCATACACATTGTCGATGTAATCAATGAGTTCCACATCAAAGCCGAGTGTGTTATAGTAATGGTATGGGATTAGTTCTAATTGTAATTCCATGAAAATGCACCTCGCAAATTGGTATTTTGGGTTGTTTGGCACTTCCATTTTACCATTTTTTCGCGAAGGTGCATTTTTGTTTTTTAAGCGAATTAGGCACTTTTTGAACACGCTCTATAATTAATTATGACAGGTATCATGAACTATTACTTGTACGTTTGTAATCGTTTTCGTTGTTCGATCAGTCTATCAGTACGTTAAAGCTGTGCTTTGTTGTTATTTACAAAAAACAAAATTAAGGATAAAATTTTTTCCGGTACATAACAAATAACACACGTTGAAAGGAAGAAGAAATGATGCGTGTAGCCGCACTTAAACAAAGACATACCTACAGTTCTATGAAACTTCTAGAGTTGTTATATATATTAGTAGGTTCTGCGATTGTGGCGATCTGCTACAATTTATTTTTACTACCGAATTACATCGCTTCTGGCGGTGTTAGCGGAATTAGTACGATTACAGATGCCCTTTTTCATTTAGAGCCTGCCTATGTTATTTGGGGGATTAATATTCCATTATTACTAGCGGGTTATGTGTTATTAGGAAGAAAGGAAATTATTAATTCTATTATCGGATCTTTATTTCTTCCTTTTATCGTCTATATGACAAGCGACTTTCCGCCAGCTACAAATGATTCATTACTCGGTGCTATATTTGGTGGAATTGGTGTCGGAATCGGAATTGGTATCGTTTATATGGGTAACGGTTCGACTGGCGGAACGGCTTTAGCAGCTAAAATCATTCATAAATATACAAACATTTCCCTTGGAAAAAGCTTAAGCCTAATAGATGGATGCATCGTTTTAGTAGCAATCGTCGTCTTTGACGTTCAACAAGGGCTCTATGCTTTAATTGGTGTGTATATGACGAGTAAAGCTATTGATTTAATCCAATCAGGATTTAATCGGACGAAAACATCCCTCATTATTACCGATAAGGAAAAGGAAGTACAGGACGCCATTTTCCACCAAATTGATCGAGGTGTGACGAAATTATCCGCACAAGGTGGTTATACAAATTCCATTCGGCCCATGATTATGTGTGTTGTCGACCAATCGGAATTTGCAAAACTAAAAAATATTGTCAAAAAGATTGATCCGAAAGCATTTGTTGTCGTCATGGACTCAACGGAAGTATTAGGAGAAGGATTTTCAGAGCAATAACTGCAAATGAAACATGTACATGCTATCACCTTTTTTCTCATCTTTCATACCTTAACAGTAAGGAGATGACGAAGATGAAAAAATTTTGGATTGCCATTAAGGTGATAGCAAAAGTCATTTTGTTTGGAAAAAAAGCGTATGCAGAAAATAATTGGCAAGAACTTTGCCAAGGATGAATAAAAATGATTCTCATTACCAAATAATAAGCATGCAAGATTGCCCCATACAATCATGCATGCTAATTTAATTTCTACAGCCCTTCTGGATCAAATGTTTTGCAGTCCGTTTCCTTGCTATCTGTCGCTTGTTTTCCTGAATGACTGACGACATAAATCGAATCCGCATTACACTTATTCCCTTGACCCCAATACTTACAGTTATTCACTTCACATAAGACATCCTGTGCCATGATATTTCACCTCCCTTATGCGTTTATTGTTTCCACTCCTTCTGAAAATGATACGAATCAATGATTTTGATGGATGCTCAATACTTTTAATTGTTAAAGGGTACAATAGTAGTGAAATGGAGGGATGGCTATGACAAGCAATCGTTTTGAAGATGTGTACAACGAATATGTTGAACAAACGCAAGGAAAACTTTCCGAACAAACTAAAGACTCCTCACAAGAACATATTGTTGCCGTAAGAAAAAATGATGATGGTGATCTCATCGCCTTTAAAACGAACCGCGGCCGAGAATTAGATTATGTGACAGCACTTGAAGAAGCGAAAAATGGTTCCCTTGCCCATGTCGATGTTTTCCATAAATACGGACGGGACATTTTGCGCAGTGAACCGGATGGGATAAAAGAAAATAATTTAGATGAATTACCGGAATTTTAAGGCTTTCGGATTTGTCCGAAAGCCTTATCCTATCGTTCATTTACGAAAATTAATTCCGTCATATTATCATCACTCAAAATTTCAATATCTCTTGGTATTTGCAAATAAACCAATTGCGCTGCAAATTCGATATCACGATGAAAATATAGGTTGTTTGTAAATTGAGTAATCGTAAATTCATTTCTAAATTGAGCAAAATTATATGTTGATTGATTCGGAAATTGTATCGTTAACTCGTCTTCCAAAAGGGACACATGAATCGGTTTCATTTGCTTGGAAATATCAATATTGTCAATAAGCGTTTTCGTTTCATATACATAGGCAGAAATCGTTCGTTCATCTGACTCTTTTCTTTCCACGAAAATAGGAATAGTTCCATCCACATTTTGAACAACGATAGACAGTTTATCTTCATTGTACGGAACGTCTATCTTTTCCTTTAAATATCGTTTGTGTAAATCCATTCTTTTTTGATTGATCATCACATCACGGAAATGATCTCGTATATTTATTTCCTGTGATCGTTCCTCTTGACTTAACGTATGTAATTCTCCACTTATTGGCATCCATAATTAAAGACCGAGAGAAATGATTAACAATCCGATGTAGCCTGCTAATAACCAATACGTATTCATACGCTTCCAAATTTTTATCATTCCACCTTTTTTCGAGATAAATACCCAAGCTCCAACGAGAATAATGAGAATAATCGGAATGATGGCAACATTCGACATTAAGACTTCACCTCCATTTTATTTGTAAGTAAAAAGGTGGCTATAAAAATCGTAATAATGACAATAATCATTTTCGTAACGAATAAAGGAAATGATGACTCCATAAACAAAGATTGAAACAATATGGCTATCCCCCCACCTATATTAAGTCCAATAAGCAAACCGCCAATGAGTGTTGTTACAATCAACATGAATAATAGTTTCGATATTTCTTTAAGCATCCCAGCGAAATAGCCGACAGAAGAAGCAAGTAATACGTACAAGATGGTTGCGAATACTCCCATAGCAAATTCCGTCAGTGTTGTATGAGTACTCGGTTGTATCAATAAATTGTCCGTACCCTTTGTTAAAAAAATGATGACTTTTAATAAAAAACCTGAAAGCATTGCCGTAACTCCGCCTACAATACTCGCCGTTACTAAAAAGAAGACATTCGACAAATTGCTTGCAAACCGGTTTGTGACAAATAAAAAATCAGGGTTTGCATACGGCTTCGTTGTGATCGTATACGATGTGATGATGCCCCAAATAATCGTAAAAATGATACTCAAATTTGCAGAGTAATAATAAACGTTTATGTTAGTAAACATATTCCCTGCCCCCATCATTTGGGATCCTAAAAGAGAAAAGACGATTGCAATAATTTGAATAAATATTAAAGTACTAATGCTGCCGGAAAATGCAGAGAGCTTATAACCATATTGCTTTTTTACGATGTCATAAAGGTTCGGTTTAACGAAAGACATTGTCGATATCTCCTTTCGAATTATTTGTTAAATAAACAGATAAATCACTAGGGCTCACATGCCGGACATGTACTTCGTTTACCTGTAAGTGATAACGTTCATCTTCCGTCAAATCATTTTTCACGACAACATATTTTTCATGAGCCCCTATGTTTTGGGAATGAATGACCTCTTTCTCTTTCGTCCACGAATCGACGAAAGAGCTATCTCCTCTAAGTCCAACAGCCCATTCCTTCATTTCCGAAATCGACTTATGCATGAGTACTTGCCCATCATTTATGATGAGAATATCTTCAAGCAAATCTTCTACTTCGTTTAAGTAATGGCTCGAAAGTAAAATCGTACGCGGGTAAGCAAGATAGTCTTTCAATAAAGCACGATAAAAGTCTTTTCTCACACCTGCATCCATTCCAGTTGTTGGTTCATCAAATATCGTCAATGGGCAGCGAGCAGCGATGCCGATAATCGCTTGAAACGTACTCTTCATTCCTTTCGATAACTTTTCATAATATTGATTTGGATCGATTGAAAAATAATGCAACAATCGTTCTGCAAGTTCGAGATTAAAATGTTCATAGAATAAACTTGCAGCTTTTAACGTATGAAATAACGTCATGGAAGGTGGAAGCATCATTTGATCAGAAATGAAGATGGTATTGGCTGATACCGTTAACGATTGGAATGGTTTTTCAGAAAATACTTTTATATCTCCTGATGTTTCTGAGGTTAGGCCTGCTATCATATTGAGCAGCGTCGTTTTACCTGCTCCATTCCGACCAATGACACCTGTTATTTTGTTTTCTTCTATTTGGAAAGTGGCATTGTGTAACGCCTTCTTTTGGCCATAAATTTTCGTCAAGCTTTTACATTGAATAACTGTCACGATTGATCCCCCTTAAATTCACGGTATTCATTACGAATGGCTTCGATTAGTTCATCTTCACTTACGTGTAATCGTTTTGCCTCGAGTGTAAGCTCACGAACGAGTCGAATCAATGTTTCATTTTTCCGTTTTGATGAAATGATTTGTTTCGCCTCTTTTGTCACAAACATACCTAGTCCCCGCTTTTTATATAAAATACGCTTTTCAACTAACAATTTCAGCCCTTTCGCTGCTGTTGCAGGATTGATTGTAAACATTTCAGCAAGCTGATATTGAGAATATACTTTATCATCGTAGTTAAAATTTCCCTTTAATATTTCATTTTCAATCCATTCGGCGATTTGCAAATAGATCGGCTTCGTTCCATCATTTTGAATGATCAAATCAAACCTCATCTCCTGAAGAAAATTAGTACATTAGTTATGTAATGTAGTATATTTTATTTTCCAGTGTATGTCAATGACCTTGGAAAAATTGTAAAAAAAAGAGACCTCCTTTAAGAAGGTCTTCAATTAATGTTCTCTCTAAAAACTATCATTATACTTTTTATATTTCGTATTTTTTAATAACTATTTTTCTATTCAATATTTATTGTGCAGCAGATTGATTTCTTTTCGTAATAGCATTTACGCCCATTACTACTGCTATCAGCTCCTCATTAGAAAGGTTGCTTGAATAGTTAATTAACCGAAAAGCCGGAGATTGAAAAAAACCGCTAATCTTTTCAAAAACAGCAATCTCTTGCTTATTATCATCCACCATTCGATATTCCTTTGAAAAAGCATCCGATTCGATTTCATACACGCCTCGATGATAAGCCGTATATTCAAATCGTTTTGAAAAAAAGGAAAGTTTTTGTTTGAGGACACCTAATTCATTACTGTCATCTAACACCATCCATTTATTTGAAAAAAAGGGGAATTTCCCTTTTAACAGGACTGTTCCTGTTAGGTCTATAACATCAACTGTTGATGAAAATGCACTTTTTAAATCAAGTGAACCGACTTTTTCTTTTTGTTCATTATAAATATCTGTTAATCCTGAAGAAAAAAAGTTATCAGAAAAATAAATGGTAGAACTTTTCATTATTTTTCCCCCTTTTCTTAATAATTACGAGTAAAAGGGAAATTAGTTTCAGTTTTCACCTATTTTATCAATTATTGACAAGCAAATGCTGAGTACATCCTTCCATTTCAAGAGTATAGTACTGCATATTTTTAACTTTCACAACCGACAATGCCGTACCGTGAAGAAATGATCCATTCCAAAAGTTTGCAAGTGATTCATTTTTTATATAATTAAGAAGGGATTTTAACCATATTCCATGAGATATAACGAGAATGTTTCCTGTCTGATGCTTTTCGATGATTTCATTCATAAAGGAAACCGCTCTTTTTTGAACGTCGGTAAACGTTTCTCCATCGTCCTGATTATACAAATGCGGGGATTGAAAATATGCTGCATATTGTCCCGGGTACAATTCTTTAATTTCTTCATGCGTTTTCCCTTGCCATTTGCCTAAGTTGATTTCCCGAAGTCGCTCGTCGATTTCGAATGTTTTATTTTGCTTTTTTTCTAAGATGAGACGTGCGGTTTGTTTCGTTCGTTCACTAGGACTTGTGTAAATCGCTTGAAATGTAACTGGTTGAAGTCTTTCACCAAGTGCTTTTGCCGCTTCAATCCCTTCCTTCGTCAAGTTGGAATCAAGCCACCCTTGCATCCGTTTTTCTACGTTCCATTCTGTTTCCCCATGTCTTGTTAAATACAATCGAAGCACACTTCAACATCCTTTCAGGTAAATCGTTATGTAACAAAGGTAAACAACTGGAACGTAAATACTACCGTTGTTCACCTTTTATCTTTTATCACATGATTGTCGCTCAATGATTTTAGCTGGGATTGTAATTCGCTTCGCTAACACATCACGATTTTTCATTTTTTCGATTAAGCAATTCGTTGCTTCATACCCAAGTTGGAATATATTAATTTCAACTGTTGTCAATGGAGGCTTTGAATATTCAGCTACCATTAAATTGTTAAAGCTTATAATGGATATTTGTTCTGGAACGGTGATCTTTAAACTTTCCAAATGGCTCATAATCCCAAATGCCATCATATCATCTGCAACAACGAGAGCTGTTGGAGGTTCTGGTAACGAAAGTAACGCTTTGATCGCTTCACGCCCTCCTTCTCGTAAAAATCGTTCTTGAACAAAATATTCAGACCGATACGGAATACGTGCGTGTTGAAGAGCCTCTTTATAACCGACAAGACGATCAACGGTTACGACTAAATCCAAATCCCCGCCAACAAACGCAATTCGGTCATGTCCTAACTCAATCAAATAATTGGTAACTTCCTTGGAAATAGCCACATTATCATTATCAACATATGTAATGTCATCTGTATGTTCATAAGGCCTGCCAATGACGATAAACGGAAAGTTTTCCTCAAACAAATAGTTCATCACTTGATCGTGGATTCGAGAATAAAGAAGAACAATACCGTCCACTCTTCCACCTTGAACCATCGAGACGACTTCACGATAAATTTCCTCTTCTTTCGTCCCAGTTGATAAATAAAGACCGTAGCCAATTTCATGTGCTTTCATACTTATACCGCGCAACACTTCTGGGAAAAACGGGTTTTGAAACGCATAATTTGTCGAGCTTGGCATGACGACACCAATCGTTTCTGTACTTTTGTTTGCTAAGCTGCGTGCTTGAAAATTCGGGTGATACCCTAGCTGTTCCATCGCCTTGCGAACTTTCCTTTTCGTCTCTTCGCTAATGCGAGGATGATCGGCAATCACTCTTGAAACAGTTGAGGGTGAAACGTTTGCATGCTTTGCCACATCTTTAATTGTCACTGCCATATTGAAATCTCCTTCAATCGTCTATAACTCTTTTTCCTAACGCGTTCTTTCTATTATTTTTATTATAGACGTGGGAAAGCTGTCGAGCAAACGTTCCAGATAAATTTATTAATGAAACAATGTTTTACCTACATATTCTCAATGAAAGCGTCACCAAACTTAAAAGAAACTAGTTTATATCCATTGCTGGTAAATGCTAAAGGTGATAGCTATGATAATTGCACGAGTTTAAGCATTAATTGCACCACTTTTAGCAACTTTTGCACGAACCTACCCCTTAATTGCACGAATCTCGAAATAATTGCACATGACTTTCCTTTTTTGCATATTTTAACCTGTATTTGCACATAAATGTCTATAATTGCACGAACCGAGTGAAAGAAAACCGAAGTTTGAGGTGTATATAGCTACATAAATGTTACTAATTGCACGAACCTCTCGTACCGTAATCAACCTTTTTTCGATAAAGTGAAAAGAGCTGCGTAATAAGCAGCCCTTTTTCTCAATTAATAATAAATACTTTCAGCATAGTAACATTTCAAACACTTTCTCATACTCGCTGTTTCAACAAATGCATGTTGGCACGTTTTTTGAATGTCAGCAATTTGTTTTTCTAGCTTTTTAACTTCACTTTGTAAATGAAAGACTTCCTTTTTTAATTCCTTTACGCGTTCAGCTGTTGAAGAATTATTTGTAGATAGCTGATCCATTCTCAACGAACTCCTTCGATTTTTCCTTCATGCCATCTTGAATAATTTCTTCTTCTGTTTTCCCTTCCTTTTGAGCTATTTTTCTTAAGTCATGAGAAATTCTCATCGAACAAAACTTTGGACCGCACATGGAACAGAAATGGGCTACTTTTGCACCTTCTGCTGGTAATGTTTCATCGTGGTATTCACGCGCACGCTCAGGATCTAAAGATAAGTTAAATTGGTCATGCCATCTAAATTCAAAACGTGCTTTGGAAAGAGCATCATCACGCTTTTGTGCACCTGGATGTCCTTTTGCTAAATCGGCAGCGTGTGCGGCAATTTTATAAGCAATAACCCCTTCACGAACATCATCTTTATTTGGAAGGCCTAAATGTTCCTTCGGTGTAACGTAACAAAGCATGGCGGTACCAAACCAGCCGATCATCGCCGCTCCAATTGCCGATGTAATATGGTCATAACCAGGGGCGATATCCGTTGTGAGTGGCCCTAATGTGTAAAAAGGAGCACCTTTACAAATGTCCATTTCTTTTTCGACATTTTCCTTAATTTTGTGCATCGGGACGTGTCCTGGTCCTTCAATCATGACTTGCACGTCATGCTTCCAAGCGAGTTCCGTTAATTCCCCTAACGTTTCAAGCTCGGCAAATTGTGCTTCATCATTTGCATCCGCAATCGAACCTGGTCGTAAGCCGTCTCCTAATGAAACCGCTATATCATACGCCTTTAATATTTCACAAATTTCTTCAAAATGTGTGTATAAGAAATTTTCTTGATGGTGAGCTAAACACCATTGCGCCATTATGGAACCGCCTCGTGAAACAATCCCCGTTGTACGATTTACCGTCATTGGGATGTAGCGTAGCAATACACCAGCATGGATTGTAAAATAGTCAACTCCTTGTTCAGCTTGCTCAATTAACGTATCACGGTATACGTCCCATGTTAAATCTTCCGCAATGCCGTTTACTTTCTCAAGCGCTTGATAAATCGGCACCGTTCCAACCGGAACCGGTGAATTACGAATGATAAATTCACGTGTTGCATGAATGTTTTTTCCTGTCGATAAATCCATTATTGTATCGGCTCCCCAATGAGTCGCCCACGTCATTTTTTCGACTTCCTCTTCAATCGATGAAGTGACCGCAGAATTCCCAATATTCGCATTAATTTTCACATGGAAATTCCGGCCAATAATCATCGGCTCACTTTCTGGATGGTTAATGTTGGACGGAATAATCGCCCTTCCTGCTGCAACCTCTTGTCTAACGAATTCAGCATCCATATTTTCTCGAATTGCGATAAACTCCATTTCCGGAGTGATGATTCCTTTTTTCGCATAATGCATTTGTGTGACAATTTCACCTTTTTTCGCCCGTAATGGCTTTCGGTTAAACGGTGGAACAACTTCAGGCGATTTTCCATTTTTAAGACCGTTATCCTCTGGCTTTACTTTGCGACCTTCATACTCTTCTACATCATCGCGCTCTAAAATCCATTTTCTTCTTAATTCCGGGAGTCCTTTATAAATATTTGGCTCATAATGCGAATCTGTATAAGGACCGCTTGTGTCATATACTCTTACTGGTTCATTTTTCGATGTACCCATTTCTGTTTTCGTTTCGCTTAATTGAATTTCTCTCATCGGTACGCGAATATCTTTTCTTGATCCTTCAACATATACCTTTTGGCTTGATGGAAATTGCGCTTTGAACTGAACGTTTTTCATGTAACTTCCTCCTAAATCGTCATTCTTTTCTGAAGTTACACCGAGCGGAAGCAATGTGGGGTAAAAAGGAGATTCATGCATTCATCTTTCCAATAAAAAACGGGTTCTCAACATGGAGAACCCGACGGAATCGATAAATAGTCAATGTACAAGTATGTACTACCCACTACCTACTTCCCTACGCTGGTATAACCCAGATCAGGTTCTAAGGGTCAAAGAACTTCAAGCGCGTTCTTCTCTCAGTCTAGGCTAATAGACTCCCCTAGTAGATCAATTACTATGAAACTATAATAAAAATAACATAGACCTAATCAGGTTGTAAATGATTTCTTTTCACATTTATGAAAAATCATCCAAATTTAACAAAATACGATATGTAAGGTTGTCGAAAATAGAAAAACGCTTAGAGAAATGATAGGAACCTCTCCAAAAATTCTCTCTAATAAGGATCCTATCAAAAATCCAAGCGTTTTTGACTTCAACGATTATTTTGCAAAAACATGGTTTCCAATAACAACAGTTACTTGTTTCGTACGTAACCATTGATTAGACGTTTTTTGTGGATTGTAAAAATAAATAGAGCCTTTCCCTTGTCCACGGAAAGCTAATGCTTCATTCACGGCTCTTTTTGATTCCGCGCTTGCTGGTTTATTAATCTCACCATTTTTCACTGGAGTAAATTGGTCTTTTTGATAGATTACTCCGTTAATAGAGTTTGGAAATTGATCATGACTAACTCGGTTTAATACAACCGTCGCAACCGCAACTTTTCCTGCATACGGTTCTCCTTTTGCTTCCGCTTCTACTAATCTAGCTAATAAATCTTTCTCAGCAGCTGTCACAGAAGAAGGAATTTGAATTGTTTCACCAATATATAGTAAATCTGATGTTCGATTATTGTACTGCTTCAAGTAATTAACGGCAACTCCATATTTCGTTCCAATTTTCCAAAACGTATCGCCAGGTTGAACTTTATAAGCGGTTGCTGCATCAGCTTTTAATGTTCCAGTAAATGTTGTAAGTGCAAGTAATGATGTGATTACTAAAGTTTTCAGTTTCATTGTTTGATAACCTCCAAATCTCGTTTTTTCGTATCACTCTTACACCGTAACATCATACTAAAGCTCGTTCATTACATAATCTTTTCCAGCACATGAAAGTTTTTATAATTACGAGATTAGGAGTTTGAATGTATTCAAATGTATGAAACTATGAATTTCATGGGCTTTATCCGAAATTTTCGGACAAAAAAAGAGGAAATGAAGTTACTCATCATTTCCTCTTTTACCATATTTTTTTAATGAAAATCCAAGCTTTTTTATTGCATTTTTATTTCACGTTTGTTACAAACTTTACTCTCTCATTAAAATCGGTTTCATGAAATGTAAAAACCCAGTCTAAGCTGGGTCATTATTCATTTTCACCTTCATGTTGAAAGGCTACTTCATATTTTGAAAGCTTTGCACCAAGCATAACGCTTTCGCCTTCATTTTCATTTTGTCGTTTTTGATGTGCTTTTTTAAATGAGTCGCTCGTTGTCCACGCTTGGAATGCTTCTTCATTCTCCCACGTTGTGCATACTTTTATTTCGTCGTATTCTTCTAAGTCCTTTGTAATTAATACTTGCATACGAACAAAGCCTGGAGTCTTATGTATCGCTTTTGGCTGTTTAAATCGTTCTGCAACTTCGTTTACATGTCCTTTTTTAATTCGGATTGTGTTTGTGACAATGATCATCTTTTCATCCTCCTTATGCTTCTTCATTCCTATGATAGCATGGCTTTCGATTTAGATGCCATTAAGGAGCATTTTAAGAACGATACCGATTCATCCCTTTTTTTCAATAGATGCTAATTTTTTTTCGTAACTGTACATCATCCACTTTCCGATATCTTGAAAGCCGATTCGTTTATAAATCGTTCCAGCATCCGGGTTGTCGTAAAATAAACAAAGTGTTCGACCTGTATTCAGCATATCGGTGCATAATTTTGTTAAAATGGTTGTTGCCATTCCTTTTCGTTTATAAGCCTTTAATGTACATACGCCGACAATCATTGCGGACTGTGAATTTTCTGCAGTTGTGGAGGCAGCAGAGACAATTTCTCCGTCTCGTTCGATGTAATACGTCCTTGCTACCCCTTTTTCCATGCTGTTTTTATGCCCTTTACCACCGTCACGGCCCGCGTTCTCAAATTCCGGAATTTGTTTATAGAGGTCCATTAACCTCTGTACTTCCTCAACTTTCAGCTCTTTAACTTCTGGAAATGGATAAGAGTTCTCCATTTGGTTAAGTGCGTCTAATTTTGCATAATATAAGGCGCGCTTCTTTTTAACTTGGGTGTTAATATACGGATGAATGTTCCGAGTTGTATGTTCCAGCCCTGAAATCATCGCAAATTGAGGATCTTCATTTATAATTTGGGCAAAGCCTTTCGCATTAAAATCACCAGGTGCATAAGCAATATAGTTATCGTAATATTTTAATAGAACGGCTACGAGATTTCCTGCATTGTCAAATTCTCCCCACAGCTTCTGGAAATCTTGTTCAAAGCCGAACGCTTCAATATCGCCAATGATAAATAAATTTTCAGATGGTTTTTCACTTACAAAAGAGTAACAAATTTCATAATCTTGCTCCGTTAGTTGCCGAATCATATCTCCACCCCATTATCATGAAATTGAATAATATATTACCAAAATCAGAAAGAAAATCAAGAGTTTTCTGAATTGTATTTTTATATGACGCCTAAAATATAGTATTATTGCGAAAGGGTAAAAAGAGAAAAAGAAAGAGGCCGTGCTACCGGTCTCTTCGTTGCTCTTATGATATTTATTTCTTGATCGGACGATGATTTAAAAAGTTTTCATAGGCAAAGCCGCGGACTTCTTCTTCCGTGAAGTGTTTTAGTAATTCATTTATGAGATTTTGTGTTTTCGATGCATCTTCAAGCCCGTGTACTTTTTGGTCAATTCCGTCAAAATCAGATCCTAAGCCAATTTGCTTCACACCGCCTAGTGAACAGAGATGATCAATATGTTTTATAACGTCTTCGATTGTCGCTTCGCCGCTTTCATTTAAAAACAATGGGTGATAGACGACATGGATTAATCCACCTTTATTAAACATCACTTTCGCTTGATCATCTAATAAGTTTCGGGGGTGATTGCATAACGCACGGGCATTACTATGACTTGCGATCGGATAGTCAGCTACTTCTAATACATCCCAAAAGGAACGTTCACATAAATGGGAAACATCTGTGAAAACATTGTATTCGTTGTTGAGCTTCACAATTTCCCTTCCTAATAACGTTAACCCTCCACCTCTTGGTTCCTGAGCTCCATCTGCTGCTAAGTTAGCATAGTTCCATGTGAGTCCGACTGACATGACACCGAGCTTAAATAAGAGGCGCAGTTTGCTTAAGTCGTTGCCGATTGGATCGACTCCTTCAAGTGTAAGCATTGCACCTATTTCGCCATCTTGTAATGAATCGAAATCTTTCCAGCTCTTTATATGTTTCATTTCCTTGTTTTTTCCGAGTATTTCTTGATGAAAATAGTCAATTTGCGTCAAGGCTGCTTGGAATTTTTGGTCAGATTTAATTTCAGGTTCAATAAAAATTGCATAGCATTGAACTTTAATCTTACCTTCTAGCAGCCTTTTTTTATTCGTATCTAGCTCCGGAGCATGTTCATACGAAAGTTTTCCATTCTCTTCCGCAAGTTTCCATAATGCGTCACAATGTAAATCAATAATTTGCATAAAAACGGCCTCCACTATTAAAATTCTTTACCTGTCATTCGTTGAAATTCACGATAAAATTTCGTTGTTAAAGAACCCGGTTTCCCCGTACCAATGATATGCTCTTCAATTGATGTAATCGGTAAAACTTCAGCTGTTGTGCTTGTCATAAATACTTCGTCCGCACCCTTCACTTCGTCCTTTGTCATTCTTTTTTCCACAAATGGGATGTGAAAGGCTTCAGCGATATTTTTGACAGCCATTCGCGTAATCCCAGGTAAAATATTTTCGGTAAGCGGTGTCGTATAGATCTTTCCGTCTTTTACGATAAAGACATTTGAACTTGTTCCTTCTGTTACATATTCATCGCGGTAAAGAATCGCTTCATAGTATCCGTTTTCATGGGCCGTTTGTTTGGCTAAAATATTAGGAAGCAAATTGAGCGATTTAATATAACATTTCGCCCATCGTTCATCTGCATGAAACATTACGTTCGCACCCTTTTCACGAAGGGATGAATCAATTTCTTTACTCGGCTTCACCGTCATCGTTGTCGATACAGGTGTGTTTGGAAATAAATGATTTCGTGGTGCGATTCCTCTCGTAATTTGTAAGTAAACATCACAATTTGATAACGCTGATTTTTCAATGGCTTCATGAATTAATTGCTCGTATTCCTTTTTGTCACATGTAATTGGGAGTTTAATGGCATGAGCACTATTCACCAAGCGTTCGATATGCTCTTTTAACATAAACGGTGTTCCGTCATAAACGCGAATGACTTCATATACACCATCACCAAATTGATGTCCTCGTTCATCAATTGGAATAACACAAGTATTAAGATCAACGTATTTTCCATTTATATATCCAATTGCCACGTTTCCCCACTCCTGTTAAAAAAATTTCGACTATTGTATTATGATATGCGACTATACGTTACTTTTCCCCCGATAATAGTCATCTCGACCTTTGTTTCTAATAATTCATCTGCATTTTTTAAGGTGAAAATATTTTGAGATAGTACGGTTAAGTCTGCTAGCTTCCCACGTTCAAGCGTTCCTTTTTTGTGCTCTTCATTCGTCGCATAGGCGCCACCTAGTGTATACATGTGAATGGCTTCTTTTGTGGATAGCTTTTCTGTTGGAATATACCCTTCATGTGTCTCCTCTTTTATTCTCCTTGCTACTGCTGCATGGATGCTTAATAATGGGTCTACCGGTTCAATCGGTGCATCCGAACCACCTGCACAAAGAACTCCTTTTTGTCGCATCGTTTTAAATGGATAGGCATATTTCACACGTTCTTCCCCGATTCGATCGATAATCCATGGAAAGTCACTGACGATAAAACGAGGTTGAACATCTACGATTCGTCTTGGATGAACTAGCCGTTCGATTAAGTCTTCACGTAAAATAGACGCATGAATAATGCGATCTCTCTTGTTTGCATTTGGAAATTGATCTAATACATGTAACACATTTTCGACCGCTTGATCACCAATTGTATGTACAGCGACAGGTAACTGTAATTGCCGGATCGATTGAATGATGTGAAAAAGTTCCGCCTCGTCATGAATCGCCTTTCCAAAATTGTCAGGATCATCTTCATATGGTTTTGACAATAAAGCTGTTCTCCTCCCTAGTGCTCCATCAGCAAATATCTTTATCGCACCAATTTGCAACATATCGTTCCCAAATCCTGTTAACATTTGTCGTTCCTTCAATTCATCTAAAAAAGGATAGTCGATTAATAAGTTTGTACGTAACCCTACTTGCTCTTCATTTAACAGTTCATGATATAATCGATACGTTTGCTCAAATCCGCCTAAATAGAGCGGGTCATTTGTATGAATAGACGTCAAGCCTAATTCCATACAATAGTCCATCGCTTTATACAATGCCTGTTTTAATTGTTCGTAACTTTTATTTGGAATATGTTTCGTAAATAATTGTGATGCTGTTTCCAAAATAAGGCCTGTTGGTTGTTTTGTATATTCATCTAAAGCAATTTCGCCACCTGGGGGCAATGAACTCATATTGTCAACATGACACCTCTTAAAGGCTAAACGATTAGCTAAATAGGCATGTCCGCATATTCTTCCTAAAAATAATGGGTTGTTTGGGGAAACGTGATCAAGTTCATCCATCGTAGGAATTGATCGGTCCCTAAACAAATTCTCATCCCAGCCACGTCCAAGCACCCACTCCCCCGGATGAAGGGATGATGCTTTTTCTTTTATTTTTGAAAGCATTTCTTCTTTCGACTGAACACCTGTTAAATTTAACTCCATAAAATTCCCCGCAACACCAGAAAGATGCATATGACTATCGGTTAAGCCTGGAATGGCCATTTTTCCTTGTAAATCAATTGTGTTCGTAATACTTGAGCTGTATCGTAATTTCATTTCTTCATAAGAACCCGTATCTACAATTTTTCCACCTTCGACAACGATCGCTTCGACCACGTCATCTCGGTGATTCATTGTATAAATCGTTCCGTTTGTCACCAATGTCTTCATCCAATACCTCCCTTCAATGGAGCGAACTTTTTGTTATGATGATGGCTTATCACCAAAAGTCGGGGTTGATAATTTTTATAGAATATGTTCCGTCTCAATTATGAATGTAAAATAGATATTGGGAATGGATAATAACTCAAACTTCGCACTTTAAAAAGTTAGTGCACCCATAGTGGTTCTAAGGTTCATTGGTGTAAAAAATGTTTATTGACAAATGATTCTAAAAATGCAAAAAACACCTCATTCTTTGGTATAGTGGAT
>NZ_JAKZKS010000019.1 GCF_022808615.1 Bacillus sp. FJAT-47783
ATGAACTATGCCCAACGATTAGCAACCTACTGATGATGATAAGGAACACGTTGGTAAGCCGTATGCCTTAATAGGGCACGTACGGTTTGATGAGGGGGTAGCCTTGAAAGAGGTTACCCTACTCTATTCTTCCAAATTCATGGTCCTTTTAACACATTTCTTTTTTCTGTTCTTCAATCATTTCGTTTTTAACATCTTTCAATTCATTTTTGTTAACCATGGAGATGTGCATCAATTCCTCATCGGAAAAACTATGCTTTGCTCGCATTAAATTTTTAAGTACTTCTCGCTTTACTTTTTGAGCAGTATTTGTTTGCAGCATTGCAAGCCTATGCTCGTCCTCAATTTCATTTTTCATTCTTACAATTTCTTCTTTAGGAACATCTAATAAACGTATCGCTAAGTCGTCAGAATAAAAATCTTCCTTCATCATTCGCTCTAAAATTTCTTTTAGCTTTCGATTCAATACCTTATCATTCTCTAAAGGGTGATTTTCACATATACTTTCCTGCTCAAAATGACTAAATTTAATATCGTATGACTGACTTGCAACTTCACAAACGGACTCAGAAATTAAAGAATGATAACGACATTCAAGCCAATCAGATGCGAATTGATTTTTAGATTTAACGATGATCACGTCGTTATCAATCTCGATTGTTGTATCTTTAAACCACGTCTCAAAGGAAGGAATGGAAATTCTTTTATTAATTTTTTCTAAAACTGCATCCCAAAGCATTGTAGCATCCAAATAATACTCATACCCCTTTCTTGTTTCTACTATATGAATTTATTTTAACATTTCTTTTTTATTGAGAGAGTGCTTTATGAGTAAAAGTTAGACAATCATAATGTTCATGATCATTTTTTAATTTGAAATTAATTTCTTTATATCAAAAGTAAATGTAGAAACCTAAAATAAATACCAGAAACAAACTGCAACATAACCGAAACTATTAATTTTTTCGAAAATAATTGAAGAATTTCGAAATTATAGTATATATATTTGAAGGTGTTTATAATTTAAAATTTCAGTAAATTAAGATAATTATTTAGTGAGGTGATGTAGTGATAAGAAAAAATGGTTATTTTAGAAGGAGATCTTGTTCAAAATCAGGTTAAATTTCAATGTTTTAATCCTCCATTGAAGTATTTCTTCTTCCTTCTCGTTCCACATTGTGATGAAAGAGAAAGTTATTCACATGTTCATGATTCTTAAAAATGATAGAAAAAGTATAACGGTTTGTAAGCGGTTAAATTTTGTTGAGTACAAGGGGGTAATGAAATGTCATTGGCTACAAAAAAAGAAAAAGATGTGGAGGTTGAATTCCAGGTAAAACATAGAACGCGTAAAGGTGTATTTTGGCCAGCTTTTCTCGTTGTAGGGGGAGGGGCTGTTCTCGGAATCGTTAACAACAAAATGTTAACAGACATTTCGATGAACACGTTTTTAGGATCATTACGGAATCTTGGGTGGCTTTATCAAGTTATTTCAATTGTCGCCTTAATTATTGTGAGTTTAGTGACATTTTCAAAGTTGGGGAATATTCGTTTTGGTGGGGCTGATGCGAAGCCTAAGTTCTCGTTCGGTGTTTGGTTTGCGATGGCGTTAACAGGGGGGATTGCGACAGGCGTCGTTACATATGGCGTGAATGAACCTATTATTTATTTTGGAAATATTTATGGAGAGATGGCACAAACCGGAGTTGAACCTGGAACATCTCTTGCTGCTATTTACGCGATTGGCAGAAGCTTTTACAATTGGACTTTTATTCCGTATGCCATGTACTCTTTATCAGGTTTAATTATGGCGTATATGTATTTTAATCGTAAGAAGTCTCTTACCGTTACAGCAACGTTGACTCCACTTTTTGGTGATAAAGTAACGAAAGGAATATGGACAAATATTATTGATACGTTAGCTGTATTAGCGATTGCTTTAGGATTGGCATCTTCATTAGGGGCAGGATTGGCGTTAGTAGGTTCAGGTATTGAGACAACATATGGCATTCAACAGGGGCCGCTCATGTGGTTTGTGTTAACGGTTATTATTACAGCTACGTTTACGGTTTCCTCGTTAAAAGGGTTGGATAAAGGAATTCGTAAATTATCAGATATCAACGCAAAAATATTTTATGTTTTATTAATTGCACTTATCATTATAGGGCCTACGGTATATATTTTGCGTACGTCTACCGCTGGTTTAGCTTATTGGCTCCAAAATTTTTGGGGATGGGGGCTTGATCCAATCGATTTAGGTGGAGAAGCACTTGTAATGTGGTGGACGTTGTATGACTGGGCCATCTGGATCGCTTATGCACCACTTATGGGTATCTTCCTAGCCGTTATTTCGTATGGTCGAACGATTCGCCAATTTATGTTTATTAACTGGATTTTACCGGCTGTTTTCAGTATTATCTGGTTCGGTATTTGGGGGGGGACAGCTTTACATTGGGAACAAAACAACGTTGTCGATTTAGTTGAGACAATTAAGAATAGCGGGGCTGTTGCTGGATTATGGACATTTTTAGAGAATTTACCTTTAGGGGTGGTGATCATTCCAGTTGTTATGATTGCGTTAATTCTTTCCTTTGCGACTGCAGCAGATTCAATGGTTCGAACGATTGCATCTATGTGTACATCGAACATCGAACATGATGAAGAACCTGCTAATTGGAAAAAACTTCTATGGGCATTATCCATTGGCGTCATTGCGTTTGTCATGGTTGCCTTTGCAGGTGGGGCACAAGGAGTGGATGGTGTTAAGTACTTAGCAGCAGCTGGCGGATCTGCTGTATTATTTGTTTTCGTGTTACAAGTAGCTTCCGCCATTAAAATGTTTTTCATCGATAAAATCGAAAAGTAACGTATGTGAAAGAAGTGAGGGAGAAAAATGAATCCTAAAGATATCAAAACAGTAACGCTAGGGGAACCCTTGACATTAGAAGAATTCATTGCCGTTGCTCGTTTCGGTGCGAATGTGGAATTTTCACATAAGTATCGTAAGCGAGTAGAACAATCCTCTCAGCTTGTAAAAAAGTGGATTTCTGAAGGCAATGTGATGTATGGCGTGAATACTGGATTTGGGGCTTTGTATAAACAAATTATTTCGTCAGAGGAAACGACACAATTACAAAGAAATATTTTATTATCCCATGCTACTTCGGTCGGAGAACCGTTAGCAGAAGAAGACGTTAGGGCGACGATCTTGATGGTTTTACAAAATTTAGGTAAAGGATATTCAGGAGTAAGGGTTGAAACGTTAGATATGTATCGTCATTTTTTAAATCTTGGCCTTACTCCATTTGCCCCTCGCGAAGGATCTGTCGGCTATTTAAGTATTGAGGCTCATATGGCGCTCGTATTGATTGGGGAGGGGAGTGCTTATGTGAATGGGGAGCTTCTGCCGGCTAAAGATGCCTTAGACAAAGTGGGATTAAAACCGATTGTTCTTGCAGCGAAAGAAGGTTTGGCACTTACTAGCGGGACGACAAGTCCTACAGGAATCGGAGCATTAGCGTTATACGATATGATAAAGGCGGCCAAAGCCGCTGATATCATTGGTGCCATGACAGTAGAAGTTCTTAAGGGAACAACACGCGCCTTTGATGAACGATTAATGAGCGTTCGACCTCATCATGAACAAAAGAATACAGCGGCTAACATTCGTAAACTATTAGCAGACTCTGAAATGGCGAAAGAATTCAAGGATTATCGCCTGCAAGATGCGCTCTCATTACGTTGTATCCCACAGCTACACGGGGCAGCAAAGAAATCGTTTCATGATGCATTAAAAACGATTGAGATTGAAATGAATGCATGTTCAGATAACCCCGTTTTATGGCCAGACGAAGAAAAGGGAGGAGCGATATCCGGGGGCAATTGCGATTCATCTTATGTAGGAATTGAATTGGATTCCGCCTGTATTGCCGCCACAACGATTGCTAAAATGTCAGAACGTCGCAACAATCGGATTATTAACGGCCAGCTTTCAGGCTACCCATCCTTTCTTATTCAAAAAGCAGGACTCAACTCTGGTGTTATGATTCCACAATATTCACAAGCCGGTTTATTAAATGATATGAAAATGTTGTCTCATCCGGCAACAGTGGATAATATCCCAACATGTGCAGACCAAGAAGACTATGTCGGAATGGGGTACAATGCAGCGAAAAAAGCACGCGAAGTAGCAAAGAAGCTTGAATATATATTAGCGATTGAATTGTTATCCGTATACTTTGCCCACCAATTTGTCAGAAACGACTTGTTGCCAGGATCTGCCACAAGGGCAGTTTTAGAGCGAATCGCTCACGATGTACCAAAAATGGAAGAGGACATGTTTTTGTATCCTCATATTGAAAAGATAAGAAAATTCATTCATTCAGGTGAGATTATTGAATGTGTGGAAGATATGATTGGGGAATTATTCTAAATAATGCTCTTAGTAAATAAATGAAAGAAATATTTATAATTATAAATGTTATACTTGTATAATTCGAAAAGGAAGAGCGATAAGATGCTCTTCTTTTTCAATGTTTAATTAGTGATTGATTATCAAAATCACAATACTTACTTCACAACAGTTGTTATAAATTTTTTAGAAAAATCTCCTGCCTTTTACAAAGGTTTAAGTGAAATTTTGAAACTTTTGGCAATGTACAATCGTATAACATACAAACCTATTTAGAAATAAAAATAGCACATCAACATGTCGTTGGCATTGAAACTTGGAGAAACAAATACTTTGTTTCTTCTAAATTATTACAATAGACCTATCAACGAGTTTGTTTGGATCAAAGGGTGCGAACGCCGATTCAGCATATAATATGTATGTATGCATTAACTAATCATTTCGTAGTAAAAATAAAATTTGGCTTACCCATTAGAATCATGAAAGGACGTGTTCACGATGAATGGATGGCTGATTCTCATTGGTGGTCTTGTAACTTTAGGAGCGGTTGTAGACATTACCGTGAAGAAGTGGAAATTAAATATTGATCCAGAAGAAGGTGCGAAAAACGCTTCCGAGTCTGAACGTGTGTATATGGAGACCTATTTACATGAAGTAAGAAATGAAAATGATCATCAATTGTAGAAAAAAGAAGGTGAGCTCCTTATATGGTAGCTCACCTTCCTCCCTTACTCTGCTTGATTTTGGTCTGTTCTGCTAAATTTGTATTTAACTAATCAATCCGACAAAAGTCAACTGGGCATTGTTCACAATTAATCTCACGTTTTAAATGTTCTAAATCATGAACAATAATTTTTCCATTTATCATGGAAATAATCTTGTTTTTCTTTAATTCACTGAGCATACGGTTGACGCTTTCGCGAGCGGTACCGCAAAAGTTGGCTAGCTGTTGGTTCGTCAACGTTAAGTCAATAAAAATTCCATCCTCTTTTTCAATCCCGTAGCTGTTCGTTAGTCGTATTAAAGTGGAGTATAACGCACCTTTTTTACCGTGCAAAATTAAATCCCTTATTTTTGTATGTATACGGCGGTATTGATCACTCATCCATTTCATTAATTCCATACTTAAATGATGATTGTGTGAAAGCTCAGATTCCAAAGTCTCTTTTGAAATAACGGCGACTTCACTATCAATTATGGCTTTTGCATTTAACATATAGTGAGACTGGTCTGAAAAAATGGATAACTCGCCGAAAAGGTCATCTTTTTGACAAATGCGAAGGCAAAGCTCTTTACCATCTGGCGTAACTTTACTAATTTGAATGATTCCTTCTTTAATGATAAATAAGTCTTTTGCCACCATGCCTTCTTGAAATAAAAAATCACCTTTTGAGACTTTTTTCACATTATGGTGAAAGGTCATTAATGTTGCTAAAGAATTTTTTTCTAGAGATGCCAAATATGTACACCCTTTCTTACCCTATTACGGTACTTCTATTTTATTACAATCTTCTTCGTGAATCTATAAACAAAATCTAAAATGTGAAGAAAGTTTGAAATCATTGCGACAAATTATTGTTTGTTAAAAATGTCATATAGTTTGAAACGAGTATTTGATATGATAAAGAAAAATAAGTTGGAGGAAAACTGATGGTTGAAAGACGAACACCGATTCCAATAGAAGAAGCTGTAAAAAAAGTGATGTGCCGAGCAAAACGAGGCGAAATCGAACATGTACCGATTGTAAAGAGCAATGGGCGTTATGTCGCTGTCGATATTGTGGCCGATCATGACGTGCCACCGTTTAACCGCTCCCCGTACGATGGTTTTGTTATTCGAGCGGAAGACTCATTGAGCGCAACAGAGAGTCAACCAGTTGAATTTGAGATTATTGATTCCATCGGAGCGGGTGTTGTATCCGAAAAGACAATAGGTCCAAATGAGGCAGTACGGATTATGACAGGCGCTCAACTGCCAGCTGGGGGAGATGCGGTCGTCATGTATGAATTAACGAAAGAGTTTGTTCGTGACGGCAAACCGTATATGTCTATAAAACGGCCGTTTCAAAAGTGGTCGAACATTTCCTTTCAAGGGGAGGACACGAAAAAAGGCGAGGTTCTCGTTAAAGGAGGTACATATATAAACCCGGGCGTTATGGCTTTACTTGCCACGTTCGGTTATGATAAAGTTCCGGTTGTGAAAAAACCAACGATTGGGATTTTATCAACAGGCACCGAGCTTTTAGATGTTCATGAACCACTCGCTCCTGGAAAAATTCGTAACAGCAATGCATACATGGTTTATTCACAAGTAATTCGAAGCGGGGCAATTCCGAAGCTTTATGCCCATAAAAGCGACGACATAGAAGCTTGCTTCGAGGCAGTTCAATCTGCCCTGCTTGAAGTTGACATGTTAATCACGACAGGCGGTGTATCAGTCGGCGACTACGATTTTTTACCTGAGATTTATAAACGATTAGGTGCAAACGTACTATTTAATAAAATTGGGATGCGGCCAGGTAGTGTGACAACGGTTGCTGAGCATAATGGTAAGTGGTTATTTGGTTTATCTGGAAACCCATCTGCGTGCTTTGTTGGCTATGAATTATTTGTCCGTCCTTTAATTAAATATACATTGTATTCAAACGAACCGCATGCCACCGTGATCCAAGCGTATTTAACGAAAGATTTTCCAAAGCCGAACCCCTTTACTCGTTTTGTTCGCAGTCGAATCGATTGGGAAGAAGGAAAAGTTATGGTAACACCTGTCGGCTTAGATAAATCGAGCATGGTTTCAAGTTTAAGTGAAGTAAACGCCTTAATCGTCTTGCCAGGTGGCACGAGAGGTTATGAAAAAGGAATGCTCGTAAACGTATTTCTCCTAGATGAACAAAAAGGTTGTGAATGGCCGTGGGGAAACATCAAAAAATAATCCAAGTTGTCGGCTACAAAAATTGCGGGAAAACAACGTTAATGGAAGCGTTAGTTCGTGAGTTTTCAGAGCGAAATGTGAAAGTTGGAACGATCAAGCATCACGGCCATGAAGGAAATCCGCCGGATGTAGAGGAGCGATTCCGTGACCATCACCGTCACTTTCGGCAAGGGGCCTATGTGTCGTCTGTGGAAGGGAATGGGGAATTTCATATGCAATTGAAAATGGAAGAGTCAAACGTAAAGCAAATTCTTTCATTATATCAAATGTTTCCACTTGATCTCATTTTAATAGAAGGATATAAGCATGCCCCGTTTCCGAAGGTTGTACTCCTTCGTTCAAAAGAGGATGAGCATCTTGTACAATCATTGAAAAACATTTGCTGTGTGATTTCTACAGAACCGTTAACAACAGCACTTCCATCTTCTTGTAAACAGTTTAAATTCGATGAAAAAGAAGCTTACATACAGTGGATATGCAATCAAATGGAGGGAAGTTGATGAGTTTTTCTTTATATGAAGTGACGAATGAGCCAATTTCAGTCGAGACCGTTGTGCAAAAAGTCATTCGCCCTGAAGCGGGAGCAGTCACAACATTTATTGGAACAGTAAGAGAATGGACGAATGGCAAGCGAACACTTTTTTTGCAGTATGAGGCTTATGAAAAAATGGCGATTAGCATGTTAAAGAAAATTGGCGATGAAATAAAAGAAAAATGGCCTGATGCGAAATGTGCCATCACGCATCGCGTTGGAAAACTGGAAATATCGGACATTGCCGTTGTTATAGCCGTTTCCACACCGCATCGTATTGATGCTTATGAAGCGAATCAATATGCGATTGAACGGATTAAACAAATTGTTCCGATATGGAAAAAAGAACATTGGGAAGATGGCGAGATGTGGGTAGGAGACCAGCTTGAAACAACAGCCTATCCAAGTGGAGAACCAGGGGAAAGGGTGAAAGAACATGATTAAAGTATTGCTTTTTGCGCAATTACAGGAACAAGCACAAACAAATCAGCTGGAGATTCATGAAACATCATTAACTGTACAACAATTAAGAGAAACACTTCGTTCCAAATACAATTTACCAATAAAAGACCATGTATTCATTGCGGTAAACGAAGAATATGCACCAAATGACTTCATCATTCGAGATGGTGATACGGTAGCGATTATTCCGCCAGTGAGCGGAGGGTAAAAAACGTAATAGATCAAGTAGCACCCCTAAAAGTCGACGTTGTATTTACAACTTAGCTTTATAGGGGTGCTTTTTTTCATCAACGTAAATGATGAGGTTTCCATTTCTATGCATGAATACATAATGTTAGGTGAGAATAATAAAGAGGTGATCTGAAATGGAATTGATCGTATCTTATCTTCCAAAATGGGATCATTTTGTCGGGGCGTTTTTTGCTTTTATGATTCCGTTTTCGATTGCAAAAATTTCAAACTGGTTAAGACAGATCGTGAAATCAAATTAACGAGTCTATCTCTTAGGAACACGGTTTAATGTGACAAAGTAATTCATGTAAGGGAGGTGAGGGTGATGCATCCATGGGTATGGTTACATCAAAAAAATAAAGAGAATAAACGAATTCAGCAACAAACTCATTTCATCGGAGCCAATCATAGTTTTTCATCTCATTTACAGGCTAACCTCGAGCAATTTCAACGTATTTTAGGGAATAATCCAGATGTTGTGATTCGTGAGTTTTATATAGAGATTTATCATGTTCGCGCTGCCGTTGTCTTTATTAAGGGGCTTGTTAATAAAGAACAAATTCATGAGCAACTATTAAAGTCTATCATGTTAGATGTTTTGAAACGAGATTCGTTCGTAAATGATCATCATGCAATGAGTCATAAAATAAAGGAAAAAATAAAAGACCATGTGATTACGTTAACAGATGTCGAAGAGGTAAGAAATTTTGAAGACTGTATTATGAGCATTTTTAATGGTGAAACGGCACTTTTGATTGAAGGTGTCGATGCAGCGCTTGTGCTCGGAACAAAACAATGGCCATCTAGACAAATTGAGGAGCCGATTACAGACGCAACCGTTAGGGGCTCAAGAGAAGGATTTGTAGAAAATATTCTTGTGAACATATCATTAATCCGACGACGAATTAAAGACCCAAACCTTGTTTTTGACAAATATACGATCGGGCGCAGAAGTCAAACGACGGTTATCGTTACATATATGAATGATATTACGAATGAACAAATGATCCGAGAGGTTAAAAAACGATTAGACAAAATGGATTTGGATCAAGTACCGGAATCCGGGGTTGTTGAGCAGTTCATTGAAGATGACTATTTATCGCCTTTCCCGCAGCTATTAACAACAGAAAGGCCAGATAAAGTAGCAAGTTCATTGTTAGAAGGGCGTGTTGCTGTTTTAGTTGATGGAACTCCATTTGTATTAATACTCCCAATTACGATTACGTCCATTCTTCAAGGACCAGAGGATTACTATGAACGATGGTATGTTGGTACGCTCGTTCGTCTTATGCGGTTTGGAGCAGCGATTGTCTCGTTATTTGCCCCTTCCTTATATGTAGCCCTCATTTCTTATCATCCTGGGTTAATTCCAACCGATTTAGTCATATCTATTGCTGGGAGTCGCGAAGGGGTGCCTTTTCCATCCATTATTGAGGCATTAATGATGGAAGTGACGATTGAAATATTACGAGAAGCTGGAGTTAGACTTCCACGGCCTATTGGCCAAACAGTCGGGATCGTTGGAGGACTTGTTATTGGAGAAGCGGCGGTAACAGCTGGTTTAGTGAGTCCAATGATGGTTATTGTTGTTGCACTGACAGCGGTTTCTTCTTTTGCATTACCGCAGTATGGAGTAGGAATCGCGATTCGAATATTACGTTTTGGAATGATGTTCTCAGCAGCTGTTTTAGGGTTATTTGGAATCATTATGTTTGCCATGGTCATTTCGATTCATCTAGTGAAACTCAAAAGCTTTGGCGTTGAATATACCTCCCCATTAGTTCCATATCAATTTAAAGACTGGAAGGATGCCATCGTTCGCTTACCCTATCTCGTTCTTAAGCAAAGACCAAGTATGTTTAAACCAAAGGACACTACTCGAATTAATGAGCGTTCATCCTAGTTAAAAGGTGATTCGTATGATGTTAAGTCCTCAAGAAAAAATAACAAACATTCAAGCTTCAATTGCCGTCATCATGACGATTGTTGGGGTTGGAATTATTACTCTTCCAAGAGTCAGCGCTGAAGCGGTGCAAACGCCGGATATATGGATAACGGTTGCGATTTCAGGAGCTATCGCCATGTTTGCGGCATTTTTTGTTGTGAAACTAAGCCAAATGTATCCGAATGAAACGTTTTATCAATTTAGTCAACACGTAATAGGTAAATTTTTCGGGTATATGGTAAACTTCGTTTTCATTTTATATTTTACGCTTTTAGCTGGATTTGAAGTGCGGACGATGGGAGAAGTTATACGCAGCTACTTATTGGATAAAACACCGATTGAAGCAACGATTTTCGTTTTTATGAGTGTCGCTGTTTATGTTGTTTTGGCAGGGCTTAACCCGATATTAAAATTATTTGAACTATATTTTCCTGTTATTTTAATTTTTTTTCTCTTCATCTTTTTATTAAGTTTAACTAATTTTGATATAAACAACATCCGCCCTGTACTTGGGGAAGGTATTCCCCCTGTACTAAAAGGGGTTAAGCCAAATAGCCTTTCTTATATCGGATTTGAGATTATGTTCGTTTTAACAGCTTGTATGCAAAAGCCACAAAAAGCATTAATGACAACATTCATAGGGATCGGATTTACCATTAGCTTATATGTTTTTATTTTAATTTTTGTTATTGGTGCGTTAACCGTTGAGGAGGTGCGACTTCTTACCTTTCCGACGATGGAATTAGTCAAATCAATAGAAATTAAAGGTTTTTTCTTGGAACGGTTTGAAACGTTCTTTATTATTCTTTGGGTGATTACAACGTTTACGACGTTCATTATGGCATTCTACCTCGCATCATTAGGGATGGCTCAAATATTCCATAAAAAACGTAAGCATTTTGTCTACGGGCTTCTGCCGTTTATTTACTTATCAGCTATGTATCCACATGATATTAACGGTGTATTTAAATATGGGGATTATGTCGGAAATATGGCCATTTTTGTTGCAGGGATTTTGCCTGTTTTATTATGGAGCATAGCTTCGATACGAAAAAAATTTCAGAACAAAAAAGGAAGGAAACAATGAATGGTACAAACAAGCACCTTACTACAACACAAGCAGCCATCGCATTAACGATGACCATTATTGGTGTTGGAATTGTGACAGTGCCTCGTGGAAGTGCCGAGGAAGCGCAAACGCCTGATATTTGGATTAGTATGATGATTGGCGGTGTATTATATATTGTTGCCGCCTTTTTTGTCACGAAGTTATGCCATCAATTTAACGGCATGACACTCTATCAATTTAGTCCTATTTTGGTCGGTAAGTGGTTAGGGGCTGTTTGTAACGTATTTGTTATGAGTTATTTTTATTTATCTACAGGATTTCAAGCACGTACGACTGCGGAGGTGCTTCGGGTCTATTTATTAGATAAAACACCGATAGAAGTCATCATCATCGTATACATTTGTGTAGGTCAGTATATTGTAATTAGTGGTATTTATTCCATTGTAAAGCTTTTGCAAATGTACTTTCCGATTGTGTTGCTTTTTATTCTATTCATGCTCGGCCTTAGCGTGACAACGATTGACATCAATAATCTTCGTCCTGTTTTAGGGGAAGGAATGAAACCGGTTTTAAACGGTATTAAGCCGACAGCCTTATCCCTTTCTGGAATTGAAATTTATTTTGTTTTAATGGCATATATGGAACAATCGAAAAAAGCGATGAAAGTTGCAACAATTGGAACCCTTATCCCATTATTTTTATATATTTTAATCTTGATCGCTGTTATTGGGACATTGACAGTAGATGAAGTAAGGTTGCTAACATGGCCGACAATGGAGCTTGTTAAGTCATTTGAAATGAAAATTTTACTTTTTGAACGGTTTGAAAGCTTTTTTATTATCCTCTGGGTGATTACAACATTCACATCTTTTATTATGTATTATTATTTAGCTAGTATCGGATTGAGCCAAGTTTTGAAGAAAAAGTACAAGCCTATTGTATATGGTCTCTTACCGTTCATTTATTTATGTGCAATGTATCCAGAAGATATCAATAGTCTTTTCAAATTGGGGGATTACCTCGGGAGTATGGCGATTGTCATTGCTGGAATCTTTCCTATTGTTCTTTTAACGATTGCCTTCATAAGGAGGAAACAAAATGAGAAAAGGTAAAAAGGGATTTATGCTCGGCTGTTGTCTATCACTTCTTTTTACGGCCGGGTGTTGGGATCGCGTTGAAATAGAAGAAACAGGTTTAGTCGTTGGTTTCGGGGTGGATGTAGAAGAGACGTCAAATAATGATGATGTACAACCAATCTTGACGATCCAATATGTTGTTCCTAAAGTGTTTGCGGGACAAAATGGAGGAGGGATCGAAGGAGAACCTTTTACGAATGAAACGATTGGGAAAAGTTCAGTATTTGAGGCAGGGCGTGAACACTCCACGATTACAAGTCGCAGTCCGAATTATTCTCATTTAAAAGTATTGGTTATGAGTAAGGAGGCTGCCGAGTCCATTAATCTCCTTCAACTAATGAATTTTTTCTTTCGAGATCATGAAATTAGACGGACTGTACACGTATTAATTTCAGAGGAGAAAGCAAGCGATATATTAAGTATAAAAGGAAAAAAAGACCCGATTCCTTCTTTAAAGCTGTTCTATTTAACAGAAAATATGAAAACGAAGACAGCTAAAATGGCTCCAAAATTATCTTTAGGCGATTTCTCAGAAAACATGTCAGCGGAAAAAAGCTTTATTGTTCAAAAAGTACAACCGTTTAACGAGGGGATTCAATTGATTGGAGCTGCTGTAATCAATGGAAAAACGCAGAAAATGGTTGGAGAGTTAGATGAAGATGAAACGTTTGCCATTAATTGTATAACAGGTGAGGCGGAAGCGGGGGTCGTAACCGCAGTTGATCAAAAATCAGACGAAATCATTACATATGAACTCGATCATTTGAAAAGCTCTATTAAACCGAAGGGAACGGAAAATAACCTTTCATTTACAGTAAATGTTTCAACAGAAGGGCGTATATCGGAAGATTGGATACAAGATAGTGATGCGTTTGACGAAACGTTTATTAAAAGAGCAGAAAAACAAATTGAAAAAGAAATGAAAGAATTGATCGATAAAGGATTAGAGAAAACACAAAAAGAGCTAAAAGTAGATGTGGCTGGGTTTGGCGAAAGCTTGCGAATCCATAAACCGAAACTTTGGAAAAAAATAAAAAAGGATTGGGAAGAGTATTTTTCCAATGCGACAATTAATGTTAAGGTGAAAGTGAACATCCGCCAATTCCAAACACAAGGGAGAAAAATGAATAAACAGAAATAAAGTGAAACGTAAACAACCATCTGTACTGATGGTTATAGGAAATAAAGCTGAACGAAAGGGAAACCTTTTGTTCTTTTTTTTTAATTTCGTTATTTTGAATCATCACGAACTACATTTATAAATATGAAAATAAAAATCTGTAAAACTATTATGTGAAAAAAATAAAGATTTTTTGAAACCTTTCTGGAAAATTATTCGTAATAGTAAATGGAAAAAGAAAAATGGAGGGAATCATATGACAGAATCATTGCAACCAAACAATGAAACAACTGTGAAACTAGAAAAGCCAAAATTGCTCGGAATCATAACGAGTCCGGGAGAGACGCTTGACCGAATTCGCCAAAACCCGAAAGTGTTAGTTCCGTTACTCGTTGTCATGGCACTTACGACTATCGCTACATTTATCAGCTTTAGTACGGTAGACTTTGTTGCCGTTGGAATTGAACAAGGAATGAGTCAAGAAGAAGCAGAAGTTATGAACGTAATTATGAGCACTTCCTTTATTGTTGGAGGACTTTTAGTAGCTCCTTTTTCACTTTTAATTTCAACACTCATTTATTTAGCTGTTACGAAAATCGCTGGAACAGGTGCAAAATTTAAGCAATTATTCTCATTTTCTACTTATGTGTTTTTCATCTCAAGTATTGGCGCATTACTCAATTCAGTAATTGCTTACTCAGTAGGTGTGAGTGTAGAAGAGGCGAACTTTACAAGTTTAAACGGTGTTGTAGGTGCAGAAGGAGCGGTCGGAGCTCTGTTATCCTATTTGGAACTGTTTGCTATTTGGGGAACCGTTATCTCTGCAATGGGACTTGAGCGAGTAGGTGGTTTATCGAAAAAAGCAGCATGGACCGTTGCGATTATTTTCTTCGTCATACTCGGATTAATTGCTCTTATTGGTGGATCATTTGGAAGTATGATGGGTGCATAATATGAAAAAAGTTTGGATTGGAATCGGAATTGCAGCAACTTTACTCTTAATCATTGGAATTAGTATTTTTCGGACACAAGCTGATGAAAATATAACGGTTCAAACGACAAAGCTGAAAGAGAAAGAAATTACCGGGAATGTGATGATTCCCGGTACTCTTCAATTAGCTAATGAACAAAAAGTATATTTTGATTCACAGCAAGGAGAAGTGAAGAAAATTCACGTAAAAGAAGGGGATTCCGTTAAAAAAGGAACGCCTCTTGTTACATATGAAAATGAACAACTCATGCTTGAAGAAGAACAAAATCAATTAGCCATCGAGTCGAATTATAT
This sequence comes from Bacillus sp. FJAT-47783, assembly GCF_022808615.1. Taxonomy (GTDB): domain Bacteria; phylum Bacillota; class Bacilli; order Bacillales; family Aeribacillaceae; genus Bacillus_BZ. Next base: position 15,123 of record NZ_JAKZKS010000019.1, read on the forward strand.
TCGGATAAACCAAATTAAAGATCAAATAAAGGACCTTGAGGATAAAAAGGAAGAGCTTGCGAAACAAGTAGGAGAAAAAGAAGCGAAAAAGCAAATCGAATCGGAAAAAGATCAACTCGAAACCGAAAAGAAAATGGCAAATATCGAGTTAAGGCAAAACTTATTACAAAAAGAAACGATTCAAAAGAAGATTGCTGAATTAGAAGTTAAAAGTGATATTGATGGGGTTATCATTGCGGTTGATGAAGAAGCGAAAAACAGTGTGGAGCCAAAAGTGTTTATACATATTGGAAGCTTAAAGAGCTTTAAAGTAAATGGCGTTATTTCAGAATATGATTCGTTGAAAGTCGCACAAAATCAACCAGTGACCTTAACATCAGATGTTCTTCCAGATGAAAAATGGAAGGGAACAGTTTCACATATTGGGACACTTCCTGAACAAGGAGATGCGATGGCACAAGGAGAGGGAGCTGTTCAATATCCAATTGAAGCGACTGTTACAGATGAAAATATTAAGGCAAAACCTGGTTTTAAACTCATTATGGAAATCGAAACAGAGCGGAAAAAAGTAAACGTTCTTCCACTTGAAGCGATAAAACAAGAAGATGATTCCAATTATGTTTTTGTAGTTGAAGGCGGTAAAGCAGTCAAAAAAGAAGTAAAGGTTGGAACGGCCGACGAAAAAGTAATGGAAATCAAAAGCGGGGTTGAAAAAGATGATCAAATCATCTTAAAACCAGTTGATTCGCTAAAACCAGGTATGGAAGTGACCGTTGAATGATTGACTTAAAGGGCATTACGAAAAGCTATCAACTAGGTAAAGAAAAGGTTGATATATTAAAAGGAATTGACCTGAAAATTTATCAAGGAGATTTCGTCGCGATTATGGGACCATCTGGTTCTGGAAAGTCGACATTAATGAATATTATTGGTTGTCTTGACAGGGCGACGACTGGAACATATTTATTTGATGAAGAAGACATTTCTACTTATAAAGATCAGCAGCTTGCGAAAATTCGTAATCTCTCAATCGGTTTCGTCTTTCAACAATTTCAACTCCTCCCGCGTTTAAATGCGTTGAAAAATGTTGAACTTCCGATGGTTTATGCAGGTGTTGGGAAAAAAGAACGGGAAGAACGTGCGAAGCTTGCCCTCGAGAAAGTTGGGCTCGCTGATCGCATGTTGCATATGCCAAATGAATTATCAGGCGGACAAAAGCAGAGAGTGGCCATTGCCAGGTCCATCGTCAACGAACCAAAATTAATCTTGGCAGATGAACCGACAGGAGCGCTCGATACGAAAACGAGCTACGCGATCATGGAGCACTTTGTTGAATTGAATGAGGAAGGAACGACGATCATTCTCGTTACGCACGAAAAGGAAGTTGCTGATTATGCAAAACGCATCATTACTGTTCGTGACGGATTAATTACACAAGCACGGGTGGAAGGGGGGACTTATCGATGAGTATATTTGAAAATGTTCGAATGTCACTCGCATCGATTATGGCCCATAAACTTCGCTCTGTGCTGACAATGCTCGGAATTATCATCGGTGTTGCTGCTGTCATCGTCGTTGTCGCCATTGGACAAGGGGGAGAACAACTACTAAAGTCACAAATTACAGGGTCAGGAAATACAATTGAAGTTATTTATCAGCCTAGTGAGGAAGAGTTAAAAACAAACCCGAACGCTTATATGAGCGATCCATTTACTGAAGAAGATATTTCGGCGTTAAAAAAAATTCCTGAAGTAAAAAACGTCGTTGCGACAAGTTCGACGATGTATGAGACACGATTTAAACAAGAAACGGTCGATGCAAGCATTTTCGGCATCAACAACGCCTATCCGCTCGTTAATGAATTCCATGTTAGTAAAGGTAGAACCTTTTCAGAAGCGGACTTTTTAGGCGGTCGTCGTGTCGGTGTTATCTCAAGTCAAATGGTCGAAGACTTATTCCAAGGTGAAGAGGCAATTGGCGAGATCGTCTGGGTAAGCGGACAACCGATTGAAATTATTGGGGTCTTGGAAAAAGCAACCGGATTATTTGCTTTTGAAGGTTCAGAGTTGTACATGCCGTGGACAACTTACCGGAATGCGTTCGGTGTCAATAGCTACAACCAAGTAACTCTTCAAGCGAAAAGTGCTGACGATATTCAACCAGCTGGCGAACAGGCAGAACAGCTATTAAATTCACTGCACAATACAGAAGAGTCTTACCAAGTCTTTAATATTGAAGAAATTGCTGAAGGAATTGGCCAAGTAACACGAATTATGACCTTAATTATTAGTAGTATTGCTGGTATTTCTTTATTAGTTGGCGGAATCGGTGTGATGAACATCATGCTCGTTTCCGTGACAGAACGAACGAGAGAAATTGGAATACGAAAAGCTCTCGGGGCAACGAAGTCGCAAATCTTAACACAATTTTTAATAGAATCCGCTACGCTTACATTAATCGGTGGAACAATTGGAATCCTGCTCGGAGCCGGAGGAGCCTCCTTAGTTTCATATTTTGCTGGCTGGCCGTTTTTAATTTCATGGCAAGTCGTCGTAGGAGCGCTTATTTTCTCTATGGTCATCGGCATCCTATTTGGAATGCTCCCGGCAAACAAAGCATCCAGGTTAAACCCAATTGATGCATTGCGGTATGAATAATGGAATGGGCATCTCTTAGTCGAATTTTCGGCTTAGAGATGCCCATTTTGTGTTTAAAACGTTTATTTATTAATTTTCATTTTTATTATAGGGAGATGGAAATCCACGGTAAAGATGCTTCAAAATGATTGACTGAACGGTTCAGACTAATTCTTAAGGTTTTATTTCTATAAAATCCATATATTATAAAAATTTCTTTTTTCGGAAGTAAAAACCCTGTTTGATCCTTTTTAAGGAGAAATTCAGGGTTTTTTATACCTTTTGTGGCCATATTAAGGAGCCCAAATCTTATCGCTATTATAAAAACTATGTTTAAACTTTAACGCCTAACGATCTATTCTCAAGCACATGTATAAATAACAATATATTGGTTAATTTCCATTATTTTTCATACTTACAATCTTTTATTATTTGCTAATATTTAAGTGTTGTTATCCGGATGACAAAAGTATTACAAATATTACAAGTAATGAAAGGGAAGAGAGATTTAATGCCACCGTCGTTTAAAAGTATGTATCGTTCTATTGCATTTTTGCTATCATTCTGCTTAATTTTTAGTTTGATTGGTCCTACTTTTGCAAATGCTGCACCTGGTGCTTCTGATCGAGTACCAAAAAAGCAACGTCTTCAGGCTGATATTGGAGAACTTCCAGATAAACTACCTAAATCAAAAGTAGAATTAAAAAGCAAACGTACGAAGCATTCAACACGTTTTTTTAATCCAGATGGAAGCTTTACTGAAGAAATCTATTTAGAACCTCAATTCTATCAAGATCCTGCCGATAAAAAATGGAAGAAAATTGATAACACCTTAAAAAAGAGTGGAAAAAAACCAAATAAACATGTAAACAATGCCAACGATGTTAAAACGTGGTTTGCAAACGAAGCAAATGGAAATGAACTCGTTTCTGTTGAAAAAGATGGGAAAAGTATATCATTAATTCCTGTTCAAGCCAAAAACGTGCCAGGTATTGTAAAAAATAATGAAATTACGTACAAAGGTATCTTCGAACAGGCTGATGTACGTTACCGTGTTAAAGGGGATGCTGTCAAGGAAGATATTATTCTTAACAGTATGCCTGTAGAAAACACCTTTACCTTTGAATTAAAACTAAAAGGGCTAACGGCTGTTACTCAAGAGAATGGAACCATTGTCTTCCAAGATCAAAAAGGTAATCTAGAGTGGTATTTAGAAAAGCCTTATATGACAGATGCCAATGGAAAATATTCTGATAAGGTCACGCTAAAATTAAGAGAAGAAAGTGGAAAAACATTTGTTGATGTCATCGCTGATCAAGCTTTCTTACAAGATCCAGAGACACAATATCCAGTAACCATTGATCCGACGATCGATAATTGGGATGTTATTCGGGATATGTTTATTGCAAGCAGTTATCCCGATTCTTTATATTCAAGTGAAACATTTATGAATACAGGATATCACGGTTATTTTGGTTCAACTCGTGCACTTATCAAATTTGTTCTTCCTAGTCTTCCTAGTGACAGCAAAATTTCGAGTGCTACTTTCAATGCCTATCAAGCAAAACAAGATACATCAACTGTTTCCATTGATTTGTTCCGTATTACAAGTGATTGGCAAACTTCTACTACAACATGGAATTCGCAGCCTTCTATTGGTGGATCTCCAGAATCTACAACAACAGACAATGCGGTTGATGCCTATTGGCAGTGGGATATTACACAGCTTGCTAAAAACTGGTATAACGGTGATCAAGCAAACTATGGAATGATGTTAAAGCAGCAAAATGAAACATCTTCCGCATATCGCTCATTTAATACTGTCAATAGTGGTAATAATACACCACGAATTACAATTAATTATACCGTTGATCCAATGGGAGTAGAAGAGTTTTGGAGCACCACAGAAGAGGGTGTCAACCCTGCAAATGGAAATCTTGTTTTACAAGAAACCGATGTTGCCGTTCCGGGACGCGGTGTTGAGGTAGAAGTTTCACGTACGTATAACAGCCGTAAGTCATGGTATGCAGGAATGTTTGGCTATGGCTGGTTTAGTAATGTTGAAGCGCTTCTTGTTGATTCCGGTGACGGACCGATTACGTTAATTGATGGGGACAATACGCGTCATATTTTTGGTCAAGCAATTGGTGGAAGCTATACAACGCCAGGTGGTCTTTATCTTACGCTTGAAAAAAATCAAGATGGAACATATACCATTACGGAGAAAGATGACACGAAGATTCATTTCAATACAAGTGGAAGAATAAGTTCAATCGTTGATACGAACGGGAACACAACAACCTTTACGTATAATGCTAATGGAAAATTAACGTCAGTCCAAGACGCCTCAGGACGTGCTACAACGATCACCTATGGGACAAATGGATATGTCTCAAGTGTTACGGATTCAGCAAATCGTACAACAACGTACGAATATGATGCAGCAGGAAATTTAACAAAAGTTATTGATCCTGGAAATTTTGCTACTACGTTTAGTTATGATGCTGATCATAATTTAAAAACGATTACGGATGCTCGTTCAATTACAACAACGATTGGTTATGATACGTCCGATCGTATCACAAGTGTAAGCCGTCCAATTACAATAAACGGTGTAAGTGAAACGAGTACAACAACATATTCCTATGATATAGTCAATACTGTTACAACTGTAATGGATGGAGAAGGAAAGCGTGTTGACTATTCTTATAATGGGAATGGGAATATTACTCAAATTACTGAAAATCCATTAGATGATCAAAATAAAGCAGTCACAACATTTAAATATGACAACAATAATAACTTGACACAAGTTATCGACGCGAATTCAAATCAGGATGGTGGATCAGATTCATACATTTACACGTATGATGTAAATGGAAATATTACGGGCGTTCAGCTTCCTGGAAGTTCTGATCCTGAAAACCCTGAAAATTTAGATACAGAACTTTTTACGTACGATGCTCAAAATAATTTAACTAAGGAACAAGATTATAATAGCAATGTCAATACATTTGATTATGACCAAAACAATAACCAAACGGAGTCTATTGACCCTTATACACAATCTGTTTCACAACGATATGATAATGTTGGAAACCTTGCGTATTCAACCTATCCGATGTCAACGGCAGATAACTTGGCGGAAAATTCCAGTTTTGAATTCGAAAATAATAGTGATAATTGGCCGGATCATTGGACATCTTTGAAGCAATCTGGAACAACGGCTACATTTAATTGGACGAGTACAAATAAGTTTGGTTCGAAAGCAGTAAGTATCAGTAACCCGACTGGATGGGCCGTTATTACCTCTGATAAGCAACCTTATGATGGAACTAATTATGTAGGAAGCGGTTATGTTAAAACGTCAGAAGCAACAAACCAAGCATATATTAAAGTAGATTATTATGATGATCAGGACAATTGGCTTGGTCAAGAATCATCCTATGGTCTAAAAGGAACACATGATTGGACTCGTCTTCATGTTGTAGCGGACAATGCACCAACCGGAACCAAATTTATTCGATTAACTGTCGGAATGGACGCTGGTTCAGGAACAGCTTATTTTGACGGAGTTCAATTAGAAAAAGGTACGGTTGTCAGTGCCTATAACCTTGTGAATAATTCTAGTTTTGAAAGAGATAGCAATGGCGATAATCTTCCTGACAATTGGACAACAAGCAGTAATATATCCGCAAGTGATGTTATGGATACAACCAATGTCTATGTTGGGCAATATGCGTATAAATTAACCGGAGAATCAGGAAAAGATAAATATATTAAACAACATATTGATATTTCTGGTGACAGTAATACGAAGCTTACCTTATCAGGATGGTCCATACAACAAGGTGCTGATCCAAATGGTGGTTATTACGCACTGCAAATAGCCATTAATCATATAGACGGAACCACTGATTGGGATTTTGCAAACGACTTTAGTACAACAAAGACAGATTGGCAGCACGTTGCAGCAGAAGTCAAGCCAAAGAAAGCATTTGATTCGATCGATGTCTATTATTACTACTATAACCAAACAGGTACAGCTTGGTTTGATGCGATGCGTCTAGAAGAAGGAGCTTCACATACCTTTAACTCGTATGACACGAATGGAAACTATGTAACTGCAGTCAAAAATCCACTTGGAAATACGATTTCTTACCAATACGATACAGCAGGAAATCAAACAAGTGTAACAGATGCAAAAGGTCAGATAACCTCTTACCAATATGATGCTCGTAACTTATTAACAAAAGTGATTGAAGCTAATTTAAAAGAAACGACTTACGGCTACGACAGTGTAGGAAACCGTACAACCGTTACAGATGCGAAAAACAATTCAACCACTTACGAGTATAACGAGTTTAACCAAATATCACGGATCATTAATCCATTAAATCAAGCGATTCAATTCGAATATAATCGGAACGGTGATCAAACAAAGGTTATCTATCCAAATAACAATGAGATTTCTTACACTTATAATGCGTTAAATCGATTAGAAAAGATTCTATATAATGGGATAGAAAAATGGAGTTATGGATATGATGCAAATGGAAATGTCACATCCGTAACAGACGATACAGGGAAAACAACAACGTACACATATGATAAGAACAAGAAAGTCACTCAAAAAGCTGAAGGAACGTCAAATACTATTGACTTCAGTTATGATGACAATGGGAATACGACATCTATTAAAGTGACAGCTGGTACTGTCCAATATACAAATGATTTTACGTATAACAAGCTTGACCAGTTAATTACAATGGCTCGAAATAATACAGAAATTGTTCGTTTCGTCTATGATGAGCGTGAAAATGTGGTTTCTGCCATACACACAAATGGTACGTATACGGCCTACGAATATGATTCTAATAATCGTCTAAAATCTGTTATTAACTATGATGCAAACGGCGATGTCTTGGATAAATATGTGTATACGTATGATGCCAATGGGAACTGGACAGGTGTTGCAACAAATAATGGATCAATTTCTTATCAGTATGATTCATTAAATCGTTTAACTCAAGAAACCTTACTAGATGGAACAACCATCTCGTACGAGTACGATGACGTTGGAAACCGTACGAAGAAGGTGGTTACACAAGGCGCAAATACGACTACAATCAATTATACGTATGATGCTGGAAATCAACTGACTGATGTCAACAGTCAAGCATATACGTATGATGTAAATGGAAATCTAACCAGCAACGGAAATCAGACATTTGTGTACAATGAAGACAACCGTCTGATTGAAGTAAAAGATGCCGGCGGAACAACACTTGCGTCATTTACGTATGATCATGATGGTAATCGCACAAGCATGACAACATCAAGTGGAACCATCAACTTCCATTATGATGAAGGAAAAGTCATCTATGAAACAGATACAAGCAATAACATCATTGCTGAATATACTTGGGATGCAGAAGGCAATCCAGTTACAATGACAAAAGATGGGGTTACGTATTATTATCATCTCAATGGTCATGGTGATGTTACAGCATTAACAGATGAGAATGGCAATACGGTTGCTGAATACGACTATGATGCTTGGGGTAACATTGTTTCTCAAACTGGTACGATGGCATCTGTGAACCCATATCGTTATGCAAGTTACCGTTACGATGAAGCAACAGGTCTATATTACTTGATGGCCCGTTATTATGATGCTGATACAGGACGATTTCTTACTCGTGATAAGTTCCGTGGATTTGAGGATGACCCGAAGTCTTTAAACCAATATGCATATGGTCATGGAAACCCAGTCAGATATGTTGATCCAGAAGGGAACTGGGTTTGGCTCGTATTTAAAGCAGCTATTGCTACTTATGATGGGTACAAAGCATATAAAAAAGCTAGATCAGAAGGTAAACGTGGATATAAGTTAGCGTTAGCTGTTGCATGGGCAGTTGCAGGAAATTATATTAAGGTTGGGAAAGTTTATAGGTATTTAAGTCTTGCTAAGAAGGTTGGAAGACAGGGAAAACAAGCAAGATTAAAGGCACTATTAAATGATTCAAGAATGCCAAGACATATTAGAGGATGGATTAAACAGGAACTAAATAGTATTAAAAGAAAAAATAGAAAAACTATTAGAGTACCACGTGGATATCATCTAGCTCATAAACGGGGATATGAAGCTAGAAAAGGGTACGGGTATAGATACAGTGATATACAAATTATTAGAAACCATAAAACTCAGCATAAGTATGATGGATATGGAAGAAGGAGGTAAGGAGATATGAATGAAAAAGAATATTATGCAGTATTAAATTTACCTGCTATAAAAAGATATGAATACTTTTTAAAAAAAGTAGTTGACTGGGAAGAAGTATGGGGTCTTTATCATGATGGATGGGCAATGACTAAAGATGATATCGGAAACCTGTTAATACCTTTTTGGCCTAAAAAAGAATTTGCTCAATATTGTGCCAAAGGCGAATGGGATAGTTATAAACCTGAAATAATTGAACTAGAGGAATTTATAGATGAATGGCTCCCTGGTATTAAAAAGGATGGTTATAAACCCTCTATTTTTTGGAATAATAAAGATTCGGTAGTAATAGATGTTGATGTTTTATTACAAGATTTACACAGAGAATTAGAAAATTATTAAATAAAATTGGATAAAGTGAGTTTTAAAAGATGAATCCTTTCTATTACCTAATCTGTAATTAAGTATATAAAACCACGAGTGTTGATTAACCAATAAAATCCAGAAAAAACAACAAAAAAGGACACCTTTCCTGTAGAATGTAAGTACCAACCAACAAACCCAGGAAGAGGTGTCCCCTATGAAAAAGAATACCACGCTCCCGAATTTACTGCAAAAGATTATTTCTGAAGATGAATTAAAAATGATTGTGAAAGCTGTTGGTTACAAGGATACTGCTCGAAAGTTTGATGTTCAAACGTTAATAGAATATTTGGTAACAGCTTCAGCTAATGAGTGGAAAAGCTTTCGGCATGGGGCAGATGTCGACCCTACGTATGGACTCGCACAGGCAGACTATTCAACGTTTTCAAAGAAGGCCAGTCATGTGGACTTTGAGATAATGAAGCAACTTTTTGATTTGGTTGTATCTAAATGCAACCGTCAAACTCGTCGATCATTAAGGTTTCCGCGCCAATTAGTAGTGGTTGACTCCACGACGATGACGGTTGGAAAATCACGACTCCCATGGGCGGTCTATCATGGAGAGCGCTCTGGTGTTAAATTGCATGTAGGTTACTTACCTGAGCTGGAAATGCCGATAAAGGTCATTGAAACGATTGGAACCAAACATGATAGGCCAATAGGCGAACAATTTGCCGATAATCGCTATATTCTTGTAAAAGATCGTGCTTATTTTAAAATCAAGCGACTGGATCAATTTGTTCAAGATGGACAAGATTTTGTCATCCGTATGAAAGACAACGTTGAGCTTTTTCAACCTCATGCTTTAAAGCGTATGGAAGTGAAAGGGTCCCCTGTTGTGCGAGATATGACATGCCAACTTGGCACTCCACAGGCCCGCTCAACGAAACGACACCGAGTCGTGATATTCCGTGATGATCAGGGTCGTGAATTTCGTGTTGTCACAAACCTTCGAAAGGTTTCAGCAGAGAAAATCGCGGACATGTATAAGGCGCGCTGGTCCATTGAAGTATTCTTCCGATGGGTGAAACAGCATTTAAATGTCCCTGTCTTATTCGGAACGACAAAGAATGCTGTTTATAATCAGTTGTTCGCTGCTTTAATCGCCTATGTCCTTCTAAAATGGCTATATGATCAAACAGCCAAACGAAAAGTATTCACCTCTTTATCTTTTATTACATTTAAACGAAAACTGCTGACAGGAGAGCTTCCGATTGATTGGTTTTCGGAAATGATGACATTTCTAAAAAGCTACTCAACTTTTTATAGGATAAGTCTGCCTAATTTTGGATAATCAACACGCATGTCTGTATATGAATAATGATGTCATTTTGAATAAAGTCAGTATCATTGAACGTTGTATTAAACAATTTCATGAAGAATCAAAATAAAGACCCAAAGAATGCTGTAAAATCAACATTCTTTGGGTCTATCTTTTTAGATTCCGGGGTGTAAATATTATTCGGACAGCCCCTTTATGAATCATTTGAAAACATAAATACTTTATGGTGCCAACGAATACTAAAAATTAACCCAATTGCAAACATACTTCCCATTATCGAGCTTCCACCATAACTAATAAATGGGAGGGGAATTCCCGTTATCGGGAGTAACCCGATAGTCATTCCAGCATTTTGGAAGGCGTGGAAAACGAATAAGCTAATGACGCCTGCACAAATATAACTATTAAACGCTTCATATGTTTCGAGTGATATTTTGATTAAATGGTAGATGAGTAAAAAGTAAAGACTTAGGACAATGCTTGTCCCAATAAATCCAAACTGTTCGCCAATGACACTAAAAATAAAGTCTGTATGGTTTTCGGGAATATATACTTGCCCTTTACCAATCCCTTTTCCTGTTATTTGTCCAGATCCAATTGCTTTTAATGAATTTACTAAATGATACGCTTCTCCACTTTTATAACCTTCTGGGTTTAACCAGGCATAAATCCGTCCAAATTGGTAAGGCTTAACATCTAAATATTTTTCTAAAATTTGCGGTGCTGCTAATACTAAATAAAGAATTGAAGATGCCGCTGCGAAAACGACTCCGGATATCGTAATAATAATTTTCCATGAGATACCAGAAACAAAAATTAACCCTGCTGTAATCGCCATCATCACAAGAGCCGTACCTAAATCCGGTTGCTTTATAACAAGTAAGATAGGGATAATAGCTGTTCCAATGATTTTAAGCAAAAGTCTTAAATCTGTTTTAATTGTACGATTCGTGTACAATTGGTTATGGTTCGTAATAATCGAGCTTAATAGAATAATTAAAAACACTTTTACAAATTCCGCAGGTTGAAATGAAAATCCAGGTAGTGTAAACCATGCTTTGGCACCATTTATTCTACGAGCGATACTTTCAGGTGCAACCATTAAAAATAATAGTAAAAAGATACCAAAACCATACATGTACCAAGCCATTCTCTGAATTTGTTCGGAATCGAAAAACATCACAACAGCAACAATACATGATCCTACTATATACCATATAATTTGCCTTAATAAGAAATTCTCACCGTATTGTCCAGATGTAAGCTGTGCACCATAGATGGCTATACAACTCACGCAAAACAGTAGAAAGATAATCGATGCCAATTGGTAGTCGAATCTTGATTGTTCTTTCTTGTTTGAATCCATGTTGTTCACCAACTTCTATAAAATTAAATAAGGCTGTTCTCTAAACTTTGTTGCTGTTTAAACATTGTCCTGTCCTCTATGCGCATTGTAGCATCTTAAGGTAAGAGGCCAGAAGTGGGATTTAACGCAACCTTCGATTGCCTCTATCCATACTTTATCATTTTAGGCAGCAACAATCTTTGAGATAAAAACCTTAAATAAAGACTGTTTTTGTTAAATTGTCGAATCAATTGAGAAATGTAAGAAGATAATCGTGCACCAATTAAAAAGTTCTTGATAGCCCCTCTTTATCATGAAAACCAACAGAAAAGGGCGGTCTTTTCGTCCAATATGTAGACGTAAAAAGAGCCGAAAAGGTTTCATCGTTCTTGTCACTTTTCATATAGTAGCATAATTTGCCCCATTTGCCCATGTGATAAATCGAATAAAATTGACAGTGAATCATATAAATATATTGTTCTTTTTACCCTAGAAATGGGAAGGCTTTGAAAGGAGTTTCGTATGAATTGTTCTGATTTACCAGCTCTTGTGTTAATGAATGTTCAAAAAGGGTATGATTTTATGGGATTTAAAAAGCGAAATGGTGTATATGCAGAGCATACTATGAAGCAACTCTTGCGATTATGGAGGGAGAAAGAATTACCGATTATTCATGTTCGATACGCTGATCAACATTATTTATCTCCATTGCACCGGATGAATGATGGATTCTCCTTTAAAGAAGGGTTTGAGCCAAAAGAAGGGGAGTTTCGCTTTATCTCATCTTATTATGATGTTTTGAAGCACCCGCCATTTCAATTAGCACTTCAAAAGCTTCAGACAAAAATGTTGATATTCATCGGGTTTTCACTTTCTCCTCATATCGATATGACGGCTAAATCATTAAAAGAGCATGGCTATATTCCATTTATTGTCCAAGATGCAACCGTTAGCTTTGAAAAACAATCTTTTGATCAACATTTAATAAGTGCAGATGACATTCATTATGCAACCTTAACGAATTTACATGAAACATTTGCAACCATCATAACAAGCTTTACGGCAAAACAATTTGCCCGTTCGACAGAGCCCGCTTTTACTTAGTGACAATATTCTTCCCACAAAATAAATGGAAAAACGGTTGTCCGTTTATTGCAGGCAACCGTTTTTATCATTTAATTGTGATTGAATTTGCTTGTTTTTGAATGAATTGGTGAATAATTTGATTTAAGGCTTGTGCTTGAAGTGTTGGAACTTGATGTTTTACATTTGAAACGTATACAACATCGACATCTTGAATACGTTCAATGAACGGGTCTTGATAGTGATGTACATAATGGTCTTCTTGTCCATAGATGAGTAAAACGGGTGATGTAATGTTTTGAAGTCGGTCTGTCGCGACATATTTTAGCCCGATTTGATACATTAGTAAAATCGTCTTTGCATCCGCCATCTTCATATATTGTTCAAGTTTTTGTTGAAAATCGTTTGTCGGTGCATGTGCTTTACTGATGACTTTCGCAAGTAACGGAATTCCTCCGAGTTTTGATGTCATAATCCCGAGCAAATACTCACTATGTAGCAAGACGGAATTGATTTCAGAAAATCCCCCTATTAAAATTAACCCCTTCACTTTTTTAGGATAGCGAATCGCAAATTCTTGCGCAATCGATCCCCCGTTAGAGTATCCGCATACGAATACTTCCGAAATCCCTATTTGCTGTAACAAATCATTGATATCATCTGCTAACGCTCGCATCGTAAATGACTGCTCATTTGTTGAACTTTTCCCATTTCCGCGTAAATCATAAAACAATAATTGATAATGTCTGCTTAACTTTCGTTGATAATAAAAAGTGACATGTCCCATACAAGGTGGATGAATAAACAGAATCGGTTCACCATGACCCAATTGCTCATAATAAGTGCGGATTCCATTTTGCATAGTTACATAAGCCAACATCATCACCACCTTTCCTTTAACGAACTCATTATGTCCGTAGTTTTTCATATTCTTTCGATTTCATACAATTGGTTATTAATGATTGGTTTTGATTATAAATGAAATAAAATGATTGAAATTTATCGATTTGTTTTTTATAATAAAATCAAGCGTTATACATGTAGGCGCTTCCAAGAGGTGGGGGATTTTATGATTACAGAACAAAGACAGCAAACGATTTTGAAATTATTAAAAGAAAAAGACATTGTTAAAATTCAAGATATTGTTGATGCGACAAACGCTTCCGAATCGACAATTCGACGTGACTTAACACAGCTAGAGAAAGGAAATTATTTAAAACGAGTTCATGGAGGGGCAACGAGGGTTACCGGAAAGCTAACCGAGCCTGATGTAAAAGAAAAGTCAACAAAAAACCTTGAAGCCAAAAAAGCAATCGCAAAGGCAGCGGCTGACTTAATAGAGGATGGCGATTGTATTTATCTCGATGCTGGAACAACAACATTACAATTAATTAATAACTTAACGAAAGATAAAGAAATTGTAGTTGTCACTAACGGATTAACCCATATTGAACCGTTATTAATGAATGGCATTAAAACCTATTTAGTAGGTGGCTATGTGAAGCCTCGAACGGGAGCACTTATTGGAAGCGGTGCGATTACATCCATTCAGCAATACCGTTTTGATAAGTGTTTCATTGGTGCAAATGGGATACATCCAGAGTTAGGATTAACAACACCTGATCCTGACGAAGCAGCGATCAAAAGAGAAGCCCTTCAGTTATCGAGAGAAAGCTTTATATTAGCGGATCATTCAAAATTCAATGAAATATCTTTTGCCAAAATCGCCAATATCAATCAAGCAACGATCATTACAAATAAAGCAGAGAATGAAACATTTAAACCGTTTGAAGCATTAACGACAGTAAAGGTTGTGGAAATATGATTTATACAGTTACGTTAAATCCATCCGTTGATTACATTGTTGAAGTCCCTACTTTTCAGCTTGGTCAATTAAATCGCATTCAACAAGATGCGAAATACCCAGGTGGTAAAGGGATTAATGTTTCCAGAGTATTAAATCGTTTTGAGGTAAAAACAAGTGCTTTCGGATTTGTTGGTGGATGGACTGGAAGCTTTGTCGAGGCTTCTTTAAGAAATGAAGGAATTAAAACAAATTTTGTCCATATAAAAGAGGATACGAGAATAAACATTAAACTGAAAACTGGAGAAGAAACGGAAATCAATGGACAAGGACCTATAATAAACGAAGAGGAAGTAACGGATTTTTTTGAAGCATTATCAAGTCTTAATGCAAATGACTGGTTAGTGATTGCGGGTAGCATTCCAGCGAGTTTACCGAACGATTTTTATGAAAAAATCACTTCTTATTGCCAAGAGCGTAATATTCAAGTCGTAATCGATGTATCTGGAGATTACATTCATTCCCTTTTACAATATAAACCATTCTTATTAAAACCGAATCATCATGAGCTAGGTGAATGGTTTAATGTCGACATTGATAGAAAAGAAGATGCAGTCACATATGGAAAAAAGCTAGTTAAAATGGGAGCTCAAAATGTCATCGTATCAATGGCTGGTGAAGGGGCCTTATTTTTAAATGATCACGTTACTTATTATGCTTCTCCACCAAATGGGAAGGTTGTCAACTCAGTTGGTGCTGGAGATTCCGTTGTTGCTGGCTTTTTAAGCGAATATACAAAAACAAAGGATGTAAAGCGTGCGTTTCAATACAGTATTGCATCTGGAAGTGCAACCGCTTTTTCTCTGGAGCTTTGCACGAAAGCAGAAGTTGAAAAGCTGTTGCCGGAAGTAAAAATAGAAGATTGGAAATGAGGGGAAACAGAATGAGAATTACACAATTATTAACAGTCGACACCATTCAATTACACCTTTCATCAAATGATAAAACTGGTGTCATTCACGAGCTCGTTGATGTGTTAGATAAAGCAGGGAAGCTTGAAAACGCAAGAGAATTTAATGATGCAATATTAACAAGAGAAAAACAAAGCACAACGGGTATTGGGGAAGGAATAGCCATTCCACATGCGAAAACAAAAGCAGTAAAAACTCCAGCCATTGCTTTCGGGCGTTCAAATAATGGGATTGACTATGAATCATTAGACGGTCAGCCTGCACACCTATTTTTTATGATTGCTGCGACAGAAGGGGCAAATGATACACATTTACAAGCACTTGCAAGACTCTCAACGATTTTAATGAAAGAGGAAGTACGGAATGAGTTATTAAGTGCCGAATCAAAAGAGGATATTCTTCACATTATCGACACTCATGATAAAGATGAAGAGGGTAGTAAAACTGAAAATCAACCAATATCACAATCTAATGAACTCATTCTTGCGGTAACAGCATGTCCAACAGGAATTGCTCATACGTATATGGCAGCAGATTCTTTAAAAGAAAAAGCGAAAGAAATGGACGTTCACCTAAAAGTGGAAACAAACGGTTCAGGCGGAGCGAAAAATGTATTAACAAAAGAGGAGATTGAACGAGCAAAAGCGATCATCGTAGCCGCCGATAAACAAGTAGAAATGGACCGCTTCAAGGGAAAACATGTGATCGAGGTACCGGTATCCGATGGTATTCGTAAGCCAAAAGAATTGATTGAAAAAGCGCTAAAGCAAGATGCCCCAATATATCAAGGAGATACACTAACAAATAAACAAAATGAGTCACCTCGTCAACAACGATCAGGAATTTATAAGCATTTAATGAATGGTGTATCCAACATGTTGCCGTTTGTTGTTGGTGGAGGTATCCTAATTGCTATATCATTCATGTTTGGTATTCATTCGGCTGATCCCAATGATCCTACCTATAATAAATTAGCAGAAGCTCTCATGACAATTGGTGGTGGAAACGCTTTCGGGTTAATGATTCCTGTTTTAGCTGGATTTATTGCTATGAGTATTGCAGATCGTCCAGGGCTAGCACCAGGTATGGTTGGTGGATTTATGGCAGCACAAGGGCAAGCTGGATTTTTGGGGGGATTAATCGCCGGGTTTTTAGCCGGTTATATTGTAATCGGTTTAAAGAAAGCGTTCTCTCGTTTACCTGAACAAATAGAGGGAATTAAACCGGTGCTTCTTTACCCGGTATTTGGAATAGGTTTAACAGGTCTCATTATGTTTTTTATCATTATCGATCCTGTTGCTAGTATAAATTTAGCATTGAAAGATTGGTTAAATGGACTTGGAACAGGAAACTTAGTTTTACTGGGACTTCTACTTGGTGGAATGATGGCAGTTGATATGGGGGGGCCTGTTAATAAAGCAGCATTTACATTTGGTATTGCGATGATTGAAGCAGGAAATTATATGCCACACGCAGCCATTATGGCTGGTGGAATGGTACCGCCTCTTGGCATTGCGATCGCAACATTCTTATTTAAGAAGAAATTTACAACTCGTGAAAGAGAAGCTGGTGTCACGAACATTTTTCTCGGATTATCCTTTATTACAGAAGGGGCGATTCCGTTTGCAGTGGCTGATCCATTGCGAGTTATTCCATCATTAGTTATTGGTTCAGCAACAGCAGGTGCATTAAGCATGTTGTTTCAAATTGGCTTACGCGCACCACACGGAGGTGCGTTCGTCATCGGTTTTGTCGACGGAAGCCCGTATTTATATGCATTAGCAATTTTAATCGGATCGATTGTAACAGCTATTTTGATTGGAGGATTAAAAAAGACAGTTCAAGAATAATAGAAAAATCACACGTGAACGAATAAGGTTTGCGTGTGATTTTTTATTTTTAAAAGTGGTCTAAAACATTGTATAGAGATGAGGGAAATTATTTGTGCAATTATAGATTTTTACGTGCAAATAAAGGTTGATAAATGCAAAAATCGGTCATCATGTGCAATTATTTTGAGATTCATGCAATTAAGGCTCGAGTTGGTGCAAAAGGTGACCATAGTGGTGCAATTAACTTTCAAACTGATGCAATAATCCTTTTTTGCACTCTTCATTACTCCATGACAAACGAAAAATGAAGAATAATACACTAGTTTTTTATTATTGGTAACGTTTTTCATAATGAAACAAGATCATTTCACGTCTTTATAAATTTTTATTTGAAACTGGCTTGTCCGATTTCAAGTATTGGTATGAGCCATTCTATTATTTATGTGACCGAAAATTAACTAGACAACAAAATGACTTGACCCTATTTGTAACATTTGTAACATTCACCCGTCTGTTTAATTAAACGCTAAAAAGGATGTGAGTGAATGAAAAAATGGTTCATTTGGCTTTTCGTCTTTGTAACATCCGTAATGATTAGTGCATGTAGTCAGAATGATTCAAAGGATAAAGGTAATGTTTCTGAACGAACTGAGGAAATGTCGTTGCAAGAGGGAAAAGTGGCGATCGATGATGTTCATTCAGTGGAAGAAGACATGGATCATTCTAAACAAGATTCGTTAGCTATGACGACAAGTGATCGTAAAGTGATGTACAATGCTCATATTCGTGCAGATGTGTCGGATCTTGAAAAAGTGAAACATACGTTGGAAAAAGAAGCGACGACATTAGGAGGGTATGTCGTTCAAGCGAATGTAACAGAAATGGAACAACAAATCGAAGGTTTTTTATCCTTTCGTATTCCACAAGGAAAAATGGAAGAATTCATTGATTTCATTCAAAAACAAGTAGACCACGTGTCTTCTGAACAAGTGTCTGGTATAGATGTTACGGAAGAATATGTCGATTTACAATCAAGACTATCATCCAAACAATCAGTGGAGAAACGACTAATAGAATTAATGGATCGTGCAGAAAAAATGGAAGATGTCCTTAACATTTCGAGTGAGCTTGCGAAAGTACAAGAAGAAATCGAGCAAATAAAAGGACGAATTCAATATTTAGAAAATAAAACCGATTACGCTACAGTGGATGTTTATTTATTGGAAGAAAAAGGAGCGGAAGTGGCTGCTGACAAACTGAATACGTGGGAAAAAGTGAAGAATCAATGGAATAAAAGTATTAATGGACTTTTATTAAGCAGCTCAAGCATCGCTGTATTCATTGTTGGAAATCTTCCTATCTGGATAATCATTGGGGGTGTGATTTTTCTTTTCGTGATAGGTCGGAAGAAAATATTTTCCAAGTTTACAAAAAATAAAAAAAGCGATCATGGTGAAAAATAGTAAAATATGATACAATAATAGCTGAATATTCGAATTATTAATAATATTAGGGGGATGGGAAATGCACGTACCACTTATACTAACACAATTTTTAGATCGTGCGGTTCGTTTATATGGGGAGAAAACGGCCGTAATTGATGGAGAGAAGCAACTCACGTACCAACAGTTAAATACACGAGTCCAGCAGCTTTCTCATGGCTTAAAGCAATTAGGGGTAAAAAAAGGAGATCGTGTCGCTTATTTAGCACCGAATACATTAGAAATGCTAGAAGGGTTTTACGGAGTGTTTCAAGTAGGGGCTGTCATCGTTCCTCTTAATATTCGCTTAAAACCGGAAGACTATTTGTTTATTTTAAATCATAGCGAAAGTAAAATTTTATTCGTTGATGCGGAACTATATCCCCTTATCGAACCAGTCAAAGAGGACTTACAATACGTCGAACAAATCATCGTTCAAAATGGGAAGCCGCAGCACGATGAAATCGAGTATGATGCTTGGTTAAATGAACAGCCTACGTCGTCCTTTGATCGTCCTATTCTGGATGAGGAAGATGTATGTAGCTTGTTATATACGAGTGGAACGACGGGGAATCCAAAAGGTGTAATGCTGACACATCGAAATAATTACTTACATGCACTGACGACAATGCATCATTTACGTGTAAATGAGAACGATGTGTACTTGCATATTTTGCCGATGTTTCACGTAAATGGTTGGGGGGCACCTTTCTATTATACAGGAAATGGTGCAACACATATTTGTTTACGAAAAGCAGCACCAGATCTTATTTTTGAAAAACTAACGAAATATCCTGTAACCGTGATGCATATGGCACCGACGGTTTTAAATAGCATAATTCAATATTATGATCATCATCAATTACAAGCGCGAGAAGGAGTTCGCGTCGTCATCGCAGGCTCTGCTCCGCCACCGCAATTTGTCAAGCGTGTTGAAAATGAATTGAAGTGGGAGTTTATCCAAGTATACGGAATGACCGAGTCCTCTCCTTTAAGCTTAGTGTCAACAATACGGTCACATTTAGGTGAGCTAACCGAAGATGAAAAGCACCGTATTAAAGCAAAAGCAGGTTATCCGATGATTGGAAATGAAGTGAAGGTTGTGGATGAGAATGGCGATGAAGTCAACTGGGATGGCAAACAAATTGGCGAAGTCGTCACTCGTTCAAATGGTGTTATGAAAGGATATTGGAAAAACGACGAAGCGACAATGGATACGATTCGAAATGGCTGGCTTCACACAGGAGACATGGCAACGGTTGATGAGTTTGGACATATCGATATCGTGGATCGCAAAAAAGATATTATCATAAGCGGCGGGGAAAATATCTCTTCGATTGAAGTAGAAGGCGTTTTATACGAACACCCTGCTGTTCAAGAAGCTGCAGTCGTTGCCATTCCAAATGAAAAATGGGGAGAGACACCTCATGCCTTTATCGTTTTAAAAAATGGAAGTACACATGTCACCGAAGAAGAAATCATTCAGTTTGCTAGAGATCATTTAGCTCACTTTAAAGCGCCGAAATCTGTTTCGATCGTAAAAGAATTGCCGAAAACCGCGTCCGGAAAAATCCAAAAGGTACAGTTACGGAAAGAGTTTTGGGAAGGAAGTTCCCGTCTAGTAAATTAATACAAGAAAAGAAGCCTGCTTAAATCCAAGCAGGCTTCTTTTAAACGGTATCATTTCTAATGTTGTGCACCTTCATCTTCATATGGCTCCCACGCAACTAAAACAACATCTAATTCTTTTTCCACTTGATTAATTTTCTCTTTTTGTTCTGACGATAACTGTGCTAAATGATAAGCGTCTCTCATAAAATCACCTCATCAATAAAGTGGATAAAATTAAGTGATTTTATTCCGATCAAATAAAAAAAACGCCAGGAAGTTCCTGACGTTATAACGATATATAGAGGGCTGTCGCAATTAGACTAATTGAAATGACCGCACTCAACCATTTTATCCACCGAGGCAATTCATCACTTCTGTTCACATTCAATTTCTTTTCTTGTTCTTTGACGACTTTTCGAAAATTTGGACTGCAGCATCCCATTACGCCACCACCATCGCATCGTCATCTAGTTGAAGATCGGATTTTTGTGCTTTTTTAGCACCGTTAAAGAATAATACAAGGATTGAGATCGTTACGATTGTTGCGACAATATATGCGATATTTAATGGGAGACCGAACCCGATTTGGGCATTTAAAATGTACGTAAAAGTCGCCATTGTCATAAATGTTCCAGGAACAAGCGCAATCCAGTAGTTTTTCTTTGCTAAGAATAAATACATCGCGCCGACCCATAAAGCGATAACGGCTGTCGATTGATTAGCCCAAGAAAAGTAACGCCATAATAAGGTGAAATCAATTTTCGTCAAAACAAAGGATACCGCAAACAGTGGTAAAGCAATCCATAAACGACTTGTGATTTTCTTTTGTGATATATTTAAGTAATCGGCAATGATCATACGTGCTGAACGAAAGGCCGTATCTCCAGATGTAATCGGTAAGATGATGACACCAATTACTGCGAGCGTTCCACCTACCGCTCCTAACATCATCGTTGCGACTTCGCTAACGACAGCAGCAGGACCACCAGATGCTAATACTTCATTTAATCCGACGGAACCATTAAACAAGCTCATCGCCGCCGCAGCCCAAATCATTGCAATAATTCCTTCTGCAATCATCATGCCGTAGAAAATTTTTCGTCCATGTCTTTCAGCTTGAGTCGTACGAGAAATAATCGGTGTTTGTGTTGCGTGAAATCCAGATAAAGCCCCACAAGAGATCGTTAAAAATAAGAGTGGGAAGATAGGTGCATGATCTGGATGGAAGTTTTCAAGCGTTAATTCAGGAATCGGAGCACCTTTAATAATTAAAGAAGCACCAACTCCAACCGCACTAATTAACAGTAATGCCCCAAAAATCGGATAAAAACGACCAATGATTTTATCAATCGGCAGTAGTGTAGCTAAAATGTAATAAAGGAAAATAAATCCGATAATGACTGTGATGGAAAGCCAGCTGCTCGTTAAGTTATGAATTAATCCAGCTGGGGCTGTGACGAACACCGTTCCAACGAGTAGTAGTAATAAGATCGAGAACGCGTTTACAACATGCTTCATCACTTTTCCTAAAAACTTACCTGCCAGTTCCGGTAAATGGGCACCGTGGTTGCGAATGGAAATCATCCCCGTTAAATAATCATGCACAGCGCCTGCAAAAATACAGCCAAAGACAATCCATAAGAAGGCAACAGGTCCGTATAAAGCGCCCATAATGGGGCCGAAAATCGGTCCAACCCCGGCAATATTCAATAGCTGAATAAGTGAGTTGCGCTTCGTTCCCATCGGTAAATAATCGACGCCATCTTGGTGAGAGTAAGCTGGTGTTTGTCTCGAATCGTTAACTCCAAATACTTTTTCAACAAATTTTCCGTACGTAAAATAGCCGACAATTAATAAAATGATACCGAATATAAACGTATACATAACGACTCCCCCTGTTCATAATGTGTATGCGTTTACATAAATCGTACCAACAAATCTGACATTTTTGTGAAAATTTTGTCTAACATGTAGACAATTTGTATTAACATGTATGAAAACGTTTTTAAGATGCAGATAAATGAAAATTGATCCATGATATAGATGTGAGGACATTCACTATTACTAAAAGTGGAAAAGTTTGATAAAATAAATAGAGTATTCTAAAAATAGAAAATGTTTATTTCGTTCTTTACCATTAGCGATAGCTGGTGGAGAAATAAGTTGGAAAAATGATAACGGTTAAAGGGCCATAAGGTCGTCCTGTAGGGGAAAACGTTATTTTATAACGATGCAAGGGGGAATGATGATGGAGAAACTGACAGAACAGGAAGTAATAAGACATTTAGAAGAAGTGCCGAATTGGAAACGAGTCGATGAGAAGTGGATTGAAAGAAAGTACCGCTTCCGCGACTATTTAGTAGGAATTAAATTTGTCGAACAAATTGCGAATGTATCAGAAGATGTGAATCATCATCCTTTTATTTCGATTGACTATAAACTCATTCGTGTGAAATTATCTTCTTGGAATGCAAACGGTTTGACGAAATTGGATTTTGATTTAGCGAAACAATATGATGCATTGTATGAACAGATAATGAATGAAAAGTAACGGTAATTAACACCTTTCGATGCAAAACACCGTCTCATTCGTTGAAGACGGTGTTTTGCATGAAGAACAACTATAAACCTTCAAAGCGTCTATCGGGGGACCGTAATGCTACATAGGCTGATTTCAATTCCTTGTCCATCTCGATTTCAAAGACGATAACTTGATCCGGAATTTCTCTTGGAATCGTAAACGTTTGATCATGAAGTCGTTTTTTAATCTTTTTTTCAGGGTGAATATAGTGAACATAAATCGTAGGCTTTTCTACAAAATTGTCCACTTTTACGTTAATTTCGTCATCTACTGATCGGTCAAATTCTACCATCCCAATTTCATCTAAAGGGAGTAGATATGGTTCAATCTCATTTGCACAACCTCCTGATGACGTATAACAATAATGCCCTTCTATATCATTAAACGATTCTCCTCCAAATTGTAACGTAACAGTCGGATACCCATGTTCACGAATCCTTTTTTTGACTGTATAACTTTCTAAACTCGGATATAAATAGATACCTACTATGATAAGCATAATCAATAGTGGGGCGATGAAAGAGGTCCATTTTCGCCGCCTCCACACGATCAGCTCGTCAAACAGAAAAACGCAAAAAGCACAAAAAACGACGAGCATCTCTAATCCACCTAAAATATACAAGCCGATTCCGTAGGCAGGTATAAGGTGGATCGCAAAGTTCGCAAGCGTTTGAACATTTCTCGGTATAATGTTTTTCACAATAACGTACGAAAACAAATTAACAGGTACACTAAAAATGAGAAAGATGCAGACGAAATAAAAGGAATAAAATCCTAGAGCTGCTATTATATGAAGCAGCAGTAAATGAATGGGTTGCTCTTCTCCGCTCATGGTCTCGGGGAGAACGAGTAGTGAGAAAATGGTAAAAGATAAAAGAATGGAGTACAAAATAACACGTGTTTTTTTCCAAACCATAAATATCCCTCTTTCTATAATTCCAACCGTTCCCGTAGTGCTTTCACATAATTTCGGCTCACAGATAGCTTTTCTTTCACTCCTTTTAATTCAAGCTGATAGGCACCGTTAAACCATGGAATGAGACGGGATACATACTGTAAATTCACAAGATAGCTTTTATGAATACGGAAAAAAGAATGTGGAGCTAATCGGGCTTCTAATTCTTTTAACGGTGTTTTCACTTCGTATTCTGAATCTTGACCGACAATTTTTGTCACGCGCTCTTCTCGGTATATGTAGTAAATGTCGGCTGGATTCATATAATGAATTTGTTCATCACCTTCAATCGCTAGTTTTGATGGTGAGGGTTCTGATTGGACTGGCTTTTCATTTTGCATTCTTTTCTTTAAACGGTCAATGGTTTCAGCGAGCTGATCTTCCTCATACGGTTTTAATAAATAGTCAATCGCTTCATAACGAAAGGCTTCTGCTGCAAAGTCGGGATAGGCGGTAGCGAAAATAATGAATGGCACCTTTTTTAACTCTAAAAGTGACTTGGCTACTTCCATGCCATTCATCTTTGGCATTTCGATATCTAAAAAGATGCAATCAGGCTGATGTTGAATCGTTTTCATAATGGCCGACTCGCCTGAATCAGCTTCAGCAACAATTTGAATGGCGGAATATTGACTTAGCAAATGTTTTAATTCATCTCGACTATACCTTTCATCATCTACAATTAACACGGATATTACTTTTGTCAATCTACTTCACCTCCGTATAAGTCATAAATTATGAATGAGACAGTTGTTCCTTTATTTGGCTCACTTTCGATGTGGAGTGCAGACTTTTCACCGAGCATCATCGTGAGTCTCCGGTTTACATTATACAAACCTAGGCCAGTCCCTGTTTTAGAATCCAAAATTCGACTTCCAACAACATTCATCGTTTCTTCGTCCATTCCTTCTCCATTATCTTGAACAGAAACGAATGTACGGTCCTTCATTTTTTTTATGTGAATCGTAATCACACAGTTTTTTTCTTTATTTTTGAATCCGTGCTTCAAAGCATTTTCGACAATAGGCTGTAATGTGAGCGGTGGGATGGGCGTATGTAACGTTTTTTCGTCGATTTGGAAATGGACCGTTAACTTGTCGATAAATCGTGCTTGTTCAATGGATAAATAGGCCTTAGTATGCATTAATTCATTTTCAATGGTCGTCCAGTCTTTCGTCGTTCCTGATAAATTTTGGCGGAAAAACTTTGACAACTCAATTAATAATCGTCTTGCTTCATCCGGGTTTGTCCGAATTAAAGAAATGATAATATTCATTGAATTAAATAGAAAGTGAGGACGGATTTGCGCTTGAAGTGCTTTAATTTCCGCTTCCTTCGCTAATTGTATGGCAGCTTCTGCTTCCGCTAGCTCAAGCTGTTGGCTTAACAGGGCGCTTAAACCACGAATTAACTCTAGTGTGATGTGAGAAATTTCGCTTCTTGAGCGAAAATAAAATTTTAACGTTCCGATCGTTTTTCCTCTTTGTTTAAGAGGAGCGATGACGACAGCACCTAATGGACAATCAGACTTTGTACAATGAATGTCATCCTTTTGCAACACCATCATTTTACCATGTTCAAGTACTTTTTTCGTTGCACTTGTTTGGATCGGAAAATTAGGTTTATGATGATCATCAGCTAAACCAACATGGGCTAAAATAATTTTGTCATTTGTCATCGAAATAGCCGACGCATCAACTTGTTTAAAAATGATTTGGCATACTTCTTTCGCCGATTGTAATGTTAGTCCTTGACGTAAAAACGGAACCGTTTGTTCTGCTAGCTTTAAAGATTTTTGCGTAACAACAGCACCAGCTTTTTCTTCTTCTTTTAATACGCTTTGGATAATAAGGAGGAAGAGGGCAGTGCCGAGACCATTTGCAACAATCATTGGAAAGGCTATTTCTTCCACGAGTGAAACAGCGAGATCGAACGGTTGTGCGATCAGAACAATTAAGAGCATTTGAACAGCTTCGGCAAATGCTCCGACTAACAAGGCGGTAAATAATCGTATTTGCGTCAGTTTCTTATGGAAAAAAGAAGCGATGATGCCAGCAACGACAGCCGACACCCCACATGCAAGTGCGGTGTATCCACCTAAAGAAAAGCGATGAATACCAGCAATAAGTCCAGCACCGATTCCCATTCGAAACCCACCGAAAAGACCGGCAATAATAATGCCGACGACGCGAGAATTTGCGATGGCTTCAGATTGCTGAAGATTATTTACCCAGCGATCGTATTCATGTGTCTCAGCGTTCAACGCAATCCCTGTATACGTACCAATAATGCCAAAAAGTCCAAAAAATACAATAGCAATCAATTGTTGTTTTGATGATACTTTTTCAGAGCGGATCATTTGCCGGAAAAAACGAAACCGCGTCATAATAAAGGCAACCGTTACGATGATCCCGATTCGCTCTAACATCGTTAACAATAAAATGAACATATCGTTTCGCTCCTAAGGTGTTCATAATAACAAATAGCCCCATTAGTAAATGGGGGACATCATTCTTAACTATTTTACCATGTTGGAAACTTTTAGCGAAAGCGGGGGAGAAAGAGGTTAGGAAACTTTGGAAAGGAAGTAAAGAAGAGAGCAGAGCAGGCTTGCGAATATGATCTGAAAGATAAACCGTTGAACACGACTTTTCATGAGTTGCTTCGTTCGTTTAATCGCCATCATTCGTTCTTCAGTCACGAAAAATCCCTCCTTCATACATCATTATATGAAAGGAGGGACATTGTATGACAAGCTTATGTTCGTTCACTGAAAAGAAGGTTCATCCCTACGACTGCAAATAGTACACCTTTTCCATAATGAATCATCGGTAATAGGAAAGGAGAGCGGTTTAATAAAGTTCGAATTTTACTAGAAAGTGCAGAAAACAGTGTAAATAAAAGAATGGCTTGGATGATAAAGATGATTCCGAATAGAAACATATCGAGTTTCATTGTCGCACTTGTAGGTGAAACAAATTGTGGTAAAAAGGCTAAAAAGAATAGGGAAACTTTTGGATTGAATATATTCATCAAAATCCCTTTTTTATAGAGGGATCGATATGATTGCTTTTGAACATGTAATTCGTCCGTCCTTGTCTGTTTTCCTTCTTTAAAGGCTTGGTACGCTAAATAGATTAAATAAATAGCTCCCAATATTTTAATGATTTGAAAAAGGAGGCTTGATTGATACAATACAGCAGAAAGTCCTAAAGCTGCAAAGGTTGTATGGGCGATCAATCCTGTGCAAAGTCCAAGCGATGTGCTAAATCCAGCCCGAAAACCGTAGGACATACTTTGTGAAATGACAAATAAATTGTCTGGCCCTGGAGCGAGTGTTAATAATATAGAGGCGCCAAGAAAAGCAAGAAGTATAGATCCATCCACTTATTATACCTCCAATCGTAAAATATTCGTCCGTTGATTACCAAAGCGGCTCTTCTTCCTTCGAAAATGAGAAGAGAAAGGGGTTCAATGCTAAAAAGATAACACTTAAAAGAACATAAAAGCTTAACAGGAAAGAGAACGGTGCTTTCGTTAATGTCAACAATAAAAATACGAAGACTAATAAGCTATTAAAAAATGAAATTCTCATTCTTGCTTTTCTCGTTACATATTGAACGGTTCCACAATGCGGGCATCGGATCGGTTTACTCATGGAGAAAACGTTTTTAAGTAATGATTTGTAGGAAAATGAATTTTGACATTTACAACATGATGGTCGCATCCGAATCACTCCTCTCTAAAATGTTATACGAATAGTTTTCCGAAATGTTCCATTTATTTGAATGATAATACAATTAGGACTATATGACAATAAGTGATAATGACAAAAATAGTGGGGATTCTACTTTATATGATACTTGAGGTGGTGATTCAAATGTTCGAAAAAGATCAAAATGAAAAGATAGCCAATGCTAACATGGAAATAAACGCACGTTTGGACGGAAGAAGGAAAGCGAACGAAGAAATTGAAAGCGAAGATCATCAACGGAATAAAAAGGAAGAAACACCGACTCCGCCAACGTATTTAACCCATAATACAGCAGCTATTCAAATCAATAAAGATGAATAAATATAGGGTGCCCTTTACTACATTCGGACACCCTTTCATCAAGTATAAAGATTAAAACGCCCAATTCCCTTTGCGGAAAATAGGAACGGTCGTGCCGTCAGCTAAAATACCGTCAATGTCCATTTCTGCTGAACCAATCATAAAATCAACATGTGTGATGCTTTGGTTTAAGCCGTTTGCTTCAAGTTCTTCATCAGACATCGTTTTGCCACCTTCGACGCAGAAAGAATAGGCACTTCCAATTGCTAAATGGTTCGATGCATTTTCATCAAATAATGTATTATAGAACAAAATGTTGGACTGCGATATAGGTGACTCATGCGGAACGAGGGCAATTTCACCTAAATAATGGGAGCCTTCATCCGTTTCCACTAACTTTTTCAAAATTTCCTCGCCTTCTTCCGCTTTCACGTGTGTGATGCGACCGTTTTCAAACGTAATAGTAAAATTGTTAATAATGTTTCCACCATAGCTAAGCGGTTTTGTGCTCGTGACATATCCGTTGACACCATCTTTTTTCGGAACTGTAAACACTTCTTCTGTCGGCATATTTGCCATAAATTCAACGCCTTGTTCATTCACGCTGCCTGCCCCAACCCAAATATGCTTCTCTGGTAAATCAATCGTTAAATCTGTACCAGGTGCTTTATAATGTAATGTTTGAATACGTTTTTCATTTAATACATGTACTTTTTCGTGTAATGATTGATCATGTTGTTTCCAAGCTCCAACGGGATTCTCTAAATCAACACGAGTCGCCTTAAATATGGCATCCCAAAGTTTTTTAACACGTTTTTCTTCAGGCTCATCAGGAAAAACTTTTTGAGCCCAATCTTCGCTCGCCGCTGCAATCACTGTCCAGCTCACTTTATCAGACTGTATGTATTTTCGGAAAGTATGTAATGCTTTACCCGCTGATTTTTGGAAGTTCGAAATCCTTTCACCTTCAATTCCTTTTAAAAGGTCAGGACTTTGTGATGTTACCGAAATAAAGGCAGCTCCACGTTTTGCTAGCTCTTCACGCTGAAGCTTTTTCCACTCAGGGAATTGTGTAAATGCTTCACTATCTGCTTTTTCATATGTCACACGTGTGATCACATCATCAGACCAATCAACATGCACATATTTTGCCCCAGCGTCATAAGCTTTTTTTGCTATTTCTCGAACAAGATCAACGGCTTGAATACTAGCGGTAATTAATAATTCTTGGCCTTTTTGAATATTTACGCCTACTTTCACGGCAAGCTCTGCGTACTTTTCTAGCTTTTCCTGAAATGTTGTCATCGATCATTCTCCTTTTTTATGAATTCACATCTATTGTAGCAAAAAATGAAAAGGCGTTCATTTCCTTCGTTTAATGAAACACAGTAAATTGCGGCTTTGTCGGATGATCGATAACCGTTGCATCGTTAGGAAATGAGCGTATTTTATGATACAACATAAAGTCTCCGATACAACCTGAAATAAGAATGGAACTTAATAAAGTGACCGCTGGAAGATTAAATGACAAACCAACGAGAAGTGGGAGCACTCCTGTTGGAATAAACGGTAACAGAAGCGATTTTTTCATAGCGGGAACAGGAATCGCTTTTTTCGTATGAGCATAGGCTACGAGCAGTTTTGCATTAAACCCGCATTTCATTTCGTCCCATTGTACGCCTCCAAACATTTTAAAGCCTAATAAATGAATAAATTCATGTAAGACAACAAATCCGATAAAGCCTATTAAAAACAAAATAAAACCGCTGAAAGTAATTGTAAACAACAAATCACCATTTATAGCAACATGCAAAAACATCGATAAAGCCATAATGATGATACTGAAAATAGTACCGATAATATTTACTTTAACTATTGAAACGTTTACAACTGACTCCTTCATGACAATCCCTCCCCTAATTTTATTACGAATCAAATGTGAAAAACGTTTCAAATAACGTTAAATTAAGATCGTTAAAAATCAAGAAAAAGTAACTGATTACTACCAGGAAAATGAATGTATGTAGTTAAAAAGGATGCGCTCAAAATGAGGCGCATCCTTTTCCTATTTTGCTGCTTTTTGTAGTTTATGAATATATTGGAGTGCTTTTCCTGTTCCGATGGCGACAGCTTCTAACGGATTTGAGCTGACATGAACAGGGACAAAGATTTCATTGCTTACCCATTCTTCCATTCCTTTAAGCAAAGCGCCACCGCCTGTTAAAATAACCCCTCTGTCAACGATGTCACCGCTAAGTTCAGGAGGACAGTCTTCTAATGTAGCACGGATCGCTTCTAAAATGTGGAGTAAGGATTCTTTCATCGCATCGCGAATTTCAATGGAGTTTAGTGAAATCGTCTTCGGTAATCCAGTTACTAAATCACGGCCGCGAATTTCGATCGATAAAGGTTCATGGTCGACAAGGGCATAGCCAATTTCCATTTTTATTGTTTCTGCCGTACGTTCTCCAATTAATACATTATAGTTTTTGCGCACATGCTGAATAATATCATCATCAAGACGGTCACCAGCGATTCGAATGGAGTTAGCTGTGACAACACCGCCAAAGGAAATGATGGCAACTTCGGTTGTTCCACCGCCAATATCAACGACAACATTGGCTGTTGGTTCATCAACTGGAAGGCCTGATCCAATAGCTGCGGCGACAGGCTCTTCGATTAAATGAACTTCTTTTGCTCCAGCATTTTTCACTGCATCGGAGATTGCCCGCCTTTCTACACTCGTTGAACCAGAAGGTGTACATACAACGACAGTCGGTTTTCGAATCGCAAAGCCAAGATGCTTTGCAGCTTTTTTCATAATCGCTTTTAACA
Organism: Bacillus sp. FJAT-47783; assembly: GCF_022808615.1. GTDB lineage: Bacteria > Bacillota > Bacilli > Bacillales > Aeribacillaceae > Bacillus_BZ. The sequence goes on from NZ_JAKZKS010000019.1 coordinate 46,239, forward strand.
TCTCAGTTGTGACATCATAATCAGCAATGACGCCATCTTTTAGTGGACGGATCGCCACAATCTTACCTGGGGTTTTCCCAATCATATGTTTTGCTTCTGTCCCGACAGCAAGCACTTGCTTTGTATCCGTATCAATGGCCACGACAGAAGGTTCATTTAATACAATTCCTTTTTGTTTACTGTAGACTAAAATATTAGCCGTCCCTAAATCAATACCAATTTCTAAATTTGAAAACATAAAAAGACTCACCCAATTCATTAAAGTTTTAAACCTCTCATACAATTCTCGTCTCGACATTTATTTTCGGGGGTTCAATGAAAATCGACATCTTTCTGTAATGGTTTTAATCATCTTGAAATACTCCTTATAGCTTAAGGTTGTAGTTATTTCCATCATTTACCCGTTAGCACATTATTTCAAACAAGGCAAAAAGCATGAAGACGTATTGGGAATTCCTTCTTTAAAAAATTTGACAGTGAACAATACTTCGTAGTACATGTAAATAGACCTTTTATTAGAAATGAGGTGAAATAATGAAAAAGAACGAAGCAAATAAAGATAAAAGGTTTGTGATTGCTCATCGGGAGGCGCTTTTTGGTATTGTCCTCGTTGTTTTCAATTTTCTTTGGTGGTTTGGATTTGCTTACGGCTTAGGCTCTAAAGATGTTTCCAACTATCAATATGTGTTCGGATTCCCTGCATGGTTTTTTTATAGTTGTATCGTAGGGTTTATCGTCATGCTCATACTTGTCATCGTAGTTGTGAAGAAATGGTTTACTGAAGTACCTTTCAATGAACAAGCAGAAAAAGGAGATCATCTTAAATGAATTGGGAAATAATTATTCCACTTATTATGTTTCTCATCGTTATTTTTGGCATTGGCATTTGGGCAAGCCAATTTCTTAAATCGTCAAATTCATTTTTACAAGAATATTTTTTAGGCGGGAGGCAAATTGGCGGCTTCATATTAGCCATGACAATGATTGCAACGTATGGTAGTGCCTCGAGCTTTATCGGTGGACCAGGTGTAGCTTATACACAAGGATTAGGATGGGTATTGCTCGCCATGACGCAGCTGGCGACAGGTTATTTCGTGCTAATGATTCTTGGAAAGAAATTTGCTATCGTTACACGGAGATATAAGGCTGTTACACTGATCGATTTTTTAAAAGAACGTTATCATAGTAAAGGTGTTGTGATCCTTTCGGCTATAAGTATTATCGTATTTTTATTTTCGGCAATGGCAGCGCAATGGGTTGGCGGTGCTCGTTTAATCGAGTCACTCACTGGACTTTCTTATACGTCTTCATTATTCATTTTTGTCATTTCTGTTCTCGTCTATGTAACGATCGGTGGCTTTCGAGCCGTTGCCTTGACAGATGCTGTACAAGGAACGGTTATGTTTGTTGGCACCTTTATTCTCCTTGTCGCAACGATTATCGCAGGTGGAGGAATAACAACGATTATTTCTGACCTAGCCCAAGAAAATCCAAACTTAATTAGTCCGTTTGGCGCTGAAAAAAGCTTAACGCCTTTATATGTATCATCCTTTTGGATATTAGTTGGAGTCGGAGTCGTCGGATTACCTCAGGTGACGGTGCGGGCGATGAGCTATAAAAATTCAAGAGCGATGCATCGCGCGATTATTGTTGGGACAGCTGTTGTCGGGTTTATTATGTTAGGAATGCATCTCATAGGCGTTTTTGCTCGTCCAATTTTACCGGGAATTGATGTTGGCGATAAAGTTATGCCATTAATTGCAATGGAAGTATTGCCAGCATGGTTAGCGGGGATTGTACTTGCGGCTCCAATGGCTGCGATTATGTCAACGGTCGATTCGCTTTTGCTTTTAGTAAGCTCGACGGTTGTGAAAGATGTGTACGTAAATTACATCAATCCAAGTGCTACGAGTGAAAAAGTGAAGAAAATGAGTTTTACTGTAACAATGGTTTTAGGGATTACGGTCTTTTTCATAGCATTAAGTCCACCTGATCTTATCATTTGGTTAAATCTCTTTTCATTCGGGGGATTGGAAGCGGCGTTCATATGGCCAGTTGTACTAGGTCTTTATTGGGAGAAAGGGAATAAATACGGTGCGATGATGTCCATGATCATTGGGGTAGGGTCTTATATTATATTTGACAGGTTTTATCCAAATGCTCTCGGAATGCATACAGTCGTTTTACCAATTCTTTTCTCACTTATTTCATATATCTTCGTTAGTTACGTAACGTCAAGCGTTCAACATATACGTTTTGCCTCTCATAAAAAATGAGAGGCTCTTTTTTTTGCCAATACATGAGTAAAAATGTGCAAAATGCACATATTAAAACTGCTTTTTAAAATGATCACATTAGGGAGGTCGAACAATGAAACAGAAATTGATGTTCTTACTCATGTCGGCTCTTTTTTCTTTAGGTGCGTTATCTGCTTGTAATGTAGATAACAACAACGAAATGCTTGACCCAGAAGAAATAAGGTATGAACCTGTTCGCTATGACCGTAACATCGATCGGGATAATGACACAAGAGGTCCAGATATCGACACAGACCCTAGAGATGTTCGTGACCGAGGAGAGCCTGATACACCGTTTAATATGGATGAAGAAGAACCAGATTTAGATGAAGAGCCATCAGAAGAACGCCGCGGCATGTAACATTGATGATTGTTGTCATGGAACAAAAAGAAAAGACTCCAACATTATACAGCTGTTGGAGTCTCTTCATTAGCCATGGTGCATAGTGGAAGTCTATGGAGGGTAATTTCAGGACGGCTTCCGACACGAATATTTACACCCGTTTGCCCGAGTCCTTCACTAATGTAAAATGGTTTCCCATCATAGTAATGCAGACCTTTTACCATATTTAAACGCATCATTTTTCTGCCTAATTTTGCAAGATGATACGGCTTTGGCCAATGAATTTGGCCTCCGTGAAAGTGACCTGATAAAAGATAATCAAAATGATATTCTTTCATGTTTAAGACAAGGTTTGGGTCATGTGTCAAGACTAAATGATATCCTTCTTTTAAATCCTTATATGACTTCGATAAATCGCTTCGATTTGTACTAGCATCATCCACACCAATAATATTTACACGTTTTCCATGCACCATAATGGTGTCATGTTCATTTTGCATCGCTTTACAGCCATATTGTTCCAGTGTCTGTTTTAAAACGGCAAAATCTTTTTGTCGTAAAACATAATCGTGATTTCCAAAAACGGCATACATACCATATTTGGGGTTTAATTGATGGAACGATTGTAAATATGGAACTAATTTCGGAATGCTACGTTTACGATCTAAAAAGTCGCCTGTTAGCGCAATTAAATCTATTTTTTCATGCTTTAACTTCCTGTATAACTGTTGTGGTGTAATCGAAATGTTTTCAAGGTGCATATCGGAAATGTGCAAAATGTTTAACTTAGGTGCGTGAAAATTGCTCGTTTCGCGTTTGGATAAATCCACATCGTTTATAACAACGTGCTTAGTATTTTTATAAGCTTTATAGATCAGAAGAACGAAAATAGTTAAAATAAAAATAATGAAAAATACATTCATTATATCCTCTCCCTATATCTCATTATAGAGTATGGGAAAGGATATCGTTACAGGTAATGGATGGAGGGATTTCCAAACCGAGTGATTCATAGCTAATTTCCATATTTGTTAACGAGCATTTCTTTTGACATCAATAAATATTTAGGCGGTTGTTTTTTCATTGATACCGGTTTGGAGGACGATAATACACAAATGGGTAGAAATGAAATAAATTTAAACCATTTGTAAAAGGGGTTCGCCATATCAAATACTTCAAAGCCAAGATATTTAGATCCTTTCGTTAATGTTGTAATCCCAATAATTCCTTTTATTGTATCTTTTTTTTCGTGCTGTTGAATAAAATTCACTAGCTCTGGAAGTGAATTTTCAACGCATTTACGAATGAATCTCCCTTTTCTTACTTCATTTTTAATATGTTTCATTTCATTCATTAAGCGAACGTTGTGTAAATGAATTTTGACTAAAAAATCATTTTTTTTAATTTCTGTTCCATCAGACAAGGTGACATCTCTTCCTTTATAGCGAGTCATCCTGACACGTAACATATTTGTTTTTCCATCCGTGGTTTTTTCTAAATAAGTGAGGCGAGTAAAAAAATAATAGATTGGATCAAGAAAATTCCATACCGATAATAAATAAGCTCTCATCTTTCTGCTGATTCCCTCTCTTCTTATAAAATGAGCATTATTATTTTTATCCGAAAGAGAAAAATTATAGTGGGAATAAAAGGGAGATGCGTTTACCGATTCAAAACACGATGAAAAAACATTGAAAGGTCTGTGGAAATCCGTTCATGATAATTGTCGATGCATTGTTTATATTGATTCATATATCTTTGTGAAAATAAAAAATCAATAAGTTGTTTTTCAATGGATTGTCCATCTTTCCAGTCTTCAAAATGAAAAACAAGCCCTTTTTCTTTTAAATAGTGTAAATTCATTTCTTCCTGCCCCGGTAAAGCATGATAAATAAAAATGGGAATTTTTTTATGAAGACATTCACTAACGGTTACACCCCCTGGCTTTGTGATAATACCGTGAACTTGTTCATAAAGACGATCCATTTCCTCCCTTGAATCAATGTATGCTAACGGAATAATACTTGGATGGCGAATGGAATATATCTTTTGAAACAACCGCTTATTTTTTCCGCATAACACTTTATAGTTGATACGATTGTTCAAAGGGATATTATGTAAAATTTCATCAATAGCGCCAACTCCTAAACTTCCTCCAGTAATTAAAAACGTTAGCTTTTGATTGTTTCGGATCGATCGTTTATCGGTCCGTTTAAATGTGGGATGTATAGGGATCCCTGTAACATATATGTTTTCTTCGAGACAACCTTTTTGGATTAATCGTTGTTTAAAGTCATCATCAGGAACTAAATGGAAATCGATCATCTTGGTTCCCCAAATATTATTGATAAAATAATCTGTATAGGCGTTAATAACCGGTACTGCAAGCATTTCGTTTCGTTTAAGACGACTTAATAGGTAGGAAGGGAGAGCGTGCGTACAAATGATGCAGTCCGGCTTTTCTTCCTTGAGCACTTTTATCATAGCCCATTGAAATAACAATTCATATAAACGAAAGCGCTGTTTTGTTGTATTCTCATATGCACTCTTTTTGTACACCCAACTATAGAGATGGGGAAATGATTGAATCCATTTCAGATAGATGGTGGAAACGACTGATTCCACTTTTCCGAATGCATATGTCAAAATATCAACACGTTTACAATGAATGGAAGGGTCGATTGTTTTCAACCAATCTTCTAAAGCATGAGCCACTTGATGGTGTCCAGAAGAAATTTGCAAAAAGGGCATGAATAACACTTTTTTCATCTTCGATACTCCTGTTTTTCAGTTAGTATCAACCAATCTGTTCATTTCATACTTACTTGAAACAACCGCTTTTTAGTGGAATTTTCTTAAGGAGCGTTTGAAACTTCTAGCTGGATTATTTTGTGGCCACTAGGGGTAACTTGACCCCTAATGGTATGTTTCTTTTTTTAATCAATTTGTTTATACATTAAAATGTGAAGGCCTTTATCAGGGTGATTAAAAACATGATCACTTTCTTGAAAGCCTAAATGTCGATAATATTGAATATTGCTTATTTTTGTTGTTGACCAAATCAACTCGGTATCATTTTGCCTCAAAATATTTTCCCCGAAGAGAATTAACGTTTGTCCGCGTAATTCGTTTTGATGATTCGGATCAATCGCCAATCCTTTCAAGCGATACATTTTTTTATGAGGAAGCTGTTTATGGGATTCCGGAAAGAATGAGGCTACACCGATCATTTCCTTTTCTTTCAATGCACCGATATGAAGCGTTCTTTCATCAAAATCCCCTTTATAATAACAATCCGCAAGCGTTTCGTGTGATAACACGTTCAACCGAAGAGCATACGTGTCTTGTGCTTCAATTTGTTTAATTTCAAACATGATGATCCCCCACTTTTTTTGAATGTAAGGTTAGCAAAACATCTATCTAACACTATAGATATTCAACTTTGGCTAGGCAATGGTGTTACACTCTACAAATTCTCCATTATGAATTTTTTTGTTTGAATAATTCATATAAATCGTCAAACAACTCGTCACTATCTTGTTCAATACCATACAAAGAATCGCCCATTTCCGTTAAGAACAATTTGTCAAGGAGCCGATCGAGAACACCGTTATAATAGCCAACTATATGACGAATTTTTTTCCGCTTTGTTGCTTGAAACGTAATGTTTATCGCTTCAATACCAATATGTAGTAATTGTTGCTGATCATAATGTTCTTGAAGCCGTTTTGTATGAGCTACATATACGCCATAAATACGATTCGCTAATTGATGGTTTTGTTCATAGTAAAAGACAAACTTTTTGATCGTGTTGTACGGTGAATACGTATTATTATTTAATAATAATAGATTTTGATTTAAATGATAAGAAGATTCAGTCCTGTTTTTTTCTTGCTTATGGCAGCATTCATCTATGTTTGGCGAGTCTTGACGGGGTTGCATGTCCGGGGTCGCATGAGGGAGAATAACATAAAAATTCGCACCATTCCCTCCATTGACAGGACGAAAATGATGAATGCGTTTGATCATATTCAGTTTTTCTAATCGATTGAGTGACCGAATGATGGTTGAACGATGCTTGTTCAATTGGCGCGCCATTTCATTTATTTTTAAAAAAGCGACACCTGGAACTTTAACAGCATAACGACTTAGTAACTTGAATACTTGTTGAGCTGTTTCCGATAATTCATAACGGTTCTGTTTCATATGCTTTCGACATGCTTCATTTAACGCTTCTACAGATTGAAAAGGTTGGTATTGCTTAGCCATTTTTAAATACATATCCAAATCTCCTTTTTCCTTTCTCACTAACCTTTTAGATCGAAATGGGGAAAAAGGAGCATCTAAAATAAAAAAAATATAAAATAAAAGGAATTTCATGGGTGAGGAAAGAAGAGATTAAGGAAAATAAAAATGGGGGAGATGGACTTTGGGAGAAACATTACTTTTTGAACATGTGAAAACAACACGTGAAATAACGGAAAATATGTTAAAAAAAATTCCAGAATCAGATTTCATGGACATTCCAGCCGGTTTTAACAATAATTTATTATGGAACTTTGGGCATATTGCATATGTGCAGGATATGCTTGTTTATCATTTGATTGGTGAGACGATGCACGTACCGGATTCGTATGAAACGTACTTTGCAAGAGGAACGAAACCGAAAGATTGGGCTTTAGCACCTCCAACGATTGATGAGGTAAAAATGGTGTTAGTCGAACAAAAAGAGCGGATTCATGAAAATTTAAGAGGAAAGCTTGACACACCATTACCTCAACCCTTCACGAACGGAACAGGGAAAGAATTTTATACGGTAGGAGAAACGTTATTATTTAGCACGTATCATGAAGCTCTACATATGAATACGATTCTCCGCATTTACCGCAGCTTAAAACAGACTCAAAAAGTGTAGGACAAATTGAGTGAACGAAATATCGATAAAAAAGGGCGTTCGAAGGAGCATAGCGAGACGCCTTGGTCTACGTATTCTTTGCACTTAACAGGAAAACTATGAAAATGTCCAATTAGGAAGAAGCGCAACATTTAGCTACGTCACGCTTCTTCCTAAATAAATTTAGAGGTATAGTTAATCGTTGTTTGATAGTTAAACAAATTCTGGAAATTTCTCGTTATCTTAATAAAGAGCAACTAAACCAATGATGACTAACAAGATAAACAACACTAGGACGATGATAAAAGCATTGTTGTTGTAAGAACCTCCATAACCATATCCGCAGCATTTATTATAGCCACCATAACCACCATAGTAACCCATGAATGAAGCACCTCCAAATAATTAATTACTTACATAATATACATATGATTTTCCTTTTCATTTGACTGGGTATTTGTTCTAGTATCCGGAATTTAAATTATGTTGATAAATTTTTCGGGGTTTAATGAAGTCTTCGATATACCCCTCGAGGTCAAATAAGCTTCATCTAATAAAGGCAAAGAGCGTCTTTATTGGATGAATAACATTTTCTGGTCGGGGGTGAGCAAGGCGCTTGCGCTTTTCTTGTAAATAAACAAAACAGTGTTTAAATAGGTTAAGGGGAAAGAATCCTTAGGTGCAAAAAAAGCGTAACATCTTTGAAAATGTTACGCTTTTTATAGAGTTTAGGAAATTGTTTTTCCCACTCCATTAGTTCGTTGAAACCCTGACTTTTTCATTTGGATGTTAAATAGAATGTAGCTTCATTTGTTGATTTTAGTAATAGCTCTTTAATGCCGCGACACCAATGATGACTAACAAGATAAATAATACTAACACTACCGCAAAACCACTGCCGCCTTGATAAGAATCACTCATGAATGAAGCACCTCCAAATAATTAATTACTTACACAATATACATATGATTTTCCTTTTCATTTGACTGGGTATTTGTTCTATATCATCAAAAAATGTGCTTAATAGGTACGACGTTTATGATCCATAATCCTAGTATGCAAAAAAAGCGTAACACTTTTTTGTTACGCTTTCTTATGGTTCGTCACGAACTACGGTTTAGGTTATTTAATAACCATAACCCCTTAATGCCGCGGCACCAATGATAGCTAACAAGATAAATAGTACTAACACGATCGCAAAACCACTGCCGCCTTGATACGATTCACCCATTGTTGAAGCACCTCCAAGTACTAACATTTTTTACATTACTATTTTATTGGCTTATCAATTAATTTGATTGGGCTATTTACCTTAAACGATTAAGTTTTCTTCATACACCTCTTATTGAGGGAGGTGATCATTGCTCGATAATGATTAATGGAGTTGTAAAAAATCTTTTTGTTTAATACAGGAAAAAATAGTCATTTTCACGAATAGGATAATCATAGACAAACATACAACTTATTGAGAACAGTTTATTTTAATATATCAATCGTTAAAACGCGTAAGGAGGCTTTATATGTGAAGGCAACATTAAAATCGATATCATTGCCAAATGGTGAAACGATTGGCTACCGAGAACGGGACGGTGGACAACAGGTTGTTCTGCTCGTTCACGGAAATATGATTTCGTCTTATCATTGGGACCTTGCTTTTGAACATTTAGATGAGCGGTTTAAACTGTACGCGATCGATCTTCGCGGTCAAGGAACGTCAACGTATGTAACACCGATTGGGGCATTGAAGGATTTTGCAACTGACATAAAATTATTTGTCGACGCCCTCAAACTATCTTCGTTCTCGGTTGTTGGCTGGTCTATGGGTGGGGGCATTAGTATGCAATTTGCAGCCGATTACCCTGAATACGTTGAAAAGCTTGTATTACTTTCCTCAATGTCTACTCGTGGATACCCTCTTTATAAAGTGAACTCGTTTGGCAAACCGATTTTAACAGAACGTCTACAGTCAAAAGAAGAAATTCGAAAGGACCGTGCGCGATATATTCCAATGACGGCTGCCTACCGGAGTAAAAATACCGTATTTCTCCGGCAAATTTTAAATGCAACGATGTACTCAGTAAAAAAACCTGACCGTTTGCGGTATCGTGCTTATATGGAAGACATTTTACAGCAACGAAATTTACTTGATGTGTATGATGCCATGAACCGATTTAATATTAGCCATCATCATAATGGCTTAGTAGAAGGAACAAAGGAAGTCGACCGCATTAAAGCACCGACTTTAGTGCTTTGGGGAGACAAAGATCTTATTGTCACATACAAGATGCAAAAAGAAATTTTGGAAGACGTTGGTGACAACGCGAGCTTTACAAGATTACGAAAAGTTGGCCACTCACCATTAGTGGATGATATTGAAACATTTAGTCAAGTGCTTCTTCATTTTTTAGGTGAATAACGATAAAGAAGAAAGGCAACTATAGCCTTTCTTCTTTTATGGAGTGGAAGGTAAAACCGATAAAAAAGTTATCGGAACCGGTAAATAAAAGGGAGAAAGTGATGGAAAAGTTATTGGAACCGGTAAATAAAAGGGAGAAAGTGATGAAAAAGTTATTGGAACCGGTAAATAAAAGGGGCAAGCGATGAAAAAGCTTTCGGAAGCGGTAAATAAAGGGGAGAAAGCGGTAAAAAAGGTATCGAAAGCGGTAAATAAAAGGGAGAAAGTGATGGAAAAGTTATTGGAACCGGTAAATAAAAGGGGCAAGCGATGAAAAAGCTTTTCGGAAGCGGTAAAAAAGGTATCGAAAGCGGTAAATAAAAGGGGTAAGCGATGAAAAAGCTTTCGGAAGCGGTAAAAAAGGTATCGAAAGCGGTAAATAAAAGGGGCAAGCGATAAAAAGTCTTCGGAACCGGTAAATAAAAGGTAGAAAGCGATAAAAAAGGTTTCGAAACCGATAAATAAATGGGAGAAAGTCAAAGTTGTAAGTAAGCTTACAGAAATAAGATTCAGCTTCATATAGATTATAAATAGGATGGATAAGGAGATGGAGAAAGATGAACAAATTATTATTCATATTACTTGTCAGTGTATTATTTTTATCAGCCTGTACCGCTGGTGAAAAACAAGAAGGAAAAGATTATTCAAATGCTACGTGGGAAGAAATTGTATCAGATGCAAAAGGTTCGACCGTTAGAATGTTTATGTGGGGTGGAGATGAAGGCATTAACCGCTATATGGATGAAGTTATTGCGACAACCTTAAAAGAGAAGTACGATATCACATTTGAGCGTGTTCCAATGGATACGAAAGATATTCTTCAAAAGCTTTTAACCGAGAAAAAAGCCGGGAAAGAAGAAGGGACGATGGATATTATATGGGTCAATGGCGAAAACTTTAAAAACGCAAAAATGAATGACTTATTATACGGTCCTTTTACATCTAAGCTTCCGAATTTTAATGAATTTGTTAACGAAAAGAGTTTACATATTCAATACGATTTTGGAACGAAAACAGAAGGCTATGAAGCCCCGTGGGGAAAAGTTCAATTTGTCTTCTTATATGATGAAAAGAAAGTACCGACTCCACCAACTTCATTTGCTGAATTATTAGAATGGGCGAAACAAAATCCAGGGAAATTTACGTACCCTGAAGCAGATGATTTTACAGGAAATGCATTTTTACGTCATGTTCTTTATAACACAGTAGGGGTAGAATCGTTACTTGAACACGGTTTTAATGAAGAATATGTTCACAAACAGGCAGGTGACATGTGGTCCTATTTAAATGAGTTAAAACCCTTTTTATGGAGAGAAGGGGAAACCTATCCGAAAGATTTAACAGAGCTTGACCGTCTATACAGTAGAGGTGAGGTTTGGATGACAATGGGTTATAACGAAGCGAGAGCGGAAAGCTTGGTTCAAGAAGGCGTGTTTCCGAAAACGACGAAGTCCTTTATTTTCGAATCAGGTTCAATTGGCAACACGCATTTTTTAGCGATCCCGTACAATCGACCGAACGTGGCTGGAGCGATGGTCGCGATTAATGAAATGCTGTCTCCAGAAGCTCAATTGGCTAAATATGAGCGGGCGTATTGGGGCGAAAGCTTTGCGCTTGATTTAAACAAACTGCATGAGGATACAAGAGCTCAATTTGAAGCTGTCGACCGAGGTGCCTCTGTGTTAGATGCTGAAACATTAAAAAAGTACATGTTACCTGAAGTAGACGCAAATTATGTGAATTGGATAAAGGAGACATGGTATGAAAAAGTGGTTCATGAAAAATAAATGGATGGTGTACGTATTGCCATCCATTTTCTTGCCTATTTTCATCACAATGTACGGTCTTGTTATGGCAGTGAAAGAAAGCTTTGCGGATGGAATCAATTCCTATCGAACCGTGTTAACTTCGACGACCTTTTTTGAATCATATGTTTATAGTTTGAAAATCTCCTTTTTAGCGACAATGATTTCGCTTTTAATTGGATTATGGGTAACACGAATTGTTTATAAACAATTGACAAAGACAGAATGGAAAGTCCTCGTTTGGATTCCGATGGTGTTTCCACATTTCGTAGCAGGATACATGATCGTTTTATTATTATCACAAACAGGGTTTGTTTCGTCTTTCCTTTCTCATTTTCAACTAATAGAAAGTTTCACGAGTTTTCCTCTGTTCATTTATGATTCCTTCGGGTTTGGCATTCTTGTTACGTATATTTGGAAAGAGGTTCCTTTTGTTGTGCTCATGCTATTACCAGCCTATGTACAAATGGATCAGCGATTGAACGATGTCGTCTCAACGTTAGGAGGAAGTAAATGGGATAGGTTTATAACGGTTGAGTGGCCGTGGCTTGCACCAGTCGTATTTGAAACGGGAATTATCATTTTTTCTTTTATATTAGCTGCCTACGAAGTCCCGGCACTTTTAGGAACGACCTATCCGAAAATGATTTCTGTATTAAGTTATGATTGGTTTTATGAAGGAGATTGGAGTCGGCGTCCGATGGCATTTGCTGCAATGATTTTAGTGACAACGACGATTATGATGGTAGTCTTTTTCTTCTCTCAGCTGCTCTCTAAAAAACGATATCGGTTAATGAAAGGGAATGGTCGTTCGTGATGAAACAAAAGGTCATTTATATATTCGCATCCATCCTATTTCTTGTGCCCATTTTGTTACTTTTCATACAATCTTTCACTCGACAATGGGATTATGGGGAGCTTTTCCCAAGTGAGTTCGACATTCGCTCATGGCATGTTTTAATGTCTGAACATAGACTCCATCAAGCTATTTTAACGTCTTATTTTATTGGTGGTTTCATTGTGATAGGGAATCTTTTTATCGGAATGTTAGCGGGAAAGGCTTTAGCCCATGAAAACTTTAAAGGGAAAGCGTTTATGGAATCGTTCTTGATGCTTCCAATCGTCATCCCGAGTTTAGCGATTGCGATGGGCATTCATGTCACGATGATTAAGTGGGGACTAGCAGATCAATGGATAGGCGTAGCGCTTGTTCATTTGCTCCCAACCGTACCATACTCGATTAAAATGTTTCGGGCAGCTTTTGATCGAATCGGAATGAAATGGCAGGAGCAAGCCGTTAGTTTAGGTGCTTCGAAATGGAACGTTTTTTATACCATTTATTTTCCACAACTCGTTCCAACGATTCGTGCTTCCGTCTTTTTAACTTTCGTTATTTCACTTAGCCAGTATGCGTTAACATCAATTATTGGCGGCGGGAATGTGATGACGTTAGCGATGATTTATTTTCCTTATTTTTCAACCGTTGATGAAGCGGTGATGGCAAGCTTTTCAATAGTATTCGCCCTTTTACCTTTATTTTTTTTAATCATCACGGAAATGTTTTTAAGAATCATCATGCCATATCAACACAAATATATTAGGTGATCATCATGAGAAAAAGCTATATTCATTTGGAAAAGGTAACAAAACAAATTCATCATAAACTCATTTTTAAAGATATTGATTTAACGGTCAATAAAGGAGAGCTTATAGCCGTTGTTGGTCCTTCGGGAACTGGGAAATCTACGCTGCTTCGCTGTATTGCTGGGTTAGATCCGCTTTCAAGCGGTGTAATCCGGATTGAAGGTGAGGACGTCACAAACGTGCCAGCCCATAAACGTCCAGTAACGATGATGTTTCAAGAACCATTATTATTTGGACATATGACAGTACTGGAAAATGTGATTTATGGACTCACCTTTTCGAAAATAAAAAAACGAGAAAGGGAACAAAAAGGACTTGAATTTTTATCGCTCGTTCAATTACGTGAATATGCGAGTCGCTATCCACATGAAATGTCAGGTGGTCAACAGCAACGAGTAGCGTTAGCAAGAGCGATCATTACAAACCCGAAGCTTTTATTACTGGATGAACCTTTTAGTCATTTAGATAATGAACTGCGGACGAAGGTGCGGCAATGGGTTCGTTCATTACTAAAAGAACAAAAGATGACCGCCATTTTTGTGACACACGATATTGAAGAAGCGATGGTTATGGGAGATCGAATGGCGATATTTGCTGATCAACAGCTTTTACAAGTTGGCACACCAATGGAAATATATGAAAAACCGAATGATGCAAAAGTTGCGACATTTTATTGCGATGGGTTTTTATTAAATGAACATCAATTCGTTTTTACACATCGCTTGAAGCGAGTAGACGATAACCAAAAAGTTTTCATGAAGTGGAAAGCAACGGTAGAAAATCAGTTTAAAAAACACGGACAAACGTTTTACCGTTTAAACATTCCAAATGCCGAAGCTCAAATTGTCATGAGAATGGATGATTTCCTTGAAATAGGTGAAACAGTGCTCATCGGACTTGAAACAGAAGAGGACGTCTATCACTTTCCGAGAGGTGAACAATCATGAAGAAAAAAACAGTGATTAAGTTTATGCTGCTAATCGCCATTGTTTCTGCATTGTTTTGGATAAATGAAACGTTTTTAAATATTACACCAAAGGCGATACAATCATGGATATTATCCTTCGGTTTTTTTGCACCGATTGTTTACATGTTTATATATTCTATACGTCCCTTTGTTTTATTTCCTGCATCGGTGTTATCACTTGCAGCCGGACTTGCTTTCGGCGCATTATGGGGAACCATTTACACCATTATTGGAGCAACGATTGGTGCTGTCCTCTCTTTTTTAGTAGCCGCAAAGCTTGGGCATTCGATTAAAAATAAAGAGTGGGATGGCAGAGCGAAAACGATTCAAATACAGCTTGAAAAAAACGGTTTTTTTTACGTTTTATTATTACGGCTTATTCCTCTTTTTAACTTTGATATGATTAGCTACTTGGCCGGTATCTCGAAAGTGCGCTTCATACCATTTACGGTTGCGACCTTTATCGGAATCATTCCTGGAACATTCGCTTATAACTTTTTAGGGTCAAGCTTCGTTGAAGGGAATATCTTGATCATTATCACCGCCGTCCTTGTCTTTTTACTGATTACAGTCGTGCCACTTATATTTAGTAAAACATTACGGGAAAAATTAGGGATAACTCAGAAATAAAGTTACTACCAGTTGGAATGAGGTGAAACAATGTTAGATACACATGCGCGGAAATATGTGCAGCCAGCTTTTGAACGAACAGGGATATGGTTATTAAAACGAGGATTAACAGCAAATCAAGTAACAGTTCTTTCGTTTATGATTGGGACAACATCCGGTATTTTTTATTATTTTGACTATCCGATTATTGCTGTTTTCGTCCTCTGGCTCTCAGGGTTTTTAGATGCTGTCGATGGAACGATGGCAAGGCTAACGAAGTCGTCTCCATTTGGTACGGTCATGGATGTCACGTTTGATCGAATTGTTGAAATTAGTGTCCTATTAGGGATTGCGTTTCGTTTTCCGGATATCCAATGGGCCCTTCTCTTATTAGCCGTTTCCATTATTATCTCGATGACAATTTTTTTAACAGTTGGAGCCGTTTCCAAAAAGCAAGGGATGAAATCCTTTTATTATCAAGCGGGCCTTGCTGAACGAACAGAAGGGTTTATTCTTTTCTCACTTATGATGTTATTGGAGCCATTCGTTTTATGGGTCACGTTATTCTTTGTCGTGATTGAACTATATACAGGTTTTCAACGTTTTTTTGAGGCAAAAAGAATATTATCGGGGGAATAAGTTATGCGTTACGAATATGACATCATCGTCTTAGGCGGCGGTGCTGGAGGGTTAACCGTTGCAGCTGGTGCCGCTTCCATCGGGGCTAAAGTAGCACTAATTGAAAAAGAAGCTCAGCCAGGAGGGGATTGCTTACACGTTGGCTGCGTGCCATCTAAAGCGTTTATAAAAGTGGCAAACGATATGTATCATATGAGACAAACTGCCGAAAAACACGGGATCAATCTCGAAGGTTCTGTAAATATGTCGGTTGTAAAAGAAAAGGTAAGAAACGCAATTGAAACGATTCAAATCCACGATGATGCAGATCGTTTTCGAAAAATGGGAGTAGATGTTTACATCGGAAAAGGAGCGTTCAAAAGTAAACATCAAATCGAAATAGAAGATGGAACGGTCATTTCTGGGAAGCGAATCGTTATTTCAACCGGATCAAGACCCTTTATCCCGCACGTAGAAGGGTTAAAGGAAACAGGATTTTTAACAAATGAAACGGTTTTCGACCTAGATCATCTCCCTAAATCATTATTAGTTATTGGCGCAGGTCCTATTGGGCTTGAACTAGCACAAGCGATGTCACGGCTTGGAAGTTCTGTCACGGTCGTTGAGCGTTCACAATATGTTTTAAATAAAGAAGATGAAGACGTTAAAAAATTCGCAACAAAAAAGTTTCAAGAAGAATTTAAAATATTAACAAATGCGAAGGTTGAACATGTTACAAAACAGATGAATAAAAAAATAGTTACCATTACATGTAAAGGTGAGCAAAAACAAGTCGAAGCAGATGAGATTGTTGTTGCATCAGGAAGAAGGCCGAACTCAGATGCAATAGGTCTTCATCAAGTAGGCGTTCAAACCGACTCACGAGGGTTTATTCAAGTGAACGAGTATTTACAAACAAATATTCCATCGATTTATGCCATTGGCGATGTAAATGGAACATACTTGTTTACACATGTAGCTGGATTAGAAGGAAAAAGCATCGTACAAAATGCGGTATTAGGGCTTAAACAAAAAGTGAACTATGACAACATTCCGTGGGTTACATTTACAACACCAGAAATATTCCATCTCGGTTTAACGGAGGAAGAGGCGAGGAAGCAATATCGTGAAATCAACGTGTACAAAGCAAGTCTTTCCGAGGTCGATCGGTTTGTAGCAGACCATCAAACAGAAGGCTTTGTAAAAATAATTGCAAATGAAAAAGGACATATTGTAGGCGCTCACGCCATTGGCAATGGGGCTGGTGACTGGATGCAGCTCGTTGTTTATGCAAAACAAAAAGGTCATAAAGTTGGAGATTTATCGCGAATGGTCTACCCATATCCGAACCATGCAGCGGCCATTCAGCGTACGACAGATCTTTATTGGCGAGAGAAGCTATTTAACGGATGGGTCCCATCACTGTTAAAAAAGTATATTCAATGGTTTCGATAAAAATACCACCCACAATCGTAACTTGTTACTTTTGTGGGTGGCATGTTTCTTTTCTCAATCGTCCTCTAACAATTTATTAGCCTTTTCAATGTTCACAGCGAGCTTTAATCCTTTTTTAATATAGCCTTCCTTTTTTAATTGGCTCATGATCGCACTTGTCGTTTCTCTAGTGGAACCAACCATGTTGGCGATATCTTGATGTGTTACTTTCATATCAATCGTTTGCCACTCATTTTTCCGTCTTCCCGTTTTTTCACTTAATTTCATCAATAAATATAAAATTCGATTTTTTACATCACCTAAGGCGATTTTTTCGCTCATAGAATAAATTTCTTTTAACCGAGTGGATAAAATATGAATGAACTTCAAAGCAATTTTCGGATTTTTTTCAATGAACTGTTGAAAATCTTCCTTACTTAAAATGCATAAGTATGAATCCGTCATAGCTTCTGCATACATTTGATCATCTGTTAACGTTAGCGTACTTGTTTCACCAAAAATGTTACCATCGACAAGGATATCGACCGTAAATTGTTTTCCGTTTTGATTCATTCGGTACAGTCTCACTTGGCCTTGTTTTAAGAAAAATAAGGCTTCTATCGGTTTATCAGGGGCTAAAACTAATGTCCCTTTTTTTACAGGCTTCATTTCACTTAACTCATCAATCATTTTTAAATCTTCCATCGGAAGTTCATCAAATAAACTTATTTGCGAAAGTAAAAATAGCTTATCCAAGTTTCCACCTTCCCCATCATACAGTTTCCTTCATTTCATTATAACGAATCATGCATAAATTCATGTAATGTAGATTACGGTATTTATCCACCATACATGATACGGTAGTCCAAACAAGGAGGAGAAGCAAATGGTTAACCTACTATATACAATCGATGGTTGTCACATCTGTGCAAAAGTAAAAGGACATTTACGAGAGAAAAATGTTTCGTTTAAAGAAGTTAATGTTTTGGAAGATCGGAAGGGAGCTCAACAGTTAAAAGAGCTTATTGGAGAAGTTTATACACCGGTATTCGTTTCTGAAGACAAAGTAATGAAAGGTCTAGGTATTTTAATGTTTGAAGCGTAGTAAAGGTCGAAGGAACAAAAAAATTTTCGTTTTTTTTAATTGTAAGGCATATTACAGATAAATTTGTAATTTTCTATTAATGTAAGGGTATAAAATTTGAAAGGAGATGAAAGTATGACAAGTCGTGTAGAATGGGGTTTGTTTCTTGCTCGATTAATTCTTGGAGGTACAATGTTCGCTCATGGGATTCAAAAGTTTACGATGATGGATTCAGTGGTGATGATGTTTTCAGAGAATTTCGGTCTGCCTTCCTTCTTGGCCTACGGTACGGCCATTGTAGAAACAGTCGCTGGGTTAGCTCTAATATTAGGTTTATTTGTTGAATTATCTGCGATTTTACTAGGTATTGTCATGATAGGTGCCATTATTACTGTCAAGCTTCCAATGGTTGGGTTTTTCGGGAATGGACAAATGCCGGGTTATGAATTAGATTTAGCGTTACTCGCCATCGCGATCATCTTAACCGTTGCTGGTAGCCGTCAATTTGCACTATCTAACCTTTTTTCAAAGGAAAAGAAAAAGAATAACCCAATAAGCGTATAAGGTTGAAATGTTTGGTGGTTATAGAGGATTGAAATAAAAACGTCTGCTGTAAGATGGTTTCATCGTGAAACGTCTACATGCAGACGTTTTTTTACACTACAATTTAAAGCAAGTAGGAATAAGGTTGAAACTTTGCATTTATGACACGCAACAATTGCCAAAAATAATGATTTACGAAAGTGACGATGGCTTTGCACGGAGCTAGATATAAGTAAAAAAGGTTTAATAACCTCTATCAGTTTATTTATTTCGTTAAAGGGCTAGATTGTGGAGCAATATATTATGTACGTGTTTAATATCCATCCCTTTACTCAGTAAGGATAAAAAAGTATCGGGTGTTCATTTTTAACGAGCAACCGATACTTTTATTAAAAATTTATCCCACTCTTAACGGGCAGTAAGACCCCCACCTCAAGATTCTGTAGTAAAGTAAAGAAGATAGGCGGGGACAACTGCCCGTAAAAGTCCAAACATAAGAATACAGACTAAGAGCGCCACATCCTGTGGGTCACAAGGCCTTTAGGTCATCCCTTAGAGACTAACATTCAGTGGGGGATGAAAAAACCCCTACTGAATGAAGTTTCACTTTATTTTAAATATTTTTTTATTTCCTCAGACTTTGGGACTTTTCCTGAAACTACTAACTGATCATTAACTACAAGTGCTGGTGTACTCATAACCCCGTACTTTGCGATTTCTTTAAAATCTGTAACTTTTACAATGGAAGCATCCATACGAAGATCTTCAACTGCTGCTTCTACATTCTTTTCTAATCTTTTACATTTTGCACAGCCTGTTCCTAATACTTTAATAATCAATGTAAGCATCTCCTTAAAAATTAATAATGATAAAAAATATGGTCATCCTATTAAAATAGGAAATCCAGCGAATTAAATGTGTAACCGATCATAATAATTCCTACTCCACATATAGCTATGAAGGTAGCTAATAATTTCGGTTTCACTACTTTACTTAACATGATTAAAGATGGTATGGATAGCGCTGTAACTGCCATCATAAATGAAAGAATGGTCCCAATTTCTATACCTTTTCCAAACAGAGCTTCTGCAATTGGTAAAGTTCCAAAAAGGTCAGCATAAACAGGTATGCCAACAAGGGTTGCAATTAGAACTGCAAATGGGTTGTTCTCTCCGATAACCGTTTCAATAACCGTTTGTGGGATCCAATTATGAATTAAGGCGCCGATGCCAACCCCAATCAAAATGGCGTACCAAACCTTTTGATAAATGGACTTTACCTGTTCAATCGAATAATGGATTCTATCTTTATACGTTAGCTCTTCTATATGTTCATCTAAATTGCTTTCCCCTGATGTTACAAACGATTCTACTTGATCTCCCATCTTCAATTTATCAATGAGTGTACCGCCAATTACGGCAAGAATTAAACCAACGATTACATAAATGGCCGCAATTTTCGCCCCGAAAAATGATGTTAATAAAAGAAAAGAAGCAAGGTCTACCATCGGTGAAGAAATTAAAAAAGAAAAAGTGACCCCTAAGGGCAATCCTGCAGATGTAAAACCAATAAAAATGGGAATGCTAGAACAACTACAGAAAGGAGTAATCGTTCCAAGTAATGCACCGAGAATATTTCCTTTTACTCCTTTCATCCCGCCCAAAAGTCTTTTGGTTCTTTCAGGTGGAAAATAACTTTGGATATAGGATATGAAAAAGATTAAAACAGTCATTAAAATAAAGATTTTAATGGTATCATAAATAAAAAAATGTACACTTCCTCCAAGTCTTTCATCAATAGGAAGGTGGAAAACTCTTTCCACAAGCAGTTTGATCAAATCGAAAAGCCATTCCATTTTAAGAAGCTGGTCATTCAGCCATGAAAATATCTCCATCATAATGCCTTCTTTCTATTGTTCTTACCTTAAATAAGGAAGAACGGTCTCTCTTTGCAAACGATAGACGGTGAACCGTCCTTCTTTCCGAGACTGAATCACATTTCCTCTTTCCAGAAGTTTCAAATGGTGTGAAATAGTAGAAGGTGGAATATCCAAACCAGATACAATTTCACACATACATAAGTCATCCATTGCTAACATTCCAATAATTCTTAATCGCGTCTCATCCCCCAATGCTTTGAAAAACGCAGCTTTTTCCATTCGTTTATCATTTTCTTTTAAAAATGGTAGTTTTTCTTCAGAGTGATTGACAATGTTTTTTGTTTCTTCATCACTTTTTACAGCTATTTTAGTTGAAAGTGGTATTTCCATGCGCATATGCTTCCACCTCCTACTATTAGCATAAAACTATTTTTCTAGTTTTGTGGCTTTTATTATGAACTTTTAGTGAACAATAAAAATACTAGTTTAAAAGTATCGATTTTATAGTAAAAAGTACATCTCTTGACCATGTACTAGTTGAGATGAGATAGATGCAATTTCGGATTGGAGAACTAGCTGAAAAGTGCTCTGTTAACAAGGAGACCATTCGAGATTTACAAATCAGCTATGAATAGTAAATTTATCATTTTTCGAATTAGCTTGCGTGCGGGTTAGTCTGAAGAATTGTAATATTAGGTGCATCACATGCGTTTTTTTGATTATTGGTTTTCTAGAAAGCGAATGATAACAATCGAGATTTCCTATTACGACTATTTGAGAGGAAAAATATTTATTGAAGATCTCCGGGATTCATACAATGATAACGTTCCTGTATCATTTGATATTGCCGCTCTAATCTATATGTTATATGACGACTTCTTGCTGCAGGTGAAACGAGGAACAAATCATAAAGATATAGCCAAATACTTGTTAATTTGCAAAGGGCAATTCAAAAAAGAAGAAAAGCGAGTATTAAAGCAGGTAAGTTCTCACGTTTTTCAGTTTGAAGTAATCGAAGAGGATGAGGAAGAATGTTACGAATATGAATCTGGAATGCAGAACCAGACGGCTTACTTAGATATTACAGTAAAGGAGACAGAACTCCTTAGAGCCGAAGTGCTTTTTTTTGATTTAGAGCAATTCCTTAATGATGAAGTGATATTAGTTGAAGAACTCATGAAGTATATTTATTTAGATTTTGGATCCAAAGTTAAAGAAAGCGGAAACTCCAAACAAATACAAAAATTCAATTGTCAAAAAATTATCTTCTTAAACTAGGAATATGGTTAATCTGCGGTATGGATTGTTTCATACTGGTTCCATGCGACGTATATTAATATAGAAGAGCATTATACTGACACGGCTGGTTACACAGACCAAATATTCGGACTGACTCATTTAGTCCGACTCAAAATTAATTACAAAAGATAAAGTAAGTAAGCATCCAAAAACCAGAGCTATCTTATTTAGAAAACAGGGGGGAATTTAAAGAGTGCGCTTGGCAATTTTCATCGTGTAAGTGCCTGGTGTGTGGAATACGGATTATCCTTAAAGGGTTAAATCCGACGTTTTTTTGTTAAAATTTGTTTAGCTTGTATTTTTGGTGGTACCACTACAGAATCGATCTATAATCCCGTTACAAAATTCTAGTTCTGAAATTATAGAAGGAATATAAGTGATAGTTAGGTAAAAAATTTGAGATCATTAACATGCAGAATGTGAGAAACACTTTTCTAAAGTAACAAATAATTACATAAAACAAGGATGGAATTTAATTTCCATCCTTGTTTGTATGCTTATTTTCTTGTTTCGATAAGGATTTTTTTCGTTCATATTCATGATAAACATAACGAGCCCAATATTCTTCATCATAATGATGGACATAAATAGGATCATCTGACAAGCGCTTCAATAAACTTGACTGTGATAAAATGGAAGATGCCTCTTCTTTATAATACCTCTCCAGCACTCGTTGAATGTCCATTAGAAATTCTAAATCAAGTTCATCAAACTTATATTTAGTCAAGGGGAATCACCTCCATATTCTCAATAAACTCTAAAGACCTAGAGGTATGAAGAGAAAGCTGAGTATGCTTTTTTGTAAATGGCTGAATCGATTTATGGAATTGTTCAAACGAAATGTTTCCTCGCTCAATTCGTTTCATCAATACGTTAATTTTCCCATCAGCTAAAGGACCATACACATAGTCCAGTTCATGAAACAGCTTGTTTGATCGACCTTCTTTACGGCAGTTATAAATAAATTTTGCCCATTCTAAATCTGGCTCAAAAAAGCCATTTCCCTTTAAATTTTTTAACATTTTAATGTCTATTTGTAATTTAACAAAATTTAATAAACTGATATATATTCAATATCATTACCTCTAATTAAACTCCAAGGGAATATATAGATGTTCAAGTGAATGAAGTATTCTTCACCGGTGGTGATGTAATTTAACATCTTAGAAACTTCTATATAATTGTTAACATGTGGCTCTTTTGAAAAGTTTATTTGTTCATCTTTATTTAATTTAACAGTAACAGTTCCTATATCTGGGTTCTTTAAAATAAGTTCAACATCATTTTCACTGTTTCTATTTATTTCGGAAACTGTAATGAAACCAACGTAAACCTTTGACAATATAGAACTTATAATTAAGATACTAAAAAAAAATACTAATATAATTAAAATTACTCTTCTTTTCTTCAAAACGTTTAACTCCCTTTAGAAGAAATTGGGTTTAATTTACTTACAGCAGAAATTTAAAATGGATACATTAACAATAAAATGTTTTCATAATAGTTTTCTTTAAATTCCAACACCGTTACATTGTAAAGTTCAAAACATTACACTTCAACCATTAGATTACAAAACAGTAAAATATAACTATTGGAACATTTTGATTTATCGAAAAAATGGTAGCTATATAGTGGAATATTTCTAGCTTATTCAAAGGGGGAATTTACTATCCGTAATGCAAAGATTATTAGTCATTTAAACCAAAATCCAGACGAGCTTATAGCCGTCCTGTATGACCGTGTATCGTTCCGATATTAGTTCTTTTTCTAAGTGTATATTGTAGGGTTTGCTGAATAGACAAAAAACTAGTACCGACAAGGGTTTTAGTAGCTTTTGTCGAATATAAAGTGTATGGATTTACGGTAAAACCCACAAAAAACCTTGCACTTGGAGGTCAGCACTGTGTATCAAGAAACGCAAAATCAACTGACATTTTCCGATGACTTCTTCCTGCCTTTTGGCGGTAAATTAAATAAAGAGAATCGATAGGTCCTTCTTGCTGAAATGATTCCTTGGGGGAAGGCTGAAGAGAAATATGCGAAAGCGTTCAAGAAATCGTTTAAAGGTCAAAGAGCCCTCTCTGTTAGAATGGCCCTTGGCGCTTTGCTGATTAAAGAGCGACTTGGCTTAAGTGACCGTGAAACAGTTCAACAGATTAC
>NZ_JAKZKS010000002.1 GCF_022808615.1 Bacillus sp. FJAT-47783
GTGTCGAAGAAAGCAGAAAATCAACCAAAGTAAGCTAAAATTGGGGTGAACTCGATTATGATTGTCGAACAAGAAAGGAAAATCTAGAAAAACGTCGAGAGAGAGGTGAATAGATGGATTTTAAAAATGGCACCTTAGAAAATTGGACATTCATAATTCTGAGGTGCCGAATATGGGATAAATCTTTAGAAAAAAGCAAAAAAAGGTACTGGAATTTAATCCCTAGTACCTTTTTAAATTAAATTTCAAGATGATTACTTAACTCTTCAGAAATTTCTTCTATAGAATCTTCATCAAGCTCATAATAATAAGTATTATTAATGGTATTGTTATTTCCGGTTAAAAATAATGATTCAATATTGCTTATGGAACCTGCATATTTTTGTAGGGCTAAAATATTTCCAATACTAAAGTTTGTTGTTAAGTTGTTTCCGATAGAATCAATTATTTCATCGTACTTTGTAATTGCTGACAAAGAACTACTTTTTTCAATTATTGCCTTTATTACTTCCTGTTGACGTTGTCCACGGCCGATGTCTCCTAATGGATCTTTTTTCCGCATTCGTACATAAGCTAGAGCTTCTTCCCCATTTAATGTTTGAATACCTTCATCAATTTTTATTGCATTTTGTACACCACGACTATCTTGTTCAGTAAAAGCAATTTTACTATTAACTTCAACTCCATCGATTGCATCAACAATTTCGATAAAAGCATCGAAATTTAACTCTACGTAGTAATCTACAGGAATTTCAAAAAGGTTTTCGATAGTTTCAACCGTTAAGTCTTTTCCTCCAAAAAAATGAGCATGGTTTATTTTATCAAAACCGCGATCTGGAATATTTACACGGGAATCACGTGGTATGCTCACCATCTTAATGGAACTATCATCTTTATTAAATGTAGCTAAAATCAAAGCGTCAGATCTACTGTTTTTTTCTCCTGGTCGAGCGTCTACTCCAATAAATAAGACTGAGAAATGATCTTTTTTCGGGTCTATGGCTGTTGTTCTAAGATCTGATTTGATCCCGCGTTCTAAGTCTTCTTGAGACTTAAATGAAGCATTAGCCACTTTATAAGTTAAATAAGCACCATATCCTCCTACAACTAGAAGGAGTAATAAAAAGATACACCCTATAGATTTTACCCTTTTGCGTTTTTTCTTTTTTTTCATATTCGATCGATTCATTCTAAAGCTCCCTTATACATTTTTAAATCTCTTCCTCCAAATACTCAACATCACCTTCAATAATCTCACTCTTACCGTTTGTTAGTTCAATCATCCATTCTTTAAAGACCTCTTTTTGTTCTTCTTCCACATATGTTTCAATGATGACGTCGTTAAGGTAGTGGATTTCTTTTAGTTTGTATTCGGAGTTGTTGCGAAGTTCATTTTCTACTCTTCCTAGCCAAGTGTAGTCAATAGTAGTTTTTATGATGCGCATTAATTTTCGTTCTACTACGCCTGTATGATTGATCCCTTCTGAAACAGCCTTCCCATATGCCCGGATAAGCCCACCTGCACCGAGCTTGATGCCTCCGAAATAACGTGTGACAACGGCGACCGTATCTTTTAATTGACGTTTTTTTAATACTTCTAACATTGGAACGCCAGCTGTTCCGCTTGGTTCTCCGTCGTCATTTGCTTTTTGGATGTTGTCTTGTTCTCCGATTAAGTAGGCGGAGCAATTATGTGTTGCATCCCAATGTTTCTTTTTTATTTCATGAATAAATTGTTGTGCTTCTTCTTCCGTTTTGGCTCGATTTATATAACAAATAAATCGAGATTTTTGAATGACAATTTCATGCTCTCCATATTGTTTTACGGTATAATATTTTGAAAGCATTCTTGTCCACCTCCTTTAGCGGAATTGGCAAGGGCTTTTCCAACGTTTTAATAATAACCAGAAATTATAAATTTTGCACATTGTTTTTGTGTTAGCTCTAGGCGCGATCGGCTCAGACTGTCACAAGCGGGTCCCTTTAAAAGATAAAAGCGCCTTTAGCCGGCTTGTCTTGTGCTTGTCACGGAGCCATGAAGGAGACATTGCGACATTACTCACAGGACGTGGCAGCAGTTGGTCGCAATTTGGGTGCCTTGCGCTTTTCTTATGAATAATCCTATTTTATGACATTGTACTCTTTTCTTTTTTGTTGACATATGGAAGAATAACCTGAGCAACTGCATTCTTCTATTATAAAACGACAATTTTTTTACTTCAATTAGGAATAGTATGAAGTTTTGGTTACAAGTTTATAAAATTGGAGGTTTTATTCGATGGATACCAAAACTTTTGATTCAAAAGTTTTAGATCATATTTTAGAGAACATGTTAAAAGCTGTTCAAAATAGTAAAGATGAGATTTTTAAAATTGGTGAAACGTCAAGACAAGAACATGAAAGCCTTATTCGTGAATTAAAAATCGTAAAGGAACATGTGAATCTTGTTATCGATAAAAATGATAAGCTATCCGTACAGTCCAAGTTTGCACGACAACGTTTAGTAGAGGTGAACAAAAACTTTCAACACTTTACAGAGGAAGATGTTCGAATGGCTTATGAAAAAGCGCATTCGTTACAAGTAGAGCTTGCGATGTTGAAAGAGAAAGAGAAGCAGCTTCGCGACCGCCGAGATGAATTGGAACGGCGCCTTTATAGCTTAAAGGATATGATCGAACGCTCTGAGCATCTAGTTGGACAAATATCTGTTGTTTTGAACTACTTAAATCAAGACTTAAAACAAATGGGCGATGTTTTAGAAGACGCGAAGGAAAAACAAGAGTTTGGTCTTCGTATTATTGAGGCGCAGGAAGAGGAGCGGAAAAGACTCTCAAGGGAAATTCATGATGGTCCTGCCCAAATGCTTGCGAACGTCTTAATGCGCTCGGATTTAATTGACCGTATTTTTCGTGAACGTGGTTCAGAAGATGGGTTTAAAGAAATCAAAAGTCTCCGTGAGATGGTTCGAGAAGCACTTTATGAAGTTCGTCGTATTATTTATGATTTACGTCCAATGGCGTTAGATGACTTAGGTCTCATCCCTACCCTCAGAAAATACTTAGCAACGGTCGAAGAATATGATGGCAGGGCGAAAATTGTTTTTACAAACAATGGTGCAGAAACGAATCGCTTACCAGCAAGATTTGAAGTTGCATTGTTTCGATTAGTACAGGAGGCCGTAACGAATGCATTAAAACATTCAGAGGCAACGCAAATCGATGTGAAGGTGGAAGTGTTAATAGACAAAATTAATTTAGTCATTAAAGACAATGGCAAAGGATTTATCGTAAACCAAGTTCGTTCAGAAAAGAAAAATTCGTTCGGATTAATGGGGATGAAAGAACGAGTCGAGCTATTGGATGGGAAAATAGTCATAAATTCAATGCCGGGCCAAGGTACGATTATTGTGATACAAGTCCCGAGAAATGCGTAAAAAGTCTGATTGACGCGTTTCTATACCAATAGTCACAATGATAGGGGGAGGCGTAACCATGACGGAAACTATTAAAATTGTTCTCATAGATGATCACCAGCTCTTTCGTGAAGGTGTTAAACGAATTTTAGACTTCGAACCCACATTTGAAGTGGTTGCAGAGGCGGATGACGGCAGTGAAGCGTTAATGATTGTGGAAGAATATAATCCGGATGTTGTCATCATGGACATCAATATGCCAAACGTAAATGGCGTTGAAGCAACAAAGCATTTAGTCGATGCAAATAACGAGACGAAAGTCATTATTTTATCGATCCATGATGACGAAAACTATGTCACACATGCATTGAAAACGGGGGCCCAAGGATATTTATTAAAGGAAATGGATGCCGACACACTCATTGAAGCAGTGAAAGTTGTCGCAGATGGCGGTTCTTATTTACATCCGAAAATTACGCACAACTTAGTGAAAGAATTTCGCCGCCTAGCATTACAAGGGCAACCAAGGAACATAAATCAACTACCAACAGAAATTCGTCGACCTTTACATATTTTAACTCGCCGTGAATGTGAAGTATTACAAATGCTAGCGGACGGAAAAAGCAACCGCAGCATCGGTGAATCCCTATTTATTAGCGAAAAAACAGTGAAAAATCATGTGAGCAACATCCTACAAAAAATGAACGTCAACGACCGGACTCAAGCAGTCGTCGTCGCCATCAAAAACGGATGGGTAGAAGTTCGATAAATGCATGGAGGAAAACTCAAGCTGGGAAAGCTTGAGTTTTTTATTCTTAACGTGATAAAGAGAGGATTTCCGCAAGAAAGTCCCAGCTCCCCCGCAAGCTATGAAAGAAATCCGCAAGTCAAGAAAAAAAGTCTCAACTCTCAAGCTAGGAACCGGGAGGAAAGCGAATCCGTAAGTAAAGCCGAGATCCACGCAAGCTGTGAAAGAAATCCACAAATCATGAAAAAACCCGCAACTCACATACTTGGAACCGGAGAGAGAACCAGAAAATAGAACCATTAAATTTTTTGAAAAATACATATAATAAAAGGAATTCATATTCTCATATCGAACTATTCAACGTGCAAATCTTCATTCAGAGGTGAAAGAGACTTGATTTTAAAAGAACGGAAAATTCCATTAAAGTTACAGGCACTTGAATCTCTTTTAAGGAGAATACCAGTCAATCATCGTCAGCGAGAAGCGATCGAAAATGATTTAATTAAACGAAAGGCAGGGTATAAAGGTGAAAAGAATCTAGATTACTATTTATCCTTTTATGACCATGACGGTATATATATTTTAAATGATATTGTACTCCAAGGTATTCGATCCCCTTTTCAAATTGACTCCCTTGTCATTTCCCTCAAATTTGTTCTTCTTATTGAAACAAAGTACTTCTCGGGTACACTTACATTTGATCAAACATTCAAACAGATGATAAGAAGTTATGAAAATTATGAAGAAGCATTTTTCAACCCCGTATTGCAAGCGCAGCGGCAATTTGTCCAGTTTAAAGAATGGTTAGAGGAGAAAAATATACTTTATCCTCCCCTTGAATACATTGTGGTCATGAGTAATCCCCAGACAATTTTGAAGGCGGAAGAAGATGAGCTAAGTAAGAAAATCATAAGAGTAGATTATCTATACAACTATTTGGAGAAGTTGAACCAAAAATATACACGGGAGACTTATACTCAAGAAATGGCAAAGCATTTAGTTTCGGTTTTATTGTCTGAGCAAAAGAGGGAATGGCTTAGTGTTTTGAGCCAATATCAAATTGATATGTCTGAAATCATTCGTGGTGTCCAATGTGTTAGTTGTAATTTTACCCCAATGCAAAGGAAGTTAAAAAAATGGTTTTGTCCGAAGTGCAATAGCTTCTCACGGACAGCTCATCAACAAGCGATAAAAGACTACTTTCTTTTAATAAAGCCAACGATAACCAATAGTGAATGCAGAGATTTTTTAAAATTAGACTCTAGATATGTAGCAAATGGTATATTGACATCAATGAATTTTCCATCAAACGGAGTGACACGTGGTAAAAAATATTACATGCCCGATTGGTATTGAATGCAGGATTTATACGAAGCCCCAAAACTGTTTAAAAACGGCCCAATATATGAAAGTAAAACCCAATTCACGAAAATAAACCCCAATACATGAAAGAAAACCCCAATACATGAAAATTAGCCCCAATTCAAAATCCGGATTGGGAAAAAGATTTGAAAAGATCCATCGAGCACCTAAATATACCCATATATGAAAAAACCGTAACCGACTAAAACTCATCCTCCTCTCCAGTTTTAGAAATCACCATTGAATACTAATGAAATTCCCCACCGTTTCCTTTACAATAGGAAGAGTCAAAAAACTATTTGTATAAGGAAGGTATTATACAATGAAAACTGCGATTGTTACGGATAGTACAGCGTATATTCCAAAGGAAGTACGTGAAAAGCATGAAATATATATGATTCCACTAAGTGTTAACTTCGGGAATGAATCGTTTCGTGAAGAGGTGGATATGACGGCTGATCAATATTGGCAAGAAATTAAGGTTCGGGAAGAACTACCAACGACATCACAGCCTCCTATCGGCGAGTTTGTGGAGCTGTTTGAAAAGCTTTCAAAAGACTATGATGCCGTTATCTCGATTCATCTTTCAAGTAGTATTAGTGGTACGTTTAATGGTGCAGCATCTGCCGGTCAAATGGTAGAAGGGATTAAGGTGTACCCGTTTGACTCGGAGATAAGTTGCATGCCACAAGGGTTTTATGCGATTGAAGCGGCAGAAATGGTTCGAGATGGGAAGTCACCTGAACAAGTAATCGAGCGGTTAGAACAATTGAAAAACTCATTACGTGCCTATTTTATGGTCGATGATTTGTCTCATTTAAAACGTGGTGGGCGATTAAGTGGGGCGCAAGCGTTTATCGGAAGCTTGTTGCAAATTAAGCCGATCTTACAATTTGAAAATAAAGTAATAATACCATTAGAAAAAATTCGTACACGTAAAAAAGCGATTAATCGCTTAATCGAATTATTTGATGAAGAGGCGAGTAAGGGAATTCCGCTTCGGGCAACGGTCATTCATGCCAATCGTCCGGAAGATGCAAAGAAATTAATCGAACAATTATCGGAAAAGTATCCGAATGTTGAATTTTACATGAGTTATTTTGGAGCAGTCATTGGAACACACCTCGGTGAAGGTGCGCTTGGATTAGGTTGGTTAAAAAAATAAAATCGCAGCGCCATGCTGCGATTTCTAACAAAAGAAGGAAGGAGTAAATCATGAACGATCTAATGGGCCGTCATTTATTTTGGGACGATGTAAAGTGTTTTTTCCAGGATCAGGTTAATGAAGAAATTGAAATAGAAAAGGGCGTTGTGAAAAAGAAAGGCCAGTATCATTGCGCTCGCTGTGGCAATCATAACCCTCGTTTCTTTGCTTCTTTTCATTGCGCACGATGCGGAAATGAGTGTACATATTGTCGGCACTGTATCATGATGGGGCGAGTGAGTGAATGTACAAAGCTAGTCAGCTTACCAATACGAAAAAATGAGGAACCGTTAACAATCAAACTCAATTGGGACGGTACATTGTCAAAAGGACAAGAAAAAGCATCGAAGCAACTGATTCGAACGGTTGACCAAAACGGACAGTTATTAATTTGGGCAGTTTGTGGTGCAGGGAAAACAGAGATTTTATTTCATGGCATCGAAAAAGCACTTCAAACTGGAAAATATGTTTGCATTGCGACTCCCCGTTCAGACGTTGTGCGCGAACTTGCTCCTCGACTCAAACACGTTTTTCCAAAAGTCGAGCTATCGGTTTTATACGGTGGTAGCGAAGATCGCGGAAAACGATCGCCTCTTACTATTTCAACAACTCACCAGCTACTGCGATATAAGGAGTCTTTTGATGTCATGATCATTGATGAAGTTGACGCCTTTCCATATTCCGTTGATGAAACACTCCAATTTGCTGTTCAAAAAGCACGAAAACAAATAAGTTCTCTCATCTATTTAACCGCTACTCCCTCTCAAACAATTAAAAAAACATTTACATCCTCACAAATCGTTAAAATTCCTGCTCGTTATCACGGTTATCCTTTACCTGTACCAACGTTTCGGTGGTGTGGAAATTGGATGAAACAGATAAAAAAGAAACAACTCCCGGCGGTTGTAACTGAATGGGTTCAGTACCATTTGCAAAATGATAAACAAGCTTTTTTATTTGTTCCGCATATTGAAACGTTGAAAGTTCTCATCGTTATGTTAAAAAAGATCAATCAACAAATTGAAGGGGTTTACGCTGAAGATCCTAATCGAAAAGAAAAGGTGGAGCGGTTCCGAAAAGGGGAAATTCCAATTATCGTCACAACGACGATTCTTGAACGGGGAGTTACCGTTAAAGGAGCGAACGTCGCCGTACTCGGTGCTGATGACAATATTTTTACAGAAAGTGCGCTCGTGCAAATTTCCGGGCGTGTAGGTCGTAGCAAAGACATCCCAACCGGTACGATTACATTTTTTCATTACGGGAAAACAAATGCCATGGTTGAAGCGAAACATCATATTCAGCAGATGAATCATTTAGCGAAGAAAGAAGGGCTGCTGCGAACGTAGAGAATCGGTCATCATCAATGAGTCTTAAAGAAGTTGGTGCAAGAGTCTCTTCCTTACCGGATAGTCGCATCAAACGTTTAGGTTAGTCATTAAATTGTGAAAAAATAGTACAAAAAGCCGGATTTTTTCCTAGTTTTTGATTGATAAAAAGTTTTTATATCGACTAATAACCTATAAACATCTCCATAGTGCTATCAAGTATATAGTTCTTTTTTATTAGGTGGAATGTTCATCACCTTTTCATTCACGATCATGAGAAAAAAATTGATCAATTACTCCTTGTTTTCAAAAATATTCCCAATTATGAATCGCTATTCTTCATAGTAAATTCCTACGGATTAACGATTTGAACGTATGAACAAACGACTAGTTTTAATATGTAAGATAAGTCTATAGACTTAATTTTTCGATGTTTTTCGCAAATATAGACAGAAACAAAGAAGTTTGTCGAATAACGTCATTCCATGTAAAATCTTCAAGTGTTAAGAAAATTTTGGATGAAGGATCACTGTTTTACATAATGACACGAATGTAAAGGAGTGGAAATAAAAATGGATTGGATACAGATTATGTCCTTTTCAATCATATCATTGTTCATGACAATACTTTTAACATACAATGTCATTCTTTCACGACAAATGCGATTGTTGAAGAAAGGATTGTATGTCGTGATTAAACAGCAAGAAGATTTAAAACAATATACAGAGCACTAAATGGATAAAGCCTTGAATATAGGGTAAGGCGGAGGAATATTTTGAAATAAAGATGGAAGAGGTGAATTCATTGCAACAAGAACAAGTACAGCAACGATTGCTCAATGTTGAAAAGCCTTTTTTCAAGGTGAAGCGAATCATACCTGTTGTTGAAGTGATCATTTTATCAATGGATGTTGCACTTATTTTTCATTCATTTCTTGTTTTATTTTTGGCAGGTGCGATTTTTGCAACGGTTTATCCGTTCAAAGTATTGAAAACAGTTGTTTTCGCGGTTGGATGGGGAATGGTCGGTTTTTGGATTGGGCATCTTTTTCAAAGTATAAGCGGCATGACCATCTTGACCGTGTTATTTTTTATAACAGCCGTTGGTATTCATTATTTTGGTTTGGACGAATTGTTTGATTTTAACGAATAAGGGGGTATAGAGATGGGGATGATTGACAAAACAAGAAAACAAAGATTGGAAGAACAAAAGCGAAAGAAAAATAAGCGGGTGGTTCGTTCTGCGCTTGCTTTGTCGATCACAGCGCTTGCCTTATCCGCAGAAGGTAATGCGAAAGCGTGCGATTGTGTGAGTGAATACGTTGTGAAAAAAGGTGACACGTTGTATTCACTTGCTAAAACATACGGTGTAACGGTAGAGCAATTACAACAAAAAAATGACTTAAAAGGTCATGTCATCAAAGTCGGACAAATATTATACGTTCCGTTTTTAGATGAAAATGGAAAAATGCCGTATGTCGGAGAGAAAAACATACATGTTATTCAAAAGGGTGACACGTTATGGGGGCTCTCTAAAAAGTACGGTGTTTCCATGGATTCCATTCAAAAAGCAAACAAGCTAAAAAAATCAACATTAATTGTTGGCCAAACGCTTATCATTCCTAAAGAAGTAAAGACTCGTAATGTCGAGCTTACAGTTGATTATACGGTCGAACCGGGTGATACCCTATTTTCTTTAGCAAAGCGCTTTAATACGACTGTAGACGAGTTAAAGAAATTGAATCATTTACGTTACGATATTGTATATATAAACCAAAAGCTAAAAATCCCGGCACATGCTACCAAAAGTCAACAAGCTACGTTGGTCGGAGCTGTTGATAATAAGTCGATAGAGTTTATGGTTAATGGAAAGCCTCTCGTTGTCGAAGTTTCTTACGGTGCTTCAAGTAAATACCGCTCGTTACAAGGTAAAACCGGTGAGCTCATCTATACACAACATACGAAGGACAAGCGTCCGTCCCTCATTAGCTTCAAATCGTCATAATAGGAGTCTATTTGACTCCTATTCTTTCTATTGCTACAATTTTCCGCAACTATCGTATTCATTCGAAAGATTTACATAAAAATATCAAGATCTTCTCTTGTCGCTATGCAATTTTTTCCACTATAATAATAAAAAATAGAGAATAGTAGGGGGTGCTTATATGGTCATGAATGCAATGGAAGAAATTATGGAAGAGTTGCTTGATGAATATTTGGAGCAACTTCATATGAAATGCACGTGTGACATTTGTAAAGAAGATGTATTAGCCCTTGTATTAAATAAAGTGCAACCTCATTACGTCACAGAACCGAGTAAAGTAGCCTATATAAAAGCACAGTATGTGAATAATCAAGAATTAACGTCGTTAATTGTCAAGCTAGCAGAGTGTGCCAAAATTGTTTCAGAACATCCATTTTGTCAAAATAAACAAGAAAGGGAGATAAAAAATTAACTGTCTTTATTGTTTAAAAGAAATTCAACCAGCTACAAGTTGGCGTACCGTTTTCTTATTGAAAAAACCGAAGCCTCTTTGTGACGGTTGTGACGAGCAGTTTTCCTATATTAAGGGTCCTCTATGTCCGATGTGTGGAAAAAGAGAAGAAGGAGGACAAGTATGTCATGATTGTCATCATTGGGAAACGCGCCCGAGTTTTAAAGGGACTTTTCTACAAAATCGCTCGATCTATCAATACAATGAATTTATGAAAGAGGTTTTGAGTCGCTTTAAGTTTAGAGGCGATGCCATTTTAGCGAACATGTTTCATGATCCATTAAATGAAGCGAGAAAACGGTACTTTCCAGAATCCACATATGTGACACTTCCGATTCCACTAAGTCAACAGCGGCTTTACGAGCGCGGTTTTAACCAAGCTCTGCTACTTTCACAACAATTACACCTTCCGATTATCGAACCACTCGAAAAGATCGATTTAAAAAAACAGTCAAAAAAATCCCGAAATGAACGAATTCATTCAAAAAATATGTTTACATTGACGAAACCAGAATTAGTGAAAGATCAACATATCATCATTATTGATGACATTTATACGACAGGGACAACGATACGCCATGCTGCAAAACTACTTCATCAAGCAGGAGCTTCAACGGTTCAATCATTAACGCTCATTCGTAGTTAACATTTCCTAATAAAAACCGATATAATGAGTAGTAATATCGTCATAAAGGAGCAATGGGAGATGGGAGAGTTAGCGAATTGTTTGAAGTGTAATGCCCTATTTTTAAAAACGAAATTCCGTGACGTTTGTGAGGCTTGTTATAAAAAGGAAGAAAACGACTATGAAACGGTTTACAACTTTTTAAAAAGACGTGAAAATCGTAGAGCGACGTTACTTGAAGTTGTGGAGAGTACAGGGGTATCTGAAGATTTACTCCTAAAATTTATTCGACAAAGAAGGCTTCAGCTAGCCAATTTCCCAAACCTTGGCTATCCTTGTGAAAAATGCGGGAAAGTGATTCAAGAAGGAAAATTGTGTGTAACGTGCACAAAAGAGCTACGAACAGAAATCGAAAAGCTCCAAAAGTACGATGAGCATGAGAAAACAAATAAGGACAAATGGTCCACCTACTATGCCAATAAGACTAAAAATAAATAAACGCTTAAATGTGGAAAAGAAAAGCCGATAATGATAGTAGCAATGAAGATGTGTAAGTAAGGAGGGCTATCATGAAAATTCAAAACTATCGCATGAACGGATTGGATTTATATCAAAAACAAGTAGAGAAACAACAACAGACAAAGCAGACGGCTCAAAAAGAAGATAAGGTGGAAATTTCTAAAGAAGCGAAACAGTTGCAAAAGGCAAGTGGGACGGAGCAAGAACGGCACGAAAAAATTGAAAGTATCAAAAAACAAATAGAAAGCGGAACGTACACGATCGACCCGAATGAAATCGCTAAAAGTATGATTCGTTTTTTCCGTAAGCAATAAGGAGGTACGCCTAATTGGCTACATCAACGTTTATTCAAACAATGGAGAAGTTATATTCATTACATGAAGAGTTATATGAAATCGCAACAAAAAAAACAGATGTATTAAAAGAGAATCGGGACGTATCCGAGCTAAAGGAACTTTTGAAGGAAGAACAACTATGCTTAAAGAAGATTCAGCAAACGGAAGCGGAGCGAATGAAGTTAACGGATGAACGACTAAAAGGTACGGAAGATAAAAGCTTAACAGCATTGATCGAACGAGCATCGGGTTCGGAAAAAGAAATGCTTGAAAACTTGCAAGTTCGGTTTTTAGAGATGATGACAAAGTTAAAAGCTGTCAACGAACTAAATCAACAACTCACACACTACGCGTTACAATATATTAATTTATCACTCGATATGATGATGCCTCAAGAGACAACGGTCACTTATAGCCATCCAAATCAAACGAAGGAAAATCGAAGTCAGCGCTCCATGTTTGATTCGAAAGCATAACGGAGGGAATGTTTATGGGTTCGACATTTTTAGGATTAGAAATTGCGAAAAGTGCGTTAAGAGCACAACAAAGTGCACTTTTTACGACCGGACATAATATTGCCAATGCGAATACACCAGGTTATACGAGACAGCGTGTTAATTTAGAACAAAGCACGCCGTATCCTGCTCCATCTAAATACCGCCCTGAAATGCCCGGACAGTTTGGAACAGGCGTATCTTCTCGTGAAGTTCAGCGTGTTCGCGATGGATTTTTAGATGTTCAATTTCGAGGAGAGTCAACGAAAACAGGGTATTGGCAATCCCGTGCAGACGCATTAGAGAAAATGGAAGAGATTATGAACGAGCCATCAGAATCAGGACTTTCCATTACGATGGATCGTTTTTGGCAGTCGCTTCAAGACTTAGCGATAAACCCGACGAACGCTGGTGCCCGGTCTGTTGTTCGCGAGCGTGGAATCGCTGTTGCGGAAACGTTTAACTATTTGTCTAACTCGTTGACAGCTATTCAGAACGATTTGAAAAGTGAGATTGATTTGAACGTGAAAGAGATCAACTCACTATTAACGCAAATCAATAATATCAATACACAAATTGGTGAAATTGAACCACACGGCTATTTACCAAATGATTTATATGACGAGCGCGACCGCTTGCTCGATCAGTTATCATCCTTCGTGAACATTAAAGTTTCACCTATAAAAAGTGGTGGAAATGCAAGTGATATAGCTGAGGGAAAAGTAACGGTTGAATTGATGGATGATAGCGGACGGTCACTCGGCACAATGATTGATGGTAAAAGCTTAAACGTACATGAGCTATCTGTGAAATACGATAGCACGAATGGTCTTGTTCAGCAAATATCGTTCGGAACGAAGGATATTCCGATTCAAGACTTCAAGTCTTCCGGTGAACTACTTGGGAATATTCATTCGTACGGCTATACATACACAACGACTAGCGGAACAGTTGTAAAAGAAGGGATGTATCCAGAAATGCTACAAAGCTTAGATGCACTCGCCTACGATTTCGCGCAAAAGTTTAATGAAATTCATCGCCAAGGCTGGAGTGTTTCGGATATTCAAAACAATGCCCATACACCGAAAAACTTTTTTGACGTATCAGGAGCAGCGGCAGATAAGTCTGGAGCAGCGGCTATGATGAAATTATCCGATGATATTCAAACGCCAGATGATATCGCCGCTTCCAAATCGGGTAACATGGGGGACGGTTCCAACGCTGTCGATTTAGCCGAAGTGAAAAACATGAAGTTTTCCATAAACGGGGACTACACAACGGTTCAAAATTATTACGAAGGGATGATTGGCGGCATGGCGGTGGATGCCCAAGAAGCGAACCGCTTAGCATACAACGCCCAAGAGTTAGCGATAGCTGTTGATCAACGGAGACAATCCGTGAGTGCGGTATCACTCGATGAAGAAATGACGAATATGGTTCAATTCCAACATGCATACAATGCGGCCGCTCGCATGATTACGATGCAAGATGAAATTTTAGATCGCATTATTAATAATATGGGACTTGTCGGAAGGTAGGTGACGTAACATGCGTGTAACACAATCGATGCTTGCGCAAAACTCTCTTCGTAACTTGAGTTCAAGCTATGGAAAATTAGGAAAATACCAAGATCAGCTCGCAACCGGAAAAAAAATTACCCGTCCATCCGATGATCCGGTTGTCGCGATGAAAGGGATGTACTATCGGACGAATTTGACAGAAGTTGAACAATATAAACGAAATATTTCTGAAATCTACCAATGGATGGAAAACTCAGAAGCGGGAATTGAACATACGAATAAGGCATTGCAGCGAGCGCGTGAATTATTAGTTCAAGCAGCAAATGGATCGAATAGTGAAAGTGAACGAAAAGCGATCGCTTCTGAGATCAAGCAAATTAAAAGTGATATTGTCAATGTTGCGAATACACAAGTAGCAGGTCGCTACATTTTTAATGGAACCAAAACAGACGAGGCGCCTGTTACGGATGGGAATCCACCCGTTGTCCATATGAATACAGAGCCGTTTAT
This sequence comes from Bacillus sp. FJAT-47783, assembly GCF_022808615.1. GTDB lineage: Bacteria > Bacillota > Bacilli > Bacillales > Aeribacillaceae > Bacillus_BZ. The sequence continues at coordinate 14,552 of NZ_JAKZKS010000002.1, forward strand.
GGTCGAAGTATCAAAAGGAGTTAAGCTTCAAGCAAACATTAATGCTAATAAAGTATTTAATCAAGGGTTATTTGATACATTACAAAGCATTGAAACGGCCCTTGAAACGAATGATTCGGATAGCTTACATGACTTAATAGGCCAATTAGACGATCATGTGGAGCAACTCAATGCGGAATGGGCCGAGCTTGGGGCGCGTTATAACCGTGTTGAGTTTGTCGACAATCGGACGCAAAACCAAGAAGTGATCGCAAGTCGCATTTTATCCGATAATGAAGATGCGGATATGGAAAAGGTTATTATGGATTTGAAAACACAAGAAAGTATTCATCGTGCTGCACTTGCAGCTGGATCAAGAATCATTCAACCAACTTTAGTAGACTTCCTGCGATAAGGATCCCTTAAGTGGATCCTTTCTTACTACATAGGGTGGTGACAATCATGAACCTTCCTCAAATCCGCTTGCAATCAGAGCAAGCTAAAATAAGCATCACAAAAACGAAAGGGCAACAATCAATTCAACAGCCAAAGGCAGAACTGGACATTCAAAATCCGAAAATCGAGATGGATATTGAGCGAACACCATCAAAATTAACAATTGATCAAACGAAAGCATGGGAAGATATGGACTTAAAGCATATTTTCCGGCGCACGGAAGAGTTTGCACAGCAAGGGTATCAAGACTGGCTCGAAGGATTAGCGAGAAGAGCTGAACAAGGCGATGAATTGATGAAGATTGAACAAGGCGGAAATCCAATTGCCGCTCAAGCAAAAGTAAATAGTGAATCACCGATGAAAGAATTTAATATCGGGTGGATTCCGTCGCACAATAGCGTGAAAATTCATTACGAGCCGAGTAAAGTAGATATTCGTTGGAAGACTCAACCAGCCGTCAATCGTACGAAACCAAGAAAGCCGATCATCGAATATAATCCAGGCGATGTAAAGATTGATTTGGCCAAGCATGCCGATTTGAAAATTGATTTTGAGAATTTAACGTATAAAGGGATAAACTTTGAAATGAACATATAAAAGGTTGTGAGTAGGATGAACATACGAACAAAGTACCACGGTGAAATTGAGATTCAACAAGAAGAAGTGATTGAGTTCCCGTCAGGTATTCCAGGTTTTTTGGAAGAGAAGCAATTTGTCGTTTTGCGTTTAGAAGACGAGTCTCCTTTTTATATTTTACAATCTGTTCAAACACCTGAGCTAGCTTTCGTTACGGTTATCCCATTTCATTACTTTCGGCAGTATGAATTTGATTTAGACGAAAAGACGTTAGCGCAATTAAAAATTCAAGATGAAAACGATGTAATCGTTTATACGATTTTAACGGTAAAAGAACCATTCGAACAAACAACAGCCAATTTACAAGCACCTGTCATCATTAATCGAAAAGCAAAGCTTGGCAAACAAGTCATTTTAACGAATACAAACTATCAAACAAAGCACCCGTTAATCCAACGAGTCAAAGAGGGGGTGTGAGGTGTGCTCATTTTAACTCGTAAAACGAAAGAATCGATCATGATTGGCGATGAGATCGAAATCACCGTAACAGCGATAGAAGGCGACCAAGTGAAAATCGGCATAAAAGCACCGAGAAACATCGACATTCATCGTAAAGAAGTGTATGAAGATATCCAAAAAGAAAACAACGCAGCCTCACAAGCCTCTTTTGATGTATTAAAAGATTTTTCGGAAAAATTGGGAAAGGACCTGTAACTCGGTCCTATTTTTTATGAAATTTTTTCTGTTATCTATTAAACATCGAACTAAAATTCCGATATAACAAATGAACGTAGGAAAACGGAGGCGGCCGACTCTGTCTCCTACAAATTAACCACACGGATGTGGAATGAAAATTCAAGGAGGAATTATTTATGCGTATTAATCACAATATCGCAGCACTTAACACGTATCGTCAGTTGAATAGTGCTTCAACAGCTCAAAGTAAATCAATGGAGAAATTGTCTTCTGGTCTACGTATTAACAAAGCTGGAGACGATGCAGCAGGGCTTGCAATCTCTGAAAAAATGCGTGGGCAAATTCGCGGTTTGGACATGGCATCTAAAAATTCACAAGATGGTATTTCTTTAATTCAAACAGCTGAAGGTGCATTAAATGAAACACATGATATCCTTCAACGTATGCGTGAATTAGCAGTTCAAGCATCTAACGATACTAATACTACTTCTGACCGTGAAGAAATCCAAAAAGAAATTAATCAAATGACTTCTGAAATTAACCGTATCGGTAATACAACTGAGTTTAATACTCAAAAGCTATTAGATGGTAATAAAGCATCAAGTGCACAAGCATCAGTTAAAGGAAGCGATATTTCTTCCTTATTTAATACTGATGTGTCTGCAACATCTTTTGAATTAAATGGTCAAACTGTAGCATTAACTAACATTGATGGTTTAGATGGTAGTAGTACCGCAATTGATATTGATGATATGGTAACAGCTTTACAATCTGATATTGATGCTGTGTTTGATGGTACTGCAAATAATGGATTAACGTTTACAGTTGAAAAAGATGGGGATGCTTTAGTAATAAAATCTGATAAGAGCGGTGCAGGTTCTGCAATTCAAATTAAAGCTAATGCAGATACAGCAACATTAGGGTTAACAACAGATGCAACAACAGATGCAAGTAATTCTACTGGTTCACTTCGATTCCAAATTGGAGCAAATGAAAACCAAAGTTTAACTTTAGATATTAATGATATGAGAGCAGTAGCTTTAGGTATTTCAACTGCAAATGCCACAGCTGATGCTAAACTAGCTGTAACTGATGGTACAAGTAGTGCAACTTCTGAACAAGCTCTAAGCGTTTTAACACATGAGGATGCATCAGCTACTGTAACAAAAATTCAAGCAGCTATTGATAAAGTTTCTGCTGAACGTTCTAAACTTGGTGCAAATCAAAACCGTTTAGAACACACAATCAATAACTTAAACACATCTTCTGAGAACCTAACAGCAGCGGAATCTCGTATCCGTGACGTAGATTATGCTTTAGCTGCCTAAGCAGCAATAGGCACAGTCGTCCTAGCTGGTAACGGTTAGAGATTATTATCGGGTGAATTGCTGGGAACCCCTTAGAGCTTTTCTTGCCACAACGTAGTTGGAAACGACAAGCGTGACGGTCCTGAAAAAAGAAAAGATTGGGCAATCAGCAGCCAAGCTCCTGTGAGGAAACTCTGGAGAAGGTTCAACGACTAGGATAGACCATCTAAAAGCTAAGCTCAAGATGATGAAATCCATAGGTGACACAATGTAAGGTTCAACTTTGTGAATCCGAAGTGCCCGACCCCTACTAGAAGACATGAGGGTGAAGATATAGTCTGGTCATTTGTGAAAGCAAATGTTCGCACGATGGCGAAAGAAATGATGAACCAAACGAAGAACTCTATTCTTGCACAAGCAGCGCAAGCAATGCTCGCTCAAGCAAATCAGCAGCCGCAAGGAGTTTTACAACTTCTTCGTTAATAATATTTATCAATTTAGGGACTCTAGTTATGCTAGGGTCTCTTTTGTATAAATAGGAGATAATCCAGAGTCTAAGACATTTGCTGAAGAAGAAGTTGAAACATTCATCGAATACATCTCTAAAAATGAAAATGATAAGAATGTAACATATAATGGACAAACAAATTTCTATGTGAAATTTCAGGGCATTAGGGACTCCTAAAAAATGGTGTTTAATTTTGATAAGACTAGTGCTTTAATAATTGAAGACACTGAATAACAAAGGTAACTAGCTGAACTAATAGCAAAATCAAGCATATATCATAATACTGAACATTTATGTGCTTGATGTTCATTATAATGGGGCTTCACTCTATGGGGGAAGTCCTTTTTCAATTTTCAGAGGAGGAAAAAAGATGGTGCACTTAGACTGGTTTGAAGGAACAATGAAAAGGACATTTAACATTGATGTTGATGATTTGCTAACTCCAGCGGAACACTTAGAAAAGCTATCTAACCTTACTGAACGGGGCATTCAAAAGATGCTAACCAAATACGCAAAACTGGCTAATATGGAAAACGTTACTTCGCACCGATTTAGGCATCGTTTTTGTAAGAACCTTGTTAATGCCACAACTCCTATTAGAAAGTTTGCTCGTCATGAAAGCATCCAGACGACAGCTATATATATTGACTCGTCGCAGGAGGAACAGGTTGAGGCGTTGCGGAAGATGTGAGTTTTTAGTATTCTTTAGTTAAGAGAAATAGAAGAGACGCTCTATATTTATTATGAAGCAAGCTTTTATTCGTTATTACGTTGAAAAGGACAATTAGATAATTTGGATGTGCATAAATGGGAGAAGAAAAGTTACTTTATCATATTACTGATTTTAATAACCTTGAATCAATTCTTCAACACGGTTGTTTGTTGGCTAGTAATATAGTAAAGGAAAAAGATGTTGAAAATGAGAACATTGCGCATAATAATATTCAAGATAGAAGGTTAATGAAAATAGTACCGCTTCCTCCAAATGGTAATTTGCATGATTATGTACCTTTTTATTTTGCTCCTAAATCACCTATGTTATACGCAATTTATAAAGGTCAGGTCGAGGGATATGATAAAGGGCAGGATCAAATCATCTATTTAATTTCTAGAACAGATATTATACATGATGCAGGTTTAGAGTATGTATTCACAGATGGTCATGCTGTTATGGAGTTCACGGACTTTTTTAAGAACTTGGAGGATCTCGATAAGATTGATTGGGAGGTAATGAACTCTCGCTTTTGGTTCGATACTGAAGACGATCCAGACCGTAAACGCCGTAGGCAGGCAGAGTTTTTAGTACATGAAGTTGTTCCAATTAATGTACTTTTAGGTTTTGCTGTTATGAATCAAGATATGAAAAGAAAAGTTGAAGAAGTCATAAATAAATATAATATTGATAAACCAGTAGCCATTCGTCATTGGTATTATTAAGTGGGAGGTGATTAACATGATTATTTTAAAACAAGGCAATCTTCTTACTGATGAGGTGGAAGCTTTGGTTAATACAGTAAACTGTGTAGGTGTTATGGGAAAAGGTATCGCACTTCAATTTAAACAAGCATACCCAGAAATGTTTACTGAATACCAAAAAGCTTGTCGTAAGGAAGAAGTACAGCCGGGTAAAATGCATGTTTTTGAAACAAAATCACTTTTCAATCCCAAATTTATTATTAATTTCCCTACAAAACGTCATTGGAAAAACAAGTCACGTATGGACGATATTGAGTCTGGATTAGCCGCTTTAATTAAAGTAGTAAAGGAATTGGAAATAAAGTCTATTGCTCTTCCTCCGCTTGGCTGTGGAAATGGGGGATTGAAATGGTCGGATGTACGTCCAAAAATCGAATCAGCATTTGAACAGATACCGAATGTTGAGGTGCATTTATATGAACCCGCAGGAAGTCCTAAACCTGATAAGATAAAAATCGGTACGAACCGTCCAAAATTAACAAGAGCTAGGGCATTATTTTTAATGCTTATGAACGATTATTCCATTCCGGGATACAAATTATCTTTATTGGAAATCCAAAAATTGGCATACTTTCTTCAAACGGTTGGAGAGCCACTTAGATTAGGATTTGAAAAGGGGAAATTTGGTCCGTATGCAGATAATCTTAATCATGTCTTAGAACGTTTGGATGGACACTTTATCCGAGGATTTGGTGATAGAAGTCGTGATGCAGAAATTTATTTAATCAAAGATGCAGCAAATCAAGCAGAAATGTTTTTAAGGGACGATCAAGAAGCATTTGAACATTTAGAAAAGGTACGGGATATCATTCAAGGTTATGAAACTCCGTATGGCCTTGAGTTACTTTCTACAGTACATTGGGTGGTTAATTCAACCCCAAAAATTAAGGAAGATGTTCAAAAGATTGTAGAAGAAGTTCATAATTGGAATGAACGAAAGCGGAAAATATTTAAAGAGAAGCATATTGAAAAGGCCTGGGAACATTTGAATACAATTAATGTGTAATTAAAAACTAACTTAAATTAATCGTCAAGTTGGTTTTTTGAATTCTTTGTAGAATCTTCATGAAATTGACTTCTTATCAAAAAATCTCCTGTATATTTTAAAAAAGGAAAACTGTTAGCAGGAGGCTGATCATTACCTGAATCTTTGGTTAGCCTTATAGCCACGAATCTTCTTTTTTTGACATAAAATGCTCCAATAATATTTATCAATTTAGGGACTCTAGTTAATTATAGAGTCCCTTTATAATTGTTCCAGTAAGTTTATAAGTTCGATAAATCGTTAAAGTGTAATGAGCATGAGCAGAGTTGTCCATATCTAGCTTCAGTGCATCCTCTCTTTTGGAATTTTTATTTTTAGGAGTTTAGGTCGGAGCACCTTTGAGAAAAATGGTAATAAAATTCTTTTCAAGAGGAAGGAAATTTATGGACAATTGTAGAAGTAATGGTTACGATAAATATAAGAAAAAGGGGAATGGGGTGGTACGATTGATACCTACGACAGTCAAACAACAAGAGAAGAAAATCGGAACTTTCAAAAAAACTGTTTCTACCAAGAAAAAGAGTGCGCGTGAAATCCAAGATGAAATCGGCATTTATGGTGCATTTGGTCGCACGCTTTTGGATTTACATAAACAAGGTAGGTAACGGACTAAATGAACTTTATTATTGATGCTGAGCAAATGAATAGTGAGAATTTGTTTAAAGCATCTGTTTATTTAGATGCTTGTTTTATTTTGGCGTTTTTAGATAAAACGGATTCCAGAAGATTGGATGTAGCAGATGCTCTTGATGTTTGGGCGGAAAATGAAGTGAGACTAGGGTATAGTAATCACACCTTTACCGAGGTAACCAGTCGTTTATTTCAAATGTTAATATTAGGTTCCATTCAAGTCTACCATGAAAAAAAGCAACTCCTTCATCACACTCGAGACGGTTTCGATAAATTAAGTGATCGAGAAAGAACAAAATTGATGAACGTAGATTCTGCTAAATACTTATATAGGGTTGCCAAAAATGAGGACATTCTAAGGTTTTACAAAAGAGAAGTTAGTGCCAATGTTGGTGAGTTAGTGAAACGAGCTAAAGAAGATCAAAACATGCGTTACTTACTTGATATTTATTATCATAGCGCACTGAACATTTTTAATCAGTTCATTCGAAAGTTGAAAGAAGAACTCGAATTTGAGGTTGAATTGCTATCAGAAGGATTTGAGGAAAATGAGTTAGCGAAAGTTCATATGCAACTCACTCAGTTAGACCCTACAGATTCGATTCATTTAGCGATTGCAAGAATGAATGGATATAGCTATTTAGCTACTTTGGATAGTGATTTTGTGCACAATTATTACTCAAATATTGATGGATTAGACATGAAAATTATTAAAGTTGCTTAAAGAAAACCTGATTCTTAAGCTTGAATTGGTTTTCTTTTTTATTGTGTGATGCCTGTCATCATCCGAATTATGTATCAGTTCTAAATTGAACAAATTATATCATTTTCTCCCCCAAAACCTCAAAATCTTATCTCTCACCCCGATATAAAAAGTGAACCCATTAAGAATGGAGTTGATCAAATGGACATCGCAGCACTTTCCGTTATGCTCGGTCAAACAAATGTCAACCAGCAAGCGAGTTTGTCGGTCATGAAGATGGCAATGGATACGGCGGAGCAAAATGGACAAGCGATGCAACAACTGTTGCAGACGACTCAAGCTCCTGTTTCGTTAGAGCCGCATTTAGGTCATTCTGTTGATGTAAAAGGGTAATGGAAAGGGGGAGTGTAAACGCTTCCCCTTTAAAAACTAGATTAGTGGTTTGTATCATAAGTGGTTTAAACATGATGAGTCGAGTGAGTTGCGTTTTTTCTTTAGTAAGAAGGCAAAATAGGAGGCTTGCGTTAAGACGATCGTAATTTCTTTTCGTGATTGAGTGTTTTCGTTACAACAAAGTCTAGTGTATCGTGTGTATCTCGTAAATCAGCGCGGATTCCGTTTATTTTGTCTCCTAAATGGTTAAATTGCTTTTCCATGTTTCTGTTCATTTCTTCCATTTTGTTCTCGAATGTATCCATTCGCTTTTCTATTTGGTCCATTCGTCCTTCCATTTGGTCCATTCTATTTTCTATTCCGTTCATTCGCTCTTCCATTCGGTCCAATCTATCTTCTATTCCGTTCATTTGTTCTTCCATTCGATCGAATCTTTTATCAATCCGTTCGAATTTCTCATCGATCCTTTCAAATCTCTCATCAATCCGTTCCGAGTGTTCTTTTAAGGCTTGCAATATGGTTTTGAGTGTAATGTCGGCCATTTGTTTACCTCCTAAATCACATAAATTTTTTTCGTAATGTCCGAATCGAAACGTCATGTTCTCCGATGATTTCATAAACCGATTTAAAACTTTCTTGGAGGTTTTTTACTTCTTCATTTGTTTCCATTACTGCTTGTTTTAGTGATTTTTGCTCTTCTTCCACACGGTCTAACCGTTTTTCCATTCGATCTAACCGCTTATTGACAAGCTTAAGTTCATGATCAATTGACATAACTTTGTCTAAAATTAAATCGAGCTTCTTCTCCATTTTACTCCTCCTTTCTTCCTTCCATCATCATTTTATTCTACTTTGTAAGCATCTGGCAAGTCCAGGCAAGCGTTCACGTAGAGTTAAGTTTTGGATATCGTGACTCATTTTTCTTTCCCTTTATGCTTTGTGATTTTTTGTCATCTTAACTTCTACTTCCTTTTCACATCAAGACTTTACTTTTTCACACCTTCTCTAAAAAATTTGTTTCCAGAGCCGATATAAAAAATAGAAGCATAACGAAAAATAGGGGGATGCGTCATGTCGGTTGAAGGAGTTTTTCCGAGTTCGTCACTGAGAACAAATGATTCATACGTAAATCGGAGTCCGTCTTTTCCAACTGTTGAAAAAAATGATACAGACCATTCTAATTCAAAGGACGTTGTCAATAAAGAAGAGCTCAAAACAGTTATAGACAATCTCAACGAGTTCGTTAAACCGGTTGAAACGTCCATTCAATTCGAGCTGCACGAACAATTAAATGAGTACTATGTGAAAGTTATTAATAAAGAAACAGAAGAAGTTGTAAGAGAAATCCCGCCGAAAAAAATGCTCGACATGTATGCGGCAATGGCCGAATTAATGGGATTCATTATAAATGAAAAAGTATAAAGGTGGTGCGACCAATGCGAATCGGTGGATTAGCAAGTGGGATGGATATTGATTCATTAGTGAGTGACTTAATGAAGGCAGAACGAATACCTTTAGATAAAATGCATCAAAAGAAGCAAACGTTGGAATGGCAGCGTGATAATTATCGAGAGATGAATTCTCTCTTGTTTTCATTACGAACAGAAGTGGCGAACATGAAATACACGTCAAAATATCGAGCGCGTCAGGTGACTTCTTCCAACGAGTCGAAAATCACGGCAACGGCTTCAACTGCTGCAGGAACGGCGTCGTATGCGATTTCAGAAGTGAATCAGCTTGCATCAGCTGCCTCCAAAGTTAGTACGGCATCCGTATCGAACGGGACAAAAATTGATACGACAAAAGGGTTATATGAAATCAAAGGGAACTTTGCCAACAATAGTTTTAATTGGAGGCAGGGAAGTGTTGAAAGTGAAACAATGGCAGTAGATGCGGACGGTACGTCTTTCTCATTAAAGATGAATGCTGGAGCGAACGTACAGGTAAGTGAAGCGGCGAATATGGTGGTAAAAGTAGACGGGAAAGCGTATACCATTGTCACAAGCGGTGCACCCGGTGCAGGTGAAGTAAACATCGATAGCTCTGGTCAATTAACATTCGGTGATACGATTCAAAAAGGGAGTACGATTAAAGTTAACTACATGACGGATGTCCGAGTCGATGATGAAAAAACACTTTCTGCCGCGACGAAAGAAATTCAACTTCAAAAAGGTTCAATTGCAGATGGCAGCTTAACCCTTGATATTGATGGGACAACCTACACAAATGTCGGAAATGAAATTCAAGATGCATCGGGGAACAAAGTAGGAACGATTGATGCACAAACGGGTAAAATTACGATGGATAATGAAATGGCAAAGGACTCGGTGATTAAAGCAACGTATCAGCAAAATTATTTTACGTTTGGCATGACGACATATGATGAAAACGGCGACGCGATAAACGAATCATTTGCGATTCAAGGAAATGAATCACTTGATACGGTCATCAAGAAAGTGAATGAGTCTAGTGCCGGTGTATCTATGTTTTACGATTCGTTCTCAGATAAAGTGACACTAACAAGAACAGAAACCGGGAACTTTAATGGTACTGAATCAGACGAAGAAATCGTCTTATCTGGTAGCTTTTTAAATGACGTATTAAACTTTAATGGTGCATCAGAAATAGGTGGAAAGAATGCGAAATTTACGATGAACGGGTTAGCGACAGAACGAACGTCCAATACGTTTTCAGTTTCAGGTGTTACGTTTACATTAAAAGATACGTTTGCAACGTCAGATGCGACTGTCACCGTTTCGATTTCCAACGATTCAGACAAAGTGGTAGAAAACATTAAAAACTTTGTAGAAAAATATAATGAAACAATTGAGAAGATACAAAAAAAGCTTTCAGAAGAACGTTATCGCGATTATTTACCGCTAACAGATGAACAAAAAGAAGCAATGAGTGAAAAACATATTGAACTTTGGGAAGAAAAAGCGAAAAGTGGTTTGCTTAGACGGGATTCCATTCTTTCTGGAGCATTGTCACAAATGCGTACGGATTTCTATCAACCGGTAACAAACGATTCGGTTAGCTCGAAATTTAATCAGCTTGCAAGCATCGGCATTACCACATCGCCAAACTATTTAGATGGTGGAAAATTAATCATTAATGAAGCGACATTAAAAGAAGCGATTGAAGAGGATCCAGAATCGATCGAAGAGCTTTTCCGTGGTAATGGAGATGACTATAACGAAAAAGGGATAATGCAACGAATGTATGATTCCATTACAAATACGATGGATAAAATTAATGAAAAAGCTGGGAAGACGACGTCAGCACCGACTACGTATACGCTTGGGAAAAACTTAAACGATTTAGATAAACGAATTGACCGATTTGAAGACCGTCTTATCGAAATTGAAGACCGCTACTGGCGTCAATTTACAGCGATGGAGAAAGTGATTCAACGAACAAACCAACAATCGATGTATTTAATGCAGCAATTTGGCGGGTTTTAACCAATTATTTGAAGGTTAATTGTCCATTACGTTTCCGTTCAGGTTATAATGAATAAATAAGGAGTGTCTTTAATGGCCATCAACAATCCATATCAAGCATATCAGGAGAATAGTATTACAACCGCATCACCTGGTGAGTTGACATTAATGCTATACAATGGGTGTTTAAAATTTATAAAGTTAGCAAAAAAAGCGATGGAAGAGCAAAATATTGAACAGAAAAATATGAATCTGCAAAAAGCGCAAAATATTATTCAAGAGCTGATGGTGACATTGAATACAGATATCGAAATCTCTAAAAATATGATAGCATTGTATGAGTATATGAACCGTCGCTTAATTGAAGCAAATATAAAACAGGACGTGGCTATTTTAGAAGAAGTAGAAGGGTATATCGCTGAATTTCGTGAAACGTGGAAAGAAGTGCTTCGTTTAAATAAAGTGAATCAACAAGGACAAGGTGGTCAAGCTTAATGGATCGTCTTAACCATCTTTTGCAATTAACAGAATCGTTGATCAAATTAACGAAAACTTCTATTAAAAACGAGCGAGAGCATCAAATTGAGCAAATGGACAAGCTTCTAGCAGAACGCGATGTTAACATAAAACATTTAAAACCTCCTTATTCTCCAGAAGAAATTGAGAAAGGGCGTGTACTTGTTCAACTAGATCAACAATTGCGTAAGCAGCTGGAAGCGTTTAAGATGGAAATCAAAAAAGATATTATTCAACTAAAAGTGACAAAACAATCAACGCAAAAATATGTAAGTCCATATGAGCAACAGTCGATGGATGGGATGTTTTATGATAAACGAAAATAGGTGAAATACATGCAGAAGATTTCATCTGGACAATTTGAATTTTTAACGCGATTTTATTATTTACTTGATTCCATTGAAGAAGGTTTTGACTATGTATTATTAAGCTTCGAAAATATTCATTGTGTGGATCGCGATCAAGTTTTGGCAGATATTATGCTTGCCATCTATGAAATTGATTCAGCACGTTCAATCCTTAACCCTTTGTTGACAGAAGAGTCAAAAGTGAAGGAAGATTTCCATCAATTAGACGATATTATCCATCAATTTGAAGAGATAGAATTCATTAAGTCTCAACCCGTAAATTTTGAACATTTCATTAAGTGCGAGCTATACCCAACGTTTATGGCATGGAAACAACAAGTTCAAAAACGATTGCATGCGTATATTGCGCACTAAGTACTCTATTGTTAGTAAGATAGTGACGGTTCATGAATCTGATCCATTGATATGAGAAAAGGTTTGTCTTTTGCTGATCATTTGAGCGGGAAGTTCCTGCAGAAGCGGCTCATACTGTACTACTTTTTTTAGCTTTCCATACACTAATATTTTGAAGACGATTTGATGATTAACTTTGTTTCAGATGTTTTAAGCGTGGTATACTGTTAACGTATAGTTTAAGAAGCTATCGGATCACTATTTTTTTGTGCCCCGCTTCAGCGCCCACCCTCGAGTCAAATAACTTTTCGACGCAAAGGTAAGGGGTGAACAAGGCGCTTGCGCTTTTCTTGTTTTGCGTGAATTTCCTACAATTTTCAACAAGTTTTTACAAATTCACAAAAAGTTCACGAAAAAAGAAAAGATTAAGCAGGAATTTGCAAAGAAATTGGAGAATTAAATTACATATCCTTAACAAAAGGAGGAGTTCTGATGATTAATAACGTCAGGGGAGAAAACATTGAAGTAACTCCAGCACTTCGAGAGTATGTGGAAAAAAAATTAGCGAAGCTTGAGCGCTATTTCGAAGAAAGTGTTGATGCGAAAGCAAATGTAAACTTAAAATATTACAATGATCAAGAGTCTAAAATTGAAGTGACGATTCCAATGCCGCAGCTTGTTTTGCGGGCGGAGGAACATCATCAAGATATGTATGCGGCGATTGATCTTGTGATGAATAAGTTAGAAAGACAAATCCGCAAGCATAAAACAAAAGTGAATCGCAAAGTTCGCGAGCAGCAAGCGGATGCGAAGTTGTTTGCAAATGGGCAAACAGAAAATGATGTTGAAGAAGATATCCAAGTTGTTCGAACAAAACGGTTTGATTTAAAACCGATGGACAGTGAAGAGGCTATTTTACAAATGGATATGCTTGGACATAATTTCTTCGTTTATACGAATGCAGAAACGAACAAAACGAATGTTGTATATCGTAGAAAAGACGGGAAATACGGTCTTATTGAACCGAACGAATAATCACTCTTCATTCATTAGGCACAGCATAAAGCTGTGCCTAATTTTATGTCTAAAATATGAAACAAATGAATGGACGTAGACGTATGAAAAGAGCATGAGTGAAAAAGATGTAGTTGTGATCTATCTTCAACCGTCATTTTTCAATAAGTTGTTTGAACACACGAGCAGTGTTACAATTTAATAAGGGAATTTATCATCATTTAGAGGAGCGTTTTACGATGCTTGGTATTTTAAATAAAATGTTTGATGTGAATAAACGGACGTTAAACCGCTATGAGAAAATGGCGGATAAAATTGATGCACTAAGTTCGGAAATGGAAAAGCTGTCGGATCTCGAATTAAGAGCGAAAACAGGTGAATTTGCCGACCGTTTAGATAATGGAGAAACGTTAGATAGCCTTCTCATTGAAGCTTTTGCTGTTGTAAGAGAAGCGGCACGACGTGTACTCGGAATGTATCCGTTCAAAGTTCAATTGATGGGTGCGATTGCTTTACATGAAGGAAATATTGCGGAAATGAAAACAGGTGAGGGGAAAACGTTAACGTCCACGATGCCTGTTTATTTAAACGCCTTAACACGAAAAGGCGTCCATGTCGTAACGGTCAATGAATATTTAGCATCCCGTGACGCGACGGAGATGGGACAGCTTTTCGAATTTCTTGGTTTAACAGTTGGCTTAAACTTAAATAGCTTAACAAAAGATGAAAAGCGAGAAGCGTATGCAGCTGATGTTACGTATTCGACAAATAATGAGCTCGGCTTTGATTACTTACGCGATAACATGGTATTATATGCCGATCAAAAAGTACAACGCCCGCTTCATTTTGCTGTCATCGATGAGGTTGACTCGATTTTAATCGATGAAGCGAGAACACCGCTCATCATTTCAGGACAAGCGGCCAAGTCGACAAGACTGTATTTACAAGCGAACGCGTTCGTCCGTACCCTTCAAAAGGAAAAGGATTTTACGTATGATGAAAAAACTAAAAATGTGCAGTTAACAGAAGATGGGATGACGAAAGCAGAACGTGCGTTTAACATTGATAATTTGTTCGATATTAAACATGTAACGTTAAATCATCACATTAATAATGCTTTACGAGCACATATCGTCATGCAAAAGGATTTTGACTATGTCGTAGAAGATGGCCAAGTTGTCATTGTAGACCAGTTTACAGGTCGTCTCATGAAAGGGCGTCGCTATAGTGATGGCCTCCATCAGGCAATTGAAGCAAAAGAAGGTCTTGAAATTCAAAATGAAAGCAAAACACTGGCAACTATTACGTTCCAAAACTACTTCCGCATGTATGAAAAGCTTGCCGGTATGACAGGAACTGCTAAAACCGAAGAAGAGGAATTCCGAAACATTTATAATATGAATGTGGTCGCGATTCCGACGAATAAACCTATAATTCGTGATGACCGATCTGATTTAATTTATCGTTCTATAGAAGGGAAGTTTAAAGCCGTTGTTGAAGATATTTCACAACGCCACATGCTCGGACAGCCTGTTTTAGTCGGGACGGTTGCGGTTGAAACTTCTGAGTATATTTCAAGCTTGTTAAAGAAAAAAGGGATTCCGCACAACGTGTTAAACGCGAAAAACCATGAGCGGGAAGCGGAAATTATTGAACAAGCTGGGCAAAAAGGTGCTGTGACGATCGCGACGAACATGGCCGGTCGTGGTACTGACATTAAGCTTGGTGAAGGTGTTAAAGAGCTTGGCGGACTTGCGGTTGTCGGAACGGAGCGCCATGAATCACGTCGTATTGACAATCAGCTCCGCGGGCGTTCTGGACGTCAAGGAGATCCTGGTATAACGCAATTTTATCTTTCCATGGAAGATGAATTAATGCGCCGCTTCGGTTCAGATAGTATGATGAGTATGATGGATCGTCTCGGAATGGATGATACTCAACCAATCCAAAGTAAAATGGTTTCCCGTGCTGTTGAATCTGCTCAAAAACGAGTAGAAGGAAATAACTTCGACGCACGTAAGCAGTTGCTCCAATATGATGATGTTCTTCGTCAGCAGCGCGAAGTGATTTATAAACAACGTAATGATGTACTAGAATCAGAGAACCTCCGTCAACAAGTAGAAGAAATGATTCGTCAAACGATTGAACGTGTCGTTTCATCCTTCACGCAAGAAGAGCTTCCAGAAGACTGGAATTTAGATGGCTTAATGGATTGGGTGAAAGCGAACGTACTAGATGAACATACGGATTTAACTGTTGACGATATTCGTGGTAAAGAAGCAGACGAAATTGTCGAAGTCCTTTGGGAGAAAGTACAAAATCGCTATAATGAGAAGGAAGAAGCATTCACGGAGGAAAAAATGCGTGAATTTGAACGTGTCATCGTCCTCCGTGCTGTTGATACGAAATGGATGGATCATATTGATGCAATGGATCAGCTTCGTCAAGGCATTCATTTACGAGCCTATGGGCAAACAGATCCGCTTCGTGAATATCAAATGGAAGGATTCGCGATGTTTGAAAATATGGTGGCATCCATCCAAGAAGAGGTTACAAAATTCATTATGAAAGCAGAAATTCAAAATAACCTAGAACGTCAAGAAGTAGCGAAGGGAGAAGCTGTGAAGCCGAAAGAAGGCGATGAAGCAGCGAAAAAGAAACCTGTTCGTAAAAAAGTTGAAGTGGGACGCAACGCCCCATGCCCATGTGGGAGTGGGAAAAAATATAAGCAATGCTGCGGAAAATAAAGAAACTAGGGGGATTTTCCCTTTACTAACGCTTTCCAAACGTTGTAAATAGAGAGGCGATTTTTAGCCTCTCTCTTTCGATTGAATAGAAAGGCCATTGTGGTGAATGTTTAGGAATCAGAGAAAATACAATGAGGTGTGAGACAGATGGAATTAGTAGAAATTCGAACTGAACTTGAGAAAATGGCTAAGCGATTAGCGGATTTTAGGGGGTCTCTTTGACTTAGATGTCAAACAAGACCGCATTCAACAATTAGAAGAGCAAATGGCGGCACCGAACTTTTGGGATGATCAAAATGCTGCTCAAACGGTTATTAATGAAGCGAATGCATTAAAAGATCTCGTGAATCAGTTTCATCATTTGCATGAAACGTATGAAAATCTTCAAGTTTCCTACGAATTAATTAAAGAGGAGCCGGATGAAGATTTACAAGAAGAGTTGGAAAGTGAATTAAAAACATTAACGAAAGAGCTAAATGAATTTGAACTTCAATTGTTATTGAGTGAACCGTATGATAAAAACAACGCGATTTTAGAGCTTCACCCTGGAGCTGGTGGAACGGAATCTCAAGACTGGGGTTCCATGCTTCTTCGTATGTACACGAGATGGGCAGAGAGAAAGGGCTTTAAAGTTGAAACGTTAGATTACTTACCTGGTGATGAGGCGGGCATTAAAAGTGTTACGCTCCTAATTAAAGGTCACAATGCGTACGGTTATTTAAAAGCCGAAAAAGGCGTTCATCGCCTCGTCCGGATCTCACCTTTTGACTCATCAGGCAGACGACATACATCGTTCGTATCGTGTGAAGTGATGCCGGAGTTTAATGAAGAAGTTGATATTGAAATCCGGACAGAAGATATTAAAGTTGACACATACCGGGCTAGTGGTGCAGGTGGACAGCACGTCAATACGACCGATTCTGCAGTTCGTATTACACACATTCCGACAGGGGTTGTCGTGACATGTCAAACGGAGCGTTCGCAAATTAAAAACCGCGAACGTGCGATGAAAATGTTAAAAGCAAAACTGTATCAGAAAAAAATTGAAGAGCAAGAAAAAGAGTTAGCTGAAATTCGTGGTGAACAGAAAGAAATCGGTTGGGGAAGCCAAATTCGTTCTTATGTATTTCACCCATATTCACTTGTTAAAGACCATCGAACAAATGTGGAAATCGGAAATGTCCAATCCGTTATGGATGGTGAAATCAATTCCTTCATTGATGCGTATTTACGTTCCAAATTAAATTAATGGTCAAAAGACGTTTCTGTTTCAATATATAGAAACGTCTTTTTTCAATGTACGACAAAAAGAGAGGTTTTGTGCATTGGAAAATTTTTCGTGTGTATACTTTAAAACGTTTTTTGTGTAATTTGTAACGACTTTGTTAACTTTTTTCTGTTAAAATAAAGGATGCAAGTTTTGAAACTATTGTTATCTTTTTTACGTCAAATGATTGGACTTAAAAATTGAATTTACAATGAAGGGTGAACATAAATATGTGCGGTTTTATTGGTGTAGTAAGAAAGGAACCACAATGGCAAACGGAACAAGAACGTCAACATTTTAGTATGATGAACAATATTATTGAACACCGTGGGCCAGATGATGAAGGTTATTATGAGGATGAGTTTGTTCGATTTGGTTTTCGTCGACTAAGTATTATCGATTTAGAAAATGGTCATCAACCATTATCCTATGAAAACGAGAGATATTGGATTATTTTTAACGGAGAAATTTACAATTTCGTAGAGCTCCGTGAAGAATTGCAAGAAAAAGGGCTTACGTTTACGACCGGTTCCGATACGGAAGTGATTTTAGGAGCTTATCAAGCTTATGGATATGAAGCAGCAAGTAAGTTAAGAGGCATGTTTGCGTTTCTTATTTGGGACAAGGAAGAAAAAACGATCTACGGTGCACGCGATCCGTTTGGGATTAAGCCGCTTTATTTTTATGAAGAGGATGAGCGTTACTTTTTTGCTTCGGAAAAGAAAAGTATTTCATTAGCAAGACATCAAGAAGTAATTGATCATGAATCATTACAACATTATTTAACGTTTCAATATGTCCCAGAGCCGAAAACGATGTCATCAAGTATTCATAAAGTGCTACCAGGACATTACTTCATCTTAAAGCATGGGGAGGACATCTCTTTTCACCGTTACTTCCATGCTCGTTTCCAACCGATTCAACAAGAGGAACAAGCTCTCATTCAAGAAATTCAAGATGTTCTCCGCGATTCTGTGAACGTGCATATGCGCAGTGACGTTCCGGTTGGCTCCTTCTTATCCGGAGGAATTGATTCTTCGTTTATCGCTGCCTTAGCACGAGAAATCAATCCAAATATTAAGACATTCTCGGTCGGATTTGAACGTGAAGGATTTAGTGAAGTGGATGTTGCGAAGGAAACAGCCGATGTATTAAATGTTGAAAACATTAGCTATATTATCTCTCCGGAAGAATATATGCAGGAACTTCCCAAAATTATTTGGCATTTAGATGATCCATTAGCAGACCCAGCGGCGATTCCTCTTTACTTCGTTGCAAGGGAAGCACGAAAACACGTAACGGTCGTATTATCTGGGGAAGGTGCTGACGAGCTTTTTGGTGGCTATAACATTTATCGTGAACCTCTTAGTTTAAGTGTGTTTCAGTCTATACCTAGCTCCATGAAAAAAGCCTTAAAATGGATGGCCCATATGATGCCAGATGGCATGAAAGGAAAAAGCTTTATTGAGCGCGGCTGTACACCATTAGAAGAACGTTATGTCGGAAATGCGAAAATGTTTGAGCATGAAGAGAAAGCTCGACTATTCCGTCTGTTTGATGAATCGAAAAAGTATCAAGAATTAACAAAGCCATTTTATGAAGAAGCACGAGATTATGATGACATTTCAACGATGCAATATATCGATATTCATACATGGCTGCGCGGGGATATTTTGTTAAAAGCCGATAAGATGACAATGGCGAACTCTTTAGAGCTCCGTGTTCCATTTTTGGACAAGCGAGTATTTGAAGTAGCGTCAAAAATTCCGTCTCCATATAAAGTAGCTGATCAAACAACGAAAACGATTTTACGAAAAGCAGCAAAAGGTATCGTTCCACATCATGTGCTTGATCGTAAAAAACTCGGCTTCCCTGTTCCGATTCGCCATTGGTTAAAAAATGAAATGCACGATTGGGCAAAAGAAATTATTCGTGAAAGTGAAACAGACCATTTAATCAATAAATCTTATCTACTCGGACTTCTCGATGAACATTGTCAAAATAAGCGTGATCACAGTCGGAAAATCTGGACAGTCCTCGTCTTTATGATTTGGCATCAAATTTTTATGGAAGAAAAATATTCGTTTAATGCCTCACAAAAAGCAGAAAAACAGCTAGAACTAATTAAGTAAGCGTGAACCACGCTTACTTTTTTTATCCCACTCTTAACGGGCAGCACACCTCAAGATTCTGTAGTAAACCAAATTTTATCCAAAATACGGAAAAAACGTTTCGGCAACATAAGAATTATTACATTTTTGTTCCAAAATTTACGAAGTAAACCAAGTTTTTCCCTCTTGAATATGTATCCATCACTGTTATTTCAAGGTGAAATGCCCCGTTTCAAAAATTGTATTTCTTCTGTAATGGTCATGTTATATTTGCTTGTTATAATGGGAGGCGAATTGAAAAGGAGGCATTTATGTGAAAAAGTCAATCGTAGCTCTAGCAGCAATCGCAACGATTTCTTCCGGATTTGCAGGGAAAACATCAGCCGAAACACATCAAGTAAAGCTTGGTGAGACGCTCTGGAGCATTTCAAGAGAGCATAATGTCACAGTAGAAGAGTTGAAAAGTTGGAATCACTTAACATCTGATATCATTTATCTGAATGAGAAACTTCAAGTATCAGGAGAGTTTGAATATACCATTCAGCAAGGGGATACATTAAGTGCCATTGCGAAGAAATTTGGTGTAACAGTTCAAGATCTAGTGGAATGGAATCACCTTAAAAATAAACATTTAATTTATGTAGGGGATACATTAATTGTTAAAGAAGGAAATAAAACGAAACATGTTTCTGTACATAAACAAACTGTAGAAAAACCATCATCAGAAAAGCAAGAAGTGAAAGAACAAGCGCCTGTACAACAAGCACCCGTACAAAAACAACCGGTAGAACAAAACCCAGTACAAGAGGAAGCAGTCGAGCAAGCACCTGTACAACAAGAACCGGTAAAGCAGGCCCCGGTGCAAAAAGAAGCGATTGAAGAAACGCCGGTACAAAACGAAACACCAGAACAAGCGCCAGTACAAAACGAAACACCAGTTCAAGAAAAAGTTGAAAATTCTGACGCACCATCACCATCATCAGATACGGAAACAGCTGCAAAAGAACAATTGACGGTGACTGCAACTGCTTATACAGCAAATTGTGAAGGGTGTAGTGGAAAAACGTCAACAGGGATTGATTTAAAAGCAAATCCAAATCAAAAAGTCATTTCCGTTGATCCAAACGTCATCCCACTCGGCTCTAAAGTATATGTAGAAGGGTACGGTACCGCAATCGCTGGTGATACTGGTGGAGCAATTAAAGGAAATAAAATTGATGTCTTTTTCCCATCTGAAAATGAAGCGATTCAATGGGGTGTGAAAGAAGTTTCTGTTCAAATTTTAGATTAACATGGAGGGTGTCCTTTCTGAGTAAAGAAAGGGCATTTTTCATGTCTAAAGATATACTAGGAAAAAACGGTATAAGTACGTGTAACGAAGCACGTCATACACTTCAAGATATATGTGTAATTAGCGAGGTTGACGTGCAAATAAAGAAGGAAATATGCAAATAAAGAAAATCATGTGCAATTATTTTGAAATTCGTGCAATTAAGGTTCAAGTTCGTGCAATTGTTGGCCATAGTGGTGCAATTAACTCCAAAACTCGTGCAAATGTCGTTGATTACAACTTCTATCATTTCAAAATGCTAGAATTCTCGCTCGTGAAACCACTTTCAATCGCGGATATAATCATTTTTCCTTTTTTCTTTGATTGATAAGGTGTCACACTCCTCCAACTGAAAGCTCTATCCCCTTCAACATTACATAAATTTTCCTGTCCATTTTATTCGCAAATTTCTCATACTAAAAAGAGTATATCTTCGGAGGGAAACGTGTGAGACGAGATAAACTGATGGAGTTGCTTCTCATCCTTACAGGCTCGGCCATTGTAGCCGTTGCTTTTAACTTATTTCTTCTTCCTAATGATGTTGCCTCAGGTGGCGTTAGTGGGATTAGTACGATTGTATATGCGTTAGTTCATATTGAACCAGCTTACGTTCAGTGGGGATTAAATATTCCGCTATTCATAGCAGGTGTCATATTTTTAGGAAAACAGTTCGGAATGAAAACATTAATTGGTACGATTTTTTTACCCTTTGTTGTTTTTTTAACACGTGATATGCAGCCAGCAACAGAGGAACCGCTCTTAGGTGCATTATTTGGAGGGATTGGAGTAGGTTTAGGTCTCGGACTCGTCTTTAAAGGAAGAGCTTCGACAGGTGGAACCGATTTAGCTGCCCAAATCATTCATATGTTCACAGGCATTTCACTCGGATTAAGTGTCGCCATTATTGATGGATTAATTGTTTTAACGGCCGCCTTTGTCTTTAATGTCGAAAAAGGGTTATACGCCTTAATTGGATTATTTGTAACGAGTAAAACGATTGACATCGTTCAAGTCGGTTTTTCTCGATCAAAAATGGTCGTTGTCATTACATCTAAGGAACGAACTGTTAAAGAAGCGATTCTTCATCAAATAGATCGGGGAGTAACAAAAATTCAAGCACAAGGAGGGTATACAAATAATGATCGGCCAATGCTCATGTGTGTTGTTCATCAATCACAGTTCACAAAGTTGAAACAATTGGTGCAAAGTATTGACCCGACTGCATTTGTCGTCGTTATGGACGCTTCAGAGGTGTTAGGAGAAGGGTTTAATCCTGCCTAAATAGGTTATAATATCCTTGAATTCTAATTTTTTGGGAGGAATGCGCAGTGAAGTTGAAATTAACGGCATTATTATTAGGAACATCACTAGTTTTAGCAGCTTGTGGTGGTGGTGGAGAAGAAGGTAAAGACACTGAAAACCAAGCTGGTGAAACAACAGCTTCAGCAGAAGATCTTTTTAAACAAAACTGTGCAAGTTGTCACGGGCAAAACCTTGAAGGTGCAAGTGCCCCTAAATTAGCAGAGGTAGGCTCTAAATATAGTGAAGACGAGATTAAAAACATTATTTTAAATGGACAAGGTGGAATGCCGGCAGGTCTCTTAGATGAGAGTGAAGCATCTGTTGTAGCAGAGTGGCTCGCAGCAAAAAAATAATGTAAAAATGCAAGGGATCGCTGAATCCCTTGCTTACTTCATTTTTTACTCCTCTTAAATACTCCTTTAATTCCATATTTTCAAATGGAAAAAACTTCATTACCCCATATAACGACAAATCCAGTACAATATAAGAGGAATATTCTGTATTTAACGCGATTGAAATAAAAATGTAACATGAAAAGTCTATTTTTGACGAAAATTGATGTTATAATTGTGTTTGTGGACAAAAGCGCATAAAGTTTTTGTCAGGTAAATAAAACCCTCAACATATATAACGAATAAAAATATAGATAGTTTCAACAAAACTGAAGATTTTTGTCGAAACATCGAAAATCCAACGTTAGGTGATAACATGATTGAAATGAAAGAGGTTCATAAAACGTATCCGAACGGTGTATTAGCCGTTAATGGGATCAGTGTGAAAATAAATCGAGGTGAATTCGTATATATCGTTGGACCCAGTGGAGCAGGGAAATCCACGTTCATTAAAATGATGTACCGCGAAGAAAAGCCTTCAAAAGGCAGCATTGTCATAGACGGTGTAGCACTAGAAACGTTAAAAGAAAAAGATGTCCCATATTTACGGAGAAAAATAGGGGTTGTATTCCAGGACTTTAAATTGTTACCGAAATTGACTGTTTATGAGAATGTTGCTTTTGCTCTCGAAGTAATCGGTGAAAATCCGAAAAATATAAAAAAACGTGTACTCGATGTTCTCGATCTCGTTCAACTGAAGCATAAAGCGAGATTTTTCCCAGACGAATTATCCGGTGGAGAGCAGCAGCGCATTTCGATTGCTCGATCGATTGTCAATAACCCATCCGTTGTCATTGCGGATGAACCGACAGGAAACTTAGATCCGGAAACTTCGTGGGAGATAATGAGAATACTAGAAGAAATTAATCATCGAGGTACGACAATTTTAATGGCAACGCACAACAAAGAAATTGTCAACAGGATTCGAAAGCGCGTCATTGCCATTGAAGATGGTAAAATTGTGCGTGACGAGGCGAGAGGGGAGTATGGACTTTATGATTAATACTCTTGGACGTCATTTGCGCGAAAGTTTAAAAAGCTTAGCCCGAAATGCTTGGATGACGATTGCTTCGGTTTCGGCTGTCACAGTAACCCTTTTACTTGTCGGAACATTTCTCGTCATTATGCTAAATTTAAATAACATCGCGACAAATATTGAAGAAGATGTTGAAATCCGTGTGATGGTTGATGTAACAGCAAACAAAGAGCAGCAAGAACAGCTGAAAAATAACATATCTTCTATTTCTAAAGTAGAATCTGTCGAATTTTCTTCAAAAGAAGAAGAGTTAAATAGTTTAATTACGAGTTTCGGAGAAGAAGGAGAAGCGTTTAAACTATTTAAGCAAGAAAATCCGTTAAAAGATGTTTTTGTTGTGAAAGCAAAAAATCCGGCTGATACGTCATCCGTAGCAAAGGAAATTGAAAAGCTAGATTTCGTTTCAGAGATTCACTACGCTGAAGAGACAGTTAAACAGCTGTTTAAAGTCGTGAATACAGGACGTAATATTGGACTTGTCTTAATTATTGGACTTGTATTTACAGCGATGTTCTTAATCTCAAATACAATAAAAATAACGATTTTCGCTAGACGAAAAGAAATTGAGATTATGAAATTAGTAGGAGCTACGAATTCATTTATTCGATGGCCATTTTTCTTAGAAGGTCTTTTCCTTGGCGTGCTTGGCTCCGTTTTGCCGATTGTCTTTTTATTAATCGCCTATAATCGATTCATTGACTTTATCAAGCCTTCTATTGATGGTACATTTATCAAACTTCTTCCGATGTATCCATTAACACTTCAAGTTTCAGCGATTGTGTTATTCGTTGGAGCATGTATTGGAATTTGGGGAAGCTTAATGTCGGTTCGAAAATTTTTACGCGTCTAGAATAGCAAGCGGTGCTCTTGCTATTCTTCATACATACAAAACGAAACAGGGAGGAACAGTACCTTGAAAAAGAAACTCATCTCACTAAGTCTTGCAGCTGTCCTTGGGACAAGCGCTGCTCTTATCCCATTCAGTAATAAAGTAATAGCAGAAAGTTTTGATGAAAAGAAAGCAAAAATTGAAAATGAGCGTTCATCTGTTAAATCCACTATTGATACGAAGAAAAACGAAATTGAACAACTAGAACAAAAGCAAGCGGAACTAGATGCAGAAATTAAAAATTTAGATATGAAAGTGACAGAAACAGCAACGAACATTAAACAAAAAGAGGATTCTATTGCAAAAACAAAAGAGAAAATTGAAGAGCTGAAAAAGCAAATCGCAGAAGTTCAAGCACGAATTGAGGAGCGAAACAATTTATTAAAAGAACGTGCTAAATCATTACAAGAAAGCGGCGGCGCTATTAGCTATTTAGACGTAATTTTAGGTGCTCAAAGCTTCAGTGATTTTGTTACTCGTATTAGCGCTGTTACGACATTAGTAGACGCGGATAAGAAAATCATTGAAGAACACAAAAGGGATATGAAACTATTAGAAGATTCAAAAGCCCAATTAAATCAAGAATTGACGGATTTAAGCGAAGCGTTAAAAGAGCTAGAAACATTGAAAAAACAACTAGATGCCCAAATAGATCAAAAAAATGAGTTGCTTAAAAATGTAGAGACTGAACATAACCATGCAATGGAAGAGCTTCATGAATTAGAAGATCAAGAGGCATTCCTTGCTGATCAAGCTCGTATCATTGAACAGCAAAAACGTGAATATGAGCAGCGGAAAATAGAAGAACAAAAGAAGGCAGCTCAGCAACAACAAAACTCAAAACCTAGTTCTTCTAAATCACCATCTAGTTCGTCTGGATCCTCTGGTTCATCAAGTCCGTCAAATTCGTCCGGCTCTTCTAGCCCATCTGTGAACGTAGGAGGATTTATTTGGCCAGCAGCAGGATCTGTAACATCTGGCTATGGAAGTCGTTGGGGAAAATTGCATGCTGGAATTGATATTGCGAAACGCGGTACAGTACCTGTTCATGCAGCAGCTGAGGGAACTGTTATTCGTTCCTATTATTCTAGTAGTTATGGGAATGTTGTCTTTATTTCCCACAACATCAAAGGAAAAGTGTACACTACCGTTTACGCTCACTTAAGCAGTAGAGGCGTATCCAGTGGTCAGAAAGTAAGCCAAGGCCAGTTTATTGGTTACATGGGGAATACAGGCCAATCTTACGGACAGCACTTACACTTCGAAGTCCATGCAGGGCCTTGGAATGGAAGTAAATCAAATTCCATTAATCCGATGTCTGTATTACCGTAAATAAAAATAAACAGTTAAAGCCCGAAAGCGGACGTTGCTTTCGGGCTTTTATTGTAGTAAATTAAAAAAATTTCGACTTGTGCCCAACTTTGTTCATAGTTGGTTGGTTACGTCTAGCTCCAGCTCAGGGCGTTAGCGGCTAGAAAACTTCTCATTTCATCTGTACGATACGTCAACATCGACTGAAACGTTGCCCGAGCTTCCTTTATCCCATTCTTAACGGGCAGTAAGACCACAACCTCAAGATTCTGTAGAAAAGCAAAGAAGATAGGTGAGGTCAACTGCGAACATAAAGAACACAGACTAAGAGCGCCACGTCCTGTGGCAACGTCTGTGTAACCCACATCCTGTGGGTCACAAGGGCCTTTAGGTCATCCTGTAGGGACTAACATTCAGTGTGGGATGAAAAAAAACCAACTGAATGAAGTGTCACTTTATCTCCTCCTAAAATGGTACAGTTTGTACGCCACTTTAACGAAGCTCTCGCGCCTTTGCGTGATATTTTAAGTTGATTTGCACTTATATAACGATTTAAAGATGACTAAAGGAATCGATCGATTATGTGCGCCAGAAAGGTGAACTTTGATCATAACAAAAAAATTTTGTTTTTTAAAAGGTACCTCCATCGCCAACCTGGCTCATAACCAATCCCAACTCCGGTTTTCCCTTTATATTCATGATAATGAATAGGATAAGGGACAGGTAGATGAATGTTTCCTTTATGAATAAAAGGTCGATTCTTTGTTTCTCCTAGGACTTCATGATAGTGAGATCCATCTGGCATTGGAATGGCTGGACCTGTTGTTCCTTCAACATGATGATGATGGCCATTTGCCATGGAGGTGACTACTGCAAACGTATGTACATGTCCATCCGTGCTGCTCCCGTTCACAGGAAAAGTAAACGTTTCAAACGTATGGCTATGCCCTAAAGAAAATAAGGTAGAGCCCCCTACGTAATGGGAATGAGAAGGAGGGAAACGGTAATCATTATACTTTGTCATTTGAGATCCCCTTTCAGTTAAAATGAAAAAATAATTCATTGATTTCTGAATATATATGAATGTTTAAACCACTAACCTCTACATCGATTCCATCTTATTTCTTAAATATATTTCTAATAATAAAAATTTTCTTTAATAGGTATTGACGATTGATGGAAAAGTCAGGTAAGATTATTGTAGTAAAAATATATGTTAAGGAGGTCACGTATCATGAAAAGCATTCAGATTGTTCAAGCTAATCAATTTCATACATTTGAGTACGTGACCATTAATCGGTAATAAACAACTACCTTTTTAAACATTGGATCAATCATACGCAGGTCACGTGTCTCGATCGTGGGCTGCGTTTTTTAATTTGACATGGGAAAT
Source organism: Bacillus sp. FJAT-47783 (assembly GCF_022808615.1). GTDB lineage: Bacteria > Bacillota > Bacilli > Bacillales > Aeribacillaceae > Bacillus_BZ. Next base: position 41,773 of record NZ_JAKZKS010000002.1, read on the forward strand.
TTGTGAATTTCCCAACTCATTTAGCGCATCGCAAGCTCGTGATGCGCTTTTTTCTGTTTTGCAATATGGGAATACCGAAGCTTTTGCTTCGTGTATATATAAAAACTTTTTTAGGAGGTTGATGAACATGTTTGTAATCATGACATTTTACGGAAAGTTGGAGGGGGATCTCGATGGTGGTTAGGGAATAAAAAAACATTAGAAAATGTGGTGATCGTATGAAGTGGAAAGATTGGGATCGTAATTTAAAAATACGCCTTCTAGGTGAAGGTGTCATCAATATATTATTTTGGATGTATTTTCCGTTTATGGCGATTTATTTTGCGGATTCTTTTGGGAAAGGGATGGCTGGTGTTTTATTAATTTTGTCACAAGTTTTTGGTGTTGTGGCGAATTTAATGGGCGGCTACTTAGCTGACCACATCGGCCGGAAGAAAATGATGGTTGCATCGTATTTTCGGTTCAGGGTTTGCCTTTATTTTGTTTGCCTTTGCAAACTCACCGTGGTACGAGTCGCCGATATTATCGTTTTTTGCCTTTTCATTACTTGGTGTATTCGGGATGCTTTATTGGCCTGCTAGTCATGCGATGGTTGCTGATGTTGTACCGGAAAAGGATCGGAATGCGGTGTTTGCCGTGTTTTATACGGCCATTAATATTGCGGTTGTGATTGGACCGATTTTAGGGAGCTTGTTTTTCTTCCAATACCGATTTGAATTACTTGTGACAGGGATGCTCGTTAGTTTTCTCTTTACCTTTATTCTTTCTAAATATATTCGGGAAACGGTACCGGTGAAAAAGAGTACGGAGACTTATTCTCATGAAAAGAGAAAGTGGCATTCCTATGTGAAAGAACAGCTTCAATCTTACCAAGTCATTGTAAAAGACCGTGTCTTTTTGCTCTTTATTATAGCAGGCATTCTTGTCGCACAAACATTTATGCAGCTAGATTTATTGCTGGCGGTTTATGTTTCAGAAGAAGTGCCAACGCAATCTCTCTTTTCGATCATGTTAACAGGGGAAAAGTTATTTGGCGTGTTAATTTCGGAAAATGGATTGCTCGTCGCTTTATTTACCGTCATGATGACAAGATGGATGAGTCGTTATAAAGAAAAGACGGTGTTTACGTTATCGGCTGTTACGTACGGATTTGCGATGCTTATTTTTGCTCACACGACAAATATACTCATACTCGTGTTCGCAATATTTGTTTTTACGGCTGCAGAGTTAATGGTGGTTGGTGTTCAACAAGGATTTGTCTCTAAAATTGCACCTGAAGATATGCGAGGTCAGTATTTCGCGGCATCGGATCTTCGCTTTACAATCGGAAGAATGCTAGCACCTGCAGCGATTCCGCTAACAAAAGTATTGGGCTTTCAATTCACATTTTATTGTATTGCCATCCTCGCATTTTTAAGTGCTCTGATCTATTACAGTATGTTTAAAATGGCGGAAAGAACAGTTACAGAACGAAAAACCATTGTGGTTCAACATTAATAGAAGAAGGTATCGGAAGCAAAGGTTTCCGGTACCTTCTTTCTTTATATACAAACGATAGATAATGGCCTAGAAGTGATGAATAAATGTAAGAAAGTGATAAATAATCGCCTCAAAGTGATGAAAAAATAAGCGAAAGTGATAGTATTCATTTGAATACCTGAACGGTTTTACTTACTCCAATACATGATGCGTACAAGCTATGCATATACTAGGAAAGAAATGAACACGGACGATTCAGCTGTATTGAAATTTGTCAAAAGGAAAGGAAGGCAAAAGAAATGAACAAAAAAATTATCACACTAGTGTTGACAGTTGCAATGCTTGTAGGGATTTATATTATATATCATGACATGGAAAAACCACCAGCTGTTCGCCATGATGAACAGCAAGAAGCGGTTCCGACTTTGGCGATGGCAGCAGAATCGAATCCATTAACAGAGCATCCGGATTTTGAAAAAGTCATGCAGGCGTACGAACTGATTTCAAAGAAATATGTAGAAAAAGTAGATGATGAAGAACTATTAGAAGGTGCGATTCAAGGGATGTTATCAGCACTTGAAGATCCATATTCCGTCTATATGGACAAACAAACGACAGAGCAATTTACCGATTCTTTAGGATCAACATTTGAAGGAATCGGAGCAGAAGTGGGAATGAATAACGGAAAAATGATTATCGTTTCTCCTTTTAAAAATTCCCCAGCTGAAAAAGCAGGATTAAAGCCGAATGATCAAATTGTCGCTATTGATGAACAAGAAGTAGATGGACTTAATTTACACGAAGCCGTGCTAAAAATTCGTGGGAAAAGAGGAACGACCGTTAAAATTACCGTTCAACGAGCAGGTCATAAAGAGCCGCTCACATTTCATGTCAAACGTGATGAAATCCCAATTGAAACCGTTTTTAGCTCGATGGAAAAGAAAAATGGGAAAGACATTGGAATTTTAGAAATCACTTCTTTTTCAGAAAACACGGCTAACGACTTTGAAAAAAAGTTAAAGCAGCTTGAAAAAGAAGGAATGGATGGGTTAGTCATTGATGTGCGTGGGAATCCAGGTGGCTATTTACAGTCAGTTGAAGCGATTCTCCATCATTTTATCCCGAAAGATAAACCTTATATCCAAATTGAAAATCGTGATGGAGAAAGACAAACGTACTTCTCAACGATTAAAGAAAAAAAGCCATACCCAATCTCGGTTGTAATTGACAAAGGGAGTGCTTCTGCTTCTGAAATATTAGCGGTTGCCATGAAAGAAGCGGGAGGGTATGAAATTGTAGGTGAAACTTCTTTTGGAAAAGGAACTGTTCAACAGGCCATTTCGATGGAAGACGGGAGCAACATTAAATTAACGCTTTACAAGTGGCTAACGCCTAACGGAAATTGGATTCATCAAAAAGGGGTAGAACCGACTGTTGCTGTGGAACAGCCTAAATTTTTTAAAACACCACCTTTACAAGTAAACACACCGTTAAAAGAAGATATGAATAATGAACAAGTTCAAATTGCCCAACTCTTATTATCCGGAATCGGCTTTGAAACGGGGCGATCTGATGGATATTTTGATGAACAAACAAGTCTTGCTGTGAAAGCTTTTCAACAAATTCATGGATTAGAGCCTTCTGGAATCATTAATGAGAAAACAGCGACTGTGATGAATGAACAGATACAAAAAGAACGAGAAAATCCAAAAAATGATTTACAATTGCAAACTGCCATTCAAATGATTGCAAATCAAAAAGCCGGACACTAGTCCGGTTTTTTGATGGTTTAGGAACCAGTGTCCAACAGTCGTTTTGCATCTAGCTCCGGGCGTTCGTGGCTAGCAAACTTTCCATTTTACCTCCTACTGAAATAGTCGAGTTTGTAGACTACGTTAGCGAACGTCTTGCACTTTTCTTGTTTAACAAAATAGCAAATTTTATATACAGAGTTACTTTATGTTAAAATAATGCTGTTATCACCTTCTAAATGGCTTCTGCGTTTTAGTGTTCATTTAAGAAGAAAATACAATAAAGGTTGGTTGATCCATTGAGCAAAAGATCTAGCACAATTCGAAGAGAAAATTATGAAAAACTATTAAGTGCATTTAGAGAAAAAGATAACATGTATCAATTGTCCAATGTCCGTACATATAAAGGGATTCAAAATTTTTGTGTTTACTTAGCGAATTATACATCCATTACTTGCATCGAGGAAATTGACAGTGAAATCATTGAAAGATTTTTGAAATACTTCGTTGAAAACAAAAAAAGATTGAACATGAACTTATCTGATATGAAAAAAACGATTATAGCCATTCAAGAATTAACGGAAGTATCATCGTGTGATTATTTATTTGACTTTTCTGTATCGAATGTAGCCCTTTGGTCAAATTTAAAATAAATGGATGTTGAAGAGCGGGTTACTTTGGTAGAATAAAAGATAAGTAATCATTCGCTCAAGGTGGTGATTTTGTTGTTTGAACAATGGCTCGTTGAAGGGCTTTACAGTCTTGGTCGTTTCTTCCTTCATCCATTTGTTTATTTCTTTATACTCTATTCGATTGTGATCGGATATTTTCGGATTAAGCGTGAGAGAAGCTCCTTCCATATTCGTGTTTTTGATCTTTTTGAAGAAACTCGTTTTACATATACAAAAGGAATTGTTATCGGGATTCTCTTATCTATTATCACGATGATTATTGGAATTCACTTGCCGTTTGGTACGATTGTTTTATGGACAATCGTTACGTTTTTGTTAAGTTTAACATTCAAGCCGAGGTGGCTTTCACCTGTCTTTACGATCGGTGGAACGACGTTTCTCGTTGCTGCCATTAACAAATGGGGGGGAGAACGCGAGTGGGTTCAAAACCTATTTGTTGGTTTAGACGAAACGAACTTTCGTATGCTCGCTTTCTTACTTGTATTGTTTGTTGTTGCAGAAGGAGTGCTCGTGTACCGGACGGCTCATCTAAAAACGTCTCCATTTTTAATTCAAAGTAGTCGAGGTCTTCCGATCGGCAACCATCAAGCGAAAAGAACATGGCTTTTACCAGTACTTTTCTTTGTCCCTGGTGGTCACATTGAACCGCCGTTTTCTTGGTGGCCTGTTTTATCAGTTCAAGGGGAGACGTATTTAATGGTATTCATTCCCTTTATAATGGGATTTCAGCAACGTGTTCAAGGGTCGTTGCCAAAGGAAAGCATTCAAACGACAGGGAAGCGAATTATGTGGCTTGGCGCCGTATGTGCCGTTCCTGCTATTGCTTCCATATGGTTACCTGTTTTCTCCTTTGTGACGGCATTTATCGCACTAGTCGGTCGTGAATTCATCACCGTCAAACAACGGATAAACGATGATGCTGCTGCTTTTTATTTTTCGAAAAGAGATCAAGGCTTAGTCGTATTAGGCATACTGCCACACTCACCAGCAGAAAAGATGGGGTTAAAAGTTGGCGAGATGATTATAAAAGTAAACGGCAGTCCGGTAAAATCAGATATTGAGTTTTATGAAGCCCTTCAAAAAAATCGAGCCTATTGTAAGCTCGAAGTTATCGGCTTAAATGGAGAGATCCGCTTTAGCCAAGGAGCTTTATACGAAGGGAGTCATCATGAATTAGGAATTCTTTTTGTAGAAGACAATCGGAAATGGCAAAGCGATGTTGCATCTTCGTAAAAAAAGTCTCTATCAGTTGTGATAGGGACTTTTTTAAAAGTTTCTTTTAGGGGTACATCAAGTCTTCGATGTCTTGCTGACCTTCAAAGAGCACCTTTCTTGGATGATGAAGACATTTTTGCCCTAGGGTGAGCAAGATTAGGTTTATTTATTAAGGAAAGGATTTTCACTTTTTCTCGCTTTTCCAACCCAATTCAGAGTGTTAAATGAGTGCGGGGCAGTTCTTCCCTTTGTAAGTAAAATGGCGATCCCTGTTAAGCTGACGATGATTTGTGCGGATAAAAACGTGAGTATTCCTATATATAAATCTGTATCGTTCACGATCGATTGTTTTGACAAAAACAAAAGATACGTGATGAATGTCGTCAGTAGCATATTTTGAATCATGTTTGTGATATGTTTTCGTTTCTGTTCACCATTTGTAAAAATAGAAGGGACGATGATATTCCACCAAAGTAAATAGGCGGACATTGTTAAAACAATTTGAAACAAAATGTACAAATAAGGGTTTGAAAAATGAATAAGCGAAAAGAGAATGAAAAGGGAAAAAAATATACTTTTGGCGACGACCGGTTTTGTGCAGAAAAGAATGACAGGGCGTAACTGATAATGCCAATACAAGCCTTTCAAATATCCTTTTAATCCCATCAATAGGAATGGTGGGGTGATAAACCACAGGACACTGTTATAGATCATCTGCATCGTAAATGAATAGTCGACAAAGAAAAGGATGAGGTGAATCGTTTGTATACTAAATACACCGATATAAAATGAAACGATCTCTTCCTTTTGGATTTTTACTTTTCGAAAAAGTGCGGTTTGAAAAAAGGTGAAAATGATAGCTAACAAGAGTTTATGAAAAAACGTTACATGCTCCATTTGTACAAATCCCCTCATTTTAAATTGAATCCATCTTTAATCTGTATTTGAAAAGGAAAATATATACATACTTAGCGAAGATTTTATATTTCTGTACGCTATATTGGTTATGGGGAACGTATATTTTCCAAACCTATAGATTATAGAAATCGGCTCATTCACTATTTCGACCTCTGAACAAAATGGCGTTAGCGATTTTGTTTAAGATATTCATACCGCATCTACCAGTTATTTGGTAAGATATAAGAAGAAAAATAATAGATAGGTGATAGGATGTTTACGAAAGCGATCGAAGCTCTACAAACATATTTCGGGTATTCGGATTTTCGAAAAGGGCAAAAAGAAATTGTCGAAAAACTGTTGCGTGGACATGATACAATTGGGATTTTACCTACTGGTGGTGGAAAATCGATTTGTTATCAAGTACCCGCACTATGTTTGGAAGGGGTAACACTCGTTATTTCACCGCTTATCTCCTTAATGAAGGATCAAGTGGATGCCTTAACACATATTGGAATTTCCGCAACGTTTTTGAACAGCTCTGTATCAAGTGGGGAAATCGAACAGCGCTTAATAAATGCGCAAAAGGGGGACTATCAATTAATTTACATCGCCCCAGAACGTTTAGAATCTCCTTCATTTCTACGCTTTTTACACAAGCTCCCGATTTCCCTCGTTGCCATCGATGAAGCCCATTGTGTCTCACAGTGGGGGCATGATTTCCGTCCACATTATCGAATGATTCGTCCCATGCTTGATGAGCTCTCGCCTAAACCGCGTATTGTTGCTCTAACCGCGACGGCAACGAAAGAAGTATTGCGTGATATTCAAACTCATTTTCGCATTGATTCATCCAATATTGTCGTGACTGGATTTGCGCGTGACAATTTGTCTTTTCATGTTGTAAAAGGAGTGAAAAAGCGTGACTTCCTTCTTGATTATGTCTCAAAAAATAAAAATCAGTCTGGAATTGTTTATGCAGCTACGAAAAAGGAAGTAGATCGTATCCATTCCTTCCTCCAAAAACGAAAAGTAAATGTTGCGAAATATCATGCAGGGATGGGAAAGGAAGAAAGGGAGAGAGAGCAGGAACGGTTTTTACATGATGACGTGCAAGTGATGGTAGCGACAAATGCTTTTGGAATGGGCATTGATAAATCGAATGTTCGCTATGTTTTGCATAACAATATGCCGAAAAACATGGAGTCCTATTATCAAGAAGCAGGGCGAGCGGGAAGAGATGGAGAACCGAGTGAATGTGTTTTATTATTTTCTCCTCAAGATATTCAAACGCAAAAATTTTTACTTGGCCAAACGAATTTAACAGCAGACTTAAAAGAGAAGGAATACGAAAAGCTGAAGCAAATGGTCGATTATTGCCATACTGAGTCGTGTTTACAAACGTATATTTTGCATTATTTTGGAGACCGTACGGAGACGAGCCAGTGTGGCCGATGCAGTAATTGTACCGATGACCGTCCAAAAGTCGATATGACAACAGAGGCGCAAATGATTCTTTCATGTATAAAACGAATGGGAGAAAAGTTTGGAAAGACGTTAGTGGCACAAGTGTTAAAGGGATCAAAAAGTAAGCGTGTGTTGGAATTGAAGTTTCAAGAACTTTCAACATATGGGTTACTAAAAAAGCTTCCGGAAAAAGACATCGTCCAATTAATTGATTTTCTCATTGCAGAAGGGTATGCAACATTAAATGGAGATCAATACCCTGTTGTTACTTTAAATGAACAGTCATATCGTGTCTTAAAAGGAGAACAAAAGGTTTGGAAAAGAGAAGCAATTAAAACGAAGCAGATTGCTGTTGATGACGAGTTATTTGAACGATTAAGAACGGTGCGAAAAGAATTAGCTGCACAAGAAAAAGTGGCGCCATTTGTTATTTTTGCCGATAGTGCACTTCGAGACATGTGCGAGCTACTGCCGACCACCATTGAACAGTTTTTATCGGTTAAAGGAGTCGGGCAGAAAAAAGCAGAAGTGTATGGAACGTCGTTTTTGAATGTCATTCGTTCGTATGTAGAGGAGAAGGGAATTCAACCGATTAAAAGGGTTGAAAAATCGACCGTTAAAGATGATATACCAAGCCATATTCAATCCTACAATCGATTTCAAGAAGAGCAAAGTATTGAAGCAATTGCGAAGGAAAGAGGTTTATCTGTCGTAACCATCGAAAATCATTTATTTCGATGTGCCCAAGAAGGACTCAACCTTGACTGGAGCCACTTCATTTCTTCAAAGGACCATGAAGAGATGATTTTAAACAAAATAAACGAAATCGGTGCAGAAAAATTGAAGCCATTAAAAGAAGAACTGCCAGAAGACATTACGTATCGCGAAATTAAAGCGGTTATAATGAAACACTTTTAAAGAAAAAGCTTAATATTATCACGATTAAAAAGGATTTATTTTCTTTGCTTATAGATAATGACACTTTAATAATAAAAGGCGTAAGAAAGATTGTATTGGAACGGGGTTTATCATGACAAGAAAGAAAAAGTTTAATGAAGAGGATATCATGAGGGCAACGGAAGAATTACTTCTTGAACGTGGCTATGATCAGTTTCACTTTAAGGCTCTTTCCGAAAAGCTGGCCATTTCTCGGAGTACGATTTATGAGTATTATTCGAATAAGGAAGAATTAATTAAAGTTTATATGAAACAAGTGATGACTTCCATTTTCAAAGAGTTAGAAAAGATTGACCAAGAAGATGAACCGTTAGAACAATTAAAGCAAATGCTGCAACTCTTTTTGAAATATTACAAAATACGTCATGTTTTTCATAGTAAACAATTTGCATTTTCAGAAAGTATGCAAGATATGTATAAAGATTTTCAAAAAATTCGAGAGAAAATTGTTCGGGTTATACAACGTGGGAAAGAGCTTGAATTAATTCGATCGGATATACCTGACGAAATGATGGTGAACTTATTTTTCTATGCTATTGAAATGCCGAATTTGCATAGTGGGTCAGTAGAGGATGTCAGCGAGTATTTGTATAAAATTTTTGTCGAAGGAATAAAAAGATAGTGCATACCATTTTAGTTGACACATGTGTCGGATTGTTGTTTTAATTAAACTGACACATGTGTCAATTTTTTTGAGGGGAGTTAAAGGATGAATTTTTTGACTCGGTTTAGCTTGAAAAATGCTGTCGCTGTCTTCATTATTTCATTTCTTTTTATTATAGGAGGTCTTTACTCGTTCAATAAGCTGAAAGTGGATTTATTGCCAAACATTGAGTTTCCGCAGCTTTCGGTTGAAATTGTATTTCCAGGAGCTTCTCCAGAAGACATTCATGAGCAAGTAACGGAGAAACTAGAAAACCGATTTAAATCCATTGAAGGGCTTAAATCGATGCAAAGCTCCTCCTTCGAGAGTATCGCCATCATTAACTTAGAATTTCCATTTAATACCGAAGTTGATAAAATAGAACAAAAAGTAAATGAATATATAGGAGATGCGGATATTCCAGAAAATGTTCAAACAAAAGTGAACCGCTTTTCGTTTGGAACGTTTCCGATTTACAATATTTCTTTATTTGCAAAAAGTGATGCAGATCTTGAAAAGATTTTAGAAGAAGAGATTGTTCCGAAACTCAATAAAATAGAAGGAATCAATAGTGTCTCTGTAGGAGGGCTAAAGGAAGAACTTCTACAAATCACGGTAGATAAGCAAAAAGCTCAAGCTGTTGGCCTGAGCTTAGAGCAAATTAAACAACAAATTAATCAAAAATATTTATCCTTCCCAGCCGGAAATATAGGAATTGATAACTTGAACATTCCGATCCGTGTAGAAGAAAGTCTTGATGCTGTGGATGAAGTAGAAGATTTACAGCTTACTCCATCCTTTGCACAAGGGAATACTCCACCTATCAAGCTAAAAGATATTGCTGTGATTAAAAAGGTTACAGAGCAACCAGAGATAACCCGATACAATTTACAAGACTCTCTCTCGATGGCTATTACAAAAAAACAGGATGCGAATACGGTTCAAGTGGCTGAGGAAGTTCTTGACGTGTTAAATGCTTATTCAGATCAAGTGGAATATGCCATCGGCTTTGATTCCGCAGAGGGTATTGAAAAGTCCGTAGAAACGTTAATCAAAGAAGGTCTATTAGGAGCATTATTTGCTTCCATAGCTGTTTTAGTTTTCTTACGGAACGTTCGGGCAACTATTATTGCCATTATTTCGATTCCACTTTCATTACTAGTTGCGTCTATTTTCTTATATCGTTTAGATATTTCACTAAATATCATGACGCTTGGTGGAATGGCGGTTGCTGTAGGACGTGTCGTCGATGATAGCATTGTTGTCATAGAAAATATTTTTAGACGTGTCAGAAAGTCAAAAGAAAAAATCAATAATGGAATCATCCTTGATTCTACGAAAGAAATATTAAAAGCGATTACTTCATCAACGATTACAACGATGGTTGTCTTTTTACCGTTAGGATTTGTAGGTGGAATTACTGGTGAATTTTTCTTGCCATTTGCTCTAACGGTCGTCATTGCTTTATTTATGTCACTAATCGTTTCAATCACGATTGTGCCAATCTTAGCAAAATTTTCGTTTAAAAAGGTACCAAAAGAAGAAAAAGAAACACTCCTTCAACAGCTTTATGAAAAAGCGATTAAATGGTCGTTATCTCATAAAATAGTTGTTATTCTATTTTCGATTGTGTTACTTGGTGGTTCTTTTGCCATCGTCCCGAAGTTAGGATTTGTCTTTATTCCGAACGAAGAGCAAAAGTCATTGGTCGCAAGTGTTGAGTTACCTTCATCAACTTCATTAGAAAAAACAAACGAAGTATCACTACAGCTTGAAGATATGTTTGACGAACAAGAAGAAATCGAAGAAGTAACAGCAGGAGTCGGAAGTCGTGACTTCCGAACGGGATTAAAGCGACAAAACCAAGCAAACTATTTCCTTACCTTAAAGGAAGGTGTGAATGTAAAAGGTTTTATTACAGAGTTAGAACAGAAGATGGAAGAAATTGTGTATGGAGAAGCGCGGAACTCGCAGCTCGGAGTTCAAGAACTAGAGTCAGGTGGGCCACCTTCAAACAACAATGTCAATATTAACTTATACTCAACCAATTTAACTGACCTTCAAGTGGCCGCGAAAAAAGTGGAAGAATACATGCTAGATCAAGAGAAATTGAAGTACGTTTCTAACAACTTTACGGAAAAACAAAAGCAAATAGTTGTCGATATCAATTCGAAAAAGTCATCACAATATCGATTATCTGGGTTCCAAATTCTAGGGACGGTAACGGATCAAACAAAGCCGGTAGAGGTAGGTACGTTAACATTAGATGATGAAAAACGTACCATTCAATTAGCATATGATGAAGAGCTCAAATCAATGGAGAGCTTAGAAAATACATTGCTCTTTACTGCACAGGGTCCGGTTCCTTTAAAGGAAGTGGCAAATGTACGCGAGGCAGAGACATTTACTTCAATTCAAAAGTTAGATGGAAAAGTGTTTGCACAAGTGTCTGCCCAAATTGACTCTGACAACATTCAAAAAGTTACACAAGAAGTAATTGCTGAAGTTGAAAAGCTCGATTTACCGGAAAGTGTCTCGCTTGAAGGTGGAGGCGGTAGTGATGAAACGGTTGAAACGTTTCAACAATTAGGACTTGCGATTTTAGTAGCAATTGGGCTTGTTTACATTACGATGCTCATTACGTTTGGAAAAGCGCGCATACCGTTTATCATTTTAACATCGCTTATCTTTGTCCCAATTGGTTCATTAATCGGATTATTTATTGCCAATGAACCGATGTCCGTAAGTGTTATGATCGGATTTCTGATGCTTATCGGGATTGTCACAACGAACGCCATTGTTCTCGTTGATCGTATTGGTCAAAATCGTGAAGAGAAGGGGATGACAATTCGCGAAGCCTTAATTGAAGCAGGAAAAACACGACTTCGACCGATACTAATGACGGCATTCGCAACAATTGCGGCATTAATTCCGTTAGCCTTCACAACGTCGTCAGGAACCTTAATTTCGAAAGGGTTGGCGATTACTGTCATTGGTGGATTAACGTCATCTACTATATTAACGCTCATCATCGTTCCTGTTGTTTACGAATTGTTCTTTTTTAAGCAAGAGAAAAAAGAAAGAAAAGGTATCGCGAACTAAAGAAACAGAGCTACCATCCTTTCAAAGGAGGTAGCTTTTTGTGCGATCATATTTTTAGATGTAAGAAATGCTATTTTTCTATTCCGAGAAGTTACAAGAAAAACGAAATATAGCGAAAATGCAAAAATATAACAATTTGTAATTGGAACTAAAAAGTTTGAGAGGGAATTTGGGAAGTATAGTGACCCATATAGCTTAGTGTTGCAAGTAAGTAGAAGGTAGTATTCATTTAATGATTTTATTTTTTAAAACACGAACTTTAGTTCGTGTTTTTGGTGATTTCTATGTTCATTATGGTACAATATGTATATGAATATGTGGAAATGGAGGCTTTGGCGTGAAAGATCGGTTTGAATTAGTTTCAAAGTATAAGCCACAAGGAGATCAGCCGAAAGCGATTAAGAAATTAGTTGAAGGAATTCAACAAGGAAAAAAGCATCAAACATTGTTAGGAGCGACAGGAACGGGTAAGACGTTTACGATATCGAATGTGATTAAAGAAATCAATAAACCGACGTTAGTCATTGCACATAATAAAACGTTAGCGGGTCAGCTCTATAGTGAGTTTAAAGAATTCTTCCCAAACAATGCTGTTGAGTATTTTGTCAGTTATTACGATTATTATCAACCAGAAGCATATGTGCCACAGACAGATACATATATCGAAAAAGATGCGAGCATTAATGATGAAATTGACAAGCTGCGCCACTCAGCAACGTCAGCTTTATTCGAAAGAAAAGACGTCGTTATTATCGCGAGTGTATCTTGTATTTACGGATTAGGTTCCCCGGAGGAGTACCGCGATTTAGTTGTTTCACTTCGTGTAGGAATGGACATTGAACGCAATGAATTATTGCGAAAGCTCGTTGATGTGCAGTATGTACGGAATGACATTGATTTTCAGCGTGGGAGATTCCGTGTCCGTGGGGATGTAGTCGAAATTTTTCCTGCTTCTCGAGATGAGCATTGCATTCGGATCGAGTTTTTCGGTGATGAAATTGATCGCATTCGGGAAGTGGATGCATTAACTGGGGAAATTATTGGAGATCGAGAACATGTCGCGATTTTTCCGGCATCTCACTTCGTCACTCGTGAAGAAAAAATGAAACTAGCGATTGAAAGTATCGCAAAAGAGCTTGAAGAGTGCTTAGCGGAAATGCGTGAAAACGGAAAGCTTCTGGAAGCCCAACGTTTAGAACAACGAACACGCTACGATTTAGAAATGATGAGAGAAATGGGCTTTTGCTCGGGAATTGAAAACTACTCACGCCATTTAACATTGCGACCAGAGGGGTCCACTCCGTATACGTTACTCGATTATTTTGGGGATGATTTTCTTATTGTCATTGATGAATCACATGTGACCATCCCACAAATTCGCGGGATGTATAATGGTGACCAGGCGCGTAAACAAGTGCTCGTTGACCATGGCTTCCGTCTTCCGTCTGCAAAAGATAACCGTCCGCTTCAATTTGAAGAATTTGAAAAACATATGAAAAATGTTGTGTACGTATCTGCAACGCCGGGGCCGTACGAATTGGAGAAAACACCGGTAGTTGTTGAGCAAATTATTCGCCCTACTGGCTTATTAGACCCAACCATTGATGTTCGGCCTATTCAAGGGCAAATCGATGATTTAATTGGTGAAATTCATAAAAGAGTTGCACGGAATGAGCGTGTTTTAGTCACGACGTTAACGAAAAAAATGTCAGAGGATTTAACCGATTATTTAAAGGAAATTGGGATAAAAGTTAATTACTTGCATTCCGAAATTAAAACATTAGAACGTATTGAAATTATTCGTGATTTACGATTAGGAAAGCATGAAGTATTAGTTGGGATTAACTTATTAAGAGAAGGTCTCGATATACCTGAAGTGTCACTTGTGGCCATTTTAGATGCTGACAAAGAAGGGTTTTTGCGCTCGGAGCGTTCACTAATCCAAACAATTGGCCGTGCTGCACGTAATGCGAATGGTCATGTCATTATGTATGCTGATAAGATGACGAACTCAATGGAAATAGCCATTAACGAAACGAAGCGACGACGTGCCATTCAAGAGGAATATAACAAAAAGCATGGCATTAAACCGATGACCATTAAAAAGGAAATTCGTGATGTAATTCGGGCAACATACGCAGCAGAACAACAAGAAGTATACAAAGAAGATGCTGCACGAAATGTAAGCAAATTGTCGAAGAAAGAACGTGAAAAAGTAATTGAGAAAATGGAAGCCGAAATGAAGGAAGCGGCTAAAGCGCTTGATTTCGAACGGGCAGCCGAATTACGTGACCTTATACTTGAGTTGAAAGCGGAAGGATGATTGGAAGATGGCAATGGATAAAATCATTGTTAAAGGAGCTAGAGCTCACAATTTAAAAAACATTGACGTGACCATTCCTCGTGATAAGCTCGTCGTCGTAACAGGGCTTTCAGGTTCAGGGAAATCATCCTTAGCCTTTGACACCATTTATGCAGAAGGGCAGCGACGTTATGTCGAATCGTTGTCTGCTTATGCACGTCAATTTTTAGGCCAGATGGATAAACCGGATGTTGATGCGATTGAAGGTTTGTCACCTGCAATTTCTATTGATCAAAAAACGACGAGTCGAAATCCTCGTTCAACAGTTGGAACTGTGACGGAAATATATGATTATTTACGTTTATTGTTTGCCCGTGTTGGGCGTCCAACATGTCCTAATCACGGAATCGAAATTACATCGCAAACGATTGAGCAAATGGTGGATCGTATTTTGGAATACCCAGAGCGAACAAAGCTACAAATTTTAGCTCCCGTCGTTTCAGGGAGAAAAGGAACACATGTGAAAACGTTTGAGGAAATTAAAAAACAAGGGTATGTACGTGTTCGTGTCGATGGGGAAATGATGGAGCTTTCAGAAGACATCGAGCTTGCAAAAAATAAAAAGCATTCGATTGAAGTCGTTGTCGACCGGATTGTTGTCAAGGAAGGAATTGCAACGCGATTAGCGGATTCTTTAGAAACAGCCTTACAGCTTGGGGAAGGGCGCGTCATGATCGATGTTATTGGTGAAGAGGAGCTTTTGTTTAGTGAACACCATGCTTGTCCCATTTGCGGCTTTTCAATAGGTGAATTAGAACCGAGAATGTTTTCTTTTAACAGCCCGTTTGGAGCATGTCCAGACTGTGACGGATTGGGGACGAAATTAGAGGTAGACTTAGACCTCGTCATCCCGAATCATGATTTATCTTTACGAAACCATGCTTTAGCACCTTGGGAACCGACAAGCTCACAATATTATCCACAATTGCTCGAGTCTGTTTGTAATCATTACGGAATTGACATGGACCTTCCAGTGAAAGACATTCCGAAGCACTTATTAGAAAAAGTGCTATATGGTAGTGATGGCGAGAAAATTTATTTTCGTTATGAGAATGATTTAGGGCAAGTTCGTGAAAATTATATTGAGTTTGAAGGGGTCGTCCGTAATATTGAACGGCGATATCGTGAAACGACATCTGATTATATTCGCGAGCAGATGGAAAAATATATGGCACAACAAGCATGCCCAACGTGTAAAGGTCATCGTTTAAAAAAAGAAAGTTTATCTGTTCTTATAAATGGTAGACACATTGGGGAAATCACTTCATTGTCCATTCATGAAGCACTTGACATGTTTGAAGGACTTTCTCTTACAGAAAAGGAAATGAAAATCGCTTATTTAATCTTAAAAGAAATTAAAGAGCGGTTGAGTTTCTTAGTAAATGTCGGACTTGATTATTTGAATTTAAGCCGTTCTGCAGGGACGTTATCGGGTGGGGAAGCACAGCGCATCCGTTTAGCGACTCAGATTGGCTCGCGATTAACCGGTGTACTATACATTTTAGATGAGCCTTCCATCGGCCTTCATCAACGCGATAATGATCGATTAATTCACACATTGCAAAACATGCGAGATATTGGAAATACGCTAATTGTTGTTGAGCATGATGAAGATACGATGCTTGCCGCTGACTATTTATTAGATATTGGACCAGGTGCTGGGATACATGGTGGACAAATTGTATCAGCGGGGACACCAGAAGAAGTAATGAATGATTCCAATTCATTAACAGGCCAATATTTATCAGGGATAAAGTTCATTCCGCTGCCAATTGAGCGCAGGAAGCCTGATGGACGATATATTGAAATTAAAAATGCTCGTGAGAATAATTTAAAAAATGTTTCTGTTAAATTTCCGTTAGGAACATTTATTTCCGTAACGGGGGTATCCGGCTCGGGAAAAAGTACACTCGTGAACGAAATTTTACACAAAGCGCTTGCCCAAAAGCTCCACAAGGCTAAAACAAAACCAGGGGAGCATAAAGAGATTAAAGGAATAGATCATTTAGATAAAGTCATCGATATTGATCAATCACCAATTGGGCGAACACCTCGTTCAAACCCGGCAACGTATACGGGAGTGTTTGACGATATTCGGGATGTATTTGCTGCAACAAATGAGGCGAAAGTTCGAGGGTACAAAAAAGGACGTTTCAGTTTCAATGTAAAAGGTGGACGTTGTGAAGCGTGTCGAGGAGACGGCATTATTAAAATTGAAATGCACTTCTTACCAGATGTGTACGTCCCTTGTGAAGTGTGTCATGGGAAACGATACAATCGTGAAACGCTCGAAGTCCATTATAAAGGGAAAAATATTGCCGATGTATTGGAAATGACAGTAGAGGATGCATTGAAATTTTTTGAAAACATCCCAAAAATTAAACGGAAACTACAAACCATTTATGATGTAGGACTTGGCTATATAAAGCTCGGTCAACCTGCAACAACTTTGTCAGGCGGAGAGGCGCAGCGTGTAAAACTTGCTTCAGAGCTTCACCGTCGCTCAACAGGAAGATCCTTATATATTTTAGATGAACCAACGACCGGATTACATGTTGATGATATAGCGCGGTTATTAAAAGTGTTACAACGACTTGTTGAAAACGGTGATACAGTCCTTGTTATTGAGCATAACCTAGATGTCATTAAAACAGCTGATTACATTATTGATCTTGGTCCAGAAGGTGGTTCGGGAGGCGGTACCATTGTCGCAAAAGGAACACCGGAACAAGTAGCGGAAGTAGAAGGATCCTACACAGGAAAATACTTAAAGCCTATTTTAGTCCGTGATCGAGAGCGAATGCAACAGCTTATACACGAAACAGAAGCTATGCTTAAACATTGACGTACACACGGTACAACAGGGGATTAGCAACGATTTGCTAGTCCCCTGTTTTTTATTATGGCTTATTAGTAGAGCATAAGTTTGCACATTTGGTGTTTATAAAAGAAAGTGATGGAAAACCGTGAGGAACCGATAAATAAATATGAGAAAGTGATGGAAAACTGTGCGAAAGTGATGGAAAAAATCGAAAAGCGGTAAAAAAACGTGTGAAACCGATAAAAAAGATGCGAAAGTGATGGAAAACCGTGAGGAAGTGATGGGAAAAATCGAAAAGCGATAAAAAACCGTGAGGAACCGATAAATAAACATGAGAAAGTGATGGAAAAAGGTGCGAAAGTGATGGAAAAAATCGTGATGTGAGTGAAACATTCACAACGTTCATTCGTATTATTAGTCATAGGAGATTGACAATCGTTAAGTTTGTTTGCCACTGGGCTGATTTTTATCGTAGCAATCATTGATTTTATAATTTGTCCAAGTAGTTAAAATCAGTTTCAAAATAGTAATAAAAAAGGAGAATTAGGGATGAAAGAGGAGCGTAAACGAATATTAAAATTGGTTGAAGAAGGGAAGCTATCGGCTGAAGAAGCTATCATGTTAATCGAAAAGCTTGAGGAAGAATACGAGCATACACAAACAAAGAAACTTCATGAGCTATCTGTAGACGTTTTATCACAAGAAGAGCAAACAGAAGATGCGAAAAAAAAGGAATCGAAAGTTTCAACGATTACTGCAAAATTACTAGATTTTGTCGATACGGCCGTACAAAAAGTGAAGGAGCTTGATATTGATTTTCCATTTGGCCCTTCTGTTCAATTTTCTCATATATTTCAACTTCAACAAGTTCATGTAGAGGAGCTTTTCGTTCATATTGTAAACGGGAGTGTTAACATTGAAACATGGCAGGATCAAGACATTCGTGTAGAATGTGATGTGAAAGCTTATAAAACAGAAGATATGGCGGCTGCAAGAGAGTTTTTTTTACAAAATAGCCAATGTCAAATAGAAGGAAATCGCTTCGTTCTATTTGTTGATAAAAAGACGTTAAAGGTGAATACAACGATTTATGTTCCAGATAAAGTGTATCACCAATTGAAAATTAAATTGTTTAATGGCCCGATTAGAGGGGAACAGTTAAAAATAGAAAACTTAAAAGCAAAAACAGCAAATGGCATGATTTCATTCAAACATGTCAAAGGAAAAATGGCGGAAGCAGAAACAGCGAACGGGCAAATAAAATGGAACGCTTTCTCATACGATGAGTTAGAATTAGAGACGGTTAACGGAATGATTGATGTTCAGGGAAATGTCCAAAAGCTTGATGTGCAAAGCTTTAACGGGAACCTTCTTATTTCTTTGACAGAGCCAGAGTGTCGCACATTATATGCAAAGACGACAACAGGAAATATTGAATTGACAATTCCGGAGCAAATGACAACACAAGGTGAATTAAAGTCGAATTTAGGGTCGTTTTCCTATGATGAGGAAAACATAACAGTGACCGATCAAAAAAATGAAGTGTTACAAAAAGAAGTAAAATTTAAGAAAGCAGGGACATCGGATGAGAAGCTTACCGTATTTGCTGAAACGAAAACGGGTTCCGTTACCATAACTAGTTAGGAGAATGGAAAATGAAACGTTTATATCGTAAGAATAAAGGTCGAAAATTAGGTGGGGTTCTTGGTGGAATTGCTCAATATTTTCAGATTGATCCAACTTTAGTGCGACTTATTTTTATCATTTTGTTCATTGTCACATCATTTATTCCATTTGCGATGATATATGTAGTCGCATATGTAATCATGCCGGAAGAAGAGGATGTAGGTACAGATGCTTTCTAGATGGTTTATTAGTATCATCGTCAATGCCATAATATTAATCGTTGTCGCTGGTTATTTCGATTCATTTTATTTAAGTGGTATAGGAGCAGCCATTATCGCTAGTTTACTTCTTTCTATATTAAATGTACTTGTAAAACCGTTTTTAATTTTACTGACGTTGCCTGTTACTGTTTTAACGTTTGGGTTCTTTTTGTTTATTATTAATGCGATCACACTTATGATTGCACAAGGAATTATGGGAGATGCCTTTAATATCGATGGCTTTGGAACGGCTATATTAGCGTCGATATTTATATCTTTATTAAATTTAATGATATATAAAGCGATAATTGAACCGTTAAGTGAGCGAAAATAAAAAGTGTTATACTTGCGGTTAAGTATAGTTAGGAAGCGATAAATGGCTTCCTTTTTTTATTGTTTCAGAAAGCGTTAAAATACAATGAATGGAGCTTTGTCCAAGGCAAGCACCTACCCGTTCCCATCCAATAAAGGTTTATTAAGTGAAGAACATTTTTCCCTGAGGGTGTGCAAGGCGCCCTGCATTTTCTTGTATTGAAAAGGTTAAGTTTTCGGTGGCCAGCGAAAGCTCCTAGCCCCTCGCTCGAGTCAAAAACGTGAAGCTGATTGTGTTTTTCTTATTGTCACCTAACATACGTTTTTCACCTTTAGGAAAAGCTACTTTTAGGTGATGAAAATGAAAACGTTAAAATATCGTTGGTCTATGTTCCTAGCCGTTATCATCACGATATCAACGATGTTGAGCTGTAGTGTAAACAAACAGGATGTAGTAGAAGTAAGCGCTTGGCTGAAAGCTTCTAGCCAAGCGTATCATGATACAATTGTTTGGCTGTCCGATACACAATATTATTCAGAATCATATCCTCATATTTTTCAAAATCAAATTGATTGGATGTTATCAAACCGTTCGAATTGGAATATTCAATACGTCATTCATACAGGAGATATCGTCAACAAAGCGGATGAAAAAATTCAGTGGCTTCGAGCTCATACGATTTTAAAGCAGTTGGATAAACAAAAAATGCCATATGGTGTATTAGCTGGTAACCATGATTTAATTAAAAATAAGTCGTATGAGCCATTTTCATTTTATTTCGGAGAGAAGCGTTTCCGTGGCAAAGAGTATTACGGTGGTTCATACAAAAATAACCGTGGCCATTATGACTTAATCAAGTTAGGAGATACGCCGTTTATCATTCTTTATATGGGGTGGGGAGTCGGCTCGGATGAAATCGATTGGATGAATCAAGTGCTAAAAGCTTTTCCAGAGCGAATGGCGATTCTTGCCTTTCATAAATATTTACATAAAAATAAAAGACGGACGTTTGAAGGAAGAAAAATCTTTCATGAAGTGGTTAAACGAAATGAAAATGTAAAGGTTGTGCTAAGTGGCCATTATGATGACAGTGAACACATTGTAACAGAAATTGACGATGATCAAGATGGTACCCCTGACCGCAAAGTGTACGAGATTTTAGCGGATTATCAAGGGGCACCAGAAGGAGGACAAGGATTTTTACGATTGCTCCACTATTATCCAGATCGTTCTAAAATATATGTTCGAACGTATTCGCCATATTTGGACAAGTATTACTATTACTCACCTTTTAAACATCCGGGGAAAGATGAATTTTGGATCGATTTATAGCAGGTTGAAATTTTAAAATGGCCAATTCGTTCATGATCATTCAGTAGAGGGAAGCCCCCCACTGAATGAGGTTAATCTTGATTTGAAGCTTTTGTAATGAAAGGAGAATAGCCTTTTTGCTTCAGTTCGTTAGCAAGCCTTTCCGCGTTTTCTAATTTTGTAAAGGCACCAACTTGCACTTTATAAAGGTGCGTGTTAGTTGGCTGAGTTGCTGTTTTCTTTTCAAGTTGATAAAAATGTTGGATGGAGCGTGCCAAAGCCTTTGCACAAGTTTGTCTGTAGCTTTCTGACTTTAATAATGCTGCCTCTTGTTGATTCGTCATAAACCCGCACTCACATAAGACTGCGGTCATCTTCGTCTCACGTAGGACATGGAAATTGGCTGTTTTCACACCACGGTCTTTTCGACCTGTTGCTAATACGAGCTCACGCTGAATCTTTTTAGCGAGCTTTTCAGCTTCTTTTGGACGAGATGGATAAATATATGTTTCAATTCCGTGCACATCATTCCAATGCTTCCCATCTCCGTATGCATTTGCATGAATGGATAGGAACAAGTGAACATCTAAATCATTGGCAATCTTTGTTCTCATTTGTAATGGAACATCGCGGTCATCTGAATGAGTAAAGAACACGTTTACTTGTTTAAACTTCTTTAACTCTGCTTTTAAATGGTGGGCAACTGATCGGTTAAATTCATACTCTTTCATCCCATCTACCGTCTGTTTTCCTTTTGTCTCATAGCCATGTCCGGCATCAATCGCAATTTTCATACTCAAGTACAATTCCTCCTTTTTATCGTCTTCATTTACCTTTTAGACGGAAACGGGCCAAAGAGTAGCATTTACAATGTTGATTCCTTTGTAGTTTTGGTCAAGGTGGAAAAATGCTACAATATAGGAGTGTGAAATGAGATTACAGTTACGCTCATCATAGAGAAGGATGACATCATGATGGTGAAGGAGGAAAATGAGGTGCTCAAGGTTCGTACGAAAGATATTATTGAAAATTTTCAAATGGAGTTAATTAGTGGAGGAGAAGGGGTTAGCCGCCCTATTACGACGAGTGATTTATCAAGACCAGGTATAGAAATCGCAGGTTTTTTTACATATTATCCGAAAGAACGTGTTCAACTTTTAGGGATGACAGAACTTACATTTTTTCAAAAATTAACGGATGAGGAAAAGGCTAGCCGCATGGCTCAATTATGTACAGAGGCAACTCCAGCGATCATTGTATCTCGCGATATGGATGTCCCTAAGGAATTAATTGAAGCATCTGAAGAGGCGAATGTTCCGGTATTGCGGTCACCATTAAAAACGACAAGGTTAGCAAGCCGATTAACCAATTTTTTAGAGAGTAAGCTTGCCCCAACGACAGCTATTCATGGTGTATTAGTCGATATTTACGGTGTAGGTGTTTTAATAACAGGAAAAAGTGGTGTCGGGAAAAGTGAAGCCGCTTTAGAATTAGTTAAACGCGGACATCGTCTCGTTGCAGACGATTGTGTAGAAATTCGCCAAGAAGATCAAGATACACTCATTGGAAATGCCCCTGAATTAATTCGTCATTTATTAGAAATCCGTGGTCTCGGAATCATTGATGTCATGACATTATTTGGCGCGGGTGCAGTAAGAAACTACAAGCGTATTACGCTTGTCATTAACTTGGAGCTTTGGGATCAAACGAAACAATATGATCGGTTAGGGCTTGAAGAAGAGAAGATGAAAATTTTAGATACAGAAATTACCCGTTTAACAGTTCCCGTTCGTCCAGGACGTAACTTGGCCGTGATTATCGAAGTGGCCGCAATGAATTATCGCTTGAAAAAAATGGGTTTCAATGCGGCGAAACAATTTACAAACAAATTAGCCAATGTTATTGAAGAGGACCATGAGGAGTTTCAATAAAAAAATGTTTGGAGAGGAATGAAAGTAGTGGAAGCAACGATTCAACCATTAGACCGCGTCGCGTTTGAATTAGGTCCAATCCAAGTGTATTGGTACGGTCTTATTATCGGTTTCGGCGCATTACTGGGGCTTTGGTTAGCTGTAAGAGAAAGTGAACGACGCGGGTTACATAAAGATTTGTTTGTCGATTTAGTGTTAATCGCATTGCCGTTAGCGATTGTTGGCGCTCGTACTTATTACGTTCTGTTTCAATGGGATTATTATTCTCAAAACCTTGCTGACATTCCAAAAATTTGGCAAGGAGGGCTTGCGATTCATGGTGGATTAATCGCAGCGATTTTAACAGGATACGTATTTGCCAGAGTTAAGAACGTATCCTTTTGGAAAATTGTCGATATTGCCGCACCTAGTATTATTCTTGGGCAAGCAATCGGTCGTTGGGGAAACTTTATGAACCAGGAGGCACATGGTGGTCCTGTCACAAGGGAGTTTCTTGAAAACTTACATCTACCTGATTTTATTATTAACCAAATGTATATTAACGGACAGTATTACCACCCAACATTCCTATATGAATCAATATGGAATTTGATAGGATTTGTCATTCTTCTTTCACTTCGGAAAGTGAATTTACGTCAGGGAGAATTGTTTTTATCGTACGTCATTTGGTATTCAATCGGCCGCTTCTTTATAGAAGAAATGCGAACAGATAGCTTAATGTTAACGGAGTCCCTTCGAATCGCCCAGGTTGTTTCTATCTCGCTTATTGTCGTAGCGGTTTTGATCCTTATCATTCGTAGAGTGACGGGCATGGCGAATAAACGATATTTAGATCCAGAAAAATAAGGGGGATGAAGGATGGATGTAAAGGCGAGCATTCGAGCAGGTTGGAAAGTAGGGTTGAGTACGACGTGGACACTTGGGAAAGTCATTTTTCCTATTACGCTCCTTGTCTCGGTTTTACAGCATACATGGTTATTAGATTGGATTATTGACTTCATTACGCCAGCAATGGGTATTTTTGGCTTGCAAGGGGATGCGGCGATTCCGCTCGTGCTCGGTAACTTTTTAAATTTATATGCAGGGATTGGCGCGATTTTAACGTTAGATTTAACTGTAAAAGAAGTGTTCATTCTTGCCGTCATGCTTTCTTTCTCTCATAATTTAATCATCGAATCTACCGTTGCGAGTAAAGTTGGCATTAAGGTGTGGGTGATTTTAGTTGTTCGTTTAGGTCTTGCCTTCTTCTCTGCCATTGTCATTAATTTGCTGTGGCAAGGCGGGGGAGAAAAAGCGAAGTATGGCTTTATTTCGCAATCAGAAGAATCAGTATCAGGTTGGTTTGCTATTTTCGTTGATGGCTTGGAAAAAGCAGCGATTGGTGTCATTCAGTTAGCGATCATTGTGATTCCGTTAATGATGATCATTCAATTTATGAAAGATTTAGGGTGGCTCCATACATTTTCTAAATGGATGGCACCTGTTACACGCGCTCTCGGGATGAAAGAAAACACGTCGATGACATTAGTGGCTGGTTTAACAATTGGTTTAGCCTACGGTGCAGGTGTCATGATTCAAGCGGTGAAAGAAGATGGTGTTAGTAAACGAGATTTAACGTTAGCTTTTATCTTTTTAGTCGCTTGCCATGCAGTAGTAGAAGATACGTTAATATTCGTTCCGCTTGGGATTCCTGTGTTACCTCTTCTCATTATACGGTTAGTGGCAGCGGTTATGTTAACGATGATGGTTGGATTTGTTTGGAAGAAAAAAGTGGGTGTTACAGCAAGGGAAGGAGCAGCATATGAAAATTAATACGTTATTATTTGATTTAGACGGAACATTAATTAATACAAATGACTTAATTATTGAGTCCTTTATGCATACGTTAGAGCATTATTTTCCCGGACGGTTTACCCGTAAGGATATATTATCCTTTATCGGACCTCCGCTCATAGATACGTTTGGCAAATTAGATCCAGATCGTATGGAAGAAATGGTAGCCACATACCGAAAATTTAATCATGAACAGCACGATATTCTCGTAAAAGAGTTTGAGACAGTTTATGATACAGTGAAAACACTTCATGAAAAAGGGTATAAGTTAGGGATTGTGACAACAAAAATTCGTGAAACGGTGAATATGGGTTTAAAGCTTACAAAGCTTGATACATTTTTCGATGTCGTCGTGACCCTTGATGATGTTGAACACGCCAAGCCGCATCCAGAACCGATTTTGAAAGCATTAGCACAATTAGATGCGAAGCCTGAGGAAGCGATGATGATTGGTGACAATGTTCACGATATTGATGCAGGAAAAAATGCTGGAACGAAAACAGTGGGTGTTGCATGGAGTTTGAAAGGGGAAGAGTATATTCGCTCCCATAACCCTGATTATATCGTATCAAAGATGAGCGATATTCTGTCAATCGTTGGAGTGGAATAAGTGTGAGAAGAACGACAAAATATCCTATAGGCGGTCCGAATTCATTATGGCAAGTTTACAAAACCGTTTCATTTTGGAAAGTGTTTAAAAATGTCATCATTATTTTTATCGGTCGATTTTTACCCTTTATGTCGGTAAAAAATTGGCTGTATCGAACGTTTTTAAGAATGAACATAGGTCCGTATTCATCACTCGCCTTTATGGTCATGGTCGATATCATGTTTCCAGAAAAAATAAAAGTCGGGCGAAATAGTATAATTGGTTATAACACGACCATTCTTGCTCACGAATATTTAGTTGATGAATACCGTCTCGGAGAAGTTGAAATTGGAGATGAAGTAATGGTCGGCGCCAACAGTACCATTCTTCCTGGTGTTAAAATTGGAAACCGTGCCATTGTAGCGGCAGGAACCGTCGTCCATAAAGACGTTCCTGAAGGCTGTTTCGTTGGCGGCAACCCAATGCAACTTATTTATACAAAAGAAGAAATGGAAAAACGGAAAGAAAAGGTATGAGTAAAAGAGAGACTCGTACCTTTTTTTCATACCAAATTAAAGGGAATCCGCAAGTTTGTTTCATATTCTCGCAAGTTTTGAAAGAAATCCGCAAGTAGTGAAAAATAGTCCACGAGTTCAAGAAAGAAATCCACAAGTTATGAAAATAGTACGCAAATCAAGAAAAAAATCCATAACCTTTAACTTTATTGACCTTCATAACAATTTGTAAGCAGGAATTATAATAATTTTGTGTAATTAACAGATATCAATGTAAAATTTTCCGAAAATAATTAAAAATGTATCATTTGAGTATTGATTGAAAACCTTTATTTTGGTAGTATGGTAGCATATTAGCGAATTAAAGGATTTTTGGGGGGTGCCAGCGAGTGTTTATGTTTGAGAAACCGCTTGGGATGCGTGATACGCTTCCGAATTTATATGCGGTCAAGACATCTGTACGAAATGAAATTGTCAATGAAATTGAACGATGGGGATATGAAATGCTTGAAACACCGACATTAGAATTTTATGAAACCGTCGGTGTGCAGTCAGCTATAGTAGAAAATCAACTATTCAAGCTATTGGATCAACAAGGACATACGTTAGTGTTACGTCCAGATATGACGACTCCCATTGCTCGTGTGGCTGCTTCAAAATTATATAAGGAAAATAGTCCGCTCCGCTTAGCATACGTAGCAAATGTTTTTCGAGCTCAGCATCACGAAGGCGGACGACCAGCGGAGTTTGAACAAATTGGTGTGGAATTGATTGGAGACGGTACGACTAGTGCAGATGCTGAAGTGATTGCCTTAATGGTATTTACGTTAAAAGCTGCTGGTTTAGAACAGTTTAAAATTTCCATCGGGCATGTCGGATTTGCCCATGCTTTATTTGAAGAGATTCTTGGTAATGAAGAACGGTCCAAAGAGCTACAACAATTTTTATATGAGAAAAATTTTGTCGGCTATCGCGAACATGTTAAAAATCTAGCATTATCGCAAATTGATAAAGAGCGACTATTAAACGTTCTTCACCTGAAAGGCGGGATTGAGAAAGCAGAAGATGCGATGATGATTGTTCAATGTGAAAAAGGGAAACAAGCGCTCGTTCAGTTGCAAAATTTGTGGAAGCAGCTTGAAGCATACGGTGTGGAAAAATATATTAAGCTCGAATTAAATACGGTAAGCCATATGAGCTATTATACAGGTATCATTTTTGAGTTATATGCTAATCATGTCGGGTTTCCAATTGGAAATGGCGGTAGGTATGACCAACTATTGGCTCAATTTGACCGACCAGCACCTGCAACTGGATTTGGGATAAAAATTGATCATTTAGTCGTCGCTTTAGGAGATGCAGCAAAAACCCGTCCTATGTATGGGGTGATTTTTAGTGAAGAACAGCGAAAGGAAGCGTTTCGTGAGGCAATGAAGCTTCGAAGTGAAGGGAAGCTTGTTGTGATGCAAAGTATTTCCGGTGTAAAAGATATTGATCAATTTGTTCAATCGTTTGAGGAAGTGCAGTACTTTCTCGGAAAACCGGGAAAGGAGCGAGCTGAATGAGTGAGTGGTTAACGATTGCGATGCCGAAGGGGCGAATTTTTGAAGAAGCAGCGAAGCTTCTAAAGCGGGCAGGTTATACGCTGCCAGAAGAATTAAACGAGTCGCGAAAGCTTATTTTAGATGTCCCATCCAATCAAATTCGCTACATATTAGCAAAACCGATGGACGTAACAA
The DNA here is from genome assembly GCF_022808615.1 of Bacillus sp. FJAT-47783. Taxonomy (GTDB): domain Bacteria; phylum Bacillota; class Bacilli; order Bacillales; family Aeribacillaceae; genus Bacillus_BZ. The sequence goes on from NZ_JAKZKS010000002.1 coordinate 69,276, forward strand.
CATATGTTGAGCATGGTGTAGCAGATGTAGGGATTGTTGGAAAAGATGTTTTACTCGAGGAAGAGCGTGACGTATATGAAGTGTTAGATTTAAATATTAGTCCATGTCATCTAGCAGTAGCTGGTTTACCTAATGGCAAAATAAGTGATGTCGCTCCGAAAGTGGCGACAAAATATCCAAACGTTGCATCTAAGTATTTTCGAGAACAAGGTGAGCAAGTAGAAATTATTCGTTTAAACGGTTCCATTGAACTTGCTCCATTAATCGGATTAGCTGAGCGTATCGTCGATATCGTATCTACGGGAAGAACGTTAAAGGAAAATGGATTAGTAGAGCTTGAGCATATTGTTCATATTACTTCACGACTAATCGTTAATCCTGTTAGTTATCGAATGAAAGATCAAGAAATTGATAAGTTAGTGGAACGGTTAGCACATGTTGTAGAGGACGAGCAAGGAGTGAGGTAAATGGAAATCGTAAAAGGTACAAATAAAAACATCAGTTTGCGTCGGTCCATTGAATCAGGGACGGATTCTCAGCAAGAAGTCGTCAAAAAAATATTAGATGATGTAAAACAACGTGGCGATGAAGCTATTAAACAATATACAGAAGCATTCGATCATGTTTCACTTTCTTCATTTAAAGTTTCAGAAGAAGAAATCGAAGAGGCTTATAAACAAATAGATGAAGAATTTATTGAGATCATCCGCGAAGCAGCGCAAAATATTTATTCCTTTCATGAAAAACAAAAAAGAGAATCATGGTTTTATTATGAGGCAAATGGAACGATGCTTGGGCAAAAAATCACGCCACTCGACTCTGTTGGTGTGTATGTACCAGGAGGAACAGCAGCGTACCCGTCCTCTGTATTAATGAATGTGATACCAGCAAAAGTGGCAGGTGTTGAGAGAATTGTGTTAACATCTCCTCCGAATAAAGCAGGAACGTTACCGCCGAGTGTTCTCGTCGCTGCCTATGAAGCGGGTGTAACGGAAATGTATAAAGTAGGCGGTGCACAAGCGATTGCAGGTCTTGCTTACGGTACGGAATCGATGATTCCTGTTGATAAAATTGTAGGGCCTGGAAATATATTTGTCGCCCTTGCAAAACGTCAAGTGTTTGGTTTCGTCGATATTGATATGATCGCAGGACCAAGTGAGATTGTTATTTTAGCGGATGAGTCTGCTGATCCACAAGAAGTGGCTGCTGATTTACTTTCGCAAGCAGAACATGACCCGTTAGCAACAAGTATACTCATCACAACTTCAGACCGTTTAGCAGAGCAAGTTCAACAAGAAGTCGCTAGACAACTAGAGACCTTACCTAGAAAAGAAATTGCCTCAGCATCCATTTATGATTACGGGAAAATTTATGTCGTTGATTCCATTTCTGAAGGGGTAAACGTTGTCAATGAATTAGCTCCAGAGCATTTAGAAATTTTGACAACAAATCCGGAAGAACAATTAAGCGACATTCGACATGCAGGAGCGATATTTTTAGGAAGATATAGTTCAGAACCTGTCGGTGATTATTTTGCCGGTCCGAATCATGTCTTGCCGACAAATGGAACGGCACGATTTTCAAGTCCGTTAAATGTGGACGATTTTGTGAAAAAATCAAGCATCATTAAATACAGTCAGGAGGCATTCATGGAGAAAGCTTCGAAAATTGCAAAGCTTGCTCGTTTTGAAGGGTTAGAAGCTCATGCTCGTGCGATCGAAACACGGTTAAAATAAGGGGGAAGAAACGTTGGAACGTACGTCTACCGTTATTCGAAAAACGAATGAAACAAATATTCAATTAACATTGGCAATAGATGGTGATGGAGAATCAAGTTTAGAGACGGGAGTCCCGTTTCTCTCACATATGCTTGATTTATTTACGAAACATGGACAGTTTAATCTCGATGTGGTCGCAAATGGAGATATTGAGATTGATGACCACCATACGACAGAAGATATCGGCATTTGTCTTGGCCAGGCACTACGAGAAGCTCTTCTCGATAAAAAAGGAATCAAGCGTTACGGGAATGCTTTTGTTCCGATGGATGAAGCGTTGGCCCAAGTCGTTGTTGATTTAAGTAATCGCCCTCATTTTGAATTGAAAGGAGACTTTCCAGCAGCAACCGTGGGGACGTTTGATACAGAGCTCGTTCATGAATTTTTGTGGAAATTAGCGTTAGAAGCACGGATGAATTTACACGTGATCGTTCACTACGGTCGTAATACACACCATATGATTGAAGCGGTTTTTAAAGCATTAGGTCGAGCGTTAGATGAAGCAACGATGATTGATCCTCGCATCAAAGGGGTTCCATCTACGAAAGGGATGTTGTAAGATGATCGGAATTGTCGATTACGGGATGGGAAATTTATTCAGTGTTAGTAAAGCGTTAGAACGATTAAAAGCACCGTATTTCATTTCAAGTAACACAGATGAATTGAAAAAGGCCACCGGGTATATTTTACCTGGAGTCGGCGCCTTTAAAGATGCGATGTTTTTACTGAATGAGACGGGACTTGCCACATTATTAAAAGAAGAAGTAACGAACGGAAAGCCGCTCTTTGGCATTTGTTTAGGAATGCAGCTGTTATTTGATGAAAGTGAAGAAAATGGACAAACGAAAGGGCTTGGTTTTTTAAGTGGGCGAATAAAAAGAATGATCATTCCATCATTGAAAGTTCCTCATATGGGATGGAATAAGCTTACCTTTCACAAAAGTCATGAACTTTTAAATGGATTGGAAGAAGACTATGCCTATTTTGTGCATTCGTACTATGCGGTATCAAATGATTCGGATATTATTCTAGCAAGTGCTGAATACGGTGTTTTAGTACCTGCCATTGTTGGAAAAGGTCCGGTAGTTGGAACACAATTTCATCCAGAAAAGAGCAGTGCATTAGGAATCGCCATTTTAAGAAATTTTATCCAGATGGTAGAAGGGGAGAAATAAAAAATGGATTTTACAATTTATCCAGCGATCGATATTTTAGGTGGGAAATGTGTTCGACTGTTGCAAGGCGACTACGAAAAGGAAACGGTATACGGAAACTCCCCGTTTGAGATGGCGAAGCGGTTTGTGAAAGAGGGCGCAACATGGATTCATATCGTTGATTTAGACGGAGCAAAAGCGGGTCATAGAGTCAATCATGAGCATGTTTTTCAAATTGCGAAGCAATTACCGGTAAAGGTTCAAGTTGGCGGTGGTATTCGAACAGAGGAAGACGTGGAGGATTACTTACAAAATGGGATCGACCGCGTCATTTTAGGAAGTGCAGCGATATCGAATCGACCCTTTGTTGAAAAAATGCTTGCCAAATATGGAGAGAAAATCGCGATTGGGATTGATGCGAAAGATGGATATGTATCGATTGAAGGTTGGCTGCAAACATCAGAAATTCGTGCTGTTGAATTAGCGGAAGCACTAGTTGAAAAAGGGGCAAAAGTATTTATTTTTACAGATATTGCAACAGACGGTATGCTATCTGGTCCGAATATTGATGCTGTCTTACATGTAGCCAAAAAAACAAAAGCAGCCGTCATCGCCTCAGGTGGTGTTTCTTCTTTAGCGGATTTAAAGCAGTTAAATATGTACGTACAAGATGGCGTTTCAGGAGCCATTGTTGGAAAAGCGCTTTATACGAACCGTATTCGGTTACGTGATGCCATAAAAGAGGTGGGTCAATCATGATTACAAAGCGTATTATCCCGTGCTTAGATGTAAAAGAGGGCCGCGTTGTAAAAGGCGTTCAGTTTGTTGAGTTAAGGGATGCGGGCGATCCGGTTGAACTCGCTCGTTTTTATGATGAAGAAGGTGCGGATGAACTTGTTTTTTTAGATATTTCTGCCTCACTCGAAGGCCGCAAAACGATGAGAGAAGTGGTTGAACAAGTTGCCGCTACGTTAGCCATTCCGTTTACCGTTGGCGGAGGTATTAACTCATTAGAGGATATGAAATCGATTTTACGTGCTGGCGCTGATAAAGTATCGATTAATACAGCGGCCGTTTTAAAGCCGGACTTGATTACAGAGGGGGCCAGCTTTTTTGGATCGCAATGTATCGTTGTTGCGATTGATGCAAAATACGATGAGAACGACGATGCTTTTTATGTTTATACACACGGTGGACGGAAGCGGACAGATTGGGAAGTCGTTTCGTGGGCAAAGGAAGTAGTCAAGCGTGGCGCTGGCGAAATCTTGCTTACAAGTATGGACGCTGATGGAGGGAAAAACGGTTTTCATATTCCCTTAACGAAAATGGTCAGTGAAGCAGTTTCGATTCCTGTCATTGCCTCTGGTGGAGCAGGTGACGCTCAGCATTTTCTTAAAGTATTTCATGAGGGGAAGGCTGATGCTGCTCTTGCTGCCTCAATCTTTCATTATAAAGAAACGTCTGTAAAAGAAGTAAAACGTTATTTGCAGCAAGAGGGAGTGAATGTAAGATGAATTTAGACTCTTTAACATTTGATGAAAAGGGTTTAATTGTGGCTGTCGTTCAAGATGCAGTGAGCAAAGAGGTGTTGACCGTTGCTTACATGAATAAAGAATCATTACAAAAAACGTTGGAAACGAATGAGACGTGGTTTTATAGCCGATCACGGAAACAATTATGGCATAAAGGGGAGACGTCAGGGAATACACAATACGTAAAGGAAATTCGCTATGATTGCGATCAAGATGCGCTCGTTATACTAGTCGAACCGAAAGGACCAGCTTGTCATACTGGACAATATACTTGTTTCCATCAAACGGTTGAAGATACTCCGTTATATATTGGGAATGAGCGATTTGAAATGATAAATAAGCTAGAGAAGATTATTGCTGAACGTGATGTTGAACGGCCGAAGGAGTCATATTGTACGTACTTGTTTGAACAAGGTGTCGATAAAATCTTAAAAAAAGTAGGGGAAGAAGCCGCTGAAGTCATTATTGCAGCGAAAAATAGAGATGCAGACGAACTAAAGTGGGAAGTAGCCGACTTGATTTTCCATCTTATGGTTTTATTAAGAGAGCAAAAACTCCCGCTTGACGATGTTTTACAAGTGTTGAAAGAGCGGCATGGCTCATAATGTGATACGTTCTACCAGGTTAAGAATTCGATTTGGAAGAGGCCCCACCATTTGATGAAAGACCGGTGGGGAAGCCTTTCTATTGCACCGCGTGAATATCTTTATATTCATGCCACCTATTTAATGCATAGTTTCGATATTTTTTCGAAACATTCCCGCTCGTTATTAAGTAACTAAACCATTTTCTAGCTACACTATAATTATCTAAGCGAGAATTTAAATCGGCAATTAAATAAATTAATTTATCTTCATCAATTTCTTGTATATCTAGTCGTTCATTCGATAATAAATGCATAAAATCATCGACTGCATGTTGTAAAAAAAGCTTCTCCCTTTCTTTGTCTCCTTGTATTCTATATAACCAAGCAATCTTTAAACAAAGATGCCCGGTTACTACTTTCCGCTCCTTTGAAATTTGCGCAGTTAATAGTGCTAATTTAAAGGCCCGCATTGCATCTTCAAATGTGCGTTTTCCACACAAATTTGCGACTTTCTTTATTTTTTGTATGTAGTTCTCTTTTATGAGTGAATAGTAAGGTTCTACTAATCTTCTATATGATTTATGGAAGGCATATCCACAGTGGGGACAGACGAAAATGTCATAATACATCGGATTATCTAATTCATAATGAATACAAAAATCACTATCCATTCTCGTGAATTTTGCTTTATGACTTAAAATTTTTGTTGATTGAAAATCTGCGTTACAAAATATGCATGTCACAACTAAGTTATAGTACATTGGATCTACTCCTTTCATACTATATTTTAATATGCGATGAACAAAAAATGTAATAAAAAAGTATGAACTTATTTTGGTTGAGATGCCGGGAAGGAAAGTTGTATACCTTCATTTTACGTACTCTAGACGATTAATATGTGATATACTATGCTACGGCAGATGATGTGAAATGGAGGATGTTAGTGACAAATCAAGTGAATAATCGACACGAACAGTCAAAAGTTGTTTTATTATTGCAGGATAGCCGTTATTTTTATCGTCGTGGGCTAAAAGCTTATCGAGAGCATAATTTAAGCTTAGCAGCAAAAATGTTCCATCGAGCGATGAACTTGTCTCCAAAGGATGAGAATGTGCTCGTTCAGTTAGCGATGATTTATACGGAGCTTCAGGAATATGAAAAATCGAATGAATTATTACAGCGTATAATTAAAGAAGTAAATCCTCATATGACAGAATGTTACTATTTTATGGCGAACAATTACGCTCATCTTGGCTTGTTCCATGAAGCACATAAATATGCCCTTTTATATGAAGAGCAAAATGAAGACGGAGAATTTGATGAAGAGATCAATGATCTACTAGACATGCTAGCGATTGAAGTGGATGACGACTTATTCAAGGACCAAGATGATTTAATTGTGAAACAAGAGATCGCTAAATCTTATTTGGAAAATGGTCAGTTTCATAAAGCAATTGAACAGCTTTGCGATTTAATTGAAGAGTATCCTGAATTTTGGTCAGCCTATAACAATTTAGCATTAGCTCATTTTTATTTAGGTGAGGTGAAAGAGGCTAAAAACTATTTATCATTAGTACTAGAACGAAACCCAGGTAATTTGCATGCACTTTGCAATTTGCTTGTTTTTTATTTTTATGAGAGAAAAGATGATGATGTGAGACAGCTCGTGAAAAAACTAGCATGCATCCATCCGATGTTAACGGAACACCGTTATAAACTAGGCGCGACATTTGCTCTTGTCGGATATTATGATGAGGCCTTTAAATGGTTATATTCTTTATATCGAAGTGGATTTAATGGGGACGACACATTCTTTTATTGGCTTTCGTATTCTGCTTATTATACGGGCCATCATGAATTATCCTATAAATGTTGGGAAAAGGTTTTGGAGTACAATCCGGACAAAGAAGGTTCTGAACCTTGGGCTAAGTCGGACTCATCTTACGAGTTAGAAATTGAATTATATAATATTTATATGATTAGTAAACATTCGGATCGAAAAGAAGAGCTTCTAAATCGTCAATTTCATACTCCTTTAGAGAAAGAAGCGATCGAGTATGTTTTATCTAATGGAAAAAATGAAAAGACAGTCGTTTCATTCGCTTTCCGTGTGGCGGATATGTTAAAGCGAGAAGATGACGAAAGCTTTTTACTTATAGAATGGTTTCATATTTTCATTCAAGCAGTAAAACATAATATTAAGTTGCAAAATGAAAAAGCATGGGCGGCGGCTGTTCATTATGTACATTTAAAACATAAAAAGGTTCAAGTGACAAAAACGAATATGGCCGATATGTATCAATTGTCACCCGCAACGCTTACTAAATATGTTCGTCAAGTAGAGAAGTTCGAAACGGATGATCAAATGTAAGGAACTTACAAATTTGAGCAAATAATTGGCATGGATGTTTCGTTTCTTATAGGATAGGTTATAGAGAAGTAAAAATGAAAAGAGGATTGCTTTTATAACGAAGGAGTGAAATGATCGTGGCTGAAGAGAAAATTTATGATGTCATTATTGCTGGTGCAGGTCCTGCAGGGTTAACAGCCGCTGTGTACACATCGCGTGCGAATTTATCTACGTTAATGATTGAGCGTGGTGTTCCGGGTGGACAAATGGCGAATACAGAAGAAGTTGAAAATTACCCTGGCTTTGACCATATTTTAGGTCCTGAATTATCAAATAAAATGTTTGAGCATGCGAAAAAATTTGGAGCAGAGTATGCATATGGAGATATTAAAGAAGTAGTCGATGGTGAGGAGTATAAAATTGTAAAAGCGGGTGGCAAAGAATATAAAGCTCATTCTGTCATTATTGCGACTGGAGCAGAGTATAAGAAGCTTGGCGTTCCAGGTGAAAGTGAACTCGGTGGACGTGGTGTATCTTATTGCGCCGTATGTGATGGTGCTTTCTTTAAAGGAAAGGATTTATTTGTTGTTGGGGGCGGCGATTCGGCTGTTGAGGAAGGTGTTTATTTAACACGTTTTGCCAATAAAGTAACGATTGTTCACCGCCGTGATGAATTGCGTGCACAAAAAATTCTTCAACAAAGAGCATTTGATAATGAAAAAGTGGACTTTATTTGGAACCATACAGTTAAAGAAATTCATGAAGTTGATGGGAAAGTAGGAAAAGTAACGCTTGTAAATACTCAAACGGGTGAAGAGACGGAAAAAGAGATAGATGGTGTGTTTATTTACATCGGTATGGTGCCTTTATCAAAGCCGTTTGAAAGCCTTGGCATTACAAACGAAAACGGTTATATCGTCACAAATGCGGAAATGGAAACAAAGGTACCAGGTATTTTCGCAGCTGGTGATATTCGTGAAAAATCGTTACGCCAAATCGTGACGGCTACTGGTGACGGTAGTATTGCAGCACAAAGCGCCCAGCATTATGTTGAAGAATTAAAAGAAAAATTAAAAGCAGTTAAATAGGGGTTAGTCGGTAGGTTTGTCGCATATTGTTTTTATAAACGTAACGGTCATTTAATTCTCTTGTAACATCCGTGAAATAATAATAAGTTACTATTAGAATAGTAATTGACCCCCTTTTATAAATAGACGTTTTAGCACGGGTGCACTCTCCCGTGCTTCTTTTTTTACTTACTTAGCTCCACAGAACCCTTACCCGCATTTTTAGTAGTTCCCTAATTTTCATGGATTTGTCATTTTTCCGGAACAAGAATGATACACGTTCATTGTGATTACGTGTTTATTAATAGTATAATGAAAGGAATAAGTAAGTCGTGAAGTGAAAGACCTGAGGTGATATCGTTGCAAAGAGTTACGAACTGTGTATTATTAAAAGATGATCAAGTTTTGTTATTACAAAAGCCACGGAGAAATTGGTGGTCTGCTCCAGGTGGGAAAATGGAGCAAGGTGAATCCATTAAAGATTCAGTCGTAAGAGAATTCCGTGAAGAAACCGGAATATATTTATCCAATCCAAAAGTCAAAGGGATTTTTACCATGATTATAAAAGACGGTCATGAAGTCGTAAAAGAATGGATGATGTTCACGTTTTTTACGACCGAATTTAGTGGTGAGAACGTATTTGAAACAGAAGAAGGGAAGCTTGCTTGGCATCCTATACAGGACATTCATCAACTGCCTATGGCTCCAGGGGATTATCATATTATTGATTATATGGTAAAAGGGACCGGTACAATTTATGGAACGTTTACGTATACACCTGATTTTGAATTACTTTCGTACCGTTTAGATCCGCAAATGTAGAAGAATGATTTGTATGGGGGAGGCATAAACCGATGAGCAAGGTGTCTGAAATAAAGATGGTCATTATTACAGGAATGTCTGGTGCTGGAAAAACGGTTGCGATCCAAAGCTTTGAAGATTTAGGGTATTTTTGTGTCGATAATTTACCACCTACTCTTTTACCGAAGTTTTTAGAAATTATGAAAGAGTCTGGAACGAAAATGAATAAAGTGGCACTTGTCATGGATTTACGTGGTCGAGAGTTTTTCGATTCATTATTTCATGCACTTGATGAAATGATTGAGCTCGATTGGATTACGCCACAAATTTTGTTTTTAGATGCCAATGATCAAGTGCTAGTGAGTCGCTATAAAGAAACGAGAAGATCACATCCGCTTGCTCCTACGGGCTTACCTTTAGAAGGAATCCAAATGGAACGTGAGCTTTTAGAGGAGTTAAAAGGAAGAGCTCAGCTTATTTTTGATACATCTACTTTAAAACCACGTCAGTTGCGGGAGAAAATTTTAAAGCAGTTTGCTGAAAACGAAGACCATCCTTTTACCGTTCATGTGATGTCCTTTGGATTTAAATATGGAATTCCGATTGATGCAGATCTCGTTTTCGATGTTCGTTTTTTACCAAATCCTCATTATATTGAACATATGAGACCAAAAACCGGGATGGATGAAGAAGTATCTTCCTATGTCCTGAAATGGAATGAAACGGCCAAGTTTATTGAAAAGACGGTTGATTTACTTACGTTTATGCTTCCGCAATATAAGCGTGAAGGAAAAAGTCAGCTTGTCATCGCAATTGGATGCACGGGGGGACAGCATCGCTCGGTAACGTTAGCGGAGTATTTAGCGAATCACTTTAAAAAGGATTATAAAACGCATGTAACGCATCGAGATATCGAGAGGAGAAAACAACAGTAAGATGACGAATAAACATAAAGGAAAGCTCGTTATTATTGGAGGAGGTACAGGTTTATCTGTTCTCCTCCGTGGCTTAAAGCAATATCCTTTTGATATAACCGCGATTGTGACGGTTGCAGATGATGGAGGCAGCTCTGGACGTCTGCGAAATGAGCTAAATATTCCCCCGCCAGGAGATGTTCGAAATGTATTGGCCGCTTTATCCGATGTTGAGCCTTTAGTTGAAGAGCTATTTCAACATCGCTTTAATAAAGGAAATAATTTAACCGGTCACTCACTTGGTAACTTGATTTTAGCTGCTATGACAAATATTACGGGCGACTTTATGCATGCGATTCGAGAAATGAGCAAAGTGCTGAATGTTCGTGGGCGTGTCCTTCCAGCAGCGAATCGAAGCGTTATTTTAAATGCGGAAATGGAAGACGGTACGATTGTATCTGGTGAATCAAAAATTCCATACTCTGGGAAGCGGATTAAACGAGTCTTTTTATCTCCGGAACATGTTGAGCCGCTTCCTGAATCCATTGAAGCCATTCGAGAAGCTGACATGATTATTCTCGGTCCAGGAAGTTTATATACGAGTATTTTACCGAATTTACTCGTATCGAATATTGGTCAAGAAGTGTGTAGATCAAAGGGAAAAAAGGTTTATATTTGTAATGTGATGACACAAGCCGGCGAGACGTTGCAATTTACAGCGAGCGATCATATAAAAGCGCTTTATCAGCATATGAAATGCACATTCATTGATACGGTGATCGTAAATAATGCTGAAGTGCCGGATTCGATTAAGGAACGATATGCCGAGGAGAAAGCAGAGCCAGTACAGGTTGATATGGAAGCATTGAAACAATTTGGAGTCAATATTATTCAAGACGATATTATATCATTTGAAAATCAAGTAATTCGACATAATACGAAAAAGATGGCATCGATTTTATATGAGCTTTTCTCCCACTCTTAACGGGCAGTAAGACCCCCACCTCAAGATTCTGTAGTAAAGCAAAGAAGGTAGGTGGGGGACAACTGCCCGTAAAGGTCCGAACATAAAGAACACAGACTATGAGCGCCACGTCCTGTGGCCACGTCTGTGTAACCCACATCCTGTGGGTCACAAGGGCCTTTAGGTCATCCCGTAGGGACTAACATTCAGTGGGGGATGAAGAAAACCCCCACTGAATGAAGTTTCACTTTATTAAAAGGTTAAGACGGTTTTGGCGTTCGATTGGAGGTGGTAACCCGTGTCTTTTGCATCCGAAACAAAAAAAGAATTAACAAACATCGAAGTGAAACCATGTTGTTTAAAAGCTGAATTATCTGCGCTTATTCGAATGAACGGTTCGATTTCTTTTTCCAATCGTAAGTTTATCGTAGATGTTCAAACGGAAAATGCCGCAATTGCTCGTCGAATCTATACATTAACAAAAAAACAATATGAAATTCCAGTCGAACTGTTAGTTCGGAAAAAAATGCGTTTGAAAAAAAATAATGTATATATCGTGCGACTCATTGAACAAGGAAAAAAAATATTAGAAGACTTAAAAATTCTCGGAGAAGGATTTACCTTCAATCACGAAATATCTCCAGAGCTTGTAGCGAAGAAATGTTGTAAACGCTCATACATTCGCGGGGCTTTTTTAGCTGGTGGATCTGTCAATAATCCGGAAACATCCTCGTACCATTTAGAGATATTTTCTTTATATAAAGAGCATAATGATTCACTATCGGCGTTAATGAATACGTTCGATCTAAATAGTAAAACATTAGAACGCAAAAAAGGATATATAACGTACTTGAAAGAAGCAGAAAAAATCGGTGAATTTTTAACGCTGATTGGTGCGCATAAAGCATTATTGCGTTTTGAAGATGTCCGTATTGTACGGGATATGCGAAATTCTGTGAATCGACTCGTCAATTGTGAAACCGCCAACTTAAATAAAACGATTGGCGCTGCCCTAAGACAAGTAGAAAATATTAAATATATCGATGAACGAATCGGTTTAGAAGCATTACCAGACAAATTACGTGAAATTGCGGAGTTACGTGTTACTTATCAAGATGTTACATTAAAGGAACTCGGAGAAATGGTGTCGAGTGGGAAAATTAGTAAATCCGGCATTAACCATCGATTAAGAAAATTAGATCAAATTGCGGAGCAATTACGTTCTGGACAAATGGTTTCGTTTAAGTAATTTTCACCATTCAAATTTAATAAATGAATATAATTAATTCGGGGTAAACGTATACAATGATGAATTTCATATAAATGATATAAGAAATGAGGGGGATATAGATGATTGAGAAAAAGGTGGAAGTTCGGTTGAAAACTGGCCTTCAAGCGAGACCTGCCGCTATCTTTGTACAAGAAGCAAACAAATTTTCTTCTGATGTCTTTCTTGAAAAAGAAGGGAAAAAAGTAAACGCAAAAAGTATTATGGGACTTATGAGCTTAGCCATTAGTTCCGGCTCTGTCATTACACTTATCGCTGATGGTAACGATGAAGTAGAAGCAATTAAAGCGCTTGCGAATTATGTCCAACAAGAAGGGTAAAAGAACAAAGTCGCGTTAGCGACTTTGTTCAGAGGTTAGAATAATCGAAATCGGCGAAATGGCCGATTTCAATATACACACTTTTGGATAAAATCAGTTTCCTACAACTCAAATAGGGAGTAGATATAAATAAAGAAACGGTGAGATTTTTTAAATCTCACCGTTTTTTATTTCCTTATTTTACACCATCTGGCGTTAAGACTTTATCAATAATTCCGTAATCTAATGCACGTTCAGCTGACATGAAGTTATCGCGATCAGTATCACGCTCAATCACTTCTAATGGCTGTCCAGTACGGTCTGCTAAAATTTTGTTTAATTTGTCACGTAAAGATAGAATACGGCGTGCAGCAATGTCAATATCTGTTGCTTGACCTTGGGCTCCACCTAATGGTTGGTGAATCATTACTTCACTGTTTGGCAAGGCAAAACGTTTTCCTTTTGCACCGGCCGTTAATAAAAATGCGCCCATTGAAGCCGCCATACCGATACACATTGTTGAAACGTCTGGTTTAATGAATTGCATCGTATCATAAATCGCCATTCCAGCTGTAATGGAACCACCTGGGCTATTAATATATAAAGAAATATCTTTTTCTGGATCTTCCGCTGCTAAAAAGAGCAATTGAGCTACAATTGAGTTGGCAACATGGTCATCAATCGGTGTCCCGAGAATAATGATGCGGTCTTTTAATAAACGAGAATAAATATCGTAAGCACGTTCTCCGCGGTTCGTTTGTTCAATAACAGTAGGAATTAAATTCATTACGATTCCTCCCTAGTCTTAGGTTCTAAATTTTTTCGTTATCTCCATCATACATTGAAGGTCAATAAAGGTCAAACGATAATATTTGAAAATGATGTATTTTCTAAAAGGAGTATGATCTTCTCTTTTCTTCGGTCATTAAAATGTGTGCATGTTCTTAAATTAGGGAATCAATGATGTTATGTAGTCGACTTTCCATTTTTATTTACAAAACCATCTTACCCGATTTTGTCCTGTTTCAAACAATGACTTTATTTAGAAAATAATATCGAAACCTTGAAATAATGTTGATATTCGATTATAATGTAAAAGCAACATTTGAAATATATGCGCTCGTAGCTCAGTTGGATAGAGCGGTGGTTTCCGGTACCACGTCTGTCGGGGGTTCGAATCCCTCCGAGCGCGTCCATTATAAAAATAGCGTCATTTCAACGTTTGTAAGCCGTTTGTCTTTTCGTTTGCTAATTCGAAAGCACATGGTTTTGGCGTTGAAAAACGTATAAACCACGGCGTATTAACCACGTGAAAATATGTAAACCACGAAACACCTTTTTCGTGTTCTTAACTATAAAACGTTGAGAATTCGAAAGGGGTGTTTTTTGTTTTGTCCGAAAATAGTCGCAAAGGAAAACCGATTGTAAAACGTCGCACAAAGGTAAAGGTTGACGAAGTGAAATCGTTCGGTTATTCGATAGACCAAGTGTTTGAATATTTCATTTCGTTGAAGAAAACGGAAGGCGTTCGGGAAGTGAAAAAAAGATTGTTTCAAGCTAATGTCATATTTCCGTGAATGGTTGTCCGAAAGTTTGCGAATGAGTTTGCGCCCAAAGATGAGAAGAAAACTTATGAAGAAATCGCGGAGGAAGTCGGTATTGCTATTCGGGCGCTTTATAATTGGTGTCAAAGCCCCGATTTTACCCGGTATAGGAGCGTTATTAGCGATAATAAACCCGATAACTATCGTGCATTAGCTGGCGCGTAGTTGATTAAATTAATCAAGGGAACTTCAAACAACGGTATGCTAGCGATCAAGGCACTTGAACTCTTCTATAAGCTATCGGGTAAGCTTGTTGATCCGTTGTGAACGAAATGACCGAAAGCCACGAGAAAGTCGAAAGGGAACTCGACAAATTAAACGATATGTTAAACTGACGTAAAGTAACCGCCTAGGCCTAGCGCTCGGGCGGATTTCTTGTTTGATGTATGAAATGTTACAATGTGGAAATCATAGGATTTAAAAAGGCGATAGAAAATATTGTATATTATTTGTACATTCTTTATACTTTATAGTAAGGGGTGTACTAATTGTCGTCTCTTTACGGAGGTGATATTAGTGCGTAGACGGAAGGGGGAGAAGGAAGTGGCTACTGTAACTTCACAAGATAGGTTTGTAATAAACGAATCGAGTGCTCAAAAGATTTTATCCACTCCACGTACAGTAATAAAAGAATCAAATGTTTTTAATGATATTAAAATGAATAATAAAGAAAGAATCGCTCATGCAGCGAATGTACTTAAGTCTAGAAAATGCAAGTAATTAGTTTATCTAGCTTAATTGAAGCAGCAAGTAATGAGGAAGAGGTAGCTGAATACCTCTCCTCTTCTTTTTCTTGCTCAGTTAATCCTGACGTGGAGAAGTTTTTACATAAAAAGGAAATGCTAAATGAAAAAAGGTCGTTTACAAGAACTAGCCTTGTAATTGATGAATTCCAAAATAATGATATCATTGGCTACTTCACTTTAATGATTAAACCATTTGAATTTATTGACGGTGTATCGGGAAGTACCAAACAAAAGTTAACTAACGATAAGCATGCAACAATTTTCAATACTATTTTAATTGCACAACTAGGAAGATCAGAAGATTACAAAGGTAAAGTTTTTGGATACGAGATATTACAGCTAGCGTTAGAAAACTGTAAATTAATCTATAATTTATCGGGGTTACGTGTAGTTTGTGTTGAGTATGATGATAAACCTATATTAAACGATTTTTATTTAAAAAATGAATTTAAGATTTTACAACGAAATGAATCGGGAAAACTACTAGCGTATTTAAGATTGTAAATATATATATTTTAGTAACTTAAGGAGCATCTTTTTTTATTGCGTGTTGCTGACTGTGATTATCGCGCAATTAGATTCGCTCTTATGTATAATAGGTCTACTCGTAGTAAAATTTCGGGGGGACTTCGCCGTCAGAATGTTTATAATTCGAAATAGGAACAGACAGACAACGAGAAGGTTCTCGTCAATACAAACGTGTTTCTAACTATTACCGCGAGAGGTTTCGCGGATTATAACGATATAATATTCGTACTAGTTTCCGGTACCACGTCTGTCGGGGGTTCGAATCCCTCCGAGCGCGTTAAAAGAGATCTCTTTAAAAAAGAGGTCTCTTTTCTTTTCATCATTGTTCATTTTAGACTAGACATGAACATAGTTTTTTTACTTGAACTTCATCGTTAGCTCCTTTTTTACTATAAAATGAATTTTTTATCATATAATGTGCAATGAAAATTGCGAAATACGGTATAATTAAAAAGAAATTTCATAATATTCAAATAAATAAGTAGAAATGTGTTCATTTTTGTAAATGAGGTGGCTTTTGGAAAAAGGGTTTGAACAACGAGAATCATTGTGTTTTTTAGAGGTGAAAAGTGCGAGGTGAGATGTGAAGCAATTGGCGAGTCTTGATTGTCTCGTGTAATCTTTATTTACATAGAAGCTTATGATGATAAAAAACCCTAACAACGGTGTGCTAGGGTTTCAACTATTAAGCTTCTGCTTTTACATTGTTATAAGCCGTATCGAGGTTTTGAATGCGCTTTAATACTTCTGCATTTTTCGTTAGTTGGTCGTGGACTAACGTAGAAACGACAGAACGGTAATAACTATTCATCGCATCGATTTTTGAAGAAGTTGCTGCATTCATTTTAATATGTTGGCGAATACTTTCTTCAAAGTATTGTACTGAGAATAACTGTGTCACTTGGCACCCTCCTTCCAATTTCTCTCATTCAAACTTTTTGTTTCTTGTTGTACAATGTAAATGTATAGGGGGAAGGTATTATGAATATGAAATTTGGTTTATTTCAAGAGCAATCATTAAAGCTCACGATGACGAAAGAGCTTCAACAAGCTATTACTCTTTTGCAATTTTCAACCGTAGATTTAGTTTCATATCTTCAAGAGGTAACGTTAGAGAATCCCCTAATTGATTTTATTGATAAATCGAATACGAATGAATTTTACCATAAAAAAGGTACAAAACATACGGATCAAAAAGATAATTGGATTGAAAATGTTTCTCGGAAAGGCTCTAGCCTAAATGAGTTTTTGCGTGCACAACTATACGATTTTTGTTTTTTGCCACGTGAGCGAAATGCAATGGAAATATTAATTGATGCAGTCGATTCGAACGGATATATGACGGAAGACTTATCAGATCTGTCAAGAAAATTCCATGTTCCCGTTGACTTGTTGGAAAAGCAGTTATCTATATTACAAACACTAGAGCCTGTTGGGGTAGGCGCTCGAAATTTACAAGATTGTTTATTGCTTCAAATACAACGTATCGATCATAAGCCTGAACATGCTGAATGGATTGTTCGTGATTATTTTCAACCATTTGCGCAAAAAGCGTGGAAAGAAGTATCTAAACAAACAGGGCTTTCGCTTTCAGACATACAAATAATTCATGACTTTATCCAAACGTTAAATCCAAGACCTGGACTTCAATATGAAGATACAGCACCAACCTATATTGTCCCAGATTTAATTGTGGAAGAACATAATGGTCAGTGGAATGTGTATTATAATGATGATTTACTTCCACAAATACGCATGAATGCAAGTTACGAGCCACTTATGAAAACGGGAACAGACCATGAAATTAAAAGTTATGTAACGAACAAAATGCAGCAATGTCGCTGGTTAGTGAAATCTCTCGAACAAAGAAAAGATACACTACTGAAAGTGATGCATGAAATTATTCGTCATCAAACGGATTTCTTCTATTTAAAGAATCAACTTTTGAAACCGTTAACACTAAAGGATATTGCAGATTCGTTAAACATTCATGAATCAACGGTTAGTCGTGCTGTGAAAGATAAATATGTCCAAACACCGTTTGGGCTATTAGAACTAAAATATTTTTTTACAAACCGTGTCGCGTCTTCACAGTCCGATGATACGTCTAGTGCGAATGTGAAAAATATTATTCAAAAGCTTATTGAAAATGAAAACAAAAAGCGTCCACTATCAGACCAAAAAATTGCGAACTTATTAAAAGAGAATTATAATATGACCGTTTCAAGAAGAACGGTTGCAAAATACCGAGATCAACTAAATATCCCATCTTCTAGTTTACGAAAACGATTTGAATGAAAAGAGGTACTATCATGATGAACATAAAGCTATATACAAAAGAAGGGTGTACGCTTTGTGATGAGGCAATGGAAGTTTTAACAGAACTGCAAGAATCATTTGCGTTGCACATTGAAGAAATTGATATTTATAAAGACGATTCCTTGCTTGAAAAATACCAATTGATGATTCCTGTTATTGAAATGGACCGAAAAATACTGCAATACGGGAAGATTGATAAAATTTTTTTAAGAAAGCGGTTGCTTGAACAAACAAATGTTGATTAACTTTTTGCCCCCTGTTACAATATAAATGTAGCAGGGGTGTTTTTTTTATGATCGACCGGGACATAATATGTCATATAGGGACACAAAGAGTCCCGAAACTGTTCAAAGTGAAACTTGAAAGGGTTTATAGCAAATGAAATCATTAATTGAAGTACAAAAGAAATTATTACCCGATCTTCTCCAAGTTATGCAAAAAAGATTTTATATTTTACAGCATATACGTGTCATGCAGCCGATTGGAAGAAGAAGCTTATCTCATAACCTCGGCATGAGTGAACGCGTGTTACGCGGAGAAGTTCAATTTTTAAAAGAACAGAATTTAATTCACATTCACCCCTCAGGTATGACGTTAACCGAGCAAGGTTCTGAACTTCTATCCGTTTTAGAGGAAATGATTAAAGAAGTATCAGGGCTAACCTTATTGGAAAACAAATTAAAGGAAAGACTACAATTGAGAGAAGTCATTGTCGTTTCTGGAGATTGTGACACATCCCCTTGGGTTCAAAAAGAGTTAGGACGTGCATGTGTGACAACTATCAATAACCACCTTAAGGGAAATGAAACGATTGCGGTAGCAGGCGGTACAACACTAGCGGCTGTCGCCGATATGATGACTCCGAATAATAAACATGAACATACACTTTTTGTTCCTGCAAGAGGTGGGCTCGGGGAAAACGTTGAAAATCAAGCAAATACGATTTGCGCCAAAATGGCCAAGCGAGCTCATAGTAACTATCGACTTTTGCACATTCCAGACCAGCTTAGTAAGGAAGCTTATCAATCCATTGTTGAAGAACCTGCAATTCGAGACTTACTGAATGTCATTCGTTCTTCTCACATTGTTCTTCACGGAATTGGTGAGGCGAAAACGATGGCTGAACGGCGCAAAACATCTCCTTTAGATTTTGAAAAAATCGAAAAAGGGAATGCTGTTGGCGAAGCGTTTGGCTATTACTTTAACCAAGAAGGTGAAGTCGTTCATAAAGTTCAAACAGCTGGTATTCAATTAGAGGATTTGAAGCATATTCCATGTGTCATTGCAGTAGCAGGTGGCACATCGAAAGCAAAAGCGATTAAAGCGTATATGAAGCAAGGGATTGACCACATCTTAATTACAGATGAAGGCGCAGCAAAAGAGTTAATAAGGGAATGATCATTCATCCCTTTTTATAGGAAAAAAGTTTTCTCAAACGTTGTTGCAAAAAAAACAATGAGTATTCTTTGAGAAAACTAAAAAAAATTCCATCTATTTCAAGGAGGATTTTAACAATGGCAGTTAAAATTGGTATTAATGGTTTTGGCCGTATTGGTCGAGTAGTTTTTCGTGCAGCTTTAAACAATCCTGAGGTGGAGGTTGTAGCAGTAAACGACTTAACAGACGCAAACATGCTAGCACACCTTTTAAAATATGATTCCGTTCATGGTACTCTTGACGCAGAAGTTTCTGTTAATGGAAACAACTTAGTTGTAAATGGAAAAGAAATTAAAGTTCTTTCTGAGCGTGACCCAGCAGCGCTTGGTTGGGGAGATCTTGGTGTTGACATCGCTGTGGAATCTACAGGTCGTTTCACAAACCGTGCAGATGCAGCGAAACACCTTGAAGCAGGTGCGAAAAAAGTTATTATCTCTGCTCCAGCGAAAGAAGAAGATATTACTGTGGTAATGGGCGTTAACCATGAGCAATATGATGCAGCGAACCATCATGTTGTTTCAAACGCTTCTTGTACAACAAACTGTTTAGCACCGTTTGCAAAAGTACTTAACGATAAATTCGGAATTAACCGCGGTATGATGACAACGGTTCATGCGTACACAAATGACCAACAAATTTTAGACTTACCGCATAAAGACTATCGTCGTGCTCGTGCAGCTGCTGAGTCAATCATTCCGACAACAACTGGGGCTGCTAAAGCGGTTGCGTTAGTATTACCTGATTTAAAAGGTAAGTTAAACGGTATGGCAATGCGCGTGCCTACGTCTAACGTTTCCATCGTGGACCTTGTGGTTGAATTAGATAAAGAAGTAACAGTTGAAGAAGTAAATGCAGCACTTAAAGAAGCGGCTGAAGGCGACTTAAAAGGTATTTTAGGATACAGCGAAGAGCCGCTCGTATCTAAAGACTACAACGGCAACACACACTCTTCTACAGTAGATGGTTTATCTACAATGGTTATGGAAGGAAACATGGTGAAAGTTGTTTCTTGGTATGACAACGAAACAGGTTACTCTCATCGTGTAGTAGATTTAGCTGCGTACATTGCAAAACAAGGTCTTTAATCATTAGACGATAAAGTTTTCGTTCAACGTGTGACGAACTTTGTCTGTACCAGTTAGACTTTGAACATTACACTTGTTACGACTCCGTTGAAAAAGCTATAATGAATACCGGATAGGGGAATGGGGATTTTAATCAACGCCCCCTTCCCCATTTTCTTTATGGAAACATTGAATCGATGTTTCGAAATAAGCCAATCTCAAAGGAGGACCTTTGAACATGAACAAAAAAACGGTTCAAGATGTGGATGTGAAAGGAAAGGTTGTTTTTTGCCGTGTAGACTTTAACGTACCGATGAAGGATGGCGAAATAACAGACGACACTCGCATTCGCGCAGCGCTACCAACGATTGAGTATTTAGTTGAGCAAGGAGCTAAAGTACTGCTTGCTAGTCATCTTGGAAGACCGAAGGGACAAGTAGTGGAAGAACTTCGTCTGACACCGGTAGCTAAACGCTTAGAAGAGCTATTAAATAAACCGGTAAAAAAAGTTGATGAAGCTTACGGAGACTCTGTTAAAACTGAAGTTTCCAACATGAGTGAAGGAGACGTCCTCGTTTTAGAAAACGTGCGCTTCTATCCTGGAGAAGAAAAAAATGATGCAGATTTATCAAAAGCATTTGCTGAATTAGCTGATGTGTATGTAAATGATGCATTTGGAGCGGCACACCGTGCACATGCCTCAACAGCAGGTATTGCAGAGTACATCCCAGCTGTTGCAGGATTTTTAATGGAAAAAGAATTAAATGTACTAGGTAAAGCACTTGTTAGTCCAGATCGTCCGTTTACAGCGATTATCGGTGGTGCAAAAGTAAAAGATAAAATTGGTGTTATCGAGAATTTACTTGATCGTGTCGACAACTTAATTATCGGCGGCGGTTTAGCTTACACATTCGTGAAAGCTCTTGGTCACGAAATTGGAAAGTCTTTATTAGAAGAGGATAAGATCGAATTAGCGAAAACATTTATCGATCGTGCGAAAGAAAAAGGTGTGAATTTCTACATGCCTGTCGATGCTGTTGTAGCTGACGATTTCTCAAACGATGCTAATACAAAGGTTGTATCCATTGACAGTATTCCAGCAGAATGGCAAGCGTTGGATATCGGACCTAAAACAAGTGAAACATATAAAGATGTTATCCATAACTCAAAGCTTGTCGTATGGAACGGCCCGATGGGTGTATTTGAGCTTGAGGCATTTGCTGGCGGTACGAAAGCTGTTGCAGAAAGTTTAGCAACTGCAGAGAATACATACACAGTTATCGGTGGCGGTGACTCTGCGGCAGCTGTAGAGAAGTTTGGGCTTGCTGACAAGATGGATCATATCTCGACTGGTGGTGGAGCTTCCTTAGAATTTATGGAAGGTAAAGCACTACCGGGAGTAGAAGCATTACTAGATAAATAAAACCTTACCATTACCCTATTTTGAAAACATCGATGACACAGCCTTTAAGAAAAGGAAGGTGTAAACATGAGAAAACCAATTATTGCAGGAAACTGGAAAATGCACAAAACGCTTGAAGAAGCTAAAAGTTTTGTGAAAGAAGTGAAAACATTAGTCCCTTCTCCGGACAAAGTCGATTCCGTTGTTTGTGCACCAGCATTATTCCTCGGACAACTTGTCGAGGAAGTAAAAGGGACGGACTTAAAAGTAGGTGCGCAAAACATGCACTTTGAAGAAAGCGGTGCATTTACGGGAGAAATTAGCCCAGTCGCTTTAAAAGATATTGGGGTACAATATGTAATTATTGGACACTCTGAGCGACGTGAAATGTTTAATGAAACAGATGAATCAGTCAATAAAAAAGTACATGCTGCTTTTAAACATGGCTTAACTCCAATTGTTTGTGTTGGTGAAACGCTTGAAGAGCGTGAAGCAGGTAAAACGAATGAGCTTGTTGGAGAACAAGTAAAATTAGCTCTAGCTGGATTAGATGAAGTTCAAGTGAAGCAAGTTGTCATTGCATATGAACCAATTTGGGCAATTGGAACAGGAAAGTCTTCTTCTGCTGAAGATGCAAATGAAGTTTGTGCACACATTCGCCAAGTAGTAGCAGACTTAATTTCAAACGAAGCAGCAAACGCTATCCGTATTCAATACGGTGGTAGCGTAAAACCAGCAAATATAAAAGAATATATGAGTGAGCCTGATATTGATGGTGCTTTAGTTGGTGGAGCAAGTCTTGAGGCTCAGTCTTTCTTACAGCTTTTGGAGGCAGGAAAACATGAGTAAAAAGCCAGTAGCCTTAATCGTACTAGACGGTTTTGCTCTTCGTGATGAAACAAAAGGAAATGCGGTTGAACAAGCGAATAAGCGGAATTTTGAGCGTTTTTGGAACGAATACCCTCATGCGACATTAAAAGCTTGTGGAGAAGCAGTAGGTCTTCCTGAAGGCCAAATGGGAAATTCTGAAGTAGGTCACTTAAACATCGGGGCAGGCCGCATCGTTTACCAAAGCTTAACACGTGTAAATGTTGCGATTCGTGAAGGGGAGTTCTTCCAAAATGACACATTCCTTTCTGCGATGAATCATGTGAAGGAAAAAGGAACAAACTTACACTTATTCGGGTTGCTTTCTGATGGTGGCGTACATAGTCACATTCATCACCTCTATGCTTTATTAAAGCTTGCCAAAGACCAAGGTGTAGAAAACGTGTATATTCACGGCTTCTTAGATGGACGTGACGTTGGACCGCAAACAGCTAAGAAGTATATTGAAGCATTAACTGAGAAAATGACGGAATACGGTGTAGGCGAAATCGCTACGATTTCGGGTCGTTACTATTCCATGGACAGAGATAAACGTTGGGATCGCGTTGAAAAAGCGTATCGGGCCATGGTTTACGGGGAAGGACCTTCCTACAAAAATGCGCTTGAGTGCGTAGAGGACTCTTATGCGAATGGCATTTACGATGAGTTCGTCATTCCATCTGTTATGACAAAAGAAGATGGAAAACCTGTTGCGACGATTCAAAATGATGATGCGGTTATTTTCTACAATTTCCGTCCTGACCGTGCCATTCAAATATCCAATACGTTTACGAACAAAGATTTCCGTTCCTTTGATCGTGGACCTAAACATCCTGAAAACTTATTTTTTGTATGCTTAACTCATTTTAGTGAAACGGTTGACGGATATGTTGCCTTTAAACCAGTAAACCTTGATAATACGCTCGGAGAAGTGATTTCTCAAGGTGGCTTAAAGCAACTTCGTATCGCTGAAACGGAAAAATATCCACATGTCACGTTCTTTATGAGTGGTGGACGTGAGCAAGAATTCCCTGGAGAAGAACGTGTTTTAATTGATTCTCCAAAGGTTGCAACGTATGACTTGAAACCTGAAATGAGTGCTTATGAAGTAACAGAAGCACTTTTAAACGAAATTGACGCAGATAAGCATGATGCGATTATTTTAAACTATGCAAACCCAGATATGGTTGGTCACTCTGGAATGCTCGAACCAACAATTAAAGCGGTAGAAACGGTTGATGAGTGTCTTGGAAAAATCGTTGACCGCATTATCGAAAAGGGTGGCGTCGCAATTATTACGGCTGATCACGGAAATGCGGATGAAGTGGTGACATTGGAAGGAAATCCACAAACAGCTCATACGACAAACCCAGTTCCTGTGATTGTTACAAAAAAAGATGTAACTTTACGAAAAGATGGTATTTTAGGTGATCTAGCACCGACCATGCTTGAATTATTAAGGTTAGAGCAACCAAAAGAAATGACAGGTCAATCACTTATTCAAAAATAAGTGTTGCCTCTTTCGATGATTTAAAAAAATTAATGAAGTAAGGAGTCGAAAAACATGCCACAAATTATTGATGTATATGCTCGTGAAGTATTAGATTCTCGCGGTAACCCAACAGTAGAAGTAGAAGTTTACACAGAGTCTGGTGCATTCGGACGCGCATTAGTACCAAGTGGAGCGTCTACAGGTGAATACGAAGCAGTCGAGCTTCGCGATGGTGATAAAGAGCGTTACTTAGGAAAAGGTGTTTTACAAGCCGTTAAAAACGTAAACGAAGTCATTGCTCCTGAATTAATTGGTGTCGATGTAACAGAGCAAAATGCAATTGACATGCTTTTAATGGAGCTTGATGGAACAGAAAATAAAGGAAAACTTGGTGCGAACGCTATTTTAGGTGTATCAATGGCAGCAGCTCGTGCAGCAGCTGACTTCTTAGGTTTACCTTTATACCAATACCTTGGTGGCTTCAATGCAAAAACATTACCAGTTCCAATGATGAACATCGTTAACGGTGGTGCACACGCTGATAACAACGTAGATATTCAAGAATTCATGATTATGCCTGTCGGTGCTGAAAACTTCCGTGAAGCGCTTCGTATGGGTGCTGAAATCTTCCATAGCTTAAAATCGGTTCTTAAATCAAAAGGCTATAACACAGCAGTTGGTGACGAAGGCGGTTTCGCTCCAAACTTAAGCTCTAACGAAGAAGCACTTCAAACAATTATCGAAGCAATCGAAAAAGCTGGTTACAAGCCAGGCGAACAAATTATGCTCGCGATGGACGTAGCATCTTCTGAGTTATTTAACAAAGAAGATGGCAAGTATCATTTAGATGGCGAAGGCGTTGTGAAAACGTCTGAAGAAATGGTTGATTGGTACGAAGAGCTTGTTTCGAAATACCCAATCATCTCAATTGAAGACGGTTTAGATGAAAACGACTGGGAAGGTCATAAATTATTAACAGAGCGCATCGGACATAAAGTTCAACTTGTTGGTGACGACTTATTCGTAACAAACACGAAGAAGCTTGCTCAAGGTATCGAGCAAGGCGTTGGTAACTCGATCTTAATCAAAGTGAACCAAATCGGTACATTAACAGAAACGTTCGAAGCAATCGAAATGGCAAAACGTGCAGGATACACTGCGGTTATCTCTCACCGTTCTGGTGAAACAGAAGACAGCACAATCGCTGACATTGCCGTTGCAACTAATGCAGGTCAAATTAAAACAGGTGCACCTTCACGCACAGACCGCGTAGCAAAATACAACCAATTACTTCGCATCGAAGACATGCTTAGTGCAACAGCGAAGTACGAAGGTCTAAAATCTTTCTACAATCTTAAAAAATAAGGTTGTAAACTAAGCCACCCCCTCTTCAACGAAGAGGGGGTTTTTATATTGGAACGAAAAATGAACATTTATTCATCAAAAAAAACCGAGGTAGCCCCCGGTCGTGCATTATTTGATTGTATAATTTAAATCCCAAATCACACCATAGCAGTCTTTCACTTTTGCAAATTTAGCACCCCAAAATGTATCCTGTAGCTCCATTAATACAGATCCCTTTTCTTTTAAAGCAGCATAGATTTTTTCAATTTCTTCTTCACTTTCCATTTCAATAGCTAGTGAGATGTTATTACCGATTTCAACGGTATGTCCAGGAAATGAATCAGATACCATAAAGAATAAACCGTCTTTTTTAAATTGTGCGTGCATAATGCGATCAGCTGCTTCAGGAGGTGTTGGGAAATCAGCTTCACCAAACGTTTGAAGAGCAAGAATCTCTCCTTCAAATACTTCCTTATAGTATTCAAGAGCCTCTTTTGCCGTTCCATTAAATGATAAGTATGGCGTGACATGTTTCATGTGAACCACTCCTAAAATAGTATTTGTGACACATTGTCCTGCTAAGATGTTCATATTCATTGTAAAATTTCTCCGCTTCTGAATCAAGGTGACAACCTTCTTGTTTTGTGGTAAATTGAAAATACCGGAATTGTGCGTTTTAGGAGGTGCCGTATGAACACGCTATTCATTGTTTTATTAATTATCGTATCCATCGCACTGATCGCGGTTGTATTGTTACAATCAGGGAAAAGTGCAGGTCTTTCTGGTGCCATTTCAGGTGGAGCTGAACAGTTATTTGGAAAACAAAAAGCACGAGGAATGGATTTAATTTTACATCGAATTACCGTCGTGCTCTCTGTATTATTCTTTGTGTTAACCATTTTAGTAGCATACTTTTAAGGAGGTCTGAACAATTGGTTTCAGGCCTTTTTTATGTACTAGGACTGCTGAATGTCATCTTTTTTTCCATTTTACTTTCTTTGCACCTTTTTGGGAAGGTGTTATTATTTGTGTAGGGATGAGCATACCGATGTATTACGCAGTTCACTGGATATTGAACTGTCAATGGTTTAACCATCTTATTGGGTCATTAACTTTAGTTGAACGAATTTGATTTTTATGGTTAGTTTAATAAATGATCATTATTTGCAGAAAGGAAGTTACATCATGAGAGTAGTTACACCAAAACCATTTACGTTTGAGGGGGGAGAAAGAGCGGTTTTATTATTACACGGATTTACAGGCAATACAGCAGATGTTCGCATGCTCGGACGCTTTTTACAAGATAGAGGCTATACGTGTCACGCTCCCCAATATAAAGGACATGGTGTTCCACCAGAAGAATTAGTACATACAGGTCCTGAAGATTGGTGGAAAGATGTCATGGATGGGTATAATTTTTTAAAAGAACAAGGGTATGAAAAAATTGCAGTTGCCGGGTTATCCTTAGGTGGTGTTTTTTCGCTTAAATTAGGATACACTGTACCAGTAAAGGGAATTATTCCGATGTGTGCACCGATGTATATAAAAAGTGAAGAAACGATGTACAAAGGCGTCTTAGAATACGCGAGAAATTACAAACAGTTTGAAAGAAAAACAGAAGAGCAAATCAATGAAGAGATGGAAGCGTTCAAAAAGACGCCAATGAATACATTAAAAGCATTGCAAGAGCTCATCTCTGATGTTCGTCAACATGTTGATCTAATTTATGCACCTACGTTCGTTGTCCAAGCTCGTCACGATGAAATGATTAATACAAATAGTGCCAATATTATTTATAACGAAGTAGAGTCTCATCATAAAAAGCTGAAATGGTATGAAGATTCAACACATGTCATTACATTAGATAAAGAGCGTGAGCAATTACATGAAGACATCTATGAGTTTTTAGAAAGTCTCGATTGGTAGACTTGAAAGGAGGGCTGCCTGTTGGCAGAAATAAATCAACAGAAAATAGATGAGCTTCTCGATTTTATGAGAGAAGAAACATATAAACCGTTAACGGTACAAGAATTAGAAGAAGCGTTACAAATAAAAGATGCCGTTGACTTTAAAGAGCTTGTCATTACATTGAACCACTTGGAAGAAGAGGGGCATATTGTACGGACGAGGAGTAATCGGTACGGACTACCGGAGAAAATGAACTTGCTGAGAGGAACCGTTGTTGGTCATTCACGTGGCTTTGCATTTGTTGAACCGAGTGAACCGGGCTTTGATGATGTTTTTATTCCACCAGGTGAGCTTAACAATGCGATGCACGGTGATACGGTGCTCGTTCGGTTAAGCTCAAAATCAAGTGGTGCAAGACAAGAAGGAACCGTTGTCCGCATCGTCGAGCGAGGTATCGTTGAAATTGTCGGAACCTATACAGAAAGCAAAAACTTCGGTTTTGTTATTCCGGATGATAAGAAGATTGTCAACGATATTTTCATCCCGAAAAATGCGAAGAACGGTGCGGTTGAAGGACATAAAGTCATCGTTCGGATCACGACTTATCCTGAGGGACGTTTAAGTGCTGAAGGGGAAGTTGTGAACATTTTAGGTCACAAAAATGACCCTGGTGTCGATATTTTATCAGTTATTCATAGCCACGGATTACCGCTAAGCTTCCCAGAAGACGTGTTACAGCAAGCAAATGAAACACCCGATACGATTGATGAAGCAGAGATTCCAAATCGAAGAGATTTACGTAATGATGTAATTGTGACGATTGATGGTGCAGATGCAAAAGACTTAGATGACGCCGTCACCGTTACGAAGCTTGAAAACGGTAACTATAAGCTCGGTGTACATATAGCGGATGTTAGCTACTATGTAAAAGAACATAGTCCAATTGATCGTGAAGCATTTGAGCGAGGGACAAGCGTTTACTTAGTTGATCGCGTCATTCCGATGATTCCACACCGACTTTCAAATGGAATTTGTTCCTTAAATCCGAAAGTAGACCGATTAACATTGTCGTGTGAAATGGAAGTCGACTCAAACGGACAAGTTGTGCATCATGAAATTTTTCAAAGTGTCATTCGCACGACAGAACGGATGACCTATTCCGATGTAAATAAAATTTTAGTTGATCAAGACGAAGAACTTCGTCAACAATATGAGCCACTTGTTCCTATGTTTGAGACGATGGCAGAACTTGCGAATATTTTAAGGCAAAAACGGATGGATCGCGGAGCCATTGATTTTGATTTTAAAGAAGCAAAAGTTCTTGTTGATGAAGAAGGAAAACCTTACGATGTCGCACTTAGGGAACGTTCTGTTGCTGAACGGCTAATCGAAGAATTTATGCTTCTTGCCAATGAGACAGTCGCAGAGCATTTTCATTGGATGAATGTGCCGTTTATTTATCGAATTCACGAGGATCCAAAAGAAGAAAAGCTCCAACGCTTTTTAGAATTTATTGCAAACTTTGGATATGTCGTGAGAGGAAAAGGGAACGATATTCATCCTCGTGCCCTTCAAAATATTTTAGAAGAAGTCCAAGGAAAGCCTGAGGAGATGGTGATCTCAACCGTTATGCTTCGTTCCATGCAACAGGCGAAATATCATCCAGACAGTTTAGGACATTTCGGTTTATCAACCGAATTTTATACGCATTTTACTTCACCAATCCGTCGTTACCCAGATTTAATCGTACACAGACTGATTCGTACGTACTTAATTGAAGGGAAACTAGATGAGGCGACTCAGGCAAAATGGTCTGCAGAGCTTCATGATATCGCCGAGCATACGTCGAAAATGGAACGCAGAGCTGTTGATGCAGAGCGGGAAACGGATGAATTGAAGAAAGCGGAGTTTATGTTAAATAAAATTGGTGAAGAGTTTGATGGTATCATTAGCTCTGTTACAAATTTTGGTATATTTGTCGAATTACCTAATACGATTGAAGGACTTGTTCACGTTAGCTACATGACGGATGATTATTACCGCTATGATGACCGCCATTATGCGATGATTGGTGAGCGAACTGGGAACGTATATCGAATCGGTGATGAAATAACAGTACGCGTTGTAAAGGTTGATAAAGATGAGCGCTCCATCGACTTTGAAATTGTCGGTATGAAAGGGTCAAGACGGAAACCAGCGGTGAAAAAGGAAGCTCCGAAAGTCATTAAAAGTGAGAAGAAGTCTCGTTCAAAAGATGAGTGGTCAACAAGACCACCGAAAAATCAAAAAAAGAAGAAAAAGAAAAAATTTTACGAAAACGTTCCAAAAAGCAAAAAGGGTCGTAAAAAGAAAAAAAGATAATATAAGTTGATGAATAAAGGGAAGAGCACGGGAAGCATTTCTCGGTTCTTCTTTTCATTACATTGAGATACTAGGGGATTTTTGTTATAATTGTTTTTATCGCTAAAACATACGTTCTTTTTGTCGGAGAGGAGGATGGACATGCCAAAGGGAGAAGGTAAGACGGTTGCCCAAAATAAAAAAGCATATCATGATTATTTTATTGAAGAAACTTATGAGGCTGGAATCGTCCTTCAAGGAACGGAAATTAAGTCAATTAGGCTCGGGCGTGTAAACTTAAAAGATTCTTTCGCTCGTATTGATAAAGGGGAAGTATTCCTACACAATATGCACATTAGTCCATACGAACAAGGAAATCGTTATAATCATGAACCGCTAAGAACTAGAAAATTGTTGCTTCATAAAAAAGAAATTAGCAAATTAATTGGTACGACGAAGGAACAAGGTTATTCGTTAGTGCCATTAAAACTTTATTTGAAAAACGGATTTGCGAAAGTGCTAATAGGTCTCGGTAAAGGGAAAAAGAAATATGATAAACGTGAGGACTTGAAAAAGAAAGAAGCAAAACGCGAAATTGAACGTGCCTTTAGTCAACGTCAAAAAGGAAAGTATTAATTTTTACAGTAAATTACAATTGCATTATCCGATAGATTTGTTATAATAATAAGTGTCATTGCCAGTTGAAAGTTTTTTAAAAGATGCATTTAAGTTCGATTGATACTTTTCCGTATTATTTTCCTTTATATCATGGGGACGTTACGGATTCGACAGGGGTAGATCGAGCTTAGGTTGCGAGCCGGAGGGATCGTCTCCGTCATAAACGTCAAGCCAATAATAACTGGCAAATCTAACAACAATTTCGCTTTAGCTGCCTAATATCAGCTAGCGGTTCCTCCCTCCATCGCCCATGTGGTAGGGTAAGGGACTCACTCTAAGTGGGCTACGCCTGATTCCGCCGTCTGAGGATGATGGAAGAGAACAATCAGACTAGCTGCCCGGCCGCCTGTCGGTAGGCATAAGGGACAGCGAACTGTAAATATGCCGACTACGCTCGTAGATGCTTAAGTGGCGATATTTCTGGACGTGGGTTCGATTAGTAAATAGTCGCCTTATGTGGTAACACATAAGTGAAAATCCAGCTTTATCGGTGAAACCTAAGTCACGTCTAAACGTGATATGGCAATGCCGAGCGGTATGTGGAGCAATCCAACAGCCGTGTATCGACTTATAGGCTTCCATTAGGTATGGAAGTACTAGGATGCGAAATTCTACCTATTTGGTAAATCTACATTTCGCATAAGACGCTGGAGGACCTGTTCAATTTTAAACAGGTTCAAGATATAGTCAGTGCCATGACGAAAGCATGGAATAGCACGTCCCACCGTCTCCACCATACATAGTTTGGTGGTAAATGCGAAATAACACGGACTTACTAATCATGGTAAGTCCGTTTTTGCGTTAAGAATAAATAATGTGCAAATAAAGATTTGACATAAGACACTGGAGGACCTAATTTCAAACAAAATCGAGATATAGTGAGTGCCATGATGAGAGCATGGAATAGCACGACCTATTGTTTCCGTCTTACATAGTTTGGTGATAATACGAAATTGCTAAAGGATTTAACAAAAAAAGGAGTTGGCATCTTAGCAACTCCTATTATTTATTTAGAATAAAAAAGACCTAGTTATTAAAGTGCAATTACAAGTGAAAAAGTAGTGTTTATTTTGATATATATACCAAATGTAAAATAGATATTATATCTTAATAATATAATTAAAACTTCAATCAATATATTATTTATAATTTATTTGTATTTTAATATATCAAAATAATAGACTTTAGGACCTTAAGATTGGTAAATATGACTCTTTATTTTCATAGATGAGATAATTAGACTAAAGTTACTTCACCGGTGAGAGTAAATTGATATATTTTTTACGAGGAGATAAGGAGAAATCACTATGAAAAAATTTTTGATGAAGTCTTTCCTTGCATTTAGTATGATTCTTAGCCTTGTTTGGTTACCGACTCCTTCAGCAATGGCAGCATCCAGTACAATTACTGATATCTATGGATCCCCTGTAAGTTCAGTTCGTAAATATATTGTGGTGCCAGCTAATCAAGAACTATTAGGAAAAGAAGAAGATAATAAAAATCTTCACGGGCTTACGTATGAAGGCTCTTATCCTATTGCATATGCTGAAAAAAGCTATTATAAAAATAAAGTAATGACTCAGGCGAGTAAAAATTATTATGGAACACCCGTTATGCTTAGGCTCGAAAAAGATCATGACGTAATAACAGAAAGAACACTGCGGGACAAGGATCATGTCGTTATGTATATGACTGGAATTAATAAGTTTGTAGACGCTTCAGACCGTGGGTGGATCTCATTATCCAATGATGGAAGCTTTATGACGATCGAAAAGAAAGGTTCGAATAAAGTTGCGTTTAAAGTAGGAAAAGCTGACTTTTATTACAATTCAACAGGTCAATTAACAGACTGGTATAATGCAGATGAAAGTATGTCTTATTACGATGTAGATACGTATTTTCACGTTCAACCATCATTTCAAATGTTTTCTGACAACAATAAATCTTGGGGAATTTCTTGGTACAGTCCTTTCGAATATTATTTAGTCCCTGCAGAATGATTTTTTTATTTTAATGAAATCGAGAAAAACGAAAGTCCGAAATAAAAAATAGCGCACCTTTATGGTACGCATCATAATAGGTGCTGTCCGAAAAGTAGTTTTTACGCCCCAAAATAGAAAAAGGTAGACCCAAAGAATGTTGACTTTACAGCATTCCTTGGGTCTTAATTTTGGAGTATTTTACCCTAATACGGACTAAAAGAGCTGGGCGAATGCCCGGTATTTCCTGATGAAAGATATAGACTAATTATAACCTTTACAGTATGGTAGATGATGATTTTGTTCAATCACCGCTTCCGAGCTAAAGTTCGAATCCATCCTACGGTAAATACAATGATCATAGAACCGACGATGGCTGGAATGATAGAAAGCCCGAAAATTTTCGGTCCCCAAGCACCAAATAGGGCTGTACCAAGCCATGCACCGATAAAACCGGCTAATACATTTCCGACTACGCCTCCAGGCATATCTCGTCCGATTAATATGCTTGCAAACCAACCTATAATGCCACTCATGAACAGAAATAATAGAACATCCACCGTTATTCCCCCTTAATCATTAGAATATACCTCTAGGGGGAATAATGTTCCTCATTAAACATATATTGAGGATCTCATTAACAAGAGAACACGATAAAATAACAGTTGTTTCCTCTTCTGCTTTGAATCTCCATCCTTCCATCATCGAGTGCTACAATTTCTTTAATGATCGAAAGACTTAAGCCTGTCTCGCCTGTTTTTCGTAATCGAGATTTTAACAATTACAAATAAAAGCACCCCATCTCAATAATAGATTATCCAAAATATTTCCATAAAAATTTCAAAGTTAGCACACAACTTTTTACTACAATAAACATCGGGAGGGGAAATGAAATGAAAAAATGTTTTTTATTTGCAATTGTTTCATTATTCATGTTAGCGCTTGCAGCATGTGGAGGTGCAGGTAATAATGAATCAACAGAAGAAAAGAGTGAAGAAACAGTAGAAAATTCTACGAAGGAGGAGAAGGTAGAAGAAGTATCCTTGAAAGAGCCTGATGAAGAAACGGAATGTGTTTATTGTCAAATGACGGTTTATACGAAGGACAGCGATATGGGAATGTTTTCTGCTCAAGCACTTACAGAAGATGGAGAGAACTTGTTCTTTGATGATATCGGCTGTATGTTAAATCAAGAAAGAATGGATAATACAACGTTTAAGGAAAAGTATGTCCGCGACTACAATACGCGTGAGTGGACAAAGCTTGAAGAAGCAACAATTGTAAAGGCTGAAATTAAAACGCCAATGAACTATGGCTATGCGTTTTTCACAAAAGAGGACGAAGCCAAATCGTTTATCGAAGAACATGGTAGTGATAAAGCAAAAATTAGCACTCTATCTGATATTGATGAAGTGGCAAGTCATCGCCATATAAAGAAAATGGAGAAAATGAAAAACGGATCGAGTGAAGATCATGGTGAAGAGCACGACATGAATGATGGGCATGCTGACACCAATGAAAGCATGGATATGAGTCACAATTAAGGAAAGGGCTAAAGGGCAATCATTTAGCCCTTTTAGAATTGGAGGCGCGTATGAGCAAAAAAATAGCGTTTCAACTGATGTTAGCCTTTAGTTTTTTATTTTTTTGTCAACCTTCCTTCATGTATGCAAAAGAAACGATTCAATCTCGAATCGATCAAGCGAACCCAGGTGACATTGTTTATATAGAAGAAGGAAGTTATGATGAAAAGCTAGAAATCACAAAGCCGATAGCACTTATTGGAAACGGACACGTTGAGCTTTCTACGATTTCAATTATCGATGCAAAGGATGTGAAAGTACAAAACATCCGATTGAAAGGGGATAAAAGAGAAGAATCAAGTGCTATTTTAGTGAAGAATAGTAAGGATATCGAGCTTACTGACTTAACAATTCGTGAATTTTTTAAAGGGATGGAAGTGTACAATGCTGAAAATATTATCATTCATAACAACGTAATCTCAGGGAGCGAAGGTCACTTTTCGAAGAAGGGAAATGGAATTATCCTTTTTGACACGAAAGATATCCGTGTTTTCAGTAATCACATTCAATCTGTTCAAGACGGGATATATATTGAAAATGATCAAAACTCTGTATTTAAACAAAACGAAATCTCCCATTCACGATATGGGGTTCACCTCATGTATTCAAAAGGTGTAATCGTTAAACAAAATTACTTTCATCATAATGTAACTGGGATCATGCATATGATGACGTCCAATACAACCATTTTGCAAAATGAGATTGAAAACCAACAGGACTACAATGGGTTTGGAGTTGTTTTGTATGAGGGGAACAATATTAAACTTAAACAGAATGAACTATTCTTAAATCGTGTAGGTATTTCGGTGCAAAATATTGATCATTCGGAAATTGCTCATAATACGATTGCTTCAAACCAAACGGGAATTGAATTCATTCAATATGGTCAATCCAATTCATTTACAAATAATGATATATACGGAAACATCGTTTCTGTTTCGTCCGATCATCGAGGAGCTACATTGAAAGGGAATTATTGGGATGATTATTCAGGGTTTGATTTGGATAATGATGGTTTTGGTGATACACCTTATCAAGCAAATGAATCATTTGCAAAACTCATCGTAAGACAGAAAGCTTTTCAGTATTTCTTTGAATCCCCATCCGTCTCTGCATTGCGCAAAATGGAAGAGAAAATTTCCGTTAATCAAAATGAGTTTGTAACGGATGAAAACCCTTCCGTTCGGATACAAAAAGAACGTGGTCAAATTGATTTTCATATTACTCCATTTATTATCG
The DNA here is from genome assembly GCF_022808615.1 of Bacillus sp. FJAT-47783. Lineage (GTDB taxonomy): Bacteria > Bacillota > Bacilli > Bacillales > Aeribacillaceae > Bacillus_BZ. Next base: position 104,539 of record NZ_JAKZKS010000002.1, read on the forward strand.
GTGTATTGTGGGGAGGAGGAAGTTGGATTATATGGCGAAGAATCAAGTACTAATCATGTTTATGCTTGTAATGGCCGTTCTCATTAGTGTAGCTGGATGTGGAAAGGAAGATTTCAGTCCTCGTGTAATCAATCCTGAAGTTGACACATGTGTCGTTTGTAATATGAGTATTGTTCATGAAGAATACGCAGCACAGGCAGTATTAACAAATGGGGATAAGCTCATTTTCGATGATGTTGGTTGTCTCGCTCAGTTTGCGATTGAACGTCAAAAAGGGGAGATTGGAGCAAGCTATGTAAAAGAATATGAGACAGATGAATGGATTGATTCCAATCAAGCGTTTTATGTATACCATCCAGATTTTTGGACACCGATGTCGTATGGAGTTCTTGCTTTTTCAACGAAACAAAAAGCAGAAGAATTCATCGATAAGGAAGGAAAGGGCACACTTTTAACACCTGAAGAACTGAAAAAACATAAATGGGGAGTTCATGACCAATGAATCGTGCGATCATAGTTTCAGAAATGAAAAAAATCGTACGAAGTCGATCATTACTTATTTTTGGGCTTCTTCTAATGGTATTGCTCCTTTCCATTACGAGTGTGCAAATTTTTGCTCTTCCTGCAACATCATCTTTTACTCGGTATTCTGCTTCTTTTTTAAATGTTTTATTGTTTTTGTTTCCCCTTTTTACGCTTGGAATGGGGGCTATGTCGGTTGCTTCAGATATTGAATCAAGATGGTTCACGCTATTAAGGACGTATCCGATTAAAATTGCCTCATACACATGGGGAAAATTTGTTGCATTGATTTGTTGTTTTTGGTTGATAGTCGGGATGGTTTATGGGCTCGTTCTTATTTTGTTTAGTTTGAAAGGACTAAGTCATTTTGATTTTCTTCTATTCTTCCTTTCGCTCGTTATCATTGTTATTTTTTCATCGGTGTCAATTTTGATTGGGAGTGTATCGCAAAATCGGATTCATAGTCTTTCGTTAGCACTTGGAACATGGGCTTTCTTTTTATTAATTTTTGATTATCTCATTATGGCAGTAGGGACAGTTGTATCAGGTACGATGTTGAAAATTTTTGTCATGATTTTAACTTTTACGAACCCTGCTGAATGGATTCGAATTGGCTATATTCTTTATTCTGGGAATGCAACGGTTCTTGGGCCTGTTTATTTCGATTTTGCCAATTTCTTTTTGGCACCTGTTGGCATTTGTGTGTATTTGTTTATTTGTGTCTTATGGGTGGCTATACCGATTTTTGTGAGTGGGAAAATTTTAGAAAAGAAAGAAGGAAGATAGATGAAAATTGAAATAATCAATCTCTCCAAAACGTATAAGAACGGAAAAGTTGGTCTATCTCCCCTTCAATTCAATATTCAAAGTGGAAGCATAGTTGCGTTGACAGGAGGGAATGGAGCCGGGAAAAGTACGTTCATAAAACTTCTTACAAATGTCATTCGTCCTTCCTCCGGTCGTATAAAGTGGGAAGGACAACGGTTTAGCTATATGCCAGATGACTTGGAATTCCCGCCTAACTTAACAGCCATAGAGGGGTTAACATTGTTAGGGGCTATTAAAAACGTTGATGATGATACGATATCATCTTTATTGAAAAAAGTAGGTTTGTTTGATGTGCGACATCAAAAAATTGAGACATTCTCAAAAGGGATGAAACAAAGACTGTCGTTTGCCCAAGCGTTATTATCAGATGAAGAAGTTCTCATACTAGATGAGCCAACGAATGGGTTAGATCCATATTGGGTTAAATGGTTTAAAAATTGTTTAATAGAAGAAAAACGAAATGGAAGAACCATCATTTTTTCAACCCATCATCTTCATTTAGTAGAAGAATTAGCCGATGAAATGTTATTCTTCCAAGATGGAAATGTCATTATTAAGGAGAAAATAAAAGACATAACAAAAACGGCAAAATCATTGGAAGAAGTGATCATTGAAAAGTTAGAAGACGTCTTTCAACTCCCATAAATATTGAAAAAAAAAGGTCTCTTTACTTGAGAGGCCTTTTTCATCGTATATAAAAGCTGAAAAGATGTTAAACGACAAGATAACTTTAGTAACATCTTGGAATAAGTATTCGCTTTGAAAAAATTTAGTCATATAATATACAGTTAATCGATTAAAGGAAACGATAAAATAACAGTCGTTCCTTTTCCTTCTTCGCTTTCAATCTCCATCGTCCCATCATGAAGAGCGACAATTTCTTTGACGATCGAAAGGCCTAAGCCTGTCCCGCCTGTTTTACGTGATCTAGATTTGTCGGTTCGGTAAAAACGCTCCCCGATTCGATCAATATCTTTTTTCGGAATTCCTATTCCATCATCGGTAATCTTTACAATAGCTCGATTGCGATCTTGATAAGATGTAATTCGGATTTCTCCATTGTTATTAGAGTACTTCACTGCATTGTCTATCACATTGTAAAGGACTTGCTGCAGGCGGCTGCTATCTCCCATTATGATGATTTCATCATCCAAATTCGTATGAATCGTTATATTTCGTTTCGTAAGCGACGGTGTAAATAGTTCTAAAGAATCAAGAATCAATTGGGAAAAGGCTATTGGTTCCTTTTCGTTCGTCATCTTTTTATCTTCCAACTCGTTTAATTGTAATAAATCATGGATTAGCTTTTGCATTCGTTTCGATTCTTTTTCAATAAGCAGAAGGTGATTTCGCTTCTCTTCTTCCGATGAATACGCTTTATCTAACAAAAGCTGTGTGTAACCACCAATGTAGGTGAGGGGCGTTCTTAATTCGTGAGCGACATTTGAGAGAAATTCTTTCTTACGCTCGTCTTGTTCTTCGAGAGACTCCGCCATTTTATTGAAGGCATCGGCGAGCTCCCCAATCTCATCTGAAGTATCGATATGAACTCTTTTTGAAAAGTTTCCACGGCCAACTTCTTTAGAAAAAGTACGAAACGTACGTAACGGTTTGAAAATCGATTGGACAAAATAATTGATGATGAAAAATAAAATCAAGAAAAAGAAAGAGCCAGAAAAAATTAAGATTGGGATTCCATAATTGAAAACCTCTGGTATTTCAGCTAGTGGAACATATATATAGATGAACCCTATTAGCTTTTGCTCGTGGGTTAATGGGAAAATAGCACCGGTAATATTACGGCGAAATTCTTTCACATATCCTTCTTTCGTAACATATTGTCCATTTAAAAGCTTTTGTTCATCCTCTTTACTTATAAGGTGTTCATAATCAATTTGATAAGGAAAATGATCACCTAATTTTTCTAATTTATCTACAACAATTACTTCATATGGTGAAACAACATTATACCAAGCAATCTTGTCTTTAATTTCACCGCTTAGCGATCCGTAATGAAAGTGGGCGGCTGTTCGTTCTCCTTCATATATGAGCTGTTCTTTAACACTGCGAATATATAAATCTTTGTATAGAAAGTGAATGAACAGAAACGAAAATACAATGGAAATGACAAAACTAACTAGAAAAAGAAATAGTACTTTATGACTGATGGAAAGTTTTTTTATGTTCAATGTTCCACCTCAAATTTATAGCCGAGACCCCAAACAGTTTCAACTAAATGTCCATGATCCTTTAATTTCAACCGAATGGTCTTAATATGTGTATCAACGGTTCGCTCACTTCCTTCATAGGAAGGTCCCCAAATTTGATCAAGCAATTGACTACGTGTAAACACCTTCCCTTTGTTTTTCGCTAAAAATAATAATAAATCGAATTCTTTTTGGGTTAAAGCAAGCTTTCGTCCTTGGACAGTAGCTACTCGTCCTTGGAGGTCCATTTGTAGAGGTCCGAACGTTTCTACATTCGATTCCATTAAATCCTTTCGAGTTCTCCGAAAAATTGCTTCCATTCGGGCTAATAGCTCGGCTGGATTAAAAGGCTTTACGATGTAGTCATCTCCACCTAGTTTTAATCCTTTTACTTTATCCTCGCCATCTCCTTTCGCTGTTAAGAAAATAGCAGGAGTATTCATTTGTTGATAGTTCCTTATTTCCTCAAGTAATGTGAAGCCATCGATGTATGGCATCATGATATCAATAATCAACATATCCGGTTTTTCGTGATTTAATAATTCGAGCGCTTCCATCCCATCTTTCGCTTCGATACATGTATAACCTGCCCTTTTTAGATACGTATGAATAAGGTTGCGCATATTATCTTCATCATCAACAATCATAATTTTTATTGGTTTCAATGTAATTGACTCCTTTTACGAAAACTTCTTCTCATCTAATTATATAAAGAAATAATGAAATTTGTTTGAACTAACGAAGTTTTAATCCTTCTTTGCTCCAATTTTAATTATGTTTGCAATTAGCGGTGCTATTAATAATTATATACTTGCAAAAATTAAAAAGGTTTCATACAATATAATTCGTAACAATTACGATTTGTAGTTCGAGGTTGGAAAAGTGATATTTTTTTAAAAGGTAAATCGTAATCATTTTGATTTTGGGAGAGAGGTGTGTTTGAGTGGTGGATACAAGAATTCCTGTTACCGTACTTAGTGGCTACTTAGGAGCTGGTAAAACGACATTATTAAACCATATTTTATTAAACCGTGAAAATAAAAAGATTGCCGTGATTGTCAATGATATGAGTGAAGTGAATATAGACGCTTCATTGATTAAACAAGGAGCATTTTCTCGGACAGAGGAAAAAATGGTTGAATTACAAAATGGTTGTATTTGCTGCACATTACGCGAAGATTTAATCATTGAAGTGGAGCGGTTAGTGAAAGCAGGTGATATCGATTACATCGTTATTGAATCGACAGGTATATCTGAACCGATTCCAGTTGCACAAACCTTTACATATATCGATGAGCAGCTTAACATTCAATTACCTTCTATGTGTCGCTTAGATACGATGGTAACGGTCGTCGATGCGAATCGTTTTTGGCATGATTTTTCTTCAGGTGAAACGTTACTTGACCGGAAGCAGGCAACTGATGAACAAGATACGAGAGAAGTCGTTGATTTGTTAATTGATCAAATAGAGTTTGCAAACGTCATTTTACTAAATAAGATTGACCTTGTAGACAAAGAGAGTGTTTTGGAATTAAAAGCTGTCATCCAAAAATTAAATCCAGACGCAAGAATTATTGAATCATCATATGGACAAGTGAAACTAGATGAAATAATCAATACACGTTTATTCGATTTTGAAACAGCTAGCCAAAGTGCAGGATGGATGAAGGAATTAAATGAAGAACATACACCCGAAACAGAAGAGTATGGGATATCTTCATTTGTGTATCGAAGCAAACGTCCTTTTCATCCAGAGCGTTGGTTGACATGGTTAGAAAATTGGCCTGTTGATGTTGTACGTGCAAAAGGATTTTTCTGGTTGGCAACGAGAAATGACATGGCAGGTCTTTTATCTCAAGCAGGTCCATCGATAAGTATAGAAGCTGCAGGTGAATGGGTAGCGGTATACCCAGAAGAAGAAAAAAACGAGATTTTGGAAGAAGAACCAGTATTAATTGAAAAATGGGATGAAACGTATGGAGATCGAATGACTGAAATCGTCATGATTGGAATTGACATGGATAAAGGTGCAGTTGAACATTCATTAGATAAATGTTTATTAACAGATGAGGAGATGGGAAGTGATTGGTCGTTATTCAAAGACCCGTTACCACCATTTACGGTTCAAGTTTAATATCATAAGGAGGAATGGAAGATGCGAGTAAAGGTTACGCTAGCTTGTACGGAAACAGGAGACAAAAACTATATAACAACGAAAAATAAACGAACAAATCCAGAGCGATTAGAGCTAAAAAAATATAGTCCGCGTCTAAGACGATATACTTTGCACCGTGAGACGAAATAAATTCACGAAGGATGGCCAGTTTCGGTCATCCTTTTTATGTATGATGTTTGAAGCGATAATTGTATAGAATCCAACAAGAGCACATATATTGGAAGTATCCAATTAATCTAGTGGAGGTGGAGAATATTAATATTGCACTTTCATGGATCCTCTTCTTAAGTATTGGAATACTAGTCGTTTCTTACATGTTGATATGTAAAGTTGAAAAGTTTCCACGGCTAACCGGAATGATGGTGGCGATGGCTTTTGCAATGAGTTCAGGATTACTTGCTGGCGTAGTGACAAGTATATTTGAAGCATTTGATTTAATGACATCAACGGTTATCGGAATGATTACCGGAGTATTTGTAGGGGCTATTTTTGGACGGGTTTATCACTGGGGAGCTGTTTTGGATGGGTTTTTAGCGGGTGTGATGGGCGGTATGATGGGGGCGATGACAGGGGAAATGCTGCACCCCATTTATCATGATTCCATCGTGAAAATGATGTTGGTCGTCCATGTCGTTGTGTTTTTAATGATCATGGCTATGTTTAAAGACGAACTGCATGTTGTGTTTCCACCATTTGTCCGGTTTGTTTTTTTTCATCCTGTAGGGCTTCTCCTGTTGTTTCTTCTTTTTTTCGTCACTACGGAATGGACAGGACCTATTATCGAGCCGCATGACGTACAAGATTCTCATCATTCTACATTAAAGTAAGTTCATAATGTTTATTCCCTTTTGATACGGCTAAAAATAAGATGAGACAAACGGATAAGGGGGGAATAATATGTCATTTCGAATCGAGCGCGATACGATGGGAGAAGTAAAAGTACCAATAGATAAGTATTGGGGAGCGCAAACGGAGCGAAGTCGTCAAAACTTTCGAATTGGAATTGAAAAAATGCCCATTGAAGTTATTCGCGCATTTGCCGTGATTAAAAGAAGTGCAGCAAAAGTGAATGGAGAATTAGGAAAGCTAAACGAAGAAAAAGCCAAGGTGATAATGGATGTTTGTGATGCAATCATAAACGGTGAATACGATGAACATTTTCCTTTAGTCGTATGGCAAACAGGTAGCGGTACTCAAACGAATATGAATGTCAATGAAGTGATTGCACATCAAGCAAATGAACAGCTAAAGAAAAAGAACTCGAAAGAAACGATTCATCCGAATGATGATGTCAACATGGGACAAAGTTCGAACGACACGTTTCCAACCGCTATGCATATTGCGGGAGTTTTAGTTGTCATGGATCAATTAATTCCAGAAATCGATCGATTGTTGAATACGTTAACGGAGAAACAAGAGGCCTTTTCACATGTGATCAAAATTGGGAGAACCCACTTGCAAGATGCAACGCCTTTAACGGTTGGCCAAGAAATAAGCGGTTGGGTACATATGTTAACAAAATCAAAAAGCATGATTGAGCAAAGTACTGAGCAAATGCTTCCACTAGCAATCGGTGGAACGGCTGTTGGGACAGGAATAAATACACATCCACAATTCGGTGAGAAAGTAGCGGAGGAAATTAGCTGCCTGACAAATAAGCGATTTACATCTTCCAAAAATAAATTTCATGCCTTAACAAGCCATGATGAAATTGTACATGTTCATGGAGCGTTAAAAGCATTTGCAGCAGACGTAATGAAAATTGCGAATGACGTTAGATGGCTTTCAAGTGGCCCCCGCTGTGGAATCGGTGAAATGACGATTCCCGCTAACGAACCGGGGAGCTCCATTATGCCAGGAAAAGTAAACCCGACACAAAGTGAAGCGCTGACGATGATTGCCACACAAGTGATGGGAAATGACGCAACGATTGGAATCGCAGCAAGTCAAGGGAATTTTCAGTTGAACGTATTTAAGCCCGTGATCATCTATAATTTTATTCAATCCGTCCGGTTATTGGCTGATGGTATTCGTTCTTTTCATGACAACTGTATAGTCGGTATTTCGTTAAACGAAGAAGTGATAAAGCGACATTTAACAAATTCCTTAATGCTTGTGACAGCACTCAATCCACATATCGGCTATGAAAAAGCAGCGAAAATTGCTAAGGAAGCTTTTTCTAAAGGTATCACACTAAAAGAAGCAGCTGTAAAGTTACAAATATTATCAGAAGAGGAATTTGATAATATTGTAAACCCGGAAGAAATGACAGAGCCAAAATAAAATAGGTGTCAAAAAGATAGGCTAAATAAAAAAGAAGGTGACATGGATGAAAATAGAAAACAAGAAGGACTTACCGACCATCGCTCTAGGAATAGATGACAATGAAGAATTGCGACAAATGCTTCCAAAGAAGAAATTGCTCGTGGCGACTATACTGAAGTGACAACATTATCCTTTGACGAGGTGGATCCATCGTAAGCGATATAAGAAAAGAGGAATCTACTGAAATAAAGCACAACCTGAAAAAAAGAAAAGATTTTAGAGCCTTACGTGTTCAATGAAGCACGTAAGGCTCTTTTTCTTCATATAATAATGGTTTATTCATACTATTTGAAAGAATGGATAAAGATAAAAAATAATCATAGTTGACAGGTAGGAATAATTATATTATAGTAATCTACAATATTAATGGAGTAAAGAAAAGGGAGGGATTCCAAATGGATACAATATTGGTCTTAGTGAATATTGCTATTATGTTACTTATTGTTTTAGGATTATTTTATATGCAAAAAAAGCACGTTTCCTTCTCTAAACGTGTGTTTACAGCATTAGGAATCGGAATTATATTTGGTATTGTTTTACAGTTTGTTTATGGTTCAGCTTCAGAAACTGTTTCACAATCTGTTGAGTGGTTTAATATTATTGGCTCCGGGTATATAAAATTTCTGCAAATGATTGTCATGCCACTTGTCTTTATTTCGATTTTGTCTGCGTTTACGAAGCTTTCGATTACAAACGATTTAGGGAAAATTAGTTCAATGATCATTGGCATTTTAGTTGGTACAACAGCCATTGCAGCAGCGGTTGGCATTGCTACAACAGTCGGCTTCCAATTAGAAGCCGTTCAGATCGAACAAGGGGAAGCAGAATTATCTAGAGGGCAGCAGTTAGAAGAACGACTTGATGGCATAGAGAATATGTCATTGCCACAAAAAATTGTCGAGCTACTACCTGGTAATCCATTTCTAGATTTTACGGGAGCTCGTCCAACTTCAACGATTGCCGTTGTTATTTTTGCCGTCATTTTAGGGATTGCTTATTTGGGGGTTAAACGGAAACAACCAGAGCAAGCCGATATGTTTGCTAAAATTGTCGAGGCGTTTCATGCCATCATCATGCGTGTTGTCACATTGATTTTACGCCTTACACCATATGGAGTATTAGCCATTATGACGAAAACTGTTGCATTAACTGATTTAAACGCTATTGCTAAATTAGGGAAATTCGTCATTGCTTCTTATGTGGCTCTTACGATTATGTTTCTCATTCATTTACTCCTACTTACGATGGCAGGGTTAAACCCGATCACCTATGTGAAGAAAGTTTTACCGGTGTTAACATTTGCTTTTACATCTCGCTCAAGTGCAGGTGCTTTACCGCTTAATGTAAAAACGCAAACCGCTGAACTTGGTGTATCAGAAGGAATTGCAAATTTTTCTGGTTCATTCGGATTGTCGATTGGCCAAAATGGCTGCGCGGGTATTTATCCAGCAATGCTAGCGGTGATGATAGCCCCAACAGTTGGAATCGATCCATTAACACCATCGTTTATTGCAACGGTTATCGCTGTTGTTGCTGTTAGCTCATTTGGAGTAGCCGGTGTTGGTGGTGGCGCTACCTTTGCTGCTATTCTCGTCTTATCTGCTTTAAACTTACCTGTTGGTTTAGCAGGGTTACTCATTTCTGTTGAGCCGCTCATTGATATGGGGCGCACAGCTGTTAATGTAAGTGGTGCGATGACCGCAGGGGTATTAACAAGTAAGGCGACAGGACAAATGGATCAACAAGTTTACAATGAAACTCAACATGTGGAGGCTTAATTTAATTTCTAAAAAATGACGTTAAATACGATAAAGTGAAACTTCATTCAGTGGGGGTTTTTTTCATCCCCCACTGAATGTTAGTCCCTACGGGATGACCTAAAGGCCCTTGTGACCCACAGGATGTGGGTTACACAGACGTTGCCACAGGACGTGGCGCTCTTAGTCTGTGTTCATTTTTTCGGACCTTGTCCCTCACCTATCTTCTTTGCTTTCCTACAGAATCTTGAGGTGGGGCCCGTTAAGAGTGGGATAAATTGTAGAAGAGGAGCTTAAAGTTGGCTCCTCTTTCATTTTTATGTCCGGTAATTTACATTCTCTAAAATGTTATGGCTATCTAAAACTAATAAAAAATATATCCATTCCGATCAGAAAAATACCGTTGAACGCGAATACATTTATTGATATTAAATAATGAAGTATTTTTCCGATAAAAAATATAGGACAAATCTATATACTAGCTCAGAAGTTTGAAAAAGAACCGTTTTTTTAAACTATATACAACACGAAAAGGTGAAAGTAAATGAAACATTTTTTCTATAAATGTATTTGTGTTTTATTCATTATTCAATTATTTTTCCCGTTAGGACAGGCCAAGGCAAACAATGAGGAATTGAACATCCAAAGCGAGGCTGCCATTGTTATTGATGCCAAAAGCGGTGATATTCTTTATGAGAAACAGGCTGAAGAAAATATGTATCCCGCCAGTATTACGAAAATAGCAACGGCCATCTTTGCGATTGAAAATGGCAACTTGGACGATCTCGTGACAGTAAGTGAGCGTGCACGTCAGGCGGATGGTACACGAGTCTATTTAGAAGAAGGGGAGGTTGTACCATTAAAAAAACTCGTTCAAGGAATGGTCATTAATTCTGGAAATGATGCAGCGATAGCGATTGCAGAACATTTAAGTGGAAGTGTTGAACAGTTTTCTGCAGAAATAAACGACTATTTACAAGAAAACATCGGCATTCGACATACTCACTTTGTAAATCCAAGTGGACTATTCCACAAAGAGCATCAAACTACAGCATATGACATGGCGAAGATTACCCAATATGCAATGGAGAATGAAACGTTTCGTGAAATATTTGCAACGAAGGAACTCCCGTGGGACGGAGAAACGTGGGATACGACCATTGTGAATCATCATAAATTATTAATTGATTCTTCTTTTCCTGAGGTGACGGGTGGTAAAACAGGATATGTTGACGAATCAGGAAACACATTAGTTACAACGGCAGAAAATGATTCCATAAGCGTCATTATCGTGACATTAAAAGCATCAAATAGCCAAATAGCATACAACGATACGATTCAATTAATGAATTATAGTTTGGCCAATTTCGAAACAGCCAATATTCAGCGTGGTACGTCTTATGTAGATGATGTAAAACAGCAGTATACATTATCTGATAACGTATATTTTACGAAAAGAAATGGTGAACAATTAATTGAAACAGTGAAGGCGAACGGTGAATTATGGATTGTCGGAGAAGGAGATCGCCTTATCAAAAAATTGACATTAAACCCAGTAAAACAAGACAAAGTGATGGAGAAGGAAACGCAAAAACTTAATATGAACGGACTATCTGATCATTATTCAAATATACTTATCGTTTCCTTACTTGCTGCGTTCATGGTAACAGGCTTTTTCTTTTTAGAAGTGAGAAAATTATAATGTGCTTCTTTGAAATAAAAAATATTTGAAAATTAGTATATTATAGATAAAATAATAGTAAAGACTATATTTTTTCGCTGAATCCCTTTTAGGGGAGCGGGGGAACCAAAGAGAATGCATTTTGAAGCATTTGGGGTGAATCGTTTGTAGGATACTCTTCAATCCGAACCCGACAGCTAACCTCGTAAGCATTGGAGAGAAGTTTGAGTGTGAAAAACCACGAGTTCTCTCGTGGTTTTTTTTATGGAAATAAGCATATTTGTAATTTCTTACACACCCAATTAATGAATCTAGTAAATATACATCTAGGGAGGTCATATATGAAACTGTCAGCAAAAATTATTATTGGGCTCGTAGCTGGTTTACTTGTAGGGCTTGTGCTAAATGCTACATCTCCGAAATTATTTAACGTCTTTGATACATTTATTTTCACTCCAATCGGTCAAATCTTCTTAAATTTAATTAAAATGCTTGTTGTTCCAATCGTCTTTTTTTCAATTACATTAGGTGTAGCTGGTTTAGGAGATCCAAAGAAGCTTGGGAGAATTGGTGTTAAAACGATCGTTTTTTTCCTCATTACGACAGGGATTGCGATTACGATTGGCATTTCATTAGCTTCTGTTATTCAACCAGGGAATATTGGAACGTTCGATACAACAACAGCAGAGTATGAAGCGAAAGAGGCGCCGTCTATTAGCGAAACGTTATTAAACATTATTCCGACAAACCCAATTCAAGCAATGGCGGAAGGAAATATGTTACAAATTATTACGTTCTCTATTTTTGTAGGGTTTGGAATTTCCATGCTTGGGAAAAAAACATCAAGCTTACTAAGAATTGTGGAACAAGGGAATGAATTAATGATGTACCTTGTAACCATTGTGATGAAGCTTGCTCCTTATGGTGCGTTTGGACTTATTGCAACAGCTGTTGGCAGTCAAGGATGGGATGCTGTAAAAGCGATGGGGCTTTACATGTTGGTCGTTGTACTGGCCTTATTCATTCATGCTTCCGTAACTTACGGTTCAGCGGTTTATTTTATTGGGAAAATGAGCCCAGTTTTCTTCTTTAAAAACTTTTTCCCGGCTATGAGTGTGGCCTTCAGTACATCAACGAGTAGTGGAACGTTACCGGTATCGATGGAAATAGCCCAGAAACGGTTAAAAGTTCCTGAGCCGATTAGCAGCTTTGTACAACCGCTTGGAGCAACGATTAATATGGATGGAACAGCTATTATGCAAGGGGTTGCAACCATTTTTATCGCACAAGTATTCAATGAGCAGTTAACTTTCGAACAATTGCTAATGGTTGTCATTACGGCAGTTCTTGCAAGTATTGGGACAGCTGGAGTACCTGGCGTTGGCCTTATCATGCTCGCGATGGTATTAAACACTGTTGGATTGCCTGTTGAAGGAATTGCGCTCATTCTTGGAGTGGATCGTCTACTTGATATGACACGAACAGCGATTAATATTGCTGGGGATGCCGCTTGTGCCGTTTGTATCACACAATCAGAGAAAAAATATGGATCACCCACTGATTCTGCGATATCAGAAGCTGTATAAGAGAAAGCAGTTCTTCGGAGCTGCTTTTTCTTTATAGAGAAAAAATGTTCATCATCTTGTCATAAAAACGAAGTAGTAGGTTGTTGTTTAAGATTCATTTTCAAGTTATCTTAGTAAAGACATTGATCTGTTTAATAAAGCTCTGAAATGGATAAAGTGGAGATAATAAAAAATGAAAGGTGATTAACGTGAAGAAATATCTCTTTATATTTTTATTAGCAACAGCATTAACAGCATGCAATCAAGATAATCCCCCAGCTGAACAATCAGAAGCAATCCATATGCTAGAAGTAGACCTTCAAGTTCCAGCAAATGGTGAAGTAGATAAAGAAATTAAACTGCAAGCAGAAGTGACTTTTGGAGATGAAAAAGTAGAAGATGCCAATGAAGTTATGTTTGAAATTTGGAAGGACGGGAAAAAAGATTCAAGTGAAATGATTGAAGCGAAGCATTCTTCAAATGGCATTTATGAAATTACTTATCGCTTCAAAGAGGATGGTGTCTATTTCATCCAGTCCCATGTTACAGCAAAAGATCAGCACAATATGCCTAAAAAACAAATTGTCATTGGGGATCCGGAAAAAGAGGAAGTTACTGAACAGCATGAACATGATGATCACGCTGTAGAAGAAAGTCATTCCAACCATCATGAAATAGTCGATATGGAATTTGCGCCAACTGATTCTGTTAAAATGAATGAGGAAACAACGTTGACGACAACGGTTACAAAAGATGATCAACCGATTACTGAAGCGGATGTCCGCTTTGAAATTTGGTATTCTGACTCTCATCAACACGATTGGGTCGATGTGAAAGAACAAAGTGAAGGTACGTATGAAGGGAAATATACGTTCAAAGAAAAAGGAACGTATCACGTAAAAATTCATGTTTCTAACGACGAAGGATTACACGAGCATACGGAGAAAACAGTAAACGTCCAGTAGAATCAATTTGAAAAGAGGTTAGAGCCATTTTCGGTTCTATCCTCTTTTTCTGTATAAAGTATTGAATTCATGAAATAGTAAAATAAGAGAAAGTGTTTGTTGATATACATAACGGGGGTATGGTAATATGTGTTCGAGGGGGAGGTTAGATGGAAAAAAATCATAACAACGACCTTGTTCAACAAGAATTATCACATAGAAAAAGTCACCATTCAAATACATTTAAGAAAGACCTTGTTGTTAGGCTAAATCGAATTGAAGGACAAATTCGTGGAGTAAAAGGCCTTATTGAAAAGGATACGTATTGCGATGATGTGCTTACGCAAATTTCCGCTATTCAGTCTGCCCTAAATTCTGTTAGCAGATTGTTATTAGAAGGACATATGAAAAGCTGTGTCATGGAACGGATTCAAGAAGGAGATACAGAAGTCATTGACGAAGTATTAACAACCATTAAAAGAATGATGAAAAAATAATCGAGGAGGATTTTACGATGAGAATAGAAACGTTAACAGTAAAAGGAATGTCTTGTAATCATTGTGTAAACGCAGTGGAAACAAGTGTTGGATCACTTATAGGTGTTCAGTCTGTCAAGGTACAACTTGCAGATGAAAAAGTGAAAGTTGAATTTGATGAAACAAAAGTATCAGCTGATAAGATTAAAGACACCATTGAAGATCAAGGGTATGATGTTGTCTAAAAAGAGAGGAAGCGTGTAAAGAAGCACGCTCTCTTTTAGGCACTTTATATACCCTGGTATGGTATGAGAGGAGGGTTCGTTCGTGAATGAGAAGGAAACAAACTTCCATATAACGGGAATGACGTGTGCCGCTTGTTCGAATAGAATCGAAAGAAGTTTGAATAAAACCGCAGGGGTAAAGGAAGCGACCGTAAATTTAGCATTGGAGAAGGCGAAAGTTACGTTTGATTCGGAAGAAATAAACCGTGCTGAATTAAAAGATAAAATACAAAATCTAGGATATGATGTCGCAACTGAACAAGTAGAGCTAAACATAACAGGAATGACGTGTGCCGCCTGCTCGAATCGGATTGAAAAAGTTTTGAATAAATTAGAAGGTGTTGAAAAAGCTGTTGTTAACCTTGCGCTGGAAAAGGCGCAAGTACAATATGAAAAAGGGGTTTTAACACCGAAAGATATCATTGAGAGAATTAAAAAACTCGGATATGGAGCTTCATTAAAAGAAAACGAAGATAGTAAAAATGCTCGAGAAAAAGAAATTAATCGGCAACGAACGAAGTTTTTCTTTTCCCTAATGCTTTCTTTCCCGCTCGTTTGGGCAATGGTTGGACATTTTTCGTTTACACAAGCGATTTACGTACCACCGTTATTTATGAATCCGTGGTTTCAGTTTTTATTGGCAACACCTGTACAATTTTTCATTGGCTGGCAGTTTTATATGGGGGCCTATAAAAATTTAAAAAACAAAAGTGCGAATATGGATGTGCTCGTTGCACTTGGCACGTCTGCTGCCTACTTTTATAGTTTGTATTTAACGATTCAATCAATCGGTCAAGATATAATGATGCCAGAACTATATTTTGAAACGAGCTCCGTTTTAATAACGCTTATTTTGTTAGGGAAATTGTTTGAAGCAAGGGCAAAAGGACGCTCATCCGATGCGATTAAAAAATTATTGAGCTTACAAGCAAAAACGGCCACGGTTATTCGGAATGGTACTGAACAAGAAATTCCAATTGAAGACGTTATACAAGGTGATCGGATTCTCATTCGGCCGGGTGAAAAAATTCCTGTAGACGGTGAAATTGTAAAGGGACAATCAGCCATTGATGAATCGATGTTGACTGGCGAAAGTGTCCCTGTAGATAAAGAGATAGGTGATCAGGTATTTGGGGCGACCATTAATAAACATGGTACATTGACGATTAAAGCAACGAATGTTGGAAAAAATAGTGCACTCCAACAAATTATTAAAGTGGTGGAAGAAGCACAAGGGTCTAAGGCGCCAATCCAACGATTAGCTGATAAAGTTTCAAGCATTTTTGTTCCGATTGTTGTGGCGATCGCTCTTGTCACATTTATTATTTGGTATTTAGTTGTCGATCCAGGAAACTTTTCGCAAGCTCTAGAGCATATGATTGCCGTATTAGTCATTGCCTGCCCATGTGCGTTAGGATTAGCGACACCTACATCGATTATGGCAGGTTCAGGTCGTGCAGCCGAAGCAGGGGTTTTATTTAAAGGTGGAGAATATTTGGAATCCACTCACCGCATTGACACGGTACTCCTTGATAAAACGGGAACAATTACTAAAGGGGAACCACAATTAACTAATACCATTATTTTTAATGGGAAAGAAAAAGAGCTCTTACCATTGATTGCATCAGCTGAAAATCGTTCTGAACATCCGCTTGCAGAAGCGATTGTCAAAGGAATTGAACAACATGACAACCTTGTTGAACCTACTGAATTTGCAGCAATTCCGGGACATGGAATTAAAGCAATCGTTAATGATCAGAAGATTGTACTCGGTACAAGGAAGTTATTGAAAGATGAGCAAATTAAGATCAGTAATGAAGTGCTTACAAAAATGGAAGCATTAGAAAAAGAAGGGAAAACGGTAATGCTAGCCGCTGTAGAGAATGAGTGTGTTGGCATGCTAGCCGTTCGTGATAATGTGAAAGATACATCTAAACAAGCGATCGAGCGATTAAAAGCATTAAACATAGATGTTTATATGATTACGGGAGACAATGAACGGACCGCTAACGCCATTGCAAAAGACGTCGGAATTGATCATGTCATTAGTGAAGTGCTCCCAGAGCATAAAGCTTTAGAAGTGAAAAAGTTACAACAACAAGGAAAAACCGTTGCAATGGTCGGGGATGGGATTAACGATGCACCTGCATTAGCGACCGCCCATATTGGCATGGCGATTGGAACTGGAACAGACATTGCCATTGAAGCGTCCGATGTGACGTTAATGAGAGGCGATTTAACGAGCATTGTTGACGCCATTTATATGAGCAGGATGACAATGCGAAATATTAAGCAAAATTTATTTTGGGCTTTTGCCTATAATACGCTCGGTATTCCAATTGCAGCTCTCGGCCTATTAGCCCCATGGGTAGCAGGAGCGGCCATGGCATTTAGCTCTGTTTCGGTCGTATTAAATGCATTAAGATTACAAAAAATGAAAGTACATTCTTAATGATTGTAGGATCATCTCGTGATTAGAGGTGATCTTTTTTATGTATAAAAGCTTCTTTTTAATCGGGTTGCGTAATATTTTTATGAACTTGTGTAATATTTTCAAGACTTGCGGATATTTTCAAAACTTGCGAGAATTTGAACCAAATTTGCGGATTTGTTCTTTTTCTTCACTTCGTTTCCTTTTCCGTAAACATAAAACCTGCCTACAATGAGCTTGTAGGCAGGTTTATCTATAAGGGAGGGGGAATCCGTTCAAAAAGCTGAGTTCCTAAACTCCTTATTCACCTAATTTTTCTACTAAATCGTCAAGCATTAAGTTTGCCGCTAACACACCGCCAGCTGTGTTCCAAATGGCATCGTCTACTTTGTGAACATTTCCGTTTTTCACAGCTTCTAGGTTTTTCCAAAGAGGATCTTTTGTCCATTCTTCTTCTGTTTTCACAGCTTCTTTATCTCCTGGTGGGGCATACGTGAAGTAGAAAAGAATGTCTCCATCCATTTCTGGAATTTGTTCTTTCCCAACTTCGACGGCAAGCTTGCCTAATTTGTTATCTTCTTTGAATAGTTCACCTTGTTTTTCAGAACGTTTAAAGCCTAATTCATTAAAAATAACACCAGAGAATGAATCCGTATAATAAATACGTGTTTTTCCAGCCATAAAGCGAACGACAGATACTTCTTGGTCTAATTTATCTCCAAGCGCTGCCTTCAC
Organism: Bacillus sp. FJAT-47783; assembly: GCF_022808615.1. Taxonomy (GTDB): domain Bacteria; phylum Bacillota; class Bacilli; order Bacillales; family Aeribacillaceae; genus Bacillus_BZ. The sequence continues at coordinate 122,470 of NZ_JAKZKS010000002.1, forward strand.
TTCTTCAATATGGGCATTATAATTCGCAAGAACTTCTTCACCTTTTTCTTCAAGGTTTAACGCTTGTGCATATAATTTAAAGTTGTCTTGCCATTCACCACGTAACGTTTCAGAAAATACAGTTGGCGCAATTTTGCTTAACTGTTCGTAGATTGCTTCTTGACGAAGTTTATTTCCGATAATTAAATCAGGCTGTAGCTCAGCAATTTTTTCAACGTTTACTTCATGTTCAACGCCAACCACTTCAACGCCTTCCATGTCAGAAGCGATATGGTCATACCAAGGGTCACCTAACCATGATTGAACGGCACCAACAGGTTTAACACCAAGGGCTAATAAAGCTTCCGTTCCTTCATTTGTTAAGACGACAACACGTTCCGGTTTTTTCTCAATAGGCGTTTCGCCCATTGCATGTTTAACCGTATAGGATTCACTTTCTTTCGTAGATTCGGAACTTTCCGCTTTTTCAGTTGAGCTGTTACAGGCAGCTAAAACGAGTAAGAGTACAGCAGAAAATAATGTTAATAATGTTTTCCGGTATGTATGATGTTTCATGATTGCACCTCCGATAATGATAATTGTTTTCATTTACATTCTCTATACTAGGAGGTTTTTAAAAAGATGTCAACACATAATTGATAATGATTTTCAAAGTCGTTATAATGAAAATGACTATCAATAATAGAATAATAGAAAAAACATTACATTGTTTATAACAATCTATTGGAATCCAATCGTAGGGAGAGACATAGTGTGGCGATATCGAATCGGACAAAAGCGATCATCCTTCTTTTTTCTTTTTTCTTTTTAATCTTTAGTATGTGTGCCAGTATTGTATATGGCTATACAGACACGAGTTGGAAGATGGCTTGGGATGCATTTACAAATTTTAATGGATCGAATGAACATATCATTATCCAAAATGTGCGGTTACCGAGAAGTTTAATTGCAGCGATCGTAGGGGGAGCATTAGCCATTGCTGGAGCGATAATGCAGGCGATTACAAAGAATCCACTTGCATCACCGACCATTTTTGGAATTAACTCAGGAGCAGGTTTTTTTATTGTCATTGCCTTTTCACTTTTTTCTGTAAATAACTTACAATCTTTTACATGGATCGCTTTTTTAGGAGCGGCAGTAGCAGCATTTACGGTTTATTTTATCAGCTCATTAGGTAGAGAAGGTTTAACACCTTTAAAATTAACATTAGCTGGTGCGGCAGTAGCAGCATTATTTTCATCTTTAACACAAGGATTTTTAGTGTTAAATGAAGCGGCACTTGATCAAGTGTATTTCTGGCTTTCAGGTTCCGTGCAAGGCCGCAAATTAGACGGACTGTTAGCCGTTCTTCCTTACATGAGCGTTGCATATATATTATGTATTTTTATAGCGCCTAAAATTAATATGCTTATGCTCGGAGAAGAAGTAGCAAAAGGGTTAGGGGTTAAGACCGGGACCGTAAAGCTATTAGCAGCAATTGTGATCATTATTCTCTCAGGTGGAGCTGTAGCAGTAGCTGGGCCGATTGTTTTTATTGGTATTGTTGTTCCCCATGTTGCGCGATTTGTGACAGGGAACGACTACCGATGGATTTTACCGTACTGTGCGGTGTTTGGTGGTATTTTATTAGTGATTGCAGATATTGGGGCACGTTACGTTGTGATGCCTGAGGAAATTCCAGTTGGTGTGATGACGGCGATTATCGGAACACCATTTTTTATCTATATTGCACGAAAGGGGTTCCAATCGTCATGAAAAAATATACAGCATTTCGATTTGGAAAAGGTGCGGTTTCATTTTTACTTGATAAGAGTGCAGTAAAAGTATGTAGCATTCTCACCTTTTTATCCATTATGATTATTCTCCTTAGTTCAAGTGTTGGAGAAATTTTTTATTCACCTAATGACTTAATCCAAGCGCTTATAGGGAATGGAAGCTCATTACATGAATTAGTCATCTTTTCATTTCGGTTTCCACGAATATTCATTGCCTTATTTGTTGGGGTATGTTTGGCTGTTGCAGGAGCCATCATGCAAAATTTATTTCGAAATCCTTTAGCTTCTCCTGACATCATCGGGGTAACGGGTGGAGCTTCAGTTGCAGTCGTTTTGTTTTTAACGATTTTTTCAGATACAAATCATTCCTTAACTGTTAGCATCGGTTGGATGCCTGTTGCAGCATTTATAGGTGCTTGTTTGACGGGAGTTGCAGTTTATTTATTTGCATGGAAGGATGGCGTTTCAACCTTTCGCCTTGTATTAATTGGTATTGGCTTGTCATTACTAACGAAATCGTTAACGACATTATTTATGATAAAAGGACCAATTTACCAAGCGTCTCAAGCGAATATTTGGATTACCGGTTCCGTTTATGCAGCAAATTGGAGTCAAGTTTACATATTATTCCCACTAACTGTTATTCTCCTTATTATATCCGTTGTTATGACAAGAAATGTAAATATTCAAGAATTTGGAGATGAAATAGCGACTGGCGTTGGAAGTCATGTTGAGCGAAACCGATTTTTGTTATTAATGTTAAGTACAGCGCTTGTAGCAAGTGCGGTGTCATTTGCTGGAGGGATTAGTTTTGTTGGTTTAATTGCACCCCATATAGCAAGAAGGTTAGTGGGATCTAGCTTTGGAGTGGTTCTTCCTGTCTCTGCGCTTATTGGGGCGATTATCGTCATGTTGTCAGACTTGTTAGGGAAAACATTATTTTTGCCACTTGAAGTACCAGCAGGTGTATTTACGGCATTAATTGGGGCACCGTATTTTATTTATTTATTATATAAACATCGAAATTCCTAGGAGGTGGAGCGTAATGAGTGTGATTCAAACGGAAGGTTTAACCTTATCATATGGAAAACAAATCATTATTAATGAATTAAATTTAACCATTCCAAAAGGTGAAATTACAATTTTTATCGGGAGTAATGGATGTGGAAAGTCAACATTATTAAAGTCTATAGCCAGGCTGTTAAAGCCGACTAGCGGCGCCGTATTATTAGAAGGAGAGGCCATTTCAAACTTGCCGACAAAAGAAGTGGCGAAACGATTAGCCATTCTCCCGCAGTCACCAGAAGCACCTGAAGGTTTAACGGTACTCCAATTAGTAAAGCAAGGGAGATATCCGTATCAAAATTGGTTAAAGCAATGGTCAAAGGAAGATGAAGAAGCGGTTCATTATGCACTTGAACGGACAAAGATGACAGATTTAAAGGATCGCATGGTCGACTCCCTTTCTGGAGGACAAAGGCAGCGAGCTTGGATTGCGATGACACTTGCACAAAATACGGATATCATTTTGTTAGATGAGCCGACAACGTACTTAGATTTAACACACCAAATTGAGGTGCTTGATTTATTATATGAATTAAATGAAAGTGAAAATCGAACGATTATTATGGTATTACACGATTTAAACCTTGCTTGTCGATATGCGCATCATATCGTTGCATTAAAAAACCAACAAGTATACGAACAAGGGAAACCTGAGGACATTATTAGCTGTGAGCTTGTAAAAGAGGTATTTGATATGAAGTGTGAAGTATCAAAAGATCCGTTGTTCGGAACACCGTTATGTATTCCTTATGGAAAAGGAAGGTGCATCATTCAAGGAAAACAAGCAGGGGCTTTATATGGCTAGCTTAACAAAAGAGCAAATCGACCAATTGAAAGAGTACCGTTTAACGATTGAGGCGGTCGATTCTGAACTATCAATTGACTGCAAAGATTTACTTAATCGGGAATCATTAACGATTTATTTGGATCGTTTACGACAAGAGTTTCAAACGTCTAAACGAGCTGTATGTGGATCGATGCTTTTGAAACGTTATGGATTTTTAGCGGTACTCGCGTTATATAGTATGTCCATATGGAATAAGATGATCAATGTACAATTAGAAAATGTCTCAATTCAAAGCGGCTATAAAAACGATGTTTGGCTCCCTAACTTTATGTTTAAATCATTACAAGTAATCGATATGGAACATGAGCGACATAAAAAACGGGATGAATTGTTAACGGTGTTGTTTCGTCATCATTTTGATCCAGTCATAAAATCCGTTTCACAGTATGCAAAAATTTCACCAATCGTTTTATGGGAAAATGTTTCCATTTATATTTTTTGGATGTATGAATCGTTACGAAATAAAGGTCTTCCAGTTGAAATGAGTGTACGTGTGCAAGAAGATTTTGACTATGTGATAAATGGCGCCAAAGGGGAATTGTTTGGTTCATTTGAACAGAATCCTCTTACTCCATTTTATTGTCCAAAAGTGTATGAATCTACTGTCAAGAAAGAAATAAGAATTCGGAAAACGTGTTGTTTGTATTATTTAACAAATGGTGGAACAATAAGATGTCAATCGTGTCCTTGTCAATCGAAACATGTAAGTGAAAAGGAGTGAGATAATGGATCAAACATTAAAGGATCAGCTCGATGGTTTGCTAGAGAAGTATACGGAGCTTCTATTAGGGGAGACGAATCCTGAATTAAAAGAAAAAGTAAAAGCATGGGTGCTTTACACATATATTGCGAAATCAATGCCGCCATTAGCTAAACATTGGAATGAGAAGTATCCTGAGGCAAAGGAAGAAATGAAAAAGCTCATCCAAGAAATCAAACAATTAAATGACCAGCATCGCGCTAAAACGAAGAAATAATTTGAAATGTTGAGAAACGCTTGTCATCTTTGTTATTGTCCAAAAATATTCATCAAATACTTTCGGACAATCATTTGATTAACAAGCGTTTCAACATTTTAACCTTGAAAAGGAACAGAAGCTTATTCCTCTTCCCCCATATTGTGCTTTTTATATTGCTGGTTTTGACTCGTTTTTTTTCCACCTCCGTCCATTTCTCTAGTAGGACCGGAGTTACCTTTTACACTTGCTGCACTGACACCAGTTTTGGAAGGTTGTTTTTTTAGACGTGCCAATTTTTCACCCCCTATGAAATTTAACATTTCCAAATAAAAAAGTTTTTAAGCAAAATTTATTGAAAACTGTTGAACAAATTTTCTAAATATTTTATATTATAATAGAAAAGGATTTGTTCCTTATATTTTTTAAGTAAAAATGAATGAGTATTCATTCAAAGTGACGAAAGGGGATAAATGATGGTCCAGCAAATTAAAAAAGCTGCGGTTATCGGTTCTGGGGTTATGGGTTCCGGAATTGCCGCACATTTGGCTAATATCGGCATTCCAGTTTTACTACTTGACATTGTACCGACTGAATTGACTGAGGAAGAAAAACAAAAAGGTTTAACATTACAAGAGACAAGTGTCCGTAACCGTTTTACAAATGGGGCGCTAAAAAAACTTCTCAAGCAAAAGCCTGCACCCTTAACATCAAAAGAAAATATTCAGCTTATTCAAGCAGGGAACTTAGAGGATGATTTAGCTAAACTACAAGATGTCGATTGGATTATCGAAGTCGTTGTAGAGCGTTTAGATATTAAGAAAAAAGTTTTTGAACAAATAGATTTGAATCGCAAACAAGGTAGTATTGTCAGTTCAAACACTTCAGGAATATCGATAGAGGCAATGGCAGAAGGCCGTTCAGATGACTTCCAGAAACACTTCTTAGGAACACACTTCTTTAATCCTCCACGTTATTTAAAGCTACTTGAAGTCATACCGACAACGAAAACAGACGCTCAAGTATTAGCGTATATGAAACAGTTTAGTGAAGATGTTCTCGGAAAAGGAGTTGTTATCGCGAAAGATACACCAAACTTTATCGCAAACCGGATTGGAACATACGGATTATTAGTAACAGTAAATGAAATGATAAAAGGCGATTACTCTGTTGGAGAAGTGGACTCTGTAACCGGACCATTAATTGGTCGACCAAAAAGCGCAACATTCCGGACGTTAGACGTCGTTGGATTAGATACATTTCTCCATGTAGCAAACAATGTTTATGAGAAGGTTGAAGGCGAAGAAAAAGCGGTGTTTGATCCACCTTCATTTATGAAAGCGTTGTTAAAAGACAATCGATTAGGAAGTAAGACAGGTGCAGGGTTTTATAAAAAGGTCGGGAAAGATATTCTCGAACTAAATTACAACACACTCGAGTATGAACCGCGTCAAAAGTTAAAAACCGCCTCTACCGAAATGGCGAAACAAGAAAAAGGTTTACGAAATAAGTTGAAAACCCTTTTGTATGCAAATGATAAAGCAGGTACATTATTGTGGAAGATAACTGCACCAACGTTACTGTACTCCGCCAATCTACTCGGAGAAATTGCAGATGATATCGTGGCGATTGACCGTGCAATGAAATGGGGGTTTGGTTGGGAGCTAGGTCCGTTTGAACTGTGGGATGCAATAGGCGTAAAGAAATCAGTTGAAAAAATGAAGCAAGAAGGTTATGACATTCCACAATGGATTGTTGAAATGATTGAGAGCGGTCAAGACTCTTTTTATAAAAAAGAAAATAATCAACCGTCCTATTATAGAAATGGTGAGTATAAGCTAGTTGAGCTGAACAAAAAGGTGATTCATCTTTCAACATTAAAAGAATCGAACGGTGTTGTGAAGAAAAATAGTGGAGCTAGTTTAATAGATTTAGGCGATGATGTTGCTCTTTTAGAATTTCATTCACGGAACAATGCAATCGGCATGGATATTATCCAAATGATTGATTATGCGGTAGAAGAGGTGGATCGTAACTATAAAGGGCTTATTATCGGCAATCAAGGGAAAAACTTCTGTGTTGGCGCAAACTTAGCGATGATCTTAATGGAAGCTCAAGATGATAATTTCTTTGACATTGACATGGTTGTTCGCCGTTTTCAACAGGCGATGATGAAAATGAAATATAGTTCAAAACCTGTCGTTGCCGCTCCGTTTAATATGACACTTGGTGGTGGAACAGAAGTATGTTTACCAGCTGACAGCATTCAAGCAGCTAGTGAAACATACATGGGATTAGTTGAAGTTGGCGTTGGTTTAATCCCAGGCGGAGGCGGAAATAAAGAGCTTTATATCAAGCAGCTTGAAAGCTTACCAAAAGGAGTGGATTTCGACTTACAGAAAGTGGCGAACAAAGTATTTGAAACGATTGCAACAGCAAAAGTTTCAACATCTGCAGAAGAAGCTCGAAATTACGGATTTTTAAATTCACAAGACCGAATTAGTATGAACGCTGATCACCTATTATTTGATGCAAAACAAAACGTCTTATCACTATATGACGGAGGATATAGACCTCCTGTGAAAAAGAAAATACCTGTTGTCGGTGAAACAGGTTATGCAACGTTACTGTTAGGTGCACACTCTATGTACTTATCCGGATATGCTTCCGAACATGATTTGAAAATTGCGAAAAATCTAGCTTATGTACTGGCTGGAGGTAAAGTTCCATTTGGTACAGAGGTAGATGAGGAATACTTACTTGAGCTGGAAAGAGAAGCGTTTTTAAGTTTAATAGGTGAACCAAAGTCGCAACAACGGATGCAGCACATGTTATTAAAAGGGAAACCACTTCGAAACTAAGGGGAGGAAAACGAAAATGAGAGAAGCCGTCATCGTCGCAGGAGCTAGAACACCTGTTGGAAAGGCGAAAAAAGGGTCACTTGCGAATGTTCGCCCAGACGATTTAGGAGCCATTGTTGTCAAAGAAACATTAAAAAGAGCCGGCAATTATGAAGGGAATATTGATGATTTAATTATTGGCTGTGCAACACCTGAAGCTGAACAAGGACTTAATTTAGCTCGAAATATAGGAGCGCTTGCTGGTTTACCACATACCGTACCAGCGATAACGATTAATCGCTACTGTTCTTCAGGTTTACAAGCGATTGCTTACGGAGCTGAACGAATTATGCTCGGGCAGTCGGACACAGTTATTGCAGGTGGGGCAGAGTCGATGAGTATCGTTCCGATGATGGGGCATGTTGTACGCCCTAATGCGACATTAGCAGAAGAAGCTCCCGAATATTACATGAGTATGGGCCATACAGCTGAGCAAGTAGCGAAAAAGTACGGAATAAGTCGTGAAGACCAGGATGAATTTGCTGTTTACAGCCATCAAAAAGCGGCAAAAGCTATTCAAGAAGGAAAGTTTCAAGATGAAATTGTACCGGTTGATGTTCCCGTAAGAACAGTTGGAAAAGATCACAAATTGCAAGAGATGGTCATCCAATTTTCACAAGATGAGGGGGTTAGAGAAGGAACAAATAAGGAAATTCTTTCAACGCTAAGGCCAGCGTTTGCGGTAGACGGTTCTGTAACAGCAGGGAACTCCTCACAAACGAGTGACGGAGCAGCAGCTGTTATGGTCATGGATCGCGAAAAAGCTGACTCACTCGGATTAAAACCGTTAGCAAAATTCCGCTCTTTCGCAGTAGGTGGAGTTCCACCAGAAGTAATGGGAATTGGACCGGTTGTCGCTATTCCAAAAGCGTTGAAATTAGCGGGATTAGAGCTATCTGATATTGGCCTTTTTGAGTTAAATGAGGCATTTGCCTCACAATCGATTCAAGTTATTCGTGAGTTAGGAATCGATGAAGAAAAAGTAAACGTAAATGGCGGTGCGATCGCACTCGGTCATCCACTCGGTTGTACAGGAGCGAAGTTAACGTTAACGTTGCTTCACGAAATGAAACGTCGCAATGAACAGTTTGGTGTTGTAACAATGTGTATTGGCGGAGGCATGGGTGCTGCGGGTGTATTCGAGTTAATTTCTTAACGCGAAATGAAAGGTTAATAGAAGAAAGTGAGGATTCGGGCATTTCGAATGTCGTAGTGCCCGATCTTTGAAAATGAATCAATGATGAAAAGGGAATGGGAGGAAGATGAATATGGCAAACCAAACAGAGTCTTACATTAAAGGCGGAGGTTTTATTTTAGAGGATGTTTCTTATGAGCGTGTCTTTACACCGGAAGACTTTACAGATGAACAAAAAATGATTGCAAAAACAACAGAGGATTTTGTCGTCAATGATGTTGTTCCACATATCGAAGATTTAGAAAACCATCAGTTTGATATTTCGGTTAAATTACTTCGTCAAGCAGGTGACTTAGGTTTACTCGGAGCAGATGTTCCAGAGGAATATGGTGGATTAGGATTAGATAAAGTAAGCTCAGCACTAATTGCAGAAAAATTTTCTCGTGCCGGCGGTTTTTCGATTACATTTGGAGCGCATGTCGGAATCGGCTCTTTACCAATTGTGTTATTCGGAACGGAGGAGCAAAAGAAAAAATATTTGCCAGCTCTTGCAACAGGTGAGAAAATCGCTGCCTATGCATTAACAGAGCCTGGATCTGGTTCAGATGCGCTCGGTGCGAAAACGACAGCTAAATTAAATGCAGAAGGAACACATTACATTTTAAATGGGGAAAAACAATGGATTACGAATTCAGCTTTTGCCGACGTATTTGTTGTGTATGCCAAAATTGACGGTGAACATTTCTCAGCGTTCATCGTTGAACGAGATTATCCAGGCGTTTCAACAGGTCCAGAAGAAAAGAAGATGGGGATTAAAAGCTCTTCTACTCGGACATTGATTTTAGAGGATGTTGAGGTACCAAAAGAGAATTTGTTAGGGGAAGCTGGGAAAGGTCACGTCATTGCCTTTAATATTTTGAATATTGGTCGTTATAAGCTAGCAGTCGGTGCTATTGGTGCTTGTAAACGGGTTGTTGAGCTTTCTGCTGAATATGCAAATCAACGTCAACAATTTAAACAGCCCATTGCAAAGTTCCCGCTTATTCAAGAAAAGCTTGCGAACATGACGACGAAATTATATGCGATGGAAAGCTCTGTGTATCGTACAGTAGGTCTGTTTGAAGATCGCATGAGTAAATTAGCGCCAGAAGAAGTGAAGGATGGAAAAGCCATTGCGGCATCGATTGCTGAATATGCGATCGAATGTTCATTAAACAAAGTGTTTGGGTCTGAGACGTTAGATTACATTGCGGATGAAGGGGTACAAATTCACGGTGGCTACGGATTTATGGCTGAGTATGAAGTAGAAAGAGCATACCGTGATTCTCGTATAAACCGAATTTTTGAAGGAACAAACGAAATCAACCGATTACTTGTTCCGGGAACGTATTTACGAAAAGCGATGAAAGGTGAGCTTCCGTTATTACAAAAAGCACAAACTTTACAAGAAGAATTAATGATGATGATGCCGGAAGAAGTAGGCGAAGGAACGCTTGAGCAAGAAAAATATTTAGTGAAAAATGCGAAAAAGATCGCGCTCATGATTGCAGGTTTAGCTGCACAAAAGTACGGTCAAGCGCTTCAGAAGGAACAAGAAGTATTAGTGAATATTGCCGATATTATTAACAACGTATATGCGATGGAATCTGCGATTTTACGGACAGAAAAATCGATTGCAAAGTACGGTGAAGAAAAGAGCAAGCAAAAGTTATTATATACTCAAGTTTACTGCCAAGAAGCCTTTAACGAAATCGAAGCACATGCAAAAGAATCCCTCGTATCTGTGGAAAAAGGCGATACACTTCGTATGATGTTATCAGCACTTCGAAAATTAACGAGACATACACCAATCAATGTTATTGAAAAGAAACGTGAAATAGCGAAACAAATTCTCGAAGAAGAGAGCTATACAGTATAAATGAAAGTGAAAATCCCGATCGTATGTTGATCGGGATTTTTCAAATGTCATCGAGTATTTGGTATGATTTTAGGATATGTTAAAGTTGTTCGTGGAATTTTAAAAAAATTAAAAACTACACGTTATGTTTGTCATATAGAATATGCTACAATACGTGTAGGAAGAAAATACAGGTGGTGAGAGGATGGCATTAACGTTTTATTGGTATCCTAAATGCGGGACATGCCGTAAAGCGAAAAAATGGTTAGAAGACCATCAAGTTCAATTTGAAGCCGTACATATTGTGGAAAATCCTCCGAATAAAGAGGAAATTAAGCGCTTTTACGAGAAAAGCGGGTTAGAATTAAAGAAATTTTTTAATACGAGTGGTCAAAAATATCGTGAATTAGGCTTGAAAGATAAAGTGAAAACAGCGTCTGAAGATGAATTGCTGGAATGGTTAGCATCAGACGGAATGCTGTTAAAAAGACCTATTGTGACAGATGGTGAACGTGTGACGGTAGGGTTTAAAGAGGAGCAATTTGAACAAACTTGGCTGTAAGAAGAGAAAGATTTTATTTTGAAATCTTTTTCATTATAAATAATGATATTTGTGGAGGGAAAGAAGAATGAACACACCGAAGGAATTACGTTATTCTGAAGAGCATGAGTGGGTAAAAGTTGAAGGCGACAAAGTTCGTATTGGGATTACGGATTTTGCTCAATCTGAGTTAGGTGATATCGTATTCGTTGAGCTGCCAGAAGCAGGAGATGAAATCGAAGCGAATGAGCCGTTTGGTAGCGTAGAGTCTGTAAAAACAGTATCTGAATTATACGCTCCAATTAGCGGGAAAGTTGTTGAAGTAAACGAAGATTTAGATGACAGCCCTGAATTTGTAAACGAGTCTCCATATGAAAAAGCATGGATGATTGTCGTTGAACCAAATGATATTGGTGAAATCGAAAACTTAATGACAGCTGAACAATATGAAGAAATGACGAACGAAGATTAATTATAATCAATGAATTAAAAACATCTCATAAAGTTGAAAACTCCTTTATGAGGTGTTTTTTTGTTTCATATAGTTCAAACTCACTAAAGTGTTAAAGTATAGTCTTATGAAAAAGAAATCGCTAGAAAAAGGGAAATGAAGCGTGTAACTCGAATAAATTAATAGAGAAGTGTATAATGTGAGACAGGTGATGCTTATGGCAGTCGTTGATGTAGAAAAGGTCATTATTGTTGAAGGGAAATCAGACAAACGAAAGGTCGAAAAAGTTGTAAATGAACCTGTTGAGATTATTTGTACAAACGGTACATTAAGCTTAGCAAAGTTAGACGAGCTTGTTGATCACCTATTTTATAAAGATGTGTACATTTTAGTCGATGCAGATGATGCTGGAGAAAAATTACGCAAGCAATTTAAACGTGAATTCCCAGAAGCATTTCATCTGTATATTGATCGAACATATCGTGAAGTAGCCTCTGCCCCAGAGCAGCACATTGCTTCTGTATTAATAAGTGCAAATATTGATGTCCAATCAAAATTTTTATAAAGAGGTGCAAGGAACAGATCATCATGGTTGAATTATCAGAGCAACAGTTACAAAACATTGAAAACGAAGAACAATTCATTTTGTATTTATATACTCCTTTATGTGGAACATGCCAGTTAGCGAAAAAAATGTTAACCGTTGTCGATACGGCTATCCCCTCTTTAAATATTTTCATGAAAGATTTAAATTACATTCCAACATACGCAGAAAAATGGGAAATCGAAAGTGTTCCGTGTTTACTCGTTTTCCAAAAAGGCGAAATTATAATGAAAAAATATGCGTTTCACTCAATTGAACATCTATACGAAACATTGAAAGCATATGCCGCTTAGTAAGCGGTGTTTTTTCTTTTAAATACAAGAATTTATCCTACTATTAACGGGCTGTAAGACCCCCACCTCAAGATTCTGTAGTAATGCAAAGAAGGTAGGTGTGGGACAAGGTCCGAAAAAATGAACACAGACTAAGAGCGCCACGTCCTGTGGCAACGTCTGTGTAACCCACATCCTGTGGGTCACAAGGGCCTTTAGGTCATTCCGTAGGGACTAACATTCAGTGGGTGATGAAAAGAACCCCCACTGAATGAATTTTCACTTTATTAACCATTGGAAACTATCGACTTCCATACCATTGAATAATAGAAATTGGCTATTGCGCCGATTCTGACTATTCTAACCTCTGACCTCCAAACAAAATCATGTAAGCGATTTTGTTCAAACTGACATATTTCCTGAGAAATGTGTCCATTCTCATCAGAAGATGTCGAGAAGAAATGGAAGGAACATAGACTCTATCACAAGAAATTGTACATAGGGAATTTTTTGTGTAGGGAGGGGAAGAAATGCTTGAAAAATTGATAAGTAAGTTAAATACATGCGACCTTGTCAAACCATTACTTCCTAAAGAGCCCATTTTTATTACTTGTTATGTCAATGAAAAACGTGATCACTATGTGTTAACGAATAGTGGTTTAAACCGATGTGAAAATAGTAGTGAGCGTTGGAACTTAATGATACGTGGAGCACAAGACCAATTGATGGAGCTCATGAAAGGGGAGCTTCGCCTGCAACAATTAATGAAGTTAAAGGTTATTCAAGTAGAAGGAAAATATCGAGATATTTTAAGATTAGAGTCCATTTTAGCTCTGTCACTATATAATTCAGAAAATTCATTGACTTCTGATAACTAGTTGTTTAATATGGTGTATATTATGTTTTACATTGACTGGAGGAGAAAGAGAGATGGAAGAAAAATCTTATCGGTTAGAAACGTTAAACATTCACGGGGGATTAAAAAAAGATTCTGAAACTGGTGTGAGGGCCGTACCGATTTATCAGTCAAATGCCTATCTTTTTGAAAATACGGATCATGCTGCAAATCTATTCGCGTTAAAAGAGGAAGGGTATATTTATACGAGAATTCATAACCCAACTGTCTCGGTATTGGAAGAAAGGGTTGCGGCACTTGAGGGTGGGGTAGGAGCACTTGCAGTAGCAAGTGGAATGGCAGCTATTACATTAGCAATCTTAAATATTGCCAATGCAGGAGACGAAATTGTTGCCTCCTCCGCTTTATATGGTGGCACGTACAATTTATTCGCGACAACTTTGCCGAAGTATGGCATTAAAACGATATTTGTAGATCAAGAAAATCCAGAAAATGTTAAACGAGCAATTACACCAAAAACAAAAGCTATTTTTGCTGAAACGATCGGAAATCCGTCTCTTCATGTACTTGACATTGAACGAGTTGCAACGATTGCACATGAGGCAGGTATCCCTTTAATTGTTGATAACACCTTTGCTACACCTTATTTGTGCAGACCGCTTGAACATGGTGCAGATATCGTTGTTCATTCAGCGACAAAGTGGCTGCTTGGAAATGGTACCACATTAGGAGGAATCATTGTTGATGGTGGAAATTTTGATTGGAATTCACCGAAGTTCCCAGGTTTTACAACAGCTGATCCAAGTTACCACAATCTCGTCTATGCGGAGGCTTTAGGGCAGGTCGCCTATATTGTAAAGGCTCGTGTCCAATTATTACGTGACTTAGGTCCAGCGTTAAGTCCACAAAATGCCTTTCAATTTAATTTAGGCCTTGAAACACTGCATGTTCGTATGAAGGAGCATATCGAAAATACACGGAAAGTTGTGGAGTATTTGGAAAATCATCCAGCTATTGAATGGGTGTTATACCCAGAACTTCCAAATCACCCAGCTAAAACATTAAGTGAAAAATATTTGCCAAAAGGGGCAGGTGCTGTCGTTGTTTTTGGAATTAAAGGCGGGAGAGAAGCAGGGAGAAAGCTAATCGATTCCGTTGAGCTTTGGTCCCATGTTGCAAACGTTGGTGACGCAAAAAGCTTAATTATTCACCCAGCTAGTACAACCCATCAACAGCTAAGTGCTGAAGATTTGAAAAAGGCAGGTGTAACAGAGGACTTAATTCGTCTTTCTGTTGGAATTGAACATATTGATGACCTATTAGATGATTTAGAGCAAGCGATTAGTAAGGCTACAGGGCAATTATCTCAACGATCGACAACTGTTACCACTTAAAAATTTGATATTTTAGAAAAATTTATTGACAGATAAAAAAAGCAGTGCTAGAATCAAAATTAATTCATTTACATTTGAATATTCTTAATTCTCTTATCCAGAGAGGTGGAGGGATGTGCCCTATGAAACCCGGCAACCGTCAACAGCTTGTTGAAATGGTGCCAATTCACGCAAAGCGAAACTCGCTTTGAAAGATGAGAGGAAGGTTTATAATAGACGTGTATACTAAGCCTTTCTGCTCATGCAGAAAGGCTTTCTTTTTACACAAGAACGAACTTACTTCATAGAGAGAAGGTGAAATGTTGATTTCGCTACACAACGTATCAAAAATTTATCCGTCCGCAAACGGAGATGTAACAGCCGTTAATCAAATAAGTCTTTCTATTAAAAAAGGTGAAATATTCGGAATTATCGGATATAGTGGTGCGGGAAAAAGTACCTTAATCCGATTATTAAATGGTCTTGAAAAGCCAACATCAGGATCAATTGAAATAGCAGGGACTCGAATTGATCAAATTAAAGGAGAAAAGCTTCGAAAAGCAAGGCATGAAATTAGTATGATCTTTCAGCATTTTAATTTACTATGGTCAAGAACAGTTAGGGAAAACATCGCTTTCCCTCTAGAGATCGCTCGCGTTCCGAAAAAGGAACGAATGAAGAGAGTTGATGAGTTAATAAAGCTAGTTGGTTTAGAAGGGAGAGAAGATGCGTATCCTTCCCAATTAAGTGGTGGTCAGAAGCAGCGGGTCGGGATTGCTCGTGCCTTAGCGAACAATCCGAAAGTTCTTCTATGTGACGAAGCGACATCCGCACTAGATCCGCAAACGACAGATTCCATTTTAGATTTACTCGTTGATATTAATGAACGTTTAGGATTAACGATTGTATTAATTACACATGAGATGCATGTCATCCGTAAAATTTGCCATCGAGTGGCGGTCATGGAAAGTGGAAAAGTTGTGGAAGAAGGCGAAGTGTTAAATGTATTCCGTGAACCAAAACAACCGATTACGCGTCGATTTGTACAGCAAGTGACAGAACCAGAAGAAACAACAGAGACAATCGAGCATCTATTAACACACTATGACAGTGGAAAAATAGTAAAACTAATGTTTATTGGAGAGGCTGCCGAGCAACCGGTTATAACGAGATTGATGAAGGAATATGACATTACGATTAATATTCTTCAAGGGAAGATCTCACAAACACAACGCGGGGCTTATGGAACGTTATTTTTACATGTAGACGGGGACAGTCAAAATGTTGAAGAGGCGATTGAATATTTACATGATCACCACGTGAAAGTTGAGGTGATCGCACATGCTTAATGAGTTATTACCGAATGTCAAATGGGAAAAACTATGGGATGCGACGATTGAAACGATTTATATGACAACGGTATCTGTTTTCGCGACATTTATTATCGGAATTTTATTAGGATTATTATTATTCTTAACATCGGAAGGGAACATTTGGGAAAATAAAGTAGTGAACAATGTCGTAGCAGCAATCGTCAATATTTTTCGATCGATTCCGTTTATCATCTTAATTATTTTATTGATTCCTTTTACGAAAGCTGTCGTCGGTACGATTTTAGGGGCCAATGCAGCTTTACCAGCTCTCATCATTGGCGCAGCTCCTTTTTATGGGCGCATGGTCGAAATTGCGTTAAGAGAAATTGATAAAGGAGTCATCGAGGCGGCAAAATCGATGGGAGCAAAAACGAGTACCATCATTTTTAAAGTGCTCTTACCTGAATCGATGCCTGCTTTAGTTTCTGGGATAACAGTCACCGCGATTGCATTAGTAGGATATACCGCGATGGCAGGCGTTGTTGGAGCAGGAGGACTCGGAAACCTTGCATACTTAGAAGGCTTTCAACGTAATAACAACGATGTCACATTTGTTGCAACGATTTTCATTTTAGTCATTGTTTTTATCATCCAATTCATTGGAGACAAAATAACAAATAAATTAGATAAACGATAGGGGGAATCATCATGAAAAAATTATTATTAACCACTATATTAAGTGCAACAGCACTATTTGCTGTAGCATGCGGAGGAGGCGAAACTGGAGAAGGAGAAGATAAGGTTATTAAAGTTGGGGCATCACCTGTTCCACATGCAGAAATTTTAGAAGAAGCAAAGCCGCTATTAGAAGAAAAAGGGTATGAACTAAAGATCGAAGAATTTACAGATTATGTTTTGCCTAATAAGGCATTACAAGAAAAAGATATTGACGCAAACTATTTTCAACACGTGCCGTATTTAGAAGCGCAAAAAGCAGAGCATGGCTATGATTTTGTAAGTGCTGGCGGCATTCATATTGAGCCAATCGGTGTTTATTCAAAGAAATATAAATCGTTAGACGAATTACCGGAAGGAGCAACGATCATTATGAGCAGCTCCGTTGCTGATCACGGCCGTATGCTCTCTATGTTAGAGGAGAAGGGCCTTATTAAGCTAAAAGAAGGGGTGAATAAAACAGAAGCGACACTAGATGATATTGCTGAAAATCCAAAGAACTTTGAGTTTAAAGCAGATGTGGAAGCACCGTTTTTAACAAAGGCATATGAAAATAACGAAGGTGACGCCATCTTAATTAATGGAAACTTTGCATTAGATGCCGATTTAGACCCATCGAAGGATGCGATTGCTTTAGAGTCTCCTACCGACAATCCGTATGTGAACTTAGTTGCTGTCAGAAGTGAAGATGCTGAATCGGAAAAAATTAAAGCGTTAGTAGAAGCTTTACAATCAAATGAGATTCAGCAGTTTATAGAAGAAAAATATCAAGGATCTGTTATTTCTGCAGCTGAATGATGGATGAAAGGAAGCCTGTGTTACGCAGGCTCTTTTTTATGTAGCATTAGAATTAATATCATTTTGATAAAGTTTTTTGGGATATCAGCGAAAGCCACCTAGCCCCACGAACCAAGGCAAAAAGTGTCTTTTCGTCGGAAGAACATTTTTTCTGTGGCTGATCAATTTCTTACGTTGTACTAAGATCAATGGACATAACACACCGTATATTATTTGAAAGCCAAACCATACTAACGATGATCAATTGATAATGAGGTGATGTTATGCAACAGCAAAACTTAAATGATACAGAACAAGCGATACTCGATTATAAAGAAGGACTCGGAACATTTGTCCAAAAAATGCCAGACTTAGCTAGTCATTATAACGCGTTTACAGAAGCGTGTTTTAAAGAAGGGGCACTTTCTCAAAAAGAAAAGCAGTTAATTGCACTAGGAATTAGTATAGTACTACAAGATGAATATTGTATGATTTACCATACGAAGGGCTGTATCGATCATAACTGTACAGAGGAAGAAATTTTTGAAGCGGCAGGTGTTGCTGCTGCATTCGGTGGAGGTGCAGCGATGAGCCAAGCTGTTACACTCGTTCAAGACTGTATTCATGATTTGCGTAATACCAATCGACTTCAATAAATAAAATTGCATTTTAGTATGGGACGATAAGGAAATCGGAGGATATGGTCGAAATTGTAAAGCTCAGTGCTCTTGTTTCACCTTATCACAACCACGTATGCATCATCCCTTATTTTGGGAGATTACTCCAGTTGTATAAGACAGCGTTTGTTTGATAACCTTTTAATTGTTCGTGGTGAACAAATAAATTTGAAGGGATGATACTTATTTACACGAGTCAAGAAATGCTTGACCTGAACGTAACGTCTGGAATGGAAAAGTCGATGCATCAATTTCATGGAATGGGCTATGAAGAATATAGTCGAAAGCATAAAAATCGAATGCTAGTCGAAAGAACGCGTGAAAAAGATCATTTTCAATGCCAGCAAATCATTTCCATCATCGAGAGAAGACTCTATTAACATAGAAGGGAACCAGTCATTATGAGACTGGTTCCTTCATTTTTATTAAGTAGATTGTTATTTGTTCGTACATACTAACATTTGGTAGAAACAAACTGAATAAGGTGCCCCTTTAGAAAACTTCATAGAAGTATGGTAAGATAGCATTGGTTACATCGAATGAGAATATTCTCATTCTCATTATTTAGATATATCTGAAAATTCTCGTTGGAAACAATTGAGTTGTGTTAAGAGTTGTATTCACATTTAATTTCCTATAAAATTAGAATGAGAATAAATTGAGAATTGCATTTAGGAAAAATATAGTATAGATAAATGGAGGTATATTCATGTCAGGTTCTACGTTAACGATTAAAGACTTACACGTTTCAGTGGAAGGTAAAGAAATTTTAAAAGGGGTAAACCTTGAAATTAAAGGTGGAGAAATCCACGCAATTATGGGCCCAAATGGAACCGGTAAATCGACTTTATCTTCTGCTATTATGGGGCATCCAAAGTATGAAGTTACACAAGGAAGTATTACGCTTGATGGTCAAGATGTTTTAGAAATGGAAGTGGATGAACGAGCACGTGCTGGTCTTTTCTTAGCAATGCAATACCCGAGTGAAATTAGCGGTGTAACGAATGCTGATTTCTTACGTTCAGCTATCAATGCTCGCCGCGGAGAAGGTAATGAAATTTCTTTAATGAAATTCATTCGTAAAATGGATGAAAAAATGGATTTCCTTGAAATGGATCAAGATATGGCACAACGCTACTTAAACGAAGGGTTCTCTGGCGGTGAGAAAAAGCGCAACGAAATTCTTCAATTAATGATGATCGAACCGAAAGTAGCGATTTTAGACGAAATTGACTCTGGTCTTGATATTGATGCATTAAAAGTTGTTTCAAAAGGAATTAACGAAATGCGTAGTTCTGAATTTGGCTGCTTAATTATTACACACTATCAACGTCTTCTGAACTACATCACACCAGACTATGTGCATGTGATGATGCAAGGCCGTGTTGTAAAATCCGGTGGTGCAGAATTAGCACAACGTCTTGAAGCTGAAGGTTACGATTGGATCAAAAAAGAACTTGGTATTGAAGACGAAACTGTAGGGCAAGAAGCGTAAGCGTTAGGGGGATGAAAATGACGGTTGATACGAAATTACCATTCGATCAAGAATACATTTTAAACTACTCTAAAGAGCTCGGTGAACCGGATTGGCTAAAAGAGCTTCGTGTACTTGCTCTTCAAAAAGTAGAAGATTTACCAATGCCTAAACCGGACAAAACGAAAATTGATAAGTGGAACTTTACTCAATTTGAGAAGCATATTGTAGCTGGAAGCCCACTTAACAATCTTGATGAGCTCCCGGAAGAAGTAAAATCGTTAATTGATTTAGAAGCGGATAATCAAAACTTATATGTACAACGTAACAATACACCTGCATTTGTTTCTTTATCTGATGAATTAACAGAGCAAGGTGTTATCTTTACCGATATTCATACTGCAGCACGTGAACATAGTGAATTGCTGCAAAAGTATTTTATGAAAGATGGCGTGAAAGTTGATGAGCACCGCTTAACAGCTCTTCATGCAGCATATATGAACGGCGGCATATTCGTTTATGTTCCGAAAAATGTTGAAGTAAAAACACCTCTACAAGCTGTTTTCGTACACGACGATAAGGACGCGAACCTTTTTAACCATGTCATTGTTGTCGCCGAAGATAACAGTTCTGTCACATATGTAGAAAACTATATTTCAACAACAACGGTTGAAGAAGCGGTATTTAATTTAGTAACGGAAGTCATTGCAAATACGAATGCAAAAGTTAGCTACGGGGCAGTTGACAGCTTAGCTGAAAATATTACGACGTACGTAAACCGCCGTGGTGTTGCTGGGCGCGATGCTCGTATCGAATGGGCATTAGGTTTAATGAATGATGGTCATACCATTTCAGAGAATGTCACAAACTTAATGGGAGATGGCTCTTTCGGTGATACGAAAACCGTTGTCGTTGGCCGTGGAAGCCAAAAGCAAAATTTCACCACGAAAGTTGTTCATTTCGGAAAGCATTCTGAAGGATATATCTTAAAGCACGGAGTTATGAAAGATAGCGCATCCTCAATCTTTAATGGAATCGGAAAAATTGAGCATGGTGCATCAAAATCGAACGCAGAACAAGAATCACGTGTGTTAATGTTAAGTGAAAAAGCTCGTGGTGATGCAAACCCAATTCTTCTGATTGACGAAGATGATGTAACAGCAGGTCACGCAGCTTCAGTTGGCCGTGTAGATCCGATCCAGCTGTACTATTTAATGAGTCGCGGAATTCCAAAAGCAGAAGCAGAGCGCCTTATTATTCATGGTTTCTTAGCTCCAGTTGTTAATAACATGCCAATTGAAGGTGTGAAAAACCAATTGATTGAGGTTATCGAAAGGAAAGTACGATAATGAATATCCAAGATATTCGTAAACAGTTTCCGATTTTGGATCAACAAGTAAACGGTCATGATTTGGTTTATTTAGACAGTGCAGCGACATCTCAAAAGCCGCTGCCTGTCATTGATGCTATTACAAACTATTATCGTGAATATAACTCCAACGTGCATCGTGGTGTCCATACGCTTGGAACGAGAGCGACAGATGGCTACGAAAATGCGCGTGAAAAAGTACGACAATTCATTAACGCAAAGTCAACGCAAGAAGTCATCTTTACACGTGGGACAACAACGGCTTTAAATATCGTCACAGCAAGCTACGGTCGTGCTTATTTGCAAGAAGGTGATGAAATTGTCATTTCTCATATGGAGCATCACGCAAATGTGATCCCGTGGCAACAAGTGGCAAAAGAAACAGGCGCGACGTTAAAGTATATACCGTTACAAGAAGATGGAACGATTGCTTTAAAAGACGTAGAAGAAATCATTACAGATCAAACGAAAATTGTTTCATTAACACTTGTATCAAATGTTCTTGGGACGATTAATCCGATTAAAGATATTGCGAAAATAGCGCACCAACACGGCGCAATCATGGTAGTTGATGGTGCGCAAGGTGCTCCGCATATGAAAATAGACGTTCAAGATTTAGACTGTGATTTTTTTGCTTTCTCTGGTCATAAAATGTGTGCGCCGACAGGAATTGGCGTATTATATGGTAAGAGAGAGTTGCTTGAAAAGATGGAGCCTGTTGAAACGGGCGGGGAAATGATTGATTTTGTCGGCCTTTATGAATCGACATGGAAAGAATTACCGTGGAAGTTTGAAGCGGGCACACCGATTATTGCAGGTGCAATTGGATTAGCAGCAGCGATAGACTTTTTAGAAGAAATCGGATTAGACAATATTGCTAACTATGAGCATAAGCTAGCAACATATGCACTCGAAACACTTTCTGAGCTTGAGGGCATTTCTATTTACGGTCCGAAAGAAAGAGCAGGGCTTGTAACATTTAACTTAGAAGATGTGCATCCACACGATGTTGCGACCGTTTTAGATGCAGAAGGTATTGCTGTTCGTGCAGGACATCACTGTGCACAACCGTTAATGAAATGGTTAAATGTTTCTGCAACAGCAAGAGCAAGCTTCTATTTATATAATACAGAAGAAGAAATTGATAAATTGGCTCGTGCCTTACAAAAAACAAAGGAGTATTTCGGAAATGTCATTTAATAATCTTGACACTTTATATCGTCAAGTCATTATGGACCACTATAAAAACCCTAGAAATAAAGGGGTTTTAGAAGATAGTGTAACAGTTGATATGAACAATCCGACATGCGGTGACCGGATTCACTTAACGATGAAGATTGAAGACGGTGTTGTGGTAGATGCGAAGTTTGAAGGGGAAGGTTGTTCGATTTCCATGTCATCTGCTTCTATGATGACAGATGCGATAAAAGGTCAATCAATTGAAACAGCATTAAAGCTATCGGACATTTTTTCAAATATGATGCAAGGAAAAGAATATGACGACGATATCGATTTAGGTGATATTGAAGCACTACAAGGAGTGTCGAAATTTCCTGCTCGTATTAAATGTGCGACATTAGCCTGGAAAGCTATGGAGAAAGGCGTTAAATAATGAAGGCCATAACTTTAAAAGATTGGAGTGAAAGAAATGGCGAAAAATATGCCTGAAATCGGTGATTATAAGTATGGTTTTGCCGATAAAGACGTTTCCATTTTCCGTTCTAAGCGCGGATTAACGAAGGAAATCGTTGAAGAAATTTCAAAAATGAAACAAGAGCCAGAGTGGATGTTACAATTCCGCCTAAAATCTTTAGAGCACTTTTATAACATGCCGATGCCGCAATGGGGTGGCGATTTAAACGCATTAAATTTTGATGAAATCACGTACTACGTAAAACCATCTGAGCGTTCTGAGCGTTCTTGGGATGAAGTTCCGGAAGAAATAAAACAAACATTTGATAAGCTTGGTATCCCAGAAGCTGAGCAAAAATATTTAGCCGGTGTATCAGCTCAATACGAATCCGAAGTTGTTTACCACAACATGAAAGAGGATTTAGAGTCGTTAGGAATCGTATTTAAAGATACGGATAGTGCTTTAAAAGAAAATGAAGATATTTTCCGTGAGCATTGGGCAACTGTTATCCCACCAACAGACAATAAATTTGCAGCATTAAACTCTGCTGTATGGTCTGGAGGATCTTTCATCTATGTGCCTAAAGGAGTAAAAGTGGAAACTCCGCTTCAAGCGTATTTCCGCATTAACTCTGAAAACATGGGACAATTTGAGCGTACGTTAATTATCGTAGATGAAGGTGCCCATGTACATTATGTAGAAGGCTGTACAGCTCCAGTTTATACGACAAACTCTTTACACAGTGCGGTCGTAGAAATTGTTATTAAGAAAGATGCATATTGCCGTTATACAACGATTCAAAACTGGGCAAATAATGTATTTAACCTTGTAACAAAGCGTGCCGTTTGTGAAGAAAATGCAACAATGGAATGGATTGATGGCAACATCGGTTCAAAACTAACGATGAAATATCCAGCGGTTATTTTAAAAGGTGAAGGCGCTCGTGGTATGACATTATCCATTGCTCTTGCAGGGAAAGGTCAGCATCAAGACGCTGGTGCAAAAATGATTCACTTAGCGCCAAATACGTCATCAACAATCGTATCAAAATCCATCTCAAAACAAGGTGGTAAAGTAACATACCGCGGAATTGTCCATTTCGGACGTAAAGCGGATGGAGCACGTGCAAACATTGAATGTGACACATTAATTATGGATAATCAATCAACTTCTGATACGATTCCATACAATGAGATTTTAAATGACAACATTTCTTTAGAGCACGAAGCGAAAGTGTCAAAAGTATCTGAAGAACAATTATTCTACCTCATGAGCCGCGGAATTTCTGAAGAAGAAGCAACAGAAATGATCGTAATGGGCTTCATCGAGCCATTCACAAAAGAACTTCCAATGGAATACGCCGTTGAAATGAATCGTCTCATCAAATTTGAGATGGAAGGTTCAATCGGATGATCGATAAAAGGGCTGTCTAGTCTATATTAGGAGAAAATGATCCAAAATTAAGACCCAAAGGATGCTGTAAAATCAACATTCTTTGGGTTTACTTTTTTAGATTTCGGGGCGTAAATACTACTTCTCGGACAGCCCCTTGAGAGATATGTAATTCAAAAAAAATCGGCACGTCCGAGTGAAGAAGACGAACTTTTTTGAGTTCGTCTTCTTCTATTTTGTCAGTAATTTCTAAGCACGTGTCAGCTGTTGTCTTGATGGTTGAGTGATCTAATCGTTCCCAATGAGTGTCCTATTATTCAAGTAACCTGTCCATCATAATAGTGTTATCGTAGTTACCATCTGTGAGAAGTGACAAACATTATTTCTTCTCTTTCTGCTTTTTCCATTTTAAAGAAAAGAAAAACCAAGCAGGTACAACAATTGGGTAGCTAATCAACCACCAAATCATTAACGCTGTTGAGTCAGTATATTTTAAAGAAAATCCCATGAAAAAATAAATAAATAAATGTGTCATCCAAAATTCAGGTTTTTTAAGTTGTCTTTTTACTTTAGGATCAATTAAGCCTGTCAATTTACTCCCCCCTAAAAAACGGTCTCTTACCGATAACATTCTTAAAATCGCTTTAAAATAAACATTCATTTTCCTCTGTTGATTAAACAGAAAAATGATTCATCTCTCATACTGAAAACTTATGGAAGAAAAGATTATGAATTTACAGAGGGTGTCCAATCGTTAGTTTCTCAATGAAAGAAAGTAAGTCTAGCTTAGTTTGATTATGAATCGGAATTTTTTTAATGACAAAATGATCATCCAAAAACAGTAGGTGATTGGCAATTCCGTAAATTGTTTCCGGCAAATGACTCGTAAAAATAAGTGTTCCATGAAACTGATTAAGTTGATCTTTTAATATATTTACAGTCTTTAAATCTAGCGCATTAAAAGGCTCATCTAATATTAGGATTTCAGGATTATGAATCATTCCACTGATAAAGGATACTCTCTTTTTCATTCCAGAAGACAAGTTCCCTACAGGTTCATTTAAAAAATCTAAAGCACCAAATAAGTTTGAATATTTTTTGATCTCCTTTGATGCATTCATCACTCGATAAAGAGAACAAATTAGTTCTAAATTTTCTTTAACAGTTAATTTTTCATAGAAAAAGCTGTCAACAGGAACATATCCTATTTTCTTTCTTTCCTTTGGATGTTGATAAAGATCTTTTCCATTCAGCTTAATCATCCCTTGATCCGGTTTTATAATTCCGACGATCATTTTGAACAAAGTCGTTTTTCCTATACCATTTTTACCGATTAATGCTACCCGCTCTCCTGGCAAAATACGAATATTTGCATCTTGAAAAATAATCTTATTACCAAAACGCTTGTCAACATTAAATATTTCCAGCATCATAAGTCCCTCGTTTTAAATCATTTTTTCATCCATTTTTTCTGTAACCTTATGCTTTATGATGGTCAGGATGACATAGACAGAAATTGTGAGTAAAATATGAAACAGCCCTGAAAGTAGATAAATAACAGGGACACTGACATTGCTTAACAATAAGATAGCGATTGGACAAATAGAAATGATCATTAAAAAAGATAACAATCTGCTTTCTATGCTATCCTCCCAAATCTCCTGTTCATAAAAATCATCCGTTTCTGTAAAATGCTGTTTATCAAAGTGTGGACTTGCATAACTAGGAAGTGTTTTTAAATGTGGTATCAGTACCGAATTTAGCCCAACTATAGTCAGAACAAAAAAACATTCCAATAATCCCAACTTCAAAATAAGAGACATGACGATGAAATTAATTAAAAGTTCGGGAATACCTAAATACCTTTGGACTGCAATTTTTGCATGATATAAATGAACGAAGGATTCCCCGCTTATACGGTACATTTGTACCTTTTTTCCATCACCATCGAATTTTAGAATGCCTGGGAAAAGAGTAGTCCCAGCATCAAAAGCATCCCTTGAAATAATATGAAACAAGAAAAATAAAATTACTAATCTTAAAATTTGGTTTTCGCCATTTTGTATAAAAGGGTGAAAGCCGAAAGCTGCTCCAATAAAAAAATAATTGGTGTAATGAAAGAAGAAGAAACTAGCATTATTTGATATTTGTAATCGATCTCGAAATAAATTAAGTAATTGTACCTTTTTATAAATATCTATTCCTCTTCGTTTTAATAAAATCCTTTCTAAAAAAGAAATCCAGTCTTTGTATAAATAATGACCTGCTAACTCTTCTCGATACCAAAAACCGCTGTTGCTAAAGGATAGGAAAAAGATTCCTAACAAAATAGCTATCGACAGAATAAATATGAAAACATCCTGATTTTCGTAGGTACCAAATGAAATTTTTGTTGCAACATTATCAAGCGTTAATATTTTTCGTTTTGCATCTAATAAATCATGTAAAGAAAGTAGGAATGTCTCTGGAATTTGAACCCACGCTTCTAATGAAAAGAAATTGGGATTACGACTTATCCAAGAACCGATGGATTTAGAAAAAAACCATCCGAAAATAAAAGAAATTCCCCCAATTAAAATCGATTGAATAAAAGAAAGAACACGATATCCTTTTTTGATTCGCTGGTAAATAAAGAAAGAAGCAAAAAAGACTGCTGAAATACTTATTGTTCCTAATAAAAGCAAAGTCAGAAGGAAAACTGCCCAATAAGTTCCACTTAATGGATCTATTGCTTTCCACAAAATAAAGGAGGAAAGCAATAGATAAGGAAACTTTGAGAAGTAAGAGATCGTCCAGTTTCCAAACCAACTAAGCAAAAATATTTCCCGATCTGACAATGGAGAAATTAATAATAAAGAACGGTCAAAGGGATCAAACACTTTTTTTGATATGGAAACCCCATGAATAATTGGAGAAAATAATAGAATAAAGTAAAAAAAGTTTAACATTTGAAAATCTGTGAAAAATGGTTTTGCATAATTAACTAAGAAGCTAATCACAATGTAAAAAAGTACAAATTTTATCAAAAGAGAAATACCGATAAAGATGTATATATATTGTTTAATCGTTTTTTCTTGTAACCATTTACTTAGTATTTTATTAAAAAATTCTGTATTTCTCTGAATATAATATTTAAATCGAATCCTAATATATGTTAACAACGGATAGATAATCACCATTATTTCTCCCTATCAACACCTAAATTTTAATCAATTGCATAAAAATATTTGCTAAACAATTACAGATAAAGAAAAAGGAAATTGTTAACACAGTTTGTACTTTGCCTAATTCAGCAACATAAAATAGTCCCAATCCTAATAATATAAAATTCAAAATCAAGGATAAATCTAATGTAGAAAAAATTATATTTTGAAGGCTTCCTTCTAAAAAGATACCACCAAAATTGGTGAAGGAATAAAAAGTACTGTTACCCATTAGTAAATTTAAACTTAAACTGAGAAAACCGAAAAATACAGGAATAATATTTGTATATGTAGTGAATGATAATATTTTTTTAAACGGAACATCTTTTTGAAAAAAAATCAAACAAATTTTAAATAAAATAGATAAAACCACTATCATAAAAAATATATTTAGGACATTAGTGAGTGCAATTATCAAGCTTAAAACGAGATTTATTCTATCTGGTTCTACTCCGACTACCTCACTTGCTTCCTGTATAACTTTCTCATCAGCAAAAAAATAATTGGTAAGACCAGTAAATAAAGAATATAAAACGAGAATTAACATAAGCGGTCTTAGAACAGGAAATTCCGTTTTTAATCGATGCATTTGTTCAACTGGATTATATAACATCCCGATAAAAGAAGGCTTTTTCCCGAAACTGATGGCCGACTGACGATTCATTTCCAAATTTTCATTCAACACTCTCACCCTTCGTCTATCAAAATACTCAACTAATCATGCTTCTATTAATGCTCCTATTAATGTAAGTGCCGTCATGAGTAAGAATAAATAAAAGTAGCGGATATAAACAGTTTTGTTAATAGGAGTTTTTAGAAACAGTTTTCTATAAATCATTACAGTTAGTTGAAAAGCCAATGCACCACTAATGATGGTTGACGGGACTTCAAATATCCCATGTGGGGCAACTCTTTCGATAAGTGCCAAAAAACTATTGGCGTGAATGGAATGTATAATATGAAAACCACTAACAAATCCATTAATTAACAATATCAAAGCTGTTGGAATACAAAGTAAAATTCCTCCTGAGATAATAAGTAAGTTTATCCTATAGTTATGCATAAATATTACATGCCAATCTTTTAAATTTTCATTATCTATTAATGTACCAAAATCTAACTGCAGGATACCAAAAATACTTATACTAAAACCCATACCTATAAAATAAAACAAAATTGACATGAACCAGCTAAATCTTTTGTTTTTAACAATAGTTAGCATGTTAATACTCCCTTTTTAAACGAGGTGGGACAAGGTCCTCAGCCCCTATCTCCTTATCCCACCATCGCCAATTACCATTTAGCAAATTTTTTTACTCCCCATCGTCTAATTAGCTTAACTATTAGTCCACGTCCTAAAGTTGTTAAGAAAGCAAATAAGGGCCCCCCTGCTGCCATTAATCCAACGATAGTTAATGCTTGGGAAATGCTTGCACCATAAAGTAACACATTGGCCAATTGGACGAGGGTTGCATATTTAACACCAGTCCAAGCTACTTTTCCATATAGTTCAAATACTAAACCTTGGCTTCCAATAAAAACTAGAATTACAGCTAACAAAATAGTTGACCATGTAAGTAATTCTTTTCTATTAAATACAAGAGCTACTTTTTATCACCTCCTTTCTAGAAAGAATTGTCTAAAATTTCTTTAAAAAAATCAATATAATTTTTGGGTATTTTTTAAATGATTTCCAAAATATGATTCATCACCAAAAGTCGGGGGTGACAAATTATCACCCAGTTTCTGGGGGCCTGTCCAACGGATTGAAAATAAACATCCTCATCTTGGGAATTGTATCCTGACAATCACTGAATTTCATTATTTTCCTTTTAATGAGTTGAATTTGTACGCTTTATAAGCGTTTTTTAAGGTTTTATCCTTGTTTATGCGGCATTTTCCCGTTCTTGGGCGAATTCTCCCTTTTATATAGAATGTTTTCCTGAGTTTCTATTTGAATTTTTACGTGAACTGAAAGTCCCAGTGGTATACCCATAAAACCACAGTTTAGTAACATTGCAGGATGATATACTTCTTCTCCATGATTTGAATACTGATTCGTGATCTCGATCTCAGATAAATCAAGATGATCAAAGGTATCTCACAAGTCGTACGAGATGACTCTCAGGGATCCAGTCCCTTAAATAGGTTAGGAATAGTTCTCACTCATTCAGATGAAGAAAATATGTTTCTTGGTGTAACTCAAAATGTAGTGTTGTATAATGTTAAAGTTCTCAATAGTGATGGGAGAGGTAATATTGAAAGCATGAGGTGTCTTTATGAAGAAAGTAAGAGGATGGAAAAGAAGAGTTAGACAACTAGAAAGATGGACGAAAGATAATTTGAAATTTGATACAGGATTATTATATGACATTGGTTATGACTACATAAAATTATTTAGTTTACCTGAAGGTGATGTTCCAAATTGGTATAAAAAAATAGTTGCTAACAACTTATACGAAGTGTTTACTTCTTGGGATAGACAGGCTCAAAAAGAACTTGATAATAAATTTTTGCTTAGTTTAATTATTTCAGAGAAAGATATTATGCAATCACAAGTATTGATAGCCATCGATGACAGGATTGACTTTTACCTTGAACAAAGAAAATTTTCAAAAGAAGACAATAGAAGACCAAATTGGTTATTTAATGAAGACTGGCAACCATATTTATCTTGCATACCCCTGTTGGAAGAGGAACTAGAAGAATGTGATTTATTAAATCTAAGAATTGTTGATAAAAAACAAGTAATTGATTATGAGGGAAATAATACTTTTGAATATTTAATAGAAGATGGAGTATTTTGGACTTTAAATTCTCAGAGAACTTGACTACGAATGTAGATTAGTTATTGATCTGAATTCTACTGATCGATCCTGCCTTTAATATTTTCAGATTTTTTAAATTTAAGGGCTTGTCCCAAAAAAATAAAGCAAATGAAGATAATCAAGTTTTTCACTTCATCTGTTTTTTCTTAGTACTAGTAAGTATATCTTGCCCCCTAAAGAAGTTAATGGTAACGCTAGGGATTATAGCTTTGGCTCAAGAATCAATTTTAATCCTCACATACATATGTTTGTGACATGGGAGGCATGAAAGAAAGCGGTTATATTCGAAGAAATGTGAGTATAGAGGAAAAAAAGAGAATACAGTCACTCTTACAAAAGGCCTTTCCCACTATTGGGGAAGGCTTCTATGTGTATGTACCCAAAAAGAAAGGAAAAAGTAGAGAGCAATGACAGTATATTGGACGTTATATTCATTGGCCTGTCATTGCGTGACGGCGGATTGAGAAATATGATGATCAAACTCGTGAATGTTTTCGCAAATTGTATTATCATAAAGTAGAAAATAAGAAAAATTGGGGTCGTAATATGATTTACATCGGTTTGACAGGATGGGGCGATCATGATTCACTCTACCGGTCGGATTTGCCTTCAGTGTATAAATTAAAAGAATATGCTGCACATTTTCCGGTTGTCGAAGTGGATGCAACGTTTTATGCCATTCAACCTGAACGAAATATTCGAAAATGGATTCAAGATACACCGGAATCGTTTCAATTTGTCGTAAAAGCATATCAAGGGATGACGGGGCATACACGAGGAACGAATCCTTATGCCACTCGAGAAGAAATGTTTGCTTCGTTTAAACAAATGCTAGCACCATTTATCGAAGCGAAAAAACTCGCAATGGTTCTGTTTCAATTTCCACCATGGTTTGACTGTAAACGAGAAAATGTCGAGTACTTACGGTATTGTAAAGCTGCAATGGGTGATACACCGTGTGCATTAGAATTTCGTCATCAATCATGGTTTGAGGTGAAATATCGAGCACATACGCTTTCCTTTATGAAAGAGGAAAAGTGGATACATAGTATATGTGATGAGCCACAAGCAGGGAGCGGTTCGGTTCCAACAGTTTTACAATGTACGGATTCTTCGAAAACACTCATCCGCATGCATGGACGAAATGTTCATGGATGGTTAAAACCTAGTGAGGGAAATTGGCGGGATGTACGCTATTTGTATCGGTACAGTAAACAAGAGCTTAAAGAATGGCAAACGAATATAAACTTGTTAAAACACAAGTCAAAAGATATTTACGTGCTTTTCAATAATAACTCTGGCGGGGATGCGGCTGATAATGCGAAGCAATTTATCGAGTTAATGGAAATTCAATACGAAGGGTTAGCACCGAAGCAGTTAGATTTGTTTGAGCTCGATTAAAATAAGCTTAAAGCTCCAGCTGCCCTGCGTCCAGTGGAAAACGTTATGTACCTTTCTATTTTCACAAAGGAAGATTGTTTTTAACTAAGGGAGGAATCTGGTCGTGACCTTTTTGGTGATTAAGTCTTGAGCCAAACAGAAAAACGGTTGCGAACCATTAATAAAAGGAGCCTACATCATGGAGTGGATTTTGTTAGTGTTAGTTGGTTTATTAGCCGGGACTTTTGGGAGTTTGCTCGGCCTTGGTGGGGGAATCATTGTAGTTCCAGCTTTGCTTTTTCTAACTCCGTATTTACCAATTTTACAAGGGTTAACGCCGCAAGTTGCGGTTGGAACATCATTAGTCGTCATCATCTTTACAGGATTATCATCAACGCTTGCTTATATGAAATATGAAAAAGTAGATTATAAAAGTGGATTTCTTCTATTTATTGGGAGTGGACCTGGTGCACTTATAGGCTCTTGGGTGAATAAAAGTTTAAATCATGATTCTTTTTCTGTATACTTCGGACTATTTATGATTGGCTGTTCGATATTATTGTTTTTTAAAGATCGTATGAAACCGAAACAAAAAGATCGGTCGAGTGGTTATGTACGGTCATACATAAATGATAAAGGAGAAACGTATACATACGGATTTCATCCAGTTTTTGGGGCGATCATAGCTTTTGGCGTTGGCTTTTTGTCAGGCTTGTTCGGAATTGGTGGCGGATCGTTAATGGTTCCTGCTATGATTATGCTCTTTTTATTCCCGCCGCATATCGCTGTTGCAACATCAATGTTTATTATCTTTCTTTCATCCATTGTAAGCTCAGTTACTCATATTACTTTAGGGAATGTGAATTGGGTATACGCACTATTGCTGATTCCAGGTGCTTGGTTTGGCGGCAAATGGGGGGCAAAAATTAATCAGCGACTAAAAAGTAAGCAAATCATTCAATTGCTACGGATTATTTTGGTTATTGTCGGTGTTCGACTTATTATTCAAGGTTTAGCATAATGCCTTAAGGAGAGGGAGACTATGTTTCAGACTATCCATATTTACCATACAAATGATCTACATAGTCATTTTGAAAATTGGCCACAAATTGCAACATATTTAAAAAAACAAAGGTTAGATAATCTAGAAAATGGGGATGAATGTTATCTTTTTGATATTGGCGACCATGTCGATCGGTTTCACCCATTAACAGAATCAACCTCAGGGAAGGCAAATATAGAACTTCTTAATCAGTTGAAATATGATGCTGTTACAATTGGAAATAATGAAGGAATTACGTTATCACATGAAGATTTAGACGGATTGTACGATGAAGCAGTATTCCCAGTCATTGTATCCAATCTTTATGACAAAGATGGAAATCGACCGAAGTGGGTAAAGCCGTATCACATTTTGGAAACG
Source organism: Bacillus sp. FJAT-47783 (assembly GCF_022808615.1). Lineage (GTDB taxonomy): Bacteria > Bacillota > Bacilli > Bacillales > Aeribacillaceae > Bacillus_BZ. The sequence goes on from NZ_JAKZKS010000002.1 coordinate 155,346, forward strand.
AACAGCGGGCTGAAGATTGCGGTTTTAGGTGTTACAGTCTACTACGAAAAGTTTTATGAATTGCTCGAATGGAAGATTACGAATCCATTTGAGAGTGTAAAATCTGTTCTAGATGAAATACGAGATGAAGCAGATTTGATCATTTTAATGTCTCACTTAGGAATTTCCGATGATGAATGGATGGCTGAAACTTTTCCTGAGATTGATATTATTTTAGGGGGCCATACGCATCATGTTCTTCCTCATGGGAAGAGAATAAACGACTGTACACTAGCATGTGCTGGAAAATATGGTCAATGGGTTGGACATATTGAAATCTCAATTCAACAAAAGACGAAAAAAATTCATCAAGTACAAGTAGAACTCATTGAAACGAATGAACTTCATCAAGACGAAAATACTGTTCAATGGTTAACAAAAGCAACTAATATAGCTGAAAATGTATTAAATGAAGTCGTTGTTCAGTTAGATGAGCCTCTTATTGTTGATTGGTTTGCAGACTCATCTTTTGTCAAGCTTCTTGCTACTGGATTAAAAGAGTGGTGTCAAGGAGAAATCGCGATGGTCAACGCAGGAGTATTGCTTGAGTCGTTACCAAAAGGGGGAGTGACAAAAGGAGATATTCATCGAATTTGTCCGCATCCAATCAACCCTTGTCTCGTGAAAATAAAAGGGGATCAACTAAAAGAAGTTATTTTACAAGCTCGAACGAAAACAATGGAGCAATTCAAATTAAAAGGTCTTGGCTTTCGTGGTAAAATTATGGGAAGAATGGTTTTTGATGGAGTGGAAATTGATGCGAAAAGGCTTGAAGATGGGGAAGAACATATTCAACATATTCGTATTAACGGACAACCAATCGATTTAGACCGAGTATACTGTGTTGCGACGATTGACATGTTTACATTAGGTCCGCTTTATCCTGAAATAAGTCATATTAGTGAGAAAACATATTTTATGCCTGAAATGCTTCGCGATGTATTGGAGTGGAAGCTGAAACAAATGAGCCGGTTATGATATTGCCGCCGATTCGCGTGACTCATTTTTAAATTGGGCATGCTTTTAACATCACTCTTTCCTTTTCCTTTCATAAAGTGAAATAGGAAAGGAGTGTTCTTAATTATGGTGACAATGACACCCATTCAAATAGATCATCATCAATTTACAGCTGTTACGATACAGTTACCTAAAACAAATTTTATGGCTATCATGAGTGAAAAAGGGTACATTATGTGTGGAGCTTTAGATGTGGCTTTACTAAATGAAAAGCTAAAAGACCGTGGTATTATTGCCGGTCGAGCTGTCGGCGTTCGCACCATTGAACAGTTATTAGAAGCTCCATTAGAGTCGATAACATATGAAGCAGAGAAATTAGGAATATATCCAGGAATGAAAGGGAAGGACGCTTTGCTTAAAATGGTGTAATGGTTTCTTTTAATAATGATAAATAAAGGCAATCGATGAATCGCCGATTGCGTCACATCCTTCCTCTAACCTCTCACCTCGATGAGTGATAACAAATCCAGTTTGTTCAAAAGGTAACATAGTTTGAGAAAACAGCCGTAAAAATAAATTTCTTATGCGTACATCCCCCCTTTCTTGCATACATATAGCAAGGAAAGGGGGATTTTGTCATGTTTAAAAATTCTAAACGTCTTGCGAAAAAAGGTCCCCTTCCATTCCGTTACGTGTTTTTATTAACATTTGTATTTTTTATATTTTCAACGGCAGGCGGACTTTGGGTTATTAATAGTGGGATTGAACCGACTTTAATTCAAGTTGCAGAAACGGAAACAAAACGGATTGCCACACTTGTCATTAACAATGCAATAAGTAAACATATTAATGATGAAATCGATGTCAATAAGCTTGTTGTTGTTGAAAAGGATGAGAATGGGAAAGTTTCAACGTATGATTTTAACGCACAAATGGTCAACCGAGTAAACGCTCAAATTACACAAAAAGTTCAACGAAATTTAAGGGAGGCTGAGAAAGGAAATATTGATATTTTAGACATACCAGAAATTGATGTAAAGACTGAAGGAGAGCCGGAAGAAGAAGGAATTATTTATTATATTCCACTTGGGCAAGCAACTAATAATGCATTATTAGGAAACTTGGGACCACGAGTACCCGTACGTTTTTACGTGATCGGCAGTGTTGATTCAAATGTAGAAAAATCAATTGTCGATTACGGAATTAATAGCGTTTTTATAGAGATCTCTGTGCACGTTAAAGTAGATGTACAAGTGGTGATCCCGTTTGCAACTTCCATCACAACAGTAGAAAATACGATTCCAATTGCTTATAAAGGGGTTCAAGGAGATGTTCCGGAATTTTACAATGGAAGTGGTGACTCAAGTCCATCGATTGAAATACCTACAAATTAATAGTTGAAAAAACGATCATCTGTTGATAAAATTTACTTATATACAAATGAATATTTACCTTATCACACTGATGAGGTAGAGGTGCGGAAAATAAGAGTAAACAATGTGAGGATGACAACGATGACCATTGGTGAAAGGATTTTTCGCCGAAGCACAAAAAGACGTCAAGCTTTTTCTGCTGGGGTTACCTTGAATAAGGGTAACACTGTCATTATAGGAAATACCTATAATGGAGGGCTACTGATCGTGATGGAGGATAACATACAATTCGCATTCTAGCGGGTAATGATGGTTATTTTCTATCGTTATCCGCTTTTTTGTACTCTTTAATCCTCTCTTTCGTTCTGTTATTTTCTTTCTCGAAAGATGCCCTCCAAAAAATTGGAGGAGGTCTTTGTCTATGGTAGGTACAATTTTTTCTATTATTCCACCGATCATCGCCATTGTGATGGTACTACTTACTCGCCGAGTTTTATTATCGTTAGGTGTTGGTATTATCTCGGCAGCACTTATTATTAATGAATTTTCCCCAGTAAATTCGATTGCCACGATATGGAATGCATTTAAAGACGTGTTTTGGGCAGACGGAGAATTAAATACTTGGAATGTTTATATTTTACTATTCTTACTAATTCTAGGGGTTATAACGGCTTTAATTTCGATTTCAGGCGGTAGTCGTGCATTCGGTGAATGGGCCTCGAAACGAGTGAAAACACGGGTAGGTGCCCAAGTGACAGCTGCGATATTAGGTATTATGATTTTTATTGATGATTATTTTAATGCATTAGCAGTTGGTCAAGTGGCTCGCCCTATTACAGATCGTCAAAAAGTATCGAGAGCGAAATTAGCCTATATTATTGACTCTACTTCTGCACCAGTATGCGTCATTTCCCCTATCTCGAGTTGGGGTGCTTATATTATTGCAGTTATCGGATCGATATTAGCTGCTCATCAAGTGAGTGAATATACTGCTTTATCAGCATTTGTCATGATGATTCCGATGAACTTTTACGTCTTTGCGGCACTCATTCTCGTTTTTGCTGTAGCGTATTTTAATATTAATATTGGTAGTATGAAGGTGCATGAGACACGTGCGCAAACGACAGGGATAGTCGTTGACCCGGATAAAGAGCCAATTGGTGAAGTGAAAGATGAATTGCCTGTTAGTGATAAAGGGACGGTTGGAAACCTATTATGGCCAATCATCGCCCTAATTGTTGGAACCGTTTCTGCAATGATTTGGACAGGTGCTCAAGCTGTTGAAGGAAACGCAACAATCTTTGCTATTTTTGAAAATACAGATGTATCGAAATCCTTGTTTTATGGTGGTATTTTTGGTTTAGTCGTCACACTTATTTTATATGGAATAAGAGGAATGAAAGGAAGCTACTTACCGAAAGGGTTTAGCGAAGGGATGAAATCGATGCTTCCAGCGATTTATATCCTAATATTCGCTTGGGCGATTGTTGACTTAATCGGCCAACTAGAAACTGGCACGTATTTAGCGGGTCTTGTACAACAAACAGAATTAAATCTTGCTTATCTTCCAGCGATTTTATTCGTTTTATCTGCTTTTATGGCGTTTGCCACTGGTACGTCATGGGGAACATTTGGCATTATGCTACCGATAGCTGGTGATTTAGCTGCTGCGGCCGACATTAGCTTGCTATTGCCAGCGATGGCTGCCGTTTTAGGTGGTTCTGTATTGGGAGACCATTGCTCACCGATTTCGGATACGACCATTTTATCGTCTACTGGAGCCGGAAGTCATCATATTGACCATGTTGTGACACAATTACCTTATGCGATAATGGGAGGAATTGTTGCAACGTTAAGTTTCCTTGCACTTGGCTTAACAGGAAGTGTTACAATAGGATTTATTACGATGCTCGTTGTAGTCGCTGTTTTATTAGCCTTTTTCGTTAAGCAAGGGCAATTGAAAATAAATGTAGAAGAAACAAAAGCATAAGTATTTGTTCAAAATGGGTGGAGCGTTGTCATTTGAGAATGACAAATACGTTTTAAAAGAAAAAGGAGCTGGTTCAATAGTAATCAGCTCCTTTTTTCTGTTTTTGATTATTGCCCCATGTTTTTTTAAAATTATTAGAAAATAACTTGAATGTTCCTTTGGGGATAAGGGGAAACATTTTCTTTATAAAACAATACGGGGTAAGGGAGAACAGGGAGCGTATTCAAACGCAAATAAGTAATTACTGTAAAAAAATGAAAAAATCCTAAAATATATGATCAAAAAATAGAAACATTATCATATTAGAATACTATTTCCTATAAAATAGTTTTGACATAGGCGCATTGTCCATATATACTTATTTATAGATTATATAAAATAATCAGAAAATAATAAAAGTTCCGATTGTTCCCTCTATTTGGGCGTGATTGGAAAATCATGAGGAGGTCAATGTATGGAAAACCGTCCACAATGGGGTACTAGAGCCGGATTTATTTTAGCAGCTGTTGGATCGGCGGTTGGTTTAGGGAATATTTGGAGATTCCCAGCTACTGCTTATGAAAATGGTGGTGGAGCATTCTTTTTACCGTACTTATTCGCTTTATTAACCGCAGGTATTCCAATATTAATTCTTGAGTTCACGATGGGTCATAAGTATCGAGGTTCAGCACCAACAACATTTTCCAGGATTGGCAAAGGGACAGAGTGGATCGGATGGTGGCAAGTAGCGATTCCATTTGTCATTGCCACGTATTATTCCGTCATTATTGCGTGGGCGATTTCTTTTGCAGGCTTTAGTTTTAATTTAAGTTGGGGTGATGATACTTCAGGATTCTTATTTGGAGAGTATTTGAAACTAGCTGAAGCACCAGGTCAACTTGGAAGCATTGTACCAAGTGTTTTCATTCCTCTGATATTTGTGTGGATTATTACACTTGGTGTGTTAATAGCAGGTGTTAAAAAAGGAATTGAAGTTGCGAACAAAATCTTTATACCTACCCTTGTTATCATGTTTTTAATTATTGTCATTCGTTCTGTTACATTAGAAGGGGCTGTAGAAGGATTAAATACGTTCTTTAAACCTGATTGGAGCCAAATCGCAAACGGCCAAGTTTGGGTAGCGGCTTACGGACAAATTTTCTTTAGTTTATCGATTGCTTTTGCCATTATGATTACGTATTCTAGTTATTTACCGAAGAAATCAGATATTACAAACAACGCTTTTATTACAGGGTTCAGTAACTCTGCTTTTGAATTATTAGCTGGTATCGGGGTATTTAGTGCACTAGGCTTTATGGCTGCTCAACAAGGAGTTCCGGTTGATGAAGTTGTCTCTGCTGGTGTCGGCTTAGCATTCGTTGTATTCCCTGAAATTATTAATACGCTTCCTGCATTTAATGGGTTATTTGGATTTTTATTCTTTGCCTGTCTTGTTTTAGCTGGTTTATCATCACTCCTTTCGATTTTAGAAACGTTCGTTGCAGGGGTTCAAGAAAAATTTAACATTTCTCGTACAAAATCAGTCTTGTTTGGTGGAGGTTTAGCTTCATTAGTATCAATTTTATATTCTACACAAGGTGGCCTATATTTCTTAGATGTCGTTGATTATTTCATTAACCAATTTGGAGTAGCTCTTGCTGGATTATTTGAAGTCATTGCTATTGCTTGGTTTGCAAGAGAGCTTAAAAATTTACAAAAACATGCGGATGATGTTTCTGACATTAAGCTTGGAGCGTGGTGGAGAATTTGCTTAAGCATCATCACACCAGTCGTATTAGGATATATGATGTTTGATAACTTACGTACAAACTTAACATCTGAATACGGTGATTATCCACGTGAATTTATCTTTAATTTTGGATGGACTGTTGCCATTGGAGCAATCTTAATCGGAGTTTTATTCTCGATGAAGAAAAATTCTAACCAAACAAGCATTTCTTATGATAAGGAGGTATCATAATGAGTGCAGGTGCAATAACGATGATGGTAGTCGGAATGGTCATTATATGGGGAGGCTTGGCAGCTAGTGTTGCTAATGCTGTTAAGAAAGCGCGTCAAGCAAAATAAAAGCATGCCTTGTTAATTTTCAGAAAATTTAGACCTATATCCTTGTTAAAGGGGTACAGGTCTTCTTTGTAATACACTAGAGTTGTAGTAAATGGAGTCTTCGATGTCTTAGCGAAAGCTACCTATCGCTTCGATTCAAATGCATGACGCCTTAGAGGAAAAAAGCGCCTTTTCGCCGTAAGAACATTTTTGTTTACGGATGATCAGGCGCTTTTCTTTTTCTTATTTTTGCCGTTCTTGTCTTTCCCATAGTCGTAAATGTGGGTATGGATCAAAAGACCATTCCGTTCGACCGTTATCTTTGTACATTCCGTAATGTAAATGAGGTGGGAATTTACCAGCAGTTCCTGGTGGACCGTAGCCTGAACTTCCGACAGATCCAATCATTTGGCCAGGCTGAACAATTTGTCCAACATGTAGATCTTTTGCAAAACCATTTAAATGGGCGAAATAATGGTACGTATTGTTTATGTCACGAATTCCGATCCGCCAACCTCCGTAGCGATTCCATCCTTTCATCTCAACGATTCCATAGCTTGTTGCACGAACAGGTACCCCGTAACTAGCGAAAATATCGGTTCCTTCATGAATTCTTCTGCCACCCCATCCCCTTGCATCTCCCCAAGTACTTCGGTAACTATAATTGGCACGTAATGGAACAGGAAAGGCGTGGTCATTTAAATTTAAATGGCCAAAATGGCGATATATTTTTAAATGACCCATAATGATCCCGACTGATTTATCGCGGTGGTAATAATTCCATAGTGCAATCCTGATATTTTCCATATCGATTCCGTAGGACTGAATGTAGTGAGCAAATGAAAATAAAATGTCTTCATCATCTTCTTGGCTGGCCTTTCCATCCCCATTTCCATCTTTGCCGATACCACCAAAAATTTCAATGCTAACAGGGTTATCGTCTTGAATTTTTGGGTTAGAAGCACCAGCCCATTTCTCCGGTGGAATATAAATACCAATAACACCTTTTTCTCTTGGAATGTCTTTTCGCGCTCTTCGAACATTTCGTTCGTATTGATCAATCGCAGCAAATACATACCAAGGAATTTGCGTGATCGTCTCGACTTTTTTATATAAACTTAGACGTTCATAATTTTTCTTTTTCTCATCTTCTATTGAATTAGCTGCACTTATAGGTTGAGCCAAGAAAGTAAACAGTAAGATAAAAACGAATAACCATTTTGTAAGCACTTGTTTAACTCCTTTCCGACTATTTCATACTTTTAGTTTGGTGAAAGGAGGGATTATCATTATTAGCAAATGTTAGTAATTTAGCAAAATCCTTATCCTTGTCCAATGTTGTCCATTATGTTAAATTGACTATAGTCAATGGAAATTTTAAGTTCTCATGCACGATCGATTTGTAAACGATTTACTAATTACATACTGGAGTGATTCCCCTATGGTAAAAAAAGAAGAATATATTCGTAAGCCGGAGTGGCTTAAAATAAAGCTTAATACGAATGAAAACTATACAGATTTGAAAAAGCTAATGCGCGACAATAATCTTCATACTGTATGTGAAGAAGCGAAATGCCCAAATATTCATGAATGCTGGGCGGTAAGAAGAACTGCTACTTTTATGATTTTAGGAAGTGTTTGTACCCGTGCGTGCCGTTTTTGTGCTGTTAAAACGGGTCTTCCGACAGAGTTAGATTGGCAAGAACCAGAGCGCGTAGCAGAGTCTGTAAGAATTATGAACTTAAAGCATGCGGTTATTACAGCTGTTGCTCGTGACGACTTAAAAGATGGCGGAGCTGGCGTATTCGCTGAGACGGTTCGTGCTGTTAGAAAAAAGAATCCATTTACAACGATTGAAGTTTTACCTTCTGATATGGGCGGAGTGTATGAAAACTTAAAAACATTAATGGATGCACGTCCGGATATTTTAAATCATAATATTGAAACGGTTCGCCGTTTAACACCAAGAGTTCGTGCACGTGCAAAATATGATCGTTCTTTAGAGTTTTTACGTCGTTCAAAAGAAATGCAGCCAGATATCCCAACAAAGTCAAGCCTTATGATTGGACTAGGCGAGACGAAAGAAGAAATTATTGAAACGATGGATGATTTACGTGCAAACAATGTTGATATTATGACAATCGGCCAATACTTACAGCCGACGAAAAAGCATTTAAAAGTACAAAAATATTATCATCCAGATGAATTTGCAGAACTACGTGAAATTGCATTAACGAAAGGATTTAGCCATGTTGAAGCTGGACCGCTTGTACGCTCTTCTTATCATGCAGACGAACAAGTAAATGAAGCAGCTAAGCAGCGTCAAGCAAAAGCATAAGTTCAACATGTTCTTTTAATGGGAAAACCGGGCAGCTGCCCGGTTTTTTATGGACTTCGAAATCGGTTATTTCGCCGATTTCGACAATTCCGACCTCTCATTTCTGACCTCTGAACAAAGTCGCATCATAACTTGGCACATAGTTTTTTATGTCCACCGGAAGACGCCATCGGCTCGAGGTCACAAGCTGGTCGTTACAAAAGGTAAAAAGTACCTTTATGTCGGCTTGTCTTGTGCGTATAGCGGAGTCAAGGTGACGACATTGCGCCGCCCACAGGACGTGGCCAGCAGTTAGTCGCAATTGGGGCGTCTTCCGCTTTTCTTATTAACGACGATCTTTCATATCTTTATCGATCTTTTCATTCATTTCCTTATAGCCTTCCCCATTTGCGTTTTCTCCAGAATTTAATGGGCGGCCTTGTGGTGATTTTAACATTTCTTTTATAATTGTATCTAAACTGCGATCAGCTCTTAAAGCATTCGTATCCATTTGACTGTAAGACTCAATTTGTTTAATCAAGTTTGGATTATCGGTTACATATATGTGAAAGTATCGTGGAACAACCGATATAGCCGTCTTTTTTACTTGGTCAGCTGTTTCCAATCGATTTTTAGAATCGGTAACATAACCGACCAATACTTCATCATCTGTAACAAGTGTTGCAACATCGTTCACGTTTGGCAACTGAACGGAAAGGGAGCTAATAATATTGGCAATTTGTTCACGGTCAATCTCAGGTGTTTGTGTGGAGAGCTTTTCATATCCTTTTATAGGACTTTTTTGATGGCGGACATATCCGAAATGATTGTCCATATCATCTGTTCCATTTTTAATACCATCCTCGTTATACAATTCACTTCGATCTGTCACATTAATCGTATTTCCGTTTTCTTCATATAAGTCTTGATTTTCGGCACCGAGTTGACAACCTGTTAACGTAAGTGCTGCCGCGATGAAAACAGGAATCAGTTGTTTCTTCAAATTTTTCACCTCCTACACATAGAGTGACCATCTCATAAAAAATGTTGTGAGGCAATTGATGGGGAAATTACATTCGTTTATCATAAAGAAAGAGAGTTCATTGGAAGGCGAGGTACATCGATGATTACCATTCAAAACCAGCAATACGAATTAGTCAAAGAATTTAAAAATGGATTTAACGAAGAAGCATTTAAAGCAAGATATAGTGAGATATTAAATAAATATGATTTCATCGTAGGGGACTGGGGATATAATCAGTTGCGATTACGTGGTTTTTTTGATGACCAAAATCAAAAGGCAACTTACGATACGAAAATAAGCACGCTAGATGAATATTTGTATGAGTATTGTAATTACGGGTGTGCGTATTTTGTTTTAAAGAAGATTAAATAATGCATTTTTCATCTAGTTACAAAATAAGTCGGAGCCAAATAGCTCCGACTAAGATTCATTTTCAAAAGGGGGTTGTTCCTTTTGGGAAGGGTCGTCGTGAATCGGATGACTTCCTGGATCTTGTCTTTGTAAGTCTTGGTGGAACGATTTAAACTCATAGTTAAATGCGCTGTAATGTCTTTGACCCTCTTGCCACGGTGAGCTTTTGTTTTCGACTCGTTCATGCTTATTTCTTGGTGAGCCGTAGGGGCCTTCGGGTAAATCTTCGGGCACTAAATAATTGTTTATTGCTTCAACATTTGAGAAATCCGTATACTCTTCTTGTTTTTCATTTTTCATATTTTCTCACCTTCCGAAAAGATTTCTCCACGTACTTATATCTTTCCGCGTATCCTTCCTGTTATTCGGAAGATGAAAGAACAATTAAATCCATTAAACGACTTCATATAAAAAATCACGTAATTCCTGAGCATCTTCCTCATTTAATTGAAAAGCATGCTCTAAATATCCAGGCTCTTTTAAATCATCAGGCCCAATAATGGCAAATCGATTGCTTTGTATATTTAAAACAAGATGTTTTCCGTAGTAGCGATCGGATTGGACAATGGCTAAATCAAATCGTTGATTTTCACCCATAAAACTAACAAATCGAGTTTTTGTATCAACAATATCATCATATAAATAAAAACGCTCACTCATTGTGGTTTTACCTCCTTTAAAAGCATCCTAAAAGGATTGTAACATATTATATGGGGAATCATTGTAAACGATAAGAGGCATTATGCTAAAATAAAGTTTATAGTAATAATCGCATACTATTTTAAGGGGGAAGTCAAATTGTATTTCGTGGACCGGGAGAAGATTGAGCAAACATTAATTTATTTAGAAGACCTCGTTCAACTTTTTGAATCACAAAAGTGGGTTACTTCAGTGGAGCAAAAAGCGGTTGAACGAATTGTACATATGATTATTGAGTCTATTCTGGATGTTGGTAACGCAATGATTGATGGATTTATAATGCGTGATCCTGGTAGCTTTGAAGACATCATCGATATTCTTGAAGATGAAAAAGTTATTCGTGAAAATGATGCCAATGCATTAAAAGAAGTAATTCCTTTCCGTAAGCAACTTGTACAACATTATTTAACAATAAATCATGAAGAGATGATTCAAACGATAAACAAGCAAATTTCAGCGTTGAAATGTTTTCCATTACAAATCCGTTCGTACATTGAGAATGAGCTCGGACCGGTATCCGCATTTAGGAAGTAATAAGAAGATGTAAGCGAACGATTTCTCTTGAGGTGATAGTAACATGAGTAACTATAAAGGATATTTAATTGACTTAGATGGAACGATGTATCGTGGTACAGAAAAAATTGAAGAGGCTGGAGATTTCGTTCATCGGTTAAAGAATCGTGGGATTCCATATTTATTTGTAACGAATAACTCTTCAAAAACACCGAAGCAAGTGGCTGAAAAGCTTATGAACTTTGATATACCAGCTGAAGAATCACAAGTATTTACGACAAGTATGGCAACAGCTAACTTTATTTTTGAACAAAAAAAAGATGCTACAGTGTACGTAATTGGAGAAGAAGGAATACATCATGCACTACTAGAAAAAGGGTTCAACCTTACGAGTGAAAACCCTGACTATGTTGTGATGGGGATTGATCGCAAAATCACTTATGAAAAGCTTGCAATAGCATGTTTAGCTGTACGAAATGGTGCAACCTTTATTTCAACAAATGGAGATATTGCCATTCCGACAGAACGCGGCTTTTTACCCGGAAATGGGTCGTTGACGTCTGTTATTACTGTGTCAACAACGGTTCAACCTATTTTTATTGGAAAACCAGAATCGATTATTATGGAACAAGCTTTAAAAGTGCTTGGGACAAAAAAAGAAGAGACGTTAATGGTAGGAGATAATTATGATACCGATATTAAAGCGGGGATTCATGCCGGAATTGATACATTATTAGTTCATTCAGGAGTCACAACGAAAGAACATTTACAAGAAAAAGATATTCAACCCACGTATACGGTTGATACGTTAACAGAATGGTTTCAAAAAATGTAAATAGAGAAAAAGGAAGTAGTAGCAGTCGCTTCCTTTTTCCAATGACAGTATCGATATGGTCCATCAACCATTCAGTGGGGGAGGAAAAAAACCACTGAATGAAGTTTCACTTTACCCCACTCTTAACGGGCGGTAAGATCCCCCACCTCAAGATTCTATAGTAAAGCAAAGAAGATAGGTGGGGGACAACTCCCCGTAAAGGTCCGATTAGTTCAACTAACATTCAGTGGGGGAAGAAAAACCACTGAATGAAGTTTCACTTTATTCAACATTTGCTGCACGGTGTGCTAAGCGACTTGAAGCTGCCGCAGCAATCGCCCCGACGATATCATCTAAAAATGTATGGCATTGACCGGAATTTTTATCATTTAGAGATTGTAATATCCCAGGTTTTTGTTTATCAATATATCCATAATTTGTAAACCCGATAGATCCATAAATATTAACGATAGAAAAAGCTAATATTTCGTCGACTCCGTATAGACCCTCGTCCGAATTGAGTATAGTTTGCAAAGGTTCTTCAAGTTTTTTTTGCTCTGCCAGAACATCTAACTGAATACCTGTTAAAATGGCATTTTGTACTTCGCGTTTCGCAATAACGCGATTAACATTGAAAATACATTCATCTAAAGATAAGTTTGGATGATATTTTTTTTGAAGGAAATAGACTAATTCAGCAATATCTTCTAATTTGACTCCTCTTTCTTCGAGCCATTTCCTAGCTTTTAATTCAACTTGATTCATTTTTTCTTTCATAGGCGTCACCCAATCCTTTTTATTATTTTATACGCTAATAAGCAATAACATGTGTTTAATTTTAAGAATTTTCAGTTAATTATACTATACTATACATGAATGGTTTATGAAAAGTTTTCCCTAACTGTTTAGAAGTAATCGTAGATCAAAGGTCATTGTATATAAAAAACGATCATATTAATCGGTGAGATTCACTATTTTAAAATAAGGCAAATTTCTTTCACAACCAGTGTTTTTTGACAAAAATTTATCCATAGAGCTATTCAAAATGACAAGAAATCATTTAGGGGGAAAGAGAATGAAGAACGAAATTGAGGAACAATACGGATTGAATGTTTTACAATTTTTTAAGCACGGTCAGTACGAAGCATTTAGAACGAGAAGAAATATATGCTTAATCGTACCTGTTTCAAACTTAGAAGATGAAGAACTATATGAAATGTATCAAATGGCTCAACATATGTTAGAAAAAAAAGAGAGAAACGTTGCGATGTTTTTGCAAACAAAACAAGGTACTCTTCGTTTTCAATATGAAAATGAAACTTATTCAATTGTTCAAATTCCGTTTTATTCATTGGATCAAGAAGAAAGCATAACGGGAAAAGGCTTAGCTAAGTTCCATCAACGAGGTCGGTCATTTGCTTTTCAAGTAACAAAAACAAACCGAATTGGTAAGTGGAAGGGGCTTTGGGAAAAACGATTGGATCAGCTCGAAATGTTTTGGAGAGGGAAAATTTATACGAAGCCACTTGAATCATTTGATCGATTGTTTACTGAATCTTTTCCATACTATGTAGGACTATGTGAGAATGCTATTCAGTATTTAGTTGATACAGAGCTAGATGACGATCCATACCCTGTTGATTCAGCAACGATTTGTTATCAACGATTTACACCTGATTTGTTCCATCACTCAAAATGCAAGCTGCCTACCGAATGGGTTTATGACCATGCATCACGAGATATTGCTGAATTTATTCGATATGAGTTTGTCCAAAATCATCGTGTTGTAAATAGTACGTTTTTAGACGAGTATGAACGAACAACACCTTTATCATCGTTTTTTTGGCGATTAATTTTTAGTCGATTACTATTCCCAGTTCATTATTTTGAGTGCATTGAAAACTACTATATAGCTCAAGATGATGAAAGTCGTAATTCTTTTAAGAACGAGTTGCAATTAATTCTAGACAATACAAATAACTATGAGCAATTATTAACTTCCTTTTCATCCATGTTGTCCATACGAACACGGAAAATTCATCTGCCGAAAATTCATTGGCTCTCATAAAAAAAGAAAATAGAATTTGATAAGATATGATTGATGCAGCTTATATGTACGAGGAGATGAAGTGATGAAGCCATATGTGTTTATTACGAGAAAACTAAAAGAAGAACTCATCGCACCATTAAAAGAAATAGCACATGTTGAAATGTGGGAAAACGAAGAAGTACCTTGTCCTCGAGAGTTACTGTTGAAAAAATCAAGTGAAGCAGATGCATTATTGACAATGCTGTCTGATCAAGTGGATGAGGAATTGTTAGAGGTGCAAAAAAATTTAAAAGTCGTTTCAAATTTAGCCGTCGGATATGACAATATTGATATTGAAGGGGCAACAAGACATCATATCGCCGTTTGTAACACACCAGATGTTTTAACCGAAACAACGGCTGACTTAACTTTTGCGTTATTAATGGCCACTGCAAGAAGAATCGTTGAAGCGGCTGAATTTGTTAAGGAAGGGAAATGGACGGGATGGTCTCCGTTTTTACTTGCAGGAAGTGATATCCATCATAAAACAATCGGTATTGTTGGCATGGGAAATATCGGGCAAGCGGTTGCGAAACGAGCTAAAGGATTTTCGATGAATGTGTTATATCATAATCGAACAAGAAAGGTGGAAGCGGAGAAAGAGATAGGAGCACACTTTTGTTCGTTTTATGAATTACTAGAGAAATCTGATTTTGTCGTTTGTCTAACCCCGTTAACGAAAGAAACAAAGCATTTATTTAATAAAGATGCATTCGAGCGGATGAAGGGTTCGGCTATCTTTATCAATGCTGCACGCGGAGCAGTTGTTGATGAGGAAGCGTTATATGATGCTCTAATGACAAAAAAAATAAAAGCAGCTGGATTAGATGTATTTAAAGAAGAGCCAATAAATGAGCAACACCCATTATTGACATTAAAGAATGTGGTAGCATTGCCACACATCGGAAGTGCTAGTATGGAAACACGCGAAAAAATGATGACACTTTGTGTTGAAAATATTATTCAAATTTTATCTAATAAAGAACCGATTACGTTAGTTAATAAGGAATGGATGGAACAATAAGAGTCAGGGGCATCCCCTGGCTCTTTCTTATAATTCAATGAAAAGGTGGGGAAAGAAGCGAAGAATGAGTTTGTAAGTTCAAAAAGCAAGGTAGAGTTTTTCTCTGAGAAAAATCATTTTGTCATTGCTGTTATCAATGCCATTGAATAGTCATGAAAAATTTGTGAGAGATGATTTCTTTTTCCAACAATATAGTAAGCGGTTACAAGAATGCATAGACTGAAAATTTACTCTTGTAAAATAATTGTTTCATCTTTATAATGACAATAACAAAGGATGTATTTTCTAAGAGGACATTTGTTCATCTCGAAAAAACGACAGGGAGTTGGAGTAAAGTGGAGAAAATTTCGGTTGGTTTACTAGGACTTGGTACGGTAGGTACTGGAGTAGTGAAAATTGTTGAGGATCATCAGGATAAATTAATGCATTTAATCGGTTGTCCTGTTCAAATAAAGAAGATTTTAGTGCAAGATATTCAAAAGCAGCGCAAAGTGGATATTGATCAGTCCTTATTAACAACGAACCCTCTAGAAGTCATTGAAGATCATGAAATTGATGTCATCATTGAAGTGATGGGTGGAGTTGAAAAAACGAAAGATTATTTACTTGAAGCGTTGAAACGGAAAAAGCATGTTGTAACAGCGAATAAAGACTTAATGGCTGTTTACGGGACGGATTTATTAAAAACCGCAACTGAAAATGGCTGTGATTTATTTTATGAAGCCAGTGTTGCTGGTGGGATTCCGATTTTACGATCACTTGTCGACGGATTAGCTTCTGATCTTATTACGAAAATGATGGGTATTGTGAACGGTACAACAAACTTTATTTTAACGAAAATGTCTAAATTCGGAAGTCCATATGAAGAAGTGTTAAAAGAAGCGCAGGAATTAGGGTATGCAGAAGCAGACCCAACAGCTGACGTAGAGGGGCTTGATGCGGCTCGGAAAATGGCGATTTTAGCTCGTTTAGGATTTTCCATGGAAGTGGATTTAGAGGATGTTTCCGTCAAAGGAATTTCAAGTGTTACAGAAGAAGACATCAATTATAGTAAACGACTTGGCTATACAATGAAGCTTATTGGTATTGCAGAAAGAAGTGGTGAGAAAGTAGAAGTTAGTGTTCAACCTACATTATTACCAGACAGTCATCCACTCTCTTCGGTAAATGATGAATTTAATGCTGTCTATGTATACGGTAAAGCGGTAGGAGAAACGATGTTTTACGGACCGGGAGCAGGTAGCTTACCAACGGCAACAGCTGTCGTTTCCGATTTAGTTGGCGTATTAAAAAATATGCGTTTAGGTGTAAACGGAAGCAGCGCAGTTTCCCCGCAATTTGAGAAGAAAATGAAGACGCCAGAGGAGATATTTGCTCAATACTTTTTACGTATTCATGTACAAGATGAAGTTGGGGCTTTCTCTCAAATAACCTCTATATTCTCAGATCACGGAGTTAGCTTTGAGAAAATTTTACAGCTTCCGTTGAAAGAGAAAGGGTTAGCGGAAATTGTCGTTGTCACACATAAAGGTTCGAAAAAGGATTTTCAAGAAATTTTACAACAGCTAAAAGAGTTAAATGTTGTAACAGAAGTAAAAAGCACATATCGCGTAGAAGGGAACGGCTCACGATGAGATGGAAAGGACTAATTGAACAATATAAAGATTATTTACCAGTTAATGAACAAACACCTAGGTTAACACTGAATGAAGGAAATACGCCTCTAATTTATTTAGATAAATTATCAAAGCAGCTTGAGATTGAACTGTATGTGAAAACAGAAGGAACAAATCCAACCGGTTCTTTTAAAGATCGCGGAATGGTGATGGCTGTGGCGAAAGCAAAGGAGGAAGGGAGCACAACGGTTATGTGTGCTTCGACAGGAAATACATCTGCAGCAGCAGCAGCCTATGCGGCTCGTGCCAACATGCGCTGTATCATTGTTATTCCGAATGGGAAAATTGCTTTCGGAAAGTTAGCCCAGGCGGTGATGTACGGGGCTGAAATTTATGCAATTGATGGGAATTTTGATGATGCACTGAAAATGGTACGTGAAATATGTGAAGAAATGCCGATTACATTAGTCAACTCAGTCAATCCGTATCGAATTGAAGGGCAAAAAACGGCCGCATTTGAAGTATGTGAACAGCTCGGTCAAGCTCCTGACATATTGGCGATTCCTGTTGGAAATGCGGGGAATATTACAGCGTATTGGAAAGGGTTTAAAGAGTATCACGAAAAACATCAAACAAGTCTTCCGAAAATGCACGGTTTTGAAGCGGAAGGTGCCGCTGCGATTGTAAAAGGCCAAGTAATTGAAAATCCAGAAACGATTGCCACTGCGATTCGAATTGGGAACCCAGCAAGCTGGAAATTTGCTGAAAATGCTGCAAAAGAGTCTGAGGGAAAAATAGATCTTGTTACAGATGAAGAGATTTTACACGCTTATCAACTTGTTGCAAGAACAGAAGGAGTTTTTGCAGAACCGGCATCATGTGCATCCATTGCAGGTGTTATGAAGGATGTGAAAAACGGAACGATTAAGAAAGGGAGCCGTGTCGTTGCCATTTTAACAGGAAATGGATTGAAAGATCCGAATACAGCTATTGATGTATCTTCAATTGAACCGATTGTATTACCGAATGAAAAATCAGCCGTGTTAAAGCATTTGCAAGAGGTTGTGACAGTATGAAAGAAGGCGACATGTTAATAATTAAAGTCCCTGGAAGTACGGCAAATTTAGGCCCTGGATTTGATTCCGTCGGATTAGCTCTTAATCGTTACTTAACGTTAACGATTACCCCTTCTACAGAATGGTATTTTGAACCCGTTTCTAAAGAAGTGGAAAATATTCCACGTGGGAAAGAAAATTTAATCTATGATGTGGCTGCTACTGTTGCGAATGAATACGGGAAAACACTTTCTCCTTGCCACGTAAAAGTCGAAAGTGATATCCCAATGGCAAGAGGCTTAGGAAGTAGTGCTGCTGCAATTAGTGCAGGTGTTGAACTTGCTAATGAGTTAGCTCAGTTAAATATGACAAAGGAAGAAAAGGTTCATTGGGCGAGTGCAAGAGAAGGTCATCCCGATAATGCAAGTGCCTCATTACTTGGAGGCCTTGTCATTGGGTATATTAGTGAAGATCGAACATATGTAGAAAAAATAGAAGCTATAGATGTCGATATAGTTGCGGTCATTCCTCCTTATTATTTATACACAAGTGACTCGCGAAATGTATTACCAGAAAACTTATCGTATAAAGAGGCGATAAAAGGGAACGCCATTAGTAATATGGTTGTCGCGAGTTTAATGAAAAATAATTGGGAAGATGCGGGAAAAATGATGGAACTCGATTTATTTCATCAACCGTATCGAAGTCAACTCGTGCCAGAGCTACGTGAAGTACAACAAACAGCAAAGCAATTAGGAGCATACGGGACCGTTTTAAGTGGAGCGGGCCCAACAATCTTAAGCTTTGTGCCAAAAGGATTTGGGGAGTTTGTAGCTTCTAAGCTCCAAGTTTCATTTAGTCATTGTGAAGTGACACCTTTAACGGTTGAAAAAAGCGGAGTTGAAA
Source organism: Bacillus sp. FJAT-47783 (assembly GCF_022808615.1). Taxonomy (GTDB): domain Bacteria; phylum Bacillota; class Bacilli; order Bacillales; family Aeribacillaceae; genus Bacillus_BZ. Next base: position 174,219 of record NZ_JAKZKS010000002.1, read on the forward strand.
TCTTTTATAAACATGTAGAAAATTTAACATAACAAAAGCCGGCTTCTTAAAAGCCGGCTTTTGTTACTAATGATTAAAAAACTTGTTCTACTTCAACGACACCAGGTACTTCTTCTAATAATGCCCGTTCAATTCCAGCCTTTAACGTAATGGTTGAACTAGGACAGCTTCCACATGCACCTAAAAGACGAAGCTTTACAATGCCGTCTTCTACATCTACAAGCTCACAGTCTCCGCCGTCACGTAATAAAAATGGACGTAATTTATCAAGTACTTCTTGTACTTGTTCTTTCATATCCGTGTTTGCCATATTAATCGACTCCTTTCCCTATCATTTATTATATTCAAATGTTGGATGAAAATCTAATGATTGATGTTTAGGTGTCTTTTTCATTTTATCACATTTTGTTTATTTTCAAATATGGATATTTAAGGTTAAGCAGAATGCATGGAAATACACGATTGAATCGAATACAATATAAATAATTAGCCAAGGGGAAAGGGGAATGAGTTATGTCTAAAATGGTTGAAATTTGTGTTTTTGGCGCTGAAGTTTTATGTCCAAGCTGTGTTAATTTACCTTCATCTAAGGAAACGTATGAATGGTTGGAAGCTGCATTAAAAAGAAAGTATCCTGATCAACCTTTTCAAATTACCTATATTGATATACATGCACCATCAACAGATGAAGAGAAAATGGAAATCGTAGAAAAAATCTTAAATGATGAATATTTTTATCCGTTAGTAACGATTAACGGTGTCGTCGTTGGAGAAGGGAGTCCGCGATTAAAAACCATTTACAGCGAGATGGAGAAACATGGATATAAGCCTAAAGAGGAATCAGGAGTATAGTGTTTTGCAGTTTTTATAAATGGATTTAACGAATAAATACAGCCCTGAACAACACTAATGAAAAAGACAGCGGTTAGGCTGTCTTTTTCATTTGTTGATCATTTGGGTGATACGTTCACACATAATTGATCGAAAAGAAAGGAAGTGATAATTACACCGCTATAGTAATATAGTGAAAAAATGTCAGTCCAAATAACATCAAATTTTATACAATACCCTTTTTTATTCTCGAACATTAAATGACAATAAATAACAGAAATTTTAAAAATATAAAAATGTAAATATATCTTTATATTAATATGATTAAATGGTAGTATATGGTGAAATAATATTCAATATTGGTAAAGCATGGGCAGTTGATAGTGAAGGGAATTTTGTTAAAAGTACATATGAACTGAAAGGAAATTCACTTTATCAAACAATTCACTATTCAGGAACGAATTATCCATTGATAGCGGATCCTTTATTCTGTTCGGATACAATTGATAATAAAGCTACAAAATGGAATAGCGGTTATGCTAATGGAAAAGGAACTTTGTCGGTTGTGACGAGAGGTTGTACAAAGGCATACATTACTTCTCACTGGACTCTAGGATCAGGAACAAGGTAGAATATTTGATCAGTTTGTGTGCCACGCTATTAATCCATTAACAATTTATAAGTCTTCTTGGAATTTAGAGCCTTGGCGTCCTGATGTATCAATTATAAACACTTATAAGAAGAAATGTAACCCTTAATGATAACAAAATTTACTGTAAAGGAGAGCTTGTATGGTAGACAATGCAAATCTATTTATATTTGAGCCAAATTATATTTTTGTGCTTTTAATCCTTTTAGGAATCGTATATATAGTCTACTTTGTTATCTCTGCTGTTAAACTCAAATTAGATTTTCTTACCATTAGTACACTTGGACTTTCATTACTGACATATCTTCTTGTTGGATATTATATGGTTGATTCTGGACTTTTTGTGGACAGGTATGCACCAGAAAATTTAGTGTTTAATGGGTATGGTTTTCTAGAATTAATATTGCTAGCATTTCCATATATTTTCTTGGCCTTAGCTGTAGGGTTGGGTAATAAACGAGATAAGTAACTGGGGATTATTAGTAACGTCAAATATAAGATAATCCAGTTGTCACTGTTGACTTAAATAATACTACAAAGTTTCACACAAAAAAGTCGTTTTGAAGAAAATAATCGAAACGACTTTTTGTTGTTTTCTTACAAGGGTAGAGCGTGAACAACTTAAAAATTCGTGAAGCTAAAACAAGCCGTCACACGTGTTCTTTATTTTCGGACCTTTACGGGATTTGTCCCCCACCTATCTTCTTTGTTCTTTACTACAGAATCTTGAGGTGGGGTCTTACTGTCCGTTAAGAGTAGGATAAAAAATGCATCTAAGTTTGTTAACACGTTATAAGAATCGACGGATAGAGAAGTTCGCTATAATGACTTCTGGAGTATGTAAACAAAAATGGACGGGTAAAAAACCCGTCCGAAACCTGTTCTAAATTAAATTTTAATATGATTTCATAATGTGTGAAAAATCAAAAATGTTGAAATATCAATGTTCTAGATGTCTTGCGATTAGAAAAGTGATTTTACCCATTATGATATTTATACATCCAAAGAACGCCTGATTTTAATAGACGCGGTACACGCCCTGTTAAGGCACGATCGCCAAGAACGCCAAATCCAGCTTTTTTACCGAGTGAACCGAGTACACCTTTTAATTTGAAAGGTGGGAATTCTTCTGGTAACGGTTCATTGTTCCAGCGTTTTTCTAGGACTTGAACAATTTGCTCCGCTTGTGCTTCTGCTAATTGTGCACTAGGAGCGTGTGGTAAGCTAGCACAATCACCGACGACAAATACATGTTTATCATTTGGTAAATGATGATGTTTAGTTAAAATAACGCGCCCTTGTGGATCTTTTTCTACGTCCATGTCACGGACAATTCGGTTTGGTTGGATTCCGGCTGTCCAAACGACAACATCACATGTAATGGGTTCATCATGATTATAGACGACATTTGGTTCTACTTTCGTAATGTTTGCTCCGTTAATCACTTCTACGCCATGCTCTTGAAACCAATTTTGAACATATTGACTCAATCGCTCAGGAAAACTCGATAGAATGATTTTTCCACGGTCAAACAATTTGATGTTTAAGTCAGAGCGGCTTTCTCTTAATTCACTAGCAAGCTCTACACCACTTAAACCAGCTCCAACAATACAAACTGTTTCGCCAGCGCCTAAATTATTTAACTTCTGATATGTTTTCCGAGAACTATCAATTGTCTGAATACTGTAAGTAAACTCATCTGCTCCTGGAACGTTATGATATTTGTCTTCACAACCTAGTCCGATAACTACATCATCGTATGGAATGGATTCCCCATCTTTTAATAGAACGACCTTCTTTTCACGGTCAATTCCTGTAACTTCTCCATAAACAGTTCTAAGCTGAGAGTGTTCTGGGAAAGATACACGGACATGCTGATCTGAAATCGTTCCCGCAGCCAGTGCATAATATTCTGTCTTTAAGCAATGATAAGGGTTTTTGTCAATCAACGTAATTTCAACATCACTTGGGAGCTGATTTGGAAGAAGACGATGTAGGATGCGCATTCCACCATATCCGCCGCCAAGAAGTACGAGTTTTTTCATTGTGAATTCCCCTTTTTTCCACTTTTTCCAAAAAACAATCGTAAAATCCGAATAAATAATATAAAATGCCACTAAAAGTATAACGAATTTATGACTAAATCACAATATTTTAATGATAAAACCGCTAATATTATTGTTTTGATAAATTTAGTGTAACATTAGTGTGAGATAGAGGTTAATTAGTATATCCTAATTATTTAAAATTTGAATGATCTATGATAGGTTTTTATATTTTGACGAGCTATGTTGTATTAAGGTAAAGTATCGGTAGTGGGGGGATAATCATGTTGAAACCGATCATCGAATTTTGTGTTAGTAACTTAGCGAATGGTTCTCAAGCCGCACTTGAGAAACTTGAAAAAGATCCGAATTTAGACATTGTTGAATATGGTTGTTTAGGATATTGTGGAAAATGTTTTGAAGGTTTATATGCACTTGTAAACGGAGAAGTAGTGATGGGGGAAGATCCTGATCAGCTCGTTGAAAATATATATCAATATTTAGAAGAGAATCCAATGTTTTGAGGGAGCTTTAAACTCCCATTTTTTTTTTTTGGAGAATTGGAATGAAAATTAATGAACATGGGTAATTTAATTCATGTAGCAATAAATATTTGTACATAAGTACTGAAATAAATGTGTCTAAAAGGTAAAAAAAAACAATAAAAAAGTAGTGGACAGATGTCGGACTTCCTTGTTATTTTTATAGTATCAAAATTAATTTTCCGAGGTGGATAAAGTGACAAATATTTTATGGGGAATTCTAGGTATTGTAACCCTTTTTGTAATCGCTTTTATTTTATCGAATAATAAAAAAAGCATTAGTATTCGAACTGTATTAGGTGGATTAGCGATTCAAGTCCTTTTTGGTTTTATCGTTTTAAAATGGGAAGTCGGACGTCAAGCCTTCCAGAGTGTAACGAATACTGTTCAAAATGTTGTGGATTATGCGAATGCTGGTACTGCCTTCCTTTTCGGAAGCTTAGCAGATCCTAATCAAGCAACTGGATTTATTTTTGCGTTTAAAGTATTAACTCTAATTATATTCTTTTCTGCACTTATTTCGGTATTGTATTATCTTGGAATTATGCAATGGGTTATTCGGATCATTGGAGGCGGCTTGTCCAAAATATTAGGAACAAGTAAAGCGGAATCAATGTCTGCTGCTGCGAACATTTTCGTTGGTCAAACAGAGGCTCCGTTAGTTGTTAAGCCGTATATTAAAAATATGACAAAGTCAGAGCTTTTTGCTGTTATGACAGGTGGACTTGCTTCTGTTGCCGGTTCTGTATTATTTGGTTATGCTGCGCTTGGTATTCCGTTAGAGTATTTATTAGCTGCAAGCTTTATGGCTGCCCCTGGTGGATTAATTATGGCCAAAATGTTAGTTCCTGAAACAGACAAGCCTGAAACGTTAGACGGTTTCAAAATGGAAAATGATGAAGATGCAGCAAACGTCATTGATGCAGCTGCCAAAGGTGCATCAACAGGTTTACAGCTTGCCTTAAACGTTGGTGCGATGTTATTAGCGTTTATTGCTTTAATCGCATTACTAAACGGCATTTTAGGCGGAATCGGCGGATTATTAGGTGTTAAAAACGTATCGTTAGAATTACTTCTAGGATATTTATTTGCACCACTTGCCTTTGTCATTGGTGTTCCTTGGGAAGAAGCATTACAAGCAGGAAGCTTCATTGGTCAAAAAGTAATTGTGAATGAGTTTGTCGCATACTCTAGCTTTGCACCTGAAATTGCAAATCTTTCTGAGAAAACGGTTGCAGTTATCAGCTTTGCTCTTTGTGGCTTCGCAAACCTTTCTTCAATGGCGATTTTATTAGGTGGCCTTGGGGGCTTAGCACCATCACGTCGTCAAGATATTGCTCGTCTTGGTATTCGTGCGATTGTTGCCGGAACACTTGCTAACCTTTTAAGTGCTGCTATTGCAGGTATGTTTATCCTTTAATCAAAAAAAATAAAAGCTCCTTGTTCATTGCAAGGAGCTTTTATTTTTATATGAAAACGGGGGATATTTTTATTGTGAACAGCTTTCCAACATTTTATACTAATAAAAACAAATGATTTGGAGGCTTTTATGAATAAATTTCAATTTACTAAAATGCACGGACTAGGTAACAATTACATTTATGTCAACATGTTTGAAGAAGACATTGAAGAGTCTAAACTTTCGGAGATAGCTGTTAAAGTCTCTAATGTCCATACAGGAATCGGCTCAGACGGTCTAATATTAATTTGTCCTTCGGAGAAGGCTCCTGTTAAAATGCGCATTTTCAATAATGATGGTTCGGAAGGGAAAAATTGTGGCAATGGTTTGCGGTGTGTTGCAAAATATGCGTATGAACATAAGCTAGTAAATGATAAGAAATTTTTGATTGAAACATTATCTGGGTTAGTAGAGGCTGAAGTGCATGTTAATGACGATCGCGTCGTACAATCTGTCACCGTGGACATGGGAGAGCCCAAACTGTTAAAAAAAGAAATACCAATGGCAGGAGATGGAGAACAGCATACAATTAGTGAAAAAATGGATTTCAACGGACAAATCGTTGAGGCGACGACAGTATCAATGGGAAATCCACATATTATTTTTTATGTAGACGATATTCATAACGCACCTGTTACAACGTTTGGACCCATTGTAGAGAAAGACCCTCGTTTTCCAGAAGGAGTGAATGTAGAATTTGTAGAAATCGTAAATGACCACGAATTACATTTTCGGGTATGGGAGCGCGGATCTGGGGTAACACAAGCTTGTGGAACTGGCGCTTGTGCTGCTGTCGTTGCATCTGTATTAAATCACCATTTGAAAAAAGGAACAGAAACGGTCGTTCATCTTGCAGGAGGCGACTTATTTATCAATTGGTCTGAAAATAATCGTGTGTTTATGAAAGGGCCAGCTGAGACGATTTGCACAGGAACGTATTATTATGAATAAGATTAGGCACGTTATTTGAGTAGAGGCTAATGACACGATATACTAAGATTAAAGGATTGGAGGGATGGATATGTCTGAAATTATTACGTTAACTGAAGCGGCTGCTTATCAAATAAAAGATATGATGAAAGAACATGGTGAAGAGAACGCTTATTTACGAATTGGCGTAAAGGGCGGCGGATGTAGTGGCCTTTCCTATGGAATGGGTTTCGACCATGAAAAAAATGAAGAAGATCAGCTATTTGAACAACATGGTTTAAAAATATTAATGGATCAAGAAAGTATTTCTATCATGAAGGGAACGAAAATAGATTATAAACAATCCTTAATGGGCGGAGGCTTCACCATCGATAATCCAAACGCGATTGCAAACTGCGGCTGCGGTTCTTCATTCAGAACGGCTACAAATGAAGGTACGCCGGAGGAGTGTTAAAGTTTTTGAACAAACTTTAGGTTAATGAACGACATTTGTGTATAAAAGTAATGAAATAGCCTTCTCTGTAGATAAGAACTACATGAGAAGGTTTTTTTGTTTTGTATATGTTATTTATTGAAATTGGAAAGTGTATTTCATATGATCACTCATTTTGTAAAGACATGAAATAGCTGCTTTTACTTATATAGAACCTTTCATTATTTTTAAAAAGTTTATTTTTTCGTTGACTCTCACGTAACGGAATACTTTATAGTGAACATTAAAGGGAGGGAAACAGAGCAATGAAAGTAAAAGAAGTGGCCGATTTAGTTGGCGTCAGTGTGCGCACACTGCATCATTATGATGAAATTGGATTATTGAATCCGGAGAAGACAACAGAATCTGGTTATCGTATTTATTCCAATGAGAATCTCGAGACGTTGCAGCAAATTTTATTTTTCAAAGAGCTCGGTTTCCCTTTAAAGAAAATTAAAGAAATTATCTATAACCCCTCTTTTGACCGACTTGAAGCACTTAAACTGCATCGAAACATGCTGCTTGAGAAGCGCAGTCGGCTCGATAAGATGATTGCAACCATTGATAAAACAATCCAACATGAGAAAGGAGAGATTGAAATGACGAATAAAGAAAGGTTTGAGGGATTTGATTTTAGCGCAAATCCGTATGAACAGGAAGCATGCGAACGGTGGGGAGATCAGGCTGTTGATAAGGTCAAAGAGAAAGTGATGAACTTGTCTAAAGATGAACAAGAAGCTTTATCAAAAGCGTGGGATACGATTTATAGAAAGCTTGCAGCGCTTCGTCATGACTCGGCAGAATCAGAAGAAGCACAAGCGGCCATTAAAGAATGGTACGACTTTTTGAATACGCATTTTGGCCATCACTACTCACTTGAAGCATTTAAAGGCTTAGGTCAAATGTATGTCGATGATGAGCGGTTTACGAAAAACATCGACCGATATGGTGAAGGCTTAGCTAAATTTATGCGCGATGCGATGGCAGTCTTTGCAGATCGGCACAAAAAGTAAAAAGTACGCTAGACTAAATAGAATTTGTTTTCGGTTAGTGTGTTAAAGAGCAAATAGTTTAATATTCAAAAAGCACAAATGATGTAGGAAAGAGTACGAGAATAAAAAATTGTTCAATCGCACATATACGATTGAACAATTTTTCTTTCTTAAATAAGTTTACCTTAGATCCGTTGTTCAATTAAACATACTCGTGCTATGCATCGGTTGAACACGTGCTTTCGGATCCATATATGCCTTGGCGTTATTGACGGCTGTCGGAGCCTCACCGAAGCCGCTTGCAATAAGCTTTACTTTTCCTTCGTACGTACAAATGTCGCCTGCGGCATAGATTCCTTGAATATTTGTTTCCATTTTTGAATTAACGACAATCGAATTTTTTTCAATTTCTAGTCCCCAATTTTTAATTGGCCCTAAAGAAGAGACGAAGCCGAAATTGACAATGACATCGTCAACATCTAGCAATTCTTTTCGATCGCCTTTTACTTCTTCTAATACAATTTGTTCGATACGTTCTTCGCCCATTAATTCAATTGGGACAAAAGGTGTTAAAATGTTAACATTCGAATTCTTTAAGTTTTCGACACTATGTTCGTGAGCCCGAAACTTATCACGACGGTGAATAATCGTGACTGCTTCAGCAATTGGCTCTAACATTAATGCCCAATCGACTGCCGAGTCTCCCCCTCCGCAAATCGCGACACGTTTGCCAGTAAATTTCTTTAAATCGTCTACGAAATAATGTAGGTTCTTTTTTTCATACTTTTCTGTGTCTTCTAATTGAAGCTTTCGAGGTTGGAACGCACCGTTTCCGGCTGTAATAATAATCGTTTTCGTATAATGAATTTCTTTGTTTGTTGTTAATTTAAAAATTCCATCTGCTTGTTTTTCAACGGTTTGTACCTGTTGTTCAAGACAAACGGTTTGTTCAAATTTTTCCATTTGCTCTTTTAAATTGTTTACAAGCTCTTGAGCTCGAATTTTTGGGAATCCTGCAACATCATATATGTATTTCTCAGGATATAAAGCCGATAATTGTCCACCTAGCTGTGGTAAACTTTCAATGATTTTCACGGAGGCCTGCCTCATTCCGCCATAAAAAGCTGTGAAAAGTCCAACGGGGCCACCCCCAATAATTGTAATATCATAAACTTTTTGATCTTCGTTCACACCTATCCCCCCAGTCGTTTCTTATCATTTATAATAGCATAATTCATGCCATATATCTTTAAATACTTATTCAAAGCTCTTTTCTAATTTTGTCAAATTTTATCGATTTTTTAGAAGTGTTAGGTGTCTTTTTAGAAAACAAGCATGAAAATGATTTAGAGCCAAAAGAGAGCAGAGTTAAAGCGTGTAAATCTCTCCATTATAAAGAAAAGGCTGACTTTTCTGAACTCAAAATACAGCTTGAAAATCGTCGAATAAAGCGATATCATGGCAATAGGTATTTATATTGTTACTATTTTATGAAAATATTTTTACAATTGTGTGGATGTTTTGTTGTTTTTTGGTTTTTAAAGTGAAGGTTTTCACAATCTTTTATTCCTGAATAAGAAGGAATTGATGAACAAATACTATGATAAAAGGTTGGTGTGTCCTGTGAATAAACCTAAAGTTGTCGTATTAGGTGCAGGTTACGGAGGATTAATGACTGTAACCCGTCTTCAAAAAATGGTCGGTGTAAATGAAGCTGAAATTACGTTAGTGAATAAGCACGATTACCATTATGAAACGACTTGGTTACATGAAGCTTCTGCTGGTACATTACATCATGACCGTTGCCGCTATCAAATTAAAGATGTTATTGATTCCAGTCGTGTCAATTTTATACAAGACACCGTAAAAGTTATTAACCGAGAAGAAAAGAAGGTTGTCCTTGAAAATGGAGAGCTTGAGTATGACTATCTTGTCGTATCATTAGGTGCTCATCCTGAGACATTCGGTATTCAAGGATTAAAAGAATACGCATTCTCTATCTCGAATATTAACGCTGCACGACAAATTCGTGAACATATTGAATATCAATTTGCTACTTATAATACAGAAGAAGAAAAAGATGATACTCGTCTAACAATCGTTGTTGGAGGAGCTGGATTTACAGGTATCGAGTTTTTAGGTGAGTTGGCAAACCGTGTTCCAGAGCTTTGCCGCGAGTACGACATTGATCATAAAAAAGTTCGCATCATTTGTGTAGAGGCTGCCCCAACAGCATTACCAGGATTTGATCCTGAATTAGTTGAATATGCGGTGGATCATTTACAACGTAAAGGGGTAGAGTTCAAAATCGGTACAGCGATTAAAGAGTGTACAGAAAATGGAATTGTTGTAGCGAAGGATGATCAAGTAGAGGAAATTAAAGCGGGAACAGTTGTATGGGCTGCAGGTGTACGAGGAAACAGCATTGTAGAGGATTCTGGATTTGAAGCGATGCGTGGTCGCGTGAAAGTTGAGAAAGACTTACGTGCTCCTGGTCATGAGGATGTATTTATCATCGGTGACTGTTCATTAATAATTAATGAAGAAATCAATCGTCCATACCCGCCAACTGCTCAAATTGCTATGCAGCAAGGTGAAGTGTGTGCGAAAAACTTAGCTACATTAATCCGTGGCAAAGGTGAATTGGTTGAATTTAAGCCAGACATTAAAGGTACGGTTGCATCTCTTGGTGAAGATGATGCAGTAGGTGTAGCATTCGGTAAAAAAATGGTCGGAACGAAAGCTTCCTTCATGAAAAAGATGATTGATAACCGTGCACTATACATGGTCGGCGGCACATCTTTAGTCATGAAAAAAGGTAAGTTTAAGTTATTCTAATCCTATTGTAAAATGAGGAGCAAAAGCGAATCGCTTTTGCTCCTTTTTATGTTTTGTAAATCTATCATAAAAAATGAAGGGAGAACAACGATGAGAAAGGATCGAAAAAATGTTTGGTTAGGTGTGTCAGGAATTGTTGTGAATGAGCGTGGGGAATGGTTAGTAGTGAAAAAAACGTATGGAGGATTAAAAGGGAAATGGTCATTTCCAGCTGGATTTGTAGATGAAGGAGAAACAGTTGAAGAAGCGATTGTACGAGAAGTATTAGAAGAGACTGGGATTCGCGCACAGGTGGAAGGTGTGGTTGGTATTCGATCTGGGGTTTTACAAAAAGGCATTAGTGATAATATGATTATTTTTTTACTTCAAGCGAACTCAACCGAACTGATGATTGAGCCTAAAGAAATTCAAGAAGCAGAATTTCGGACACCGGAAAGCTTAGCGCAAGATCCGGATTCGTCTTTACTTCTTGTTGAATTTGCGAAGCGGAATGTATCAAAACAGCTCATTCCATATGATCATTTTAACCCTGGCAATCACTTTGGATACCGTCAATATATACTATTTTTATAATTTTCAAAAAAATAAGAAAATAAGAGATTTTAAAAGAAATGAATGGATGTATTCGCTTACATAGTCGAATATGTCCAAATATCTCCCTTTATCGATTAAGAAGAACTTGATATATTATTTGAAAAGAAAAAGGGAGAGATCAAGATGACAACAACAACAGTAGAGAAAACACAATGCCCGTATTGTAATGGAAAAGGATATTTCCAGCTCGTTTTAGGTGGATCTGAAACTTGTGAAAGCTGTAAAGGTACAGGGAAAAAGTCATAATTTGTTCAAATAGTGATTGATTGACTGTCTATCATTCATTCAGTACACTTAAAATGGTGTACTGGAGGTGATGACACATGTTAAGTTTACCTGTTCTACTTATTTCGATGCTTTTATTTCTTGTCTTGTTTTTTGGAATCGGATTTTTGTTAAATATGCTACTTCGTATGTCTTGGATTATGGCCATTATTTATCCGATTGTCTGTATATTTATTATAGATGAAGTAAGGTTTATCGAATACTTCCGCTCACCTTCTAACTCATTTCAGGCATTAGGAGAAAAAGTTAGTTCGCTTGCTGTAGCGGATCTATTAATTTTATTTAGCGGTTTAGTTGGTGCGATTTTATCGGGAATTGTCATTAAAATGCTTCGTAAACGCGGATATCAAATGTTTTAAAAAAGCGATGTACCACATGAATGGTACATCGCTTTTTTTGTCTTGTTTTTAGTGAGAAGTGACGTGATGTCGAAAGCGTTATTTTTCTCTTTTTTTAATCCGATAGATCGTATAAACAATCATAATCTTTTTACTCTCTCACACTCCGTCTAGTAATATATGGTAATTGTTTTGGGAGTGTATAATCACTGAAACTATAGGGAACGATTACTGATGAGAGGAGTGAAAAGGAAAAAAATGAAATGTATAAGGATATGGTCACTTCGCGTTTTTATGACCATTTTATTCTTAGGTGCGTTACTTACAACATATGAAGCGATTTCAGGTGTGCAAGCAAAGGAAATTGTCAAGTGGGGCATGGAACAAGTTGGAGCGAAACACGGGTTAAGATGGACAAGTCTCGTCGATAAGTCATTACGTGTTGAGCCTGTTTCTCAAACAGCTATTTCGTCTAATAGTGGAAATCTAGGAACAAAACCATTAGAAGAAGCGGTTGATTGGTCCCAATATCCGAAGAAAAAAGTTATTGCAACAGGATATACAGCAGGATATGAATCCACTGGTAAACAACCTGGGCACCCTGAATACGGTATTACATATTCAGGTGTTAAAGTCACACGTGATTTATATTCTACAATTGCTGCTGATTTAAACATCTTTCCGATTGGAACGATTTTGTTTATACCAGACTATGGTTATGGAGTTGTTGCAGATAAAGGGGCGGCCATTAAAGGCAATCGCCTTGATTTATATTATGAAACCGTTGAGGATGTCTATAATCAATGGGGAAAGAAAGAGTTAGAAGTATATGTCGTTAAACAAGGGAACGGTCAATTAAATGAAAAAGAGTTACGAGAATTAAATGAAACTGAATCGATGCAAGTATTTAGACAACAAATTATCCAATCGAAAAGCTAAGCCAAATGCTTAGCTTTTCGATTGTTAAGGAAATGATAAGTTTACCACCTGTGGACAGCTTTGATCATAGTTGTTTTCTGTCTAGCTCTGGGCGTTAACGGCTAGCAAACTTCCCATTTCATCCGTACGATAAGTCAACATTGACGCACTTACATTCTTCGTGATTCCTTTATCTCTTACGGAAAAGGTACAGTTTGTACGCCGCTTTAGCGAACTCCCTTCGCTTTTGTTCTTAATCTGTGATGATGTTGGCAAGTTGCTTTAATCCTTCAAGAAGTCTTGGGGAAGGGCGACAAAAGAGAGCTTCCTCAAGAAGATGAATCTGTTCATTTTTTACAGCTGTTAAAATCTCTGCATTGGGTCGTTTTAAAACATGAGAGATTTTCATTTTTTCTTGCTTTACACCGACCCACACTAAGCATATGTAGTCGGGATTTCGACTGCAAACATCGTCCCAATCTGTTTGCACACTTGCTAAATTCACGTCACGAAAGCAGTTTACGCCGCCAGCTAATTCACTTATTTCCGTTAACCAATTTTGCTTTCCTGGTGTAAAGATTGGTTTTGGCCACCATTCAAAATAAATAGAAGGACGTTCTACATTTTTCTTCGCTAGAACATCGTATTCTTCAATCTTTCGTTTAAACAAATCCGCTTTTTCGTTCGCTACATCCTCTAATTTTAATGCCTTTCCGACTTTAAAAATATCTTCTGCAATTTCATTAAGAGATTGCGGATTTAGTACAAGCTGTGGAATTCCTCGCCGGTCCAACTCTTCAACATTTTTCTCCATGCCGGGAACACTTAATGAAGAAAGAACAAGGTCTGGCTTAAACTGTTCGAGCAAATCGATATCAATCGATAAATCGGGGCCTAGTCTTGGAAGTGTATTTATTTGTGACGGCCAATCTGAATCGTCATCTACAGCAATCAATTTGTCTGTAAGTCCTAACCATTCAACAATCTCTGTATTGCTTGGGCAAATGGAAATAATTTTCACGATATCACCTACATGATAAAAAGATAATATAAGATCAATGTTAATAAAATACCTGTTAATCCCCCGAAAAAGACTTCAATCGGTTGATGTCCAAGGAGCTCCTTTAGTTTCTTTTCTTTTTCTTGCTTTTCTGTTTTTGGCCAAACTTTTGCTTCTTCAACAAATCGGTTGAAATCTGTTACGAGTTGATTTAAAACGGTTGCTTGTTCTCCAGCATGTCTGCGCACACCCGTTGCATCAAACATCGTAATGATGGCAAAAACAGTCGCTACTGCAAATATAGATGAACCCAACCCGTGTTCGATCGCGACACCGGTCGACAGCGCTGTGACAGCCGCAGAATGTGAACTTGGCATACCACCTGTACTTGTTAAGAGTGACCAATCAAGCTTTTTCGTAGCGATAAATTGAATCGGGACTTTTACAAATTGTGCGAAAAAAATTGAACTTAATGCTGCTAAAAGAGGAAAATTATATAGTAGTTCCATGTTGTTGTTAAGCATCCTTTCAATGTTTGTATCGTAAATTACAATTTAGAGCTAGTCGAATATTCATTTTTAATCATTGGGCTATGTATAAGTAATTTGACGATTCATGGTATAATTCCTTCAAATTAATCAATAAAGGAGTGTTTATCATTAGCCATTATCCCAATGGAATATTACGAATTTTTTATATCCTTTAATAAATGTGACTATTACACGTGTCACGATTTATTAGAAGACATTTGGTTACGTGATAAAGAGAATTTGTTTATTAAAGGACTTTTACAAATGTCGGTTGCCTTATATCATTACAGCTATGGGAATATCCGAGGGACGAAACTCATGCTGCAAGCGGCTCAGCGTTACTTACATCCATATCGACCGTATTATTGGTCGTTAAATGTAGAAGAAATTTATCAATTTATAGAAAATTGCTTATTTATTATACCAAATGAATTAGACCGTGTCTCATATGACCAGTTAAATCATTTACCTGCACTGCCAACTCTTTATTTGAATTTAGAAGAACATGATGAGACGAATGATTTGTTATGATAAAGGAGTACAATGATATTTAGGGGGATTATTTTATGTTTCATATTGAACAAGCGTTACCTCAACATGCAAAAATGGATACAGTTGTTATGGGACTCTTTCATCACGCTCAAGGATTATCAGGAACTATAAAGGAATTGAATGATCAATTAAATGGTGAATTGTCGGCATTGATAAAATCAGGAGATATTTCTACAAAATTGTTGAAAATGACGACTATTTTCACATTTGGAAAACTGCCGATGAAGCGATTAATAATTGTCGGTCTCGGTAAACAAAGTGATTACGATCAAGAAGTAGCGAAAGAAGTATTTGGGAAAGTATTTCAAACGGTTCAAGCCGATAAAAAAGAAGAAGTCGTCTTTTTGCTAGATACATTTGCACATGAAAACATTGGCTCAGCTGAAAACGCATACTTACTCGGTGAAGCCTTCCCATTATCTACGTACAAAATAAAGGACTATAAGCATAAATCGAATGAACCGGAAAAGCATATTTCATCTATAACAATTGTAACGAGTGAGGATGTTGAAAAAATTGAGTTGCAAGTAAAAGAAGGGTATGTGTATGGGAAAGGAACAAATTCAGCCCGGACATTAGTGAACATGCCAAGTAATTTATTAACAGCATCTGAATTAGCTCACTATGCAGAACAGCTAGCGACAACATATGGATTTGAAATTGAAATTTTAGAAAAGGACACAATGGAAGAGCTCGGGATGGGAGGACTTTTAGCGGTTAACCAAGGTTCTGCTCTTCCGCCCAAAATGATTGTTCTTAAATATAAAGGAAAAGATGAATGGAAAGATGTCATTGGTCTAGTTGGAAAAGGGATTACATATGATTCGGGTGGCTATTCTATTAAACCGAAAAATAGTTTAATGAATATGAAAACGGATATGGCTGGAGCTGCAGCGGTATTAGGAGCGATGGAAATTATCGGAGAAATGAAACCGAAACAAAATGTCGTGGCCGTGATTCCGGCTACCGATAATATGATTAGTGGAAGCGCGATGACACCGGATCACGTTATTACAACGATGAGCGGTAAAACCGTTGAAATTTTAAATACAGATGCAGAAGGACGGTTAGCACTTGCCGATGCCATTTTTTATGCGAAGCAACATCAAGCATCATGCATTATTGATGTAGCGACATTAACAGGTGGAGTTGTTGTTGCATTAGGAACACATACGTCGGGTGCCATGACAAATCATGAAGACCTATTTGAACAAGTGATAGAAGCCTCGTATGCATGTGGAGAGAGAATATGGCGATTGCCAATTATTGATAAAGATCGAAAGAAGGTTCGAAACAGTCATATGGCAGACTTAAATAACTCACCAGGTCGAGAAGGCCATGCCATTATGGCGGGTGCCTTCTTAGAAGCATTTGCTGATCAAACGCCATGGGTACACTTAGACATTGCAGGAACAGCTACAACGTCAAGTGCCGGTGCATTGGGGCCAAAAGGAGCAACAGGTGTGATGACCCGGACATTAGCATTATTTGTTGATCAATATGAACCTGTGAACTAACGTCTTTTCACCCAACAACCGAAGTCGGTTGTTGGGTGTTTTTTCACTTGGGTGGTAAAGAATAGAGGTGCATTACGTTCATAAAAAACCTATACGGTGCAAATGTATCAGTCCAATTTTGGCAATGATAGATAATATGCAATTCGAGGGACAAAGAGACTTTTCAAATGCAAATAAGGGATTCATCGTGCAATTCATTCATAAAACTTGTGCAAAAAACTCTTAAAGTGGTGCAGTACAATTACAAGGAGTAAGTAATAGATACTTCGTTTTGTTTGACTCCATGCTTCATAAAAATATAGATTTTTGCGGAAAAGGAGCTGAAAAATTAACATCCTCACTACTAGCATTTGTATTTTGACTACACTTTAACTCAATAGCGAATTAAAATTTCTTATTGACAGCGATAATTCAAATATGATACTTTATTTTTATCATTTTAATTCTCTAACATATTAGCAAACTAAAGTGTCAACTTGGAGGTTTTAGTAATGAACGCAGTCATCATTGCCGTATTCATCATGCTTATTTTAAGTTTAGTGCGTGTGAATGTTGTGTTTTCTCTCGTTATTGGTGCCTTAATCGGTGGTGTATCAGGCGGGTTAACGCTTGGTACAACGATTTCTTCTTTTACAGATGGATTAGGTGGAAATGCGACTGTTGCTTTAAGCTATGCAGCATTAGGAGCTTATGCAGTTGCGATATCAAGAACTGGTTTACCGGATGCGATGGTTGAATGGGCGATTAAACGAGTTGGACGAGAAGGAGATAGTCGAAAAAAAGCTCTTTCAAAAGTACTTATCTTATTCGTTATATTAATCATTTCGATTTTTTCCCAAAACGTCATACCGGTTCATATTGCATTTATTCCAGTATTAATTC
The DNA here is from genome assembly GCF_022808615.1 of Bacillus sp. FJAT-47783. GTDB lineage: Bacteria > Bacillota > Bacilli > Bacillales > Aeribacillaceae > Bacillus_BZ. The sequence continues at coordinate 191,593 of NZ_JAKZKS010000002.1, forward strand.
CACCGTTGTTAAAAGTATTTAATGAACTACAAATTGACCGGCGTGTTGTTGCTGCGATCATTACATTCGGTTTAACAACCCCGTATATTTTATTACCAGTCGGTTTTGGAGCGATTTATCATCAAGTTATTCAAGATAATTTACGTGTGAGTGGATTGGAAATTCAGCTTAGTGACATTCCACAAGCGATGTTGATTCCTGTAGCGGGAATGGTTATCGGTTTATTCGTTGCCGTATTCTTTAGTTATCGTAAGCCAAGATCGTACGCTTCTGAAAACGTTGACGTATCACAAAGACAAAGCTACAGCCAAAAAGGAGTCATTTTTGCCGTTATCTCTATTGTCATCTCGTTAGCTGTACAATTGTACTTATCACAAGTATTAGAAGTAAATGGAATGATTGTCGGTGCATTAGTAGGGATTATCGTCATTTATGTCAGTGGTGTACTTAAATGGAAGGAAGCAGACGAGTTATTAACAAATGGGATGAAAATGATGGCGTTTATCGGGTTTGTCATGATTACGGCTTCAGGTTTTGCGAACGTGCTAAAGGAAACAGGACAAATCGAATCATTAGTCCATGTTTCCGCTGACTTAATCGGTGATAACAAGTCACTTGCCGCATTATTAATGCTAATCGTTGGGCTACTTATTACGATGGGGATTGGTTCTTCTTTCTCAACGATCCCGATCATCGCGACGATATTTGTTCCATTATGTTTAGAAATTGGTTTTAGTCCGATGGCGACAATTGCGATCGTTGGAACTGCAGGAGCGTTAGGAGATGCAGGTTCACCAGCCTCTGATAGTACGCTAGGACCAACATCAGGGTTAAATGCTGATGGGCGACATAATCATATATGGGACACATGTGTACCAACTTTTTTACATTACAATATTCCATTCATTATTTTTGGATGGTTAGCTGCGATTATGTTATAAAACGACCGGGTTATGCCCCGGTCGTTTTATCTATTAATATTTAAGAAAAACTAACGCTTTTATCATTTGGTTTTGGCAATCTAAAAAACGATATACTCCACGCTGAATTAACAGGTAGTGCATGCTCATCGCAAGCTTGTGTTTTAATTCCCCTTTATCAAAAGTTTGTTAATGAATGTGAAGTTAAATAATTTTAAAAAAAGTTTGATAATAATTACCTCGTCAAATATCGTTATCATAAGAAGTGATTTTTTTAAGTTTAAGAGAAAACTTTTATTGTGCATTTTGATCCAAAAAATCTATGTAGCAACAAAAATTTTCTTACAACAAATGTAAGGGATTGGGGTGAATACAATGGGAAAATACAATCATGTTTTCGCAAAAACAGATCGTCTTGTTTTAAGGAGATTTAGTGTTAAAGACATTAAATCTTTTCATTTATATCGTTCTAACCCAAAAGTTGCTAAATTTCAATCATGGGAGAATTATCAATATCACGAAGCAAAATCGTTTGTTAATGAACAAATGAAAAACAACCCTAATCAACCAGGTACATGGTTTCAGTTCGCAATTGCTTTAGCTGAAACGAACCAACTAATTGGAGATTGTGCACTTCATACGCTTTTAGATGAACCCCGTATCGTAGAAATCGGATTTACTCTTTCTCCAAAATACCAGGGAAAGGGGTATGCAAGTGAAGCAGTTTGTGCGTTATTGCATTATATATTTAATTCATTAGAAAAACACAAAGTAATTGCTTTTTCGGATGTTCGAAATAACAAGTCTATCGCTGTACTAGAGCGTGTAGGTATGAGGCGGGAAGGACATTTATTACAAAACTATATGTCAAAAGGACAGTGGATTGATGAGTATCAATATTCAATTCTGAAGTCTGAATGGGAGAGTACCGCACATCCTTAATCAATATTTTTTCGAGGAAAAGGGTCGATAACTTCATTTAACTATCTATCTGTATTAGAAAGCGTGTTTTGATCAACTTGATTTCAAAACACGCCTTTTCTCTTTATTCTAATATTGATTAGCATCCATTGATCAAGCCTTATTTTAAAGCAACATCTTTTTCTCCAGCTATATACTTTTTATACATTTCGAGTAACTGTTCATCATCTAGTTGATAAATGTTTTCAGCTTGTCTAGGATTTGCTTGAATTAAAGGTTCTTCATACTTTTCACGTTCTTGTTCCGATAAGAAATACTTTTTATATGCGAGCATATGAGTCCCTCCTTCATCCGTTTATCTCTATATTTATTTAAGAAGTATTCTCTTCGTTGTCTCTTCTTTAAACTAGTTTACTACTATTCTACAAATTTTGACAATATCCTCTTTCAACTCTGTTATAAACTATGGGTATTAATGGAGTTTATTGTTGGAAGGAGTTATTAAAATGACATGGTTGAAAAATAATAAATGGCTCTCAGTCATTCTTGTTCTTCTTTTTGGATGTGGTGTTGTTTTTACATTCATTTTTTTAGATATGTTTCTTAATGAAAGTCATACGAAATCTAATAAAAATATTTCTGCATTAGAAGGAGTGGAAGAAGTGTCTCAGCCGCTTGAGATGACTGCTTCTCCTTTTGGAGACGGAAAGACGTCTTTAACAGAGACAGACATTCAAGACTATTTACATGGGATGTCACATCAAAAGGTAAAAGCAGAAGAAAAATGGACGCATTACTTTATTACAGAAGAGCGCATTCAATTTCTTCTTCAAGTTGTGGAAAAAGGTGACTATGAGCATAAACCATTATATTTAGACATTTTAACAAGAAGGGCAGAGGGAGATTTTTCTAAAGCTGATCAAGATCATAATGCCATTTGGCAATTACAAGGTGGTACAATTGGGAAGGCAACAGATGTGTTTACCGAAGAAGAAGAAGACATGTATGTTCAAGAGCATAAAGACACTTTTAAGTAGAGGTAAAGAAACTTGCGCTTAATCCTATTTCGTGTATAATGGCTTGTTAGTAAATGCAAAATTAGATTGGGGATATCTTCATGAGTTTTCGTAAGGTTGAGCAGATGTTGACAAATAAAATATCTGTCGCGATAATCGCCGTGTTCTGTTCTATTTTATGGGGAAGCGCCTTTCCGGTGCTGAAAATAAGTTACGAAGAAATGGGGATGACAAGCGATGATTTAATGGCAAAAATCACATTTGCCGGGATGCGCTTTTTTCTTTCGGCTGTTATGCTTTTAGGCGGAATGCTTTTATTTAAGCGACAGGCATTAAAGTTAAATAGAAGCCATATTTTATATGTTATGATCTTAGGCATTTTATCAACAAGTCTACAATATTTCTTCTTTTATAATGGATTAGCGCATACTTCTGGTATGAAAGCAGCAATCTTAAGTTCGAGCGGTATTTTTTTTGTTGTGCTATTTGCTCATGCTATTTATCATAATGACAAATTAGATGAGCGGAAATGGATCGGATTAGTGCTAGGTTTTACCGGTATTATTTTAGCAAATTGGGGAGCCGATTTTACATTGCAATTCTCCTTTTTTGGAGAAGGTTTTTTATTGTTATCCGGTCTTGTTAGTGCGTTTGGAACCTTTTTAGCAAAACGGTTATCAATGGATATTCACCCGTTCGCTTTAACAGGATGGCAAATGCTGTTTGGTTCACTCGTACTTCTCATTATCGGTGCTCCAAATGTAAAAGAAGGATCCATGATGTTTACACCACTGGCAATAAGTTTATTATTGTATGCGGCCTTTTTATCAGCAACGGCCTTCGCCTTATGGTTTGCCCTTTTAAAGCATAATAAAGCCGGAGAAGTGTCGATGTTTAAATTTGTTGTCCCAGTTTCGGGTGCTATGCTGTCGGCTCTCTTTCTACCGAGTGAACAAGTCACTTTTATGCTATTGATAGCCCTTTTATTCGTTTCATCCGGTATATTAGTTGTTAATCGAAAGTGGAAAAGAAAAACCCGAAGAGTTTTCCACGGAAAGGCTATTTTTAATCAGAAAGGGAATGTTTAGTTATTAACCACCTGACTGTCGATAGCTTTTTTTTGAGAAGATAAAAAAATATGTCCCTATTTTCATGGACTTTAAAAGGTGCCAAGTAAGATTTAGCTTGGCATTTTTTTGTTTTTAGAATATAATCATTAAGCCTGCAAATAATCATTTACGTCAAAATAAAAATCAAACCGACTCATATCAGGAAAGTTTGGAACTTCTGTGAACCGTTTTCGCAAGAACTGATCTGTTTCAACAGAGTAATCTTGATGGGAGGAAGTGACGGTGACAGTTTTCCAATCCCAATACATTCCAGTAAAAGAAATCTCACCGTTTGTCAGGAGTTCAATTTCACAAGGCTTTCCTTCATATGTAATGATTCCGTGACCATTGTTTTGTTTTAGCTGCTTGATTAAGTCAGTCTTTGAAATATTCAATGGATCACCCTCCTAACTCATTATTTCGTTAAACTTCTAGCTAAAAGTTCATAGTACTTTCTTATTATGAACACAACTTTAAAGTTGTTACATAAACAACCTTTGGTAATATATACTTTTATTTGTTTTCCGATGTTCGAGCAAAATAAAATTGCTTAAATTAATATGGGGAGATGGTATGGATTGAGATGGCAAAGAGTGTTAATGAATATATTAAAGGAACGCCAAAATAAAAAAATAGCTCTTGTAGTTGATACGTCTACAAATCAAACGAGAACGATGCTAATCAATAATATCGTTAAATTCTTTTCAGAAATGAAGCCAGATGCGGAACTAGTACAGGCAGATTTTAAAGTAAGAGGGATTACACCAATCACCGATCAAGTATCTATAAAGTATTTCACTCATGGAAAATCGTCTTATACAGAGGTGTTAGAGTGGGCAGAAGAAGAAAAAATCGATTCTCTATTTTATATTACCGATGTAACAGGTTACTTTTACGATGAATTAAAAGTAAACTATGAAGTTTTTTGGCTTATCCCAGACGATTTTGTGCCAAAGGTTCCTTTTGGGAAAGCAATTAAAGTTGCGTAAAAACAAAAAAGGGCTGAATTGTTATAATCAGCCCCTTTCTATATTACAAATCGAAAAAGTGGCGAGGTTTTCAAAGTCAAGCTCAAGGCGCCCGTGGATTTAGGATGGCGACGTTGCTTTGCAGTGCGGGCTGTAGTTAGTCGCAAATGGGACGCCTTGTGCTTTTTCTTCTAGCCTTTACAAAGGATACACGTTATTCCTTTCTCAGTTTTTCATCTATTTAGTTTGGTAATCTCAGGTCGTTTTCATTAATCTTGCCAACCTTTTTAAGCATTAAGTAGATACCGTAAGAAATGGCTGCTGGCACGAGAATATAAGTGATTAACATAGCAGGAACGATAAATTTAAAATCATAGGTAGTTAATAACTGTAATGGTGCAACAAATGAGCTTAATCCCATACCTGCAATTTCTTTACCTGCTTCGATTTTGAACACTAAGGCAGAGATTGGTCCAACGATTGCACTTGCAATCACTGTTGGCAATAAAATGTAAGGGTTTTTTGTAATATTAGGAAGTTGTACTTTCGGAGTACATATACCTTGAGCTAATATTCCACCCATCTGATTTTCTTTCCAAGATATGATTGAGAATCCTATAAAGTGTGCAACACACCCTGCTAACGCTGCTCCTCCAGCAATTCCACTTAAATCTAAGGCCATCGCTAATGCCACAGATGATGCAGGGGAAATTAAAAACAGTCCCCAAACAACGGCTAAAATCATTGAAGATATTAATGGATTACCAGCAGTTGATGCTTTAATAACTCCACCTACTGTTGTTAAAAAAGGAGCAATAACATTTGATAGCCATAAACCAACAAATCCAGAAATTAAAATCGTTCCTAATGGAACAAGCATCATGTCAAGAGGTGTTTTCCCACTAATCCGCTTACCTACATAAGTTGCCAAGATAGCAGTTATCAAACCTCCGATAGGTTCCCCAGATTTAATTAATACACCTGCTTCGGTAATACTTAAAGCCCCGGCCCCGACTGCCGCTGCGATGATGGCTGAGAATATGACGAGCGCGTTCGCATTCATCATTAGGGCAATACCTGCACCGATTGCAGGTGCCATAAGACTGATCGATATTGTACCAATTTGTACGAGAGCATCAATTCCTAAACTTGTTCCAATATTTTTAATGAGCAGGCCGATCCCGAGCGTTACGAAAATTCCTTGTGCGATCCCTGTAGAAGCCTTAAAGATTCTTGGCATAACATACTCTTTCATTTATAGCGCCTTCTTCCTAAAAGATGATAATAGTATAATTACGAAGTAGAATTAGACGACGGTTGCTATCTTTTGCCCGTAACCGATGCTCGCCATATAGTCTCTTAATACAGCATTTGATTTTCTGAACTTTTCTTGTTCTTCTTCAGTAAGTCGAAGCTCCACAATATCCTTGATTCCTTCACGCGTAATAATCGCTGGAACTCCTGTACAAATATCACTCTCGCCGTACTCGCCATCTAATACGCAAGATAAGGCAATAATTTTATGGTCATCATTGAAGATGGATTTCAAAATAAAGGCTAATGCATTACCGATGCCGTAGTAAGTTGTACCTTTTCTCTTTAAAATCTCGAATCCAACCTTTTTTACATCCTCAACAATTTGATCTAAGTCAATATGTCCAAGTTCTTCTTTTCGTTCTTCTAAGATTTGCAGAAACGGCTTTCCACCTACTGTAATGTGAGACCAAACAGCAAATTGTGAATCGCCATGTTCCCCCATTGTGTAACCGTAAATACTTCTTGGATCAACATTTAACATATTAGATAAGATTGTTTTTAATCGAGAAGAATCTAATGAAGTACCTGTTCCAATCACTCTCGTTCTTGGTAAACCGGATAGCTTCCAAACATGATATGTTATAATATCAACCGGATTTGAAGCGATTAAGAAAATGCCGTTAAAACCACTCGCCATAATTTTTGGAATCATATCTTCCATAATTTTCGCGCCAATTCCGAGAGTATCTAAACGAGTTTGTCCTGGTTTTGGAGGTGGACCGGCTGTAATGATTACGACATCCACATCTCCTAGGTCTTTATATGTTGCGGCATGAACCGTTGTTCTAGAACTTGTAAAATCGATGCAATGTGATAAATCTAATGATTCACCAATTGCTCGTTCTTTGTTTATATCGACCATTAATAATTCATCACAGATTCCTTGATTTACGATCGAATAGGCTGCACTTGATCCAACTAATCCAGTACCGATGATTGCTACTTTTCTAATATGTTTTTCCATGATAGTAGACTCCTTTAAAAAAATAGAATGTAGTCCTTTTGTGAAACACTTCACAAACATTTCTAAAAAAATAAACTGATTTGATTTTGTTTGTGAATGTTTTCACATGTATATAATACAATCATTCTTCACACCTTTCAATAATAGAGAACGTTTACAATGTGAAGAATTATTGAAAATAATAAGTCGTTTACATTTTTTCGGTAGGTGCCTGATGTTAATCAGTATTTTTCGGCACCCCAAAATAAAGAACCTAATTTGAAAGCTTGTTCAAAATGTATTCACTTCTTAAGGGAAGTTACTCTTAGTGATGAATTAAGTTTATTAATAGTTCTATCTTTACAGAGGTCATATCAAATAAAATAAAAAGCTGCCGTTACGGCAGCCACCTGTGATCATGAGCGGTTTAGACTATCCATTGCTACTTAAGAAGTTTCCCTTCTCTTTATAATGACTTTGAAACACGTTTTTTCTTGTGAAAGTTACTAGGAATACAGCCACAAGTAATTCTGAAACAGGTAAGGCGAGCCAGACTCCTTCTACACCAATCCATTGTGGTAAAATCCATAATGCTACAAACAGAAGGATAAATCCACGCATGACAATGATTAAAATCGCTGGTCGGATTTGTCCGATAGACTGAAAATACGTCATGTAAATGAAATTGATACCCATGAATAAATAACCTGTGAAAAAAAGTTTAATGCCTTGAATAGCTAATGTTTTAATTTCATCAGAAGAAACACCGAATAACGAAACAAGAACATGAGCCCCCGTAAAGCCAACAACTAAAAATAGCGCTCCTAATAATAAGACTGATTTTTCTGCAATTTTCACTGTTTCCTTAATACGATCCATTCGATTGGCTCCATAGTAGTAGCTAATCATAGGCTGAATCGCTGAACCGATTCCGAAAAAGGCGAGAAACATAAAAGCATGCAAATAGTTGACAACTGAAAATGCCGCTACACCACTCGTCCCAACAAGCTTTACCATCATCAGGTTATAGCCAATGACGAATACTAATGTACCCATCTCCGCTAAAAAGCTTGGGAAACCAATTGAAAAAATTCGTTTCAGCGGATTTAACGTCCATTTAAATGAAACAAACCTCAATGTAATATCTTTCTTGAAAAAATGGGTTAGTAATACGAGAAAACCTATTAAACCTGATAGCACCGTGGCTAATGCCGCACCTTTGACACCTAACTCAAGAATAAAAATCATGTAGAAGTTCAATAAAATATTTGTTATCGCCGCTACGATTAAGCTAATCATGGCTAATTGAGGGTTCCCATCATTGCGTATAAAAATGCTTAGTGCATTTTCAAGAGCCATGAACACACCAAAAAGCAATAGTATAGAAAGGTACTCCATTACAAAAAATTTTGTATCTTGGTTAGCACCTAATAGGTCTGCAAGTTGCTCAACGTTAAAATAACCGATAAAACCTATAGTCAATACGATAAGAGTGACAACCGTAATTGAAAAGGAAAATATTTTTCTTGCCTTTTGAAGATTGTTTTCGCCGAGTGCCATTGAATAAAGGGCACCCCCACCGATCCCAATCCATAGTGAAATGGAAATGATGATTGAAAAGACTGGAACGGCGATATTCACACTTGCTAATGCAATCGATCCAACACCATTTCCAACAAAAATTCCATCAACTAAAATATTGATAGACATAAGCATCATGCCAATTAATGATGGAATTAAGTATTGGAAAAAGACGTTTATAACAGATTGATTGATCAAATTTTTTTGAATGGTTGTCTCCACCAAAATCCCTCCTGTTGTTCCTTACAAGAGAGAGTTTATACCTTCAAGTAACTTGAAGGTCAATAGTGTTTTTTCTTAACAGGAATTTCAATCACCGTTATAAAGTGTTGTTCATTTTTCACAACAGACTCATCAATAATGCCGATTTCAATCGGTTCACCTACTCGTTCATAACCTAATGTATTTAGTTCATTCAACAAAAGTTTATAGCTATTATCAACATTTTCATATGGCCCTCTATGTGGATAACACGCGTAAAGTCCTTCTGGTAAGTGAGCTTCTTCACTTGTAACCTGTTGATGCCATAATAGTTTAAAGATGCTTTTATACATGATTGGTCCGTTATGATAAAGGCTTTTTGAATCAACAACAGCGCCGATATCGCCTGTAAATACACCACCATTTAACGGTTCAGAATTTCCCTTTTTCAGTTCCTGAACATATATGTCTTCAAAATGATATTTTAAGTCGATGGGCTCGCTATGATATAAAAATGATATCGGTCTTTTGGGGTATGTCTTAAAGGTGATGGTTTGATGTTTAGCTAGCCACATCCCATTTTCTAACGTGTTCATTTTATGTTCAATTTTTTGAGCAGCCAATTCCAATATTCGAATTTCTTGCTTGACATCTCTGAGCTTTTTTTGAAATAACTTATGTGTATTCTCTGCAGTCCTCTCTTTCATATGTTTTTGAATATCACGAATCTTGAAGCCGATTTTTCGTAAAAAAATGATTGTATCTAGATGTATAAACTGGTCAGCTGTATAGTAACGATAATGATTTTCCTGATCGGTATATTTTGGCTTAAATAATCCAATCTCATCATAATACCTTAACGTTGACTGTGGAATCGAAAACATTTTTGATACTTCTCCAACACGGAATCGCCTTTTCATATACGTCTCCTTCTAAAAAAAGTTCTCATGACCATTATGATAGAAAACCGTTTTACGATTCAATAATACTAGGTAAAAGAAGGGGGATTTGCTTATTCAGTTATCGAGTCATTTTACAGAGTAATGAAGGAAATTCAATGTATCTAATTGAAATAGTAAGGTGTTCATGGAGGGGAAATAAGATGAAAAGTGAAAATGAGTTAAAAGAAAAATTACTTGAACTTGAAGAGAAATTGTTAAAACCAGAAATTCGTGCTTCTCGAAATGAATTAAAACAATTGCTTGCAGACAATTTTTTTGAATTTGGAAGTTCAGGTAGAGTTTTGTATAAAAATGAGGATATTCGTGAAGAAGGAATAGGTGTAGTTAAGATGACATTAAGTGATTTCGAAATACATCCATTGTCTGATGAAATCGTGTTAACAACGTATCGAATCTTCAACGAAGTAAACAAGCAACATACATTGCGTAGTTCAATTTGGAAATCTATAAATGGAAAATGGCGAATGGTTTTTCATCAAGGAACAAAAACAAATTTTTACTAATCTATAATTATGTGCATTTTAGAAGGGAATGAAAATTGCGTCCTTTATTTATGAAACCTTTTCCAATTTTTTTCGTATAAATGAATAGAAGGTTGTTCGGGAAAGGGGTTTCTAGCATGGAATGGGAAACGTATTTGTTTTTAACTCTCTATTTACTCGGAATCGGCTATATAATATTCTATCGTTATCAGCTAAAAGTGAGTGTAGAAAAGATTAGGAATGCGCTTGACACAAATAAAATTCCTCATTTTCAGTCCATTCGTATCCCGGTTGATTGGAAAGAGATGGAACAGTTAGAGAAACGAGCAAAAGGTTATCGTTTAGCCCATTGGTTGACGATCGGACTTATTTCCATCATGACCACGATTCTTTTTTTGGTAATAAAGTTTAAAAGTCTAGACGAAATCAGTTTATTAATGTTAAGCTTTGTCCTCAGTTTACATATTTCTTCAGTTTTGCAACGTGGGAACTTTTATTTATTACCAGATGGTCTTGTTATAAACAGCATGTTTTATTCATGGGATGCCGTTCAATTAGTTCGTGTGGAAAAGATTGTGAAATGGCACGAATTATATGGATTAGACGATGCTATTAATGATGGATTTAAATTGACGGTGCGAGTAAAAAGAAAATTATTTCAACCTCAATATATCGTGGTAACAGAGGAAGAGGAATTAAACGAAATGGTCAGCATATTTGAAAAACATCATATCGTAGTAACTGTTCAAGAACATATAGTGGATGGAAAGGATGCTTCCATTTGAGATGAAGAAAAGTTGTCTATCTATAGAAAAAAAGTGCTCGGTCGCAACCGAGCACTTTTTGATTATGCGTTCGCTAATTCTTTTTCAAGAGCTGCTTCAACCGATACAAATTCATAGCCAAGATCACGAGCAACTGCTTCGTATGTGATTTCTCCGTTTGCTACGTTTACTCCTGCTTTAAGTGCAGCATTTTCTGCAATCGCTTTGTATGCACCTTTATTCGCAATTTGTAACGCATAAGGAACCGTTACGTTCGTTAGTGCAATTGTAGATGTACGTGGAACCGCACCTGGCATGTTCGCAACTGCGTAGTGAACAACACCATGTTTTTCGTAAGTTGGGTTGTCATGTGTTGTTACATGATCAATAGTTTCAACGATACCGCCTTGGTCGATGGCAACGTCTATGATAACAGAACCAGGTTTCATTGCTTTCACCATTTCTTCTGTTACAAGTTTTGGTGCTTTTGCTCCAGGAATTAATACAGCACCGATTAATAGGTCAGCTTCAGCTACTGCTTGAGCAATATTGAATGGGTTAGACATTAATGTTTTAATGCTGTTTCCGAAGATATCGTCAAGTTGACGTAAACGATCTGCACTTAAGTCAATAATAGTGACATCTGCACCTAAACCAATCGCAATTTTTGCAGCGTTTGTACCTACAACACCACCGCCGATGATTGTTACTTTGCCGCGATTTACACCCGGAACGCCAGAAAGTAAAATACCTTTTCCGCCGTTTGTTTTTTGTAAAAATTGTGAACCGATTTGTGAAGCCATGCGACCTGCAACTTCACTCATTGGCGTTAATAGTGGTAATGTACGGCCGTCTGCAGTTACCGTTTCATAAGCAATCGCCGTTACACCTTTTTCTTTTAACGCTTTTGTAAGCTCTGGTTCAGCTGCTAAATGTAAGTATGTGAATAATACTAAACCTTCACGGAAATGAATGTATTCTTCTTGTAATGGCTCTTTTACTTTCATCACCATGTCTGCTGCCCATACAGCCTTTACATCATCAATAATTTCAGCACCAGCTTGGGCGTAATCTTCATTTGTGAAACCGCTTCCAATACCGGCATCTTTTTCAATTAATACTTTATGTCCTGCATTAACAAACGAAATAACACCTGCAGGAGTTAATGCAACACGATTTTCATTATTTTTTATTTCACGAGGTACACCAATAATCATTTGGAAACCTTCCTCCTTGTTTTGTAAGTGATTACATTTTGTATATTTTCAGTATAGTTATTCTTTCGAATTTTTACTTCGTGAAAAAAAGAGAATTAAAGAAAATGCATTTGTGATTTTTCACAAATGCATTTTGTCTATCTTTATATCTAAATACATCGTCATTTTATGATTCGGATTTTCTAAATCGATTTCTGCGATTTGCTTAATGCGTTTAAGCCTGTAGCTAAGCGTATTTATGTGAACATTTAAGTTTTGAGCAGCGATATTTACATTGCTATCATTGTCTAAAAATACTTCTAATGTTTCGACTAAATTGGTATGATGTTTCATATCGTATTCTTTTAATTTGTTTAGTGAATAATTCACAAAACCATCTTTTCTTCGCTTTTCGTAAAAAATATCTAAATATTGATAGATCCCTAACTCAGAATAGGAATCTAATTCCTCCGTTTCATTTGGAAACCTCTCTTTAATAGAAAGAACAGAAAGTGCTTCTCGGTAACTCTTTTCTATATTCGTTAAATCTGTATAAATCCCACCGATACTAGTCTTCACTTTTTGAATCATAAAACGTTCCTTTAGTTGTGTAACAGCCCATTGCAAAAAGAGCTTTAAATCTTGTAATGGCTGTTTTTCATTTGGTGCAATGAGAATAATGACTTGATCAAAGTCGATTGTCCATAACAATGTTTGCACCTTTTGAGTTGTTTCCAGTAAATATTGAAGCTGTTTTTCGATTGAATCGGTTATTTCCGACTGTAGCTTGAAAATTAAAACCGAATAAACAGATGGAATGGAGACATGTACTTTATGGAACCCTTCTTCAATTTCATGATGAGATGAAATATGTCCAGTAAGGAGCTTCCAGAAAAATTCTTGATTTCGTTCTTCTCTTTTTGTTTTTCTTGCATGAAGGTTTAATAATTTATTTTTCACCGCTTGTGCTGCCATCTTTAATAGTTCAAGCTCTTCTTCGGATAATGTCTTGTTTATTTCAAGCGCCCATATAAAGCCTAAAACTTCGTCATTACGCCAAATAGAAATAGCAACACGGTTTCCAAGTCCTACTTCATCAATTTGTTTAACACGGATAGGCTCATCTTTTTCTAATAGTTTTGGAATAATTCCGTCTTTCCACAAATTGTTAATGACTTTCTCCGGAACACGCCGGCCGATAATCGTTGAAATACGTGCAGGATCAGTGCAATCATCATGTGTGCTATAGGCAAGCAGTCGATGGTTAACATCTTCAATTGTAATTGGACAATTGAGTACTTCGCTAATGTGTTCTGCGATATCCTCTAGGCGATCAAAACTATATTTAAATGGGTCCTTCAATGGCTTCAACCCTTTCATCGCGTAATTAGGAAATGATCATCTGGAAAACTATGGACAACATATGTTGATAATTAGATTAACGTTTAGCAAACTACTTACACGAAAGATCTATCTATATACTTAGAATTCTGACTTTTGAAGGCTTTAGCGAGGTGTTTTCAAGTTTAATCTAAGTCTAACCTCATGAAAGTGTTGTAAATGTCTTGCCTTAGAATTTTCATTTCTTGCAATTGTAAAATATATGGAAGAAAAATTTCTTTGACATCCTTATCCTTATAATAATATTATAATATATGTTGTTAAGTTTAACAAAACGTATCAATCCCTTTTGTTTAAATTAACAGTTCAAAAAGTTGTCAAAAATTTTATTATATTTATATGTGTGAAAGCGGTACCAAATTAAAGTGAGGGGTTATTTTTTATGATGGATATACTTGGTAAAATCAATAGTTTATTATGGGGAACTCCGAGTTTAATCTTATTATTTGGGACAGGCCTATTTTTAACCGTTGTATTAAAAGGGTTACAATTTAGAAGATTAAAATATGCGTTCGAAATCGGTTTCACAAAGAAGCATGAATCAAAAGAGGCAGAAGGCGATGTTAGTAATTTTAAAGCATTGATGACAGCGCTTGCAGCAACGATTGGAAATGGTAATATTGCAGGGGTTGCAACGGCTATTACGTTAGGTGGACCAGGTGCCATCTTTTGGATGTGGATTGTAGGTTTACTAGGAATGGCAACGAAATATGCGGAAGCACTGCTTGCAATGAAATATCGTGTTAAAAATGATAATGGTGAGTTTTCAAGTGGTCCAATGTATTATGTAGAACGTGGACTAGGAAAAAAATTCAAATTTTTAGCAATTGCGTTTGCGGCGTTTGGAGCTTTCGCTGCACTAGGAATCGGAAATAGTGTGCAATCAAATACAATTGCCGAAGTTGTGAATGATAGTTTTGGTATTAATGGTTGGGTAACGGGAATTGTTTTAGCTGTATTAACAGGCCTTATTGTTTTCGGTGGAATTCAGCGTATTAGTACAGTAGCCGGATTTTTCGTACCTATTATGGCTGTGCTATATATGGGTGGAGCGATCACGATATTAGCTGTTAACTATGATCAAATCATTCCAGCTTTTGGTACAATTTTTCATTATGCATTTAACCCAGTTGCGGCAACTGGTGGATTTGCAGGTATCGTTGTAATGGAGGCTGTTCGAAGCGGTGTATCACGTGGTATTTTCTCAAACGAAGCCGGTTTAGGTACAGCAGCATTAATTGCAGGGAATGCTAAAGCAGAGCACCCTGTAAAACAGGCATTAGTGGCGATGACAGGTACATTTATCGTAACGATTATCGTTTGTACGATGACAGGCTTAGTTCTTGTTATTACTGGTTTTTGGGATTCTTCAGGCGGACTTATTTCCGGTGTTGCTCATGACCCAAGCTTAGATGGGGGAGCACTAACTTCTGCAGCGTTCGCAGCTTCCTTAGGAAAAGTAGGAGAATATATTGTTGCTTTCTCCGTTATTTTCTTTGGCTTTTCTACCATCGTCGGTTGGTATGTTTACGGGGAAAAATGCTTTGAGTATCTCGTAGGAACAAAAGGGATTTTAGGCTACCGCTTTGTATACATTATCGCATGTGGTTTAGGAGCAGTGGCAAATCTTTCTCTCGTATGGGCGTTTGCGGATATGGCTAATGCGCTCATGATGATTCCAAACTTAGTAGCACTCCTATTATTATGGAAAGTCGTCGTCAATGAAACAAATGATTATTTTGAAAATCATTACCGTAAAACTGAATTGAAGAAAGCGAGCTAATCGTGTAGAAAAGGGGTAGGCCAAGGGCTTATCCTTTTTCTTTTTTGAAATTGTTATTTACAATAAAATGAAGAGATGAATTGAAAAAAGGAAGATAAATGATGAGAGTGAGGGAAAAAACTTGAGCTTTCGCATTCATTTAGTTGAAGACGAACACCATTTAAATGCTGTGTTATCGAGCTACTTAAAAAAGGAAGGGTGGGAAGTTTCTTCATTTTTTGATGGGAATTCAGCAATAAAATCAATCCCTGAAAAACCACATTTGTGGATTTTAGACATTATGCTACCGGATGTGGACGGCTATCAATTAATTAAAAAAATTAAGAAGTACGATCCATCAACACCTGTCATTTTTATTAGTGCTCGAGATGCGGATTTAGATAAAATATTAGGGTTAGAATTAGGTAGTGATGACTACTTAGCCAAGCCGTTTTTACCAAAAGAATTAGTCATCAGATGTCGAAAACTATTGGAACGTGTTTACCCGGATGTCCAGAATAAGGTCACATATGGATTTTACTCAATAGATGAAGAAAAGCGGCTTGTTTTTAAAGAAGACGAACCGATCACTTTAACGTCAAAAGAATTTGACTTGTTTTATTTACTCGTTAAAAATATCGGCCGAGCATTTTCGCGTGAGGAAATCTTAACGATCGTTTGGGGAGAGGATTTTTTTGGTTCTGATCGTGTTGTCGACGATCTCGTTCGCAGGTTACGAAAGAAAATGCCCATGATAAAACTTGAAACGGTGTATGGTTATGGTTATCGAATGGTTGAATCAATTTAAAAACCGTCCAATCAAAAAGCAGCTATTAATTATTTTTATTAGTTTTATTTTGTTTATTGGTATAGCGTTTGTATTAATCATTCCGTCAACGCTCAACTCCTTTTTTACAAGTGAGATGTTTAAGTCTATTGAAGAGTCGCAAGGACTCATTTCTTCTGAAAGCGAGATTTCAGAGCTTTCAAGTGAGCCGAAAAGACAAACTTTACGATCTGTGCAGCATTTGTTTATTCAATGGGATGGGACAATTTATCAAGGATCTGAGCTTTCGAGTAAAGATTTACGTGTTTTGTATCATCAAGCGCTGAATCAGGAGGAAGTTTCAAAGCGGTATGTGCTAAACGTCAATGGACAGGAAATGCTTTATGTTATTTCAAAGCGTGAATTTAATGGTGTTCCGATTTATCAAGTATCTTATTTATGGGATGCTTACCGAAAAGAAGTCGTCCATACATTATTAAAACAAATATACTATATCTTATTTATTATTTTAATTGTCGGGATCGTTTTATCTTTCTTCTTGTCCAATTGGTTTGTAAGACCACTTATTACAATTAATGAACATGTAAGGCAGTTATCCCGGAGAAAGTGGGACCGTACAGTTCAAATTAACCGGAAGGATGAAATCGGGACATTAGCAGCATCCATTGAATCAATGCGTAAGCAATTAAAAGCACAAGACGAAACCCAACAAAATATGCTTCAACATATTTCGCACGATTTAAAGACACCAGTAATGGTTATCAGAAGCTATGCCGATTGCTTAAAAGAGGGCGTCTATCCAACAGGGACATTAGAAGGAACAGCAGATATTATTGAGCAAGAAGCCGTAAAGCTTGAAAAGAAAATAAAGGATTTATTGTATTTAACAAAGCTCGATTATTTAAGTGTGAAAGGGTCTGTTAAGGAAGAAGTTCCTTTACATCTTGTAGTAAAACAGGTCGTGCACCGTTTAAAAGGAAAAAGGCAAGATGTTCACGTTTCTATGGAATTGGAAGAAGTAACGATTGTCGGTGACAAAGAGCAGTGGATTACATTTTTTGAGAATTTACTTGATAACTTCTTTAAATACGCAAAATCGAACATTTTACTCACTTTAAAGGAAACGGAGTCCGAAATGATTGGTACTTTTTTAAATGATGGAGATCCGATTGATGAAGAAATTATCGAAGATTTGTTTAAGCCATACGTGAAAGGAAAAAAAGGACATTTTGGATTGGGACTAGCCATTATGAAGCGCATTGCATCGCTCCATCAAGCATCGATAACAGCTGAAAATGTTCCGCATGGAGTTCAATTTACGGTCATTTGGGAAAAAGGTAACAATAGTTATTAATCTTGTTACCTTTTCATGTTAATCTTTCGTAAAATAGGTTCTCTTATGAAGAGATACTCATACAATAATGAAACATAAGTGACCGTTGCAACTTCTTGCTTCATATGATATTCTAAACAGAAAAACTTAGGAGGGATGGATGTGAGAAAGGTGACGTTGATGGATGTTTTCACCCATCCAATTGCCCAAAAATATTTAACACGATCTGGTATTGCCCATGCAATTGAAACGGCTTATCATGCTTATCATTTAGCTATTCGATACAAAGTAGACCTAGATTTAGCGACAAAAGCGGCATTACTTCATGATATCGGACATTATGAATGGTATACAAACGGAAAATGGGATTATGAAAAATACAAGAAAAATGATATTCACGCGATTAAAGGAGCCGAACGGGCTCATAAATTATTAATTCGTCTAGGTGAAGATCCAAAAGCGGCTAAGCAAATTGCATTAGCGATATTACTGCATACAGATTCCTACTTGCCAGAAGGTCAATTAAAGCAAAATGCTCTTCAAAAGGTTGTGAAGATGGCAGATGAAATGGATGAAGAGCCGGGCGGAAAACATCATTATAAAACTATCGAAATAAAAGTAGCAAAAAAGAAAGTAAAGGAACTAGATGAAATGGTTGAGCGGTTTCAAAAGCCGTTAAAAAAGACCGTTTAAAAATCCACCTAAAAGGATGAGGTGGATTTCCTATTGTCCTACTTATATATAATAGGGAGTTTGGTCGAAATAAATAAAGTTTTACATGGTTATACCTTTAGCTTTTCGATGATGTAAGAAGGACAAACTCTTTTTTTAATAAACCGTAAACAACTAAATCATGAGCATGGTCATAGAGCCATTCATCCTCTCGAATGATCCCTTCTTGCTTGAAGCCGAGCCTTTCTGGTATGGCACGACTTTTCAAATTGTTCACTCCACAACGAATTTCAACCCGATTTAGTTGTAATTCCTGAAAAATGTAATATAAGACAGCTTGAACACTTCTTGTTATAATCCCTTTTCCTTCATAATGTTTCCCGATATAGTAACCGATGCTCGTTTTTAAATTTGACCAGTCGATATAATGGAGACCAATCATCCCAACTAATTGTCCTTTGTATCGAATCCCACCGTTGAACCCGTTATTTTTTGCCAATTGCTCTAGCCATAGTGGGATAATCGTATGATAATCCACCGGGGATTGCATGCTATCTACCCAAGGCAACCACTTTCGCAAATGATTCCGATTGTCGTCTACAAGATGAAATAATTCGTCTGCGTGTTGTAATTGTAATAGTTGAATAGAAATGTTTTCGTCAACTGGAAGAATAAACATATAAAAACTCCTTTAACAATTATTAGAATAATAGAAAAAGAATTCGTGATATTTGTTGACGAATCCTGCTAAGCTGAAAAATAAAGATTCAATAACGTTGGACGATTTAAAGGCATACAATGAATTGATAACATGACGAGAGGTGATATGATGCCAGCTTTTGTTGGTGCTATTGAATTAGAAAGTGTAGGAGATGGTGCGTTTAAAGTAGGAGATACGTTTTCAATTTCACCGAAATCTAGTTTGAAATCAGCTCTAGGTTCAGGAGCATTGAATACAGGAGATCGTATGAGAACGGTAAACATCCGAAACGTATCAAACGAATTTAATCCAAACGTTAGTGATCAAACTCAAGCTTTCAACAACTAACGATTCTTTTAAAAAAAACATTTTCAATCCAATCGGGTATTTACCCGCTTTTTTTATGCATAAATGTTCGGTAATAGATACATCTTCGTTGTTTCTCCATTCGTTTTGTATGGACAATGTTTTATAATAGTGATGAATATGATTGATGAAAGGAGAAATAACGTGAAAATTCGTAAAGCAAATATTCAACATGAGGGACAAGTTATTTCAAACGTCTATCTATATGAAAATAAAAAAGAAGAGTATACACTTGTATCCGTTCCTGATATCGAGTGGTCTACTGTTATTACTTATGATGAGGATACTCCGTCATTATTAGAAAGATTAGGGGTTTCATTAAAACATCGTATTTCTGAAGAAGCTTATAGCCAATTATCAAAAAAAGATCATACAATGGGTTCGAGAAATGTAACTAGCAGAGCAAAAGGCTCTGCTAGTATTATAAATCTTGGATATCTAAAAAATTTCTTACACGTTCTACACAATGAACACGATTGTATCCATAATAAAGGTTTGAGTAAAGTCGTTCTGGATCTCCAAAAAAATATTGTTCATACAAGGTTTGTCTTGATCCAAAGGAGCTCATCGTTAAATCCCATGCAAAGCGGAACAGCTTTGTCCGTTCTTTCGCATTAAGTGTATCTGTTTGTAAATAATGATATAAATCTTGCTTTATGTCGCTACATTTAAAATCTTCCTCACATGGCAACATAATCATTCCACTAGCACCAATTTTTTGAAGCGTTTCCGTCCATTTCGGATAAAGTTTTGCAAATAATTGAACCGCAACATATAGAGGATCACGGTTCGGAGTCATTGTCCCCCATTGATCAATCGCAGCCTCTTGTTCGGCACGATACAACAGTGACTTTAATGTTTCAAGGCCCATAATCATATCACTAATCTTTTCTTGAATATGCTTATATTCTGAAACATCTAGTGTGTTTGTTAATAGCTGCGCAGTTCCAAGCATGAATTCTGTTTTTACGATTTGTCGACATATCACTTGGTGTAAAGCATGAGGGATAAAACTGCTCAATACAAAGAATTTTTGCGCAATGCCAGAACGGTTGTATATAAAGACACGCTCCCACGGCACTAATACGTTATCAAAGACGACCATCGTATCCATTTCTTCAAATTGAGACGATAACGGGTGATCAAATGTTGATTCACCACCGCAAAAGGATGGGCGTCCGATAAACTTTAATCCTTTTGTATTACTAGGAATACTAAAAGAAAAAGCGTATTCATCTTCTCCAGTCGGAATATTTTTGGATGGTAGGACAATGACTTCGTCAGTCATTCCACCTTCTGTTGCGACCAGGCGTGCACCTTTAATGATTAAGCCATCACTCGTTTCTTCTATAACTTTTGCGGCAATTGGCTCACGTTTATTTTCTCGATATGTTGATGAGCGATTAACTTGAGGGTTAATAAAGCTGTGTGTAAAGGACAAATCATGTTCACGGGCCGTCTCGAAAAATTGGATGAGGTTTCTCATAAAAAATGAGTCATGTTCCTTTAAGATAGAAGAGGCCGCTGTAAAAGCCATTAGGGCAGTATTCATATAGTCTGGAGTTCTTCCCATCATACCAGCCGTTTGAGTAGCCCATAATTGAATCATTGTCCGACGTTTTTCTAAGTCTTTTTTTGACTTCGGTTCTAAAAAAGACATCCCAACACGGTTCCCAGTTAATGGGGATGTAAAGGTCATTTTATAAATATGATTAGCGTTTACTTGAAAGTCATACAAGGATGCCTTCGTTTTCATGGCTCCTTTATATGCTTGATGTTCAGAAACTCTCCCGACAATCCTCTCTCCTTCAACCCAAATTTGCGATTGTAATTCATCAATTCGTTGTATATATTCATTTCCAGAAATGGCGGGCAATTCTATTCACCTCTTTAAGCATATCGCTTTACTTACTATATGAGAAACAAGCCAAGTAGGTGAACACGGTTTTTTAGAATGGTTTTGGATATGCTCACAGATTCGTTGTTCGTTTTAGAAAAAACAAAAAACCTCTCCACGTGAGAGAGGCTTTACCGGTGAACTTCCGTTGTGGTTCGATTTACACGATGTTCATTTAATTCCACAAGTTCGATAATGTCGGTAATTTCGATATCTAATACGGAACAAATTTTAGCTAGTTTATCAAGTGGTAAACGCTTTGTTTTATTATGGCACATTTCCCAAACAAGTGTATGGCGAATATCGGCTTTTCGTGCAAGCTCTCGTTTTGTCATACGGCGCTTTTTTAATATGTTGTCTAACTTAATGTTTACTTCATATTGTTTCTCCATCCTTTTCATCCCTTTACCCCTAACATTGACGTTCGAATTTAAAAAATATTGTAACAACTTTAGCGCTTTTAAGCAATAGATATTTTCGTATTTTTTGAATTTTTATAATTGTTAATGTATTTTTATAAACTCCTATATAGTTGATTAGCGGTTAAGGATTTTATTTTTTTATTAAAAAGGAAAAAACATGTTTGTATAGAAATAAGAAAGGTAATGAAATGATAGGAGGGTCAGGTACTCATTGGTTAAAAATCAATCAATTTATGTGTTAGATGACCAGTATGTTGTTGTGTTTTCAGTGCAAATGGAAGGTTGTAACGCAAAAGTAGAATGTTTATTTAAACATGAAGAGATTTTAGACTACACCATTGAGTATAACGGACCAGTACAGAAAAGAGAAGAAGTACTAGAGTATGCTTTATATGAAGCGAAAGTTCTCATAAAAAAGGCTTTCGTGTACGGGTAATTTTCCTTTTCATTACCCGTTTTTTCTTGATTTCCAGACAACATTTTTGTATAATTTAAAATTTACAAAAAATAAATGTTATCTCAATATAAATATTATGTTTCTCCTTTAAAATGTTACGTAATAGATTTTTAAGAACGTAAGCCTTACTAGGAAGGGGAGAAACGTAATGGACATTTTGAACGTCTTGCCTATTATTATATTTATGTGTATATATTTTATTTTTGTTGTGGCAGTATTAAGAAGGTGACAAGTGAGACGAGGAGGTTTTAGTATAGAATGAACGTAAATGTAGAGGGAACATTGA
Source organism: Bacillus sp. FJAT-47783 (assembly GCF_022808615.1). GTDB lineage: Bacteria > Bacillota > Bacilli > Bacillales > Aeribacillaceae > Bacillus_BZ. The sequence continues at coordinate 214,056 of NZ_JAKZKS010000002.1, forward strand.
TCAAAACGTTAGGAATTGAAATTCGAAAAATCGATGAGGAAAGTGTCGTGGCAACGATGCCAGTGGATGAACGAACTCGGCAACCGTTTGGAATTTTACATGGAGGTGCTTCTGTTGCATTAGCTGAAACGGTTGCTAGTATAGGAGCATATACTTCCATTAATGCTGAGAAGGAAATAGCTGTCGGGCTTGAGATTAATGCCAATCATATAAAAGCGAAGAAAGACGGGGTTGTAACAGCGATTGCAAAGCCTGTACATCGTGGACGCTCAACGATGGTGTGGGAAATTCAAATTGTTGATGAACAAAACGATTTAATTTGTTTATCCCGCTGCACAATGGCTATTATGCCAAAAAAGCCTGTTCATACATAAAGAAGAAGGATGAGATCATTGTCTCATCCTTCTTCTTTATTTTTTAAATCATCTACAACGGTATTTTTCCACAATGGCGTTTTCGTATAATAGGCTGCACGATTAATTAAATGTCCTGCAACTGGGGATGTCAGCAAAACAAAGATAATCCCGAGTATGACCCTTGTGTTTATATGTTCTTCGTGTATGCTGAAGTATAGAAAAACACCAAGCATAATGGAAATAATACCGAGAGTAGCTGCTTTTGAAGCAGCATGGTTACGTGTATACACATCAGGTAAGCGTAAAATACCGATTGATGAAATTAAGCTTAAAATGGATCCAAGGAGAATTAAAAAGCCAATAATCAATTTACTTATCACGATCATTTTCGATTATCTCTCCTTTCTCCAGGAATTTGGCAATAGCAACCGTTCCAATAAAAGCTAAAATACCGATTAGTAAAATAACGTCTAAAAAGGCGTTCGTTTTTAATACGACGGATATAATCGCTGTAATTCCAATTAAATTAATTCCTATCGCATCTAACGAAATCGCTCGATCTGGAATCGAGGGTCCTTTAATGAGCCGAATTATCAAAAGGAATGAAGAAATCGCAATCAATCCGAGTGAAATCACTAAGACGGTTTCAAACATTAGCGGCTCACCTCCTTGATTGCCCTTTCAAAGCTATTTTTAATATCATTCCGCGCTTGTTCGACATCATCAATATCCATTGCGTGAATATATAATGTTTTATTATCATCCGAAATATCGACAACAAGTGTACCAGGTGTTAATGTAATCAAATTGGCTAATAACGTAATTTCCCAATCTTTTTTAAGGGATGTTTCTAAAGCGAAAATACCAGGCTGCATATTTAATTTAGGCGATAGAATGACCTTTAATACAGAAATATTGGATAAAATAAGCTCTTTAAAAAAGATGAGCACAAGATTTATCACGGCCAATACATTACATAAGTAAAAACGCCTTGGAAAGAACCGTCTTAAGCCAAAAATGATTAATAGCCCAATCATGTATCCAACTAAAAAGCTTGATGTTGAATAACTATTATGCAAAAACATCCATATAAACGCGATAAAACTGTTTAACAAAATTTGAAATGCCATATGACCTACTCCTTTAATACGGCTTCAATATAAATTGATGGGTCAAGCAACGTCTCAGCTGCTTGGGATACATAAGGAGAGACCATTTCAATTCCAAATCCGTAAAGGATAGAAAGAGAAAGCAAAAAGGCGATGGGAAATAATAATCCTTTTGTTGACCCTTTTTCTTCTTCTTTCGATAATACTTGCTCTCTCCAGAAGCCGTTCATGAAGATTTTCATGACTGAATATAAAACGAGAAGACTAGAAAGTAACACAACCATGGCAATGACGTATTCTCCGTTTTGGAACCCACCTTGAATTATCTTTAATTTTCCTACAAACCCACTTAACGGTGGAACTCCTGCTAAAGCTGCTGCTGAAATAAAGAGCATCCAACCTAAAGAAGGATGGTTTTTGATGAGTCCGCCCATTTTACGTAAGTCACTCGTTCCAGTGATGACGATAATGGCCCCGACAATCAAGAATAACGTTCCTTTAATAAGCATGTCATGAATTAAATAATATACGGAACCCTCAATCCCTGCTTCATTAAACGATGCAACACCGAACAAAATGACGCCAACAGCTGTAATGATGTTGTAAATAATAATTTTACGAATATCTGAATACGCAATGGCCCCGATAACACCTGCTATAATGGTTAGTGCCGAAAGCCATGCAATGATTCCATGTGTAAATGTTGGGTCATGAACAAAGATTAGCGTAAATATTCTCGTAATGGAATACACACCAACCTTTGTTAATAGAGCTCCGAACAATGCGGTAATCGCAGATGGCGGAGCTTGATAAGAACCAGGCAACCAGAAGTATAAGGGGAAAATCGCTCCCTTTAAACCAAATACGATTAAGAATAATATTGAAATGACACTTAAAATCCCTGATTGACCAAACTCCGAAACACGAGCACTTAAGTCAGCCATATTTAATGTACCTGTAACGGCATATAAGAACGCTACAGAAATAACGAATAGAGCCGATGAAATAACATTCACTAAAATGTACTTGATCGATTCACGCAGTTGAATTTTCGTATTCCCATGAACGATTAAGAAATAAGAAGCCATCAGCATTACTTCAAAGAAAACAAATAGGTTGAAAATATCGCCTGTTAAAAATGCACCAGAGACACCTGTTAATAAAAACATGACCCCTGGATAAAAGAAATACCTTTCTCGTTCTAACTCAATGGAACGAAAAGCAAATAGTAAACAAGCAAAAACGATGATATTTGTCGTTAACACGAGAAGGCTTGAGTACATATCTGCAACTAATACGATACCAAAAGGAGCTTTCCAACTTCCAAGCTCTAATGTTTGAATTCCATTTTCATAAACACGCTGGACAAGTGCTATAGCGATCACGATCGTTACTAAAGATGCTAAACTGCTTATCCATTTTTGTACTTTTATTTGTTTAGTGAAAAAAACGAGCAAAATCCCGGTAATTAGCGGCAAAATTACTGGTAAAATGATAAAGTTATTCATTGCTGATCATTTCCCCTCAATTGTTCCATATCATCTGTTCCAAGTTCTTGATAAGAGCGATAAGCTAGTACTAAGAAAAACGATGTTACACCAAAGCTAATGACAATGGCTGTTAAAATAAGTGCCTGAGGCAGTGGATCGACATATGAAGCGGCTTTTTCACTTAATAGCGGAACCGTTCCTTGCTTTAATCCACCCATCGTTAAAATGAGCAGGTGAGCTCCATGGCTTAAAAGACCTGTGCCAATAATGATTCGTAATAAGCTTTTCGAAAGCATTAAATAGGTTGCAGCCATGAACAAAATACCAGCAACGATTGACATTAAAATTTCCATTATTCCGTCTCTCCAATCGTTTGAATAATGGTCATCGTAACTCCAATGACAACTAAGTAAACACCAAGGTCAAATAACACAGCGGTTGCGAGTTCCGTCTCTCCTAACACGGGTAAATGGAAATGACCAAATGTATGTGTTAAAAATGGAACACCGAATAAAAAGGAGCCAACACCTGTCATAACAGCAATTAGTAATCCTACAGCTGTCATTTTAAGATAATTGACAGGTAGTATGTTTTTGACCGTTTTCACATCGTATGCGATTAGAAGAAGGACGATGGCGGCGGAGGTCATAAGCCCTCCGATAAATCCTCCTCCTGGCGCATTATGTCCGGCAAAAAATAAATATAAGGAAAAAGTCATGATAATGAATACAACGATTTTCGTAATCGTTTGTAAAATGATATCATTTGTCTTTCTTCTATGTTTTTTCACCCTTCTTCCCTCCTTGAAAGGCGGAGCTTAATCATGCTGTAAATGGCTAATGCTGCAATTCCAAGTACGGTAATTTCAAACATCGTATCAAAACCGCGGAAGTCAACTAAGATGACGTTTACCATGTTTTTACCGCCACCAAGTTCGTAGCTGTTTTCGATGAAATATGAAGCAATCGTTTCTGACACACGTTCACTATGCGAAGAAATTGCGACTAACGTCACAATCGTACCGACGCCAAGTGAAATAATGAAATTGACGATGCGGAAACGAAGCCTCTTTTCTTTACGTTTTAATTCAGGTAAATGGTAGAATGCTAATAAAAATAGGGCAACAGATACCGTTTCAATAATCAATTGTGTCAAAGCTAAGTCAGGTGCCCGAAATAATACGAAAAAGAGCGATAAAGAATAGCCAACAGAACCTAACGCGATAATCGCAGTTAACCGAGATTTTGAAAATACCGTTGTTAAAGTTCCTGCAATCATGACAAGTGCTAATATAACCTCATATATACCAATGGAAGCACTATGGTCGGGATTAAACGAAAAAGCTTCTTGAATAGCCATGCTTGTCCCGACTAGTACAATCATGAAAGCAAAAATATACACTAAATAGTCGCGAATAAACCCTGTCATGTAAAAACGTGTGAAGCGACTCGATGTATCATCAAGAGTTGATAAAAACCTATCATACATCTTATTTAATGTAAGTTTTTCTGGTTGTAAGTTGTAAATTTTCTTCCATTTAGGTAAGGTTAAAAACAGAACTGTCCCTAATAAAATGACTCCTATTGTCATAAATAACTCAGGAGTAAACCCATGCCACATTTCAATATGAACATGGAAGTGGTCTTTATCTGTTAATAAGCTCGGAAGAACAGATGCCATAGCCGGTTCAATAAGCGTATAGGCTAATAAATCTGGGAAAAAGCCAAAAATCACAACAAGTGATGCTAATATAATGGGTGGAATAAGCATTCCAATCGGTGCTTCGTGTGGAACTTTTGGTAACTTTTCCTTTTGAAGCTTTCCAGTAAACGTTTTGAACACGAGAACCATGCTATATAAAAACGTAAACACACTGCCGGTCCAAGCAAGGATCGGTAATAATATTCCCCACGTATCTGCTCTGAATAAATCCATCTCTAACACTCGAATCATACTTGTAAAGAACATTTCTTTACTTAAAAATCCGTTAAATGGGGGTAACCCCGCCATTGAGAAAGCGCCAATGATGGCAATCGTAAACGTAATCGGCATTAAACTCATTAATCCACCAAGTTTTCGAATGTCACGCGTACCGGTTTCATGATCGATGATGCCGACGACCATAAATAAACTTCCTTTAAAAGTTGCATGGTTAATTAAATGGAAGATAGCTGCTAATGTTGCAACGGTGTAAAATTGTACGTTTTCAAAATGTAAAGACGCAGCCCCTACACCTAGTAACGACATAATCATCCCTAACTGGCTGACAGTGGAGAACGCTAAAATTGCTTTTAAATCGGTTTGTTTTACAGCGTTAAAGCTTCCCCAGAATAGTGTGAAAATTCCAAAAAGAGATACTGTCCAAAACCATTCAGCACTAAAAGCGAAGATCGGACTAAAACGAGCAACTAAATAAATACCTGCCTTAACCATTGTAGCGGAGTGTAAGTAAGCACTTACTGGAGTTGGTGCTTCCATCGCATCAGGTAACCAAATGTAGAAAGGAAACTGTGCAGATTTTGTAAATGCACCAAGCAAAATTAAAATCATAGCAAATAAGAAAAGATCATGTGACAAAATGGTATCAACATTTGCAATTGTCTCGCGAATGCTAAATGTTCCTGTCATTAAATAAAGGAGAATAAAACCTCCTAACATCGATAAGCCACCAAATACGGTAATCAGCATCGATTTTTGAGCCCCGTATATTGATTTTTCACGATGGTACCAATAACCAATTAATAGGAAAGAAGAAAAACTTGTTAATTCCCAAAACGTATAAAGAACGATTGTATTATCTGAGAGGACAACACCTAGCATCGCTCCCATAAACATCAAGAGATATACATAAAACGTATGTAACTGTTCTTTTTCTTTCGATAAATAATAAATAGAGTATAAAACGACAAGCGAGCCGATTCCGGTAATGAGTAAAGCGAATAATAAACCGAGTCCGTCGACATATGCAGTAAAATTAATTCCAAGTGAAGGAATCCATTCGACTGTACTTATCATCGTTTCTTGATGTTTCTGACTTAATAAAAGCTGTAAAAAGTAAAGAAAGAGAACAACAGGTAGTACCAATACAAACCAGCCTGTATGTATTTTGGGGATTTTTTTATAAACTAGCGGTATAAAAGTGGCAAATAAAAAAGGCGCTAGTATAGCCCAATGTAAAAGCGTCATGAATTTAACCTCCTAACATCCCTTTCCGACAAAATTCCACAAAATTCATTATAACCGATATTTTTCTCCATGTATAACATAGCAGCTACTTTAGTATTTACGATTACATTCGTGACTATGTTTTTAATTTGGAAGAAAAGATCCTACTTACTTTTCATTTCGAGTTCACATGACCATAAATATCGTATCAAATTTTCGTTCAAATGTATATTTTTTTTGTCAGAACTACATGATAGTAATGAGGTGGTTACATGACAAGAAAAGTCATAACGGCATGTTCAATATTTGGTATCATGTTTGGCTCTGCTTGGTATATGCATGAAAATACGAAACGTACGTATGTTGACAACGTCGATACGCCGATTATTTCAAATATGATCAAAACGGATACAAAAACCTCAAATCCAACATTAACACAACAAATAATCGAAACAGATATCTTTGAACGTTTTTCTCCACGGGAATATATTCGTGTTATGTCTCATTAATGCACAACGCTCCAATTATATCGATATACTCATTACTTAGTTGAGAAATGTCGACCCTGCTTTTTAAACGAGAGCCGGTGTTGATAACACTTTAGCAACTTAGAAAGAGAAAAAGAGCAGATTCAATGAATCGGCTCTTTTCGTTATATTCTCCTATAAAAAGATGTGGTGTACGTTGACCAAGATGGTGTTACGAATAACATAAGAGAAACAGGTGTTAAGATTACGATTGCGAGCATAATCATAAAAAGGAGTAATGAACCTGGTTGCATTTCTTTTTGAAGTGCGGTAGCGTAACTTGCAAAAAAGTTTTTCGCATGCTCGTTTTTGGAAATATTCGAAAGTGAGAGAAACTCTTCATTTTCATTATCCCAAATATGAAGTTCGGTCTTCGTAAAATAAATAAAACCGTCACGTTTTTCTTGAAATTCCACAAATGCGACTGTAAAATTCCCCTCATACTCTGTAACTTCTTCTCCGGATGTTTTGGAAATGGTTCCATTCATTGTTAAGGAATCAAGGACGGTAAACGATCCTTCATCATAATAAGAATTATTCAGTTGTAGATGGTTTTCTAGCGCTTGTACGAAGTTTGTCGACACCGAAGATGAAGCTGTGGTACTCATTGGTAGTACCACGAGTAAAAGAACCGTAACAACAATAAAGATATAACGCTTCATTTGAATCCCTCCGCTATATCTTTATGTTGCAACGTAAAAAGTTAGAACAAGTTATCCACTCTCATTCTCGTCTAAAAAGCGCCTCCGAAGCTGAGGTGTTAGCAAAAGACACATTTCTTGTTGTTTGAACCATTTTTTACGATTTTTTGCTATAAAGCTATAAATACAATCTCGAATTGGTTTCGGGATGATTGTAAAGACGACTGATAACTTCACAAATCCATTTAAATGCTTTGCAATACGCAGAACAGCCGTGGACTTTGTATAGACGTTTTGATTTTCAATAAGAACAATGGAGTTTATATAATTTTCGGGAAAATGGAATTGCTTCAATAAATCTTTTCCTATATTTGACTGTAATGAAGCAAAATGGAATTGTTTGTTCACATCGTGAGATAGAATATATTGAACGGATTGATTACAAAGAAGACAATCTCCATCGAACAAAATAATTGGGTTTCGCTCTTTCATCTTCACTCGTCCCTCATTTCAATTAATCTGCTCTCTCATTTTTATCTTATCAATATTTGGTGGACAATTAATAAGGGTTGAAAAACACTAATAAAAAAACTGTTTAATTTTTGGAAATATAAGATAATTATTCACTTGAAATGATATAATGGTAATAAAAACTAAATTTACCTGATATCCATTTAAACAGGAAGGAGGGGCCATTCTTTTGGTGGCTAAACACCAGCAAATTTTTATTGATTTTGAGTTTACGATGCCAGAAAGTAAGTCATCTCCTAAAGGTTTTTTTCCGGAAATTATTGAGGCGGGCTTCGTAATTGTTTCGTCAGGTACTGTTACTCAAACTTATTCATCTTTCGTAAAACCGACATTCTTTCCTTCATTAACAAATCGTTGTAAAAAATTTTTACAAATTACGCAGGAACAAGTCGATGATGGTATTTCATTTTCTGAACTTATTCATCATCTGCAGAAATCCGTCCAAACGAAAGAAACGACTGTTGTTACATGGGGCAATATGGATATGAAAGTTTTGCGCCATAATTGCCAAAAACATCGACTCGTATTTCCATTTCACCAAAAAGAACTTGACTTATCAATGGAGTATAAAAAATTTTTCGGTGATCGTAATCAAACTGGATTATGGAAAGCTGTTGAAGAGTATGGGAAAAAAGGGACCGGGAAGCATCACCGTGCGTTAGATGATGCGTTAACAACGTATAAAATTTTTCAACTAGTAGAAAAAGATAAAGAGTATTTATCAAAGCCAAAACCGACGACAATTGGTGACCGTATCGATTTATCAAAACTATTAGGAAAATTAGCAACTTAAAGGCCAACTACATTCTTTGTAGGTTGGCCTAAATTATTGATCCCACTCTTAACGGGCAGTAAGACCCCACCTCAAGATTCTGTAGTAAAGAAAAGAAGTTAGGCGGGGGACATTCAGTGGGGGTGAAAAAACCACTAAATGAAGTTCAATAGTATGCTTGTTCAAGCTTTTTTAAACATTGAAGAGACCTATTTGCCCATTCACTACCATCGTCATGAAGATCTTGTTTTAAAGTCATTAACGCTTGCTGTAATGATTTCTCATAATTTGGGATTTCTCCATCATATATTCGTACCATTTGTTTAGGGATGTTTGTTTGTTCTTGGAAGCTTAACGCTTTTCGTTCATGGAATAATGGTACGTCAACTTGCTTTGGATGATGCAAGTCCCCTTGTACCGGATGTTTGATAACAGCGAGAACTTTTACTAAATAATGTTGTGGACGAATATCTGTTATTTCTCCGATATATTTACCCGTTTTGTATATACCTGTAACAATATCTCCCTTTTGCAAATTCATTTTCTTCATTCCTTTCGAGTAAATGAGTTTTCTTCATTTTACCATACAGATAAATGGTCTTATGAATCATCTTGTTGACGTATATTTCTTCATGGAGTGTTCACGACATTTTAGCTAATATCTACTAATATCTGTTATAGTAAAAAAAGAGATGGAAAGAAAGGGTTGGTTATGATGATATTGCCTTTTATTGTCTATTTTCCACAAGACAAAAGTGAATATTTTGGGGCATTTTTGCAAATGATTCCGTTTATCGTCTTAGCATTCGTTGCAGTATGGTTTTTTAAACGAGTTTCGAAAAGGGAGCAGCAGGAAGCTGATGAATTAATGAAAAAAATCAAGGAACGTAAAGAGAAAGATTAAATGATGTATGCCCGCATAAAAACGCTCTGTTCAGTAAAAAATGGACATGTAACAACTTGGTTATACGGAGGTTTTTATGCGGATAAAAAAATGGATTTTATTCATTAGTGTAATGATGTTGACAGGTTGTACTGCGGACGATTTAACTAAATTATCTGTTGAAATGTTTAATCCTGAAGGTGACTCTCTAGGAACGATTGAAATAATGGAAGAAGCAGATGGTCTTGGCTTAACAGTTTTATTAGAAGGATTGCCACCAGGAGAACACGGTTTTCACATTCATGAAAAAGGTGAATGCACACCACCTGATTTTTCGTCGGCTGGCAACCATTTTAATCCTGACGAGAAGAAACACGGGTTATTACATCCAGAAGGTGCTCATGCAGGTGACTTACAAAATATTACGGCAGATGAAAATGGGATGGTTGACCATGAATTAAAAGCACCTAATCTTACCTTAAAAAAAGGAGAAAAAAATTCTCTGTTACAAAAGGATGGAACAGCTATTATTGTGACGGAAGGAAAAGATGACGGCATGTCTCAACCATCTGGAGACTCAGGAAAACGAATTGCATGTGGTGAAATCACAGAAGATGAGGCGAAACGAAAAGACAAGAATGAAGTGGAAAAAGAAGAAGACAAATAAAAAAAATGCGCTTGAAAAGCGTATTTTTTTTGAACAAAAATTCAAGAATTTTACACAGTTATTACCTGTATACAACTTTATTGCATATTTGCAATATGTCATATCAAAAGATGGTTCAAGGAGTGTCCTTACTTGATCGAAAATTCGAAAATTAAGTATTGCACAGCAAGAATAAATATGCTACCATGAGGACAACATCCAATGCAACCGATTGCACTAATTAAGCATAACTTGTTGATAAAATAAATAGTTGGTAGGGTGGCGTCATTTTTCTTCCAAATGTAAACGTTTTAATTTTTTTGGAACTATTTTCTACCTATATTTATTTTTTTACGCTTTTGTGCAAACGGTTTCTTAAAAAATCATATGGGGGAATCATTCAATGAAATCGAAAAAATTTCTTGTTACAGCCATGTCGTCTTTGGTGTTAGCAAGCACTGCACTATTCGGTTGTTCTTCAGTCGATTCAGAGAAAGAAAGCACTAAAGATCAAGTAACTCTTGATATTTTCCAGTTTAAAGTGGAATTTAAAGAGCAGTTTGAGGATGTCGCCAAAGTGTATGAAGAGAAAAATCCTGGCGTCGATATTAATATTACGACAGTAGGCGGCGGTGAAGATTACGGCGTTGCATTAAAGTCTAAGTTCGCATCGGGTGATGAGCCTGCAATATTTAATGTTGGCGGGCCTCAAGACGTGGCTGATTGGGAAGATAAGCTAGTAGACTTATCTGATACAGAAGCTTCAGCAAAAGCGCTTGAAGGAACGTTAGATGGCGTTACAAAAGATGGACAAGTATTAGGTGTTCCTTATAACCAAGAAGGGTATGGATTCATTTATAATAAATCAATTTTTAAAAAAGCTGGAATTAATCCAGAAGAGATTCAAACATTTGCAGATTTAGAAGCAGCTGTGAAAAGTTTGGACAAGCAAAAAGGTGATTTAGGACTTGATGCAGTATTTGCTTTCCCTGCAAAAGAAACATGGGTAACTGGGTTACATTTATCAAACGCGTTCATTGCACCAGAATTTAATTCTAACGTGATTGATGCATTTAATGCCTCTACCGTTGAGTTTAAGTACGGCGACGCATTCAAAAAAATAGTAGATTTACAAAATGCTTACTCCGTACAACCAACAGTAAGTTTAGACTATTCTCAACAAGTTGAAGAGTTATTCTCAACAGGTCGTGTAGCCATCATTCAACAAGGTAACTGGGTTTACAACTCGGTTGCTGACATTGATCCTGAATTAGCTGAAGATGGAATTGGAATTTTACCTCTTCCAATTGAAGGATTTAAAGAGGATTCGATCCCGGTTGGTATTCCAATGTACTGGACTGTGAACAAAAATAAAGACGAAAAAGTAATAGAAGAAGCGAAAAAGTTTCTAGACTGGTTATATACTTCTGACGAAGGAAAAGAGACAGTATTAAACGACTTTAAATTTATCCCTGCATATGATGGATACGACGCAGATAAAATCTCTGACCCACTATCAAAAGAAATCTATCAATATGCTCAAGAAGGTAAAACAATCGGATGGGTATTCATGGGTTATCCATCAGGGTGGGGAATGGATAAATTAGGCGTTAACATTCAAAAGTACGTAAGTGATGAAATGACTTGGGACGAATTAATTGATGAGTCTCGTAAGTCTTGGGAAGAAGCGCGTAATCAATAAGTTCCTAGGCAACAAAGTGGCATGGCATAGTGTGCCGCTTTGTTGTCTCCCATTTTCAGTTCAAGTTTTAGATTTAAACAAAAATAATAAACTTTAGTAAAAATAAGCATCCTTATCCGTGGTTTATTAGATTGTACGTATGTAATATTGGAGGCGTCTTTATATGCAAAAACGTAATGTTTGGTATTGGCTGTTTCTAGCACCCGTTCTTGTTGCATTAACAGTTGTCGTTATCATTCCGCTCGTTTACGGTTTGTTTTATTCCTTTACGAACTGGAACGGAATTCAAAGCTCTCAGTTTGTCGGCTTTGATCATTATATAAAGCTTTTTAAAGATGAAGAGTTTTTATATTCTCTTAAATTTACAACACTTTTTTCCATTGCGTCTGTATTCTTTATTAACTTTTTTGGGCTTTCGTTAGCTCTTATTGTGACACAAAAGCTGAAAACGAGTAAAATTTTGCGCACAGTCTTTTTTATGCCAAACTTAATAGGTGGATTAATTTTAGGATTTATTTGGCAGTTTATTTTTATTAAAGTTTTTGGAAGCGTTGGAGATATGATTGGAGCTGAAGGCTTAAAAGGTTGGTTATCGACAACGGAGACAGGTTTTTGGGGGCTTGTCATTTTAATGAGCTGGCAAATGGCTGGTTATATTATGGTCATTTACATTGCTTACTTGGAAAACATCCCACAAGAGTTATTAGAAGCAGCAGAAATTGACGGGGCAAACACGTTCCAACGATTCCGTCATATTACATTTCCGCTCGTTGCACCAGCTTTTACCGTTAGTATGTTTTTGACGTTATCGAACTCGTTTAAATTGTATGACCAAAACTTATCATTAACAGGTGGAGGGCCGTACAATTCAACGCAAATGGTGGCGATGGATATTTTTAAAACAGCTTTTGGCGAGAATCAAATGGCTTATGCTCAAGCAAAAGCAGTTGTATTCTTCCTGATTGTTGCAGCCATTTCCTTAACACAAGTGTATATAAACAAAAAGCGGGAGGTGGAGATGTAATGCGTAACAGTCAGAAGTGGATTGTCAGTATCATCGGTATTGTATTAGGACTCGTATGGATTGCACCGTTTTATTTAATGATTGTGAACTCATTTAAAACGAAAAGAGAAATCTTTACGGATACGTTACGCTTACCTGAAGTTTTTACATTTGAAAACTACGTAGAAGCATTCGAACGACTCGATTTCGTGCATACATTTTTTAATTCTCTCGTCATTACGGTTGTAAGTGTTGGAATTATCGTTATCTTTTCTTCGATGGCTGCGTATGCATTATCACGTCGAAAATCAAAAATGAGCTCTCTATTATTCTTTATATTTGTTGCAGCTATGCTTATTCCATTTCAATCCGTCATGATTCCGCTCGTATCGATCTTTGGGAAAATGGAGATGTTAAATCGAATTGGCCTCATCTTTATGTATTTAGGATTTGGAAGTAGCCTTTCCATCTTCCTTTACCATGGAACATTAAACGGAATTCCAAAATCATTAGATGAAGCAGCAACCATTGATGGAGCAAACCGGTTCCAAGTCTTTTGGTACGTCATTTTTCCCATGCTTAAACCGATTACAGTAACAGTGGCGATATTAAATACGATTTGGATTTGGAATGACTATTTATTGCCATCCCTCGTGATTAATAAAGAGGGCATGCACACAATTCCTTTAAAGATGTTCTTCTTCTTTGGAGAGTATACGAAACAATGGCATTTAGCATTAGCAGGATTAACAATCGCCATTATCCCTGTTATTATCGGTTACTTCTTTGCGCAAAAGCAAATTATTAAAGGGATTTCCGATGGTGCCGTTAAATAGGAGAAAATCTCATGTGATGATTATGCAGTACTTTTGAAAAATATTGAAAATGATGAACTAGTTATAAAGAAACAAAGTCGGCTATAAAGGAGTATATAAACAATGGTCACAATTAAAGATGTTGCAAAGATGGCGCAAGTTGCTCCTTCGACTGTTTCCCGTGTTATTGCGAATAGTCCGAGGATTAGTGAGAAAACGAAACGTAAAGTTCGGAAAGTGATGAAGGAAATGGGCTACCACCCGAACTTAAATGCCCGAAGTTTAGCAGTTAACACAACAGAAGCCATCGGGCTTGTCATGCCTAGTTCAGCTACGAAGTCTTTAAATAATCCATTTTTCCCAGAAGTGATTCAAGGGATTAGCTCTTATTGTCATCAAGAAGGGTATAGTATCACGATGACGACAGGAGAGTCAGACGATGAAATCTTTCAAGATGTAGTGAAAATGGTTCAAGGCAGACGTGTTGATGGGATTATTGTTCCGTATTCACGTGAGGACGACCGTGTTGTTCCTTATTTGTGTGAAAAAAAGATTCCTTGCGTATTAATTGGTAAGCCTTCTTTTGAACATATCGACATTACCTATGTTGATAATGACAATGTGAAGGCATCAAAAGAGATCACTCGCTATGTTATCAACTTAGGTCATATGAGAATTGCTTTCATCGGGGGATTTATGAAATATGCAGTAACAAAAGATCGGTTAGAAGGGTTTTGTTCTGCAGTACAAGAAGCGAACTTGACAATCCCAGGAGAATATAAAAAGCATTTTGCTTTTAATCGTGAAGAAGGAAAGAAAGCTGTTGAGGAATTAATGAGTTTAGCAAAACCCCCTACTGCTATTATAGTAGCAGACGACCTTGTCGCTTTAGGTGTATTAAGTGCATTAAGAGAAAAGGGGATATCTGTTCCGAATCAGGTGAGTGTTGTAAGTTTTAACAATACGCTTATTTCAGAACTAGCAAGCCCACCGCTTACAACAGTGGATGTGAACACGTATGAGTTAGGGTTTGAGGCAGCGAAATGTTTATTAGAACGAATTAAATTTCCTCACTTACTAAACAAAAACGTATGTATTCCAACAAATATTGTTATTCGTAAAACTTGTCAACGACTATGTCTAAGTAAGTGAGTAGGAGGATGAGAAATGGTTACATGTGTCAAAGGCAATGCTATGTGGTGGCAAAAGGCTGTTGTTTATCAAATTTATCCTCGGAGCTTTATGGATTATAATGGAGACGGTATCGGGGATTTACAAGGAATTGTACAAAAGCTTGATTATTTAAAATCACTCGGCGTTGATGTGATTTGGTTAAGCCCGATTTACGATTCACCAAATGATGACAACGGGTATGATATTCGAGATTATACGAAAATTATGGAAGAATTCGGAACGATGGAAGATTTTGATGTCATGATTGAAGAAATGCACAAACGCGATTTGAAATTAATGATGGATCTCGTTGTCAACCATACATCGGATGAACACGAATGGTTTGTACAATCCAAAAAGGATATAACAAACCGATATCGTGATTATTACATATGGCGTAAAGGTGAAAATGGAAATCCTCCAAACAATTGGGGCTCCTTTTTTAGTGGTTCTGCTTGGGAATATGACGAAAGAACGAATGAATATTATTTACATTTGTTTTCAAAAAAACAGCCGGATTTAAACTGGGAAAATGAAAAAGTTCGCCAAGAAGTGTATAAAATTATGCGATTTTGGCTTGATAAAGGTGTCGATGGGTTCCGAATGGACGTCATCAACTTTATTTCAAAGGATCAAGCATTTCCAGACGGAACGATGACACAAAACGGATACGGAGACGGTACCCCTTACTTTATGAATGGGCCAAAAATTCATGAATTTTTACAAGAAATGCACCGTGAAGTGCTAGCTCACTATGATGTGATGACAGTAGGAGAGATGCCGGGAGCAACTGTCGAGGATGCCAATCTGTTTACAAGTCCATTGCGAAATGAACTTAATATGATTTTTACGTTTGAACATATGGATTTAGACAGTGACGGTATGAAGTGGAATTTAAAGCCGTTAAAACTCACCGACTTAAAAAAGAACTTTGCCAAATGGCAACGAGGCTTGCATCAGCAAGGCTGGAATAGTTTATATTGGAATAACCATGATCAGCCGCGTATCGTATCAAGGTTTGGAGATGATTCGACTTACCGAGTTCAGTCAGCGAAAATGTTAGGTGCGTGCCTTCACTTTATGCAAGGAACCCCTTATATTTATCAAGGGGAAGAAATCGGTATGACAAATGTTGCCTTTTCGAATTTAGACGATTACCGTGACATTGAGACGCTAAATATTTATAAAGATTTAGAGGAAATGGGCTGGCCACATGACCGTATTATGAACGCTATTTTTACAAAGGGACGTGATAATGCGCGTACGCCAATGCAATGGTCGAATGCGGATCATGCTGGTTTTACAACGGGAACCCCGTGGTTAAAAGTGAATCCAAATTTCCCAATCATTAACGTTGAAAACGCTCTTCAAGATGAAAATTCCATCTTTTATTTTTACCAGCGATTAATTAAGCTTCGGAAAGAAATGCCGATTATGACATACGGTGATTTTACATTATTATTGGAAGAGCGTGAAGATGTTTTTTGTTATGAGAGAACGTACGAAAATGAAACATTAACAGTGCTTTGTAATTTTACAGGTGAAACTGTATCTGTTGAAGGAATGCCGACTTGCGAAGCGTCACTGTTGTTACAAAACTATGAAGATGTTCAATTCCCTACGTTAAGGCCGTATGAGGTTCTTGTGTATTACAAAAAATAATGAAGAAGAGTCTGTCTAAAAAGTCCATATTAGGATAAAGTAGTCCAAAATTAAGACCCAGAGAATGCTGTAAAATCAATATTCTTTGGGTCTATCTTTTTAGATTTCAGGACGTAAATACTATTTTTCGAACAGCCCCGTTAACGTATAGAATCCAATGCTTTTTTAAGTCGCTTAAGCCCTTCTTGAACGATTTCTTTCGGTGCGGCAATATTCATACGTACAAAGCCTTCCCCGTTTTCACCGTATTTACTCCCCATTTCTAAGGCGAGCTTCCCGGTTTTTAATAGTAATGACTCAAGCTCTTTTTCTTCTATGTGCAATTCCCGGTAATCGATCCATACTAAATAAGTAGACTGCGGTCTAATCACATGTAAAGACGGTAACGCTTCTTTCAAAAAAGCTTCAACGTATTTCACATTTTCTTCAATGTATACAAGTAAGTTGTTTAACCACTCCTCACCGTACTCATAGGCAGCTTCCATAGCGGTGATGCCTAGTGTATTTAATGTAAAAATGCCTTGTTTTTTCTCGAGTTCTTTATAAGGTTTCCGTATTTTGCTATTTGGGATAATAACGGCAGAAGCTTGTAATCCAGCTAAGTTAAACGTTTTACTCGGTGCAATGCATGTAACGGAAAAGTCGGAAAAGCGCTCATCCACTGAAGCAAATGGAGTATGCTTATGGTTGAATAACGTTAAATCCGAATGAATTTCATCGGAAATGACGAAAACATTGTGTGCTAAACATAGGTTGCCAATTTTTTTGAGCTCTTCTTTTGTCCAAACACGCCCGCTCGGATTCTGTGGATTACATAAGAGCAACAGCTTTGTTTTTTCATTTGCAAGCACTTCTTCTAGATGAGAGAAGTCGATTTCGTATTGTCCATCGATGAGTTGTAGCTTGTTTTCGATTACTGTCCGATTATTTAATCGAACCATGTCAAAGAAAGGGTGATATACTGGGGGTTGAATAACGATATGATCGCCTTCTTCCGTCAGCACACGAATTAACGTGCTTAAAGCTTGGACAATACCAGCTGAAAATTCAATGGATGATAAAGGAATGTCCCAGTTATGTCTTCGTTTTAACCACTTTTGAACAATTGTTTTCGTTTGTGAGGATGGGAATGTATAACCGAAAATCCCATGTTCGATTCGCTTCGTTAGTGCATCTAATACTTCAGGTGGGGATGGGAAATCCATATCTGCAACCCACATCGGAAGAACATCATCTGCGCCAAAAAAATCTTTCGTCAAATCCCATTTAACAGAAGCTGTCCCTTTTCGATTCAACACTACGTCAAAATCATGCATTGTATCACCTCGTATAATTTAATTTATGTAGTCCTTTTCTTCAATCGTAACTATGGTACAATGACATGGCAAACAATTTGATTACAAAAGGTGATGCACGATGGAAATGAGAGATGCAAATTATCAAATGCTGGCATTGCTTTCTGAATGGGACCCGCTTGGTTATGGTGAAGATGCGTACGAAACGGAAGTGATAGACGTTTTAGAGGCTGTTCACTTGATAGATGATGTGGACAAATTAGCAAGGAAAATCCAATCGGTATATGAATTTTCTTTTGAAGAAATCATCCCGCTTTCCGCATGCACAAAAATGGCTAAACAGCTCTTAATGATTAAAAATCAAATTTCATGTGATTTACCGTAACGAAAGCAACTCCTACTTCCACCGTTTGGTTAGGAAGTAGGAGTTACTGTTTCGATTACCCTAAGCAAAAGTTTAAAATATGTTGTGAAACATGTTCAGGTTTTTCTTCCGGAACTAAATGCCCCGTCTTCTTTAAAGAAATAAAGTTTGAATTCGGCAAATCTTGTGACAACCGTTTTCCAACCTCCACCGGTACGACTCGATCTTCTTCTCCCCAAACGAGCAAGCAAGGTGTTTCAATTTTATTTAATTCCTCTGAAGGTAAGTCTCCTTCTCGATCGCGGATCATCTTTGTTAAAGCACGAAATATTTTTTCATCATGGAATGGCTCCAAGTACCCTTGTAACATTTCTTGGTTAATTAAAGAATGGTCATATACGACATTACGCAAACTATTCCATATTCCTTGTTTCGCTAATACTTGTCTTACATAAAATGAAAAATACGGAAGGTACGACCCGAATATTAGTGTTGGATGAGAACGTTTTAAATAGCCAGAACTGCATAGTAAAATAATTTTTTCAAATAAATCGGGGCGTTTTCGTGATGCGTAAAGTAATATTTGTCCCCCCATCGAATGACCGACACCAATTACATTTTTTACTTGATGTACAAGTAATAGATCAATCACGACTCTTGCCATATTATCGTAAGAATAAACAAACCGCGTTGATTTTTCTGTTTTTCCAAACGGTGGTAAGTCAAGTGCAAGAATATTAAACTCCTCCTTCAAGAGGGGGATGACACGTCTAAAGCTAAAAGTGGAGGATAAGAAACCGTGTACTAACAGTAATGTTGGTCGGTTTCTATTTGCATGATGATGTTCAATATGTACATTTATACCTCTGATGTTTCGCATACAATAAATATCGCTTGTCACCGTTTCTTTCACTCCTTCTATTATGACTGTGTAAATTGTTTTTAAAGTAATGGGACTAACACGGAGAATAGAATTATGTTTATGTTTCCCGATTTTGTTTTTGTTATCGTTAAAAATTAATAAAAGGGCATGTAAAAATGTTTCCATATGATTTATAATTATCAGAAAGTTGTTTGGGGTGAAGATGATGAAATTAACAGAAAAAGAAACGGAAATTTTGGAAATTCTTGAAAAAGATAGTCGTTTGTCGTTTGAAACAATGGCGAAAATGATTGATTTATCAATAGATGAAACTAAACGATTAATAAAGGGGCTTGAAGATCGAAAAGTTATCGTCGATTATTCAACGACGATTGACTGGAAAAAAGTTGAAGGTCATGAAGGGGTTACGGCCATGATTGATGTAAAGGTAACACCTAAACGTGGTGTCGGATTTCATGAAGTTGCAGAAAGAATTTATCGTTTTAACGAAGTAAAATCCGTTTATTTAATGTCAGGGGCATATGATTTATCGGTCATAATTGAAGGGAAATCGATGTCACATATTGCTCATTTCGTATCAGAAAAACTTTCAACGCTTGATTCTGTGATCTCGACAACCACTCACTTTATATTGAAAAAATACAAGCATGACGGCGTTGTGTTTGAACATGGCGATGATGATAAACGAATTGTGGTGTCACCATGAAAACAAAAGAGCGATATATATCTAACACTGTCAGAAGTTTAAAGCCTTCTGGTATTCGCAAGTTTTTCGATTTAGCAGAAAGTATGGAAGGGGTTATTTCATTAGGAGTAGGAGAACCTGATTTTGTAACACCTTGGAATGCAAGAGAGGCGTCGATTTTATCGCTTGAACAAGGATATACAGCGTATACTGCAAACGCTGGACTTATAGAATTAAGAGAAGAGATTGGTTTATATTTACAAAATCGTTTTCACGTAACGTATAATCCAAAGGAAGAACTTCTTGTCACAGTAGGGGCTAGTCAAGCATTAGACTTAGCTTTTCGAGCAATTTTAAATGAAGGGGAAGAGGTTTTAATTGTTGAACCTTGCTTCGTTTCATATGACTCCCTTGTCAAATTGGCTGGAGGAGTCCCTATCCATATTTCTACTTCAGGTAGTGACGGTTTTCGTATTCATCCAGACTCGATCCGTTCAGCGATAACAGAGAGAACGAAAGCGATGATGATCTGTACGCCAAGTAACCCGACAGGCACTGTTTTGTCAAAAGATGAATTACATATTATCGCTAATATTGCAGAGGAATACGATTTACTCGTCATCATGGATGAAATTTATGCAGAATTAACATATGATGAATCCTTTACAAGCTTCCCGAGCTTACCGAACATGAGAGATCGGACAATATTAGTTTCGGGCTTTTCGAAAGGGTTTGCTATGACAGGCTGGCGTCTCGGTTTTATTGCTGCTGAGGCAACGCTTCTCCAAGCTATGCTGAAAATTCATCAATACGCGATTATGTGTGCACCAACAATGGCTCAATTTGCTGCATTAGAAGCATTAAGAAATGGCCTTGAAGATGTAACGGCAATGAAAAAAAGCTATAAAAGACGTCGCAATTATTTTGTAAAATCGTTAAATGAAATTGGCTTATCTTGTCATATGCCAGGAGGTGCGTTTTACGCTTTTCCAAGTATTCAATCCACTGGAATGACATCTGAGGAGTTTGCTGAAAAATTACTAATACAAGAAAAAGTAGCCGTTGTTCCCGGAAATGTATTTGGTAAAAGTGGTGAAGGTTATATTCGATGCTCTTATGCTTCCTCCATGGATCAATTGCAAGAGGCAATTAAACGAATGAAAAATTTTTTGAAGACACGATAACACCAGCTACCTTAGCTGGTGTTTTTTATCCCACTCTTAACGGGCAGTAAGACCCCCACTGAATGAAGTTTCGCTTTATATCGATAAAATAATATGGCTGTCCATTTAATTATGGACAGCCTATCAACAAAAAGGGGGGGAATACTAGAAAGCCTTGTAATAAAGAATTATTCCCATCTGCAAATTTTTTAAACATCATAAATTTATTTCTGATAAGATGTGAAAGCTAGATATAGAGAAAGTATTAAAATGTTTTTGATTATGTAATATAACTATGGTATAATTTAAAATTGCGTATAACGGGAAATATAAAAAATTAAATAGGAGTGTTTCCATGTCAAATAAATTTGAAGTCGGTACAGTTGTTAACGGTAAAGTAACAGGTATTCAACCATACGGTGCGTTTGTTGCACTTGATGAAGAAACGCAAGGTCTTGTCCATATTTCCGAAATTACACATGCTTATGTAAAGAATATAGAAGAGCATCTTCAAGTTGGACAAGAGGTTAAGGTAAAAGTGTTATCGGTTGATGAAGAAAAAGGAAAAATTAGTTTATCCATTCGTGCAACGGAAGAAGCGCCGAAAGAAACTCGTACAAAAAAGCGTGCAGCGAGTGTGAAACCAAAAGTTGAGTCTTCTTCAACAGAAGGTTTTAACACATTAAAAGAAAAATTACAAGAGTGGATTGATCAATCTAAACGAGAAGATTTAATTAAAAAATAACCTATATTTTTAACAAGCTTTTCTCAGCTTACAAAAAAAACACCGGTTCGTCTCTACCGGTGTTTTTCGTTTTTACCTCAACGTGTTTCGGGTCTTGGTTCATCGCGAACTAATTCTTCTGTTGGCTTTAATAGTAACCCAAGATTAATTAAACCTGAAATGCCGACTAGACCGTATATAATTCGGGAGATTGCAGCATTTTGACCACCAAAAATTGCTGCAACTAAATCAAACTGAAAAAATCCAATTAAGCCCCAATTGATAGCACCAATAATAGTAAGTACAAGTGCAATACGCTGAATTGCGCTCATGAAGTTTCCTCCTTAAAATTTTGACTTCATGATTAATTTGCCAAAAATAAATGAAACCTATTCATATGGAGCTTATTTACCTTTTTCTAATTGCTTTTGAAGGATTATTTTTGCCTCTCCTTTTGAATCGGTATAAGTTCCGATGATATCAAAGCCATGCTTCAAATTCAAAATGAGCATATTTCTCCATTTATTTTTTGTTTTTGTTTTGACGGCTTGATACCCGTTCTCCTCACACCAGCTATGCTGAAGATACATAAGCTTAGAGGCAATCCCATAATTACGATAATTTGGATGTACCCCACCGATCCAGCTATAAAAGTATTTTTCATTTTCTTCGTAGCCAATTTTATAGCCGATGACTTTATTGTCTTCGATTGCTAGTAACATTAATATGTTGTTCTTCGTTTGCAATCGTTCGAATGAAAAGGGGTGTCCAAAGATTAGAACGTGTAGCTCTTGGATCGAATCGATCAACTTTTTGTCTGGTACATTTATAAACTTTTTAATTTCCATTTATTTCACCTCTCTCCAATTCGTTCTACCTTTATTATAAAGGATCGCTTCATAAGAAGCTGTTTATTGGGAAAAATACAATGAATTCTACTGTTTTTGAACAATATCGAAAAATCGTTTATTTTGGATACGTTTACACTTGAGTGATCGCTTGATTTACATGATTTATTTCGATAAAGTGAAGAATGAGTAAATTTTAAAACAAATGGAGGATCAAAAATATGACGCATGTTCGCTTTGATTATTCTAAAGCACTCTCTTTTTTTCAAGAACATGAAGTTACATACTTACAAGATTTCGTGAAGGTAGCTCACCATTCTATTCATGAGAAAACAGGTGCAGGAAGTGATTTTTTAGGATGGGTTGACTTACCTAACGAATATGATCGTGAAGAATTTGAGCGCATTCAAAAAAGTGCTGAAAAAATCAAGTCTGATTCAGATATATTACTTGTCATCGGAATTGGAGGCTCTTATTTAGGGGCACGTGCTGCTATTGAGATGTTAAACCATTCTTTCTATAATGCGTTACCGAAAGAAAAGCGTGAAACACCACAAGTTATTTTTGTAGGAAATAACATTAGTTCTACATATATAAAAGACGTTAAAGATTTATTAGATGGAAAAGATTTTTCTATTAACGTCATTTCTAAATCGGGTACAACAACAGAACCAGCAATTGCTTTTCGAATCTTTAAGAGCCTTCTTGAAGAGAAATATGGAAAAGAGGAAGCGAAAAAACGCATTTACGCAACGACAGATCGTGAACGCGGTGCTTTAAAAACACTCGCAAACGAAGAAGGCTATGAGTCATTCATCATTCCTGACGATGTTGGTGGACGATATTCGGTTTTAACGGCAGTAGGTTTATTACCGATTGCTGTAGCAGGAGCGGATATTGAAGCAATGATGAAAGGTGCACAAGATGCAAGCCGTGACTTTGGTAAATCTGAATTAATGGAAAACCCAGCTTACCAATATGCGGTTGTCCGTAACGTCCTTTACAATAAAGGGAAAACGATTGAAATGCTTATTAACTATGAGCCAGCATTACAATACTTTGCAGAATGGTGGAAACAACTATTTGGTGAGAGCGAAGGAAAAGACCAAAAGGGAATTTTCCCAGCGTCAGCAAACTTCTCAACAGACCTCCATTCCTTAGGACAATACGTACAAGAAGGAAGAAGAGATTTATTTGAAACCGTCATTAATGTTGAGAAACCTCGTCACGAATTAACGATTGAAGAAGATGCGGATAACTTAGATGGTTTAAACTATTTAGCTGGAAAAACAGTTGATTTCGTCAACAAAAAAGCATTTGAAGGAACTATGCTTGCGCATACAGACGGTGGTGTACCAAACTTAGTTGTTAACATTCCAGAACTAAACGAATACACATTTGGTTACCTCGTATACTTCTTTGAAAAAGCGTGTGCGATGAGTGGATATTTAATGGGTGTAAATCCATTTGATCAACCAGGTGTAGAGGCATATAAAACAAATATGTTTGCTCTTCTTGGAAAACCAGGCTTCGAGGAGAAAAAAGCTGAATTAGAAAAACGTTTAAAATAATGATTTAAAAAGAGAGACTTCACATGAATGGGTGAAGTCTCTTTTTTTATGTTTTTTGCTTGCTGAAAAATTAACAATCCGCAAGGTATAAAAAATTAACCGTAACATGTGATTATCCAACTTAACTTCATGAACGATTTTCAATGGAATCGGCATGAAAATCATCCAAAAGGTAAAGATAAAAAAGAAATTGTATAAGGAAGGATTGGTTAGCATGATTGAAATCCCTTCTTCAATTGAAGGAAAGTCGTTTAACTTAAATATATTAGAAGAGAAGCTGAAGCCTTTAGGGTATGTAATTGGTGGGAATTGGGATTATGATCATGGAAGCTTTGATTATAAAATCGATGATGAAGTAGGGTATCAGTTTTTACGTGTCCCGTTTGAATCAGTGGATGGCCAGCTTGATGCTAAAAATGCAACGGTGAAATTTGGACGTCCGTTTCTTTTATCACATAGATACCAGGTTGGACTAGATGATCACGCAAATACGGGGAATTTTTCTGCATCGATTAATCAATTTTCTGAACCGCAAGATCCAGATGCGACTTTCCCGGAAAAGTTTATTGATTTAGGAAAGTCGTTAGTTAAAGAATTGGAAGCTATTCTTTTGGATCTTTAGCCTTTCAATACGAGGAGTACATCGTCTTTTCCGATGACGTAATGATGGGGAGGGTTTAACATTAATTCCTCTCCTTTTTTCACGCCGAATAATATTTTTTGATCTTGAAACAATTGAAAGTGAATGACTTCAACTGTTTGTCCGATTTTTTCTTCTGTCACTTCCTCTGTTGTCAAAAACGTCCCATTTGCTGGGCATAGTTCAGTGAAAATTTGTGCGAAGCTGTTTTTCGACAGGAAGCTCGACATCATCACTTGACTCGTTAACTTATACGATTTGATTAATTCATTCGCTCCAGCGCGATAGGCATTATTTGCTTGAGTTTCAGTTAAAATTTCGCAAACGGTATAAATGGAAGGGTTTAATCCTTTGACAGCAAGCAAAATCGAAATGGTTTGCATATCCGCATGCCGCTCATCTTTATGTTGATCCGATGTAATAAAAACAGCTTGTGCTTTTTTTATATTAGCACTTTGCAAGGATGAGTCATCGGTTGGATTTCCTTTAATGAAATAAATCTTCTCGTCAATATATGGCGCTTTTTCTAATGAGGCATCAATTAAAACGATGGTGTGAAAAGGACGATGGAAGCGAAGCATTTTCACTAACTCATTCGTTTTTTCATTCCATCCTACAACAATGATATGTTGCGAACCTGTATAGGATTGCTTGCCATTTATCCGTTCATTTTGTTTTTGAATCGTCGCGGTTGAAAGAGAAGCAAAAAACGCTGTAATAAAGCTCGCTCCGATAAAAATGAGCATGAGCCCAAGCGAGCGACCTAAAATCGTTTTAGGCGCAAAGTCACCATATCCAACGGTAGAAATTGTTACAACCGCCCACCATATTCCTTCTAACATAGTAGGAAACTCTTTTGGTTCAATGAGACTAATCATAAAGCCGAAAAATAAAACAATCAAAATAACAATCATGGAAATACGGAGAAATATAGGCCACTTTAAGTAGTTTATCCACCATTTATGTACATTCATTTAGGACTCCTCCTTAACGATGGGGTGTGAACGTTACACGTTACATCAAGTGGTCAATGAAACGAGAAAATTTCACGAATAATCGTATTTACCTTTTTTTCAATCACTTCTTTACCGTAAGAATCAATTGCTTGTTCAAGGATTTGAACTGTTTCGTCGTCAAATTCGATGATTCGCTTGTCTTCATCTGCATCATTATATAGTTGAATGAATATATCTAAAGCTTCGTTCATTTTATCAATGGAGTCACTTAGCTCTTGTTTTTCATCTGGGGATAATTTCATTTTCTCACCTCATTAAGTTGTAGTATGTGCAAAAAAAAACAATCGTTTCATCAATTTATTGAAACCTACTTTACAATGTTTCGTATAATAAAGGTGTTGAAAGGAGTGAAGGCTCGAGTAATGATACACTAAATGTATATCTGTCCTAAATCCACCATAAACATGAAGTAAGACGTTAAAATATGAGGGGATGGATATGACCTTTAAAGGTAGATTAATTCTCCTGGTTGTAGGCGTTCATTTAGGAGTTATTGGTGGAATTTCGTTAATTTTAGACTTAAATTTGTATGATTACTATACGCAAGACTATTCAATAATGGAGTTTATCCAAATTATTACAGGAAGAACATCTTTTTATTTATTGCTTGTCGGATTTATTTTAATCATGACGGTTGCGTATTATCCGAAGGCAAAAAAGTAGACAAAGCTCTGTACTTTTTATAAAAATATATAGTAGAAAGTAAAAAAGCTTTCGTAAGGACGTTTTTGGATTAGAATAAGAAAATTCCAAATATGTGATATAATCAATTTGTAAAGTGAGAAAGGAGTTACTTTTATGGGGTTCATTGTTTATTTTATTCTCATTTTAGCTGTGCCGATTTTAGTTAATGTTTATCTAAAGAGTACGTATGCTAAATATTTAAAAGTTCCTGCTTCATCGGGATTAACAGGGGCAGAAGCAGCTAGAAAAATTCTAGATGAAAATGGATTATACAATGTTGGAGTTGAGGTAAGTAGAGGAAAATTATCAGACCATTATGACCCAAGAACGAAAACTGTTCGGTTGTCTGAAGATAATTTCTATGGTACATCCATAGCAGCACTTTCAGTTGGAATCCATGAGTGCGGACACGCGATTCAGGACAAATCAGACTACGCCCCATTAAGGTTTAGACATGCTCTAGTTCCAGTCGCTAGCTTTGGTTCAAATGCCTCTTTCTTCTTAATTATCGCAGGCATGTTATTTCAAGCATCTGGGCTTCTGTTGCTTGGAATTTTTGCCATGGCTGCCGCTGTGTTATTCCAAGTAGTAACACTTCCTGTAGAATTTAACGCATCGTCTAGAGCACTTAATTTAATGGTAGGTTCAGGATTAATTAGAAATGATGAAGAAGGCGGAGCAAGAAAAGTGTTAAACGCTGCCGCTCTAACTTATGTAGCAGCAACTGTCATTGCAGTTATAGAATTACTTCGTTTCATTCTAATATTCATTGGAATGAATGAGGATGACTAAGATACAAACTTTCTTTAAAATCATAAGTACCTAGAAACATAAGTAGGACAACCTACGATAGTTGAATATGAAATCTTAATAAAATAAAGACGGTCAGCTTACGTTTTTAAGCATGACCGTTTTCTTGTTTCACTAATTCATCATATATTTCCTCTACTTGCTTTTGAGACATATCACTTGAAATAATGTCTTCTTTTTCTAATGTTGTGATTGCTTCATGCTCTGCATATAACACATGTTTTTGCAATGTGTTTTTTTGTTTATCTTTTAGGTGTGGGGAGCGATTATATAATTCATCAAACTTATAATGAAGTCCATTGATTTTTTTCTCATATTCCATACGTAACTCGTTTGCTACCGGTTCTGCGATATAGAACTCTTTTTTTATATGATCAATTTCATTCAATGCACGTTCGAAACGATGGAGTTCACAAAGAAGTCTTTCATATTCCTTTTCCTCTGTACCCTTTTTTAATATGTTCAATTTTTTAATAAGCGGTTTAATCGTTAACCCTTGTACGAGAAGAGAGAATAGTACGACACTAAAAGCTAAAATTAATATCGTTTCTCTTCCTTCAAAATCATAAGGTAAACTTAAGACGAGTGCGATCGATAATGACCCTTTTAAACCACCCCAGTTTAAAATATGCTTCCAAGCATTTGACATATTTCTACTGAAAAGAAGGCTACCGTAAACGGCGATGCTTCGAGCGATGAGAACGATAAAAAGTGCAATGACAATGAGAGGCCATTTATTTGAAATATCTACTCTTGTGATTTCAAGCCCGACCATTAAAAACACAATGGAGTTTGCAAGCAATGCGGCAACATCCCAAAAGTTATTAATGTTTAATTTCGTTGAGGGACTCATGCCGATTTTCGCTCCAAAATTACCGAAAATTAATGCAGCGACGACAACTGCGATAACTCCTGAAGCATGAATTTGTTCAGCGAGTAAAAAGGAACTGTAAAATAAAATAATGCTAAAAATAATTTCAAGTGGGTAATCATCAAACGATTTTGTAAGTAAAGAAAAAATATAACCGAGACTACCACCTGTAAGTAATCCTAGCGATATGACCCGAACGAACTCAAACGTTCCTTGCAACGCTCCTTGCCAGCCTAAATCGATATAGCTTAATAATGAAAAAGCTGAAATATTAAACAGTACGACCGCAAGTCCATCGTTAAACAAGCTCTCTCCTTCAATAACTGTTGCAAGCCGTTTCGGCACACCTACACTTTTAAAAATGGATAGAACACTAACGGGATCTGTTGCACTCATTAATGCTGCAAAAACAAATGCAGCCGATAACGATAGCGGTAAACTAAAATAGGAAAGAAAGCCAATCATTAAAAATGATAAAAACGTACCTCCAAAAGCGAGTGCTAAAATGGGCTTCCGATTTTCATATAAATGTTTAAAAGGAAGCTTTAATGCTGCTTCTCCTAATAAGGCCGGTAGGAAGAGGGTGATAATCGCAAAATTGAAAATTTCCCCTTCTGTGAAAAATTTTAACGGGCTTAAAAATGGAATGGGCGTAATCCCGATAAATGTTCCAATAAGGACTAAAGCGATGGGATAAGGTTGCTTTAGTTTTTTGGCGATGGCTGTAATGCCTGCAGCAACCATGATTAGGATGAGTGCAAGTTGAAAAATGTGATGAAGGTCTAAATCTTCCATCGTTTACGCCTCCAATACAAATGGCATGTGCTTCCTTATTTTTATCTTTGCTAGGGAAAATATCCTCTTTAAAAATAGAAAAACGACTGACCAACACGAGCAAATCCTTGATTTGTTTCAGACATAGTTCGTAACGCATGAACGTAATAAGATAAGTAGCGATAATCGGGACGGGTGACTTGTTGTTTTAAATAAGCGGTTTCGGTAGCACCTTCTTTTCGATACTTGTTTAATGCTTGAATCATTCCATTCGCCGAGCGTATTCCAATCCCATGGCCGTAATACATATCTCTTCCTAGATAAATCGTATTTTCGCCACGCCATTGGGGTGTTTTCGGATCAAATTGAGGATTTTTAAAATAGAGGCAGTCACCTGGTAAGAAATCATTTCCACTACGTGTATGAATACCTAAGTCCTCATCATAGTGCCAATCATATAAAACAATTCCTTGGAATAAATAATTAAACGCTTTTTCGCCAATTGAGTCTAACGCTGCTTTGTAAAAAACAATGACAATAGCAGTAGCACATTCAAACGCATATTTCGTCCCATTCATAAAAATATCATTTATCGCATCTGATGGTTTCTTCCCCTTTTTTAGCAAGAAAGCTCCCTTTTCATTTAAGTTCCAAAATTCTTCGTTACAATATGATTTTGCAAATGTAGCAAACTTTGCTTTACTTTTTAGTAAGTTTTGAGCTGCATTCATTGTGTTTTGGCGCATTATTAATTCAAAATGTAACTGTTGGATGTTTTCGTATGCGTAAATTTCACGATATTTCACCATTAACTCGAGTATTTCTTGTAACCATTCTTGAGGAAAAAGCGGCCTTAACCGTTCCATTGTTATCGGAACATCTTGAATGAGAATCATGTTATTCGACCTCCTTAATACTAAAGTTTATAAAGGGGGACAACGTTGATATACATGGACAAGTTAATAATTATTAATAATTTTTATCCTCCTTGGAGTGTACTAGGAATAGAAATAACGAGTATCAAAACGGGAGAGAAGAGAAAAAATAATCCGTAATAAAGAAACTTTCAATTATACATATTTTCAAAAACGTTATTATACAACATTGAAGATTCGTAAAGTTTTTCATAACTTCTATGTAGATAGTAGGTGCTTTATGATTACTCAAATTCTTTTAGCCATCCTTCTTTTATTGAACATCATCTTTTTTGTTTTACTTTTAAGTTGGAAATGGGTTGTGAAAAGAGTTTTCCACATGATGACGAGAAGAATTTTGTCAGATGCGTATGATGAGAATTTAGCTGAACTATTTCCAGGATTAAAGCGTTACGGCATGTTAACGGTTATTGAAAATAGTTTGCGATCTGAAGGAGGGAATGTACTGCATCGGCCACTGGGCTCTCCAAGACAGTGGCCTAACTTTAAGCCTATTACTTTTATTCCAGCACAAACAACTCCCTTTCCGGTAAGTATAGAAACGGAGGTAGATGTATCCGTTACCATCGGCCCAACAGCTAAGAAACCCCTTTATTTACAAATTCCCTTACTAATTAGTGGAATGGGCTATGGAGTTGGGTTAAACGAAAAAGCTAAAATTGCCTTAGCAGAGGCAGCTACAAAGGCTGGTACAGCGATTAATTCTGGAGAAGGAGGGATATTACAAGAAGAACTTCAAGCTGCTGAAAACTATATTCTTCAATTTTCAAAAACAGCATGGGGAAAAGAAGACGACGTATTGAAGCAAGCAAATATGATTGAAATTAAGTTAGGACAAGGTGCACTTATGGGAATGGGGGCAAAAATCCCACCAGAAAAGCTGAAAGGTCGGGCGAGAGAAGTTATGAACATAAAGGATGGGGAAGACGCCATTATTTACGAGCATTTTTTTGAAAATCAAACTTTACAAGACTTAAAGGAACTCGTAAATGAATTGAGGAGTTTCACTGGTGGTGTTCCAATAGGAGTTAAAATTGCTTCAGGAGGGAAAATTGAGGATGATATCGATCGATTAATTGAAATGGGTGTTGACTTTATTACGATTGACGGTGGGCAGGCTTCCACTCATGATGCCCCACCTATTTTGCAAGATGATTTTGGCATTCCATCCCTTCATGCTATTGTACGAGCATCGAATCATTTAAAGCAAAGAGAGAAGAAGGGAAAAATAAGCTTACTCGTGTCAGGAGGTTTAACCAATCCAGGAGATTTTTTAAAAGTGTTAGCTTTAGGAGCAGATGCGGTTTATTTAGGAACCGCTATGTTATATGCCATCACGCATAATCAATTGAATCAACCTTTGCCATGGGAACCCCCTACACAGCTTGTTTGGTACGGTGGAAAGTATGATGAAGACTTTGATATACAAAAGGGAGCAGATGCAGGGTATAAATTTTTAACGGCGTGCACAGAAGAAATGAAAGTTGCGTTAAGGGCAATGGGCAAAACTTCTTTGAGTGAGTTATCTTTGAACGACTTAGTTTCTTATGATGAGCATATTGCAAACTGTATTGGCATACCTTATTCATTCAACAGATATGAACAGTCGTGAAGTTACCATGTATTTTGACAAAAAATAAAGCTCAATCTTTGAAAATGAAGATTGAGCTAACGAAGTAAATGGAGCATACCGGGCTCGAACCGGTGACCTCTTGCATGCCATGCAAGCGCTCTCCCAACTGAGCTAATGCCCCACGATTTTGTTTGAATTTATTTTATAGCGTAGGTTAAATTTTTGTCAATATAAAAAACGATATTAAAAATCAACATGGAATTGCAGTTAAAATAGATGACCGAGGAAGTTGTAGCCTCTTCGGTCATCTTATCTATTTTTATTTCTTTAACATATTTTCCTTTAACCATTCCCCAGCTTGCTCCCGAAGTTTGAACTTTTGAATTTTACCTGAAGCGGTCATTGGGTACTCATCAATAAAAAAGTAGTGCTCGGGAATTTTATAGAATGATAGTTTGTCACGGCAAAATTCTCTTAATTCTTCTTTTGTTAGTGTATAGCCTTCTTTTAATTTAATACAAGCGGCGACTATTTCTCCGTATTTTTCATCAGGAACCCCGATGACTTGCACGTCAAGAATCGCTTCGTGCAAGTATAAACATTCTTCGATTTCACGTGGGTACACATTTTCCCCACCGCGAATAATCATATCTTTTAAACGACCAGTAATTTTGACGTATCCATCTTCATCCATTGTCGCTAAGTCTCCAGTGTGTAGCCAACCTTCTGCGTCAATTGCTTCAGCTGTTGCTTCCGGCATTTTATAATAGCCGCGCATCACTAAATAGCCTCTTGTACACAATTCTCCTTGAACGTTTGGTCCAACGGTCTCTCCTGTTGTCGGATCAATAATTTTCACTTCAACATGTGGATGAGGTTTACCAACTGTTTCAACACGCCTTTCGATTGGGTCTGACGTCGTCGTTTGTGTAATAACAGGTGAAGATTCAGTTTGACCGTAAGCAATCGTGATTTCGGTTAAATTCATTTTGTTCATCACTTTTTTCATGACCTCAATCGGACATGGTGAGCCGGCCATAATCCCTGTGCGTAATGTTGATAAATCATATTGAGAGAAGGTTGGCAAATTAAGTTCGGCAATAAACATCGTTGGTACACCATGAAGAGCTGTACACTTTTCTTTTTCAACGGTTTGAAGAACGACTTCTGCATTGAATTCTACAATCGGTAACATCGTCGCGCCAACAGAAACACAAGCTAATGTACTTAACACACATCCGAAACAGTGGAAAAACGGGACAGGGATACAAAGGCGGTCTTCGTTAGTCAGTTTCATCGCCTGGGCAACGAGATAACCATTATTCACAATATTGTAATGGGTAAGCATAACCCCTTTTGGGAATCCGGTTGTTCCAGATGTATATTGCATGTTAATGACATCGTTTGGTGATAGTGTACGTTCACGGTTTTTAAGCTCTTCATCACTGACCGATTCAGCCAAGGATAAAAGTTTGTCCCAATGAAGCATACCTTCTGGGGTGTCTTTGCCTATGTAGATGAGATTTTTGAATTGTGGAAGATTTTCATTAGATGCAATTATTGACTGTGCGATTTCAACGTACGAGGTGCCTTTAAATCCGTCGATAAGAAAAAGTGTTGTACAATCTGATTGCTTCAATAAATATTCAAGCTCTCGAGCTTGATAACTTGTGTTAACGGTAACTAAAACGGCACCGATTTTAGCAGTAGCAAATTGTAAAAGTAGCCATTCAGGGACATTTGTCGCCCATACCGCAACATGTTCCCCTTTTTGTACGCCTAATCCGATAAGTGCTTTTGCAAGTTTGTTGACTTCGTCTAAAAATTCGTTATACGTAAAGCGTATCCCTTCTTTTGAATAAACAACTCCCTCCTGTTTGCCATATTTTCTCACGGTTTCATCTAGCAATTGTCCGATGGTAACGTTTTTTAATCCTTCCATATTTCCTCCTTTAAAAAGTTTTTAATACGCTTTCATTATAATATATTTTTCTAATATTTCAGAAAAATAATTTCAACAATTCTCGTCAAAATAAAACCCCCTTTACGAAAAAGGAAATACAGAGTAGCATGTAATATGAACATCCTAGATGAGAATGTGAGGGGAAAACTGTGAGAGCATCAACGAATTCATTACCTTATATAGCGCTAGCCATTGGTGTGACTGCTGTTTCAACTTCTGCTGTATTAGTGAAGCTTTCTACTGCACCTGCTGGAGTCATTGCTTTTTACCGTCTGTTTTTTTCAGCTTTATTAATCATGCCATTCTTTTTATGGAAGTGCTTGCCGGAGATCAAAACATTTTCGAGAAAAGAGTGGGTATATAGCATTATTGCGGGAGTGTTTTTAGCGCTTCACTTCATTTTGTGGTTTGAGTCGTTGGAATATACATCGGTTGCAAGTTCAGTTGTACTTGTAACACTTCAACCTATTTTTTCTTTCATTGGAACGTATTTATTTTTTAAAGAAAATATATCAATACACGCTATTTTAAGTGCCATTATTGCGATTGTTGGAAGCGTTGTTATTAGCTGGGGAGATTTTAAAGTCAGTGGAATGGCATTGTTTGGTGACTTCTTAGCATTAGCGGCATGTGCCATGATTACTGCTTACTTATTATTTGGACAGCGTGTAAGAAAAACACACTCATTAACAGCTTATACGTTTATTGTATATAGCATTAGCACTGTTACGTTGTTTTTTTATTGCCTAAGCATTGGTGATCCTCTAGGTGGATATCCTACAAGTGATTGGGTGTACTTTTTGCTATTAGCGATTATTCCAACATTACTTGGCCATTCATTATTTAATTGGTCGGTCAAATGGATAAGTACAAACGTTATCTCGATCTCGATATTATTTGAACCAGTCGGTGCCATTATTTTAGCTTATTTATTAATTGGTGAAACGGTTATGTTATCTCAAGTCATCGGTGGGACCATTATTGTACTAGGAATCTTATTGTTTGCTTTTGAAAAAAAGTTTAAAAAGGTCGGAAACAAAGCCGATCCATCGAATGTTGTAACTTGATAAATGGACAAAAAGCCCTTTTTCATGAAGTGGATGAGAAAGGGTTTTTTTACAATCAGGTTACTATAGGAAGTGGAGAAGTTACAGAAGTCTGTAAAAATAATCGGAAAAGAAGGCAAAAACAAACCCAAGCGGAACGGAAAATATGAGGGGCCATCCATTCACTTTTTCGTCTTCTTCACTAATCCGCAGTGCTTCACGGTACCCGTAGGCGAAATGTAAAATGGATAATATGTAAGTTAATATTAAAAGAGATATGACCATTCGTAACCCTCCTAAATTTAATCTATTATTATTATTACATTCAATAGATTATTGGATTATGCTTATTTAGAGAGAGGAAAGTGAATTTAGTTAATCTTTAGAATTATTTCTTACAAATAACGATACTCTAGTTGAATAGATCGTATTCAATTTTTGACAGCTAGTAAGAAAACATAAAAAAGCAATGCGTAGAACGATTTCTATTTCTACACACTGCTTTGGTAGCATTCATATAATCAATGAGGGTATTTCATGAATTTAATTAATAATATACATGATATTGCAAAATTCGACAAGACTCTATTTGGTCGAACTTTCGTGCTTTACACAAGAATGTGATTTCTGTATGCTAAAAACGAGTATAATAAGGAAAGTGGGGAGCTAAGTGAACTTGGCTGAGAGGATACTAGATTGTATCGACCCTTTAACCTGATCTGGGTAATGCTAGCGTAGGGAGAGATAAAGCATATTGTCTTCTTTTTACGTTAAAAAGGCTGCCGAGATGGCAGTCTTTTTTAATGTTAGAAAACTTAAACTCGATAAAGCGTTAAAGTGTAGGTATGGAGATGTTTACGTCTAGCTCCATCGCCTATCCTCTCGAGTCAAATGACCTTACGCCGTAAAGGTAAAAAGCTTCTTTTCGTTGAATGAACATTTTTACCCGAGGCTGAGCAAGGTGCTTGTGCTTTTTTTATGGAAACTTTACAGATCTTTATTTGGAGAAAGAGGTGAATGAAAAAGTGGCAAAAGTCAATTTGGGCTTTCAAGTCATTCCAAAATCAATTGAACAAAACACGTATGAAATTGTCGATAAAGCAATTGAAGTCGTTCAGAAGTCCGGTGTCAAATATGATGTTGGACCGATGGAGACTGTCATGGAAGGTGAGCTAGATGAGCTTATCGACATTGTTAAGCGTGCCCAAGATGCATGTATTGAGGGTGGTGCGAGTGAAGTAATGACTTATGTGAAAATTCATTATCGCCCACATAAAGGAGTCACCATTGATGAAAAGATTGAAAAATATCGAAAGTAATATGAAACGAAATAACCTATTTCAACAGTGGCTTCAGCTTGTATTACCTTGGCTTGCCATCCTTATTTTACTGATAGCATGGGAAGTAGGGGTTCGATGGAGTGGGATTGAAAAGTGGATTTTGCCTGCTCCTTCTGAAGTTATAAAATCATTTGCATCAATGCAAAATACATTATACGGTCACATTTGGCAAACTTTAATAGAAGCGGTTCTCGGCTTATGTATCGCTTTAGTTGTAGGAGTATTAACGGCAATTGTTGTGGATACGTCTATATATATACGAAGAATGATTTATCCGCTTCTTGTGATCTCACAAACGATTCCGATTATCGCATTAGCACCATTATTTATCATCTGGTTTGGCTTTGGTATTTTGCCAAAGGTCATGGTTGTTTCGCTTGTATGTTTCTTTCCAATCGCCATGAATTTATCGGAAGGGTTGAAATTGGTGGATCGAGATATGCAAAAGCTGATGCAATCGTTAGGTGCAACTAGATGGCAAGTATTTAAAAAACTAAAGCTTCCATCGGCAATGCCATTTTTCTTCTCAGGTTTAAAAATAGCTGGAACTTATAGTGTCATGGGAGCTGTTATTGGTGAGTGGCTTGGTGCTAGCAAAGGTTTAGGAATTTTGTTAACTCGCTCCTCCCAATCATTTTTAACCGAACGAGTTTTTGCAACAATCATTGTCATAGTTTTATTGAGTTTAGCGATCTTTTTCCTTATTGAATTAATCGGTAGAATGACGATGGCATGGCATTTTAAACAGCAGCAATCTATAAGCAGAGGTGAATGACATGAGAAAATTAATCAGTTTTATAACCATTTTCATGCTCGTTTTGTTAGGAGCATGTTCACAACAAGATGTAAATGAAGCGAAAAACGAAGAGACGTTAAAAGATGTAACTATTATGTTAGATTGGTTTCCAAACACGAATCACACAGGTATATATGTCGCCATTGAAAATGGTTACTATAAAGAGCAAGGGCTTAATGTGAAAATACAAGAGCCTGGAGAAGGTGTGTCAGCAGAACAAGTTGTTGCATCTGGTAAAGCTGACTTTGCGGTAAGTTATCAAGAGTCATTGACACAGGCACGATCAACAGGTATTCCCCTTGTTTCCGTTGCTGCTATTATTCAAGAAAATACGTCTGCGTTTGCATCTTTAAAAGAAGCGAATATTCAGACGCCTAAAGATTTTGAAGGAAAGCGATACGGTGGTTGGGGATCGCCTACGGAAGAAGCAGTTTTAAAAGCGTTAAGTGATAACTATAACATTGACTATTCGAAGATTGAACAAGTGACCCTCGGCCAAACGGATTTCTTCCAATCAATAGGAAGGGATGCTGACTTTGAATGGATTTATTACGGTTGGGATGGGGTAGAGGCTGATCGTCAAGGAATTGAATTAAATTATATCTTTTTAAAAGATATTGATGAATCCTTAAATTACTACACACCAATTATTGTAACGAGCGAGGATCATATTAATGAGGATGCTGATATGGTGAAGGCATTTATAGAAGCAACAACAAAAGGGTACGAATATGCGATAGAAAAGCCGGAAGAGGCGGCAAATATCTTATTAAAACATGTGCCAGATTTAAATGAAGAATTAGTCCTAGCAAGTCAAAAATGGTTAAGTAATCAATACAAAGGAAATGCAGAACAATGGGGTATTCAAAAACAAGAAGTATGGCAACGATATGCTGACTGGATGTTTGAGCAAGGACTCATTGAAACGAATATTGAAGCAGAAAAAGCATTTACGAACGAATTCTTACTTAAAGGTAATGAGTAACATGCTTGAAGTCCAACATCTTTTTAAACAATATCAACAGAAGAATCGCCCATTACATGTATTAAAACACATTAACATCCGTATAGAAAAAGGAGAATTTGTGACCATCATCGGTCCTAGCGGGTGTGGAAAAAGCACCTTATTAAATATCGTTGCAGGTCTTGAACAACCGACATCAGGTAAAGTCTATCTGGAGAACGAAGACATTGTCGGACAAACTGGCCATGTTGCACTCATGCCGCAAAATGATGTGCTATTTCCTTGGCGAACCATTCTCGATAATGTTATTTTACCACTTGAAATTCAAGGGGTTTCAAAAAAAGAGGCGAAAGAAATGGCGATAGCGCTGTTTTCAAAGTTTGGACTTAAAGGATTTGAACACGATTTTCCATTTATGCTTTCCGGTGGGATGAGGCAGCGAGCCAATTTCTTAAGAACCTTCCTAAGTCAAAAATCATTAATGTTACTCGATGAGCCATTTGCAAAACTAGATGCATTAACTCGGGCTGAGTTACAAAAATGGTTATTATATATATGTGAAGAAAAAGAATTAACGATATTACTAATTACACATGATATTGACGAAGCTATTTTATTGTCGGATCGAGTGTATGTGATGTCACCTCGCCCAGGTGAAATTGTGAAAGAAGTAAAGGTATCCATTCCAAGGCCTCGTTCACCAGAACAATTTTCTACACCGGAGTGGTTACAATTGAAACAAGAGTTGATTTCGCAACTTTATACATTTTCAGCATAATAATATAAAACATATTGTTTTTAGGCTGTCGTGAAGATTTCGACAGTCTATACTTTTACTTAGGATCTGTGGTTTAATAGCTAACTTGGGCTGTTTGAATAATCGTATTAAAAATGACTTCTGTTTATACGCCTGATTTATAGATGAAGGGATTTAACCTATTGAATGAAAATGAATTGATAAAAAAGAGAAGTATTATATAAAAAGTTATTGACATTCTATATAATGTGCAATAAAATTAGTATCACTTCGCTTGATAAAACAAGTGGGAAAAATTTTATTGATATAACTTTATTCATAAAAAATATTGACATTATAAAATGTAGATGGTATATTATGTTTCGTCGCTTCATTGATAAAAAAAGTGAAGTGGGAAATATCAAAAAAAGATGTTGACAACGATTTGGTTGAATGTTATATTGGAAAAGTCGCTGTTGAACAAGTTGAAATGATCTTTGAAAACTAAACAAAACCAAGCGTTTCTGTTAATTCTATTTATTTTATGAGCAAGTCAAACTTTTTTGGAGAGTTTGATCCTGGCTCAGGACGAACGCTGGCGGCGTGCCTAATACATGCAAGTCGAGCGAACGGATAGGGAGCTTGCTCCCTTGACGTTAGCGGCGAACGGGTGAGTAACACGTGGGCAACCTGCCTGTAAGACTGGGATAACTCCGGGAAACCGGGGCTAATACCGGATAACTTTTCCCCTCGCATGAGGGGAGGATAAAAGGTGGCTTCGGCTACCACTTACAGATGGGCCCGCGGCGCATTAGCTAGTTGGTGAGGTAACGGCTCACCAAGGCGACGATGCGTAGCCGACCTGAGAGGGTGA
>NZ_JAKZKS010000020.1 GCF_022808615.1 Bacillus sp. FJAT-47783
ATGAATAGATTTCAGTGAAACGTGTTATCTAGTTTTGAGAGAATAATGTTCTCTTTTAAGACTTTCATACAAGCGAAAAGGGTTTTGAGGAGCAAGCAGTTCTAGGAACCGAAGGAGGAGGTACCGGAGCGTACATCCGTACGTGAGGATGCCGACGACTGAAGGTGACAACGAAATGCGCCGCTCATCGAAAGCCGTAAAACATAGGTCTGGTGGCGATAGCGAAGAGGTCACACCCGTTCCCATGCCGAACACGGAAGTTAAGCTCTTCAGCGCCAATGGTAGTTGGGAGTAATCCCTGTGAGAGTAGGACGCTGCCAGGCAAACGAAGAACAGCAAAAGCTGTTCTTTTTTTGTGTTTTTAAACATCGGTGCAATAAAAGAAAATCTGGTGCAATTAATGGATATGAAGTTCAATTACACCATTAAATGTGCAAATACATGATAAGTGGTGCAATAATTTTGAAGTTCGTGCAATTAAGCTTGGGATTCGTGCAATTGTTACGGAAAGTGGTGCAATTATCCTCAATGTTCGCGCAAAAACGTCCTCCAAACTATACTTAACCTACACAAAAACAGTGAAAAAGCCGTTTTTATGGCTCATCACCAAAAGGTGGGGTTGATAATTTCTATAGGATATGTACTTATCTCAATTTCCCTATTTTTTTTCAATTGTGAATATAAAATAGCTGTTTGCAATGGACAACAAAGTTATGGATTTTATGTCACCCCCAAGTTACGGTGATGAACCGTTTTTAATCATAATGTCCAAATAATTTTGTTTAATGTTATGAAAAGATATGTCAGTTATCATTTGTATTTGTGTCTCCTCGTATTTATTAGGTTTTATAATTCCTATTTTTTATTTTGAGTAAAGAATATGAATTTTTCCCCTTCATAATTTATAGCCTCCCACTAAAGCACTCTGAAATAAACGATGAATTTTTAGCATAAACTTCTTTAAAAGAGCCTTTATATAATAACTCTCATAATTTATTGCTTTTCCAATAACTCCAACGTAGCTTTAATGATGGCTATCAATAAGGTAGTGAAAATGAATGTATTTACTAACATTCTTATTACATAATCATTTTTGTCCAGTTAATACGAAACTCAATTTACATTGTGTGAATAACTTTGTTAATAGTTGGTTTACGTCTCCCCTAGGTCAAAAATTCTTGTTTATCGCAGGTGTGCAAGGCGTTAGTAATTTTGTTCGTTATGACATTCTTTGTCCTACTATTATTAAATGAAGAAGAGGTGAATCGTATGTTTCATGAATGGGAAATCATGCTGTTAAGGCTTGTAGTGGCAGCTCTTTTAAGTGGGTTTATTGGTCTTGAACGTGAAGCAAAACGACATCCTGCTGGATTTCGTACTCATTTATTAGTTGGAGTAGGGTCATGTTTAATGATGCTCTTATCTTTATATGGTTTTAATGAATATATAGAAAGCAGTAATCAAATTCAGTATGATCCTGCAAGGATACCGTCTTATGTCATTAGCGGGATAGGATTTCTTGGGGCTGGGACTATTTTAGTAAAAGGGGCCACTGTTAGAGGTTTAACAACTGCTGCATCGATATGGGTCGTTGCTGGATTAGGTCTCGTTATAGGTTCTGGTATGTATGTTTTAGCTGTTTTTGTTACCATTATAGTCTTACTTAGCCTAATTTTTCTAAATAAAATGGAGTCCATTATTTTAAAAAAATCAAATGAACGATTGATCAAAGCCGTATTACATGAGGGTGAACTAAATAAATTTGTGTATAAACTTGAATCGATGAAGGTAACAGTTGATAGAATTAATTTAACGAACAGAAAGCGAAATAAAAATAATGAAGAGGTAATGCTTCATTATGTGATAAAAGTTACCTTAAAGGAAAAAAGTGAAGTATTATCATTAATTGACCAAATAACGAAAGTAAATGGTGTAGAAAAGGTTTTTTAAACAGTGATAATGGAAATATTATGAGTGAGGCGTTTGGAGAGTTTGTTGAAATAGATGATTTCTTGAGTTGTGCTAAATAGAAAAAGCAAATATGTTGAAAAAATTTTAATATGCAATTATAGTTAAAATAAGGTCAAATATAGTCAAAGTCAATGCGAGGAGGAGGGCTGAGTGAGAAATATATCGGATATTATTGAGCAATATTTAAAGAAAGTGCTTGATATGAGTGAAAAAGAGGTTGTTGAAATTAAACGGAGTGAAATTGCTGATAAATTTCAATGTGTTCCTTCTCAAATAAATTATGTCATTAATACACGTTTTACAGTAGAACGGGGATATATTGTAGAGAGTAAAAGAGGTGGCGGAGGATATATCCGAATCATTAAAGTTAAAGCAAATGATCAAACTCAGCTCATCAATCAAATTTTATCTTTAGTTGGAAATCGGCTATCTCAAGCTGCTGCAGAAGATATTATTATTCGGCTTGTAGAAGAAGAGGTAATTTCTGAAAGAGAAGCCAAAATCATGTTAAGTGTTATTGATCGCTCTGTTATTTATATAGATATTCCAGAGAGGGATGAGCTAAGAGCAAGAATGATTCATGCGATGTTAACCTCGTTGAAATATAAATAGGGTGGTGAAATGATGATTTGTCAGGAATGTAATGAAAGACCGGCGACGTTTCATTTCACAAAAGTAGTGAATGGTGAAAAGACAGAAGTACATGTTTGTGAACATTGTGCGAAAGAGAAAGGAGACATGATGTTTTCTAATTCTGGTTTCTCCGTTAATAATTTGCTTTCTGGGTTATTAAATATCGATTCGCCATTGGCTAATAAAAGTCAAACGCTTTTTCAGAATCACAATGTGCTTCAATGTCATCAATGTAAAATGACTTATTCTCAATTTACGAAAATTGGTCGCTTCGGTTGTTCAAATTGCTATAAAACGTTTAAGCAACAACTAAATCCATTACTTAGACGTGTTCATAGTGGTAATACTGTTCATGCTGGGAAAGTGCCAAAACGAATTGGTGGAACAGCACACCTACGAAAAAAAGTTGCTCAGTTAAAAGAACAATTAAGTGAATTAATCTCGTTAGAAGAGTTTGAAAAAGCAGCTGAAATTCGTGATGAAATTCGTTATTTAGAAGCGAAGTTAGATGGTCCAAGTGAGGAGGGAATGTAAAGGTGGAATTGAAAAATTTCATTAACTCAAGTATGAGCGCTTGGATGAATCAGGAAGGCCCAGATTCAGATATCGTGTTAAGTAGTCGTATTCGCTTAGCAAGAAATTTAGAGCAATATCGATACCCAACGATATTCTCAAATGAAGAAGCAATTAATATCATCGGCATGTTTGAAGAAACATTTTCAAATAAAAGCCTAAACGGGATTGGTGAACTTGCATTGTTAAAGATGCATGAACTACAGCCAATTGAAAAAAGAGTGCTTGTTGAAAAGCATCTTATCAGTCCTTCATTAGTCGAAGATTCGATATATGGTGGAGTTCTACTATCCCAAAAAGAGAATGTTAGCATTATGATTAACGAAGAAGACCATATTCGAATCCAATGCTTGCTGCCGGGTTTCCAATTAAAAGAAGCATTAAATGTTGCGAATGGTCTAGATGATTTGATTGAGAATGAAATAGATTACGCCTATGATGAGCAATTAGGGTATTTAACAAGCTGTCCAACAAATGTCGGAACAGGCTTAAGAGCTTCTGTTATGATGCACTTGCCTGCCCTTGTATTAACTCAACAAATTAATCGAATTATTCCAGCGATTAATCAATTAGGTTTAGTTGTTAGAGGAATTTACGGGGAAGGTAGCGAAGCATTAGGTAATATATTTCAAATTTCTAATCAAATGACATTAGGTAAATCTGAAGAGGATATTGTC
The DNA here is from genome assembly GCF_022808615.1 of Bacillus sp. FJAT-47783. GTDB lineage: Bacteria > Bacillota > Bacilli > Bacillales > Aeribacillaceae > Bacillus_BZ. The sequence goes on from NZ_JAKZKS010000020.1 coordinate 3,855, forward strand.
GAAGATTTAATTAGTGTCGTCTATCAATTAATTACCCAGGAAAGGGCAGCTCGGGAGGCGATATATAAAACGAATCAAATTCAACTTGAAGATCGAGTGTACCGCTCACTTGGAACGCTATCTCATAGTCGTATTATTCATTCGAAGGAAGCCATTCAATGTTTATCAGATGTACGATTAGGCATTGATTTAGGTATTATAGAGCATTTATCTCGAAACATTTTAAATGAGTTAATGATTCTCATACAACCAGGGTTTTTACAACAGTATTCAGGTGGTGCACTTCGTCCAGAAGAACGTGATGTCCGCCGAGCGACAGTCATACGTGAACGACTCCAATTAGAGAAAAATAAAAGATGGGAGGATGAAGAAAAATGATGTTTGGAAGATTTACAGAACGCGCTCAGAAAGTGTTAGCACTTGCACAGGAGGAAGCAGTTCGTTTAGGTCATAATAATATTGGAACGGAACATATTTTACTTGGGCTCGTTCGTGAAGGGGAAGGTATCGCTGCAAAAGCTTTACAAGCTCTAGGCTTGAGCCCGGATAAAATACAAACAGAAGTCGAAAGTTTGATTGGAAGAGGTCAAGAAATATCACAAACGATTCACTACACGCCTCGTGCAAAAAAAGTCATTGAATTATCGATGGACGAAGCGAGAAAACTTGGTCACTCCTATGTTGGAACGGAACATATTTTATTAGGTCTTATTCGTGAAGGTGAAGGTGTGGCTGCTCGTGTATTAAATAACCTTGGTGTAAGTTTAAATAAAGCACGTCAACAAGTTCTTCAATTGTTAGGAAGTAATGAGTCTTCTTCCGGTCATCAAGGCAGCTCTATGAATAATGCGAATACACCAACGCTTGATAGCTTAGCTCGTGATTTAACGTCAGTTGCTCGTGAAGGTGGTCTAGATCCGGTTATTGGACGTAGCAAAGAAATCCAGCGTGTTATTGAAGTGTTAAGTCGGAGAACAAAGAATAACCCTGTTTTAATCGGGGAACCTGGTGTTGGAAAAACTGCTATCGCAGAAGGACTAGCTCAACAAATAGTTAATAACGAAGTTCCAGAAATATTACGAGATAAACGTGTTATGACATTAGATATGGGAACGGTTGTAGCTGGGACGAAATATCGTGGAGAGTTTGAAGATCGTTTGAAAAAGGTCATGGATGAGATTCGACAAGCCGGAAATATTATCTTGTTCATTGATGAATTGCATACATTAATTGGAGCAGGTGGTGCAGAAGGTGCGATTGATGCATCGAATATTTTAAAACCAGCTTTAGCACGTGGGGAATTACAATGTATCGGTGCGACAACATTAGATGAATACCGCAAATATATTGAGAAGGATGCAGCGCTCGAACGTCGTTTCCAACCTATTCAAGTCGATGAGCCAACGGCAGATGAGAGTATTCAAATCTTGAAGGGGTTACGTGATCGATACGAAGCACATCACCGTGTTTCTATTTCCGATGACGCAATTGAAGCAGCGGTGAAATTATCTGACCGCTATATTTCCGATCGCTTCCTGCCGGATAAAGCGATTGATTTAATTGACGAAGCAGGTTCAAAAGTGCGTCTTCGTTCCTTTACAACACCGCCGAATTTAAAAGAGTTAGAGAATCAGTTAGAAGAAGTACGAAAAGAAAAGGATGCAGCCGTGCAAAGTCAAGAATTCGAAAAAGCTGCTTCATTAAGAGACTCAGAACAACGTTTACGTGAACAGCTTGAAGAGACGAAAAAGGTATGGAAAGAAAAGCAGGGCCAAGAAAACTCGGAAGTGACTGTGGAAGATATAGCACTAGTTGTTTCCAATTGGACGGGAGTTCCAGTAAGCAAGCTTGCTCAAACGGAGACGGAAAAGCTGTTAAATCTTGAAACGATTTTACATGATCGTGTGATTGGTCAAGATGAGGCTGTTGTTGCAGTGGCAAAAGCAGTCCGCCGTGCAAGAGCGGGGCTGAAAGATCCGAAGCGCCCAATTGGCTCATTTATCTTTTTAGGTCCAACAGGTGTTGGGAAGACAGAGCTTGCACGTGCTTTAGCAGAGGCTATGTTCGGTGATGAAGATGCTATGATTCGTATTGATATGTCTGAGTACATGGAAAAACACTCAACGTCAAGACTCGTTGGATCTCCTCCAGGTTATGTAGGATATGAAGAGGGAGGCCAGTTAACTGAAAAGGTTCGTCGGAAACCGTATTCAGTTGTCCTTTTAGATGAAATTGAAAAAGCCCATCCAGATGTGTTCAATATTTTACTTCAAGTATTAGAGGATGGTCGCTTAACGGACTCAAAGGGACGTACTGTTGACTTTCGAAATACAGTATTAATCATGACATCCAACGTCGGTGCGAGCGAGTTAAAACGTAACAAATACGTTGGATTTAATGTTCAGGATGAGGGTAAAGATTATAAGGACATGAAAGGGAAAGTTATGACAGAATTAAAGAAAGCCTTTCGTCCAGAATTTTTAAACCGAATTGATGAAATTATTGTCTTCCACTCCCTTGAACAACAACATTTAAAAGAGATTGCCATGTTAATGACGGACGAACTAACAAAACGATTAAAAGAACAAGATATCGAGCTTGAATTAACAGAAGCTGCAAAAGATAAATTAGCACAAGAAGGATTTGATCCGGAATACGGGGCAAGACCGTTACGCCGCGCCATTCAGAAAAATATTGAAGACCGCCTATCCGAAGAGTTGCTAAGAGGAACGATTGAAAAAGGTCGAAAAGTTATACTTGATGTTGATGCAGGAGAGTTTATTGTTCGCCCTGCTGAAAAAGTTAAATAACAACCGATGAGAGGGGCATACATACAAAACGTATGCCTCTTTTTCAACAAATAATAGCAATAACTTATAATTATTATTCATAAAAAAGCATTTTAAGCGGTATTTTAATAATGTAGAGGGGACACTTTTAATGGCAAAGCAAAAGTCTAAATTTATCTGTCAATCATGTGGTTATGAATCGCCGAAATGGATGGGGAAATGTCCTGGTTGTGGAGCATGGAATACGATGTCAGAAGAAGTTGTAAAAAAATCTACTGGACGTCGAGTTGCGTTTGCACATTCGGAGCCTACAGCTGTCAGTAAGCCAACCTCTATTAATTCGATTGAAACAGTGCAAGAACCAAGAATTAAAACGTCTTTGAAAGAGTTAAATCGGGTTTTAGGAGGCGGGATTGTCAAAGGGTCACTTGTGCTAATTGGCGGTGATCCGGGGATTGGAAAGTCGACGTTGCTACTACAAGTATCTTCCCAGTTGGCAAGCTTTAGTCACGATGTGTTATATATATCAGGTGAAGAATCAGTTAAACAAACGAAAATTCGTGCCGATCGTTTAGGAATAAAAGCTGATAAGCTCTATGTTTTAGCGGAAACAGATTTGGAATATATTTCAAAGGCTATTGATGAAACAAAACCTGCTTTTGTCGTTATTGACTCAATCCAAACCGTTTATCATAGTGACATTACATCCGCACCAGGGAGTGTTTCTCAAGTGCGTGAGTGTACGGCTGAGTTAATGCGTATCGCTAAAACAAAAGGCATTGCAATTTTTATTGTCGGCCATGTAACGAAGGAAGGGTCTATTGCAGGACCGAGATTGTTAGAGCATATGGTTGATACTGTACTGTATTTTGAAGGGGAACGTCATCATACGTACCGAATATTACGAGCAGTCAAAAACCGTTTTGGTTCAACAAATGAAATCGGTATTTTTGAAATGAAAGAAGCTGGGTTATCTGAAGTGTTAAATCCTTCTGAAATCTTTTTGGAGGAACGATCAAAAGGTGCATCGGGTTCAACCGTTGTTGCTTCAATGGAAGGTACAAGGCCTGTACTTGTCGAAATACAAGCGCTAATAGCTCCTACCAGTTTTGGTAATCCTAGACGTATGGCAACAGGTATTGACCATAATCGTATTTCTTTATTAATGGCGGTTTTAGAAAAGAGAATAGGTCTTCTATTACAAAATCAAGATGCGTATATAAAAGTGGCTGGTGGTGTAAAATTGGATGAACCTGCGATTGATTTAGCCGTTGCGCTCAGTATTGCATCCAGTTTTAAAGACCAATCAACGAAAGCAACGGATGTATTCATTGGTGAAGTCGGGTTGACAGGAGAAGTAAGAAGAGTTTCTCGCATTGAACAACGTGTGCAAGAAGCGGCAAAATTAGGTTTTCAAAGGGTGATTCTTCCTAAAGCAAATATCGAAGGGTGGCAAGTGCCGAAAGGAGTGGAAATTGTCGGTGTCGAGAATGTGTATGAGGCACTTCAAGTTGCATTAGGGGGATAAAAAATGAATGAAAAAGATAAAAAGATGTATAAGCTTACATTACCAGAGATATTACGATTCGTAGCACCCGGAACCCCTATTCGGGAAGGAATTGAAAATGTTTTACGAGCAAAAACAGGGGGGCTCATTGTCGTTGGTTTCAATGAAAAAGTAAAACAAATGGTCGATGGAGGCTTTTATATTAATACCCCATTTTCTGCAGCCCATTTATATGAATTAGCAAAAATGGATGGTGCTATTATATTAAGTGACACGGGTAGTAAAATTTTATACGCCAATGCTCAACTAATGCCTGATCCAAAAACTCCTTCATCTGAGACTGGTATGCGTCATCGCACGGCAGAACGAGTGGCACGGCAATCAGGCTGTTTAGTTATTGCGATATCCCAAAGGAGAAATGTCATAACTTTATATTACGGAGATTTTCACTATGCTCTTCGTGATATCGGTGTTATTTTAACGAAAGCAAATCAGGCCATTCAGACATTAGAAAAATACAATTCTGTTCTTGATCAATCCATTCAACAATTAAATGCGTTAGAGCTTGAGGATATCGTCACAATGGATGACGTGATTCAAGTATTACACCGAATTGAAATGGTCCTTCGAATCAAAAGTGAAATTAACACATATGTAAATGAACTAGGTGCGGAAGGTCAGCTAATAAGGCTTCAGATGGCAGAGTTATTATCGAATATTGAGGATGAAGCGGCTCTATTGATAAAAGATTATTGTAAAGAATATGTGCAAAACCCTTCTTCCATTGTGAAACAATTACAATCGTTATCAAACCGAGAACTTTTAGATGACATTGTATTGTTAAAATTGCTTGGATTTAATTATTCGAATAGCTTAGATACACAAATGACACCAAGAGGGTTCAGGCTCCTTCATAAAATACCTAAGTTACCACCCCTTGTTATTGAAAACTTAGTGCTTTCTTTTAAAAATTTGAAACTTATTTCATCCGCATCCGTAGAACAACTAGATGACGTGGATGGAATAGGTGAAGTGCGGGCAAATAAAATTAAAGAAGGGTTAAAACGTCTTCAAGAACAATTTTGCGTAAATCGTCATTTATCTTAAATGTTTGCTGTTTTTAATATTTAACTGATATAACTAGAAGTAGCGGCATATAACAGATTGCCTAAACTTCTCTTTTTATACAGCTATATCGATAAGAGTCGAACAAAAGTTGCATTACAACTACTTTGCAGGATGTTTACATTTTCTGAAAAAATGTTTCGATCTACGTTTGAATTGATATAAAGTGTTTATAATGAATGAAAGGGAGGTGAAGGTATGTTAAAACGTATCGTTCAAGTGTTCTTCTTATTTGTCGGTGGAACTTTAGGTGTATTTTTTATACCGCAATTATTATTTCTTTTAAATTTACAACACATACCTTTTATTATGACACCATATGTACTAGCTTTATTAGGAGCGATTATTTTTTACTTCGCTACCTTCTGGTTAGTAGATTCTGTCGTCAATTGGATAAAAATTATGGAAGAAAAGCTTGTGAAAGCCCCTGTAACAGATTTATTATTCGGTAGTCTAGGATTAATATTTGGTCTTATTATTGCCTATCTTATTGGCATTTCGTTAAACGCACTTCCTTATCCTATTATCAATAATATTGTACCGATTTTCCTAACGATCCTCTTAGGCTACTTAGGCTTTCAAATCGGAAATAAAAAACGGGATGAGTTAATTAATTTTTTCTCGATTCCAAGTAGAATGAGCAAACGCAAAAATCCAATTGAAGAAGAAGTGGAAGACAAGAAAAGCCTAAAAATTTTAGACACAAGTGTTATTATAGATGGTAGGATTGCCGACATCTGCCAAACGGGATTTTTAGATGGAACCATTATTATCCCGCAATTTGTTTTGGAAGAATTGCAACATATTGCCGACTCATCTGATGTTCTTAAACGTAATCGCGGAAGGCGTGGTTTAGATATTTTGAATCGTATTCAAAAGGAACTCGCCATCAATGTTGAAATTTATGAAGGTGATTTTGAGGATATTCAAGAGGTTGATAGTAAATTGGTGAAGCTGGCTAAATTGATTTCTGGTATTGTGGTAACAAATGATTTTAATTTAAATAAAGTTTGTGAGCTGCAAGGAGTTCAAGTATTAAATATTAATGATTTGGCCAATGCTGTAAAGCCAATTGTATTACCAGGTGAAGAATTAAACGTACAAGTCATTAAAGATGGAAAGGAACATAATCAAGGTGTTGCTTATCTAGATGACGGTACGATGATTGTTGTTGAGGATGGTCGCGATTATATAGGTAAACATATTGATGTATTAGTGACAAGTGTTTTACAAACATCAGCGGGTCGTATGATTTTTGCTAAGCCGAAATTATTAGAAAAAGCGTTATAAGGGGAAAGAAAATGAAGTATCAGGTCGTCATTCCTGCTGCCGGGCAAGGAAAAAGAATGAATGCAGGAAGGAATAAGCAGTTTATTGAATTGGAATCTGAGCCAATTATCATTCATACGTTAAAAGTGTTTGAACGAGACCCTAATTGTAACGGAATTGTTCTCGTCATTAATGAAAAAGAGAGAGGCGACTTTACAGCTCTACTATCTGAATACGGCATTAAAAAGGTGCGAAAACTAGTTAAAGGTGGAGTAGAGAGACAATATAGTGTTTTTAATGGATTGCTTGAGGTGAAAAATGATGGTGTTGTTCTTATCCATGATGGGGCAAGGCCGTTTATACGAAAAGAATGTATTCAAAAGCTCGTGGAGATAGCTGCTCGCGATGGGGCTGCTGTATTAGCAGTACCAGTTAAAGATACGGTGAAAAAAGTAGTCGATTTCAGCGTGATCGATACAATTGATCGTTCTAGCTTGTGGGCTGTACAAACCCCACAAGCTTTTCGTCTTTCTGTTGTATTGGAAGCGCATAAAAAAGCTAAGCAAAACAACTTTTTAGGTACGGATGATGCAAGTTTAGTCGAACAAATAGGACATAAAATATCCGTTGTACAAGGAGATTATTTTAATATTAAAATTACAACACCAGAAGACTTGCTTTTTGCCGAAGCTATTTTGAAAAGGGAAAGAGAGGATGTATAATGTTTCGGATTGGACAAGGATTTGATGTTCATCAGTTAGCAGAAGATAGACCATTAATAATCGGGGGGATTGAAATCCCTTACGAAAAAGGGTTGCTAGGACACTCTGATGCTGATGTTCTTCTACATACTATTGCAGATGCTTGCTTAGGAGCGGTTGGTGAAGGAGATATTGGAAAGCACTTCCCAGATACTGATCCGGCTTTTAAAGATGCAGATTCAGCCAAATTATTAATGCATGTATGGGAAATTGTAAAAGAAAAAGGTTATATGTTAGGGAATATCGATTGTACGATTATAGCCCAAAAGCCGAAAATGGCCCCACATATACCACAAATACGAAAACGAATTGCGGAGCTTTTGGAAGCAGATGAAGAATGTGTGAATGTAAAGGCTACAACAACTGAAAAATTAGGGTTTACGGGGCGTGGTGAAGGAATTGCTGCGCAAGCCGTTGTGCTTCTTATGAAAAAGAATGCTTAATCTTTCAAGCTCTCCTGAAGTGAGACGCCCGCTGAAAGAAGTTTCACTTTATTGAAGCGGTATTTGGTGATAAAATAACTTTTGAATTTATCGTGCATTAATCGAAATTTGAACCTTTCTATCATGTGATAGTTACGAATGTGAAAAATCTGTAGATTTATTTTTTATTTGTATAGGAATTTATAAATTTCCAACCTATGAACAATTTTGTTCATATTTGGTTGCGTCTAGCTCTGGGCGTTAGCGGCTAGCAAACTTCCCATTTCATCCGTAACATCAGTCAACATCGACTGAACCGTCGCCCGAGTTTCCTTTATCCCCCCTGAAATGGTATAGTTTGTACGCCGCTGTAGCGAACGCCCTGCGCTTTTGTTCCTATGGAATGTTTCATACAATAAAACTTTGGAGGTGCCAATGGTCATGGCAAACAGTGAAGTAAGAGTACGATACGCCCCGAGTCCAACAGGACATTTACATATTGGAAATGCGCGGACAGCATTATTTAACTATTTATTTGCACGTAGTCAAAATGGAAAGTTTATTATTCGGATTGAAGATACAGATAAAAAGCGTAACATTGAAGGGGGAGAACAAAGTCAGTTAAAATATTTAAAATGGCTTGGGATTGATTGGGATGAAAGTATTGATGTAGGCGGTGAATACGGTCCTTATCGCCAATCTGAACGGAATGAAATATATAAAAAGTATTATGATGAGTTGCTTGAAAGAGGATTAGCTTACAAGTGTTATTGTACAGAAGAAGAGCTTGAGAAAGAGCGTGAAGAACAAATTGCACGTAGTGAGATGCCCCGATACTCTGGGAAATGTGCCCATTTAACGGATGAACAGCGCGAGGCATTTGAAAGAGAAGGAAGACAACCGAGCATTCGCTTCCGCGTACCAAAAGGGAAAGAATATAAATGGGTGGACATCGTAAAAGGTGATATTTCCTTTGAATCAGATGGAATTGGCGATTTTGTCATCGTGAAAAAAGATGGAACCCCTACTTATAATTTTGCTGTCGCAATTGATGACCATTTAATGAAAATGACTCACATCCTTCGTGGAGAAGACCATATTTCAAACACGCCGAAACAAATGATGATTTTTGAAGCGTTCGGATGGGACATTCCTGTTTTTGGTCATATGACATTAATTGTAAACGAAAACCGAAAGAAGTTAAGTAAGCGTGATGAAAGCATTATTCAATTTATTGAACAATATGCTGATTTAGGGTATTTACCAGAGGCGCTATTTAATTTTATTGCTCTATTAGGCTGGTCTCCAGTTGGAGAAGAAGAAATTTTTAATAAAGAAGAATTTATTGAAATCTTTGATGCTGAACGTCTATCAAAGTCACCTGCTGTGTTCGATACACAAAAATTAAAATGGATGAATAATCAATATTTGAAAAACCTAGACTTAGATAAAGTCGTTGACCTTGCCCTTCCACACCTTATTCGTGAAGGAAGAGTTTCAGAACAAATGACAGAAGGTGAAAAGGAGTGGGCTGTTCGCCTTATCTCTTTATATCAAGAGCAGCTAAGCTTCGGGGCGGAAATTGTGGAATTAACAGAGATGTTCTTTAATGAGGAAATCGAGTATGATGAAGAAGCAAAAGCGGTATTAGCTGAAGAACATGTTCCTGAAGTATTAAAAGCTTTTAAAGAGGAAGTTGAAGCGTTAGAAGAGTTTACAGCAGATAATATTAAAAAATCGATTAAAGCTGTGCAAAAAGCAACAGGACAAAAAGGTAAAAAACTCTTTATGCCAATTCGAGTAGCAACGACAGGACAAACACATGGACCAGAACTTCCAGTTGCCATAGAACTTTTAGGGAAAGAAAAAATTATTTCAAGATTAGAAAGTCTTTCAAGTTAACTTTTTCATGAAAATGTAATATAGTATGTATTAAATAAAGAAACGAAAAAACGTTGAGAAGGAGAAGTAAGGATATTTGGCTTTTCAGAGAAAACCTCCTTGGCTGGAAGAGGTTTAAGCTCGAATATTTCTGAAATGCCCCTTCGAGTCTTTTGTCGAATGAAATAAGTTTTTAGTAGACAAAAGCGGGACTCACCGTTACATGAGGTAAAGTTGAAGAAGCGAGTAATCTTGGATCGCTTCTTAAACAGAGTGGAACCGCGCCCAAAGCGCCTCTGTATGTCAGAGGTGCTTTTTTTGTATAGAAAAATATAAAAGAGCGAATCAGGAAGAGTATCGGATCACCACTTTTTCAGTGTTATGAGGATTTGCATATTTTCGTAAGTTGATACTTGATTTCAGTAGGGATTTTATCATGTGTATTAGGAGGGAGAGAGTAAATGTTTAAACTGTTAAAAGAGGATGTGGAGGTTATATTCGATCAAGACCCTGCTGCTCGCTCTTACTTAGAAGTTATTTTAACGTATTCTGGACTTCATGCAGTCTGGTCGCATCGAATTGCGCATGCATTGTATAAACGAAAGTTATTCTTTCTAGCTCGCATGATATCGCAAATAAGCCGTTTCTTTACCGGTGTTGAGATACATCCAGGTGCCAAAATAGGGAGACGATTTTTTATCGACCATGGAATGGGCGTTGTCATCGGTGAGACGTGTGAAATTGGTGATAATGTTACCGTGTACCAGGGAGTCACTTTAGGAGGAACAGGGAAGGAAAAAGGAAAGCGTCACCCGACAATTAAAGACAATGCGTTGATCGCTACAGGAGCAAAAGTGCTCGGTTCCATTACCATAGGGGAAAATTCAAAGATTGGCGCAGGATCTGTCGTGTTACATGATGTTCCGAATCATTCAACAGTTGTTGGGATTCCAGGAAGAGTGGTAGTCCGTAATGGCATGAAAGTCCAGAAAGATTTAGATCATTGTGACTTACCAGATCCGGTAGCAGACCGATTTAAAGAGTTAGAAGAGGAATTGGAGAAGCTAAAGTTAGAGTTAGCAAAAATGAAAGAGAAGGAGAGCGTGCGATGAGCATTCAAATTTATAATACGTTATCGCGAGAAAAAGAACCGTTTATACCGCTTGAAGAAAATAAAGTCAAAATGTACGTTTGTGGCCCGACGGTTTATAACTATATTCATATTGGAAATGCACGTCCTGCAATTGTATATGATACAGTTCGTCGCTATTTACAATATCGTGGTTATGACGTTCAGTACGTATCAAACTTTACAGATGTCGATGATAAGTTAATTAAAGCGGCGAATGAACTAGGTGAAGACGTCCCGACGATTGCCGACCGTTTTATTAAAGCATATTTTGAAGATACAACAGCGCTTGGTTGCCACAAGGCTGATATCCATCCGCGTGTAACAGAGAATATGGATATCATTATTGAATTTATCGCATCGCTAATTGATAAAGGATACGCATATGAATCTGACGGTGATGTTTATTACAAAACGAGGTCATTCGATGGATACGGGAAGCTTTCGCATCAATCGATTGATGAGTTACGTGCAGGTGCAAGAATTCAAATAGGTGAGAAGAAACAAGATCCCCTAGATTTTGCACTTTGGAAAGCGGCAAAAGAAGGTGAGCTTTATTGGGAAAGTCCTTGGGGAAAAGGACGTCCAGGATGGCATATTGAATGCTCGGCGATGGCGCGAAAATATTTAGGGGATACAATTGATATTCATGCAGGCGGGCAAGACTTAACATTTCCACATCATGAAAATGAAATTGCGCAATCTGAAGCACTCACAGGGAAGCCGTTTGCAAAATACTGGATGCATAATGGATATATTAATATCGACAATGAGAAAATGTCCAAATCATTAGGGAACTTCGTGCTTGTGCATGAAATTGTCAAAAAACATGACCCACAAGTATTAAGATTTTTTATGCTTTCTGTTCACTATCGTCATCCTATTAATTATTCGGAAGAGCTACTTGAAAGTTCAAAAAATGCCTTTGACCGATTACGTACTTCCTATTCGAATTTACAGCATCGATTAAATAGTAGTACGAATTTAACGAATAACGATGAAGAATGGCTTGAAAAAATTAATGCGTACCGCAATAAGTTTATACAAGAAATGGATGATGACTTTAATACAGCGAACGGTATTTCTGTACTCTTTGATTTAGCAAAACAAGCGAATTACTATTTAGAAGAAAAACATACTTCAGAAAACGTTATAAAAGCATTTACAACACTGTTTAACGAATTAGGGAACGTTTTAGGTGTAACTTTTGCACAAACAGAGTTATTAGACGAAGAAATTGAAGAATTAATTCAACAACGTATCCAAGCTCGAAAAGAACGGAACTTTATGTTAGCAGATCAAATTCGCGATCAGCTTAAAGACATGAATATCATTTTAGAAGATACACCGCAAGGAACAAGATGGAAAAGGGGATGAATATGTTCGAATTAGAACAGTTAAAAGATGCTAAACAGCTTAATGGTTTAGCGCTTGCTTATATGGGCGATGCCGTATACGAGGTTTATATACGGCATCATCTCCTTTCAATGGGAAATGTTAAGCCAAATAAATTGCATCAACTGTCAAAATCGTTTGTGTCGGCTAAATCTCAAGCTGCTCAATTAGAGACACTAATGGAGAGAAACTTTTTTTCTGAAGAAGAAATAGCCGTTATAAAAAGAGGACGAAATGCAAAGTCTGGGACCGTTCCGAAAAATACGGATGTTCAAACGTATCGTCATAGTACTGCGTTTGAAGCGCTATTAGGTTATCTTTATTTACAGGGGGATATAAACCGGATAAATGAAATAATAGGGGAGATTTTAGATAGAGATAAGGAAAGGAGGAACGATACATGAGTGAAGAATATATTGTTGGAAGAAATCCAGTTTTAGAGGCTTTGCGTTCGAAGCGTGATATTCACAAATTGTGGATGGCGGAGCACTCAACGAAAGGACAAGCTCAACAAATTATTTCACTTGCAAAAGAAAAAGGTGTATCGCTACAATTTGTCCCAAAGAAAAAGTTAGATCAAATGTTTACTGGTAACCATCAAGGTGTAGCAGCACAAGTAGCCGCTTATCAATATAGTGACTTTGACGATTTGTTTAAACGGGCAGAAGAAAGAAAAGAACCGCCATTTTTTATCGTTTTAGACGAAATTGAAGATCCTCATAATTTAGGGTCGATTATGAGAACGGCTGATTGTGTTGGAGCTCATGGAATCATTATTCCTAAACGTCGGTCTGTTGGCTTAACACAAGCGGTAGCAAAGGCTTCTACTGGGGCGATTGAATATATACCAGTTGCTCGCGTAACGAATTTAGCACGTACGTTAGAAGAATTAAAGGAACGTGGACTGTGGGTAGTTGGTACAGACGCAAAAGGTAAAGACGATTACCGCACTTTGGATGGAAATATGCCCATTGCACTTGTCATTGGTAGTGAAGGGAAAGGTATGGGAAGACTTGTAAAAGAGAAGTGTGACTTCTTAGTGAAGCTACCGATGGTAGGGAAAGTTACATCCCTAAATGCATCTGTAGCTGCAGGCTTGTTATTGTATGAAGTATATCGAAAGCGCCATCCGCTAGGAGAGTAGTAGCGATGAACATTCTTCTCGTTGACGGGTATAACATAATTGGAGCATGGCCAGAACTGCAAGCTTTAAAAAATGATAACTTAGAGCATGCTCGTGATTTATTAATTGAAAAAATGTCTGAGTATCAGGCTTATACGGGTTTTCAAGTCATGGTCGTTTTTGACGCTCATTTAGTAAAAGGAAACGAACGTAAATATAAGCATGCTCGTGTTGAGGTTATATTTACACGAGAAAATGAAACGGCTGATGAGCGGATTGAAAAATTAGTGAAGAAATTGTTATCAGTAAAAACAAAAGTTTACGTAGCTACTTCTGACTATACTGAGCAGTGGACCGTTTTTTCGCAAGGTGCACTGCGAAAATCTGCTCGTGAGCTACTCGTTGAGATGGAAGCGATTGAAGAGCGAATTCAAAGAAAAGTAAGAAAAGTGAAAGAAGAACGGCCTTACTCAAAAATAAATCTTTCAGATGATGTAGCGAAGCAATTTGAAAAGTGGCGAAGGGGAAATCTCTAAGGGGTATTATTGATATGTTTTACAATTCATTTTGGATTTTAGCTGATAAAAGCTACTAGATCAATACCGATTGTAGGTTTTGTAAAGTTTATTTATAAGAAGTCCAGGAGATGACATTTTTCTTTCGCTAGCAAGAAGTATATTTATGAAATCGGTGCGATTCAGTACTTATGTTTGGTTGACGCTTGTAGAATTTCTAAAGTATAATATTTCTAACAATTTCCTAATTCCGGTCGGGGGGATCTGTGTGAGAGTTAAAGGCAACAAGGGGGACATGGCAAAAAAGATTTTAAAAGGCTTTGAAGATGAGCAAATTGTAGAGCTTGTTCATCAGGGGGATAGTGATGCACTAGATTTTTTAATAACAAAATATCAAAATTTTGTGCGAGCAAAAGCAAGGTCGTATTTTTTAATTGGTGCCGATCGTGAAGATATTGTTCAAGAAGGAATGATTGGTTTATATAAAGCAATTCGAGACTTTAAAGAGGACAAGCTTACTTCTTTTAAAGCTTTTGCAGAATTGTGTATTACCCGCCAAATTATTACTGCGATAAAAACCGCAACCCGTCAAAAACATATTCCTCTGAACTCCTATGTTTCATTGGACAAACCCATTTACGATGAAGAATCAGATCGAACGTTAATGGATGTTATTACAGGTGCAAAAGTAATGGATCCTGAAGAATTGATTATTAATCAAGAAGAATTTGATGATATTGAATTAAAGATGGGAGAGCTACTCTCAGATCTTGAACGGAAAGTACTTGTCTTATACTTAGATGGACGATCCTATCAAGAAATTTCTGAAGAGTTAAACAGACATGTCAAATCGATTGATAATGCGCTTCAGCGGGTTAAGAGAAAGTTGGAACGCTATTTAGAATTGAGAGAAATAACAACTTAATGACGTTGACAGCTAAAATATCGCTATGGTACATTTTAATAGGAAAAATAGCGGTAGGTGTTATTATGCGAAAAAAAGTAATGTTAGCTTGTAAACAATGTGGGAGCCGCAACTACTCAACGATGAAGAGTGTAAATAACGCTGCGGAACGGCTAGAGATTAAAAAGTTTTGTAAAACATGCAACGCTCATACCCCTCATCTTGAAACAAAATGACTTTGGAGGTACACGATGCAGCGATTGACAAAGTTTTTTCGTAATGTTGCAAAAGAAATGAGAAAAGTCAGTTGGCCGAAAGGTAAGGAACTGACACGTTATACAATTATTGTGATTTCAACGGTAACCTTCCTTTCTGTTTTTTTTGCGGTTGTTGATTTAGGAATTTCGGAACTTATCCGTTTTATTTTTGAATAAATATTTACAAATCGTGCTATAATGGTAGATATTCAACTTTGGAAGAACCCGTTTAACGGGTTTTTTAATTGTTAAGGAAATTATAAGTTCCTAAGTATATGGACAACTCTGTTCATAGTTGGTTGCGTCTAGCTTCGGGCGTTAGCGGCTAGCAAATTTCCCATTTCATCCGTACGATAACTCAACATCGACTGAAACGTCGCTCGAGTTTCCTCTATCTCCTAGTGAAATGGTACAGTTTGTACACCGCTTTAGCGAAGTTCTCGCGCTTTTGTTCTTGTGAAAATTTTTACCCTATGTACTTTTAGGAAAAATAGATTGTTTAATTATTCGTTGGGGAGGGAAGGACCGAGTCCTTATATATGGAAAAGAACTGGTATGTTGTTCACACTTACTCTGGATATGAAAATAAAGTTAAAGCTAATTTAGAAAAGCGCGTTGAGTCAATGGGAATGCAAGACAAAATTTTTCGTGTAATTGTTCCTGAAGAAGAGGAAACGGATATTAAAAATGGTAAAACAAAAGTATCAAAAAAGAAAGTATTCCCTGGTTATGTTCTAGTTGAAATCGTCATGACAGACGACTCTTGGTATGTTGTGCGGAATACTCCGGGAGTAACGGGGTTTGTTGGTTCTGCTGGTTCTGGATCGAAACCGACACCTTTACTGCCTGAAGAAGTAGATGTTATCTTGAAGCGTATGGGTATGGACGATAACCGTGTGGAGTTTGATTTTGAATTAAACGAAACAGTCAAAGTTACCGATGGTCCATTCGCGAACTTCACAGGTACAATTGAAGAAATAGACATTGATAAAAGTAAAGTGAAAGTTCTTGTTAATATGTTTGGTCGTGAAACACCGGTTGAGCTAGAGTTTTCACAAGTATCAAAACTATAATTTTGTAAAACTGCCTTGAAATAAAATTGAAAAAGTGATAATATGTCATAAGTCAGTATGTCTCTCCTGTAGAGACGTACCGTTTTTAAAAATTTAACTTTATGATCATTCATATCATAAATGAATGTTACATGAGTGGGAGGGCTAGAGCCCTATTACCACATCACGGACTTAAGGAGGTGTGTCTCGTGGCTAAAAAAGTAGTGAAAATCGTAAAATTACAAATTCCTGCTGGTAAAGCGAATCCAGCTCCGCCTGTTGGACCTGCATTAGGTCAAGCTGGTGTTAACATTATGGGATTCTGTAAAGAGTTCAACGCTCGCACAGCAGACCAAGCTGGCTTAATTATTCCTGTTGAAATTACGGTTTACGAAGACCGTTCATTTACATTTATTACGAAAACTCCACCTGCTGCCGTTCTATTAAAGAAAGCGGTTGGTATTGAGTCAGGTTCTGGTGAACCAAATCGTAATAAAGTTGCAACAATCAAACGTGATAAAGTACGTGAGATTGCTGAAACAAAAATGCCTGACTTAAACGCAGCTAGCGTTGAAGCAGCAATGCGTATGGTAGAAGGTACTGCGCGCAGCATGGGTATTGTCGTAGAAGACTAATCCCGTTAGTGATGTCGTTTTTTTTAGGGTTGCGAGTTTGGTCTGTATCAAGTTCGCAACCTTTATTCGTGGGAGGTTATTCCGCTAAAACCACATAAGGAGGAAAAAGGAAATGCCGAAAAAAGGAAAAAAATATCTTGAAGCTGTAAAGCTTGTAGATCGCTCTAAAGCTTATGATGTTAAAGAAGCGATTGAATTAGTAAAAAAGACAAATACTGCAAAATTTGATGCAACAGTTGAAGTTGCATTCCGTTTAGGGGTTGACCCTCGTAAAAATGACCAGCAAATCCGTGGTGCCGTTGTATTACCGAACGGAACTGGTAAAACTCAACGTGTATTAGTTTTCGCAAAAGGTGAGAAAGCGAAAGAAGCAGAAGCTGCTGGTGCAGACTATGTTGGAGATTCTGATTACATTAACAAAATTCAACAAGGTTGGTTTGAGTTTGATGTAGTTGTAGCAACTCCTGACATGATGGGAGAAGTTGGTAAGTTGGGTCGTGTGCTTGGTCCTAAAGGATTAATGCCAAACCCTAAAACAGGTACGGTAACATTCGAAGTTGAAAAAGCAGTTAACGAAATTAAAGCTGGTAAAGTCGAATACCGTGTAGATAAAGCGGGTAACATCCATGTACCAATTGGTAAAGTTTCTTTTGAAGATGAGAAGTTAGTTGAAAACTTCACGACAATCTATGAAACATTATTAAAAGCGAAACCTGCAGCTGCGAAAGGTACGTATATGAAGAATGTCGCAGTTACATCTACAATGGGACCTGGAGTTAGAGTTGACGCATCATCATTTGTTGTTTCAAAATAATGATTGACAAACTTTAAGCGATTTGTTAATATAACAAATGTTGTTTAATTGAATAGATTTTATTTATACCGTAGACAGTAGGTGCCGGTTGGCTTAATTTCCTACCGAGGTGTGATTTTATAGATTAAGCGGTTCTTTGCTTATTTGTATAATCCCTCCATGTCTACACATGGAGGTTTTTTATATGCACCGGACGGTATAAGTACCCTACTTTCAAACTACAGGAGGTGTAACAAATGAGCAGCGCAATCGAACAAAAAAAGCTGATTGTTGAAGAAATTGCTGGTAAATTCCGTGAAAGTGTTTCTACAGTTATCGTCGACTACCGTGGTCTTAACGTTGCTGAAGTAACGGAACTACGTAAAAAGCTTCGTGAAGCAGGCGTTGAGTTCAAAGTGTACAAAAACACATTAACTCGCCGTGCAGCTGAGCAAGCTGAGTTAACAGAACTTAATGATGCACTTACTGGCCCGAACGCTATTGCGTTTAGTGTAGAGGATGTTGTAGCACCTGCGAAAATCTTAAACGATTTTGCAAAAGAGCATGAAGCACTAGAAATTAAAGCTGGTGTTATCGAAGGAAATTTTGCAACTGCTGAAGAAGTTAAGGCAATTGCGGATCTACCTTCTCGAGAAGGTCTTCTTTCTATGTTACTATCTGTTCTTCAAGCTCCAATGCGCAATATTGCCCTTGCTGCAAAAGCTGTTGCGGATCAAAAAGAAGAACAAGGTGCTTAATTTTAACCGAACATTTCAAACTTGTTTGTTAACAATATAAGAACAAAAAATAAGGAGGAAAAACAAATGACTAAAGAGCAAATTATTGATGCTATTAAAGAAATGACTGTTCTTGAACTTAACGATTTAGTTAAAGCTATCGAAGAGGAATTCGGCGTAACTGCTGCTGCACCTGTAGCAGTAATGGGTGGCGCTGCTGGTGGCGAAGCTGCTGCTGAGAAAACAGAATTTGATGTTATCCTTGAAGGTGCTGGCGGACAAAAAATTAAAGTTATTAAAGTTGTTCGTGAAATCACTGGTCTTGGCTTAAAAGAAGCTAAAGAATTAGTTGATAACACTCCAAAGCCTCTTAAAGAAGGTGTTTCTAAAGAGGAAGCAGAAGAACTTAAAGCTAAGCTTGAAGAAGTTGGCGCTTCTGTAGAAGTTAAGTAATAACGTTCTTTACAATGAAAAGCTCGCTAAAATTAAGCGGGCTTTTTCTCTTCTAAAAACGAAATTTTGTACGTTTATTTTCAAGGATAATGATCGACACTTCCTAATGAAGGGAGACGATATTGTGAGTGAGCATTATTTTTCTGAACAACCAACTGTTGCTAGTAATCCCCACAACTTTACTTACAAATTAAGAGGAATGACTTTTACGTTCACTTCTGATTCCGGTGTGTTTTCAAAAGGTGAAGTGGATTTTGGTTCAAGACTATTAATCGAAACGTTTCTGTTTCCCAAAGTGGAAGGGGATATACTTGATGTCGGTTGTGGTTATGGTCCAATCGGTCTTTCGATAGCTTGTGCTGATCCTGATCGTCATGTAGATATGATCGATGTGAACAATCGGGCGGTGGAACTTGCTCGATATAACGCGACTGTAAATGGTGTGCAAAATGTTTCAGTTTTTCAAAGTAATCTATTTGAACAAGTGAAAAAAGATTCGTATGCGGCGATCCTAACAAACCCTCCGATTCGTGCGGGGAAACGAACTGTGCATGCAATTTTTGAAGAAAGTATAAATCGTTTAGCACAAAATGGTGAGTTGTGGATTGTTATTCAAAAGAAGCAAGGGGCGCCATCGGCCATTAAAAAGTTAGAGGAACTTTGTACATCAGTAGAAGTAATGGAAAAGAAAAAAGGGTACTACATTATTAGAGCAAAAAAAGATTGACTTTGAATTTTCACTATGTTAGCATTATAAAATGCCAATGTGTAAATTCCCGGTGAATTTTTATGTTTAAGAAAAATGTTTATTTTTTCTATTTTAGGAAAAAATAATAAAATCAATTATTTGTTTTGAGAGGTTTTTTCGAAATACTCTTGTTCTCATAAAGTTGTAAAGAGTATTTTGCGTGATAGGATTTTATCCTACTCGTTAAAAGAAAAACCCTTTATTTTTGCTTTTTACTTGTAGTAGCATAAAAGTGTTTTTACCATTTTTGTGCTCATTACAAGATATATATTACGCTTGATTTGAGGGGTGAATCAGTTGACAGGTCAACTAGTTCAGTATGGACGACACCGCCAACGTAGAAGTTATGCACGTATTAGCGAAGTTTTAGAATTACCAAATCTTATTGAAATTCAAACCTCTTCTTATCAGTGGTTTCTTGATGAGGGGCTTCGTGAAATGTTTCAAGACATTTCTCCTATCGAAGATTTCACTGGTAACCTCTCGCTAGAGTTTATTGATTATAGCTTAGGTGAACCGAAATATTCCGTAGAAGAGTCAAAGGAACGCGATGTTACATACTCCGCTCCACTCCGTGTTAAGGTACGACTAATTAATAAGGAAACGGGTGAAGTAAAAGATCAAGATGTATTCATGGGGGACTTTCCTCTAATGACGGAAACGGGTACATTCGTGATCAATGGTGCTGAACGCGTTATCGTCTCCCAGTTAGTACGTTCTCCAAGTGTATATTACAGTGATAAAGTAGATAAAAACGGTAAACTAGGATTTACTGCAACTGTTATTCCAAACCGTGGCGCTTGGTTAGAGTATGAAACGGATGCGAAGGACGTTGTGTATGTTCGCATAGATCGCACCCGTAAATTACCGGTTACGGTTCTTTTACGTGCCCTTGGGTTTGGCTCTGATCAAGAAATCACCGATTTATTTGGTGAAAACGAGTTCTTGCGTAACACGCTAGATAAAGATAATACAGAAAGCACGGAAAAAGCTTTACTTGAAATCTATGAACGCTTACGTCCGGGCGAACCGCCTACAGTAGAGAATGCGAAAAGCTTACTAATTTCACGCTTCTTTGATCCGAAACGTTATGATTTAGCGAGTGTAGGTCGTTACAAAATTAATAAAAAGCTTCATATTAAAAACCGTCTATTCAATCAACAATTAGCAGAAACGCTTGTTGATCCTGAAACAGGGGAAATCGTTGCTGAGAAAGGGACAACGATTGATAGAAAAACGTTAAATCGGATTATGCACCACCTTGAAAGTGGAGTTGGTTTCAAAAAAATTAACCCTGTTGGCGGTGTAGTAGAAGAAGAAATTACTGTTCAGTCTATTAAAATTTATGCTCCAAACGATTCAGAAGGCGAGCAAGTTATCAATGTTATTAGTAATGCAAACATTGATGAGTCTGTAAAAAATATTGCACCTGCAGATATTATTGCATCTATTAGTTACTTCTTTAATTTATTACACGGTGTAGGAAATACAGACGATATTGACCATCTTGGAAATAGACGTTTACGTTCTGTAGGTGAGCTATTACAAAACCAATTCCGTATTGGTCTTTCTCGTATGGAGCGTGTGGTTCGTGAAAGAATGTCTATTCAGGACACGAACACGATTACTCCACAGCAATTGATTAATATTCGTCCTGTAATTGCATCTATTAAAGAATTCTTCGGTAGCTCACAGTTATCACAGTTTATGGATCAAACAAACCCTCTTGCTGAATTAACGCACAAACGTCGTTTATCAGCATTAGGACCTGGTGGATTAACGCGTGAACGTGCAGGATTCGAAGTGCGTGACGTTCACTATTCTCATTACGGTCGTATGTGTCCAATTGAAACACCAGAGGGTCCAAATATCGGGTTAATTAACTCCTTATCATCTTATGCGAAAGTAAACCGTTTTGGATTTATTGAAACTCCTTATCGTCGCATTGATCCTGAAACGGGAAAAGTAACGAGTCAAATTGATTATTTAACAGCTGATGAAGAAGATAACTATGTAGTTGCACAAGCAAATGCACGCTTAGGTGAAGATGGTTCATTCTTAGATGAAAACATCGTCGCTCGTTTCCGTGGGGAAAACACAGTCGTTAAACGCGACAGTGTAGATTACATGGACGTATCTCCAAAACAAGTTGTATCTGCAGCGACAGCATGTATTCCTTTCTTGGAAAACGACGATTCAAACCGCGCGTTAATGGGAGCAAACATGCAACGTCAAGCTGTACCATTAATGCAACCGGAAGCACCGATTGTAGGTACTGGTATGGAATATGTGTCTGGAAAAGATTCAGGAGCTGCGGTTATTTGTAAGCATCCTGGAATCGTTGAGCGTGTCGAGGCGAACCGTATTTACGTTCGCAGATATGAAGAAGTAGATGGTCAAAAAATTAAAGGTGACCTTGATAAATATAATTTATTAAAATTTGTTCGTTCGAACCAAGGTACTTGTTATAATCAGCGTCCAATTGTTTCCGTTGGTGATGAGGTAGTTAAAGGTGAGATTTTAGCAGACGGACCATCGATGGAGAAGGGCGAGCTAGCGCTTGGAAGAAATGTACTCGTTGCTTTCATGACATGGGATGGATATAACTACGAGGACGCGATTATTATGAGTGAGCGTCTCGTGAAAGATGATGTCTATACATCCATTCATATTGAAGAATATGAGTCTGAGTCTCGGGATACGAAACTTGGTCCGGAAGAAATTACACGTGATATTCCAAACGTCGGTGAAGATGCCCTGCGCAACTTAGACGAACGCGGAATTATTCGTATCGGTGCAGAAGTTAAGGACGGAGATTTACTAGTTGGTAAAGTAACACCAAAAGGCGTGACAGAGTTAACAGCTGAAGAAAGATTGTTACATGCAATTTTTGGTGAAAAGGCTCGAGAAGTACGTGATACTTCACTACGTGTTCCGCATGGTGGCGGGGGTATTGTATTAGACGTTAAAGTCTTTAACCGTGAAGACGGTGACGAATTACCACCAGGTGTAAACCAGTTAGTGCGTGTTTATATCGTTCAAAAACGTAAAATTTCTGAAGGGGATAAAATGGCCGGTCGACACGGTAATAAGGGTGTTATTTCGCGTATCCTTCCAGAAGAAGACATGCCTTATTTACCAGATGGCACACCTGTTGATATTATGTTAAACCCATTAGGAGTTCCATCTCGTATGAATATCGGTCAGGTTTTAGAGTTGCATCTTGGAATGGCCGCTCGTAAACTTGGCATTCATGTTGCAACACCTGTATTTGATGGTGCTCGTGAGGAAGATGTATGGGCAACGCTTGAAGAAGCAGGTATGGCTCGTGATGCAAAAACCATTCTTTATGATGGGCGAACAGGAGAGCCGTTTGATAACCGCGTATCTGTTGGTATCATGTACATGATCAAGCTTGCACATATAGTTGATGATAAATTACATGCTCGTTCAACGGGACCTTACTCACTTGTTACACAACAGCCTCTGGGAGGTAAAGCACAATTTGGTGGACAGCGTTTTGGTGAGATGGAGGTATGGGCACTTGAAGCATATGGTGCTGCATACACGTTACAAGAAATTCTTACTGTTAAATCAGATGACGTTGTCGGTCGTGTGAAAACATATGAGGCGATTGTAAAAGGTGAAAATGTTCCTGAGCCAGGCGTTCCTGAATCATTTAAAGTATTAATTAAGGAGCTTCAAAGCTTAGGTATGGATGTCAAAATTCTTTCAAGTGATGAACAAGAAATTGAAATGAGAGAATTAGAAGATGAAGAAGAAACAAATCAGTCAGAAGATGTTTCATTAAATAATGAAGAAGAAGTGACTGAAAAAGAAAAAGACGTCGTTACGAAAGAGTAAGTAATGATAAAGGCAATTAGGGTTAAAACCGGAAGATTAAAAGGGAGGTAGGCCCCTTGCTAGATGTAAATAACTTTGAATATATGAACATCGGTCTTGCTTCACCGGATAAAATCCGTTCCTGGTCATATGGTGAAGTGAAAAAGCCAGAAACGATTAACTATCGAACATTAAAACCAGAGAAAGACGGGCTTTTCTGTGAGCGAATTTTTGGTCCAACAAAAGACTGGGAATGTCATTGTGGAAAATATAAGCGCGTTCGTTACAAAGGGGTCGTTTGTGACCGCTGTGGTGTTGAAGTAACGCGTGCGAAAGTTCGTCGTGAGCGAATGGGGCACATCGAGCTTGCTGCCCCAGTCTCACACATTTGGTACTTTAAAGGAATTCCGAGCCGCATGGGACTTGTTCTTGATATGTCACCTCGTGCGCTAGAAGAAGTTATTTATTTTGCATCTTACGTTGTAACTGATACAGGCGATACACCGCTTGAGAAGAAACAACTTCTATCTGAAAAAGAGTACCGCACGTATCGTGAAAAATACGGGAATACATTCCAAGCATCTATGGGTGCAGAAGCGATTAAAAAATTATTAGAAGACATTGACCTTGATAAAGAAGTAGATCATTTAAAAGAAGAACTTAAGTCATCCCAAGGTCAACGTCGTACACGTGCGATTAAACGTTTAGAAGTCATCGAAGCATTCCGACACTCTGGGAATGAGCCATCTTGGATGATCCTTGATGTGCTGCCGGTTATTCCTCCAGAGCTTCGTCCGATGGTTCAATTAGATGGTGGCCGTTTCGCTACATCTGACTTAAATGATTTATATCGTCGTGTTATTAACCGTAACAACCGTTTAAAACGTTTATTGGATTTAGGTGCCCCTAGCATCATTGTTCAAAACGAAAAACGTATGTTACAAGAAGCTGTCGACGCATTAATTGACAATGGTCGCCGTGGTCGTCCAGTAACAGGACCTGGAAATCGACCGTTAAAATCACTTTCACATATGCTTAAAGGAAAGCAAGGTCGTTTCCGTCAAAACCTACTTGGAAAACGTGTCGACTATTCTGGACGCTCTGTAATTGTCGTAGGTCCAAACCTTAAGATGTATCAATGTGGCCTTCCAAAAGAAATGGCTCTTGAGCTATTTAAGCCATTCGTTATGAAGGAGTTAGTAGAGAAAGGGTTAGCGCATAACATAAAGAGTGCAAAACGTAAAATTGAACGGATTCATCCAGAAGTATGGGATGTGTTAGAAGAGGTTATTAAAGAGCACCCTGTATTATTAAACCGTGCTCCTACACTACACAGACTTGGGATCCAAGCGTTCGAACCTACGCTTGTTGAAGGGCGAGCTATTCGCTTACATCCACTCGTATGTACAGCATATAACGCTGACTTTGACGGAGACCAAATGGCCGTTCACGTACCTTTATCAGCAGAAGCGCAAGCAGAAGCACGTATTTTAATGTTGGCTGCCCAAAACATATTAAACCCGAAAGATGGTAAGCCGGTTGTTACACCATCTCAGGACATGGTTTTAGGTAACTACTACTTAACGTTAGAACGTAAAGATGCAATTGGTGAAGGAAGCATCTTTAAAGATACAGACGAAGCATTAATTGCTTATCAAAATGGTTATGTACATCTACACACACGTGTTGCGGTACATGCTGCTTCATTAAACAATGAAACATTTACAGAAGAACAAAATCGAAAGCTTTTAATTACAACAGTTGGTAAGTTAATTTTTAATGAAATTCTACCGAAGTCTTTCCCTTATATTAACGAGCCGACTACTGAAAATATTCAAGAGAAAACGCCAGAAAAGTATTTTGTTGATCCAACTGTAAATGTTGCTGAGTACATTAAGCAACAAGACATTGTTCTGCCTTTTAAGAAAGGTATTCTTGGAAAGATTATCGCGGAAGTATTTAAGCAATTCCACATTACGGAAACATCTAAAATGTTAGACCGATTAAAAGATTTAGGGTTTAAATATTCTACTAAAGCCGGTATTACTGTCGGTGTATCTGACATTATCGTATTGGGTGAAAAAGAAGAAATTCTAAAAGAAGCTCAAGTAAAAGTAGATAATGTGATGAAACAGTTTAAACGTGGTTTAATTACAGAAGATGAGCGTTATGATCGCGTCATCTCCATTTGGAGTGCTGCGAAGGACACAATCCAAAACAAACTCATGAAGTCCTTAGATCGATCAAATCCAATCTTTATGATGAGTGACTCGGGAGCCCGTGGTAACGCATCAAACTTTACACAGCTAGCTGGAATGCGCGGATTAATGGCAAACCCGGCTGGTCGAATCATCGAGTTACCAATTAAATCAAGTTTCCGTGAGGGGTTAACGGTATTAGAGTACTTTATTTCTACACACGGTGCTCGTAAAGGTCTTGCGGATACAGCGTTAAAGACAGCTGATTCTGGTTACTTAACGCGCCGACTTGTGGACGTAGCGCAAGATGTCATTATTCGTGAGGAAGACTGTGGAACAGATCGCGGTATTTTAGCAAAGGCGATTAAAGAAGGAACAGAGATCATCGAGAAGCTTGATGAACGTATTATTGGTCGTTATGCTCGTCGAACTGTAAAGCATCCTGAAACTGGCGAAGTATTAGTGAATGAAAATGAACTGATTACAGAAGACATTACAACTGCTATTATCGAAGCTGGTATTGAAGAAGTATGGATTCGCTCTGCGTTTGCATGTAACACGCGCCACGGCGTCTGTAAAAAATGCTACGGCCGCAATTTAGCTACAGGCTCTGAAGTGGAGGTTGGTGAAGCAGTAGGAATTATTGCTGCCCAATCGATTGGTGAACCTGGAACGCAGTTAACGATGCGTACATTCCATACAGGTGGAGTTGCCGGCGATGATATTACACAAGGTTTACCGCGTGTACAAGAGATATTTGAAGCGCGTAATCCAAAAGGTCAAGCCATAATCTCTGAAATAGATGGATATGTTACTGAAATTAATGAAGTTCGTGATAAACAGCAAGAAATTGTTGTACAAGGAGAAGTTGAAACAAGATCTTACACTGCACCGTACAACGCTCGTTTAAAAGTATCAAAAGGTGATAAAGTAGAGCGCGGTCAGGAAATAACAGAAGGTTCAATTGATCCGAAAGAGCTTCTAAAAGTAAAAGATATCCTTGCCGTACAAGAGTATTTATTACGTGAAGTTCAAAAAGTATATCGTATGCAAGGGGTAGAAATTGGCGATAAGCACATCGAAGTAATGGTTCGTCAAATGTTACGGAAGGTACGTGTTATCGATCCGGGTGATACAGATGTTTTACCAGGGACACTTCTTGACATCCACCAATTTACGGATGCGAACAAATCAGTACTTCTTGAAGGAAAACGTCCTGCTACAGGAAGACCTGTTCTTCTCGGTATTACAAAAGCATCACTCGAAACAGAGTCCTTCTTATCAGCAGCATCCTTCCAAGAAACAACACGTGTTCTTACAGATGCTGCAATCAAAGGAAAGCGTGATGAATTACTCGGCTTAAAGGAGAATGTCATCATTGGAAAACTTGTTCCAGCTGGTACAGGTATGCAACGGTACCGCAAAGCAAGCCCTGTATCAAAGGTTCAAATTTCCGAAGAAACAGTAACAATCGATTAATGGACAGTTTATTTCGAAAAAACATTTAATAAAAGGGTGGATGTTGCTATATGTTTCAAATTAAATTTCAACATTTAGTTGACATCCATCCTAATATAATGTTAATATAATCAAGGTGCTCAAGATTACACCTGTTACTTTGGAGGATATGATAAAATGTCTTATGAAAAAGTATCACAGGCTGAAAGAATTATTGTTGGTACAAAGCAAACAGCAAAGGCTCTAAAAACTGATCAGGTAAAGGAAGTTGTGATTGCTGAAGATGCTGATTCATTTGTCACAACGAAAGTTATTCAGTTAGCAGAACAAAAGCAAGTTCCTTTATCAAAAGTTGATTCAATGAAAAAGCTTGGGAAAGCTTGTGGAATTGAAGTTGGAGCTGCAGTTGTAGCCATAATAAAGTAAACAATGGTTTTTGTAGACCATTCTACAAAAACTTTGTTTTTTGCCAAAAGATGAACCACCTGGATGTGTGGTATTGAAAACATCACGAAGGGAGGAAATAAACATGCCTACAATTAATCAATTAGTGCGCAAGGGACGCGTAAGTAAAATCGAAAAATCTAAGTCTCCAGCATTAAACAAAGGATACAATAGCTTCAAAAAAGAGCACACTAACACATCATCACCACAAAAGCGTGGAGTATGTACTCGTGTTGGTACAATGACACCAAAGAAGCCGAACTCAGCGCTTCGTAAATATGCTCGTGTTCGTTTAACAAACGGAATTGAGGTTACTGCTTATATTCCAGGTATCGGACACAACTTACAAGAGCATAGTGTTGTGTTAATTCGTGGCGGACGTGTAAAAGACTTACCAGGGGTACGTTACCACATCGTTCGTGGAGCTTTAGATACGGCTGGTGTTGAAAATCGTAAACAAGGTCGTTCTAAATACGGTACAAAACGTCCGAAAAAATAATTTAATTTACAGCATAGAAGAATTACAGTATGAAAGGAGGAACATACTATGCCACGTAAAGGTTCTGTTGCTAAACGTGATGTATTACCAGATCCGATTTACAACTCTAAATTAGTTACTCGTTTAATCAATAAAATGATGATCGACGGTAAAAGACAAACTTCTCAAAAAATCCTTTATAACGCTTTTGATATCGTGAAGGATCGCACTGGTAATGATCCAATGGAAGTGTTTGAACAAGCTCTTAAAAATATCATGCCAGTTCTTGAGGTGCGTGCACGCCGTGTTGGTGGTGCTAACTACCAAGTACCTGTAGAAGTGCGTCCAGAACGCCGTACAACTCTAGGTCTTCGCTGGTTAGTAAACTACGCTCGTCTTCGTGGAGAGAAAACGATGGAAGAGCGTTTAGCTAACGAAATTATTGATGCAGCTAACAATACTGGTGCATCTGTTAAGAAGCGTGAAGACACTCACAAGATGGCTGAAGCGAACAAAGCATTTGCTCACTATCGTTGGTAATATCTTAGATTTAAATAAACCAATATTCATATAAGGAAGGAGAAATACCCAATGGCAAGAGAGTTCTCCTTAGAAAAAACTCGCAATATCGGTATCATGGCTCACATTGATGCTGGTAAAACTACGACAACTGAGCGTATCTTGTTCTATACAGGACGCATTCATAAAATTGGGGAAACTCACGAAGGAGCATCCCAAATGGACTGGATGGAGCAGGAACAAGAGCGCGGTATTACAATTACATCTGCTGCTACAACTGCTCAGTGGAAGGGCTATCGTATCAACATTATTGATACTCCTGGACACGTAGACTTCACAGTAGAGGTTGAGCGCTCTCTTCGCGTCTTAGACGGTGCAGTAGCTGTATTAGACGCACAGTCTGGTGTAGAACCTCAAACTGAAACAGTTTGGCGCCAGGCTACAACTTATGGAGTTCCTCGTGTAGTATTCGTTAACAAAATGGATAAGATCGGGGCAGACTTCTTATACTCTGTAAAAACTCTTCACGAGCGTTTACAGGCTAATGCTCATGCTATTCAGTTACCAATTGGTGCTGAAGATCAATTCGAAGGAATTATCGATTTAGTAGAAATGAAAGCTTATTTCTACGAAGATGATCTAGGAACTCGTGCAGATGCTCGTGAAGTTCCAGAGGAATATAAAGAGCAAGCTGAAGAGTTACGTTCTACGTTAATTGAAGCGGTAGCTGAACTTGACGAAGAATTAATGATGAAGTACCTAGAAGGTGAAGAGCTTACTGTAGAAGAAATTAAAGCTGCAATCCGTAAAGGTACTTGTAACGTTGAATTCTACCCTGTTCTTTGTGGTTCTGCCTTCAAGAACAAAGGTGTTCAGTTAATGCTTGATGCTGTACTAGACTACTTACCAGCACCTATCGACGTACCAGCTATTAAAGGTACGATTCCTGATACAGACGAGGAAGTCGTTCGTAAATCTAGCGATGACGAGCCATTCTCTGCATTAGCTTTTAAAGTTATGACAGATCCTTATGTTGGTAAGTTAACATTCTTCCGTGTTTACTCTGGTACATTAAACTCTGGTTCATATGTTGTGAACTCTACAAAAGGTAAACGCGAACGTGTAGGTCGTATTTTACAAATGCACGCAAACCACCGTGAGGAAATTCCAGTAGTTTACTCTGGTGATATTGCGGCTGCAGTAGGTTTAAAAGATACAACAACTGGTGATACTCTATGTGATGAAAAGAACCAAGTTATCTTAGAGTCTATGGAGTTCCCAGAGCCAGTTATCTCGGTTGCTATCGAGCCTAAGTCAAAAGCTGACCAAGACAAAATGTCTACAGCTTTACAAAAACTTTCTGAAGAGGATCCAACTTTCCGTGCGCATACGGATGCTGAAACTGGACAAACAATCATCGCGGGTATGGGTGAGTTACACTTAGATATCATCGTTGACCGTATGAAGCGTGAGTTCAAAGTAGAAGCTAACGTAGGTGCTCCTCAGGTTGCGTACCGTGAAACATTCCGTCAATCTGCACAGGTTGAAGGTAAATTCGTACGTCAATCTGGTGGTCGCGGTCAGTTCGGACATGTTTGGATTGAGTTCTCACCAAACGAAGAAGGTAAAGGTTTCGAATTCGAAAACGCGATTGTCGGTGGTGTTGTACCACGTGAGTACATTCCAGCAGTTCAATCTGGTCTAGAAGACGCTATGCAAAATGGTGTTCTTGCTGGATACCCATTAATCGACGTGAAAGCGAAGTTATTCGACGGATCTTACCACGATGTAGACTCAAGTGAAATGGCGTTCAAAGTTGCAGCATCTCTTGCACTTAAAAATGCTGTGAAGAAATGTAACCCTGTATTACTAGAGCCAATCATGAAGGTTGAAGTTGTAATCCCTGAAGAGTATATGGGTGACATTATGGGTGACGTAACTTCTCGTCGTGGCCGTGTAGAAGGTATGGAAGCTCGTGGTAATGCACAAGTTGTTAAAGCGATGGTTCCACTTTCTGAAATGTTTGGTTACGCAACTGCGTTACGTTCAAACACTCAAGGACGCGGAACATTTACAATGCATTTCGATCACTATGAAGAAGTACCGAAAAACATTGCTGATGAAATTATCAAAAAAAATAAAGGTGAATAATTGATTTTACACCTTTAATCAAGTATAACTACTTATGTGAGCATAGAAAGTGGAGCAAAAGCTTCCGCTTTCTATAACCTATACTTAAATAAAAACTCTTAAGGAGGATTTCAGAATGGCTAAAGAAAAATTCGACCGTTCTAAACCACATGCGAATATTGGAACAATCGGTCACGTTGACCATGGTAAAACAACTTTAACAGCTGCGATTACAACAGTTCTTGCTAAATCTGGTAAGGCTGAAGCTCGTGCATACGATCAAATCGACGGTGCTCCAGAAGAGCGTGAGCGTGGTATCACAATCTCAACTGCACACGTAGAGTATGAAACTGAAAATCGTCACTATGCACACGTTGACTGCCCAGGACATGCTGACTACGTTAAAAACATGATCACTGGTGCTGCGCAAATGGACGGCGGTATCTTAGTAGTATCTGCTGCTGACGGTCCAATGCCACAAACTCGTGAGCATATCCTTTTATCTCGTCAGGTAGGTGTACCTTACCTTGTTGTATTCTTAAACAAATGTGACATGGTAGATGACGAAGAGTTATTAGAATTAGTAGAAATGGAAGTACGTGACTTACTTTCTGAATACGACTTCCCTGGTGACGATGTACCAGTAATTAAAGGTTCTGCTCTTAAAGCTCTTGAAGGAGATGCTGAGTGGGAAGAAAAAATTCTTGAACTTATGAGCGCTGTTGATGAGTACATCCCAACTCCAGAGCGTGACACTGATAAGCCATTCATGATGCCAGTTGAGGACGTTTTCTCAATCACTGGTCGTGGTACAGTTGCTACTGGTCGTGTTGAGCGCGGACAAGTTAAAGTTGGTGACGAAGTAGAGATCATCGGTCTTGCTGAAGAGTCTAAGAAAACAACTGTAACGGGTGTTGAAATGTTCCGTAAGCTTCTTGACTACGCTGAAGCAGGAGACAACATCGGTGCATTACTTCGCGGTGTAGCTCGTGACGAAATCCAACGTGGACAAGTATTAGCTAAACCAGGTTCTATTACACCACACAAATCTTTTAAAGCGGAAGTTTACGTTTTATCTAAAGATGAAGGTGGACGTCATACTCCATTCTTCTCTAACTATCGTCCACAGTTCTACTTCCGTACAACTGACGTAACTGGTATTATCCAACTACCAGAAGGTGTAGAAATGGTTATGCCTGGAGACAACGTTGAAATGACTGTAGAACTTATTTCTCCAATCGCTATTGAAGAAGGTACGAAGTTCTCTATCCGTGAGGGTGGACGTACTGTAGGTGCCGGTGTTGTATCTACAATCACTGAGTAATTTTAAATAAAAAAAGGTGGGTCTAGTAGATCCACCTTTTTTATGTTTAAAAATTGAATACTAAAACAATCTGTTCGCCACAACAAAATGGTGGTTACCATTCGGCTTTTTTAATGGTTGGGAAAATGAAAAAAGGTTTTTAATTAGAAGGCGTGGTTATTAATCCTATATAAGGAATTAAAACAACTTTTCAGAAAAATGAGTGCTTTTGAAGATAGGTTGAAAAGGAAAAGAAGGCGTTGTATAATAAAAAAAGTGTGCCGAACAAGAAAAAAATAAATTTTTCTTGCATTAGGCGATAATATCTACTATAATATTTAATGTTGGTCTTTGACTGCGATGAAGTGGGAGGTTGCCGACACACCCGGCCGCTTTGCCATGGCGAGTGTGTGGGAAATTCTCACGGAGAACTGTCTATATTAAGTAGGCGAAAAGGAGGGAAAATAATGGCAAAACAAAAAATTCGTATTCGTTTAAAGGCTTATGATCACAGAATTCTTGATCAGTCTGCTGAGAAAATTGTAGAAACAGCTAAACGTTCTGGTGCTAATGTATCTGGTCCAATCCCATTACCAACAGAAAAGTCTGTTTACACAATTCTTCGTGCGGTGCACAAATACAAAGATTCTCGTGAGCAATTCGAAATGCGCACACATAAACGTCTAATCGATATTGTTAACCCAACTCCACAAACAGTTGATGCGTTAATGCGTTTAGACTTGCCGTCTGGTGTAGATATCGAAATCAAACTTTAATTTATAATAGAAGATTAATTTATTAGGAGGTGTGACTCATGGCCAAAGGAATCTTAGGAAGAAAAATTGGTATGACGCAAGTATTTGCTGAGAACGGTGATTTAATTCCTGTAACAGTTATCGAAGCAACTCCAAACGTTGTTCTTCAAGTTAAAACAACTGAAACTGACGGTTATGAAGCTATTCAACTTGGTTTTGAAGACAAGCGTGAAAAATTAGCAAACAAGCCGGAAAAAGGTCATGTAACAAAAGCAAATACTGCGCCTAAGCGCTTCATTCGTGAAATTCGCGATGCGAACGTTGGAGAGTACGAAGTTGGTCAGGAAGTCAAAGTTGATATTTTCTCAACTGGAGATATTGTAGATGTAACGGGAGTATCGAAAGGTAAAGGTTTCCAAGGTGCTATTAAGCGTCACGGACAATCTCGTGGACCGATGTCTCACGGTTCTCGTTATCATCGTCGCCCAGGTTCAATGGGTCCTGTAGATCCGAACCGCGTATTTAAAGGTAAACTATTACCTGGTCGTATGGGTGGAGAACGTATTACAGTTCAAAACCTTGAAATTGTTAAAGTGGATGCAGAACGCAACCTTTTATTAGTGAAAGGTAACGTGCCTGGACCTAAAAAAGCGTTAATCGAAGTGAAAGCAGCTGTAAAAGCTAACTAATTTTTGCAAGAAAGGAGGAAATCATAATGCCAAAAGTTGCATTATATAACCAAAACGGATCTGCAGTTGGAGAAATCGAATTAAACGATTCTGTTTTTGGTATTGAACCTAATAAGCACGTATTATTTGAAGCTGTTGTTATGCAAAGAGCTTCCTTACGTCAAGGAACTCACAAAGTTAAAAATCGTTCTGAAGTAAGTGGCGGAGGTCGCAAACCTTGGCGTCAAAAAGGTACTGGCCGTGCTCGTCAAGGATCTATCCGTTCACCGCAATGGCGTGGAGGCGGAACAGTATTTGGTCCAACACCTCGCAGCTACGCTTATAAATTACCTAAAAAAGTACGCCGCTTAGCAGTGAAATCTGCTTTATCTACAAAAGTACTTGAAAACAACATTGTCGTTTTAGAGGACTTAACTTTAGAAGCTCCAAAAACAAAAGAAATGGTTAGCATTTTAAAGGGCCTTTCTGTAGAAAAGAAAGCTCTTATTGTAACAGCTGATCATAATGAAACAGTTGCTTTATCTGCTCGTAACATCCCTGGTGTTGAAGTTGTAACAGCAACTGGAATCAATGTACTTGATGTACTTAACCATGATAAGCTTATCATGACAAAAGCTGCTACGGAAAAAGTAGAGGAGGTGCTTGCATAATGAAAGATGCTCGTGATATCATTAAGCGCCCCGTAATCACTGAACGTTCTATGGATATCGTAGCTGAAAAAAAATACACGTTTGAAGTAGATGTTAAAGCGAACAAAACTGAAGTGAAAGATGCTGTAGAGCAAATCTTCGGTGTTAAAGTTGAAAAAGTTAACATTATGAACTACAAAGGTAAATTTAAACGTGTAGGTCGCTTCAGCGGTTTAACAAATCGTCGTAAAAAAGCAGTTGTTAAGTTAACTGCTGATAGTAAAGAAATTGAATTATTTGAAGCTTAATTTTTAAAAGAGAAGGAGGGAAACTCAGATGGCGATTAAAAAGTACAAACCAACTTCTAACGGTCGTCGTGGTATGACAGTATCTGATTTCGCAGAAATCACTACTGACAAACCAGAAAAGTCATTGCTTGCGCCGTTAAACAAAAAAGCTGGTCGCAACAACCAAGGTAAATTAACTGTTCGTCACCAAGGCGGCGGTCATAAGCGTCAATACCGCATTATTGACTTTAAGCGCGATAAAGACGGTATACCAGGACGCGTTGCTACAATCGAGTACGATCCAAATCGTTCTGCAAACATTGCATTAATCAATTATGTTGATGGTGAAAAACGTTACATCATCGCACCTAAAGGTTTACAAGTAGGTATGGAAGTTATGTCTGGTCCTGAAGCAGACATTAAAGTAGGGAACGCTCTTCCACTTGCAAACATTCCGGTAGGTACGGTAATCCATAACATTGAGCTTAAACCTGGTAAAGGGGGACAATTGGTCCGCTCTGCTGGTACATCTGCTCAAGTTCTTGGTAAAGAAGGTAAATACGTATTAGTACGTTTAACTTCAGGTGAAGTTCGTATGATCTTAGCATCTTGCCGTGCAACTGTAGGTCAAGTTGGAAACGAACAACACGAGCTTATTAATATTGGTAAAGCAGGTCGTTCTCGCTGGTTAGGTAAACGCCCAACAGTTCGTGGATCTGTTATGAACCCTAACGACCATCCACACGGTGGTGGTGAAGGACGTGCGCCAATCGGACGTAAGTCACCAATGACACCATGGGGCAAACCAACTCTTGGTTACAAAACTCGCAAGAAGAAAAACAAATCCGATAAATTTATCGTTCGTCGTCGTAAAAAATAACGGGGTTGTCCTACGGTTCATTAGAACCGTAGCGCAATCACGAAGGGAGGTAACATTATGGCTCGCAGCTTAAAAAAAGGACCATTCTGCGATGAGCATTTAATGAAAAAGATTGAGAAGCTAAACGAAACGGATAGCAAGCAAGTTGTAAAAACTTGGTCTCGTCGTTCAACTATTTTCCCATCTTTTATTGGTCACACAATTGCGGTATATGATGGACGTAAACACGTTCCTGTTTATGTCACAGAAGATATGGTTGGTCACAAATTAGGTGAATTTGCACCAACACGTACTTACAAAGGTCACGCAAGTGATGACAAAAAAACAAGACGTTAATGAGAGGAGGCACTTAAATGCAAGCAAAAGCTGTTGCTAGAACAGTACGAATTGCTCCTCGTAAAGCTCGTTTAGTCATTGACTTGATTCGAGGAAAGCAAGTAGGTGAAGCGGTAGCAGTACTTCGTCACACTCCAAAAGCTGCTTCTCCAATTATTGAGAAAGTATTAAAATCTGCTGTAGCGAATGCAGAGCATAACTATGAAATGGACGCTAACAACTTAGTTGTTACTGAAGCATATGTAAACGAAGGACCAACGTTAAAACGTTTCCGTCCACGTGCAATGGGTCGTGCCAGCCAAATCAACAAACGTACGAGCCACATCACAATCGTTGTATCAGAAAAAAAGGAGGGATAATCAGTGGGTCAAAAGGTAAATCCAGTCGGTCTTCGAATCGGGGTTATTCGTGATTGGGAATCTAAATGGTATGCTGACAAAGACTATGCCGATCTTCTTCATGAAGACCTTAAAATTCGTGAATATATTAGCAAACGTTTAAGCGACGCATCTGTTTCGAAAGTGGAGATTGAGCGTGCTGCTAATCGTGTTAACATTACGGTCCACACTGCAAAGCCAGGTATGGTTATTGGTAAAGGTGGTACAGAAGTTGAAGCACTTCGTAAGTCATTAAACCAATTAACTGGCAAACGTGTACACATTAATATTTTAGAAATTAAAAAAGCTGATTTAGATGCAACATTAGTTGCTGAAAACATTGCTCGTCAATTAGAAAACCGTGCTTCTTTCCGTCGTGTACAAAAGCAAGCGATTCAACGTGCTATGCGCGCAGGTGCGAAAGGTATTAAAACAATGGTTTCTGGGCGTTTAGGTGGAGCTGATATTGCTCGTGCTGAACATTACAGTGAAGGTACAGTACCTCTTCACACGTTACGTGCAGATATCGACTATGGTACTGCGGAAGCAGATACTACTTACGGAAAATTAGGAATCAAAGTATGGATCTATCGTGGTGAAGTTCTTCCTACAAAGAAGAAAAATGAGGAAGGAGGAAAATAATTATGTTAATGCCGAAACGCGTTAAGTACCGTCGTCAACATCGCGAGAGCCTTAAAGGGCGTGCTAAAGGCGGTACTGAAGTACATTTTGGTGAATACGGTATCCAGGCTCTTGAGCCTGCAAGGATTACAAACCGTCAAATCGAGTCTGCTCGTATTGCAATGACTCGTTATATGAAACGTGGCGGTAAAGTATGGATCAAAATTTTCCCTGACAAACCATATACTGCAAAACCATTAGAAGTGCGCATGGGTTCCGGTAAAGGTGCTCCAGAAGGATGGGTTGCAAACGTAAAACCAGGTAAGGTTATGTTTGAAATCGCAGGCGTATCTGAAGAAATCGCACGTGAAGCTTTACGTCTTGCATCACATAAATTACCGATTAAAACAAAGTTTGTAAAACGTGAAGAAATTGGTGGTGAATCAAATGAAAGCTAATGAAATCCGTGATCTAACCACTGCCGAAATTGAACAAAAAGTTAAGTCTTTAAAAGAAGAGTTATTCAACTTACGCTTTCAATTAGCGACAGGTCAACTAGAAAATACTGCACGTATTCGTGAAGTGCGTAAGGCTATTGCTCGCATGAAGACTGTTATTCGTGAAAGAGAGATCGCTGCTCAAAACTAATGATTAGAGAGGAGGTTACAGAATGAGTGAACGTAACAACCGTAAAGTTTACACAGGTCGTGTTGTTTCTGACAAAATGGATAAAACGATCACTGTTCTTGTTGAAACCTATAAAAAGCATCCATTATACGGTAAGCGCGTAAAGTACTCTAAGAAATTTAAAGCGCATGACGAAATGAACCAAGCAAAAGTTGGCGATATCGTACGTATCATGGAAACTCGTCCACTTTCTGCTACAAAACGTTTTCGTTTAGTGGAAATTGTAGAAGAAGCTATCATTATTTAATAAAGTTCGGATAAACAATTCCGAAGGGAGGTACTTAAGGAATGATTCAACAAGAATCTCGTTTAAAAGTTGCAGATAACTCTGGTGCTCGTGAACTATTAACAATTAAAGTTCTTGGCGGATCTGGTCGTAAAACGGCTAATATTGGTGATGTCATTGTAGGTACGGTTAAACAAGCAACACCAGGAGGCGTTGTTAAAAAAGGTGACGTTGTTAAAGCCGTTATCGTTCGTACTAAACGTGGTGTTCGCCGTACAGATGGTTCTTACATCCGCTTTGATGAAAATGCTTGTGTAATTATTCGTGAAGATAAGAGCCCGCGCGGTACTCGTATCTTTGGACCGGTAGCTCGTGAATTACGTGATAACAACTTTATGAAAATTGTTTCTCTAGCTCCAGAAGTACTTTAATATTTGAAAAGCCTTGCTAAGGAGGTGCGATTAGCATGCATGTAAAAAAAGGTGACAAGGTAATGGTTATCTCAGGTAAGGATAAAGGTAAACAAGGTGTGATCCTTGAAGCTTATCCGAAAAAAGACCGTGTACTTGTTGAAGGTGTAAATTTTGTGAAAAAACACTCTAAACCTTCTCAAGCAAACCCTCAAGGGGGAATTATCACCCAAGAGGCGCCTATCCATGTATCTAATGTTATGCCGTTAGATCCAAAGACAGGTGAACCTACACGTGTTGGTTATAAAGTAGTAGACGGCAAAAAGGTACGTGTTGCAAAAAAATCTGGTGAAACTTTAGATAAATAGTAGTTAGGAAGGAGGTCTACCATATGAACCGCCTAAAAGAAAAGTTCAATAAAGAAATTACACCTGCTCTTATGAGTAAGTTTAACTATAAATCAGTGATGCAAGTTCCTAAAATCGAGAAAATTGTCATTAACATGGGTGTTGGTGACGCTGTTCAAAACTCTAAAGCTCTAGATAACGCTGTTGAGGAATTAACACTTATCTCGGGTCAAAAACCAGTTGTCACTCGCGCGAAAAAGTCTATCGCTGGCTTCCGCCTTCGTGAAGGTATGCCAATCGGCTGTAAAGTAACTCTTCGCGGCGAACGCATGTATGAGTTTCTTGACAAGTTAGTTTCTGTTTCTTTACCACGTGTACGTGACTTCCGCGGTATCTCTAAAAAATCTTTTGATGGACGTGGAAACTATACGTTAGGCGTTAAGGAGCAGTTAATTTTCCCGGAAATTGATTATGATAAAGTAAACAAAGTTCGTGGTATGGACATTGTTATTGTAACTACTGCTAACACTGATGAAGAAGCACGTGAGTTATTAACTCAGTTCGGTATGCCATTCCAAAAATAATCGCTATTAAAGAGGGAGGCGAAAACGTGGCTAAAAAATCAATGGTTGTGAAACAAAAGCGTGAGCAAAAGTATAAAGTACGTGAGTATACTCGTTGTGAACGTTGTGGTCGTCCACATTCTGTAATTCGCAAATTTAAACTTTGCCGAATTTGTTTCCGTGAACTTGCATATAAAGGACAAATCCCAGGCGTTAAAAAAGCTAGTTGGTAAAACCCAAGTTAGGGAAGGAGGTTATTTTAATGGTTATGACAGATCCAATTGCAGACATGCTTACTCGTATTCGTAATGCGAACATGGTGCGTCATGAAAAGTTGGAAGTTCCTGCTTCCAAAATCAAGCGTGAAGTTGCTGAAATTTTAAAGCGTGAAGGTTTTATTCGTGACGTAGAATTTATTGAAGACAATAAACAAGGTATCCTTCGTATTTTCTTAAAATACGGTGCAAACAATGAACGTGTAATTACTGGTCTTAAACGTATTAGTAAACCTGGTCTTCGTGTTTACGCGAAAGCTGACGAAGTTCCTCGTGTACTTAACGGATTAGGTATTGCGATCGTTTCTACTTCTCAAGGCGTTCTTACTGATAAAGAAGCTCGTGCAAAACAAACTGGTGGAGAAGTATTAGCATACGTTTGGTAAGAGATTGATAATGAATGGAGGTGTAGATTATGTCTCGCGTAGGTAAGAAACCACTTGAAATTCCTGCTGGTGTAACAGTTACAATCGACGGAAATACAGTAACTGTTAAAGGACCAAAAGGTGAATTAACTCGTACATTCCATCCTGATATGGAAATCAAAGTTGAAGAAAACGTATTAACAGTTAATCGTCCAACTGATAATAAGGAGCACCGTGCTCTTCATGGTACAACTCGCAGTCTTTTAGGAAACATGGTTGAAGGTGTATCTAAAGGATTTGAAAGAGGATTAGAACTTATCGGTGTCGGTTACCGTGCTTCTAAATCTGGTAAAAAGGTTGTATTGAGCGTAGGTTACTCTCACCCAGTGGAAATTGAACCAGAAGAAGGTATTGAAATTGAAGTTCCTTCTCAAACAAAAATTGTCGTTAAAGGTACGAACAAGGAGCGCGTTGGTGCAGTTGCTGCTAACATCCGCGCAGTACGTCCACCTGAGCCATATAAAGGTAAAGGTATTCGTTATGAGGGAGAATATGTACGTCGTAAAGAAGGTAAAACTGCTAAGTAATGTCGCTTAGACGTTTAGAAAGGAGTGACGTAGATGATTACAAAACCAAGCAAAAATGCGGTTCGTAAAAAACGTCATGCGCGTGTACGTTCAAAAGTTTTTGGAACTGCTACTCGTCCGCGTTTAAATGTTTACCGTTCTAATAAGCACATCTATGCTCAGCTTATCGATGATGTAAATCATGCAACGATTGCGAGTGCATCAACAGTAGATAAAGAAATCGGATTAGAATCTACTGGAAATGTAGAGGCAGCTCAAAAAGTTGGTGAGCTTGTTGCAAAACGTGCGTTAGAAAAAGGCGTTAATAACGTTGTATTTGACCGCGGTGGTTACTTATATCATGGTCGTGTAAAAGCACTAGCAGACGCTGCTCGTGAAGCTGGACTTGAATTTTAATTATAAAGGAGGGACAGAGAATATGCGTCGCATTGATCCAAGCAAACTTGAACTTGAAGAACGTGTTGTTACCGTTAACCGCGTTGCAAAAGTAGTAAAAGGTGGTCGTCGTTTCCGTTTTGCTGCTCTTGTAGTTGTAGGTGATAAAAACGGTCATGTAGGTTTTGGTACTGGTAAAGCTCAAGAGGTACCTGATGCAATTCGCAAAGCGATTGAAGATGCTAAGAAAAACTTAATCGAAGTACCAATGGTTGGTACGACACTTCCACACGAAGTGATCGGTCGCTTCGGTGCAGGAGAAATTTTAATTAAACCTGCATCTGAAGGTACAGGAGTTATTGCTGGAGGTCCTGTTCGTGCGGTATTAGAATTAGCAGGAGTTCAAGATATTTTATCTAAATCATTAGGTTCTAACACTCCTATTAACATGATCCGTGCTACGATTGATGGCTTAAAGCAGCTTAAAACAGCTGAAGATGTTGCAAAGCTTCGTGGAAAAACAGTAGAGGAACTGTTAGGATAAGGAGGGAAATAGTATGGCGAAAAAATTAGCAATTACCCTCACTCGCAGCGTAATTGGTCGCCCTGAAGACCAACGTGTAACAGTTAAGACTCTTGGTTTACGCAAATTAAATCAAACTGTTGTTCATGACGATAATTCTGCGATTCGCGGTATGATCAATAAAGTTGCTCACTTAGTGAAAGTAGAAGAACAATAATCGTAATTTAAAG
This sequence comes from Bacillus sp. FJAT-47783, assembly GCF_022808615.1. Lineage (GTDB taxonomy): Bacteria > Bacillota > Bacilli > Bacillales > Aeribacillaceae > Bacillus_BZ. The sequence goes on from NZ_JAKZKS010000020.1 coordinate 44,885, forward strand.
GTTAAGGAGGTGTCCCGAGTATGAAACTTCATGAATTACAACCAGCAGAAGGCTCACGTAAAAAACGTAATCGAGTTGGACGTGGAATTGGTTCTGGTAACGGTAAAACAGCTGGTAAAGGCCATAAAGGTCAAAACGCTCGTTCTGGTGGCGGAGTGCGCCCAGGCTTTGAAGGTGGTCAAACGCCTTTATTCCGTCGTTTACCAAAACGTGGATTCACGAACATTAATCGTAAAGAGTACTCAGTAGTGAATTTAGCAAAACTTAACCGTTTTGAAGATGGAACAGAGGTAACTCCAGAGCTTCTATTAGAAACAGGCGTTGTTAGTAAGCTAAACGCTGGAATTAAAATTCTAGGTGACGGTAAGTTAGAGAAGAAATTAACTGTAAAAGCTAATAAATTCTCTACTTCTGCTAAAGAAGCAATTGAAGCTGCTGGCGGTACTGCTGAGGTGATTTAATGTTTAAGACAATCTCCAATTTTATGCGCGTGGGTGATATAAGAAATAAAATCATATTCACCCTTTTAATGTTGATTGTGTTCCGAATTGGAACGTTCATCCCTGTGCCAAGTGTAAATACAGATGTGTTAATGGCACAGGATGAACTTAACGTGTTTGGTGTGTTAAATGTTTTCGGCGGCGGTGCGCTACAAAACTTTTCTATTTTCGCAATGGGAATCATGCCGTATATTACTGCATCGATTATCATCCAATTGTTGCAGATGGATGTTGTGCCTAAATTTACTGAATGGTCTAAGCAAGGAGAAGTTGGCCGTAGAAAACTAGCACAATTTACACGTTATTCCACAATTGTTTTAGGTTTTATTCAAGCTTTAGGAATGTCATATGGTTTTAATAATCTTTCCGGTGGCTTGTTAATTGTAAACCCAAGTATAGGAACATATTTATTAATTGCCTTAGTACTAACAGCAGGTACAGCTTTTTTAATGTGGTTAGGAGAACAAATAACAACTAAAGGTGTCGGTAATGGGATTTCTATTTTGATTTTTGCAGGTATTGTTTCGGCAATCCCATCAACCGTTAATCAAGTTTATGCACAACAATTCTCGGATGTCGGTGATCAGCTATTCATTCGAATTGTTACCGTACTGATTTTGCTTTTAGTTGTGCTTGCTATTGTTGTTGGTGTAATCTTTATTCAACAAGCATTGCGTAAAATCCCTATCCAATACGCTAAGCGTTTAGCGGGACGCAATCCTGTTGGAGGACATTCAACACATTTACCGCTTAAAGTTAACTCTGCAGGGGTCATTCCTGTTATTTTTGCGGTTTCGTTTATTATTACCCCGACTACGATTGCATCGTTCTTTGGTCCAAATGATGTGACGAATTGGATACAAAACACATTTGATTATACGAAACCTATCGGTATGATCATCTATGTAGCGTTAATTATCGCCTTCACTTATTTCTATACATTTGTTCAAGTAAATCCTGAACAAATGGCGGAAAACTTGAAGAAGCAAGGTGGCTATATACCGGGTATCAGACCAGGAAAGAATACGCAAGAGTACGTTACAAAAATAATGTATCGATTGACATTTGTAGGTTCCATTTTCCTAGCAGTTGTCTCAATACTTCCTGTGTTCTTTATCAAGTTTGCTGACCTCCCGCAATCGGTACAAATAGGCGGAACGAGTTTGTTAATTGTTGTTGGTGTCGCTCTTGAAACAATGAAACAGCTTGAAAGTCAGCTTGTGAAACGTCATTATAAAGGATTTATGAACTAATGAGGATGTGGGACAAACGGTAAAGTCCCATTCCCTCTAAAAGAGTTTGAGGGGGAGAATACATGAATTTAGTGTTAATGGGTTTACCTGGTGCAGGTAAAGGTACGCAAGCCGAAAAGATTGTTGAACAATATAACATCCCTCATATCTCAACAGGAGATATGTTTCGAGCAGCTATGAAGGAAGGAACCGAGTTAGGTTTAAAAGCTAAATCGTTCATTGATCAAGGAGAACTTGTTCCAGATGAAGTGACAATCGGTATTGTTCGTGAGCGTTTAGGCAAGAATGATTGTGAAAAAGGCTTTTTGTTGGATGGTTTTCCACGAACGGTTGCTCAAGCAGAAGCATTAGAAGAAATTTTAACAGAACTTAACAAACAAATTGATTTCGTAATTAATATTGACGTTAATCAAGAAATTTTAATGGAACGTCTTACAGGACGACGCATTTGTAAAAACTGCGGCGCAACATATCATCTTGTATTTAATCCACCGAGTCAAAGTGATACTTGTGACAAATGTGGCGGGGAGTTATACCAACGTGCAGATGATAATGAAGAAACAGTTGCTAACCGCTTAGAAGTAAATGTAAAGCAAACAAAACCTTTATTAGACTTCTATGAAAGTAAAGGCTACTTACGTAATATTGATGGACAACAACCAATTGATAAAGTTTTCGTTTGCATTTCTGAATTGCTTGGAGGCTTAGGTGAATGATCATTTGCAAAACTCCACGTGAGATTGAGATCATGCGTGAAGCTGGACGCATTGTAGCATTAACACACCTGGAGCTTCAGAAGTACATTCAGCCAGGAATTACAACTAGAGAATTGGATGCAATTGCTGAAAAGTTTATCCGAAAGAATGATGCAATTCCTTCATTTAAAGGGTATAATGGTTTTCGCGGGAGTATTTGTGCCTCAGTCAATGAAGAACTTGTTCATGGTATTCCCGGAGATCGTGTATTAAAGGAAGGGGATATCATCAGCATTGACATTGGTGCAAAATATAATGGATATCACGGGGACTCCGCTTGGACTTATCCTGTAGGAACGATATCTGAAGAAAATCAAAAACTGCTGGATGTAACAGAGGAGTCGTTATATAGAGGACTTGATGAGGCTAAGCCAGGTGAAAGACTTTCGAACATTTCCCATGCGATTCAAACATATGTTGAATCTCACCATTTTTCGATTGTTCGTGAGTATGTAGGTCATGGTGTAGGGCAAGAATTACATGAAGACCCGCAAATACCACATTATGGACCACCTAATAAGGGTCCTAGACTAAAACCAGGTATGGTGTTGGCAATTGAACCAATGGTCAATGCCGGTAGCCGTTATGTCAAAACATTGCCTGATAACTGGACTGTTGTAACAGTTGATGGCAAGATGTGTGCACACTTTGAGCACACGATTGCTATAACTGAAGCTGGGTATGAAATTTTAACTAAAGCCTAAGTGAAGGTGATAATAGTTGGTCGATTCTGAATCGAGTCCACGAATAGGTCAATTTGTCCTGATCAAGCAAGGGAGAGAAGCAGGACAATATGCGATTATTATTAAAATTCTCGATGAGAAATTCGTGTTAATAGCAGATGGGGATAAACGAAAGTTTCATTCTCCTAAAAAGAAAAATATGCATCATCTTGAATTTTTAGATTGCGTATCTCCGGAAGTTCAGAACAGTATATTGGAAACTGGTCGTGTGACAAATGGTAAGCTTCGTTATGCTGTCTCCAAGTTTGTCAATGAGCAAGTTACTGATTTGAAGAAGGGAGAACAAGTAGATGGCGAAAGACGATGTAATTGAAGTTGAAGGTACGGTAATTGAAACGTTGCCTAATGCAATGTTTAAAGTTGAATTAGAAAACGGTCATACTGTACTTGCGCATGTTTCTGGTAAAATTCGCATGCATTTCATCCGCATTTTGCCTGGTGACAAAGTTACAGTTGAACTATCACCATATGATTTAACTAGAGGTAGAATCACGTATCGGTATAAATAACTAGCACTCCGTTGACTTAAGGAGGTTGAAAAAATATGAAAGTTAGACCATCGGTTAAACCAATCTGTGAAAAATGTAAAGTGATTCGCAGAAAAGGAAAAGTAATGGTTATTTGTGAAAATCCAAAACATAAGCAAAAACAAGGTTAATCTTGAAGGAGGTGCTTTTTTAACATGGCTCGTATTGCTGGTGTAGATATTCCACGTGATAAACGTGTTGTCGTATCTTTAACATATATTTTTGGAATTGGACGTCCAACTGCTGAAAAAATCTTAGCGGAGGCTGGAGTTTCTGAAGATACACGCGTACGTGATTTAACTGAAGAAGAATTAGGGAAAATCCGTGATATCGTTGATACGTATAAAGTTGAAGGAGATCTTCGTCGTGAAGTTTCTCTTAACATTAAACGTCTTATCGAAATTGGATGCTATCGTGGCTTACGTCATCGTCGCGGCTTACCAGTTCGTGGTCAAAACACGAAAAACAACGCACGTACACGTAAAGGCCCTCGTAAAACTGTTGCGAATAAGAAAAAATAATGTAAGGGAGGTTTCAAACGAATGGCTCGTAAAACAAACACTCGTAAACGTCGCGTAAAAAAGAATATTGAGTCTGGTATCGCTCATATTCGCTCAACATTTAACAATACTATCGTTACAATCACTGACGTTCATGGCAACGCAATTTCTTGGTCAAGTGCAGGTGCGTTAGGATTTAAAGGTTCTCGTAAATCTACTCCTTTCGCAGCACAAATGGCTGCTGAAACTGCAGCGAAAGCATCTATGGAGCATGGGTTAAAATCTTTAGAGGTTACTGTTAAAGGTCCTGGCGCAGGTCGTGAAGCTGCTATTCGTGCGCTACAAGCTGCAGGTCTTGAAGTTACGGCTATTAAAGACGTAACGCCAGTACCACATAACGGTTGCCGTCCGCCAAAACGTCGCCGCGTATAATTTTACCTGTATATATTTTGTAACCTTGTCAATACTGGGTTATGATACGGTTTCTAGATTCTGGCAGAATGATCATTTGTTGTTGTGCACATTCGGGAACTTATGATTGGGGAATTTCGGTTAGACGCGTTTTTTCGCTATAGTCTAGCCGGGGTTTCGACGTTTTGAAGGAGGGTTTTATAGAGAATGATCGAAATTGAAAAACCAAAAATCGAAACGGTTGAAATCAGCGATGACGCTAAGTATGGAAAATTCGTCGTCGAGCCACTTGAGCGTGGATATGGTACAACTTTGGGTAACTCCTTACGTCGTATCCTACTATCCTCACTCCCTGGTGCCGCTGTAACATCTATTCAAATTGATGGTGTTTTACATGAATTTTCAACTATCGATGGTGTTGTTGAAGATGTTACAACGATTATTTTAAACCTAAAAAAGCTTGCTCTGAAAATCTATTCTGAAGAAGAGAAGACGCTAGAAATTGATGTACAGGGTGAAGGAGCTGTAACCGCTGCTGATATTACTCACGATAGTGATGTCGAAATTCTAAATCCTGACCTTCATATAGCAACACTTGCAAAAGATGCACATCTTCGGATGAGATTGACTGCGAAACGTGGACGTGGGTATACACCAGCTGATGGGAACAAACGTGACGATCAACCAATTGGTGTTATCCCAATCGATTCAATTTTCACTCCGGTTTCACGCGTTCTTTATCAAGTTGAAAATACGCGTGTAGGTCAAGTGACTAACTTTGACAAGCTAACGTTTGACGTTTGGACTGATGGCAGTATCGGTCCAAAAGAAGCAATTGCATTAGGCTCTAAAATTTTAACTGAACATCTTAATATTTTCGTCAGCTTAACAGATGAAGCACAAAATGTCGAAATTATGGTTGAAAAAGAAGAAGACCAAAAAGAGAAAGTGCTTGAAATGACGATTGAGGAGCTAGACTTGTCTGTTCGTTCTTATAATTGCTTGAAACGTGCTGGTATTAACACAGTTCAAGAGTTAGCGAATAAGACTGAGGAAGATATGATGAAGGTTCGTAATTTAGGCCGTAAATCTTTAGAAGAAGTTAAGGCTAAGCTTGAAGATTTAGGTTTAGGGTTGCGAAAAGATGACTAGTTAAGAGATTAACTAGTATTTTCGTATGTTTATTCGATAGATTATCATTCAACAAAGGAGGGGACATCACATGTCATACAGAAAATTAGGACGTACAAGTGCTCAACGCAAAGCATTACTTCGTGATTTAGCAACTGATTTAATTATCAACGAACGCATTGAAACAACTGAAAGCCGTGCGAAAGAATTGCGTTCTGTTGTTGAAAAAATGATCACACTTGGTAAACGTGGCGATTTGCATGCTCGTCGTCAAGCATCTGCATACATTCGAAACGAGGAAGCAAGTGAAGGGCAAGATGCTGTTCAAAAGCTTTTTGCTGATATCGCACCTCGCTACCAAGAACGCCAAGGCGGTTATACACGCATTATGAAGCTTGGTCCTCGCCGTGGCGATGGAGCGCCAATGGTTATTATTGAACTAGTTTAATTTCACATATTCACTTCTAAGGGCGGGACAGTTATTGTAACTGGATACTGCCCTTTTTTATTTGACAAGATGAGCAGAGTCGAGAGGAGGTTGGCAATGGGGCAACCAGTTATTCAAGTAAAAGATGTAACATTCCGATATCGGAGTGATCAAAAAGAACGTGCTGCACTTCAACAAGTTTCTATGTGTGCCCATAAGGGTGAATGGCTCGCTATCGTTGGTCACAACGGCTCAGGAAAATCGACACTTGCACGATTATTAAATGGTCTATTACTACCTGAAGAGGGAACCATTCATGTACTCGGGACACCTCTGAATGAACATACGGTTTGGGAAATTAGAAAGCACGTTGGCATGGTGTTTCAAAACCCAGATAATCAATTTGTTGGGACGACGGTGAGAGATGATGTCGCTTTTGGATTGGAAAACTTAGGGGTGCCACGGGAAGAGATGCTTAAACGAATTAAATGGGCTATTGAGAAAGTGAATATGTCAAACTTTTTAGACTATGAACCACATCATCTATCCGGTGGACAAAAGCAACGAGTTGCGATTGCAAGTGTGTTAGCTGTTCAACCCAAAATCATTATTTTAGATGAGGCAACGTCTATGTTAGACCCAATCGGTCGAAATGATGTATTGAAAACAGTAAGAGAGTTAAAAAAACAAGGGCAAATAACTGTTATTTCCATTACGCATGATCTAGAGGAGGCGGCTCTGGCCGATCGGATTATTGTTATGAATGACGGTTTCAAATATGCTGAAGGGACGCCCCATGAGATATTCCAGTTAGATGAAAAGCTCAATGAAATTGGACTTGACCTTCCGTTTTCCTTCAAGCTTAGTAAGAAATTGAAACAACTAGGAATTTCTTTACAACAACATCATTTAACAGAAGAAAGCTTGGTGGATGAACTATGCACATTAACATTCAAAACTTAGAACATCGTTATCAAGCGAATACACCTTTTGAACGGTTAGCTTTGTACGACATATCTATGACAATAGAGGAAGGTACGTATTTAGCGATTATTGGGCATACTGGTTCTGGAAAGTCTACAATTTTACAGCATTTAAATGCACTATTGTTACCGACGAAAGGCTCCATTCAACTAGGGGATAAAAAAATTGAGGCAGGAAAAAAAGAGAAAAATTTAAAATCTGTTCGAAAAAAAGTCGGGATTGTCTTTCAGTTTCCTGAGCATCAATTATTCGAAGAAACGGTAGAAAAAGATATTGCGTTTGGACCATTAAATTTTGGAGCATCTTTAGAAGAGGCAAAAAAAAAGGCTCAAGACGCTATTCAACTCGTGGGTCTTCCTCAAGAAGTATTAACACGCTCTCCATTTGAGTTAAGTGGAGGACAAATGAGAAGGGTAGCCATTGCAGGTGTACTAGCAATGGAGCCGGAAGTATTAGTTTTAGATGAGCCAACAGCTGGATTAGATCCGAAAGGAAGACAGGATATGATGGAGATGTTTTATCGCCTCCATCAAGAAAAACAATTAACAACCATATTAGTGACACACAGTATGGAAGATGCTGCAAAATATGCCGATAAAATTGCGGTTATGCATAACGGTACATTGGCAGTGACAGGTACACCACAAGAACTATTTCAATCACCTGAGCTGCTAGCTTCTTATGAACTCGACTTGCCTGAGACCGTCAAATTTATAATGAAGCTGGAAGAAAAGCTTGGATGTAAAATAGACAGAAAGCCTATGACAGTTGATGAGACAGCTCAAATACTCTATTCCATTTTACGAGGTCAAGACGAACAATGATGAACAGTATGATTATTGGAAAGTATGTACCTGGAGTATCCGTTATTCATAAGATGGATCCAAGAGCAAAATTAATATTCGTATTTTCGTTTGTAATTGTTGTATTTATAGCGAACAATGCAGTGACCTATTCTATTTTAGGAGCCTACACATTATTAGTAGTCTTGCTTACGAGACTTCCCGTTCGTTTTTTATTGAATGGGTTAAAACCGATTTTATGGATTATTTTGTTTACCTTTATTTTGCACATATTGTTTACAAAAGAAGGTAACGTTATATTCAGCATCGGCTTCTTTCGCGTATACGATGAAGGGATTCAACAAGGTGTTTATATTACATTACGGTTTATTTATTTAATACTCGTCACAACGATTCTCACATTAACGACGACACCTATCGAAATAACCGATGGACTAGAAACGTTGCTTGCACCATTTAAAAAGTTGAAGCTGCCTGTCCACGAATTAGCACTGATGATGTCGATTTCATTACGGTTTATCCCAACATTAATGGAAGAGACGGAGAAAATTATGAAAGCTCAAATGGCAAGAGGAACAGACTTTTCAACAGGGACGATTAAAAAGCGTATAGAAGCCATTATCCCACTTTTAGTCCCGTTATTTATTAGCGCCTTTAAACGAGCAGAAGAATTGGCGACAGCAATGGAAGCAAGAGGGTATAAAGGTAGTGAAGGAAGAACAAAATTGCGTCAGCTTCAGTGGAATTTGAAAGATACATTCATTCTGCTCACTTTCCTCATTATCGTTGTCATATTACTATTACTACGCTCTTAGGAGTTTTTTACATGAGAATTAAATGTACGGTTTCTTATGACGGATCATCGTTCAACGGTTATCAAGTGCAGCCGAACGAAAGAACGGTACAAGGGGAGCTACAAACGGCACTACAAAAGCTTCATAAAAAAAAGGAAGTAAAAGTTTTTGCCTCTGGAAGAACAGATACTTTTGTGCATGCTGTTGGCCAAGTCATTCATTTTGATACGGGATTGAATATTCCGATTGATAAATGGCCGATTGCTTTAAACAGCCTTTTACCAGATGATGTTGTTGTCTGTGATGCAGAGAAGGTAGAGGATACCTTTCACGCTCGTTTTAGTGCTACAAGGAAGGAATACCGTTACTTCGTTCATTCAGCCCCGTATCCAAATGTATTTAATCGAAACTATCGGTATCATGTTGCCCATAAGCTCTGTATTGAGGATATGAGGGAAGCGGCTAAATATTTGATTGGAACACATGACTTTACGAGCTTTTGCTCAACAAAAACGGAAGTAGAAGATAAAGTTCGTACCATTTATCATATCGAAATTTTTAAGGAACATGACGATATAGTGTTTCGATTTATCGGTAGTGGATTTCTTTATAACATGGTGCGAATTTTAGTAGGAACGCTATTAGAAGTTGGTTCAGGTAAACGTTCACCGATGGACATAAAAAATATTATAGCAGCCAAAAGTCGAAATGCAGCTGGGAAAACCGCACCTGGAAAAGGATTATTTCTGTGGCGTGTTTATTATGACAACTAAACCAGGTGTAACATTTTCTTGACATTGACTTCTCAACGTTATATCATATCATATGGTATGTATTTCATCCCCACGATTAGCCCCGGAATTAATCGTGTTTTGAAATAGACTAATGAAGATTTTGGACTTTTATTATTTAGGAGGGAAAACAATGCGTACAACGTTTATGGCGAAAGCAAACGAAGTAGAACGTAAATGGTACGTTGTAGATGCTGCTGGTAAGACGTTAGGTCGTTTAGCAAGTGAAGTTGCATCTATCTTACGTGGTAAACATAAACCAATTTATACACCACATGTTGATACTGGTGATCATGTTATCATTATCAACGCTGAAAAAATTGAGTTAAGTGGTAACAAATTAGCTGATAAAATTTACTACCGTCACAGCCAACATCCAGGTGGTTTAAAATCTAGAACAGCTTTAGAAATGCGCACAAACTACTCTGAAAAAATGTTAGAGCTTGCTATTCGCGGCATGCTTCCAAAAGGTAAACTTGGACGTCAAATGTTCAAAAAGTTACATGTATATCGCGGTAGCGAACATCCACATGAAGCACAAAAACCAGAAGTTTACGAACTTCGCGGATAATATATTAAGGAGGTTATGACTTTGGCACAGGTTCAATACTACGGTACAGGTCGTCGTAAAAGTTCTGTTGCACGTGTTCGTCTAGTTCCTGGAGAAGGCCGTATCGTGATTAACAAACGCGACATTCAAGAATATATCCCGACTCAAGCATTAATTAATGATATTAAACAACCGTTAACTTTAACGGAAACTGCAGGTAACTACGATGTATTAGTAAACGTTTCTGGCGGTGGATTTACTGGTCAAGCTGGTGCAATCCGTCATGGTATCGCTCGTGCGTTACTTGAAGCTGATCCAGAATACCGTGCGACATTAAAGCGCGCAGGTCTATTAACTCGTGATGCTCGTATGAAAGAGCGTAAGAAGTACGGACTTAAAGGCGCTCGTCGTGCACCTCAGTTCTCAAAACGTTAATCAATCTCAAGACTCTTTTCACTTTTGTGGGAAGGGTCTTTTTTATACCTTAAAAGAGCCTGTGGCCACGAGAAAATTTTTGACTACTTCTAACCACAACTCATAGTTCAAAGTTGCCTTTGGAACTTTTGTGCTGTTTGCTCTTTTATATGGTTGGTAACATGAGTGTAGATGTTCATGGTCATTTTAATATGAGATTCCGGAATGTCCTAATTGTTCCTGAACTTCTTTTATACTTGCACTCGCCTCAAAAAGTAATGAATCATGTGTATGACGTAATCCGTGTATTTGTTATTTTGTGTAGAATATTTTTCGATAAATGACTTTAGTTTATAGTTTGGATATGCTAGACGAAGCGGTAAACCATCATCCCTTGTGAAAACAAGATCATTGTCCTTTCACAGAGCAGAATCCTTTAATAGCAGCTGCGAAAAGGAAACTAATCAAACCGACAGGTCAAATGTTTAAATGTATACAAGTCATTGTATTGAAGCTTCCAAACGGGGAACAACAACGTCAGTTTGGGAGACCTCTGACCACCGAACAACAAAAGGTATTAAAATACTTAGGATTGGACGAATCCATTTATCTGTAAAATAAGAAGGAAAGAGTAAGGGTGTTAAAAAATGGTTCTTCGGCGACTATTTGAAGTTCAAAAATTAATTAAAATCTTCCCCCTAAACTAAAAATAATGTTTTCATACCACCTTAGGGTGCGAAATCACATCTACTGTAATAAATTACCCTTTGCATATATTTACAGTTTGCGAAATACAGGCTAAAATTAAATTTTTGAATATTTCAAATTCATAAATTATACTATTGGGGGGAAAGACTTTTATGAAAAAATTTGCTTTTTTAAGTGGTTTTATAGCGTTTGTTTTACTACTCTCATTCTTATCTCCGTCTATTTCATCAGCTAAAGAAGGAATACAGAACTGGGCAGATGTGGTTGAAGAAGATAATTCGATTACATATGATGAAAATCCTGAATTATTTAAGAACCTTCAGGAAGTTGAATGGGAGAACGTTGTAGATGATAATGAATATGTTGGTGATGATTCTTCGATTGAATCCGAGTCCATAATTATTCGACCATTTGCCTGGGGTCTTGTAGCAAGAGTTGTTATCAGTGGAGGTAAACACGTAATAAAATGGGGTTCTAAAATTTTTAAAAAGGCACCGAAATCAAAAGTTACTAATGCCTTGAAATCATTCAAAACTGCAACATATAAGGTTGATGGGCATACTTTCAAGATAACTAAAACTGATATGAAACACATGCTAGAAAGACATCATCCAAAATATTGGAACGGTACAGTTAAGAAGAAGCAAACTTTTTATAATCCAAATTTATCTGTAAATGATGTGAAAAATATTGCTTTAAGTTTTGCGAAACAAAATAGAAACAATTTAAAATCAAAAGGTACGAATTCAACTTTTCAAGTACAAGGAACAGTAAAAGGGGTTAAATATGTGTTAGGGATAAGTAAAGGACACATAAAACAACTTTATCCCAAGTAAAAAGTGGGGTGATTTTTAGTGGAAATAAAAAATTTCTACCTTAAAAAAAAAGTATATGATTTAAATGATCTAATTCAAAATTCTGAGTCTTATATTGGTGGTTTTAATAACGAGTTTTTAGTTGAATTTATTGAGAAAAATAGAGATGAACATGTAGAAAATGGTACATTGATGATAGAAGGAAGTATAGTTTTTATATCGAATTATAAAGAAATAGGTAACATACCGATTTTTGACGACTTGCCTTCCTTATATTCTTACTATTTGAATGCCATTGAAGAATATCTGGATAATGGAGTGGCTACTTTTTATTATCCTAGTCAACCAATTGAAGTAATTTTAAAAAAGGACGTAGGCAGAAAAACAAAATTAACGATAGATGAAGATTCTTTGGTGCTTAATGAGCAAGTTTTGATGGAAGTTCTCATTAATAATTCAAAACAATTCTTTGATATATTGTTAAATCAATTAAAACTCAAAAACTATGAGCATGAACTTAATCAAATAGAAGCTATTAAAAAATGCTTATTAAATAAAGGGCATAGTAATTGAAATTGGGCTGGGCACTCCTATAACGGGGTGCTTTTATGATGAAGTGAATTTAGCAGGATTCCAACCAGAGTTCATTTTATACCTTCAAAATTCTGATTACCTTAGGCGAATATTCATCGAGTCAAAAGGGCGGAATATTGAAGAAGAACAGTGGAAAGAAGATTTGTTAATTTACATTAATGAACATGAATCTGAGATTGTATTTGAAGATGAAACGACGAAAATGTTTTTGAGGAAATACAAGCCTAACTGATTTTGAACTTAAATCATCTGACTTGAAAATTCGTAAATAAAAAATTGTATTCAACTAACATCCATTATTTTAGTGTAAATTAGTTCAAGTAATGTTAATTTCATCCCTTTACCATACATTTTTATTCATATAACAAATCCCGAAATATTGATATAAAAGGATTTCAACGGAATAGATAAACTTAGAATATACCTGTATATTTCTCAAAACGTTAATCTTATACGACTCGACAAAACGACAACACGCTCGTGTTGTGTTTTTTTTATATTCATTATTCCTCCCTTTACTTGGAAATGGGGCATTGAATGAGATCGATTTAGTCGTAACAAAATACAAGAAAGGGGGCATATTGATGAATGTTATACATTCTTTAAATGAAAAGAGACGAGAAAAGCAAGTTGATTATGAATTAAAGCTGTTAAAAGAGCTGTCTTTATCAAAAATTAAAGAAAAAATAATAAATCATTTTTCTTTCCTCTTTCAAAGTGGAACGTTATACAAATCCGTTGTTGAAGAAGGTTGTGTTGACTATGCAATAGAATCTTTCTTATTAGGGGCTAAATATAGCCGATTTGGTTACTATGGTGAATCTGTAGATCGGGTGAAATACCGTTCTAGGGAAGAGAAACTTGAAATCATTCATAGTCTGTACGAATATTTATTATGCTGGGGAAAAGCGACGAATGATCACATGGTTGATGAATCCATTTTCATGTTAAGTGAACGTTTCGTTCATTCATGGTGGATAGAAGGCTATTCGATCGGAAAAAAACGCCACAAACTAAAGTTACACTAATCATATTTTGACCCCATGTCCCATATGATGAAAGAGAAGGACGAGCAGGAGGGGTCTAATGAGTCGAAAGGGAAAATGGTTTTTATTCGCTATTGGCGTTGTTATATTGGTTGTTCTTATTCAGTTTCCTTTTACGAATTCGTATTCATGGAAATCGTGGAATCTCCCTTTGTCTGGAAAAGTTATTTACATTGACCCTGGTCATGGAGGGCCAGATGGGGGGGCTGTTGGCAAGTCGCTTTTAGAAAAGGATATTGCGTTAAATATATCTTTACAACTTCGAGATTACTTACAAGAACAAGGTGCTCTTGTGTTAATGACAAGGGAAGAAGACGAAGATTTAGCTTCTGATGACACTCGCGGATATAGTAGACGAAAGGCAGAAGATATAAAAAAGAGGGTACATCTAATTAATGAATCCGAAGCTGACTTATTTTTAAGTATTCATTTGAATGCAATCCCGTCATCTAGATGGCGAGGGGCGCAAACATTCTTTGATGGTAAATACGAGGAGAATGAAGCTGTAGCGAAATTTATACAAGATGAGCTCCGAACTAACTTAGAAAATACTGACAGGTTAGCTAAAAGAATTAATGGAATTTACTTATTAAAGCATGTTCAAAAGCCTGGGGCGCTTGTTGAAGTTGGATTCCTATCTAATCCTGCTGAGGAAGAGTTATTAGCAACTAAAGAATATCAAAATCAAGTAGCGGTATCGATATATAAGGGTGTATTAAGGTACTTATCGGGAGAACAAAATCCACCGGACTAAGAAAAGTAAACTCGCGTACATGCGGGTTTTTTATTTTGTCAATAACATCAAATTAATGAAATAACGACAAAACCATGTCATACGAATTTGACTACACTTTTAGAAATGTTAGGTCTTTAAATTTAAAAAGGCGTCACAAGATGTTAAAGTTCTTCGATCATTAAGAAATATGATATACTAGAGATAATATATGTAAACGAGACAACAAGGGGTGAAAGAGATGAGACAAGAAGATGTAAAACAAATAATTGAACAATTGGAAGAGCCATTTTTACATAGAACATTAAAAGAATTAAATGCTATTAAAGAAATTAGCATAAAAGAAGAGAAGAAACATGTTAGTGTAAAGGTTGCGATTGCTAAAACGGGTACGAGCGAACAATTACAGCTCCAACAACAAATTGTACAACAAATAAAAAATGCAGGGGCTGAAACAGTTGGTCTTCGTTTTGTTGAGCTTCCTGAGGAAGTTGTTAAGAAATATTATGATTCAACTGATGATTCTGCTTCGCTTCTCTCAAATGGAAAAACGACGTTTATAGCGATTGCGAGCGGAAAAGGTGGAGTAGGGAAGTCGACTGTTTCTGTAAACCTTGCTGTATCACTCGCTCGTTTAGGGAAAAAAGTTGGCTTAATTGATGCGGATATATACGGATTTAGTGTTCCGGATATGATGGGTATTACGAAACGCCCAGTCGTTCGTGGTGAAAAAATTATACCTGTTGAGCGATTTGGGGTAAAAGTTATTTCCATGGGCTTTTTTGTTGAAGACAATGCGCCAGTCGTTTGGCGTGGGCCGATGTTAGGAAAGATGTTAAATAACTTTTTCCAAGAAGTTGAGTGGGGAGACTTAGATTACATACTGCTTGATTTGCCACCGGGAACTGGTGATGTAGCTTTAGATGTCCATACGATGCTTCCAGCTTGTAAAGAAATTGTTGTCTCAACACCACATCCAACAGCAGCGTTTGTAGCAGCAAGAGCAGGTGCAATGGCGTTAAAAACGGATCATGAAATTTTAGGTGTCATTGAAAATATGGCCTATTATGAAAGCAAAGAAACGGGTGTAAAGGAATATGTATTTGGACGAGGAGGCGGCGAAAAGTTAGCGGAGGAATTACGTGTTCCTCTCCTCGGTCAAATACCTCTGCAGCAGCCTGATTGGAATGAAGAAGACTTTGCACCATCTGTTTATCAAGAGGAACATCCTATTGGAAAAATCTATAAACAAATAGCTGAAAAAGTCGCTCAGTTAGTACCAAATCCATCATAAAAATAGGGGGTATCTCTAAGTAGAACCTTCGACTTAGAGATACCCCTTTACATTTCAAAAAAGTTTATATATCAATACAATTGTTTAGTGGGTTTCCTTTTTTATACAAATTTTGTTTTGTATAGGTTATTCACTGCCGCCTTCAGATTCTTTATTGCTTTCTTCACCACCAGCTTCTTCCCCTTGTTTTTGCTGACCTTCTTCTTTTTGCATTTTTTCAGCGGCTTTTAATAGAGTATCTTGCATTTTAGTTTTAAACAAAGGACTTTCTAGTGTTTCGGTTATTACCGTTTGAAGGTGTTTACGAAAATGCTGACTTTTTACGACGGTAAGCATTTGCTCCTCTATTTTTGGATCCTTTAATAAATCAATCATCATCGCTTGATATTCAGGATCCTTCATTAAGCCTTTTATTACTTTTTCGTGTTCTTTTTGTAATGACTTGGCAAATCCTTCAGAAAACTTCGGATCTTCGAATACCTTTTGCCAAAACTTAACACCTTTTTCAGAAGTTAATGTTTTTTCTATCGTATCAGTCACCATTTTTTGATCCATCACGATATTTTGTTGCATTTTTTCATCGGACATAACTTCTTGGATTGCTTTTTTCCCCTCATCCGTTTTTAATATATCGACAACCATTTTCTTTGTTTCTTCATAATCCATTTGCCCGGCTGATTCCTCGTTTCCAGCACAACCTACTAGTGAAAATGACAATAAGGTAATTATAGTAGCTAGGAGGAGCGGAAATTTGCTCTTCATTTTGGATTAGCTCCTTTCCATCAATCATTCCTATATTTAGGATGAGATTCCTCGCCATTTTTATGCAAAAAAAGTTTTTCCATATGGTAATATATTTAAAGGGTTTGTTACAATCAATAAGAATGATATCAAATTTGGAGGATTTGATCGTGAAAAGTCGAAATTGGGTTCGTTTATTTATATCTACTTTATTTGTTGGTGGAATTACTACAAGCATTGTCGGATTTTTATTACGTTGGAATGATTATAAAGCATTGTTTTCATCCTTTGATATCGTTGAAATCTTATCGATATTATTTTGGCTAATTGGAGTTGGCTTTATCTTTAGTATTATCAGTCAAATGGGCTTCTTTGCCTATTTGACCATTCATCGATTCGGACTAGGTATCTTTCGTACAGCTTCTTTATGGAATGCTGTTCAACTTGTTTTAATTGCTTTCGTTCTATTTGATTTAGTATACTTCCGCTTTCAACTGTTTGCTGAAGAAGGAGAGTCTTATACGTCGTACATATTGGTTGCTTTGCTAATATTACTATTTAGTTTAGTTATTGCTTATCTGAAACAAAGACAAACGAATAGTACAGCATTTATACCGGCGTTATTTTTTATGGTTGTGGTTTCTGTCGTTGAATGGATGCCAGCTCTACGTGCTAATGATAAAGATTGGCTATATTTAATGATCATTCCATTATTAGTATGTAATGCTTATCAATTATTAATTTTACCGAAAATAACGGGACAGTATCCGAATAGAAAAAAGAGCTAAGAGAATTCCTTTAGCTCTTTTTTCTATTTATGGTAGGGGGATGATTGTCACTTTAGATTACGTGTCAATCAAGACGATAATAGTACAGTAGGGGTAAGGCTTCAGGGGTTTTGGTGAAAAAATAGTTAATCTAAATTTAATTAACCTCTTTTGTTTTCACGTCACCGTTTGAAATAAGCTCCTCTACGGAAACAATTTGTAAATTCCTTGTTTTTATTTCTTTGATAATAGCGGGTAAGGCATCGTTTGTTTGCTTGACGGAATCTGAAGCGTGCAATAGGATAATATCTCCAGCCTTTAATGAACTTGTAACATTTTCGACGATTTTACTTACGCCTGGGTTTTGCCAATCATTTGAGTTAATACTATAATGAACGATAGTGTATCCGTACTTATTAGCAATAGATAATACATCGCGGTTAAAATGACTACTAGGAGGACGGAGAAGTTCAATATCCTCAACCCCGAGTTTTTTAAAGGTTTCCTGAGAAAGGGATAAGTCCCTTCGAACTTCTTCTGGTTTTAGTTGTGTATAATTATTGTAGGCATATCCCATACTCCCAATTTGGTGACCATCATCCATTATTCTTTTAACAATGTCAGGATGTCGTTCTGCCCATGCTGCTGATAAAAAGAAAGTGGCGTTTTGAATTTTATGTTTTTTTAAAGTATCTAAAATCGGGAGAGCTTTCTCATCCCCCCAACTAATATTAAAGGTTAAAGCGATTTTTTTACTGTTATCATCACCTTTATATATAGCCTTCGGGCCGTCTTCAGTAGAAAAGACGGGGAGTTTCCATGTGTTTTCAACGTACATTAGAGTAGCTGTGAAAAGTGCGATAATTAATAAAAATATTACCTGTTTCATTTTCTTTAATCGAATCACATAAAATGAATTCATGATGTATTCCTCCTGTCCAACATTCTTGTACATGTTTATGAATGGAAAGTTGGAAACATGTCGGTTAATTTATATATGGAGAAACTTCCATTATACGTCTTGGTTTTCAATATACTTGGCTCTTATAACTCCTTAGCTTTGGGTGAACTTCCTTTTTTGTTAAGAGAGATAAAATAAAATAGATAAATTTTAAAAAATCTATTGACGATGGAATAAAAACCTGTTAAATTATTAAATGTCGCTGAGAGATGAAAGCGAAAGTGAGAAAACAAAAGATGTTGACATCAACGATTTGTTATGATAAATTGTTAAAGTCGCTGTTAAAAAGCGAATACACATAATGAAAAAGTTGTTGACACATCTGGGTTGTTCTGTTAAAATTAGAAATTGTCTGATGTGAAATGATCTTTGAAAACTAAACAAAACCAAGCGTTTCTGTTAATTCTATTTATTTTATGAGCAAGTCAAACTTTTATTGGAGAGTTTGATCCTGGCTCAGGACGAACGCTGGCGGCGTGCCTAATACATGCAAGTCGAGCGAACGGATAGGGAGCTTGCTCCCTTGACGTTAGCGGCGAACGGGTGAGTAACACGTGGGCAACCTGCCTGTAAGACTGGGATAACTCCGGGAAACCGGGGCTAATACCGGATAACTTTTTCCCTCGCATGAGGGGAGGATAAAAGGTGGCTTCGGCTACCACTTACAGATGGGCCCGCGGCGCATTAGCTAGTTGGTGAGGTAACGGCTCACCAAGGCGACGATGCGTAGCCGACCTGAGAGGGTGA
>NZ_JAKZKS010000021.1 GCF_022808615.1 Bacillus sp. FJAT-47783
CTGGTTGTACATAGCGAAAACTCCTATCGTGATTTGTCTCGTCAACGATTACGATACCAGAGTTTTCGCTTTTTTCATATCCATATATGGAAAAATATTCGTTTTTTACATAAGCAACCCCAAGTTATGGTGATGAGCCATTTTACTACTCTTTTTCTTTAATTTTCCTCGTTATTTTGATTAATTTGTTAATAGTCACTGTCAATAGATCAATTTTTTTCGAATCTCATTAATAAATAAAACGCTACTAAAACTGGAAATTCAACATTACCAATAGTGTAATCCATCACTTTATTCCCTCTAAAATCTCCGAAATTCCATATTCCTACAGATCTTACATGGCCATGTCCTCTATAGTGGCAATATTAAACAAGTCGTTCGATTGTTTCGTTATTTTCGACACCGTTTTTTTAGGCTACTGAACGATTGGGTACCTTTTTGTTCGTCAATTTCATTAAATTGTGCTGGCCTAATTCCATCGCGTGTAATAACCCCTTGTGATTCCTGTGTCACACGATTTCATTTTGTATCATTGTCAAATAACGCAATGTTTTTGCGAGCTCTTCCTAATACCAAACTTGCATTTAACCCAGCTGGGCCTCCACAGAAGTAAGCATCTTATCTCCTTTTTTGAAAAAATTATTGACTTTTTGGATTATATAGTTCTTTGTTTAAATAGGTATTCCAATATCTTACTGGGGGGAATGTAAATGTATATTTTAATATGCTCCTTTGCAGCGCTAATCATTTTTTTATTTGCTTGTATGATCTGGAAAAAGAAAATGCTACTTTTACTCATTGGTTTTAACGAAAAGTCATTTTGGGTGATAAAGAGAAGCTTGCCAAAAGAATCGACGTCTTCCGAAATAGAACCAACCGTTTCTAGGTAAAAACTACTATTCCACAGTTTTCCTTTAAATAGTTTTTGTTTAATCTCTGGGAATTTTAAGAACAGTTTTCTTCCTGAGATTCCTTTCAGCATTTTAATGATATACGAACGAGAAATCTTTGGATGAGCCGAGGCAAATACGTGAATATGGTCTTCTTCCCCCACCTCCATTATGGTAACCTCAAACCCTTTTTCTTCTGCAATTTCTTGAAATATAACTTTTAAATATTCTTCCATTTCATGCGTTAAGATTTTCCTTCAGTATTTCACTGACCAAACAATATGATAATTAACGTTATAAACACATGTTCTAGCATGTTTGCTAGCATGTTTGATAGTTTCTTTTTTCTTCTTCATACATATAGTATACCAATTTCATATCATTAATCCTATTATTAAAGTCTTTTCAAATATGTATATAGTCTTATTAAAAATAAAAAGCGTGATTCATCTCCCCAATAAAATAGGGAGGATTCTCGCGTATCATCCTAAAACATTACCCTTTAAAAAATTCTGATAGGGTGTACATTTGTTTTTGCTGAACTAATTCTGAACATTTGTCCAGTTCAAAATTCTTCCCGAAGCATACTCTATGTTAAGAAGAGCTTTGTATGACATGATCTTGACTAGAGGAGGAGTGAAAATGTCCGGAGGTTATTATCATTTATGCTGCAAATATCGAGGGAGACCTGTTGAAATACGAGATAGATTTGGTAAGACACATAGAGGAATAATAGATCGAGTTTCACCATCTCATGTATATATACGACCTGTTCAACCATCTGGCCCAAGGGGACCAAGAGGGTTTGGTTATCCTAGGTATGGAGGAGGCTTTTTTGGTCGCCCATTTGGATTTGGGTTCGGTGTAGCCGCCGCAGTTGCTATTGCTGCGATTGTAGCCATTGCTGTCATTCCATTCGCGTTTTTCTGGTAAATGAGTTGGTAGTGTGAAGGCACTACCTTTTTACATACATACAATGGCATAAAATCAATATATACGGATCAAATCATTACACACGGCTGACCCGGATATCATTATTTGAATGAGTATCTTATTAAGAAAACACAGAAGTATTTTCTTAATTGGAGTACTTCTGTGTTTATGTTTGTTATTAGCCTAAAGGAAAAAGATGGCTGATAACAGAATGAGCGAAACAATAGCGATAAATGGAATAAAAAATCCCCTTGGTTCATTTAGTGCTTGAAGGTATACGCCATGTGGAGTTGCGTATTTGATTCTTCCCCGATAAACTCTTCCTTTTCTATCTCTAATTTGTACGGCTTGCCCCCTGTACTTTTGAGCTAAATAATAATAATTTGCAGACATCATTCCCCCTCCCTTCATCTTCATTCATACTATTTTATGAATGATAGATGAATTGGACTGGGGTAAAAGTCTTTTTTCTCGTAAATGATGAAACCGCCATCATCTATTTGATAGTCGTACTATTGGTCTTCATTTACTTCTTGCTCTTCTTGAGAACCTGCTTGATCCATTACCTCATCTCTTGATCTCCCCCAAAAGAACCCCCATGGATCTCTCTTAGGAAACACATTTTCTTTTTGTTCATTGATAATTTCAACATCCTTGGCATGGATGATGAGCTTATCGACATGAATTACTTTTTCTTTTTTATTTTCAGACATCTTTTCCTCTCCTTCACTCCTTTAATCGTTTATATGGTATTCATCTTCTGTTATTTGCGTATAGGCAGATGCATACATGACTAAAAACGGATAAACCTACAGGGACCAAACAGATGAGACTTTGTCTAACAGTTCTTTTTTTGTTACTACGCTTCTTTTCAAATCCCTTTACCTCCTCACATTTTTCTTCCAGAATCCGTGAGAATAATCAATATTTACAACCGACAATCTTGATATAATAGGATTAGGGGTGATTGAATTCGGAATTTTCAATTAATAATTACATCGGTTTAGCTTTGACAGGTGTGTTAATACTGAATATTAATCTTGAAGAGTAATAAACAAGGAGGCTTTAAATAAGCTATGCTAGGACCATCTTTACACAAATTGGATGCGCACAGATCCATCCATGATGGAGCTGTAACGGAAGGAAAAGAATTAATGGAAGTATTAGAAAAAGTTTATAAAGAGAGGCATGAAAAACATTCTTTAATTGCCGCAAAGGTTCTCATAGAACATTGGGAAACGCGTACACTTGCCCATGCTGAAACAGAAGAAGAAGGTCTATACAAAAGAAAAATGGAAGAAGATCCAGAATTAACGACTACCATTACGAACCTTATTCGTGATCATGATATACTTCGGATACTTGTCAAAGATATTAAACGGTTGTTGCAGGAAAATGGTGTGAATGATGACGTCATTGATCGTTTTAAAGCATTTTCTGTTCTTGTTCAAATTCATAATCGTGAAGAAGAAAAATACTTATTCGATGAACATTCATGACAAACCGTGTCATGTATTCGATCTTGAACCACTTTGGAATATTCCAAAGTGGTTCTTTTAATGGTTAAGCATACTTTCTTTTTATATGGGCAGGAAATCGGCTATTTCACTGATTTCGATAAATTCTGACCTCTGAACAAAGTCGCATTAGCGATTTTGTTCATCGATAGATTTTACGGCTTTCTTTGGATTCATTTTTCGATAAACAATATATTTTCTTGATAAATATTCTAATGGTAGACTCCAGACATGAACGAGTCTCGTGTAAGGCCAAACGGCAAATAAGGCAAAAGCCGCTAAAATGTGAAGCTGAAATCCAATTGGTGCATTCATGACTAACTCCGGAGAAGGCTGAAAACTCAATATCCCCCTAAACCAAGGACCGATTGTTGCTCGGTAATCAAATTCTCCACCTGAAGCCGTATAGCCGACCGTGTTTGAGAATCCAATCACCGTAACGACACCAATTAAAAGCAACACATAAAGATCTTTTCTTGAACTGTTTCTTTTTACCCTTTTACTGTTTAGTCGGCGAATTGTTAACAAGGCACCTCCGATCACCATCATGACTCCTGCAGCTCCACCGAACCATATAGCGCCAAAATGATACATGTGCTCCGTTATTCCGATCACATCATAAAACCCTTTAGGAATAAGGACTCCCGCTACATGTCCGAAAAATACAAAAATGACACCATAATGAAAAAGAATGCTTCCCCACTTTAATAACGGATCTTTTTCGATAAATTCACTTGACTGGGCAGACCAGCCAAATTGATCCGTATTATAGCGATGGATATGCCCGATAACAAAGGTGGTTAACGATATATAGGGGATAATCACCCATAAGAAATAATCAAATTCTGTCATGATTACGATCCCTCCGAATTGGCTTAACCCGCATGATGATTCAGGTCATTTTCACGAGCAGACAAATAGGCTGACATTGCGATGACACAAGCTTTTAATATAAAACCATAAGGATTGTCTTGTTTTTCTAAATTTGATAGTAATTGATCGATTGCTTTTTTATTAATGAAAAACACTTTTTGCACAAAGTGTTCATCCGCAACGGATGCAAACTCTAAGATGAGCGGTAAATAGTCTGGCAGTTCATCATTTTTGATATAAAAGCCTGCTTTTGCAAACTCCATTTTTAATTTGACAAAAGCTAATCCTCGTTCTCTGTTCTCGCCAAACAATCCATGGGTTAAGTAAAGGGTGTTTTGCTCACTAAAGTCAAACCATCTCACGTAGTTTTCACTTAGTTCTTTATATGGCGTTTCTTTCACATATTTATTGAACTGGCGAAAACAATGATTGATCCCCTTGTTTTCGATGGATTGAATGAGTTGATTCACTTCATCTGATTCTGTCCATTCTTTATCGGGATATCTTAAAAATAACGAACAAAGTTTGAAAACGAGTCTAGATTCTTCCGTCCATAGCTTTTCCATTTAGATCACTCCAATATTCTTCAGTGAACGCATATAAATCATCATACTTTTCAGTACCTAAACTACACCCTGAACACCCTTCCATAAAATCGTACCCTGCTGATCCTTGGCCAGCATACATATTCCCTGCTTCTTCGCGGTGGGATTTTGGTATGACGTATCGATCGTTATATTTTGCGATTGCTGATAATTCATACAAATCGACAACCGATTCTTCCGTTAAACCCGCTTCTTTTAAAATGGTTTTATCAAACGGTTTATTTAGATTCACACTTCTCATATAGCTCCTCATTGTTACCATTTTCTTTAATACTCGTTCAATCACTTTTGTATCGCCAGCTGTCATTAAATTCGCGAGGTATTGGATTGGGATTCTAAATTGCTTAATCGTTGGGAAAATCACATTCGGGTCTAATGTATCAATTTGTCCAGCAAACGTATTCGTTATCGGACTTAAAGGTGGAATATACCATACCATTGGTAATGTTCGGTACTCAGGGTGCAAAGGTAAGGCCACCTTATGCTCTACGGCAAGCTTGTAGACCGGTGATTGTTGTGCCGCTTCGATCCAATCTTCTGGTATGCCATCTTTTTTTGCTTGTTGAATAATCTCCGGATCATTTGGATCTAAAATAATGCCGAGATGTGATTCATATAAATCTTTTGGGTCACTAGCGGAGGCCGCCTCTTGCACTTTGTCCGCATCATACAAAACAATGCCGATATAGCGCAGACGCCCTACGCATGTTTCAGAACAGACCGTTGGCTGACCATTTTCAATTCGCGGAAAACAAAACGTACATTTTTCTGCTTTATTCGTCTTCCAGTTGAAATATACTTTTTTATACGGACAACCTGACATACAAAAACGCCAGCTTCGGCATGAATCTTGATCAACTAATACGATCCCATCCTCATCTCGTTTATAGATCGCTCCAGATGGACAAGAAGAAAGGCACGATGGGTTAATGCAATGCTCACAAATTCGCGGTAAATACATCATAAACGCCTGTTCATACTCAGAAATAACTTTTTCATCGACCTGATTCATGTTTGGATCTTTTTTCCCGGTGTTATAAACACCTGCTAAATCATCTTCCCAGTTCGGCCCCCACTGTAAATCCATATACTCTCCCGTCAGTTGAGATTTTGGCCGGGCGACAGGTTGATGTTTTTTCTCTGGACTTTTAATTAAGGTTTCATAATCATAGGTCCATGGTTCATAAAAATCATCGATTTTCGTTAAATCCGGATTGTAAAAAATATTGAGTAACTTTTTCGCACGTCCTCCAGCTTTTAACTCTAATTTTCCATTTTTAACTTCCCATCCTCCTTTATGGGTATCTTGATTTTCCCATTCTTTCGGATAACCGACGCCAGGCTTTGTTTCAACATTGTTCCACCACATATACTCTGCACCTGAACGATTCGTCCATGTGTTGTTACATGTAACACTGCATGTATGACAACCGATACATTTATCAAGGTTCATAACCATTCCAAACTGTGCTTTAATCTTCAAGCCAATCCACCTCATTTCGGTCTAATTTGCGAATGATGACTTGTTCATCTCGTTGGTTTCCCGTTGGACCATAGTAATTAAATCCATAGCTAAGCTGAGCGTATCCACCAATCATTTGTGTCGGCTTTATGTGAATTTTTGTTGGACTATTAAACGTACCTCCCCGGTCTTTTGTAATCTTGGAACCTGGAACATTAATTGTCCGGTCTTGAACATGGTACATAAAAGCGACCCCTCTCGGTAATCGATGACTTACAACCGCCCGAGCCACTACGACTCCATTTCGGTTGTACATTTCAAGCCAGTCATTATCTTGAATCCCCACCGCCAGAGCATCTTCATTGTTTAACCATACGTGTGGCCCACCTCTAAACAACGTAAGCATCGGTAATGTGTCTCCATATGTACTATGGTAAGACCATTTAAAATGGGGGGTTAAATAGCGTAGTTTTATTTCATTTGTTGTCGATGCTGGTTGATTGTCCTTGTTATAAAAAGCCGCCTTCTTTAAAGGTGCTTTAAAAGTTGGTAAATCTTCGCCAAACTCTAACATTAATTCATGATCTAAGAAAAAATGCTGTCGACCTGTTAACGTCCGAAACGGTATAAGCCGCTCAATATTTGTCGTAAATGGTGAGTAACGGCGATTTCCCGTTTCTGATCCACTAAATACTGGAGAGGATAGAACTTTTTTAGGTTGAGCAGTAATCTCATCAAAGGAAATATGCTCTTCCGCTCGTTCAATCACTAAATCCTTTAATTGTTGACCTGTTTTCTTTTCCAATGCATCCCAAGCTTTCATTGCTAAAGAACCATTTGTTGTACTGGATAAGGTTAAAATGGCTTCCGCTACATTTCGATCTACCGAGATATCCGGACAGTCTTGATACTCTTTTGTCTTTTTCGCTGTACCGACGATATCTTTTAATTTGTTATATTCCTCTTCAGCATTCCAAGATAGCCCTTTTGCTCCGATTTTCCCGCGAGCATTTGGTCCAAGTGCGATAAATTTGTCGTATACTTTTGTGTACTCTCTTTCGACAATATGAATATGCGGGAAATTCTCTCCAGGAATCGGTTCCATTCCGTTCTTTTTCCAATCCGGAATAAATCCTAACGATTGCGATACTTCATCAGGTGTATCATGTAGAAGTGGTGTAGCGACAATATCCTTTACCGGGTCTGGTAGGTGCTTCTCAGCAAGCGTTTGGAATTTTTCAGCTAATTTTTTAAATGTGTCCCAGTCCGATTTACTTTCCCACGGTGGTGTGATTGCTGGGTTAAAAGGATGAATAAATGGATGCATATCCGTCGAACTAATATCATATTTTTCATACCATGTTGCTGCTGGTAAAACGATATCTGCGTATAAGCCAGTTCCTGACATCCTAAAATCCATATTAATTAATAAATCGAGTTTTCCATCTTGTACTTCGGCTTTTGAATCGACTTCTTCTGTATTTAAAGATGGTTCTGGCTCACCTAAAATCCCTGAATGGGTACCGAGTAAATGTTTAAGAAAATATTCATGACCTTTTGCAGAGCTTCCTAGTAAATTGGCCCGCCATACAAACAACGTTTTAGGAAAATTCACAGGGTTACTAGGCTCTTCTATGGCAAACTTTATTTGACCATTTTTTACTTGATCGACAACATACTTGATCACTTCTTCATTATTTGTCGCTTTTGATTCTTCATATAATGAAATCGAGTTCTTATTAAATTGCGGATAAGAAGGGAGCCAACCTAACCTTGCAGCAAGTACATTGTAATCGCCTAGATGTTTATACATTGGCTCATCAACTAAAGGAGAAATTAAATCAGAAGTATGCTGATCCTCATATCTCCATTGTTCTGTCACAAAATAAAAGAACGATGTACCATTTTGTAAACGTGGTGGTCCTCCCCAATCACGGGCCATTGCGACCGTTTGCCATCCTTCAAGTGGGCGCACTTTTTCTTGGCCCACGTAATGTGCCCATCCCCCACCGTTTACACCTTGTGAACCTGTTAATAATACGAGGTTTAAAATCGCTCGATAAATGGTGTCTGAATGATACCAATGATTAATACCTGAACCCATAATAATCATCGAACGCCCTTTACTATCAACGGCGTTTTGGGCAAACTCTCGGGCAATTTGGGCGACAAGTTTGCGGTCAACACCCGTCATTTCTTCTTGCCATGCAGGTGTGTATGGTTTTGGATCATCATAATCTTTCGGATAGTCCCCAGGTAGCCCGCGATCAACACCCGCTTGAGCTAGCATTAAATCGAATACCGTTGTTACATAAAGGGTTTCACCATTTTGATTCATTTCCTTAACAGGTACGCCCCGTTCAATAATTTGCCTTTGTTCCTGGCCGAAGTATGGAAACTGGACTAATACGGTATGATCTTCTATTCCGAGAAGAGAAAGTGCCGGTTCAATATCCCCGAGTTGATTTTCCGTATCCTTTAAGTGTAAATTCCACTCTCCCCCCTCTGACCAACGATGGCCAATCGTACCATTAGGAGCAGCATATTGATTCGATTTTTGATCAAAAAGAATCGTTTTCCATTCTGCTTTATTTACCTTCATGCCAAGGTCACTTGCCCGTAAAAATCGATTCGTTTTATAACTATTCCCTTGCTTTTTCAATGTAACTAAAAAGGGTAAATCCGTATATTTTTTTACGTAATCTTCAAAATAGGGAGTTTGTTGATCCACATAAAATTCTTTAAGAATGACATGTGTCATGCCCATCGCAAGTGCAGCATCCATCCCGGGATGAACGTTCAGCCAATTATCGGCAAACTTGACAAACTCCGCATAGTCCGGACTAACCGAAACGACTTTCGTCCCGTTATACCGTGCTTCTACGTAAAAATGGGCATCTGGTGTACGTGTTTGTGGTAAATTAGATCCCCAGACGATTAAATAACTCGAGTTATACCAATCAGAGCTTTCCGGTACGTCTGTTTGTTCACCCCATATTTGCGGTGATGCTGGCGGAAGATCGGCATACCAATCATAAAAGCTCAGTAATGGTGCTCCAATTAAATTTAAAAATCTTCCTCCTCCAGCATAACTAACCATAGACATAGCTGGGATTGGCGAAAATCCGATAATTCGATCAGGTCCATATTGTTTAATCGTATGGATTAATTGGGATGCAATCATTGTTGTTACTTCGTCCCAGTTTACTCGTACAAACCCGCCTTTTCCGCGCGCAGATTTGTATACTTTCTGCATATCTGAATTTTCTGATATGACTTTCCATGCTTCTACCGGGTCGTTTGTTTGTTGTAAAGCTTCTTTCCAAACCTTTAATAACGCGCTTCTTACATATGGATAACGAACACGTAAAGGGCTATATGTATACCATGAAAAACTAGCCCCTCTAGGACATCCTCTCGGTTCGTATTCTGGCATGTTTGGCCCTGTTGTTGGATAGTCCGTCTGTTGCGTTTCCCATGTAATAATTCCATCTTTCACATGCACTTTCCAGCTACATGAACCAGTACAGTTAACACCATGAGTTGTTCTGACTACTTTATCATGCTGCCATCTATTTCTGTAGTATTTTTCGGATTCACGATCTGCACGTGATAACGTACTGTGATTGTTTAAATCTTCCGTTCTTCCAAAAAAAGTTAACTTTTTAAGTAATGGAGCTATTTTTTTCTTCATTCTTAAACGTCCTTTCTAATTGTTTTCCTTACTTCTATGAAAAAAAATAGAAAAGTGCTTTTTAGTTAGATTCATTCTGTTTATGGCTTATTTACTTCTTTTGATAGATCGCTAAAAATGGCCACATAATACATCACTTCACCAGCATCGTTTTCAACCGTACTAATCGTTAACCATTCGCGATATTCTTCCCCATTCTTACGCTTATTCCAAATCTCGCCTTGCCAATATCCGCTTTTCTCAAGCTCTTCCCACATCGCTTTGTAAAAACTTTGGCTATGTCGTCCAGATCTCAGTAATCTAGGGGTTTTCCCGATTGCTTCTTCCTCTTTATATCCCGTGACCGTACTAAATGCTGGATTGACTTTTTTGATCACACCATTCGTATCGGTAACCATGACGCCTTGACCCGTGCTTTCAACAATGTTGTCTGCGAGTCTTAATTTGTCTGAATAAAACATCCATAACACAATAATGAGACTGGCAAGCGCAAACTCTGATAATGCCATAAAACCGATTGAAAATTGTCCAGTCAAATTATGGACAGCTGTTAAAATAAGCGGTGGGAAAAATCCGCCAATCCCTCCCATCGCGGCAACGATTCCGTTAACAATCCCCCCTTGCTTTGAAAAATAAAGAGGTACGAGTTTAAAAACGGTTCCATTTCCAATCCCTGAACAAACCGCTACGGCTAACGTTCCGACCGTATACAATGTTATTGTTGGTGAAAAAGAGAGTAATACCCCAGAAAATGTTAATCCTGTGAAGACGATCATAAGAACTTTAAATGGATTAAATTTGTCCGCCAACCAACCACCGAGGGGGCGAATGAATGTACAAATGGCGATAAAACCTGCTGTACGTAAACCTGCATCCACTTCGCTCAAATTAAATTGTGTAACGAGAAAATTAGGCAGGTACACTGTAAAGGCAACAAACGAACCAAACGTTATAAAATAGAACAAACTAAGAAACCATAACTTTTCATCCCGATAAACACTTATAATCTGTTTCTTTAAAGATGTCTTCACTTTTGGTTCGGCTCGGTCGCCAAAGAAGTAATTTAGTACAGCAAATACAAGGAGGGGGAAAAGTAGCAGTTGCACCGTCACTTTCCAACCAAATTGATTCGCTATGATGGGTGCCCCAAATGAAGTAATCGCTGTGCCGATATTTCCGACTCCATATAAACCATTAACAAACCCATGTCGCTCTTTTGCGTAATACTTTGGTAAGGAAGTAACACCAACGGAAAAGATAGCACCCCCAACACCTAAAAATAGCCCAGCAATGAATAAGTCAACAAAAGAATTTGCCAGACTTAAATAGTAGACGGGCAACATTAAAAATAATAGGTTAATGAGAAATAGCCACCTTGCCCCAAACCGATTCGTCCAATAGCCAATCGGTACGCGAAGGACAGAACCAAGAATGACTGGAATAGCCGTCACCCATGATATTTGTGCTGATGAAAGGGTGATATCTTCTCTTATAAAAGGCATTAACGAAGAAATCGCGACCCATACCATAAAGCCGACAATTAGACTTAATGTCTGAAGTGGTAACTGAATTTTTGTTAACTTCATATTGGAAACCCTTCCCTATGTTTTAGATTTCTTTCCTATCATTTCAAAAAGAATGATGGATTATTCATGGTTTGACTGAAGGGAATGATTAAAATCGTCGATATTCCAATTAATGAAGGTAATAAGGACTTTATGGCGAAATATGGTCAATAAAATGGGGGATTTCAATAGAACGAACATGATTTATTCGTATAAACTATTAATAAAGTGAATTAAGGGATGGTATCATGCCAGCAATTGTAGGCCCAATTAAAATTAATTCAGTATCTGGTGGTATCGTAAACTTTGGAGACTCATTTTATCTCTCTCCGAAAACGGAGTCGAAGTCGGTTTCTGGTTCTGGAAGCGGCAATACAGGTGATTTCCATATTGTGAATAATGGTTTTAATATTTCAAGCGGCATTGATCCAGACGTGAATGATCAAAATCAAACGGCTAATAAATAAACAGTATATAAATTAGTTGAAAATTCCGAAAGTTAATGTGGTGACAACGAGTCAGAAAGAAAAATCAACCTCCTCTCTAGTAGGAAAGTAAGATTAGAGTGATGGATAATAGACAATCTATCACTCATTTACTATTCGATTCGTTTCCTTTCCTTTTTAAAGAAATCTTGACACATCATGGTTCCTCTAAAACTTCTGTAAGGTGATGAACGATTTTGGCTGTTAGTCCCCAAATGACTCGCCCTTCGTATTCATAAAATAATTCATCAAACCCGCGAACTTGCCAAGGGTAGTTTTCACCACCTGGGATTAAGTCAAAAGGAAAATCATCGGCAGGCTTTGGGATAAATTCGACTTGATAAGTTTTCGGATTTGTCTGTTGGAAGAATGAAAACGGTACAGTAAAGATTTCGGCTACTTCATCTTGATTTGGGTGAATGGTTTCAAAAGAAGTCGTTAAAGTTCCGGCAAATAAATGAAACATTGTTTTAAAAGGAGATACGATATAATCTAATGGAAAAACGTCTTTAATTACTTCATTTGTGACATTTAGTTCTTCTCTCGTTTCTCGAATAGCAGCCGCTTTGACGGATGAATCTTCTCTGTCTACTTTTCCACCAGGAAAACAAACGTCACCAGGTTGACGTCGCATATGATGAGCACGCACTTCAAACAAAATATGGATTTCATGGTTTCTTTTTATAAGGGGCACGAAAATAGCAAAATGTTGAAATGATTTTTCTTCTAAAACCTTTGGTATTCGTTTTAATACCTTTTTTCTAAAATGGTCATCCATCATAAAAAAATCCCTTCCTTTTATCTTTTTTATTTCTTCATAATTTGATGAATGTCCTTTTTTCATTTTATATTCTCCTAATTATTTTACTTGCTGAAAAATACTTGATTATTTTCGAAAGTTAAGATCTCATACAAAAAAGAGGTTGAGACATCACGAAAATGTTTCAACCTCATACATCATTTCTAATTATCGTAAAATGTTTATAAAGTGAAACTTCATTCAGTGGGGGGTTTTTCACCCCCACTGAATGTTAGTCCCTACGGGATGACCTAAAGGCCCTTGTGGCCCACAGGATGTGGGTTTCACAAACGTTGCCACAGGACGTGGCGCTCTTAGTCTGTGTTCTTTATGTTCGGACCTATACGGGCAGTTGTCCCCCCACCTACCTTCTTTGCATTACTACAGAATCTTGAGGTGGGGTCTTACTGCCCGTTAAGAGTGGGATAAAGGATGCTTTCTTCTCTGGATGTAAATTTTAAACAGCTTTTTGTTTAGACAATTTATTGATCCAAATAACCAATCCCACCATTGCTGACCAACAGCAAAATGACAAAATGACCATTAATAAAGAACCCGAAATACCTGGAATGTCGACTTTATTATTTCCGATAATCAATTGGAAAAGGTTGTACCAATCGACGTTATAATAGACCCCTACAAATATAATGACAACAAAAACAAAAAATTGTAATAGGATGTTCCCAATCTTCCTATAAGTCATATGAATGAGTATGGATAGTTCTCGTTGTGGTAAATCATGTTTATAGACTTTCATATTATTTTGTGTAGACACCATATTGTAAACGTAGCTGCCAAGCAAAATTCCAATTGAAATCAAGACAGGTGAAATAAACCCAAACACGATAAAGAATGTACTAATGATAAAAACATTTAACGGATTCATGTTTTTAATCAGTTTGTCATTCACGAGCGTCCATAAAACAAGACCTGCTAAATAAGGCACAAGCACTATATAAATACTAATTAATATATTGTAAAACGACAAACTATAAAACATCCCGATCAAAAGTAAATAACCATTTCCTAATCCAAGTAAAAAAGATTCAGCTTGAAGTCGCTTAGGTAATGATGAAGATAGCGAATGAATAAATTTTTCTTTTAATACCGTCATAATCATGTAAACGGTAATGACTAACGATACAATTAGAAACAAAAAGATCATTTGTTCATTTTGGATCATACGACTTACACGGACCGCTATGACTAATAATGAAATAAGCAGAAACCGCCCAACTGCAGCACCTATCGGAACAATGGGTGTTTCTTTTACTTTCTCAATAGGATCCATCCTTCTTATTATGAGAAGTGTGACGATCAACGAAGCTCCATACAATATAAATAGCACTGATAAGCCTACTGATTGGATGGAGAAAAGCAAGAGATTTAACAATAAAAATAAGCTCCCAATCACGATCGCTATGTGAGTTGGAGTGAACACATCCCCTCCTCTTTCAACATGGCGATATAATAACGTTGTAGTCATAGGAATCGTAGCGCTCACTGAAAATCCAGTAATCAATGCGCTAACTTCTAACCATATTGATGACTGTTGAAAAAGAACCGTACTGATCATCGATATAATCGTCATCGCAACGGACCATTGTAAAGAGCGATAAATTCCCACTTTACTAACAATAGGAATCCAAATGAACACTCCAGTCGTAAACGTCGTATAAAATAAGATGAACGGCCAATATCCCTTCACACTTCCCATTAGTTGTAGTCCGTACAGCAAGTATAAGAGGATTGGAAAAACGGCTGTACTCATAAGTAGACTAAACGCGATCATTCCTTGAAATGGTCGTCGTTTCTTTTGATTAATCTGTTCCATATACCCCTCCACGATCACGATCTTTCTAAACCATAAGGTAATGCTTACTTATCATTACCACTCGCACATGATCATATCAAAAAAAGCAACTGAATAAAAGTACAGTTGCTTCCAAATTTAAAATAATAACATATAAGAAAGGATAGATACCCCAATATGAGGAAGACTAAAGAGTGCAAAACGATAGGCATGAAAGGTCCTTTCAGTTCTCATTTTCTTTATTTCAGTTGAAAAGTTGGCACGCATTTGATCTCCACTTACGAAAGCACTTAGAAAAAGTCCTGATAGAAAGAGCGAGACGACTCAGAAAATGGAAGTTATATAAAAAATGTATTGAACTTGTTGAAAAACAACCCCAATAACGACAATAAACAAAGTTGATAACAATCCGGCCATAAACCATTTTTTCATTTCATCACACCTTATTCCACGATAGATGTGTGCCTATTATACTCCTACTCTTAAAGATTGCAAGGCACGAAAACCGATGAGTCTTCTCCATGAGAGCGTTGATTCATGAATGACGGGATTCGGAAAAAATTCAAAAAAGCGTTGAATCGCCATTTGCGCTTCCAATCGTGCTAATTGGGAACCGAGACAAAAGTGAATGCCAGAACCAAACGATAAATGAGGATTCGGATGTCGATCGATTTGAAAACGATGCGGCTCTTTAAATATGTTCGGGTCTCGATTTGCCGCACCTAAGGCAACATAAACTTGGTATCCTCGGCGAACCGTTTCCTCTCCAATTGTCATGTCCTCTGTTGCATAACGCGCCGTAATTTGTGTCGGGCTTTCAAAACGTAAACACTCTTCGATGGCTGATGAAATGAGTTCTGGATTTCTCATTAATTTGTATCGCTCTTCTTCATATTTAATAAGATTAAGGATTGAGTTCGCAATTAAATTAACGGTCGTTTCATGACCAGCAACCATTAATAAAATAAGTTGAGAAATCATTTCGTCTTCTGTCAAATCAGTACTAGCAGCACATTTGCTAATTAAATCATGTTTCGGCTTTCCTTTTCGTTCTTGTAAAAGTTGTTGGAAATAATGGATAAGCTCATTGGCTCGCTCATTTCCTTTGTAAAGCGTCTTTTTAGTCCGTGTTAAATCAATGACAGAAAGTAACTCATTCGTCCAATTTTTTATTTTTTCACGGTCATCGTTTGGAATTCCAAGCATCTCAGCAATAATGAAACTCGGTAATGGATAAGAAAAATCTTGCATAACATCAAATTCTTTTTGATCCTTTACTTGTTCTAATAAACTATCAATCGTTTTTGAAATTAATGGTCGTAAATTCTCAACCATTTGCTGGGCAAATGGCTTTTGAAACAATCGTCTAATTCTTTTATGATTTTCTTCATTTTGATAGAGCATCATATTCTTTTGTACTTGTTTCATATGTTTATATTCATATGTATGCCGAGGAAGTGGTGTTCGAACTTGAAATTGTGGATTTGTTAGTACTAATTTTGCTTCATGATATCCAGTAATGAACCACCCTTTCTCACGGATTGTAGATACCCATTGAATAGGGTTTTCTCTTTGTATTCGTTCATAAAATGGATATGGATTTTCAATAAACTCTTTAGAATAAAAAGGTACATTCACTTCAATCTCTTGCTTTGTCGTCATAAACATCCCTCACCTTTTGTTAACTTCGATAAATACACAGTTAACATATATATTACCATGTTTTTCTTTATTCGTTTAGGGTGACGAGCATTTTCTTTGCTGAAAGTTTTGAGGAATGCTAAAATTTGAAAAATAAACGTCAAAAAAGAGGTGTTACGATGACAAAACAATTAGAGAAGGCAACCTTTGCAGGTGGTTGTTTTTGGTGTATGGTAAAGCCGTTTGACCAATGGGATGGAATACATAAGGTCGTATCAGGATACACAGGTGGGCATATTGAAAATCCTACATATGAACAAGTGAAATCTGGAAAGTCAGGACATTATGAAGCGGTTCAAATTACGTTTGATCCAGACATATTCCCATATGAAAATATTTTAGAAATCTATTGGCAGCAAATTGACCCAACAGATGTAGGCGGACAATTCCAAGACCGTGGTGAACAATACCGCACCGCCATTTTTTATCATAATGACCAGCAAAAAGAAAAAGCTGTGCAATCAAAAGAGAAGCTCGAAAATAGCGGGAAATTTACGAAACCAATTGTCACAAAAATTTTACCAGCAGCCCCCTTCTACCTTGCTGAAGATTATCACCAAGATTTTCATAAGAAAAACCCTGATAAATATAAACAAGAGCGGATTGAATCCGGCCGGGATGAATATATTCGGAAGCATTGGGAATAAAGAAAAAAGAAGTAGTTTTCGTTATTGAAACTACTTCTTTTAATCCGATACTTATTTGAACTTACTCTCCTGTAAAATGTTCATAATGAAGAGGTCTTTCCGCTGGGCCTTCGACGACTTGTCCTTTGTAGGAAAAGCGTGAACCGTGACAAGGGCAATCCCACGTACGGTCACCAGAGTTCCATGCTAGTTCACATCCTAGATGAGTACATGTTGTATCGACAATGTGAATCTCTCCTTTTGGACATTTATAGGCCCCTTTTCGTTCTCCGCCTAATTGAACAACCGCTCCTTCATCTTTTTGTAAATCAGAAGTTTTCTTTGTTGGTAAAGACATTTTCCCTGTCACAAAATACTTAGCTACATCGAAATTTTGAATAAAGAGTTGTTTGAAATCTGGGTCTGAATGGAACCTTGTTGGTGTGACGACTTCAGCATAAGGATTTTCTTTTTGTAAAATAAGATCTTTTATTAGATGAGCAGCGGCTGTTCCGTTTGTCATCCCCCATTTATGGAACCCGGTAGCAACATAAATGTTTTTTAAGTTTTTCGTTGCCCGCCCAATGTAAGGGAGTTTATCTGTTGTGATTAAATCTTGCGTTGACCATCTTGTCACATAGTTTTCTATTTGAAACGTTTTTTCAGCAAATGCTTCAAGGTTATGATAATGCTGCATCGTATCGATACCTTGACCTGTCTTATGGTTTTCACCTGTAATTAACACAACTTCCTCGCCATTATAAGTAGTTTTCCTGAGCGAACGTTTCGGTTCTTCGGCACTAATATACATCCCACCTGGATACGGCTCTTTCATTTTCGCTGCAACGACATAAGCTCGTTCTGCATACATTCGTGCAAAATATAACCCTTTCCAATACATCGGAAAATGCGATGCAATGACAACATGGTCAGATACAATTGTTTGATTGTCTTTCGTTTTGACTTTTACCTTCTGGCCCTCTTCGATGTTTACTGCCACTGTATTTTCGTTAATATGCGCTCCGCTTTGTCTTAATTCGTGAATCATCGCAAGCAAATACTTTAATGGATGAAATTGTCCTTGATTTCGTATGACAAGTGCACCGAGATGATCGATTTGTAGAGGCATCGTTGTTAAGAATCCCCCGTTGATTTGCAGCTTCTCATAAGCCTTTAATTCTTTTTTTAAAGCATCAAGTTTTGCATGCTCATTTGTGTAGACGAAAGCATCCTCGTTCGTCCACCCGCAATCAACTTGCTTTTCAGAAATCCATTGTTCCATCCACTTCATTGCATGCTCATTTGCTTTTACATATTCTTTCGTTTTTTCTAATCCGACATGTTGAATTAGTTCATCGTAAATTAATCCATGTTGAATCGTTACTTTAGCGGTGGTGTGACTCGTTGTGCCATTTAAAACAGTTCCAGCATCCAGTAAGGCGACATTTAGCCCTTCTTGACTTAATAAATAAGCGGTTGTAACACCTGTAATTCCAGCCCCGATAATTGTAACATCAACATTTACATCCCCATCTAATGTTGGAAAGGTAGGGAGGGTGACATCTTCTTTCCAAATTGGTTCAGGGTATTCTAGTCGATTGTTGTGTCCCATCATATTCCTCCTTGTATCTATATTCCATAATTTGTATAATTTGGGGTAAGAATATGTACAGTACATCAAAAAATATCGAAAAAGGAAAAGAAGGCTAGACAATCTAACCTTCTTTTGAAGTGTGAAGACGTATTGGGGTCTTGTAGGATAAGATCATAACTATTTCGAGAAGAAGCCTCTGAATGCGAAGGCAACGTTTTGAGGTCTTTCAGCTAAGCGGCGCATGAAATAACCGAACCAATCATCACCGAACGGTATATAAACCCGAACTTTGTATCCTTCTTTCACAAGGTTTTGCTGCATGTCTGTTCTGAATCCATAAAGCATTTGAAATTCAAATTGAGAAGTTGGGATGTTTTGTTCTTTGACAAACTTTTTCACTTCTGCAATGATATTATGATCATGTGATGCAATAGCGGTATAGCTACCACTTAGTAAATGTTCTTTAATGATTCTCATGTAGTTTTCGTCTACATCTTTTTTATCTTGGTAAGCGACTTCAGGTGATTCTTTATAGGCACCTTTTACAAGACGTAACGAAACACCTTTTAAATCTTTCACATCATCATGTGAACGGAATAAATACGCTTGAATAACCGTTCCAACATTGTCATATGTTTGACGTAATTCGTTTAAGATATCTAACGTTACTTGGCAGTGAGAATAATCTTCCATATCAATCCGAACGAAAATGTCGTGCATTTTCGCTGTATCTAATATCTTTCTCATATTGTTTAAACAATATTGTTTATCAATATCTAGTCCAAGTTGTGTCATTTTTACAGATAATCCGCTTTTTACACCAGATTTTGCAATCGCTTCCAATGTTCTGACACAATAATCTGTTGCTTCATCTGCTTCTTCACGGCTGTAAACGAATTCACCTAAATGGTCCAGTGTCGCAACAAGTCCTTTTTGATTTAATTTTTTCACAGCTTCAATGGCTGATTCAATCGTTTCCCCTGCTACTACTTGAGAAGCGCCAAATTTTAAGCCCCATTTTCGTGCAGCTTTGTTTAACATTTTGCTTTGAGATAAAGACATAAAAAAGTTTTTGGAAATTGCTTCTAACATGTAAAACCCCCCGATGTTTTTCCAATTTTTATAAAGGGGCAACAATTCGTTGCCCCATCCTTTTGATTAAAGCATTTCTGAAGTTGTTTTCGCTTGCATATGAAGTAATAAGTAGTCAGGGCCACCAGCTTTTGAATCCGTACCAGACATATTGAAGCCACCGAATGGTTGGTAACCAACAATCGCACCTGTACAACCGCGGTTGAAGTAAAGGTTTCCAACATGGAAGTCTTCACGTGCTTTTTCAATATGCTCACGGTTGTTAGAAATGACGGCACCTGTTAAACCATAGTCTGTGTTGTTCGCA
The DNA here is from genome assembly GCF_022808615.1 of Bacillus sp. FJAT-47783. Classification (GTDB taxonomy): domain Bacteria; phylum Bacillota; class Bacilli; order Bacillales; family Aeribacillaceae; genus Bacillus_BZ. The sequence continues at coordinate 19,957 of NZ_JAKZKS010000021.1, forward strand.
ATTTCGATTGCTTCATCGAAGTCTTTTGCTTTTGAGAACGCTACGACTGGCCCGAAAATTTCTTCTTGCATAATCCGTGCGTTTGGATCTAAATCTGCAAAAACGGTTGGTTTGATGAAGAAGCCTTTTGAATTATCGCCTTCTCCCCCGATCATTAACTTACCTTCTTGTTTACCAATTTCAACGTATTCCATAATTTTGTTAAATGCATTTTGGTCAATAACTGGACCCATGAATGTATCTTGAGAAGTTGGATCACCAACTGTTAGTTCTTTTGTTAGTTCAACAACGCGATCTAATACTTGATCATACACATCTTCTAATACGACAGCGCGTGAACATGCAGAACATTTTTGACCAGAGAACCCGAAAGCAGATGCGACAATCGATTGTGCTGCTAATTCAAGATCCGCTTCTTTATCAACAACGATTGTATCTTTACCACCCATTTCAGCAATTACACGTTTTAACCATTTTTGGCCTTCATGTACTTTCGCTGCACGCTCGTAAATACGTACGCCCACTTCACGAGAACCAGTAAAGGAGATAAAGCGAGTACGTGGATGATCGACTAAATAATCTCCAACTTCCGCTCCGCTTCCAGGAATATAGTTAACAACACCTTTTGGAAGTCCTGCTTCTTCAAGTACTTCAACGAATTTTGCTGCTACAACAGGAGTTACAGAAGCTGGTTTTAATAATACTGTATTCCCTGTAACGACTGCTGCTACTGCTGTACCTGCCATGATTGCAAACGCAAAGTTCCATGGTGGAATCACAACACCTACACCTAAAGGAATGTATCCATATCGGTTATACTCACCAGGACGGCTGTTTACTTTTACGCCATCTTTAATTTCTAACATTTGACGTGCGTAATATTCCATAAAGTCGATTGCTTCTGCTGTATCTGCATCTGCTTCCTTCCATGGTTTTCCTGCTTCTTTTACGAGTAAAGCAGAGAATTCATGCTTGCGACGACGAACAATGGCAGCTGCACGGAATAAAATGTCTGCGCGCACTTCAGGCTTTACTTTACTCCATGTTTTAAATGTTTCATCTGCTACTTGCATCGCTTTTTCAGCAAGTTCTTTATTTGCTTTCGATACGCGACCAACGATTTCTTCTTTGTTTGCAGGGTTTACAGACACGATTTTTTCGTCTGTTGTAATACGTTCGCCACCAATGACAAGTGGATAATCTTGTCCTAAGTATGATTCAACGGTTTTTAATCCTTCTTCAAAGGCTTTTTTGTTTTCTTCAATTGAAAAATCAGTAAATGGTTCATGTTTGTATGGAATCATCAAAATCCCTCCTATAAAGTACGAGTTAATTTCCTCACTTTCTTAATATGCAATATTTGTGCCAAAAATAAAAAGCAGAAATATGGAGAGTTTTCCGGAAAATATGTATAATGAAAATATACAAAAGTGTAAATAAAAGTTTACATTTTTACAAATATGTAAATAAAATTGTAAAGGTGATGACCGTGTTAAATGATAATATTTCCTTGAAAGCACTATCTTATCCGTGGAATGACTCCCTTCAAATGGACGAAATGATCGTTGTTCCAAGACAAACAACTCTTGCGGATCTTGATCAACTAGTAGATGGAAAAGATTTTGCTCTAATAGATGAAAACAATATGATTGTTGGATGGGTACCTTATGAAAGATTAGCGGATGCACTATTTCATCATTGGAAAATGTTATCTTCCTTTTATGAAACGTTATTAAAAGCCGTCGATGATGCCATAACGATTGTTGATGCAAATGGAACGATTATTTCGTGGAATCCAAAAGCTGAAGAGCTTTATGAATGCAGCCGTGAAAACAGTATCGGAAAGCATATTACCAAATTATTCAAAGAAGAATCGGTCGTCTTAATGTCTACATTAAAAGAAGGAAAAACAGTTGTTCGAAAGTACAATCAACCTCAATCAGATGTCCACGTATTGATTAATACACAACCGGTTTATTTAAAAGATGAAATGGTTGGAGGGATTTCAGTTGAGCGCAATATTAGTGATATCGTCAAATTAAACGAAGAATTATCATCGACAACAGCCTATATTCAGCATTTAGAAAGTCAAATGGATACAGAAGATGACCAGCTTGATCCGTTTCGAAAAATTAAAGGAAGAAGCCCTGCCCTAATGAGCGCCATCCAATTAGCGAAAAAAGTGGCAATGACAGATGCCTCTGTATTAATAACAGGAGAAAGTGGTGTTGGGAAGGAATTATTTTCACAAGCTATCCATCAAGCAAGTGAACGAAAAGAAGCACCTTTTATTGCGATCAATTGCGGAGCCATTCCTGCCGCCTTGTTTGAAAGCGAATTATTTGGCTATGAAAAAGGTGCATTTACCGGCGCTGTAAAAGAAGGAAAAAAAGGAAAAATCGATGCGGCAAAAGGAGGGACATTATTTTTAGATGAGATTGGCGAAATGCCACTTGATTTACAAGTAAAGCTGTTACGCGTTCTTCAAGAAAAACAATTTTATCGAATTGGCGGGACAAAACCAATACCAGTTGATGTGCGAATTATCGCCGCGACCAACCGTGATTTAGAAAAAATGGTTTCAGAAGGAACGTTTCGCCAAGACCTTTATTACCGATTAAATGTCGTTTCAATCCATATTCCTCCATTGAGAGAGCGAATGGAAGACATTCCAGAGCTTGTACAATTATATTTAAATGAATTTTCGATAAAATATAAAAAACCAATCCCGACAATTGACCCTGAAGTCATGTATCGATTTATGGAAGATCCATGGAAAGGAAACATTCGCCAATTAAGAAATACAATTGAACGGATTATGATTTTAGCTGATGAAGAAACGATTACTCCTAGTCACCTTCCTCAATCCTTTCAACAGCAAGCGAATAAAGAAGTTCAACCACCGAAAAAAGAGGAACAATTTATGGTATCACATCCGTCAGAAAAGGAAAAAATTCAGTATGTCCTGCAAAAAACATATGGAAACAAATCTGCTGCTGCCAAGCTCTTGGGGGTGTCTAGGGTGACGTTATATAATAAAATGAAGAAATATGGAATTACTGAATGAAGTCCGGGAGTTTCCCGGGTTTTTTATACATGAATAGCTTTTGGAAAAGGTATGTTACTACTCTTTTGATCGTTTAGAGGTATTAGTACGATGGGATTTTTTGAAGTGATTTTGTTTTCTTGAAGATTCAATTACATGACCATCCAAAATAAAGCGAATAATATTTTTTCTTTGATTACAAAAACAGACAATTTTCATTGGAGGAAGATTCTTTCTTATTATGTAATCCTTTAAGTCAAAACAACGAGAAAGGATTCAACTAGAGTAAAGACATATACACAGTGTTCGTTGGATCATTTAAATATGTTATTTTATGAAAACAAAGAGAGTTATGATAATTTCGGCCATGGTAATCGCTTTTTCGCTTCCAATTTAGCTATTAATATTGAAAGCCAGTATCATAATAATCTCTAAATTGTCTACTTTTATACACATATTTTCTATCTTTAATCTCGTAGATTTTACCATTTTTCATAGGTTTATGTGCCAGTCATCATGATTACACTACAATTTTCGCATCGCAGCAATCGCTCAATTCCCAATCATTCGCTTTCGATCCGAAACCTGCCTTTTACTATCTATTCAAAAACAATATAAAAATCTCCTTCCAACATGAATTGGAAGGAGATTTTCAACTAAATCTTCATTATTCCACCAGTGCTAGCAGATGTAACAAGTTTTGAGTAGCGAGCGAGATAGCCCGTTTTTACTTTTGGCTCGAAGCCTTTCCAAGTTGCTTTACGCTTTTCCCATTCTGCTTCATCAACGTGAACGTCCATCGTGCGTTTTTCAATGTCAATCACGATATGATCCCCGTTTTGAACAAAGGCTAGCGGTCCTCCTTCTGCTGCTTCTGGGGATGCGTGACCGATCGATAATCCACGGGATGCTCCAGAAAAACGGCCGTCTGTGATAAGAGCAACTTTTGGTCCAAGCCCCATGCCGACGATTTGGGAAGTTGGTGCAAGCATTTCCGGCATTCCAGGTCCGCCTTTTGGACCTTCATAGCGAATAATGACGACATGACCTTCTTTTACTTCACCGCTAGCAATCCCTTTTACTGCTTCATCTTGGGATTCATAAACGATGGCAGGTCCTTCATGGCGGGTAATGCCATTTTGGACACCGCCTGTTTTAATGATCGCCCCGTCTGGTGCAAGGTTTCCAAAAAGGACGGCAAGTCCGCCTTTTTCAGAGAAAGGCTTGTCAATGGGATGAATAACATTGTAGTCTTTCACGTCATGGCCAGCAATATTTTCTCCAAGAGTTTTACCCGTTACCGTTAGCACATCTAAATGAAGAGTACCTTCTTTTTTCGTTAATTCATTAAGGACGGCTGAAACGCCTCCTGCTTCATGTAAATCTTCTATAAAGACATCAGAAGCTGGTGCTAGCTTCGATAAGTGTGGTACACGATTTGCTACTTCATTAATCCGCTCAAGTGGATAATCAATCCCCGCTTCATTGGCGATGGCGAGCGTATGAAGTACTGTGTTCGTTGATCCACCAAGCGCCATGTCTAATGCAAACGCATTGTCGATAGCTTTTTCAGTTACAATATCACGTGGCTTAATGTCTTTTTCAATTAAGCCCATTAATTTTTTTGCGGATTTTTTCACAAATTCCTTTCGTTCAGGTGCAATGGCTAAAATGGTTCCATTCCCAGGAAGTGCTAAACCAAGTGCTTCTGCTAAGCAATTCATCGAGTTTGCGGTAAACATTCCGGAACAAGATCCACACGTCGGGCAGCCAAATTGTTCTAATTCTTGTAATCCTTTTTCATCAATTTTTCCGGATTGGAAAGCACCTACTCCTTCAAATACCGATGATAAAGAAATTTTACGTCCATCACTCGTTTTTCCAGCAGCCATAGGTCCGCCACTAACAAATACTGTCGGGATATTAATGCGCATCGCAGCCATCATCATACCCGGCGTAATTTTATCACAGTTTGGGATACAAACCATCCCATCGAACCAATGGGCGGATACGACGGTTTCAACGGAATCTGCAATAATTTCTCGACTCGGTAAGGAATAACGCATTCCGATATGTCCCATAGCAATGCCATCATCTACTCCAATGGTATTGAATTCAAATGGAACACCACCAGCTTCACGAATCGCTTCCTTCACAATTTTTCCGAATTCTTGTAAATGAACATGACCTGGAATAATGTCAACATAGGAGTTGACAACAGCGATAAACGGTTTGTCGAAATCTTCCTCTTTTACACCCGTTGCCCGTAAAAGACTTCGATGAGGTGCACGGTCAAATCCTTTCTTAATCATATTGCTTCGCAGTTCGGCCACAATAAACCCTCCAATGCTTTTGATAATTCAAATATTCAGCAAATTTAATATTTTTATATTATACTATCATTTTCGTTAATTCACAAAACAATTTTCGTCGGAATTTATAAATTTTTCTATTTTAATAAAATAATTGCTTCATAGAAAAGAAAATAACTGGCACTCGCACCAGTTATTTTTGAAAAAATTGATTAGGAAGTCCTTGTTTCATATGATAGTAATGATCTGTTTTCCTATTACACCTATTCCTTATGAGGTTACATTAATGAACCTTTTTTGTTTGATTGTGCCAATGTTGATCCCGTAAGTGACGTTTTAATATTTTTCCCGCCCCGCTTTTTGGAAGCTCGTTTGTGAATTCGATGATTTTCGGGACTTTAAAGTCCGCTAATTTTTCCTTTGTAAACGCTTTTAACTCTTGTTCTGAAAGGGTCATTCCTTCCTTTAAGACAATGACGGCCGTCACGACTTCTCCCCACTTTTCATTCGGCGTTCCAATTACAGCACATTCTAAAATAGATGGATGTTCGTATAGGACGTTTTCTACTTCAGTGGAGTATACATTTTCTCCACCTGTTATAATCATATCTTTCGCTCGATCTACGATATAATAATAGTCATCATCATCTTTATAACCTAGATCACCTGTATAATACCAGCCATTACGTAAGGCATGAGCGGTCTCTTCTTTTAAATTCCAGTATCCTTTCATAATATTTGGTGCCTTTGCAACGATTTCTCCAACTTGCCCATTTGGTGCTTCCTCACCATTCGGATCAACGACCTTCATTTCAACCCCTTGAACCGGCTGTCCACAAGACATTAACCGTTTTAGTTGTTGATCAGACCCTTCTACAACGTGGTCCTCCCCTCTTAAAACCGTTAAAATTGGTGCGGCTTCTGTCATGCCATATGCTTGCATAAATGTCGCATTAGGAATACATTTCATTGCTTTTTTTAATAATTCAACAGACATCGGAGAGGCACCGTATAAAATTTTTCGAAGGGAATTTACATCATATTGATCAAATTGTGGAGCGTTAATAAACATATTGATCATTGTTGGAACAAGTAGGACAGCCGTGATGTTATTTTTTTGGATAGCTTCAAGTACACGAACAGGTGTAAAAGATCGGACATGTGCATGCGTTCCCCCAACTAACGTAATGGCTAATGTAGAGGCTTGGTCTGCTAAATGGAACATAGGTGCTGCGTGAAGGTATATTTCTTTTTCGTCATATTTTAAATTTAATGCCGCATGATAAGCGTTGTTCACAACGTTTTTATGTGTTAACATGACCCCTTTGGAACGTCCTGTCGTCCCTCCTGTATAAAAAAGGCCGGCGATATCCTCTTCTTCTACTTGCTCAATTGTTAATGTTTCTTCTTTTTCATTGTTGATAACGCTTTCATAAAGAAGAACCGAATGATTATTTAGCTCCTCTTCATCTAGGCTGTTTTCAGCTAAAATAATATGTTGCAATGAAGGTACTTTTTCCTTTAGTTCATTTACCATTGGTAAAAATTCTTTATGGATAAATAACGTCTTCACTTCAGCATCTTTTAAAATAAATGCCACTTCATTTGCGTTTAATCGGACATTCATAGGTACAACGATGGCTCCAAACGATGTTGCTGCGTACATAATTTCTAAATATCGATAGTTATTTAACAACAAAATTCCGACACGGTCACCCTTTTTCACTTGAAGTTTATGTAAAGCTGCCTTTAGCTTGGCTGTTCGAATCATGAATTCCTTATACGTATAAGTTTCATCTCCATCGATGATAGCGATTTTCTCCGGATAAGTACGAGCAGCATACAGTAACCCTTTTGTCATAATCATAAAAATACCCCCTTATTATTTTGATTTTTCAGATATTTATAATTAAAAAAATTAGAACCGGCCTAAGACTTTTACGTATACCAACCGCCATTTACATTAAGAACTTGTCCATTTACATAATTTGATAACGGTGATGCTAAATAGAAAATACTGTGTGCTGCTTCTTCTACGGTACCGGCTCTTTTTTGTGGAATGGATTTTTCAAACATCGTACGAACCTTTTCTGGAATCCCGACTTCAATGCCGTCAATTGATTCACCTTTTTCTTTCGCTTGCGTTAGTCTTGTATCGATCATTCCGAACGCAACGGCGTTACAATTAATTTGATATGGTGCCCATTCTCTCGCAACTGTTTTTGTTAAACCGATCAGTCCAGCTTTTGCAGAAGCATAATTAGCCTGCCCGACATTCCCCATGACCCCTGCAACAGATGAAACATTCACAATTTTCCGGTAATTGTCTATTCCCTTTTCTTTGTCTAATTTTCCAGCATCGCGAAAGTAAGGAGTAGCTTCTCGTATAAGGCGAAACGGGGCGATCAAATGAATATCGAGCATCGCTTGGAACTGTTCGTCACTCATTTTGTGAACCATTCCATCCCACGTATATCCCGCGTTGTTGATTAAAATATCGAGTTGACCAAACGCTTCAATCGTTTTATCAAGAATATATTTCGGAAAATCTTTTGATGTTACATCCCCGACAACGGCAATCGCTTCCCCGCCATTTTCACAAATAGCTTCTACTACCTCGTGTGCTGGTTTTTCATCACGATCTGATACAACGACTTTTGCACCTTGTTCAGCACAGATTTCTGCTACTTTTCTCCCAACCCCTCTACCAGATCCTGTAATAATAGCCACTTGATTTTCTAATAGTTTCATAAACATGACCTCCTATCAAACTTCTTCATTTTTTAACACTTCAAACGCACCTTTTAATTTGATTTCTCCTTCTTCGTTTTTCACAATCACTTCACCTACTAAACGGATTTCTTCATCTTGATGGATTTCATCTTTTATTTCGCCATATACAGTTAGCTTTTCTCCTGGATAAGTCATTTTTGAAAAGCGAACGTGAAATGTGCGTAAATGTTTTCGTGGAAACCAAGTTGAAAGTGCTTCGCCTGCAAATCCCATAACGAGCATTCCATGAGCAATAACATCTTTTAACCCCGCTTTTTTTGCTACTGGGACGACCGTATGAATCGGATTAAAGTCCCCCGAAGCACCGGCATATTTTACTAATTGCGTATGAGTAATAGCCGTTTTTTCAATAGGCTGTAATTTCTTCACGGTGGTTCACCTCCTTTACTACCTTTCAATCACGGTAGATGTCGCGATTAGGACTTTTTTTCCGTGTTGATTAAAATAATCCGTTTGTAATGTAACGAGTTTTAAGTTTCTTTTCGTTTCTACTTTTACAACAGACGTTTTTCCTTGAATAACATCACCAGCATACATACAATCGAGATATTCATATGTTTGCTCACCATGGAGAACTTTTAATGGGTTTAACTCAAGTGCTTTTATTAATGTGTCAAAATCGGCACCTTCCCACATTTCAATACATGTTGCAAATGTAGGGGGAACTGGAATGTCTCGATATCCCTCTTCTTTTGCATTTTTTATATCGTAATAAATGGGGTTAGGATCTCCAATTGCCAACGCAAATTCTTTTATTTTCCCTCGTTCTATTGAAAAAGTGAACGGTTCAAATGTGAAGCCAACTTTTTGATTCAGTGTAGTCATGTTCCCACCTCTATAACCCGATATTTTTAGCAATAATCGTTTTCATGATTTCGTTTGTTCCGGCATAAATAGCAGCTACAGGTGTGTCACGATATCTTCTCGCAATGGCGTATTCTTCCATATATCCATAGCCACCATGTAATTGCATACATTGGGAAGCTATTCGTTTTGCCATGTCTGTTAGCCACCATTTCCCCATTGAAACTTGTGTGACGATTTCCTTTCCTTCCATATGATCCATAATTAAATTATCTAAGAAGGTGCGACCAATTTTAACTTTTGTCGCCATTTCAGCTATTTTAAATTTAGTTGCTTGAAAGTCACTAATTCTTTTCCCAAATGCTTTTCGTTCTTTTACAAAGTCTATTGTACTTTTTAACATTTCTTCAGCGGCTACAACAGCAGATATAGCAACAACCAATCTTTCTTGCTGTAATTTATCCATTAAATAATAAAAACCTTTTCCTTCTTCCCCAATTAAATTGCGGGCTGGAACCTTCGCGTCTTCGAAAATTAATTCGGCAGTGTCTTGGGCATGTAGTCCAACTTTATTTAATTTTTTCCCTCTCTTAAAACCAGGTGTATCTCGTTCAACAGCTACTAAACTAATGCCTTTATGTGGAGGATTTGCGTTTACATCCGTTTTACAAGCAACGATGACAAGATCCGCGTGGATTCCATTCGTAATGAACGTTTTTTCTCCATTTAAAATATAATAGTCGCCTTCTTTTTGAGCCTTCGTTTTAATATTGGCTAAATCAGAACCTGTACCTGGTTCTGTCATCGCGATAGCTGTAATGATTTTTCCATTGATACAATCTGGTAGCCATCTTTTCTTTTGCTCCTCAGACCCAAAAGAATTTAGATAGGGAACGACGATATCATTATGAAGTCCAATTCCAATTAAGCTCGAGCCTACCCGTTCTAGTTCTTCATTTAATATGACAGAATACGCAAAATCGACACCTAATCCACCATATTTTTCCTCTACCCAAGGACATAAAAAACCTTGCTCTCCCAATTTGCTCCAAAAGGAACGTGGAATGATTCGTTCTTCTTCCCACTGATCATAAAAAGGAACAGCCTCTTTTTGCAAAAATTTTCTTAGTGAAGAACGGAAAATGTCATGGTCTTCACTTATATAATTAGATGGCATTACGTTACACTCCTTTATTTGTGAAAAAATTGCGTTTTTTTAGATATTTTTCGTAATGAATCCTTTTGCAAGTTTGATATTATCTTTGAACCATTAATTTAAAAATACAGGACATAATCGTTGTTTCTTTCTGATTTTTCCCAATGAATTTCAGATGAAGAATGCCACGTTTCCCGTCATGAAGTGGGGTCATTTTATGAACGTACACTTCTGCATAAATTTCATCGCCAGGATAAACAGGCCTTTTAAATTCGACTTCGTCTAAGCCGACGCCCGCGATACAATCGTTGCCTAGAATAGTTAAATGAACCCACTCTCGCCATAAAATACTGATAATATGAGCTCCGCCAGCAATAATATCTCCAAAATGGGATTTTTTCGCTCTTTCTTCATCGATATGAAAATATTGTGGATCATATTTTGTTGCAAAATCTAGTATTTCTTCTCTTGATAGTACGGCTGGCTTCGTCACATACATTTGCCCTTCTGAAAATTGATCAAATTTCACTTCGCTCCCTCCTTGCTATTCGTTTTTATTATTGCAAATTTTATGCCAATAATTAAATGTGCTATTAAAAAGAATTTTGAGTAGCCTTTTAATCGAAATGTATTAATGTGAGACATGTTACGGTCAAAAGTGTATGAAATAAAGACAATATAAAGTGAAACTTCATTCAGTGGGGGGGTTCCCCCCACTGAATGTTAGTCCCTACGGGATGACCTAAAGGCCCTTGTGACCTACAGGATGTGGGTTTCACAGACGTTGCCACAGGACGTGGCGCTCTTAGTCTGTGTTCTTTATGTTCGGACCTTTACAGGCGGTTGTCCCCACCTATCTTCTTGGCTTTACTACAGAATCTTGAGGTGGGGGTCTTACTGCCCGTTAAGAGTGGAATAAAAAGAGGACTGTTAGTGTTGAATGCTAACAATCCTCAAATGAAATTTCACATGTTTAATTGGTATGGCTCATGATCTTTTGTAATATCAATACGTGCGGATTATCAATCATCTCCATCAAAGAAGTCACCAATTCCTCCTAATATGCTCCCTTCACCGACTTTTCCACCGCGATTAGGTGCAGCAGCGAAAATTCGGTCCGCTAAACGGCTAAACGGTAATGACTGCACCCAGACGGTACCTGGTCCGCGAACGGTTGCGAAGAAAAGGCCTTCCCCGCCGAAAAAGGCAGTTTTCACTTTTCCGACAAATTCAATGTTGTAGTTGACATCTTTTGTCATGCCCACTAAACATCCTGTATCTATTTTCAATGTTTCACCAGGTGAAAGATCCCGTTTATAAATGGTTCCCCCAGCATGCATGAATGCTAACCCATCACCTTCAAGTTTCTGCATAATGAACCCTTCGCCACCGAAGAAACCCGTCCCGAGCTTCTTTTGAAAATCAACACCGACAGATACTCCTTTCGCTGCACATAAAAAGGCATCTTTTTGACAAATGACTTTTCCGCCAAGTTCACTTAGGTCGACTGGGATAATTTTTCCCGGATAAGGAGCTGCAAACGACACGCGCTTTTTTCCCATTCCTTGATTTGTAAACACGGTCATAAATAGGCTTTCACCTGTAATTAATCGTTTTCCAGCACCGACTAATTTGCCAAAGAATCCTTTCGATTCAGAACCATCGCCAAATACTGTTTCAAAATCGATCCCTTCATCCATCATCATGAGGGCTCCAGCTTCAGCTATTGTGCTTTCTCCTGGATCTAACTCAATTTCAACAAATTGCATATCATCTCCGTATAACTGATATTCAATTTCATGCGCATTCATTATCATCACCTCATCGATTCATCGTTTATGTAGAACTCATATCCATCTTACTATATGTTAAATGGATGCGATAGTATGCTTCATTCGAATTTTTAGATATTTTTAATCAACATAAAAAGAGATGACGACTCATTGTCATCATCTCTTGAATGGCCATAAATTAGGAAATTTTTTGAACGTTAGCAGCTTGAGGTCCACGGTTTCCTTCAACGATTTCGAAAGATACGGATTGACCTTCTTCTAAAGTTTTGAAACCTTCTGTTTGAATAGCAGAGTAATGTACGAATACGTCGTCTCCACCTTCAACTTCGATGAATCCAAAACCTTTTTCTGAGTTAAACCATTTTACTTTACCAGTTTGCATGATATTGCCTCCTAAAACATTAAAAAAATATCCATTATGTATGAAATGATAGTTAGAACAAAACAGTCGTGACATAAAAAGAAGTGTAGGATAAATGTTCGCCTACACTTTCTAAAATGTCACGACTTACATGAATCCTTTAAATATCACGTACATAACGGTTACCATTATAATATCAGAATAAACGAGGAAAGTCAAATAAATTTTGGAATGTTTTCCAAAAAGTTAGTTTACATAATGTTATTATCGTTAAATTAATGAAGAGTAAAACAATGGCTTATTCGTTGGACAGCTTCAGCTAGAAGTTCCTTCCGTTCGACAAGCGCAATTCGAACATATCCTTCCCCATGCGTACCAAATGCACTTCCTGGTGTGACAACAACCCCTGTTTGTTCTAATAAGTCAAAGGTAAATTGAACAGAATTCATAGTTGCTGGAATTTTAGCCCAAACAAACATAGTAGCATCTGGAGTGGCTACATTCCAACCAATTTTTTGTAAACCGTTTACGAGTACATTTCGTCTTTCTTCATAAAGCCGGTTGTTTTCGACTAAGAAATCGTCCCCATGTAAAAGAGCGGTTGTTGCAGCATGTTGAATCGGTTCAAAGACTCCGTAATCTAAATGCGATTTAAGCTTCGAAAATTGCGTGAGGATTGTTTCATTTCCGATAATATAACCAACTCGACATCCCGCCATATTAAAACTTTTTGATAACGAATTACACTCAATACCGACATCTTTAGCATCAGGTATCGAAAGGAAGCTAACGGCCTCTTTTCCTTCAAAAATAAGCTCTGAATAAGCGAAATCGTGGACAACAAGGATTTCGTGTTCTTTTGCAAAATGCACGACTTGTTCATAAAATGATTTAGGCGCAAGAACGGGCACTGGGTTTCCAGGAAAATTTAATACCATCATTTTTGCTTTTTTCGCAACGCTTTCTGGAATCGCTGATAAGTCTGGTAAAAAATGATTTTCCTCTAAGAGAGGCATCGGATAAATCGTTGCACCTGCTATTTTAAAAGCAGCTTCATAAGCTGTGTAGCCGGGATCTGGTAGAAGAACGACATCTCCTTCATTCATAAAAGCTAGTGGTAAATGAACGAGTGCATCTTGTGATCCCATCGTTTGCATCACTTCTGTTGAGGGATCAATGGAAACCCCATATTTCCGCTTATAAAACGAGGCAACAGCCTCATTGAACGAAGGTAGGCCAGTAAGTGTATATTGAAAAGCCGATGGTTTTTCAATCGCTTCTATTAATGCTTTCTTAATAAATGAAGGCGCAGGTTGATCAGGACTCCCAATACTTAAATCGATGACCGTTTCACCTTTTGCGATCTTTTCCTTTTTCCGTTTGGCTAACTCTTGAAAAATAAGTGTTTCAAATCGTTGTAATCTCGTTGATTCTATCAACATCATTCTCCCCCGTTTCTATATCACATTGCGATGAATATTATTTCGATATATTTCAAATTATAGCATCATTAAACAATTTTCTGAATAAAAAAACACAGCAATCATTGCTGTGTAAAAAAATTCGTTTCATCAGGGTGATGTTACGTGTTTAATTCGCTTTCAATTTTGTCAAAATGTTCATACCGAACAGTAAAATACTTAAAGTTGTGACAAGACCACCTGTCGTGATGACAGGTATGAACGCTTCTTCACCGCTACGAATGAAAAATATTAAACCAATCAGCATCACGGGCAAACCTAAATTATGAAGCCAAAAGTGAGCTTTTGCTAATCCTGTATCAGATGTTTCAGGAAAAAAATGATATATAAGGCCTGCTAATGTCAATGCTGTCCACCCCAAAAAACTGATGTGGGCATGAACAGAAGTGAATGAATAATGATGGGTCATCAACATATATAAACCAAGACATCCCCCCATCATAAAATACACAACCGAAATTTTAATCAACTTTATTCCCACGCTTCTCCCCCTTTCCCCCACAAATATATGCAAAATTGGTTTTCGATAGACCAAAATTTTCACTGACATCTGTGGTAAAAAAAATCATTCCTTCATATAGATAAAAAGACTATTTCCTAGGAGTGTGGCAAATGGCACGTGAAATATGGGGAGTGGATTCCGCAGCGAAAGTGACGGAATCGCTATATCAATGTGTTGTCGAAAATTATGGTGCTCCAAAATATTGGGGACGTTATTTATCTACCGTTCCGAACGTATCTGATGGATTAACAGACAAAGAGATTCGTTTTTTGAGGCAAAAAGGGATTAAAATTTTACCGATTTACAATGAAAATAAAGAAGCGGTTGGGTATGATAAGGGAAAAGTGGCTGCACGGAATGCTACCTTTCATGCGAGGAGAATGAAAGTGCCGAAGGGAACGTTTTTATTTGCCAATACCGAAAAATTTTTCACGATTGATGAAGGGTGGATTCGTGGTTGGGTTGATGCGTTATACACAAGTCTGTATCGTCCAGGTATTTATGCTGACCCTAGTACCGATACTTTCAATAACGCTTATTGTACTGCATCTGAAAAAAACGAAAAAGTACCCGATCAACTTGTAATTTGGTCACAAGAACCGACGCCTGGGGCGACGTCAAAAGGCAATGCTCCATCTTATAACCCGAGAGTTCCACCATGTAAAGCAAATGTTTGGGCTTGGCAATACGGTGAAAATGCTGCAAAATGCCCAATTGATACAAATTTATTGGACAGAAGATTGTTTGAACACTTATGGTGATTGTTTTAGATACTTTTACTTGTCTATAAGCAAAGGATACCATATTTCAGATACTTGAAGTTTCAAAAGCTACTCTGTATTTGACCTTGCTCTCAGCCCATGTCTAAAGACGGGCTACATCCTGCATGGGCTTTCCTGTTAGGGAAATCTGTAAAATACAGATCGAAAAATATCAATGGTAAAATTATTTTACACTCAATTCGATTTATTCGCAGTAAAAAAAGCTTGTGATGGAACCGATTCCATACAAGCTTTTTTTACAATTATTTATGCTTAAACATTCCCGGTGTCGCATTTAGACCGTTGGACCTCCTGCTACGTAAAGTACTTGCCCATTTACATAGGAAGACTCTTCTAAACTAAAAAACAGTACAGCATTTGCAATATCCTCTGGTTGACCAAGTCTTCCAGCGGGAATGGACGCAGCCAAATTTTTCGCAAATTCATCAAAAGGTACCCCGATTCGTTTAGCCGTCTGTTTCGTCATGTCTGTTTCAATAAAGCCTGGTGCCACAGCGTTTGCCGTAATGCCAAACTTTCCAAGCTCTATCGCTAATGTTTTCGTAAATCCTTGTAATCCGGCTTTAGCGGTTGCATAATTAACTTGTCCTCGATTTCCAAGAGCTGATGTTGATGAAATCGTAATAATCCGGCCAAATTTATTTTCCACCATATACTTTTGAACAGCGCGTGTACAATAAAAAGCTCCTGTTAAATGGACGTTCATCACAAGATCCCAATCTTCATCTGACATTTTAAATAGTAAATTGTCTCGTAAAATACCGGCATTGTTCACTAAAATATCGATATGACCATATGTTTCAATCGCAGTTTTTACGGCTATTTCTACTTTCTCCTTATCGGAGACATCTGCATGCAAAGGAATGGCTTCTAACCCTTTTTCTAGAAATTCTTTCGAGGTCTCATGAACACTTTGTTCGTCAATATCTAATAAACAAAGTTTAGCACCTTCTTCACCTAACGAAAAGGCAATTCGTTTTCCAAGACCTTTACTAGCCCCTGTAATTAAAGCGACCCTTCCTTGTAATCGGTTCATTTCCTTTACTCCCTTCAAAATATACTTCCACCAATCAAACACGTCATCTACTTCTCCACAAAAAAGGAGATGAGAGTTTAGACAAAGAATGAAATTTCATTCTCTATTAAATTTCTCACCTCCAACATTCCTATAAGGAATATGGGTTAAGTGTAGGAGAAAGATCTCACACTTGATTAATATTCAATTTTCAGTGTAATCTTTCCAAAATTTTTTCCTTCTTCCATGTAATGTAATGCTTCCTTCGCTTCTTCTAATGTGTAACAGCGGTCGATTATTGGATGGAGCTCGTGCTGTTCATAAAAAGATAGCATTTGCTGAAAGTCTCGAGGACTACCCATAGTTGTCCCTCTAATGTCCATATTTTTAAAGAATATTTTTGGCATTACACATTCTGGTACAGGTCCATTTGTCGCGCCAAATGACACAATTCTTCCCCCAGGTGCTGTTACATTAATTAAATCATTAAACCCGGGACCGCCAACACCATCGACAATAAGATCAGCTAGTCCCATTGTTTTCTTTAATTCTTTTGCCCATCGTTCATTTCGATAATTAATCCCACCCTTTGCTCCAAGATTTTTCGCTTGTTCAATTTTTTCCTCACTACTAGACGTAACAAAAACGTTTGCCCCTGCAGCAACAGCCATTTGTAATAAGTACAAGGCGACACCGCTACCGATTCCCGGTATCAAAACCGTTTCACCTTCTTTTAGTTCTCCTCTTGTAAATAAGGCGCGGTATGCCGTAACGCCTGCTAAAGGAAGTGCAGCTGCTTCTTCAAAACGTAAATGTTTTGGTTTTGGAAAAACATTTTCTCCTCTTACGACAACATATTGTGCATACGTTCCATTTGTTGGCATTCCGAGAATTCGAAAATCAGCATTTGCAAATCGATCATTCTCTCCCCAATTTAAGCCTGGATTGATGACGACTTCTTGGCCATTTTGAACGGAAGTGACGCCACTACCAACCTCCACAACAACACCTGCTCCATCTGATCCTAAAATCGATGGAAGATTCATGCTCGGGTATAGCCCATATGTAATAAATAAATCGCGACGGTTTAATGCAGCATACTGAAGTTTAATGACTACTTCACCCGCACTAGGCTTAGGAATAGCCCTATTTTCCATTTTTAGCATCTTAGGTCCACCTGTTTCGTTTAAAACAATTGCTTTCATTTTTCTCATCTCCCTTTATTACTTTTCGTACTCTACAACCATTCTCTATCTTTCAAATAATTCCTGCATAAATAAACATATCAGATTAATAATCATGCTGATGGGGAAACAACCAAGTACTAAATTTATAAATAGCATCCTGTGGATTTGGAACATCAATTTCTAAAAAAATAAGGAGTGCTAACACGAAATTGATCAACGTAAACAAGAAAAAAACGGTGATTTCTTTCCAACGATGTTTTTGGAATAATGGTGGTAGTTCTTTAAAGCTAACAAATGTTAATAACAATACAGCAATCCAAATCATACTAAATCCCTCTATTTCTTTCGTTGAATAAGTGCATTTCCAGTAATCGTACTTTCGATTTCAATATTTACCGTAATGTTTGAAAAGATTTCATCCCATTCTTTTTCGATATGTTTCCATTCTTTCGGATAAGTACGATGAACGAGCTCTCCAAAACCAAATACGTCTACTTTCATTTTTTGCGCTTTCTCAAGTGCTGTTAAGATCTCTGATTTAATTTTCTCTTTTTTAATTTTTTCCAAATCCTTAATGACTTTTGGATTTGTTTCTCCAGACACACAAGGTGCTTCTGCTAAGTTTCCCTTTTCTATCACTTTTATATGAAATTCGAAATTGTCATTCTTTTTCACGACTGTTACATCTGATTTATTTTGGAATGTCTCAAAAGAAATTCGCTCCAATTCATTTGTTTTCTTTGGACAATCTGTTACAACAATTGCACTTTTCACGTCTTCTTTAACCCATAATACCCCTCTAATTTCATTAGGACTAAAATAACCGACGAGTTTGTCTTTCTTAAAAATAGCTGTATCTCCCATTTTGAAAGATACCCCATTTACTTCGCCTTGATTTGTTACAATCGTAACTGTAGGGATCATCGCACTTTCCGTTGTATGATATTTCCGGAAAAATTCATTCAAATTAATTGTGACGCGTTTTGATGTTGCTTTTTCCAACTCTAACTGATCAAATAAAGAAATTGCAGGTAGCTTTTTCGTTTTTACATTTGCTTCTATAATTTTCTCAGCACGTAAGGGTGTTATAACGATTAAAAAATTCCTGCGTTCCTCCGCATCACGTGTAAAAAACTCTAAAGCAGGCTTAATTCCTTTTTTCGCAACGTCTTCACTTATGACAAGTACCTTTGTATGCGACCAAAATAAACGATTAGGCCCCACATTCGTTACATTTCGAATAGCATCAAATTCTGACTGTCCAATACTCTTATACGTAAAATATGATTTTTCCCCTCCAGCAACGTCCTTAGCTAAGACTTCAGTATTGGCTACTTGAGTACTTACGACATATTTATCTTCCATTTGGTCAATACCAGCCGCTAATACGAAGCCTAATGTTTCGATTTCTTTCCGATTCCAACAGCCTGTCAACACAATCAAAACGATTATCACGCCAAAAAACTTATTCATCTACATTCTTCCTCTTTTTAAAGATTGAAATGAAATATAAAAGCATAGGAATAAATATTTCAATAGAAAAAGCATAAACGCTATAATGTTCAGGTGTTAAGAAATGTTTAATTTCAGCAATATTTTCAAACGATTCTTCTGATAAAATGAGCATTAAAACCCCCAACGGAATAATTAATGCCTTATAGGATTTTAAAGCTAACCACTGTCCAAAACTAATGACACCAGCATATAAATAGATGGCAGCTTTCATAAATAAAAGGCTAATCCACGCAGCCACCATCACAGCTTCAATTCTCTCTAAAAAGTGTGCTACGGATACCATTCTAGCTAATGAAAAAACAGGCAATGTTAAGTTATTCGCTTCATTTGCACCAAAAATTCCTACAACAAAGATTGATAATAAAATAAGGACAATTGAACTTATGACGTTGGCTAAAAGACTGTAGGACATGATTTTTGGTTGATCTTTAACATATGGAGACAATACAAGAATTAAGATTGTCTCTCCGTACAAGACAATCGGTATGATTGTCCCTACAATTACTGGTTTCATTCCCTCTTCTAACACAGGCAATAACGATTCAAATTGAACATCTTTAAGAAGTAAGATCAAAATGATAATAATGGAGGCAAGAGAAATGGGTAAAACGATCGTATTCACATTAGCAATAGATTCCAGCCCTCTATAAACAGCAAAAATAACAGAAACAGTGAGCGTAATGTTTAGGAAGGGAATAGGGGTTTCAGGCATTAACGCATTATTTATAATTTCGGAAAATTGTCTAACAGTTAAGTAAGAAACTTGTAAATAAAACCCTATATAAATTAAACTAATCAGTCTCCCACCCCATGATCCTAATAAATAGATACATATTTCTATAAGACTCAAGTTAGGATGTCTTTTTGCTAATAAGACGATCATCACCGTTATCAATAGGGCGATAATACTTGAAAAAGCAGCTGAAATCCAGGCGTCTTTTGCATTACTGTGATTTCCAACGATGGGTAAAAAGACAGTCATTATTGCTAATCGTGAAGCAATGATTAAAAGACATAATTGCATAGCACTGATTTTTGGTTGATGAACAATTGCATACATAGCCATTACTCCTTTTCCTTTACTTCAAACTCACTTCCATTTTGGTGATTAATCATCATTATTTTTCGTTTTTTCTCTAAATTTTTCCAAGGGAAACGAATGATGGTATCTTTTAAATCTTGTACAGTTAAAGGAGCAATGGGAGATAAATAAGGAACGCCAAATGATTTAATGGAAGCCATATAAGTTAATAACATTAAAAGGGCAATTGTAATGCCTGGCATTCCTAAAATAGATGCGACAATCATTAAAGGGAAACGTAAAATTCTTGTAACCATTGCTAGGCTATAATTTGCGTTCGTAAAAGAGGAAATACCGGTGAGTGCTACCGCAATAACCATGATAGGAGAAACAAGTCCGGCATCAACAGCAGCTTGTCCAATAATTAAGGCACCTACAATACTGACGGCTTGTCCTGCCACTCGCGGTAATCGAACTCCTGCTTCTCGCAATATTTCAAATGATATCTCCATTATCAGTGCTTCAAAAATGGCCGGAAAAGGAACCCCAGATCGAGCTCCAGCAATTCGCAGTGCTAAAGTTGTTGGAAACATTTCTTGATGCATCGTCGATAAAGCTATGTATAAAGAAGGTACCGTAAGTGAAAATAAAAAAGACATTATTCGAATCCACCTAAGAAAAGTTGAAAAAATATAGTTGCTATAATAATCACCACTTGTTGTAAAAAATTGTATAAAAACAGTTGGAGCAATTAAAGACCAAGGTGTCCCATCTACAAATATAGCGACATGACCTTCTAATAGCATTGCAACAACTTTGTCCGGCCTTTCTGTGCTATTCATTTGTGGAAAAATCGATTTTGGATAATCAACAATCCATTCTTCAATATAAAAGCTTTCTAAAACACCATCAATCTCAATCTGTGAAATTCGTCGCTTCACTTCTTGGACCAGCTCAATATTTGCCAAACCATCTATATAAACAATGTTCACTTCAGTATTTGTGATTTCCCCAATTTTCAATTTTAAGATTCGTAATCCTTCATTCTTACATTTTCTCCGAATTAGACGAACGTTCGCTTGTATATCTTCAATAAACGATTCTTTTGTCCCTCGAACTTCTGTTTCAACTGAAGGCTCTTCTATACTACGAAATTCCGCATTACTTGTACTAATAGATAGTGCTATAAAAGACCGATCCATTAGTAAAATACTATTACCAACAAGGAGTGCTTCAATCATTTCACTTATCATTGTTAATGTAGAAATAGAACTGAACGGTAATTGTTTTTTGATCATATCGTCTGCGAATTGTTCTGGTGTCTTTAGTTCTTCAACGTTACTCATTGTTAATAACGACTCAAGCAGTTTGGATAATTGCTTTTGATCAACCATTGTTTCTAAGTACACGACTGCCACTCGTTGTTTTTCAGCAAGTACTTGTAAATACCGAATTTTTATATCTTTGCTATGCCCTAATTTTGTTTGAATACATTCATAAGTTTCTTCTATAGATATCGGGATTTTTTTATCAGATGAAGTACTTTTTCCTTTTAATTGAACTTTCTTTCTACCTAATAAATGAAGCATAGTCTAAACACCCTTTCTAGGTTAAAAGAGAAAACATTTCAAACAAAATCATCGATTATGTTCATTTCTTTCTTAATATTTTCGTTCCTCATTCAGACTATGCATTTAATTCCATTAATCGCTTATGAATCCAAATCGCGCTTTGTGAACCTTCTCCCATTGCAATGGTTACTTGTTCAGAGTGAGCAACAACATCACCTGCTGCCCATACGTTTCGTATATTTGTTTCTTTCGTCCGTTCATCGACGATAATATGGTTGTTTTTTTGGACATGTACACCTAAAGAAACAGCTAATTGGGATGAAACATGATTTCCTCCAAAAGCTATGAATCCTTTTGAACCTTCGATTGACGTCTCATCCTCTAACAGGACACCTCGAAACGCAGTAGATGGGCTTGAAATTATTTTTTGTACACCTTTTGAAATAATTGGAATGTTATGTTGGTGAAGCGATTTTTGAAGGGAAGCGTTCACTTCTTTTTTTTCATGATTGACGAACAAAAGGTTGTCTGTCCAATATGTTAACGTTAGAGCCATATTGGCACCTGAATCTCCTGATCCAATCACAATGGTTTTTTGACCTCTAACCTCATAGCCATCACAATCCGGACAAACATAGATTGATTTTCCTAAAAAAGGCTTGAATTGATTATGTAAAAAGGACGGAATTCGGTCCATTACACCTGTTGCGAATAAAACGGTTTTACAAAAATAAGTGTAATTTCGTTCTGTTTGTACAGTAAAACCATGGCCTTCTTTATAAAGATTGACCACTCGGTCTGTGTGAAAAGTAACTCCGTATTTTTCAGCATGCTCCCTACCTAACTGGCGTAATGCTTGCCCATCAATACCATTTGGCCAACCTAATATATTATGGTACATCCTGCATAATGTTGACCGACCGAATCCCGTATCAATCACAACGATATTGTGGCAGTATCGTCCAAGTTGAATCGCAGCTTGTAACCCTGCGATGCCTCCGCCAATGATAATGCAATCAAAGGTCATATTAAAGACTCCTTTTTAACTTTCTAAATAGGGTGTTAATCGATGAATAAGGTCATTGAGTCGTCCTTGATTTTCGATATACATTTGCTTTGCGTTTTTCTGTTCTGTTTGCAACGCATATAGCTCAAAGTCCGCCTCTACCTTTTTTAATGAGGCTAATAATAATTGTTTTTCGGAAGGAGCTGGCACATTTATTTTATCGTCATATAAATCAACGGTTAGCTGACCGTATGAATCAACTTGTCCTAAAAACACATTTTCAACTGCAACCCCTAGTTTATCTAAATTTTCTTTGAGCCAGCCTCTGCCTAATCCAAGCGTAGCTAATGCTTCATCGTAAATTTTTCCATCCAAAATGACATTTTGCGGTTCTTTTATTGAAATAGGATATTTCTCGATATCCCCTATCGTTACAGGCTGCTTTTCTTTTTTTAAGAGGACACTTAAGTCGCCTGTTGATTCTAACGTAGCAAATTCTACATCGGCTACATGAAATATATCTTTTTTCCGAAGCTGTTCGAGTAAATTAGTAACAGGATACTTTTCCTTTTTTAAATTATCTTCCATGATTTTTCCATTCTTAATAAATACTGTTGGTTTCCCTTCGATAAACTGTTGAAACGTAGGGCTTTTTAATGAAATAAAAGAAATGATAATCGGAATGGAAGCCCACACGAGAATGCTAATAATCCCATTTGCTAAGTTTAATTCAGCATCCATCGATAATGTTCCAGCAATATCTCCAATCGTAATCCCAACGATATATTCAAAAAACGATAGCTTGGAAAGCTGTTTTTTCCCTAACAATTTAGCAATGATGAATAGTCCGACAATCAGTGAAATCGAGCGAATAATGACTTCTACCCATTCTGGCATCGTGATGACTCCTTTTGATTAAAATCCTTTAAATTGAGGTTCTTCATACTCAAGCTGGCCAATTCGTTCTTTTAAATCATCGATGATGGTTTCAGTCTCAAGCATCGTTTCATGAAATACTCGTTGCGCTTCTTCATCAGAAGATTGTAAAGCATATTTTTGTAATGTTGCATGGATACTTTTTAACGTTGCTAAGCTTTGTTTCACTTGTGATGCGACCGTCATTTGTTACCTCACCCCTTTGGTTTAAATAAAAGAGCACCGATAAATCCAAAAATAATGGCGGCAGAAATACCGGCGCTCGTTACTTCAAACATACCGGTTAGTACACCAATGATGCCATGCTCCTCTGCTTCTCTTAATGCACCATGGACGAGCGAATTGCCGAAGCTTGTAATCGGAACCGTCGCTCCGGCTCCAGCAAAATCGACAAATGGCTCATATAGTCCGACACCGTCTAAAATCGCACCAATGACAACAAAAATACTTAATGTATGAGCTGGCGTAAGCTGGAACACGTCAAATAATATTTGTCCAATGACACAAATGAATCCACCTATGACAAAAGCCCAGAAAAAACTTGCAAGCATGTTAACACCCCCTCATCTCAATCGATACAGCGTGGGCAATACAAGGAATCGTTTCCCCTTGTTGATAAGAAAGGGGCGATAATAAAGCACCTGTTGCGACGACTAATAAACGTTTTAGTTCCCCTTTTTTCATTCGATTTAATAAATGTCCGTAGGTGACAACAGCGGAACATCCTGCACCACTGGCACCTGCAAGGACGGGTTGTCCGTCTCGATAAATCAGCATCCCGCAATCTTGGTATAGCTCTTCATTAACAGATACTCCATGCTTGACTAATAAATCGAGTGCTGTTGAATGACCGATTTTTCCTAAGTCTCCTGTAACAATTAAATCATAATAAGTCGCTTCAATATTTAAGTCTCTTAAATGGGCTTCAATCGTATCAACCGCTGCTGGGGCCATCGCTCCACCCATATTCATCGGATCATCCATCCCTAAATCAACAACTCTTCCTATCGTAGCGGAAGTGATAACGGGGCCATCCCCATCTGAACAAACAAGTGCAGCTCCTGCCCCGGTGACCGTCCACTGTGCAGTAGGTGGTTTTTGTCCACCATATTCTGTCGGATAGCGGAATTGCTTTTCAATGGCGGTATTATGACTTGCGGCTCCTGTTAATATATATTTTGCGCCTCCATGATTGACGATAAAGGCACTTAACGCAAGCCCTTCCATCGATGTAGAACAAGCTCCAAAAACGCCAAAATAAGGAAGACTCATCGTTTTCGCAGCAAAACTTGACGGTGTCATTTGATTGACGAGATCTCCTGCTATTAAAAAATGAACCCGATCTTTTTGAATTCCAGCTTTCTTTAAAGCCGTAAAATAAGCTTCCTCAAATAATACTCGATGGGCCTTCTCGTAAGAGTCTTCTCCAAGCCATAAATCTTCATGTAATAAATCAAAATCTTCAGCTATTTTTCCGTTTGCTTCAAACGGTCCACCTACTGTACCTGTTGAACGAATAACTGGCTTATTTTGAAACACCCATGTTCGATGTCCAACGAGCATATTAAAAACCTCCCCATTGGATTAAAATGGTTTTAATAAGTGCCACGACAAACGCCGAAAACGTCCCAAATAAAATAACCGATCCAGCAAGTTTAAACATATTCCCGCCAACACCGAGAACAAATCCTTCTGTCCGGTGCTCAATACAAGCCGAAATGACCGCATTACCGAATCCAGTAACTGGTACAGCTGACCCAGCACCGCCAAATTGAGCGATACGATCATAAACACCAAATCCCGTTAAAAGCATCGAAATAAAAATCATCGTTGCAACTGTTGGGTTCCCTGCTGTTTGTTCATTAAAGTTAAAATTATAAATATAAAACAGTTGAATCGCTTGGCCAACTGTACAAATAATGCCTCCAACTAAGAAAGCTTTCAAACAATTTTTGAACAAAGGTCTTTTCGTTTCATGCTTTTTTTCTAATTGATAATATTCTTGCATCGTAGGAGTATTTTCTTTCCGTTTTTCATTTGCCATGTTTACACCTTCTTATGCTTCTTCTTTGCTTAATTCAATAATTTTTTTAACTTTTTTGTTTAATTTTTTCTTATCTAAATTGGGCAGGTCATTTACTAACTTTTCCGTTTCAAGTATCACTTTTATATCGTGGGAAACGGTAATTTTATACTCCTTATCTTTAAATGTTTTTTTCAATTTCTTTTTAATCTTTTTATCCGTTTCTTTTAAAGTAAATCGACTTAGGTGATTGATCCGATAAGCAATTAATAAGTCTTTCTCAGTATTTACTGCAATAACCTCGGGGATGGTATCCATCTTTTCCACGATCTTTTCAGCTTTTTTCGCATCCGATTGATCGATTTGGTGATGTGAGACCTGACTTATGTTTGGTGAATTTGTTGCTTTGTTGTCGTTTGAATTTTGAGAACAACTGCATAAAATCGCTAATATAACCAAAAGGAAACTACATAATCTTTTCATTCGTAACGACCATCCTATAGGTAAATTTGTTCTTGTTAATCATTATCATGTGAACAATAATGAATATTTATTACATTTGAGAACATCTAGTTAATGAAAAAGTCCGTTAGCTCTCATATGCACATAAGAACTAACGGACGATCGTTTCTTATTTACTTTTTCTGTTACTTCTTTAATGTTATATCTCCTAGTTCGGTAGTAATTACTAGGCTCGGGCTATTTTTACGAACTTCGCCATATTGACCTTTTAATGTTTGGCTCGTAATGTCCTTTAACGCTTCGCCTCCAGAAACCGTTGTCGTGACAGATAAATTTGTATTGATATCACCTAATTCAGTTGAGAGATCCATGTTTAGAGGTTGCGGATCTTGACTTAGGGTTACGTTTGCATCTCCCATTTCTGTTCGAATAGTATTCGTATCTGTTAGTTTTTTAACCGAATAAATGTCTATATCACCGGTTTCAGCTTGAAAATGAAATGTAGCATTTAGTTCATTTATTATGATGTCACCTAGAGATGTGTCAGCAGTAATTTTTTCTCCTTCAAATCCTGTTAGTTCGATGTTGCCTAAATCTGTTTTGAATATTGCATTTTTAGCCATGAACTTATGATCGGACGAGATGTTTCCAAGCTCAGTCTCCATATTTAAAGTATTATACATTTTTTCCGGTAAAGAGACATGTAAATCTAATGAATCACTATTAAAGCCGAAACTAGCATTAAACAACCATGGTCTCTTCTGCTCCATTGATATTTCTAGCGTTCGGTGATCAGTTGATGTACTAAATACCGTATTTAGTTCTCTTGTTGTCTTTCCAATTATTTCAACATATATTTGTTCAGCTTTAACTGGCTTTAAATAAATATTTGCTAAATCTGTTTTTATTGAAATGTTCTGAATTTCTCTTCCGTCAATTTCCTTCTGTTCCATCACTTCTTCCTGTTTAAAGCCTACTCCACTTATAAGAAGACTAACGGTGCCAATTAATCCAATGACTACGAGCAGTATGCCAATTTTCACAACTTTTTTCATATTGATTCCCCCGATTTATAGTTCTCACCTTTAATCATATTTAAGTTTGATCTTACATATTTGATAAACCACGTGATGAATATTCTAGAAACTTTAATGGCAAGAACACCAGTTAAGAGTCCTAACCCTAAACATCCGATCGATATAAATAAATTCAGAAAAAATTCAGATGTTTGATCAACAAAAAAATAGGAGCTAATAACCGCTACGGGCGTTAATACTAAGGATAAAGAAACGACATATAACGAAAAAATGATACCGAGTGCAGCGATGAATGGACCGAGTAAAAAGACAAGATTAAAAAACCCTAAACCAATCGATGTATAAATCGCTCGAAAAAGACTTGTTACGGACTTATTCTTTGTGGCATTTTCTAAGTGGTAATTCGTTTTACATTCTTTTGCGATAATTTCTGGTTTACCGAGTGATTTTGTTATTTCTTCCTCTGTCTTGCCACTTTCCATTTCCATCCGAAAATGTTCTTCGTAGTCATAGAGAAGCTCTTGTTTTTCTTCCTCAGGTATTCCGTTTAATAACTTTTCTAACCTGTTCATAAATTCAAGTTTTGTCATGCTTCATCCCCTCCTCAATAATTTCGTTAACCCCCGTTGAAAAAGCCTTCCATTCATCTACCAGCTCCTGCATATAAGCGCATCCTGCTTCTGTTAATTTGTAATATTTTCGCGGTGGACCTTCTTGTGATTCAACTAGATAGGTTGAGAAATAACCTTCCTTTGTTAACCTTCTTAGAAGAGGATAGATGGTACCTTCTGCAATTGAAAACTTTTCTGATATGCTTTTTACGAGTTCATATCCATAGTGATCTTTCTTTTTTGATAAAACTAATACACATAATGTTAACACACCTTTTTTAAATTGTACGTTCATTCGTACACCTCCTTTAAAAAGGTACTGTTTAATACAAGGTACTATGTGTAACATTATTATATGCTTTACTATTGAATATTACAAGGTACTAACGGGGAAAGTTCCATTTATTTCTTATAATGGCCTTCTCTACGTCTTGCTTTTTAAAATGGATCTTCCTTTTTGAGCAGTTTTTCTAATAGTGGATTGGGAAAATATAAAAAAGGCAAGTAATATTCATGTGCTTTATTACCTGCCTTTTAGGAAATTTATTTTTTCTGATTTTTTTGTTGGTTTTGGGTTGGTTGCTGATTTTGACTAAATTGTGGTTCTTCTTGTTGGATTTGTTGAAAACGTTGATTTAACTGATCAACTACTTGTTGTGTTTGTTGTGCAGCCTGCTCGTACATTTGTTTCGCTTGCTCATTTTCCGTTTGTAAGGCAAATGATTCTAAACTTGCTTGAGCACTTTTTAGACCTGCTAATGTTTGATGAACTTGAGTTGCAACTGTCATTGGACTTTCCTCCTGAAAAATTTATTAAATACAATATTAAATTCTCCTGAACAAATAGCCACATACAGGTAATAATTTCAACATGCAAATAACAATTTCTCCTCATATTTAAGGGAATCCCACAAACACTATAGTTGTTGGAAGAACAACTTCCAATACTTCCGCAAAGTGAGGTGTGAGAAATTGAACAATATGCGTTGGTTAACTACTTTATTCAATTTCGGAAGAGGAAATAGATGGATGTTTGGTAAACGAAATCATCGCGGGATGATGTGGTTATCGTTATTAGGAATAGGACTCGGTGGAGCTTGGGCATACGGAATGGCCAGAGATCGAAGAAACGGAATGCAAGCTGTTGTACAACCACTCCAACGACAGTGGAAAAATTTAATGCCAAACCAATAATTGTGAAAAATTAGCTTCATGTAATAAAGCGAAAATTCATTTAGTGGGGCATTTTTCATCCCCCACTCCCATGAAAATAGAAGCCATTTTCATCACTATTGGTGAAGCTTTGCTTCATGGCGTTAATAAATTTAGAGCCTATTTTGATTATTTTTTCAAAATAGGCTCTTTTATTTTTTTATTGTTGTTCTAACACTATTTACAAATGAATTAGGTTTGTATTCTGCTTCATTTTAAAATATCATCCAAGACGATTCCCTAGGAGAAGTGCGGAGCATACGATAAAGTAAAAATTCGGAAAGGAATTTTGACATGTATTATTATTATCACTACCCTTATTACAATCGTCAGTATCCTCAATACCCTCAGTCTGAAATGATAGTAGCTCCGTTTATACAAGAGCTGCTATACCCTCACTTAAAAGGGGAAACTCCAGCTCCAGGTGCCCTCTCGCTTTTATAAATAAATACCACTTCATTGACGAAAGCCTCAATTATTATATAAACTTAGTTGTACTAAAAATTAGAACAAGGTGAGTTAAATGGATTTTGTCATAAATTTATTATCGTTTTTCGTCGTCCATGTTGAAGGAAAAGGTGAGCAAACGTTGAAACATCATAAACATTTTCAAACATTGGATGCTAAAAGTTATGAAAGCAGTCCGCTAAAAAACTTCTTAGATGGTGAGCTTGCGAAAATCTCGAAACGTAAAGTGGAGCGTTACCCGAAAAATGAACAAGTTCCGACAAAGATTGGACGATTTATTGTTGAGCCAGGACATGATTTGGACTCAAATCCGAATTACAACCTTTTTCATCGCCTCCGTTTTGCCGAAACGTTGGAAGACTTTAAGATTGCTAGTGAACAAGTCGTCACCGCTTATGTTGATGCCAGTGCGATACGTGGCGGGGCCTTTCTTGTCGCCCAAGCAAAGCTTAGAAAATATTTTGATGACCCGTTCGTTTTTATTATGAAATGTGATTTTGAACCGAAAGTGGCTTCGATCGCAGATGAAACGTCACTCATTCAAAATGTTGAGATGGCTATTACGACAAAAGGCATGAAGTCCATTCAATACCCGTATATGCCAGAAGAAGGGATGATCGAAGAAAGCGAGCTAAAAATCCATCAGGCCTCCCATGCTAGGTATTTTGAAGATTTTTTAAAGTTTGTTGAATATGAAAAATCTATGCCGGAAATCGTAAGAACACAAGTGAAAACGATGGTTCAGGAACACGTTTATGAAACGTATGAAGAAGATAGCGAGGAGCGCCAACAATTTGAACATGAATTAGAGGTTTGGGAAGCAAGTCCAAAACGCGAGATTCAAGAGAGACTTACAACAGAGCAGGTTGTGGAAGCGACAGCCCATATAGTAGAGCATACACCAGAGGTTGAGCTGAAAATGAAGCTTGGAAATACACAAATTAAAGGCCTGCTAGCTGATTTTGGCGAAACGATTCATTTAGGAAAGATTAATGGTCGATATGTGCTACTTGTTGAAGCGGATACGATTCAGTTTGAGAAAGGTGTTTCACCTATTGAGTTTCATAAGCCGGATGATTTGCACACTGTTTTAGACAAAATGAGCAGAAAGCAAAGTAAAAATGACATTAATTTAACGTGAAGCTGACCTTAAAAATCGGGTCAGCTTTTTATAGGCTTGACCCAAGGTCTGTTTCTTATTTTTCATTATCTTTGGGGGTCATGGTGATAGTTTACGAATCTTTGCTGTTATGAATAAAACTAACGGCATAAAAACTCCATATGTAAATGAGTACGCTATCCATTCTGTCGAAGCGAATTCATTTAAATAGACTGAATTAGGAGAAGTGATAATTCCAAGTATCGTGATGCTAGTACCTAGAGGAATGGTAACGACTCGATAGTCCTTCATGTTTAACGTTTGGGCAATACCTAAAGATAACGCATAGAAAATAGTTGTCAGCTTAAAATATATCGTCAACATCCAAACAATGGCAATAATAGCTTCCATCCGTTCAAAAAATTTCCAAACACTTATTTTCTTACTTAAAATATAACTTGGATATGCTTGAAGGGATGTAATTTGTGCACCAAGGACTGTTATTGAGATTGTTGTAATTATAATTAAAAAAAGCCCAGCAATAACTGTTCCTAACAAATATGCCTTACTTGCTTGCTTCAATCGGTTCACATAAGGAAAAATCATTAAAAATACGACAAGTTGAACAAAGGGAGTCGCTGAAAAAATGATGGCGCTGTGTACTACTGGTTTAGATCCGTTTTCTAAAACCGGTTGGATTTTTGTAAAGTCAATTTGCGGAACAATCAGGATAAGTAAAACAAAAAGGAGGATAAAAATCCACGGAATAAATATTTCTGCTGTTCTTACAATCGTTTCAATTCCTAAACGCGTCCCCATGATTACAATACTGATAACAACGAAATGAAAAGCTTCTATAGGTGTTTCAACAAAAATTTGAGTAACCATGAAATTTCCGATATCCCATAGGACAGTTCCTCCTAAAACGGATAAAAAAATGTAAAATGAAATGGATACAAATTTCCCAATCCATTTGCCAAAAACGATTTCATTCATTTCTGCAATCGTCTTATTAGGAAATTGTTTTCCTAAAGCAATATATAAAATGACACATATAAGTCCAATACCTAAACCAATGATTCCTGCAAGCCAGCCATCCTGTTTGGCTTCTGCAACAAGGAGGCCCGGTGCTAACAAGACAGAACTACCAATTGTAAAAGATATGACAAGGTACATAAATTGGGAGGAACTTATTTTTTCATTTTCAAACAAAAATCTCACCTGCCTGCCCCTATTGTTAACAACTAAGTCTCATTTTATGAGATACTACACTCAATTTAGAAAACTTACACATTTTTACTTGATTTAATATCGAGAACATTAGAGATAACATTCCAATGAAACGAATTTTTTACAGAAAGAGTTATTCGTCAAACTCATAACCAACATAAGATGTTATACAAATCGTTAGCAACAAAAATAAAGAGGAACTACGTTTTTTAATCAACATAGAATCCTCTTTCCTGTTTGCAGTATTGGGATGTTACTTAAGGTGGTTCGTTATGGTCACTCTCCTTTAAATTGCGGCTTTCTCTTTTCACTAAATGCTTCTAATGCTTCAATTCGGTCTTTTGTCGGGATTGTTTGCTCGTATGCTTTAAATTCTATCTCAAGTCCTGTTTGAAGATCGACATTCATTCCTTTTGAGATGGCAAATTTCGCCTGTTGGATGGCAATTGGGCCTTGCGCGAGCATTTTATTTGCAAATTGAACGCATTCCTCTATTAATTGCTCACGTTCTACAACATTCGTGAAAATTCCAAAGTCGATTCCTTCTTTTGCATTCAGCTTTTGAGCAGTAAAAATAAGTTCTTTTGCTTTTGCCTCACCAATTAATCGTGGTAACCTTTGCGTTCCCCCTGCTCCTGGGATGATGGCCCAGCTTACTTCTGTTAACCCAATGACCGCTTCTTCTGCACCAATACGAAAATCACATGCCAACATTAACTCAAACCCGCCTCCAAAGGCATATCCATTTACAGCTGCGATGGTTGGTTGTGGTAAATTCGCGACTTTATTGAAGACATGGCGAATTTTTTTAACGTTTCGACGCACTTGGTCTTCTGTTAATGTTTTTCGTTCTTTTAAATCT
This sequence comes from Bacillus sp. FJAT-47783, assembly GCF_022808615.1. GTDB lineage: Bacteria > Bacillota > Bacilli > Bacillales > Aeribacillaceae > Bacillus_BZ. The sequence continues at coordinate 52,242 of NZ_JAKZKS010000021.1, forward strand.
GCCCCTGTACTAAACGCTTTCTCACCGGCACCTGTTATAATCACAGCTCGAACATCTCGGTCGTGTTCAATTTCCTCGATAACATTTTCAAGCTGTAATAACGTCTCATAATTAAAACAGTTTAACGAATCCGGCCGATTAATCGTGACAAAGCCAATATGATTTTCCTTTTGAAATAAAATATTACTCATGTTTTTATGTACCCCTTTCTTTAAACAGTTTTCCAAATCCAACTCCCCCATCCACATTTTCAATTGGTTTGGAATATACAATCACTAATTGTTTTCGATACTTTTCTTGTGAATTCCTTCTCATGAAACGAAAAAGAACCCACTTTTCAGTGAGTTCGTCTGAAACCTTATTTCATTTTTTCTACTTTTGATAATCCATTTACACTGGCGGTAATATCAAAATAAGCCTTAACAGCATCACCAATCTGTAAGGAATCCTTTAATGGCTCATCTAAGTTTTCTTCTTTAAAGGAAAATTTAAATCCATCCTTTGACCGTGCAAAATAGGTATCATCTTGAATGTCGACAATTTCACTATAATACACTTTATAATCTTTATCATCCTTTAACGTAACCGTTTCATGCTCTGGTAGTTTCTCTAGCTTTTCACCAGCACTTTCATTAAAAAAGCTAAACGTTTGAACTCCTTGACCTAATAGTTTAATAGCTACTAGTACAGCAAAAATAATGAGTAATAAAAATAACAGCCGCTTCTTTCCTTCTACTGATAACATGACGTATACCTCCTTCACTACAAAGAAGAGCAGCACTCGCTACTCTTCACAAATCACAATATATGATGGAAATTGTCTTTTCATTCTAAGTTTAAAGAAATTCCTAACCTCTATATTAGATTGAACCTATACTTTAAGTATAGTCAATCCATACGAACAAGCAAGGAAAAAGTTCCCACAATGTGAAAAGAAGTGACGAAATGATAGTTGCCGTTTTTAAAACATAGGAATACGTCTCATTTTGTTGAAAATTTGTTTAAAATTTATGATCTATACGAATACTGCTAACAAGGGAGGTATATGCATGCTATTATCATTCCATGAAATTGAAGAACGTTTTGACGACTTTTTATCGAGTCATCTTTATAACGAATGGAAAGATCACTTGATCCGATCTGGCCTTTTTTTAGAAATCGAGTCAAATATATTCGAGGTATGTATGGAACGATTCGAATTTCAAAAAAATTCTTACGACGAATTCTCCTATTTATATACCATTCTTTCTGAATCAGAATATCGAAAAAGATGGGTGTTTCCTCATTGGTTTTAAGAGAAATTATCACGAATTGCTTTTTCAATTAAGCCCTTACAGCGATCTAGTTCAACTTTTAATTGACGCTTATATTTCTTTGCTTTTTCATAATCAACAAATTCATAATAAACGACTTCTTGGAATTCCGTCCCCTCTTTTTTCTTTTTTACTTGTCTTAAAATTCCGTCATGAATGAGATCATGCAATGCCTTATACAATTCCGAATGATTTGGTTTAAATCCATATGGTTTAAATTCACTACGTAAAACATCTAATAATTTTAAACCATAAAGCCGTTCCTCTTCTGTCATCGTTATTAAATATAGCTTTAAAAAAGCACGTTGTTTTAATAAAAAACCACTCGGATTACGCTTTTCACTCAAAATGACCACCTCTAGTTTACGATAATTTTATTATGTACATTTAACGTCTTGTTGACTTAAATCGATCATTATATTGTTATTTTACCGTATAATAGGTAGGATGAAAACTTTCTTTTACCTATTTTTCATTTAGAACATAGTTTTGTTAGAAGTGATATGGGGTGTGGTGGTCAAATTGGAGTCCTCGCCAATTCACTCACCTATTTCTTTTTATTTCTAATTCATTATCCTATTGTCAAAATAAGCCCTATTTTTTTTTCGATATTGTGATATTTTATTTGTGGATACCCTCTTTCTCTTCATTTTTTCGATTCTTTTATCATGTGTTTAAAGGGAGAAAAGCGAAAGGATGACTGCATAAAATCCGCCTTTTTATGCAAGATCCAAGGCTTCACGAAAGGAGAAACCCCTGATCCATTAACGATGTATTAATTTTTGCATAAAGGAGTAAAAACTGAACCCCGCCAATCCCCTGTGTCTCAGGGGTTGGCGGGGTTGTTACTTCCCATCATCGGTCTTATATGAACTAGGTTTGTATGAATTTCCCGTGTTTCTGAATTAGCCAATATCACAATGGAATACGTTGACTTTCAGAAGAAACAGATTGACGTCATTCACAAAGGAGATAAAGCCGATACGGTTTTAGTAACATCATGGGCTTTAAAAGACCTAGAAAACTATTTAGCCATACGCCAGGAGCGGTATAAACCTTCAGAGGACCAACGATATATCTTTCTAACAAAGTATCAAGAGAAAGCGAATCCAATTTCTACTCGTACCATTGAAGAAAATGTCCATAAGTATACAAAAGCATTTAACTCTGGTAAAACCATAAGCCCTCATAAATTGCGTCATTCCTTCGCGAGTGAATGGCTGCGTTCAGGTGGAAATCTTGTATTACTACGAGATCAGCTTGGTCATAATTCAATAGAAACAACCTCTTTATATACAAACTTATCAAATGAAGATGCACGAAAAGTAATCGACAGAATGGAGTAATAGCATTGTATTTGTCAATGATAAATTCCAGAAAGGTGCTCACTTCAAAAGTGAGCACCTCTTGGAATGAAAACTCCCATAAATAGGAGTATGTGGGTGTTTGAGTTTCTCGCCCCTCCCCGGGGCGAGAAACTCAAACACCTCGCGCTGCAGTTTACTACCCTTCTCCATTTTCTTTTTACATAATACTTTAGCGGAAGCGATAAGATTCCCCGTTTAATAAAAGAATGTGCGAACGATGAGTAAGTCTATCAAGTAATGCAGTGTTATCTTCTTATTTCCGAATACGCTGGTCCATTCGGTAAATTCAAGGTTTGTCGTAATGATGGCGCTTACTTGTTGATAGCGACATGAAAATAACTGAAAAAATAGCTCAGCGCCTGTTTTCGAAAAGGGGACATATCCCAGTTCATCTACGATAATCACATTATATTTGATACACTTCTTTTCAAACGTTCCTAGTTTTTATTGGCTATGTTTATTTCTTCTACTAACTCAGAAGTCGTAATAAACTTCATTTTATAGCCATTTTCATTAATGGCGATTTCTAGATCAGTAGCCAGACGCGTTTTTTTTGTCCCACTGTTTCCAAGAAATATAATATTCTCTTTCCTCTCTACGAACTCCCTTGTGCAAGTGGAAGAAATCGGTTGTCATTTAAACTTGGCATTAATGTAAAGTTATAGGTATCTAACACTGGAAGAGTAACTTGTTTGAGCCTTCTCTGCTTTTAATTTTTCTCTTGTCTGAATTTCTAATTCTAGTAATGCCAATAAAAATTCGTCGTATCAATGAATTCTTTCTTCTAATTTACCGGTCAAAGAGCGATATTGTTTGGCAATGGTGGGCATTCTTAGTTGTTTGGTTACATGCCCCTATGAGTAATTCTGTTGTTATTTCATCTGACCTCCCCGTTAGTTGACCTTATTTTGCTTTTTGCACTTTTACTCCTGTAATTTCACCGGTGTTTTGTCTTTTGATAAGTCATGGAATTGAAAGTCATGATTCGTAAGCTTCTGAATCATATCGTGGACGATTTCATACCAGTATACCTGCTTTTCTACTTCATTCAAGGATTGTGTTAACTTTTCCATTTCGATTTCACGGTGAAGGAGTAGAAGGCGGATAAATTTACGAGCTCCTATGCTTCCTTCTTGTTCCGTCATCTTGCGATGAGAACGCTTGGACACATCAGGAATGTCAGATGATTGGAATGTATAGGCATCCCGAATAGATCAAGGTTTTATTAATAACACCTCTAGGTAATAGTCTAAGTTCATGATTATTTGATTCAGTTCATAAGAAAGCAGATGTTCAGTGATCAATTGGTTTTGAGTCACAACGATTATTCAATCGACAAAAAATTTTGTCCATACCATTTTGACCTACATAACTACAAGGAACAGAATATTGATTGGTATTAACGGTAATCAAAGATGTATTGTTGACCTGGCAAGAAACGACCCGACAAGCTTCGAATTTCGTTTTCGGACGTTTAATAGTCTGCCTCTTAGCTCTTCCTTGTGAATGATTTTCATTTATAACTGTTACACAATAATAAAATTTGACGGAGTAATTTCAAAAAACATTTGTTTGATTTCCCGTCATAAAGAAAAGACGAAGAAACCTCTTCCGACTACTATATTTATTCTTAGGGAGTTATCTTAAGCAAAATCCTCTACTTTCAACAAAACTCTTTATATACATTCTACTTTGTTTACTAAGTAAGTTTGACATTTGTTTAGTCCATGTGTCATCTCGTTTTCCGTTTGTGCGCTTCTTATAGTAAAAAGAAACAATTTCATTATAATGTTTCAATTCTTTTTCTATTTCGGAACGATCTTGCTGGTATGTTTCCTCATGGTAAATATGATGAAATGGTAAGCGTGGCTTTTTATCAGGATCCTGTGCTGGGTATCCTATTGCAAGACCAAACAACGGAATAACTTGTTGAGGGATTTTTAGGAGTTTGCAAACTTCGTGTAAATTGTTCCGTAAACCGCCAATATAACACACTCCCAATCCAATAGATTCCGCTGCTATTGCAGCATTTTGTGCAGCCAAGGCCGTATCAATAAGCGCAACCATAAACTTTTCGGTACTTTCTAAAGTAGTGGAAAAATCGACATTTTCCATTTCACCTACAATTTTATGACGATATAAATCTGCACAAAATACAAAGAAATGACCATTATTCTCCACGTAAGGTTGGTTTCCTGATAACTCGGCGAGCTTTTGTTTCGTATCTTTATCTTTCACTCCAATAATTGAGTAGGGTTGAATAAAACTAGATGTTGATGCTGCTTGGGCGCATTCGACAATAGTGCGAATTTGCTCATCAGATAATGACCGATCTTCAAAATTACGAATGGAACGATGCTGCAAAATTGTTTCAATAACCCAATTCATAATTTATCTTGCCTCCTACATAAATGATCCAAAGTCGTACATTACTGTTTATTTATTAAAATGAAAAAACAAATATTTGTTCTTTTATCTATAGTTTATAACGGTGTTTGTCAAGATAATTGTCGCATTTTCTTATTTACTAGTGTATTTAATTAATAGAGCATCTACCGCGCTTCGCTTGGTGGCCTTCTCAAAAAAGCACAGAATACATTCTGTTCTTTTTTGAGAAGGGCAAAGGGGCATTTTAGCTCGACTGAGGAAAATTTATTTTTTTCAATTTTTACTTTCTTCTTTCATTGGATTTAATTCTACCGATTCATGCGCAATCCAATTTCTTGTTGAGCGAGACCAACGCGCTGGATGCTTTTGCTTCGCCTGCTCATATACTTCTTTTCGTTTTTTTAGCACATCTAAGTAGACCCCTGTATGACACTGTTCTGGAGTTACAAAATTTATCCCACTGTGTAAATGGATACAGTTATACCAATATACAAATTGCATTGCCCATTCTCGTGCTGCATCAAGTGTTCCAAAGCCTCTGTCAGGGTATTCAGGACGATATTTTAGAGTCCTAAACATCGCTTCAGAATAGGGATTATCATTGCTGACTCTTGGCCTTGAGTACGAACGTTGGATCCCCAATTTTTTCAAGTAAAGCTTGAAATGTTGCGGCTTTCATTGGACTTCCATTATCCGAATGGAGCACAAGAGGTTTTCCTTGAATTTTTTCACTAATAACAGCTCTCTTAATCAATTCCTCCGCATATTTTGCTTCCTCTGATTCCCAAACTTCCCAACCTACTATCTTTCTACTAAATATATCGATTATCATATAGAGTCGGAAATACAACCCTTTTACTGGCCCTTTTAACCACGTAATGCCCACGTCCAAACTTGATTCGGAGCTTTTGCTATGTGACTTTCAGGTATTCTTCGTTCTGGTTTTTTGCTTCTCCCTCTATGATTTTGCATATTTTGTTCACGCAACACCCGATAAAAGCTAGATTCAGAGGCAATATAAACACTTTGGTCGGCTAGTTTTGGAACAATTTGTGTAGGGGGTAAATTGGCGAATTCTTCCTTTTTAACGACTTTTATGATCTTTTCCTTTTCCTTTTCCTCTTTTGTTAACTTGTTTTTTGGTTCTGGTCGAATCGCATGGGGACGCTAATCCTCTTTAATTCCTCCTTCTGAAACCCAGCGTTCATAGGTGCGCACATTAATATTTAACTCTTTGCACGCAAGAGCTATTCGCGCACCATTCTGATTAGCTTCTTGAATGAGTTCTACTGCTAGTGCGCGATCTGACAGGCTGATCATTCGTCCTCTTGGTCCCCCCACCCCAGATCGCTTGGGCCTTTTTTCTTAATAACAGTAAAGCCGCAGCTTCTGCCAAAGCTTTCTCTTTTTTACGTAAATCTTTTTCTAAAGTTTTTGCCCGTTTTTTCTCCTCTTTTAATTCTTGATTCAATTGCTTTGTTTGATTCGATTGCTGACCATTTGCGTTAAGGCAAGTATCACGCCATGCCTCAATTTGTTCTTTATAAAGTCCTTTTTTACGACAATACGCTGCTAACTCTGCACCATTCATTGTGTATGTTTCCATCACAACGAGAAACTTATTTTCACTGCTCCATTGTTCAGAACTTTGTCCATCACCAGGTGTAGGGTTTCCAGCTATTCGGGCTTCCTTCCTCCATTTGTATAACGTAGGTTCTGTGATTCCTAGTTCTTCGCTTAATTGACTTACAGATTCATTGTTAGGAGGTATCATTCTCCTAACAATAGTTTCTTTCTCTTCCTTTGTATATCGTTTGCCATTTTTACTTTTCATGTCGATCAACCTCCGTGTATTACTTAAACTATACACTAAAGTTCCCTACGACATCTATCCTAACAGAGGGGGAGAATAAAAACCTCTAACCCAAAAAAACAGGGCGAGCTATAAATCTTAAGTAGTAGGCTTATGGATATTCTTTCTTCCAAAATTGTTAGAGTAATACATATATAACCATATCAAACTAATCAAGATGCAAAGTACACTTAGTCCCACTCCTAAAACCCTAGAAGACATCCTTTCTAATAATATTCCTGAAATAAACATAGACAGATTAATAAGTGAGCTATAAATGGAATAATGCAAAGAAAAAACTTTACCGATTTTATCATTCTCAGTGTAGTTTTGAATTAAAGTAGTATCTAGGGGGATAATTACCCCACCAGCGATTCTCATAAACAATAACATTATACATCCAACATAAAGTGTATTGGATAAAACAAAAAATAAAAAAAATACTCCTTGAAAAAGGTAGGCTAATCCAAATGCTTTCTTCATCTTGTGATCATCACTACCGATAAAATATTTAACGATTAATCCTCCAATTATGATCCCTATACCTTGTGTTGTATACAGCAGACCGATTCCTGTACTTCCTGAATGGAAAACCTCTTCAGCATAATAAGTTAAAAATAACTGATATACTCCACCAATAACACCCCACGACATACCTACCAATATTAGAGTAAGAATGATTTTATTGTTTATTATAAATTTATATCCTTCTTTTATATCGTTGTAGACACGATTTTTTGTCTTTTTTTCTAAATGTTGTGGTATCTTGATGAGATAAATAAACCATGCAGAACCAAAAAAGGACAGACTATTGATAATAAATGCAGACTGTACACTGAATAGTCCTGCAACCACTCCCCCTATAGATGCACCAACTACGGACATTAATCCATTTATCGTACTAGATAGTGAATTAGCAATCACTATCTGGTCCTTTTTCACCGTATATTTAATCACACCTTGTTTTGCCGGTCCAAACAAAGTTTGTAAAGTTGCTAACAAAATATTAAGTATAAATATAATCCAAACATATTTATATGCTAGTAAAAAGCCAAGTACAATTACTCCCCGAAGGATGTCTGTATAAAACATAATCCATTTTTTGTTGTAACTATCTACTAAATAACCTATAAAAGGACTCAAAATAAGTTGAGGTAACCCTTTACTGATTAGTGTAAGAGCTAACATCAAGGTAGATTTCGTTTCTGAATACACGAACCCTAATAAGGCAATTGTATGGAACCAGTCCCCTAACACACTTAAAGTTTGTCCATAAAATAGATGCCTATATTCTCTGTTTTCTCTAAGTAAGTTTAAAAATGTATTTTTTTTGTCATCCATATTACGATTTAGCTCACTCCAATCGCTTCTCTTTCATGTATATATGTGCCAATTCTCTCTTCCGGAAAACTACCTAATTTGTAAATTATAAATCCTCGTAAAAAAGTCATGATAACTTGACCTTTTAATACAATATTTTCATAAGGGGACCATGAACATTTGGAATATAGTTTACTTAGTTTTCCTTCATAACTTGGACTAAATAAAACTAGGTCGGCATCATATCCATAAGAAATTCTTCCCTTATTTTTAATTCCAAACATATTTGCTGGGTTTTCAGAACATAATTTAGCAATAATGCTACACGCCAGATGAGGGGGAACCTTCCGATTTAACAATCCGCTATATAAAACAGGTAACAGCTCCTGTACTCCGGGCATACCAGCAGGAGGTTCAGTTCCATTCTTTTCTGCTAGTGTGTGTGGAGCGTGATCGGAGCCGATAGTATCAACGTTTCCCTTTATTAATTGATCCCACAAATAATCTTTATCTTTCTCTCTTCTTAAGGCCGGACTTAATTTATATTTCCACCCCAAATTATGAAAATCAGTTTCTATAAAGGTTAAGTGTGGAGGAATAAATTCATATGTAACATTTATTCCTTTATTCTTTGCCTCACTCAACAGTTTTGCTTCTTCCATCGTTGAAACATGGAGAATATGAATGTGGCAAGATGTTTCTTTAGAAATCTGTATTAGCATCTTTACTGCTTCAATAGCTGCTTCCCTATCTCTTACCTTTGAGTAATCCAAAGGGGTTTGAATATTGCTTTTCCTAAATAGTGGCTGATATTCAGCGTGTGCAGTTAGGGTTAATCCCTTTTCCTTTAATAAAATACACACTTCCTTTAGGTATGAAAAATTAAAAACAGTCTCTTTCGCAGTTTCGTGACCGCACATAAAAACTTTCACAGACGAAATAAAAGATGGATAGAGAAGCTTAATTTCATCAATATTTTCATTGGTTAATAAAAAATGAGATGAATAATCGACATACGAAGTCCCATTTACATCGTTTATTTTATTTTTCAACTCCTTGAGATTATTTATTGGAGGAATTGTATTGGGCATGTCTATTATCGTAGTAACACCACCAGCAGCAGCAGCCCTACTACCATGTAAAAAATCTTCTTTATGTGTTTGACCTGGAGTTCGAAAGTGAACATGACTATCAACCAAGCCAGGTAAAATAAATAAATCTGTGGCATCTATTACTTTCTGAACCTCTATATTCTCAGGAGCATAATCATTTATATAAACTATTTTTTCATCTGCTATACCAATATAGGCATTTTCTAAAGGTTGAGGAAGAAATGCAGTACCATTCTTAATTAGCACATCTATTCTTTCTCCTTCTAACACAGCAGATCCCCTCCCTTAATATTCCATCTACCAGCTATAAATTCTTTACATAATTCGGTAGTTGGTCCCATTAATCCGATGGCCTTAGCATCCCTATATAGTCTTGATATTTTGGAAAACTGCGAATAACCTTTTGCCCCAGATAATTGAAGTACTTCATTTGTAACTTTTTCAGCCACCTCCGCTGAAATAACTTTGGCTTCTAGTACTACGAATTCAGCTTCGGGACTATTTTTGTTTGCTAAATCCGCAGCTCTATATATCAATGCTTCAACTGAGTTAGTTAAAATGACTAGATTACTAATAACAAAACGGGTATTTTGATACTCCCAAATATTAGGTTTTTTTATAAGTAATTTCCTAGCAACATCTAATGCGGATTTGCAGATACCTAACCCTACAATTCCAGGATGTATAGCAGTTTGCCTATTACGTTTCATTATTTCCTTACCTTTACCTAGACCTCCTAATAAATTTTTAAACGGAACAATGCATTCTTTACAAAATATCTCCTTAGTCGATGTTCCTCGTAATCCCATTCCATCCCATGATTCACCAAAAGTAATACCATTTCTATCTTTTTCAACAATTACAAATGATTGTTCATTCGGTTTATCCTCATTACTTCTAACTAAAATTGTGTATATATCAGCCTCGCCAGCACCTGTACAATAAGCTTTGTTTCCATTAAGAATAATTTGATCATTGTAAAGTCGGGCTGTTGTTTTTAAATTTTTTTTATCAGCTCCAGCTAATAATTCGCTCCATGAAGAAGCACCTAATATTAATCCTTTTGCCATTTTAGGTAGTAAAATATGTTTTTGATTATCTGTACCGAAATCTAGTATTCTTTGAACAACTTGATTATGAAACATATATAATGTTCCTGTTGAGCTACACCCTCTTGAAATGATTTCTGTTATTTTGGTAAATTCTAAGATATCACCTCCTAGTCCTCCGAATTCCTCTGGAATAAGGATTCCTAATAAACCAGACTCTCTCAAACAATCCATACTTTTATTAGGAAATACCCCATACTTGTCAATATAACAAGCCTCTTTGCTGATAATATCTCTGACTAGATCATAAGCTAAGGATATGTATGATTTGTTCTTGTATTTCAAGACTAACATCTCCTATTTTCGTAACATTTTGTTCTATACCTGAATCCGTGATAAAAAAATAGATATTCACAGCGACAAACCTTGATATAATAGGGATATGCATCCTTTTGGATCAATAAAATCACTTCACCAGGTAGGTGCATAATGACAATGGTAAAATT
>NZ_JAKZKS010000022.1 GCF_022808615.1 Bacillus sp. FJAT-47783
TGCTGATGCTTATTCTCGCTTCTTTAAGAAGCAAAACGACAAACCACGCTTCAAGTCTAAAAAGAATCCTGTGCAATCTTATACAACCAAGCATACGAATGGAAATATTGCTGTACTGGATAAACACTAAAACGATCATAAGAAATATTCCTGTTAAAACAAAACCACTCCCTCCGATCAGTCCAAGCATACGGTTATCGATTACTTCTAACACCATTCCAGCTGAGAACATCGATATGCCGATAAGAGAATTTGAAACCGTTGCGAGTAAACCAAACATCATCCCTTGGTATTCTCTTGGTGTTTCTTTCATGACGATGGAATCGATACATGTATTACAAATTCCCGAAACAAGAGAAGTCAATATGTATAAAAGAATAGCTATAAAAGCGAAGGAAATTTGACTTAATAAGATGTGTAACACTCCTTCTAACATAAGTGTGCCTAATCCAATGATGATAAGGTGCTTATGAATACGCTGACTTATGGAAAAACTCAGTATTAACCCAATCCCTAGTGCTCCATAAAAAAGACCGACACCAATATCGCCAAGGTGAAATTCTTGAACAGCGTAAAGACTAATCAACACATTATCAATTCCATTAAATAATGGAACGAACACTTCAAATGAAACAGCAATGAGAAGGGGGCTAGATAGGGATATTAATTGTCTTAGTGTTTGAAGTGAATGAAAGAATGAAAACTTCTCCGCTTTCGTTTCGCTCTCTTCTTTATGATGGTGGTAACCAGATGGGAGTTTAAGAATAATGAAAGCGGCTAGTAAAAAGGACAGTCCATTAAGCCAAAAGGTCACATCAGGACCAAAAAAATAGGTGACAACCCCTCCTGAAAATGCCCCAATCATTAACACGATACCTAGCATCACTTGTTCCAAACTATTAATCTTAATAATATTTTCTTGCTTAACAAGTGAAGGAATGAGGGATTTTCTTGCTGGAGCATAAATGGCTTCTCCCGATGCTAGCATAAACGTGCTGATATAAATGATCCAGATCATCGATTCATCATTTACAAACACAAGTGAGATGGCAAAAATAATTCGTAATAAGTCAGTGAAAATCAAAATGTTTTTTCGTGAGAACCTGTCAGCCAAAAAACCTCCAATCGGTCCAAACAACAAAAAAGGGATCACTCGAATTGCCAAAGTAATTCCAACGGCAAGTCCTGAGTCGGTGATTTGAATTAATAACACGAGTAGGGCGACTTGACTAAATCGGTCTCCAATCCCATTTACGATCCCAGCTCCAAAAAGCCGTGCGTAATGCTTCTCTTGACGAAAAAGATGAATAATTCTTGTCATAATACCCCTTCTTTCATTTTTCTAATTAGACATATATCAAATTAGTTGTTTAAAAAAATTTGTGATGGAACGATTAAACCCAAAGCTCTGGCGGGTTTAATTCATATTGATTTTTTTCGCGAAACATAAAATGATTCATGACAAGCTCTCGCCTTAATGTGGCATAATCTTCATGAAACTGCTCAAGGTAACGATTGATTTCACTTTCATCATACACTTCACCAATTTTTAATCCTTTAATAATATGCTCAAGAATAATGATTCGTTTCTTGCGCTGTGCAGGAATAGACTTTAATTTTCCGTCATGCGTAAAGAAATTTGCAATAATCTGATTTCTCTCTCGTTCGCTTGCTTTCAATTCTTCATTTCTAGCTGGTTCCGTCACCATCTTCAAAATAGCTAACGCGCTGGATTCAAGCCTTTTTGTATTTAAGGAAAAATAAATCGTATTCTTTTCACGTTTTTCCGTAACAACGCCGATTTCGCGAAGCTTTGTCATATGATGGGTAATCGTTGGCGGTTTTAAGCCTAGTTTCCCTGCTATCGCTTGGCCGTGCAATGAGCCGTGTCTTAATAAAGCAATAATACGAAGTCTTGTCGGATCACCTAACGTTTTATGGAAATTAACGAGTCTGGTTAACTGCAAATGATTTCCTCCTAATTTAATTATTATCTAATTTGATAATAATCTAATCAAAGATGAATTTCAATACATTTACAAAAGTATAAGGTGAATTTCCAAAGGTCGGTAGTCTCTTTTTGTAAACGTTTTTTATTCATATTTAACTTTCATGATAGTTGCTTCTGCAAAAGAACAATGAGGCACATTAAGCACGTATTGAAAAATTGAACCAATATCAAAACTATCCAGTAAGAGAGTATTTACTGATTTATCCTAATGAGAAAATTGTGGAGCAATATATTCTTGGAGAAAAGGGAACGTATGAAACACTTATTATTTACAGTGAAGAGGATGTATTTCGCTCTCGTACTTTCCCAGAATTCAAAGTTAATTTGAGCGATATTTTCTCTTAATAAAAGGCGAGGAGCAGTTATTCCCGAATAGAGAATAACTGCTGTTTCTCTTTTAATGAGAAAACGATCATAAGAAATATTCCTGTTAAAACAAAACCACTCCCTCCGATCAGTCCAAGCATACGGTTATCGATTACTTCTAACACCATTGCACGTATGATGGCAGTGTCAACTTCATCAAAATTTAGAGCAATAAGAAAGAGCTTCGATTGAAGGTTAAGGCTTCTTATTTGCCCAAAACCAGCTACACTTTGTTTGAGCCCCTACCGAGATGTGTGATTAAGTTTTCGTATGAGGAACGTAAACTATGGTTCATAGCTTGTATAACATTTTGTTTGAATTTTGGATACTGGATCAGTAAGTGTTCTATGAACAATAAAGGAACTTTCATTAATACTGTATTCTCTGATGGGCTGATGATCAGGCCGCTTGTATCAACATCAAGGAGGCTGAAAAATTCACCCTTTTGTATGGAGCTTACTTGAAATGGTTTCTTTTCGGCATTATGATAGTACAGAACCAACTCCCCGACGAGAACAATGTATATTTCCTCTTGAGTAAGAAGCTCCCTAATAGGTTTAAACGCCTGGACTTCCATTAGTGTGGAGGCAGCAACTATTTTTTTTAATACTTGATGATCGAGATCGTGAAAGATCGACAGGTTTTTCAAGTAAAGTAAAAGTGTATATTGAGATGTAACCACAATTCTCCCTCCAAAATATATCGGTAATTTCCATGATAGACGAGAGACAAAAAGGGTTTGCAAAATATATAAGGAGTATTGTCTCAACTGGTATCATTGGAATGAATAAAGAACACTCGGTCTAGGTTGTCTCCCTGCATAATGATAATCGAACGTCTGTTTGGAGTTCTGGAGGAAGAGATCAATAGGTGATCCGACGATTCTTTCATCCGCATGTTTTTAAGCAAGTTTCCTCTAAAATCATCTCCCTTGAACAGGAGTCTTTAGCACACTTATCTGAACTCACATTGTCGCGGTTTCTTGAAGTTCACTTCACATGCTCTTGTAAGTTTCTAGATGACTAAAAAGGAATTTCCTTAAAGTACCGCTCCATTATCCTTGTCTCTTTTACTTTAATTGTAAGGGAAAGGGGGAGATATGTAAGTGAAATAAATCACATATGATTATTATGTGGCTGAAAGGTTAAATGTGGGAAAGATCGTCTTGAAACCATTGCTTCCAAAGCAACATGTGGCCTAGGATATGTTACTGGTTCCGTATATCGTACGGATTATCGAAAGTTCCTTTGAGTATGCGACTATTCCATTATTTATTGGCTGGCTGCTTCTCTACCTGGCTACCTATCCACTGTTGATGCTGTTAAATGGTAAGAAAAAAGTGAATACGTAAAATGGTCTGCTATTCTTAATTAGTATCATCATTCTTCTTTAAAAGTTAAAAGTAAAAAATTTTTGCACATAGTTTTTAGTGTCTAGCGCAGGGCGCCATCGGCTCGAGGTCACAAGCTGGTAGAAGGTGAAAAGAAACCTTCTACCAGCTTGTCTTGTTGTTTAGGAAATTATAAATTTCCAACCTATGGACAACTTTGTTCATAGTTGGTTGCGTTGAGCTCTAAGCGTTAGGCTAGCAAACTGCCCATTTCATCCGTACAATTAGTCAACATCGACTAAAACGTTGTTCAAGTTTCCTTTATTTCCTACTGAAATGGTCCAATTTGTACGCCGCTTTTGCGAAGCTCTCGCACTTTTGTTCTGCTTTTCCCCGATAGGCGGACGCCTTGCGCTTTTCTTAATTTGTTTTCGTCAGAATTAAAGATGCCAGGTTTTCATAGTGTTGGAACAGGAGAGAATCCTCTTTATAGATAGCTGGTGTGTCAGAGTGTTGATCTGGTTCCTGGATTGGCAGTTGCGCTAACAGATCCGTTCCGAGTGTCTCTGCCAAAACTTCTCCACCACCGGTTCCAAATAAATAGTATTTCTTTTCTCCTTCTCCAGGCTGAAAGTAAGACATGTTCTCAACAACACCAAGGATATCGTGTTTTGCCTTAAAGGCCATTGTACCGGCTCTTTCAGCAACGATCGACGCTGTTTGGTGAGGGGTCGTCACGATTATTTCCTTGCTTTGGGGAATATGATGATGCATATCTAGGGCGATATCTCCAGTACCTGGAGGCATATCTAAAATGCAATAATCCAATTCTCCCCACATAACATCTTTACTGAAATGCTCGACCATTTTTCCGAGCATTGGCCCTCTCCATATCACCGGTTCATTGTTTTTGATTAAAAACCCCATTGACATCACCTTAACCCCGTTTGATTCTACAGGAATAATTTTTCCGTTAAACGTTTTTGGCCTGTCTTTAAGGTTCATGATGTTAGGAATGCTAAATCCATATATATCAAGGTCAATCAATGCGACATTTTTCCCTCTTCGTGCAAGTGACACAGCTAGGTTGGTGGATACCGTGGATTTGCCAACCCCACCTTTTCCGCTAGTTACGGCAATTACTTGTCCTGTTAACATTTTAAACACCTCGTAAAATTTTTATTTTGATGAATTCCTTCCTATGTGATGTACTTCACAGTACATAAGAGGCTCTTTTATTACAATGAAGGAAATTGATGCATCAGTAACTAACTAAAACTTTAACAAAAATTGAGTTCCTTAGGTGTAAAAAAAGTCACATGGAGGATAGGGAATGATGAAGTCAATAGAACGATCATTTTATTCTAAAACGAGTAAGTACGCATTCTTCGTTATTTTGTTTCTGTTATTTACGATCTGGATTGGAACCGAGAAGTTTCTTCATTTTGATATGGCATTAATGGGATATCTGATTTCCTCTTTCATTTTTGCTATCGGTTTGACTGTAAGGATGTGCTCTTGGCTGCTTCGTCCAGCTACAAAGCAAGTGGTCAGGAGAAGCTTCCAAAATTTAAAAACGAAAAAAAGACAAAAACGAAATGTTCGAGCGATTATCAAAACAGCCTTTGAAAATATTTTTCTCCAGAAGTTCATCTTTAAAAGAGGTATCTACAGAGGGGTGCAGCACTTTTTGATTGCCTGGGGGTGTATTGGTTCTTTCGCCATCACGTTCGGTTTGACTTTTGGATGGATGCATTTTGAACTTGTCGATCCGGACACATACGTAATTGTTGTAATGGGGATTGAAACGATATCGATGGCAGCACACGGTTTGTTCGCGGAAATGGTCTATAACGGTTTGAATATAACAGCAACGATGGTTCTGATTGGGGTAAGCATGGCATTAGCCAGAAGGATTATTAGTCAAGATGTTAAGGTCACGCAAAGGGCAGAGTTTGATTTGTTCCCGTTGATCCTGTTGTTAGCCGTTACCGTTACAGGGTTGGTTTTAACGGTTTCTTACGCACTACTAGATGGGTGGATGCATCACTACCTCACACTCATACACCAAATTACTGTAGTAGTTCTCCTTATTTATTTTCCATTTGGGAAGTTGTTTCATTTACCGATCCGGCCGCTTGCAACGGCTGTTCCTATGAACTATCAAGAGGAATGGAAGGTGGATACCAAGCCTTGCCGAAGCTGTGGAATTGCTTACAGCTCAGACGATCAAATTAGTGACGTCCAGGAAATTCTCCGTTCGCAAAGTTTCGATCTGCAGTTAGCTGACGGAAGTTATTTATCGGACTACTGTCCGGCATGTCGCAGAAGAATCAGGGTGATGAAACAGATGAATATGGGACAACAAGTTCAAGAACAAGAAAAACCGATACTGACCAATAACGGAATCCATCTTCCTGGTTTCAGTAGGTCAAGACAAGATGACTATTATCAGTTTCCTGAGCATGTCCAAAAAGAGTTGGAAAAGTACCAAAAAGGAGGAAGTAAATGATGAGTCAATTTATTGCGAGAGAAGGAGTTAAAAACCTCCATAAACCAGGTGAGAAACTCATCACCACCCATTGCTGTTATTGCGGTATGCAATGCGGCATGCATATCCGGGTGAATGAAAAAAACAACAAGGTAGTCGGCGTGGAACCTCGCTATGATTGGCCGGTCACGAACGGGAAAATGTGTCCGAAAGGGGTCACCGCCTATCAGACGATTGATCATAAAGATCGAATTCTTAAGCCGCTTATTAAAAAGAATGGCCAATTTGTAGAATCATCATGGAAAGAAGCTTTAGATTTGATCGAAACGAACTTTAAGAAGCTCCAAAAAGAGAGTGGAAAAGATGCACTTTCCGTTTTCGGTGGTGTGTCCATGACAAATGAAAAATGTTATTTAGTAGGGAAATATGCGAGGGTCGGACTTGGTACAAGGTATATTGACTACAATGGTCGCTTTTGCATGAGTTCTGCAGCTGGCGGATTTTTGAAAACTCTAGGAATTGACAGGGGATCTACAGTTCCGTGGCCAGAATTAGAGCATACAGACTGCTTCTTCATCGCTGGGTCGAATACAGCAGAGTGTCATCCAACTAGTATTCAATGGTTATGGAGAGCAAAGGACAAAGGGGCGAAGCTAATTGTCGCCGATCCAAGAGAAACACCAACAGCAAGGGTTGCTGATGTTCATCTTGATTTAAAGCCGGGTACAGATTCTGCCTTGGCGAATGGTATGCTCCATATTCTGATCAAGGAAGGGTATGTGGATCATGATTATGTTGCTAAAAGATGCAACAATTTTGAAGCATTAAAGGAAAATGTAGAGAAATTTACACCCGAATATACATCTGAAATTACAGGGATTTCAATTGATAAAATTATTAAAGCAGGCCATATATATGGGAAGTCTCCTCGTTCTGTCGTCATGTTTGCCAGAGGTGTGGAGCAGCAATCTAAAGGTGTCGATAATGTAACTTTATATACGTCAATGGCTTTGCTAAGGGGGCAAATCGGGAAATTTGCTTCCGGGGTGGCGACCTTCACTGGCCAAGGCAATGGACAGGGAGGGAGAGAACACGGGCAAAAATCAGACTTGCTCCCAGGCTATCGAAAATTGACGGACCCTAAAGCGGTTGAACACGTAGCCAAAGTATGGGGAATTGAACCGAGTGAAATGCCAAAGCCCGGTGTGTCTGCTTATGAGATGTTTGACGAGATTCTTAACGGCAAAATTCGGGGAATGCATGTGATTTGTAGTAATCCTGCCGTATCAGCTCCAAATCTTGAGCATGTATGGAGAGGGTTCAAGGCACTTGATTTTCTCGTCGTTAGCGACTTTTTCCTCTCCGAAACTGCGCAATTTGCAGACGTCGTTCTGCCTGCAACGACTTGGGCAGAAGATGAGGGAACAACTACGAACCTTGAAGGAAGGGTCATTCGCATCCGCAAGGTAACAGAACCGCTTGGCGAATCCCAACCAGATTGGAAAATCATGAGCATGATTGCAGAGCGGATGGGGAAAGGAAAGTATTTTTCCTACAAAGATCCGAGTGAAATATTTGATGAGTTCCGTCTCGCAACAAAGGGAGGAAAAGCAGATTATTACGGTATTACTTGGGAACGAATTGATAAGGAAAATGGGGTGTTTTGGCCTTGTCCTTCAGAAGACCACCCAGGTACACCGACCATGTTTGAGGAATCGTTCGGGACACCTGATGGAAAAGCAAATCTTGCAGTGGTTGATTGGAAGGATGCTGGAGAAACGCCATCAAATGACTTTCCTTTATTCCTCACAACCGGGCGAGTGGTGTTCCATTATTTATCCGGGAATCAAACGAGAAGAGTTGACTTTCTCATGGAGCAATGTCCCGAGCCGTTTGCCGAAATGCATCCTGCTTTAGCAAGTAAATACGGGTTGATGGATGGCGATATTGTGAATTTGATTACGCCTAGGTCTAGCATGACCGTTAAAACACGGATAACAAAGGCGATTCGAAAAGATACCGTATTTGTCCCATATCATTGGGGGGAAGAACTGGCGGTTAATCAATTGACAAATGACTGTCTTGACCCAACTTCTCGGATGCCGGAATTTAAAGTTTGTTCATTGAGAATAGAAAAAGCGTAAACAAAATGACACGGGGAAGGAGATAGAACGATGAATAAAATCATGTATTTAGAATTTGAACGATGTATCGGCTGCCGGGCATGTCAAGCTGCCTGCCGTGAATGCGGGGACCATGATGCGAAAGAACGGAATTACGTCGAATATGTCGATTTTACTGAAAGTAGGCAAACATATCCTATGTTATGTATGCAATGTAAAGATCCGGCTTGTGCGAGAGTATGTCCGGCCAATGCCATTCAAATTACCGAAGAAGGCGTTGTTCTTTCTGCGATGGAGGAGAAGTGTATCGGCTGCCGCAACTGTACATTCGGCTGTCCTTTCGGGATTCCAAAGTTTGATTTTGAAGAAAACAAAATGTACAAATGTGACATGTGTTATGACAGATCCAAATATGATATCGCTCCGATGTGTGCCTCTGTTTGTCCAAGTGATGCGATCCGATTCATTGACTTTGACGAAATGCAAGCATTGCGCAGAAAACGTTCACAGATGAATCTCGTTGAAGGGAAAAAGCCACAAGAGGGAAATAAGTGGGACTATGTTCCAGAATTCTTTGGTGTTTATACTGATTAACGAAGAAGGGAGAGCTTTTGGATGAATAACAACAAACAAAAAAGAAACAGCAAAGATACTCAGGACGATATGATCAACTTAGTGGATAACCTTAACAGGGATGAAGACCTCAAATATAATCGGAGAGCGTTTTTGAAATCAGCCGTTGGTGCTTCCATCACCCTTGGGCTAGCGACATTGCCTTTCTCCGTATTGGCATTAAATGAGAAAGAGGATGAGAAAAATAAAAAATTAATTGGCAAGCTTTCTGATATTCCAAAGGACAGCGCTGTTAATTTCAACTATCCGACAGAAGATGAACCGGCTATACTTGTCCACACTAAAGAGGGAAAGTTAAAAGCTTATAATAGTAAGTGCACCCATCTTCAATGCCCGGTATTTTATGAAAAAGAGGAATCTGTCCTCCTATGTCCTTGTCACAGAGGGTTTTTCAGCGTGGATGACGGGCATCCTCTCGCCGGTCCTCCACAAAGGGAGCTACCTTTAATCGAGTTAGAAGTGAAAGATGGCTATGTTTATGCAGTTGGAAGGGAAATCCGTCATGGATCGTAAAGGATACTGGGTCGGCATTTTCCTTACATTGGCATTGAATGTTGTGATGTTACAATGGACAATAGAAGCCTATTTCGGTCAGGAATATACACATGTGTGGGCTTATTCCACTATAAGTTTTATTTCATCCGTTATTTGTTTCGTGATTTATTTAAGGTGGAGAAAGCAAACGTATAGGAAGTGAGATAAAAGAGATGTCTATGTCCTTATCGAGCTCGTATAAGGACATGGATGGGGGCGGAGGGAAGATGGATTTAGACCGTTTTCGTAATAAAAAAAGTTCCAGCAAAGTAAAGCTTTCTGGAACTTTTTTTATTTTACCATTCATTTGTCGGTTCAATTTTCAAGGCATTTCCGCTATATGTTCTTTCTCCCAATAAAGTAATAACGGAACATTGTATGATTTTATGTGAGGCGTTATCTTTTTTGTATTCAACAAACAGTCCGGAAGCAAGTTCACGTTCTTTCTCATCTAGTACTCTTACTTTTTTTCCTTCAAGAGATTTCAGTTTGGCATCTTGGAGGAACTCATACCATTTATACCAGTTCGTCAGGATATAGGCTCCTTCTCCGTTTTTTAAATATCCGAGCAAACTGTTGGAATCATCAAAATTTAGCTTTCCGTCTTGGAGAATCTCTTTTAATAAATGATGAATGGTAGTGTATTCTTCCAAGTTCAATCCTGGTGAAAATTTAAAAACGGCACTGTCATCATCAGAAGTATATTCAGCTCTTAAAAGTTCCCGGTTATTTGTCTTAAAAATATAGAAGCCGTTTTTACGAAAAAACCCTAGTTTTAATAATAACAAATCAAATTCTTCTTTATTTTGGATCTCTACCGTTACAGATAGCATCAAGTTTTCCCCCTTACAATGTGAAATGCATTACTGAGTTTTCTTTCTGTCAATATTAATATACGTTTTAGGTGGCTCAATCAGATATTAGTAGAAGAAAGCTGTCCGTTAAAACTTAAGGACCGCTTTTTGGACTCAATTCATTGTCTGTTTTTGGACGACCCCGTTAGTATCCGCAAATAGCATACTTTGAGATGACCTCTTGCTGCCCTTTCTTTCAACGCTCATTTTCTCTTGGAAGAACATCCATACGACGATAATTAAGCTTGCTAAGGCAAATTCTGATAAAGCCATGAAACCGATAGCATAGTGTCCCGTCGCTCCGAAAACGGTCGTGAGTACAAGAGGAGGGAAGAAGCCGCCGAGTCCTCCGATGGCAGAAACGATACCATTAACAATTCCTGCCTGCTTCGTGAAGTACATCGGAACAAGTTTAAAGACAGTACCATTACCGATTCCAGCACAAAAAGCAACGGTGAGAACCCCTATTGTATAAAGCTCCAGTGTAGGAGAGAAGGACAGTAGGATACCAGAGAAAGTCAATCCGGCAAACACAGCCATCAAAATGCCGAAAGGATTGAATTTATCGGATAAATACCCTCCAATTGGACGCATTAAGGTAGCGAGCGTGATAAATCCTGCTGTGCGCAGTCCGGCATCCACCGTTGTCATGCCAAAGTGGTTAACCAGGAAGTTCGGCAAGTACACTGTGAAAGCTACAAATGCCCCAAACGTAATGAAATAAAACAAGCTTAAACTCCACAAAGTTGCGTTCTTATAAACTTCTTTTATTTGCTTCCAAACAGGAACATTCACTTTTTTCTCATGTTTATCCCCTAATACTACATTAAGCAGTCCAAAGAGGATCAGTAGCGCAAGAAAGAGTCTTACGGTCATTTCCCACCCTAATGACTCTGCCATGACGGGGGCTGAAAAAGCAGTTATGGCGGTTCCGATATTTCCAGCACCATAAATCCCATTTACGAACCCATGCTTGTTAGGTGGAAAGTATTTAGGCAGCGAGGTTACACCGATAGAAAACGTTGCTCCTCCTATCCCTATCAGCAGACCGCCAATTATTAAGTCTGTTAATGAGTCGGCAATACTAATATAGAACACAGGCACTAATAAGATGAAGAAGCTGATCGTAAAGGTCACCCTTGCACCAAGCTTATTTGTATAATAACCTAATGGCACTCGGAGCAAGGATCCAAGTATGACGGGAATGGCGGTTACGAGTGTCGCTTCTTGGTTCGTCAGTTCAATATCATGTCTAATATTTGGCATTAATGAAGAAATTAACACCCAAATCATAAATCCTGCCACTAAACTTGATGTTTGAAGAGATAGTTGTATTTTTGGACTCTTCATTGTGCTATAACTCCCTTCTAGAACGATAGTTTATTCCTTGTTAGAGGTATCGTAGCAGAAAGGATCTTTTCTTGGTTGTGAAGTACATCACAGCAAAGTTTTTCAACAAAAACCTCATATGAACAACCACGGAATGTGAGTGGAAAAGTGGGTAATATTAAGGAAGATATGTTGCCTATAGGGGGGAGAAAGTAAAAAAAGCTACCTTAATCCAAAGATAGCTTCGAAAAATGAATGATTCATATTCAGAGAAACATCAGTCAATGTTACAGATGCTGATTGAACAATTCTCACACCCTATTTCATCTCGAAGGTATTGCAAGTCTTTCACAATGAGTTTTCCATCAGTTGTTGTACTAATGATTTCTTTTTTCTTCAATTCACTTAACATGCGGTTGACGCTTTCACGAGTCGCAGCGCAGAAATTCGCAAACTCCTGATTTGTAAGATGAATATCGATCAGGATTCCCTCTTCTGTACGAACACCATAACTATTCGTAAAACGAATTAATGTAGAATAAAGTGCACCTTTCTTCCCGTTCATCACCAAGTCTCGAATTTTAGACTGGTTCTTGCGCAAATGATCACTGATCCACCTCATGAATTCAAATGTCAATGAAGTATTTTTTAATAACTCGGCTTCAAGGTGATCTTTCTTTATCACAAGCACTTCGCTGTCGGAAAGTGCTAGCGCGCTGAGCATGTACTTGGCATCTGTTGAGAATAAGGTCAACTCACCAATAATATCGTTTTCCTTACATATTCTCAAGTTTAACTCTCTTCCTTCCATCGTCAGTTTGCTGATTTGGAAGAGGCCTGATTTTATCAAATACAGTTCATAGGCATCTGCACCTTCTTGAAACAAGTATGAATGTACCTTGACTTTTCTTAAAGTACTTATGGACATAAGTAAATTCTTCAATTCCTCAGAAATTAATTCTATGTCACTTTGTCTGAATGCGTTCAATTTCATTTTCAACCACTCCACACCTACTTATTTTGAGGATTTTGCTTTTTTTCATCCCAAGAGCTATAAGACTTTCAAAAGCATAAAAAAGGACTTCGCCCCTAATTTGTAGAGTTTTTGAAGTGACGATACTACAAAAAACATTAAGGACCCACCACTTTGTGTATTCTACAAAAAATTCTATTATCCTTTAAAGAACTAGATTCTTGCAAAAAATGTGTCATATCGAAATTCATCAAATGATGTGTTATATACAAAACCTTTGTTGTTTATGAAAATAAAAAAGGACATAAATTCCTTTTTGTAGGAATTTATGTCCTTTGTCATTGTAACCTTTTATTCACATATCGTCAATTTTATTTTTGCTTTACAGCTCCAAATTTCTATACTACAAATGAATCATGTGTTGACCTTTATCTATTTATTTTGACTGACGGAAGAATCAACAACACGATTCTCACTATTAACCAATGTAGTAATCAAGAACAAGGATCGCATTAAGCATAAAAAGAGAAAGTCAAACGAAACAATGGTATAATATTTTTAATTCAAGATAAATGAGGAGTGAACGTATTGAATATTAAAATATGGTCAGATTTCGTATGTCCGTTTTGTTATATCGGAAAGCGTCGTTTAGAAGAAGCGTTAAAGCAGTTCCCGCATCGGGAAGGGGTCAAGATTGAATTTAAAAGCTTCGAATTGGATCCGGAAGCCCCGAAGGATACTCGTATGACCGAGGCTGAAATGCTTGCGAAAAAATATGGTGTAAGTGTAGATGAGGCAAAAAAGATGACAGCACAAGTAGCAAAACAGGCGGAAACGGTTGGATTAACGTTTCATTTTGAAACGATGATTCCAACGAATACGTTTGATGCACATCGATTAGCTAAGTATGCAAAAACAAAAGGTAAAGAAACGGACATAACGGAAAACTTGTTGTATGCTCATTTCACTGAGTCAAAGCATATTGGGGATCTTGAAACATTAATGAATATAGCACATGCAGTCGGATTAGATCCAAAGGAAGTAAAAAACGTACTTTATAACGCTGACGAATATGCAAACGAGGTACGCGCGGATGAAAATATGGCCCGGAAAATTGGTGTCCGAGGTGTTCCGTTTTTTGTCATTAACGATAAGTATGCCATCTCTGGTGCCCAACCGACAGAAACCTTCCTTAAAGCGCTGGAAAAAGCATGGGAAGAAGAACAATCACCGGACCTTCAGCGTTTGTCTGAAGAAGAAGAGGCAGGTTCAATGTGTGGGGAAGGGCAATGCGAGATTCCAAATAAAAACGAATAAATGGAAACAGCCGCTATCTTCAAAAGAGAGCGGATAGGAGCCGCACAAAAACATGTTAAACAAACGTTTAATTAAAAAATATATGACGAGCTAAAAAGCAACTCGTTACTAACAGAAAATGAAAAAATCTTACATGTAGTTTTATCAACCTTTTTAAATAACTTATGTATCTCTTTCATATGGTCATTTTTTTTAATTATGATGCGATAAATCTAAAATTCTTTAAATAATTTAATAATAAGGAAACATGTATTCCACTGAATTTTTCCAATATTGGTGTTAAACTAAAGGAAATGAAGGTGGTGTCTCTTTTGAGTATAAATCAACCTATTCCTAAGAAAGTGTCATATGCTGAATATTTAACATGGACTGATGAGCCACGTTATGAAATTATTGATGGGATTCCCTATATGCAAGCTGCGCCGTCACGACTGCATCAGCGCATCGTATGCTGCAGAAAATGAAAAAGAATTTCATGTTGTACAGCCCGATATTAGTGTAGTTTGCGACGAAAGAAAATTAGATAATCAAGGTTGCAAGGGTGCGCCAGACCTCATTATAGAAGTTCTATCTCCATCGACTTGGCAGAGAGATCGTATTGAGAAACTGAACCAATATCAAAAATATGCAGTAAGAGAATATTTATTAATTTATCCTAATGAGAATATTGTGGAGCAATATATTATTGGAGATATGGGTACGTATGAAATACCTCGTATTTATAATAAAGAGGACGTATTCCAATCTCACATTTTCCCTGAATTTGAAATAGAGATGAGCACCATTCTTTCTTGAGCTCACTTAAAATCAATTAAGGTTTTAAGTGAGCTCCTTATCTGTTTACGATCAAAGCTTATATTGAATGACACGAAATAAACGAGGCCTTTTTTGATAATAACTTAACATTAAAGCTTCTAGGCTTTTAGGTGGAGAAGGACAACAAAAAAAGATTTGACAGTTTCATAAGTTGTGCTATTATAGGTGTCAGAATACGAATTAAATATCGCTTAATATGTATCCACTAGGGGTGCCCAAAAGATGGGCTGAGATTAAAGTGTTCCTTTAAGACCCTTAGAACCTGATCTGGATGATACCAGCGTAGGGAAGTGGAAGTGACGGAACATTACTATACGTATATTTACGAATGATTTCCAAACCACTTTCTTTACGCATGTAAGGAAAGTGGTTTTTTATTTTAATTATGCAGGAAAAAATTTACAAGGTTTAATGAAGTCTTCGATGTCCAGCTCCAGCACCTAGCCTCTTGAGTCTAAAACGTGACGCCGTAAAGGCAAAAAGCGCCTTTTCGTCGTAAGAACATTTTTGTCTGAGGCTGAGCAAGGCGCTTGGCGCTAAAACACAGAAGGGCCCGGTCTGTGAAGAATTTCTTTAATTTCTAGGAGGGAGTCTTATGTCATTTTCACAGTTACTTAGAAAAAAAGTTGACTCAATTTGGGAAGCTAGTTTTCATCATCCATTCGTGACGAAACTAGCGGATGGAAGCTTAGATTTAAATTCATTCCGTTACTACGTTTTGCAAGATTCATATTATTTAAGTCATTTTGCTCGTGTGCAAGCGTTAGGATCGGCGAAAGCACCTGAATTACATACGACAGCTAAAATGGCGCATCATGCACAAAACACGTATGAGGCGGAGCTTTCGTTACATGAGAATTTTGCTAAAAGATTAGGAATTACAGAAGAGGAAAAGGAATCATTTATTCCGGCACCGACTGCTTATGCGTATACATCACATATGTACCGTGCTGCATACGAAGGTCATATCGGCGATATTATCGCAGTGATTTTGCCATGTTATTGGTTATATTACGAGATTGGCGAACGCTTAAAAGGGAGTAAGCCGGCAGAACCGATTTATCAAGAGTGGATCAATGCTTACGGATCTGATTGGTTCCGTACGTTAGTGGAAGAGCAAATTGCGAGGTTAGATGCGATTGCAGAGACAGTAACAGAGGCAGATCGCAAGCGTATGGAACAACACTTTATCATTAGCAGTCAGTATGAATATTCATTTTGGGAAATGGCGTATACGTTAGAAGCGTGGCCTGTAAACGAAAAGGAGAAAGTAACAGATGCAAAATCATAAAGGACTAAAACTAGTAGACATTTTAACAACGATCGTCATTGCGATTGTGTTTGGACTTGTGTATAAACTTTGGGGGCCGTTTTACTATTTTGTGAAGCCGTTTGGGTTACATTTCGATCAGCTCATTTATGGAATGTGGTTTATTGCAGCAACCGTCGCCTTTTTAATTATTCGTAAGCCTGGAGTCGCTCTCTTAGCAGAAGTGGCAGCTGCATCTGGTGAATTTATGACAGGTTCCGAATGGGGCCTTGAAGTTCTTATTTATGGATTCGTACAAGGGTTATTAGCTGAAATGGTTTTCGCTGCATTCCGTTACAAACGTTATGATGTATTGGCGGTTTCATTAGCAGCAATCGGATCAACGGTTGGCTCACTCATTATGGATTTCTACAAAGGATATATTGAGGAGCTTGCTCTTTGGAACCTGACTTTATTTATTGTTGCACGTGTAGTTGGTGCTATTATCATATCAGGGTTTTTCGCTTACTATTTAGTCAAAGCTCTTGAAGCAACAGGAGTCACACAACTTGTACGCCCAGCGTCGAAAGCGGATTACGACGCATTAGATCGCTAGAAGGTGAAGAGATGGAACGAGTCGCATATGTAGATCAGTTACGTCTAAAATTTCCTGGCAACGACACATTATTGTTTAAGGATTTATCTATTTCGTTTCATAAAGGAGAAAAAGTGTTGTTGTTAGGTCCTTCAGGATGTGGAAAATCAACCTTGCTTCAAGTGTTAGCAGGGTTGATCCCTAATTCAATCGATATTCCGATGAAGGCAGAACAAAAGGCGATTCCGGAGAAATGGGGATATGTTTTTCAAGATCCCGATTCACAATTTTGTATGCCTTATGTAGATGAGGAACTTGCTTTTGTCCTTGAAAACATGCAAATACCTCGTGAGAACATGTATAAACGTATCAACGAGCTTATAAACTTAGTAGGTCTACAAGTAGACACGATCCACACCAATATCAATCAATTATCAGGTGGAATGAAACAAAGGCTTGCGATTGCATCAGCACTTGCTTTAGACCCCGACGTATTATTTTTAGATGAACCGACAGCTATGATTGATTCAGATGGAACCGAATCGATTTGGGACACGATTAAAAACATCGCAAAAGACCAAACAGTTATTATTGTTGAACATAAAATTGAACACGTATTTGATTTTGTTGACCGCATCGTGTTGTTTAACGACAAGGGAGAAATTATTGCAGATGGTCCAACAAAGGAAATCTTTCAAAAGTATAAAGCAACGATTGATAAACATGGAATTTGGCATCCATCGGTTTGGGATGATTATATAAATACACGTAAAAAAAGAGAAGTGCCTTCTTCACAAGAGGAAGTGCTACGCTTTCAACATTTTAAAGGGTATCGGAATAAAGAAGTGAAAATTTATATCGAGGAAGCCACGATTAATGCTGGGGAATGGATCGTCGTGACAGGAAAAAATGGAGCGGGGAAAAGTACGTTGCTCCATGCAATGACAAAGTTAATTCGCACGAACGGAACTTGTACATTTTATGGAAGACATCTTTCGAACATGAAAAATGTATATGACGAAATGGCGTTTGTTTTTCAAAATCCAGAGTTTCAATTTGTCACTCATTCTGTTTATGATGAGCTAGCGTACGGTTTAAGGCTTCAAAAGAAACCAGAAGAGGACATAAAGGATAAAGTTTCCTCCTTGCTCAATATGTTTCATTTGGAAGAGGTGAAACATCAGCATCCTTACCAACTGTCTATGGGACAAAAACGACGGTTAAGTGTCGCAGCATCGATTATTAATGAACAAAAGATCCTACTATTAGATGAACCGACATTTGGGCAAGATGCGAAAAACACGTTCGCCCTTTTAGAGCTTCTTGAACAGTTACGTAAGCGAGGAACAACGATTGTTATGGTGACGCATGATGAAAACATTGTGGAACACTTTGCAACGAGAAGATGGGAGATAAAGGAAGGGCGCCTAATAAAAGATGAGTCTATAGTATCGCTTCATGATAAAAATGCGTTGCTTTCGGTTTAAAAGGGGGGAAGACCAATGAGGTTACAGTTACAATATAAGGAAACATGGCTTCATCGCATAAACCCTAGCTTGAAGCTGATTGTGATGCTCGTCATATTTTTAAGTGTGCTTTTCATTCATAATCCAAATATACTCATTAATTTAACAATTGTTTTTCTCCTATTGTTTATAGCATATACAGGTTATCCAAAAAAATGGCTCATGCTTATTCTCCTTCCTTTCTTCGTCATTTTTATTTCAACGGCCACTTCCATGATCTTTTTTGGGAAAGGAGAAACAACGTGGTTTGAGTGGGGGCTTGTGCACATTACGAAAGAAAGCTTTTTTCGCGGCTTACACCTTGGTTTCCGTGCATTAATCTTTGCACTTCTCGGTATTATTTTCTCTTTAACAACAAGGCCTGTCTATTTATTTTATTCGCTGATGCAGCAGCTTAAATTAAAGCCTAAATATGCTTACAGCTTTTTAGCAGGAGTACGACTCATTCCGATTATGATGGAAGAATTTCAAACGATTCATAACGCCTTAAAAATTCGCGGAGCTACACAAGCAAAAAGCATTCGTGGTCTATTTGAAAAAATGAAACGTTACGCAATTCCTCTTCTTTCACAAAGTATTCGAAGGGCACAACGGATTGCGGTTGCGATGGAAGCGAAGCGCTTTACGAATGAGTCGAACCGGACGTTTTACTATGAAATTCGCTTTAGCAAATATGATGTACTTTTCGTAACAAGTATGGCTGTGCTTATTTTTCTAGCATATTACGTATCGAATGTTTTTCCGTACTTCCTCATAACCGATGTTCGTTAGAAAGAAGGGGACATAATGAGAAAGGAATTCCATGTCATCACAACAGGTAAACAACCTGTCAATCAGTTGGTAAGTATTGCTTCTACTATTTACCCATATGTTGATGCGATTCATTTGCGTGAAAAAACAAAAACAGCCAAAGAATTAGCAGAAATCGTTTCAGCTCTTATTGAAAAAGGAGTACCGAGGGAGAAATTAATGATTAATGACCGAGTCGATGTAGCTGTTGCTTTTCAATTAAAAGGTGTCCAGCTCGCTTACCATAGCTTACAGGCAAAACTTGTGAAACAAAGCTTTCCGAATTTACGAGTCGGATGCTCCGTTCATTCCATAGAAGAAGCGAAGCAAGCGGAACAAGAGGGAGCCGATTATCTTATCTATGGTCATGTTTTTGAAACATCGTGTAAGCCTAGCCTAGCTCCAAGAGGGTTGATGGAACTCGAAAGATTGATAAAAGAAGTACGTATTCCGGTTGTAGCAATTGGTGGAATTAAACAAGATAACGTTGAACACATTTTACAAGTAGGTGCAGACGGAATAGCTGTGATGTCTGGAGTATTTTTAGCAAATAACCCAGCGTTTGCGGCGAAAGCGTATCGGAGCTTGATAAGAAAGGAGAGGACGAACGTATGAGCAGCCTAAACTATGATACAGTCATTGTAGGCGGTGGGATCATTGGAAGTTCTATTGCGTTCCAATTAGCAAAACGTGGTGCACGTGTCGTCATGTTGGAAAAAGAAAAAATGGCGAGTCAGGCTTCAAGTGCTGCGGCAGGAATGCTTGGGGCTCAATCAGAATTTTCAAGCGATAGTCCTTTGATTCCGTTAGCCTTAAAGAGTCGTGCTATGTTTCCGAGCGTATCGGAGGAATTGAAACAACTAACCGGGATTGATATCGGGCTTGTACAAAAAGGACTAGTAAAAATTGCTTTCACCGACGAAGAATTTGATGCTTTACAAGAGCAATATCATTTTTGGGACTCCCGAGATGCTCATGTCAACTGGCTTGATCAACACGAACTGAAACAATTAGAACGAAATGTGACAGAAGATTTTAAAGGTGCTATGTACATTCGTAATGATGGACAAGTAAGAGCACCTGATTTATCCCGAGCCTTTAGTGAGGCCGCAAAAGTATATGGCGCAGAGATGAGAGAACATAAGGAAGCCATTTCTCTTTTGAAAAAGAAAGGACGCGTTAATGGAGTCAAAACCGAAAATGAAACGATTTATGCAGATTCTGTTGTTATCGCAGGAGGGGCTTGGTCCGCTCAGTTAGTAAAAGATACGAATTTGGATTTGAACATGTACCCAGTTAAAGGGGAATGTCTTTCCGTTTTGACGGAAACGCCATTGTTAGAAACAACGATGTTTTCAAAAGACGGTTGTTATATCGTTCCGAAACAAGGAAATCGACTTCTCATCGGTGCAACCTCGATTCCTCATACATTTAAAAAGGCTGTATCTGTAAAAGGAATCTATAGCTTGCTAAAACGGGCTCAAATGATGATACCGAAACTATCTGATGCTAGCTTAGAAAAAGTATGGAGCGGTATCCGTCCCCAAACAGAAGATGGGCTCCCGTTTATGGGAGAACACCCTCAAATTAAAGGGATGTGGGTAGCGACTGGACATTACCGAAATGGGATATTGCTAAGTCCGATCACAGGAGTTCTATTTGCAGATTTAATAGAAGGAAAACAGATAGACTTTGACCTTTCAAGTTTTCAACTAACAAGAAATGCTAAAAATATAATAACCACTTAGGAGTGAGTGGAAATGGAACTGATCATTAATGGAGAGGCGCTTCAACTTCCTGAAAGCGTCAAAACAGTATCAGACTTACTATCGCATTTTCAATTAGACAATAAAATTGCGATTGTTGAAGTGAATGTAGACATTATTCAGAAGCAAGACTATGAAACAACAATGTTATCAAATGGAGATAAAGTGGAAATCGTACATTTTGTAGGAGGCGGTTAATATGTTAAAAATTGGACCATATGAATTTGAATCAAGACTTTTATTAGGGACAGGAAAATATCCGAACTTTGATATTCAAAAAGAAGCTGTAGACGTTTCAGAAACTGAAATTTTAACCTTTGCGGTACGTCGGATGAACATTTTTGAACCAAATCAACCAAACTTTTTAGAGAAGCTTGAGGTTGAAAAATACAAATTGCTACCGAATACAGCTGGAGCGAAAACAGCGGAAGAAGCCGTTCGCATTGCAAAATTAGCGAAAGCATCAGGACTTTGTGACATGATTAAAGTTGAAGTTATCGGTTGTCCAAAAACACTTTTACCAGATCCAGTCGAAACATTAAAGGCAACAGAAATATTATTAGAAGAAGGGTTTATCGTTTTACCTTATACATCTGATGACGTTCTTTTAGCGAAACGCCTACAAGAATTAGGCTGTCATGCTGTCATGCCAGGTGCATCACCGATTGGTTCAGGGCAAGGTATTATCAATCCATTAAACATCAGCTTAATTGTTGAACAAGCAACGGTTCCTGTCATTGTCGATGCGGGTATTGGCTGTCCAACAGATGCAGCTATGGCAATGGAATTAGGGGCAGATGGCGTTTTACTGAATACAGCAGTAGCAGGTGCAAAAGACCCAGTAAAAATGGCAAAAGCGATGAAGCTTGCCATTGAAGCAGGAAGGCTCGGCTTTGAAGCTGGACGAATTCCGAAGAAACGGTATGCAACAGCAAGCAGCCCGATGGAAGGGATGAGTACTGTTTGACCGAACGATATTCGAGACAGGAGCTTTTTTCACCAATCGGAAAAGAGGGCCAAAAAAAAATAGCAACGAAACATGTTCTAATTATCGGAGCAGGTGCTTTAGGTACAGGAAATGCAGAAGCGCTCGTTCGTGCTGGTATCGGAAAGCTAACGATCATTGATCGTGATTATGTAGAATGGAGCAATTTGCAAAGGCAGCAACTTTATAGTGAAGAAGATGCACGTAATCGTTTTCCGAAAGCTATTGCAGCGAAAGAACGTCTCAAACAAGTCAATCAAGATGTTGAAATTGAAGCGATCGCTGGTGATGCAACACCGATTGATTTAGAAAACTTGATAAAAAAAGAGAAGCCTCATTTAATTCTTGATGCAACAGATAATTTTGATACAAGAATGGTCATAAATGACGTTTCTCAAAAATATAACATTCCGTGGATTTACGGAGCTTGTGTTAGTAGTTATGGTTTAAGTTATGTGATTATTCCTAGGAAAACACCTTGTTTACATTGTTTGTTAGATACTGTTCCGTTAGGTGGTTTGACGTGTGATACAGCAGGCATAATTAGTCCTACGGTGCAAATGGTTGTTTCTTATCAAGTAGTCGAGGCGTTAAAAATTCTTGTTGAGGATTGGGACTCATTAAACGGGAAACTGATTTCGTTTGATTTATGGAAAAATCAACATACGTCGATTCGCGTTGATAAGGTGAAAAAGGAAAACTGTCCTTCTTGTGGAACGAACCCAACCTACCCTTATTTAACGTACGATATGCAAACAAAAACGGCCGTGCTTTGCGGACGGGATTCAGTACAAATTCGACCAGCACTTCAAAAGGAACGAGATTTAAAGCAGTTGGCGCAATTACTTTCTCAGCAAGGAAAAAAAGTGGAGGCAAACCCGTACCTTCTATCGTTTCAAGTTAACGAGCATCGTCTTGTTGTGTTTAAAGATGGACGCGTACTCGTTCATGGCACAAAGGATATCAATGAAGCGAAAGTATTATATCATCGCTATTTAGGGTAATGAAAGGAGGTTAACCCTATGAACGTCTATAAAGCATTAACGATTGCTGGTTCTGACAGTGGGGGTGGAGCAGGCATTCAAGCCGATTTGAAGACGTTTCAAGAGCTTGGGGCATTTGGCATGTCCGCGATTACAGCGGTAACCGCTCAAAATACGCTCGGTGTACAAGGAGTTTATCCATTATCTGTTGCGGCGATTATCGAGCAAATCGACTCGATTGAAGAAGATTTACGTCCTCACGCATTAAAAACAGGCATGTTGTTTAGCGAAGAAATCATTGAAGCGGTGGCTGAGCGAGTCAAAAAATATCAATGGAATAATCTTGTCGTAGATCCTGTTATGATTGCAAAAGGTGGAGCACCTTTATTACAAGAGAAGGCAGTACATGCGATGAAAAAATACTTAATCCCAATCGCAAAGGTCATAACACCCAATATCCCAGAAGCGGAAGTGCTAACGGAAATGATCATTGACAGCATGGATGCTCGAAAAGAAGCGGCGAAAAAGCTAGTTGAATTAGGAGCAAAGAATGTTGTGATGAAGGGTGGCCATGATCCTAGTGATCGATTAATTGACTTATTATATGATGGAGAGCAATTTTTCGAATGGGAAAGTCCGCGCGTTGATACGAACCATACACACGGGACAGGGTGTACGTTTGCAGCCGCTATTACGGCAGAGCTTGCAAAAGGGAAAACCGTACAAGAGGCAGTCGGAGTTGCGAAAGCATTTATTCAAGCGGCAATTGAAGATGAGCTCGGAATTGGTGGCGGACACGGTCCAACGAATCATTGGGCATACCGGAAGCGTCAAGAGGTGTTAACGTGAAGTTTCAGCGTGAGCATTTAACGTTATATTTTGTAATGGGGAGTACCAATTGTACAAAAGATCCATATGAAGTCTTAAAAGATGCGATTCGTGGTGGTATTACGATGTTCCAATTTCGAGAAAAAGGTACCGGTAGTTTAGTTGGTAAGGAAAAAATTCAACTCGCCAAAGACTTACAACAATTATGTAAACAACTCCAAATCCCATTTATCGTAAATGATGATGTGGAGCTTGCCTTACAATTAGACGCAGACGGTGTGCATATCGGACAAGAAGATGGGGATATTTCTGAGGTTCGTGCTAAGATCGGTCATAAAATTCTTGGAATATCAACACATAATGTTGAAGAAGCAAAGGCGGCGCTAAAAGCAGGAGCCGATTACATTGGAGTCGGCCCAATGTATGAAACGAATACAAAAAAAGATATTCGTGAAGTAAAAGGCCCCATCGTCATTCAGCAAATAAGAGAGTCAGGCGTTGAATTACCACTTGTCGCAATCGGAGGGATTCATAACGGTCTCCTTGAACCGATCATTCAAGCAGGAGCAGACGGTGTTGCCGTCATATCAGCCATTAGTAAAGCAAAAGATAACGAAATGGCCGCTTTTGAATTGCTAGATGAGTACAAAAGATATTCTTTCTAAATATCGAGACATGAATAAAAAGCGTAACATTCTTACTGATGTTACGCTTTTTTATATTTCGCGATTATGTTACGGTTTCATACTCTTTAGTTCTCTCATGCTAACCAATAGCTAATTTGTTTATTAACAATAATCCTTAAGAGCAGCTAGACCGATGATGACTAACAAGATAAACAATACTAACACGACTGCAAAACCACTACCGTTGTGACAAGAATCACCCATGGATTAAACACCTCCAAAGAATAATATTACGAACAGTAATATTTTATGATCGTATGGTTTAATGTGATTGGGTTTTTGTACATTATTAAAAAATGTCTTATCCCTTGATCCAGTTGACTGGCTTTCGTCTAATTATGGGAAGGCATTAACTTTAGCGAAATCAAAAAAACAAATAGCAAGTGACAGTTCTGTAATATTTTAGAAGAAAAGCCAATTAATAATCCTCTTTCAGAGTAAGGATTGAAGGGACAACTACGACTAAAGTTGTAAAAATAATCAATCAAATTGTGAATGAATTGTAATGAATGATTTCGTATTCTTATAATGAAATATGTTTAAAAAGGGGATGGAAGAAGTGATTCAAGGATTATACGAGGCACATTTACCTGTTAGTCATTTAGATACCTCTATGAAATTTTATGAAAAGTTAGGGTTGAAGTTTGCTTGGAAGGATGAAAATACAGCATTTTACTGGATTGAAGAGGGAAGGAGCTGGTTAGGGCTATGGGAATGTGAAGAGGTTGAAACACCTTATCACCCAGCACTACGTCATATCGCTTTTTTCATAACCTATGAAAATTTGAAAAAGGCAGTAGAGTGGTTACGTTCTCTTCAGATTGAAGCAGTTCCATTTGGAAATAGAAATTCAGTTGAACCATTTGTTAGACCCCATCAAGGAAATGCATCTGTCTATTTTAATGACCCTGATGGAAATAGCTTAGAATTAATGTGTTACATTAATGTTCCGAAAGACTTAAGGCATATTAATAAAAAATTTTCTTTAGATGAGTGGGAGTATTTATTGAAAAATTTACCGTAAAAAAAGTTTCATTAAGAAGGAGGAGGAAATGAATCGTTCATTTTATGCACTTGTTGTGAGTCAAACTTCAACAAATGTAAGCTTCGCACTCTATACTATGGTTGTGATTCATCGTTGTTTGGGGTTATTCAGTTATATGTAAGGAAAAAAGGTGTTTCTTTAGAATGTGATATTGCTTAAAAATGAAGGGGGAAAACAAATGCTCACAAATAAAATTTATGAAACTCATGTTTACACAAGAGATCTAAATACGGCGATTGAGTTCTATCAAAAAATGGGCTTAACGCTTGCTCATACAGTGGAAGAAAGAAAAGTATCCTTTTTTTGGATGGGGGATCCTGATAAAAAAGAACAAATGCTAGGTGTTTGGGAGGTTCCTGCTGATCAATGGCGAAGTAGTCATTTTGCTTTTCATATATCAATTGAAAACATGAAAAAGGCAATGGGTTGGTTGAAGGAACGCGGGATCCCACCTAGAGAAGCATTCGGAAAAAAAGCGATTGAACCGATCGTTCATGCTTGGGTTCCAGCTGCTTCAGTCTACTTTAGAGATCTTGACGGAAATAGCTTGGAGTTTTTAACCACTTTACCACAAGAACCGAAACAAGAGCTTGATATGATGTATTTAAGTGAATGGGAAAAGCTGCATCAGTCAATATAGTTATTCACTTTAATTGTTTAAACTTCCATATAAAAGCACGCATAAACTTTGAATAGTGCACAAGAGGTGGCTCTTTTACAATAGATGATGGTAAGAATGATAGAAGTTCATTCGTTTTTATATCAACGTTTGCATGTTGGAGTTCCCACTGTTTATGATGAATTTCTCCAATATAAACCTTTCCTCTATTCACTAAGAGAAGGTTATATCGTTCAATTAGCCATTCTTCTAGAGAACCTCTTTGTGCTAAGAAAGGACTCGAGGTCGGCTCATAGTTTGCGTGAAAGGTGGCTTTTGGATAGCCATGTTGTTTGCGAATACTTTTAAAATTAACAAAATCCCCACTTTTTGTTAAATTCACTGTTGCGTGTAAGTATGGAAGGAAAAAAGTAGCCTTTGCGATCTTAATCGCAGGAAGATGGTTTGCATCAAGGGTGAAAAAGTATACCCCTCTTCTATTTTTATAGGTAACGTATGTACGAACATTGATTTCGAAAAAGGTAGAAGCAAATGGAATTCGCGGAAGTCCATGTAATCGAATACTCTTCAACCAAAACGGAACGATGGCAATCCACGCTTTCCCTTCGAACGTATCCACTTGAAGAGGAGAGGGGATGTGTTTTTCAATTTCTTCCTTAGCCACAGGCCAATGAATAAACAATAAATCTTTCCACGTTTGTGTCATAAGCCAGCGGTTATTTGGCATTGGATATGGACGATGGTCAATTTTTTGCAAATCCTTATACATCGTGATTCACCCTTTAAATGTACGTTTGTTAATCTTCATTATTGCTTTCATTATACCCATAAGGTTATTTTACATAAGTATTCTTATTACTATTTATTTACATTATAAAAAATTATTCTACATTTAAAGGATCATCTTGTTTTTAGCAAAGGCTGTTTTCTAAAAGATTGTTGCTTTTAACAACATTGAGGAAGAGGCTGTTGTAAAAGTGATGTATGTAATCTACACATGTAAAAATTTACGAGGCTTATGGATATCATACTTTTTCGGTTAAAGTAAATGATTTAACTTTTGAACAGGGAAGCGAAAAATTGCTCGAATGGTTAAGAGCAAGTAGCGTCATTTAATTTTTCGTTTAGGAAGGGTACAATATATTAAAACCGGTTTGTAGGTGAAATACATGTTTTTAAAGAGAATAACGCTTTTACGTGATCGAATTTCATCTTTTAAGCGGTATCCATTCTCCATTCCATCTATTAAAAGCTTTGATCAGCTTGATTTGAAGAGTAACGTTACTTTCTTTGTTGGGGAAAATGGATCGGGGAAATCAACACTATTAGAAGCCATTGCGTACCAATGTCAATTTAATACGGCTGGCGGTAGTCGAAACAACTTATATGAAGTGCATGCGTCTCATTCCGATTTAGGTGAATACATTCGCCTTTCCTGGTTGCCGAAAGTGACAAACGGCTTCTTTTTAAGAGCGGAATCGTTTTATCATTTTGCAACACATCTTGATGAATTAGAGCAAGATGGTTTAACAGCTACAGGTTTTAAAGACTACGGTGGACAGTCGCTACATGAACAGTCCCATGGGGAGGCATTTTTATCTCTTTTCTTAAATCGTTTTAAGGGGAAGGCTATCTATTTATTAGATGAGCCGGAAGCAGCCTTATCTCCGCAGCGTCAATTATCCTTCATGAGAATCTTACATGATCTTTCTTCAAGCGGAGAATGTCAATTCATCATTGCGACACATTCCCCCATCTTGCTTGGGTTTCCGAATGCTACCATATTAAGCTTTGATGATGGAGAAGTGAAAGAAGTTGAATATGAAAGAACGGACCATTATCAAATTACGAAATATTTCTTACAGTATCGCGACAAATTTTTAAAAGATATTTTGGAAGGGTGATAGGATGTGATTTTGACACCCAATCTACTCCTAGTCGAAACGAGCATTAGATATACATAGGGAGCCATTACGATAAGGAAGCTTACCTTAAAGATAAAGTAACGTTATGTGACATACTTCGCAAATTATCTATCTATTTCCGGGGAAATCGACAGGTGGAAGGGGAATCTTTAAAAGATATTTTAGAAGTCTAAAAGGAAGGTTATGATATTTATTAAAGTGATAAATAAACACGAGAAAGTGAATGATAAAAGTAAAAATGTGATGAATAAATTTGTCAAAGTGATTGATTAAATCGAGAAGTGATAAAAAAGTGTGGGAAAGTGATGAATAAAACCGAGAAAGTGATGGAAAAAACCATAAAACATGAGCGAGATGAAAAAGATAAGCGGTCTGTCTATTTTACAGACATAAGTTTGAATTTCATACAAGGACATTGGAAGACCGTTTAGCTTATTATAAAAGTGAAAAGCAGCATTTGGAGTTTTATGATTGATAAAAAGAGGCAGCCAATAGGCGCCTCTTAAATATCTTTTCATTTTCTAAACTTCAAATCATACACATGTTGGTTTGACTCAATGATAAAATCAGGCTTCGGTTTCCCAGCGCTCGCTTTATGTCCTGCGATATGTTCGGGGCTCTTCTCCCAATTTTTCCAATCTTCTTCGGTTTCCCATCTGACGAGCACTAATACTTCCTCGTCACCTCGGCGAACTTTTTTTACGATAACTTGGAAGTCAATAAAACCAGGTTGTTTCTCGATATGCCCTTCACCTTTAAAGCGTTCCACTACTTTTTCAGAAAAGCCTTCCTTCACAACGATTCGCTTAATTTGATAAAACATTATTCGATACCTCTTTCCACGTCTTCAATCATTCTTTTCATAGACTGCAAGCCACCGCCAGATAAGTACCATGGTCCACCATTCAAGTAAAAGACTTTCTCGTTTTTAAAAGCATTTGTTTTCTTCACTAATTCATTTTCAATGGCATCTTTTGCGCTTGCCTTTTCATCAAATGCTGCATCGCGATCAATAACGAATAAGATGTCCGGGTTTGTTTCTAAAATATATTCAAATGAAATGCTTTGTCCATGTGTTGCTTTTTCAATCTTTTCGTCTGTTGGCTTATACCCAAACACATCATGAATAATACCAAAACGTGAGTTTGGCCCAAACGCACTTACTTTTTCTTCATTCCCCATAACGATCAATGTTTTCTCATCAGAATTTGTTGTTTTTTCCTTTAATTTGTCAATGAATTGATTAATCGCATCGAGTTCTTTTTTCATTTCTTCTTCTTTATTAAATATTTGCGCAAGTAATTCCATGTTATGTGTAAAAGATTCCATATAGTTTTCGTAATCTACACCCATATAAACGGTCGGTGCAATTTTTTTAAATTCTTCATACATGTCTGATTGACGTGCAGAGATAAAGATGACATCAGGCTGTAGTTCATGAATCGCTTCAAAGTCTGGCTCTTTTAAGTGACCAACATTCGTATATTCACTCCCTGCAAACCTCTCTAAATACGTTGGGATAACTGCTTGCGGAACACCATCTACCTTAACGCCTAACTCGTCTAATGTATCTAATACACCAAAATCAAATACAACAACTTTTTCAGGAGTTTTTTCTAAAACAACTTCTTCATCATCAAGCTCATGCTTAATCTTGATTTCCGTTGATTCTTCTTGAGGCTTGTCACTTCCTGCGTTCTTGTTTTCGTTAGAATTAGCTGTTTCCTTTGATCCACATGCTGCAAGAACGAAAATAATTGTGAATACTAATGCAAATAATGACCATTTTTTCATCACTATTAATCTCCTTTTCTATGAATTAAAATAAACACAAATTCGGCAATTATCGATTTTTTGAATAGGTATATCCATATCATATATTTCTCTTAATGCATCTGATTGAATGATTTCTTTTGTTGAGCCATTCTTAACAACTTTTCCGTTTTTCAAGGCGACAATTCGATCTGAATAGACAGATGCAAAATTAATATCGTGTAATACAATGACAACTGTTTTTCCTAATTCATTAACGAGGCGCCGAAGTATTTTCATAATTTGTACAGAATGCTTCATATCTAAATTGTTCAGCGGTTCATCAAGTAAAATGTAATCCGTATCTTGAGCAATGACCATTGCGATAAAAGCACGTTGGCGTTGACCGCCAGATAACTCATCTAAATAGTTATCCTGCATGTCCACTAAGCCCATATATTCTAGAGCGCGATTCACCATCTCTTCATCTTCCTCTGTTAGTCGCCCTTTTGAGTAAGGAAACCTACCAAATGATACAAGCTCACGGATTGTTAAACGAACATTCATATAATTGGATTGTTTTAAGATGGATACACGCTTGGAGAAATCGTTTGATTCCATGCTCATGACTTTTGTGTTTTCGACTAACACCTCACCCGTATCCGCTTCAATTAATCTACTAACCATCGAAAGAAGCGTTGATTTACCAGCACCATTAGGTCCAATGAAGGACGTAATTTTCCCTCGATGAATGTCGACAGTCACGTTTTCAATGACGGCCTTTTTCCCATAAAATTTGGATAGAGCACGAACTTGAATCAATGAGACCTACTCTCCTTTAGCAGTAAATAAATGAAATACACGCCACCGAAAAAATTAATGATGACACTAAGTGTTGTCGAGAACGAAAAAACTCGTTCAACAACCCATTGCCCTCCAACAAGCGCAATGATGCTCATAACGATAGCTCCACTAATGAAAGTCGCATGCCGATACGTTTGAAAAAATTGGTATGATAAATTGGCTACGATTAAACCGAAAAATGTAATAGGTCCAACGAGTGCTGTTGCAACCGATACCAAGATCGCTACAATTACAAGCATCCGCTTTACAATTTTGTCGTACGGAACTCCGAGATTGATCGCATTGTCACGCCCGAGCGATAAGACATCTAAATAGTTCATATAGCGCCATACTATCACTACGATAACTGTTATGATGAATACAGAGAGCCATACTAAATCAGCGTTTACATTATTGAAGCTAGCAAACATTTTATCTTGTACTCTCTGAAATTCATTTGGATCAATGAGCACATGAAGGAACGTAGAAATACTTTGGAAAAAAGTTCCGACGATAATACCAACGAGCAATATGAAGTAAATCGGCTTGTTCCCATTTTTGAAAAGGAAGTAATAAAGCAACAAGGCAAAAACAATCATTGCTATGATGGATATAAAGAAATTTACCTTCTTATTGACAACCATTATGTGTTCAGACCCAAGGGCGAAAATAATGAACGTTTGAATTAGTAAATACAAGGAGTCAAGTCCCATAATGCTCGGCGTTAAGATTCGGTTGTGAGCAATCGTTTGGAAAACGACAGTTGCATAGGCAATAGAGATTCCTGTTAAGACCATTGCAATGACTTTTATGCCTCTTCTAGGTAGTGCATAATCAAAGCTGCCATTTAAATCTTGAAATAAATAAATAATACAAAACACGGTTGCGATCGTGATAAGAATCATCATCTTATTTGAATTACGCATATGCCTTCCTCCTAAAAAGTAAATAGAGGAAGATGCCGCTGCCAATGACTCCGACCATCAAACTAATGGAGATTTCATATGGGAAAATAATGATGCGACCTAATATATCGCACGAAAGTAAAAATATTGCCCCAAGAAAAGCTGTATGGGGTAAGGTTTTTTGTAAATGATCACCTTTAAAGATCGATATAATGTTCGGGATAATTAAGCCTAGAAACGGAATCATCCCAACTGTCAAGACGACGGTTACGGTCAAAAATGCGACAAGGATCAGTCCAAAATTTAGAATTCGTTTATAGGATAATCCTAAATTTGTGGAAAAGTCCTCTCCCATACCCGCTACTGTAAAGCGGTTCGCATATAAATAAGCAACTACAAATACTGGAATAGTTATGTATAGCAGTTCATAGCGGCCCTTCATAATCATTGAAAAATCGCCTTGCAGCCACGCCGACATATTTTGAATCATATCCGCTTGATACGCAAAAAATGTCGTAACCGAAGACAAAATGTTCCCAAACATTAAGCCAACGAGAGGAATAAATATTGCATCCTTGAACTTTATGCGGTCTAGCAATTGCATGAACAAAAGCGTGCCGGCGAGCGCAAACACAAATGCTATAACCATTTTTTCAAGCATAGACGCGTTCGTAAATAACAACATCGATACTAAGATTCCTAATCGAGTAGCATCAAGAGTACCCGCTGTTGTTGGAGACACAAATTTATTCCGACTGAGCTGTTGCATGATTAAGCCTGCAATGCTCATTCCCGCGCCTGCAAATAGGATGGAAATTAACCTTGGCAAGCGGCTAATGAGGAAAATTTGCGTTTCTTCAGATTGTAGATTCAACAAATCTTTCGGCGTTATATGGCTCACTCCAACGAATAAAGAAAGGAGTGAAAGTAAAATGAGTAAGACGATAAGGTATCTTTTTTTCATAACTATCCCCAATAAATTGTTATTCTTCCAATCTAATCGATAATGAAAGTCATTATCGATTAGATGCAGTGTCCATTATAAGCACGAAGGAAATGATTGTCAATTAATTTTTGAAAATAATTATCAATTAAATGTGTTCCAACACCATCTCTTGTGTACCTAAGGTTTTTGGAGGGGGTGTAAAAGGAATACCTTCATAAAACATTTGAAAGTCAAATGACTTGACGTTTTTAAAGTGCCATATTATAATAAATCTCGAAATAAAGATTTTTGAAGTTGAATTTATTCATTGTTTTTTGGCTATATATCTCAATTTAATAATATATTACATTGAGATATCGGGGTGTATAAAAGCTATTCAGGAGGTGGTTTTGCAAGTTTATTCACCGATAGAATCCGTTATGAGTTTCAAATATGAATAAGGGGAAATAATATGTTTGATTTTATAAAACAACTATTTAAAAAAGAAAGGGAAGATGTCAAAATGAGTAAAGTTTTATATATTACAGCAAATCCAAAACCAGTTGATCAATCTTTTAGTTTAACAGTAGGGGAAGCGTTTTTAGAGGCTTACAAGCAAGCAAATCCGCAAGATGAAATTGTAAAGGTTGATTTATATCAAACAGAAGTTCCACTTATTGATGAAGATGTATTTAGTGCTTGGGGAAAACTTCAGCAAGGAACTGCGTTTGACGCTTTAACTGAACAAGAACAAGCAAAAGTTTCGCAAATGAACGTGCTATTAGAACAATTTATGGAAGCAGATAAATATGTTTTCGTGACACCGCTTTGGAACTTCAGCGTTCCTCCTAAAATGAAGGCTTACATTGACAATATTACGATTGCAGGTAAAACATTTAAATATACAGATGAAGGCCCTGTCGGCTTATTAGAAGGGAAAAAAGCTGTTCATATCCAAGCGCGCGGCGGGATTTACTCTGAAGGACCAGCGAAGGATATGGAATTTGGTGACCGTTATATCCAACAAGTGCTGGGTTTTATTGGAGTAACTGACGTTCAATCCATTATCGTAGAAGGTGTTAATGCGATGCCAGATAAAGCGGAAGAAATAAAAGCAAAAGCGATTGAAGAAGCAAAAGAAGTAGCGGAAAATTTTGCAACTGAAACCGTTTCAGCATAAATGGAAACATAAAGGGGGGTCCAATAAGTCGATTTATCGACCTTGGATGCCCCTTTTATATGTTTAAGAATGCTGACAAATCAACATTTTTGGTTTTTAACATACAAAAATTAGGCTCATCACCAAAAATCGGGATTGATAATTTCTAAAAAATATGTGCCCATCTCATTTCCCCTATTTTTTTGCAATTATGAATGTAAAATAGATGTTTGCAATCGATCATAGGATATGGATTTTATGTCACCCCCAAGTTACAGTGATGATCCAAAAATTATACAGTTTTCCAATTGTTTATTTTAAATTTATTCACAAAATTTAAAAATATGTATTGACGTTGATTGGAAAAGTCGTTATAATCATTTCAAAATTATTGAAAAAATAATTAATTTAGAATAATAAAAAGGCTTAGAAAAGGAGTAGTAAAAGAGTGCTCTGACGTATAGAGAGTTGTCCCAAGGCTGAAAGGACAGCCGTTATTCCTCTTTGAAGATCGCCTTGGAGCTTTGCTTTAGAAATGGTTCATACCAGAGTATGAAGCAACGGAACCTTCCGTTAGCAAGTAAAGTCTTAAAAGAGACTTGATGAGTCTACCTTCTGCGAAGAGGGTGGAAAAGTTGAGTGGTACCGCGAGTTACTC
The DNA here is from genome assembly GCF_022808615.1 of Bacillus sp. FJAT-47783. Classification (GTDB taxonomy): domain Bacteria; phylum Bacillota; class Bacilli; order Bacillales; family Aeribacillaceae; genus Bacillus_BZ. The sequence continues at coordinate 34,016 of NZ_JAKZKS010000022.1, forward strand.
GCCTCAACAATCCAGAAATTCGTGTGGATTGGGGGGCGAGTTTTCTATATTAACAACAAAATAATGAGAGCGTTGATAAGGAAAAGTAGTGGTGAGCTCTAACGTTAAGAGAGCTGTCTCGTGGCTGAAAGGACAGCCGTTAACTCGCTTCGAAAGTCACCTTGGAGCTTTGCTTTAAAAATGGTTTATCCAGAGTATAAAGTAACGGATTCTTCCGTTAACAAGAAAGTCATGTAGTTGACTTATTGAGTCTATTTTCTGTGAGGAAAATAGAGAAGCTGAGTGGTACCGCGAGTTATTCGCCTCAGCAACCGAAGTAAACGTATGGGCACTATCGGTTGAGAGGTGTTTTTTTTATACTCAAAACCAATATTTAAAGATTGTAGAGGGGAGAATTGGGACATTTTCTACATGCATAAAAAACAGTATGCGATGTTTTAGGATTATCCAATCAAAAGGGAGAGGTGTTTCGTAATGAATCAAGTGATCGAATTTAAACAAGCTGCTCAACTAAAAACAAAGCCAGAACCTAGTACGTTAGGATTTGGTAAACGGTTTACAGATCATATGTTTGCTATGGATTATAGTGATAAGAAAGGGTGGCACTCGCCGAGAATTGCACCATATGAACCGCTTATGTTAGATCCATCAGCAATGGTTTTTCACTATGGTCAAGGTGTTTTTGAGGGATTAAAAGCTTATAAAGCGTCCGATGGAAGAGTTCTCTTGTTCCGTCCAGATAAAAATATTAAACGATTAAATGATACGTGTCGTCGAATGTGTATACCGGAACTTGATGAAGACCTTGTATTAGAAGGATTAAAGCAATTACTTGAAATAGAAAAAGATTGGGTTCCTCATGCAGAAGGTACATCTTTATATATTCGGCCATTTGTCATTGCAACAGAACCATATTTAGGTGTAAGACCTTCCAATAGCTATAAATTTTTAATTGTCTTATCACCAGTTGGTGCGTACTATGCAGGGCAGTTATCTCCAGTAAAAATTTATGTAGAAGATGAGTATGTTCGTGCTATTCAAGGCGGAGTAGGGCATGTAAAAACATCAGGAAACTATGCAGCAAGTTTACTTGCACAAAAGAAAGCAGAGCAACTTGGATATGATCAAGTTCTTTGGCTAGATGGAAAAGAAAAAAAATATGTAGAAGAAGTTGGATCAATGAATATTTTCTTCAAAATCAATGGAGAAGTTGTAACGCCTAAGCTTAACGGAAGTATTTTAAATGGTATTACAAGAGACTCAGTTCTCTATCTCCTTAAAGACTGGGGAGTACCTGTACGTGAAGAAAAAATTTCCATTGAGGATGTTTACAAGGCGTATAAGAATGGAGAGCTTGAAGAAGTATTTGGAACAGGGACAGCTGCTGTCATTTCACCGGTTGGTGAGTTAAATTGGAATAACGAAAAAATGGTCGTGAACGAGTTTCAAACAGGTGAATTTGCGAAAAAACTTTATACAGCAATTACTAATTTACAATACGGCAAAGAGCATGATAAGTTTGGCTGGACAGTTGAAATCGAATAAATACAAAACCCTCACTTGTAGTAAAGCAAGTGAGGGTTTTACGTAATACGAGAATGTATATCCTTTTGATTTTGTTTTCAGGGATAAATGGAGTCATCGTTGTCAGTTCAAGGCGCCATCGGCACAAGCCGCTCGAAAGGTAAAAAGCACCTATTAGTCAGCTTGCATTGCGCTTTTCTAGTAAATTTATTTTGAATTTTACAATGTTTCTCTCTTTTTTGTGATAGTATTTATTCATAATGTCTTGAAAGGGGATCCAATCATGAAGGCCATTTTTTTTGATTTAGATGATACGTTATTATGGGATGAAAAAAGTGTAGAAGAGTCTTTTCAGGCAACTTGTCAGTTAGCGTACGATAAATATGGTGTTGATGTGGTAGGTTTCGAAAAAGCGGTGAAAGAAGAGGCTAAAAAGCTCTATATGTCGTATGAAACGTATTCCTATGTAAAAATGATTGGAATTAATCCATTTGAAGCTTTATGGTCGCACTTTAGTGATCCGAAAGATGAAAACTTAAAGAAATTACAAGAGCTTGCACCAACTTATCGAAAAGACGCTTGGAATAATGGCCTTAAGGCAGTTGGAATTAATGATCAGCCTTTTGCCAAAGAGCTTTCAGAGCAGTTCGGTCAAGAAAGAAGAAAAAGGCCCTATGTATATGATGATACATTTGAAGTACTCGATGAGCTAAAGGGACATGTTGAATTATTGTTATTAACAAATGGTGACCCAAGCTTACAAAAAGAAAAGATTGAAAGCATCCCTTCATTAGCAAGTTATTTTAAACATATCATTATTTCGGGAGAATTTGGAAAAGGAAAACCGAGTACAGAGATTTTTCAGCATGCACTACATTTAATGGGTGTCACAGAAGACGAAGTGATGATGGTCGGTGATAAGCTCAGTACGGATATTTTAGGAGCGAATAAGACGAAAATTCCTTCTGTCTGGTTAAACCGCAAAGGAGTATCTCCATACATGGATGTTCACCCAACTTATGAAGTTCAAAATTTAAAAGAGCTTGTTACGCTAGTAAAAGAAAGTAAGGTTAGTAGATAAACAGGTCATCACCAAAGTCGGGAGTTGATAATCTCTATAATATATGTATTCATCTCAATGCCCTCATTTTTTTCCAATCATGAATGTTAATTAAATGTTTGCAATGGATAATAAGTTATGGATTTTATGTCACTCCTAAGTTATGGTAATGAGTCAGATAAATGGAAAAACTATTCCATATTTAGTAAGGGTTTAAAAACAGCTGGCTATTTTAATGCACAGCTGTTTTTATGCATCTTTAAAGATGGTTGCTTAAGAACTCGCGAACTTGCTCAGGTGTTTTGGCATTTGCACTATGAAGGTGAGCAAGCTTTTCGCCATTTTTATAAATTAATATGCTTGGAATACCGAGTACTTCATATTTTCCGGCTAATTCTGGGAATTCATCACGATTGATTTCATACCAATCGTATTCCTTATAGTCTTCAAGAATTTCCCCGATAAACATATTCATACGTGTGCAGTCTGGACACCAGTTTGCGTAAAATTTGACAAGGACTTCTTTTTCACTAGCGATGATTCGATTAAACTCTTCTACCGTTTGAATACCTTTCAACATTATACCTCCTTACATTCGTCACAGCGAAAGATGAATACTTTGGACAAGATATATTGTAATATAATTTAAATGACTTATGTTACATTTTGTCTTGACAGAAAATGTTCATTTTCATCGAAAGTTATATCGTAAACCGTATAACAAAACAACCTTGAAGATGATACAATAATACAGAGATGTGTATAAGAGATGGAATCGCTCAGTTTTTTACTAGGGAGGAAAAAGAATGAAAGTGAAATTAGGGCTTGTTTACGGGGGGAAATCAGCGGAGCATCAAGTCTCTTTACAAACGGCTCTCGCTGTTATTAAAGCACTAGATGCTAATAAATTTGACATACATCCTATATATATTACAGAAGAAGGGCAGTGGATTCGCGGAAAGCAATTAACGGAACCGCCACAATCTGACAGGCAGCTTCGTTTACAAACAGGCGAAACGGAATTTGCGCCTGCTATGTTAAATCAACAGCTGTTCCCAGCAAAACAAACAGAAGGTCAGGAATCCCTAGATGTGATCTTTCCACTACTGCATGGACCGAATGGTGAGGACGGCACGATACAAGGAATGCTCGAAATCTTGAATGTTCCTTATGTAGGAAATGGTGTGCTTGCATCAGCAGCAGGCATGGACAAAGTCATCATGAAAAACTTATTTGCTCAAGCAAACTTAGCTCAAGCGAAATATGTTTCATTTATTCGTAGTGAATGGGAGTCGGATCGTGAAAGTGCTTATATAAAAGTAGAACAATCGTTAGGGTATCCGTGCTTTGTAAAACCAGCAAATTTAGGGTCAAGCGTCGGAATTAATAAAGCGAAAGATCGTGAAACGTTAATTCAAGCATTTGAAGAGGCGTTTGAATTCGATCGTAAAATCATCGTAGAAGAAGCGGTGGAAGGCCGAGAAATTGAAATTGGTGTGATCGGAAACGATGAACCAATATGTTCTGTTGTTGGTGAAATTGCTCCAAAGAAGGAGTTTTATGATTATAAAGCGAAATATGAAGATGGCGATACAGAGCTCATTATTCCTGCCGATGTAACGGAAGCAGAATATGAAAAAATAAAAGAAATGGCGATTCAAGCTTTTAAAGCGATAGATGGTGCGGGCCTTGTACGTGCAGACTTTTTCTTGAAAAAAGACGGAACGGCTCTCATTAATGAAGTGAATACAATGCCAGGCTTTACACCATTTAGCATGTTTCCATTGCTATGGAAGCATAGCGGTGTAACATACGATCAACTCATTGAAAAGCTTGTTCAGCTTGGTTTAGAACGCCATGAACAAAAACAACAAATTAAACATACATTTTAAAAATGAACGAATAAGGAACACTATTCCAATAGAAGAATAGTGTTTCTTTCTCTTAAGGAGTGGTACTAATGATTAAAAGGACGTTTCTTGATATTGTCAATATGGTCAATGGAACAACTAATCATCACCTGAATGTAGAAGTAGTAGGTGTTTCGACAGACTCTCGAAATATCATGGAAGGCAATTTGTTTGTTCCTCTAGTAGGGGACAATTTTAATGGTCATCAGTTTGTTGAGAATGCGTTTGAAAATGGCGCTGTCGCCACATTGTGGGCGAAAAATGAAGCAGGGGCACCTACAGATAAAGCGGTTATTTATGTTGAAGACACACTTGTCGCTCTTCAAACACTTGCTAAACAATACTTAAAGGAAGTAAATCCAAAGGTTGTCGGTATAACAGGCAGCAATGGAAAAACTACAACGAAAGATTTAGTTGGAGCGGTGCTCTCGACAACATATGTTGTACATAAAACGAAAGGGAACTTTAACAACCATATCGGACTTCCGCTAACCATTTTAAGTATGCCTGAACATACAGAAGTAGCGGTGTTAGAAATGGGGATGAGCGGTCAAGGGGAAATTGAATTATTATCTAAACTAGCAAAACCAGATGTCAGTGTCATCACGAATATTGGTGAATCTCACCTAATGGATTTAGGTTCAAGGGAAGCGATCGCAGAAGCAAAGTTAGAAATTGTAAAAGGACTTAAAAAAGATGGAATACTTATCTATTATGGAGATGAACCGTTATTACGTAACAATACCTTATCTATTCAAACAAAAACATTTGGTGAATCCAAACATAATGACCTGTATCCAATTTCCATATTGCATAAAGAAAATGGTGCAGAATTTACATGCAATGTGTTTGAAGGACAAACATTTTTCATTCCTATTTTAGGTCGACACAACGTTTTAAACGCATTAGCATCTATATCTGTCGCTGAAGTGCTCGGCATCGATGAAGAAAACATTAAAAAAGGGTTAAAAAATGTAGAATTAAGTAATATGCGACTTGAAATGGTCAAAACTAAAAAAGGTCTTTCCGTGATTAATGATGCTTATAATGCAAGTCCTACTTCGATGAAAGCAGCCATTCAATTAGTGAGAGATATGAAAGGGTTTGGACAAAAGATTTTAGTGCTAGGAGACATGCTTGAATTAGGAGAAAAAGAAGTAGAGTTCCATCAAGAAGTAGGGGAAGCGATTGAAGATTCAGGAGTTGCCCATTTATTTACGTTTGGAACGCTTGGAAAGGAAATTGCAAACGGTGCAAAGCCTTTTTTAGAGGATGAGCGAATTCATGTATTTACGAACAAAGAAGCCTTAATTGCAGAATTAAAGAAAATAACATCACCGAATGATGTTGTTTTAGTCAAAGCTTCCCGAGGTATGAAGTTAGAAGAAGTTGTTCATGCATTATGTGAAGATTAATGATTTGAAGGGAGTAATGCCTCATGATTGGTTGCCTTTGTGTACATGGTTTTACAGGGGGTCCATATGAGGTGGAGCCGTTAGCAGAACATTTAAAAAGGACGACGAATTGGGACATTCGTGTGCCAACGTTACCGGGGCATGGTGAGACACTTTCTCTAACTGGTGTGCGTTTTGAAGCGTGGATTGAACATGTTGAGAAAGAATTAGTTGATTTACTCAATCACACGGATCGGGTATATATGATTGGGTTTTCAATGGGAGGGTTAATCGCAGCCTATTTGTCAACTAAATATTCTGTATCTAAACTAGTTTTGCTAAGTGCTGCTGCTTATTATATGAATCCAGGGCAAATGTTTGCAGATATTAAAAAGATGATTCGAGATGGTGTTCAAGGATCGTTAACAGAAAACGAATTATTTAATCGGTATAAAAAGAAAATAAAGGAAACCCCGTTCAGTGCAACAGTTCAATTTCGGAAGCTTGTCCGATTTGTGAAACCTGCTTTAAAACAAGTTCAAGCTCCTACTTTAATTGTTCAAGGTGAACGAGACGGGATTGTTCCAGTTAAAAGTGCCCATTATTTATATGAGGTCATTCCGACAACAGAAAAAGAGCTTTGTTTTTTACCAATGTCGAAGCATCACGTATGTTATGGGGAGGATTTCCCCGTTCTCGTTAATCGAGTTGAATCGTTCTTGCAATCAAAAAAAGAGTCTGTAAGCGGAGTAAGGTAATGGAAAGATAACAAGGTGTTGTTGAAATACTGTGTTGAAAATGGTATGATTACACCTAGAGTGTACAATATTTGGAATCAACAATCCGCCCTTGGAAAGGGCTTTTCTTTTTAGCATATTGAGAAAGAGGTTATCTTCTACCACATAAGAATAGCTATTGCTTCATAAAATTTCCCTCATTTTAAGAGGGCTGTCGCCCCTTAGCTCTAGCGACCGGCTCTAACCTTCTGAACGGATTAAGTAAAGCACTAGCGGTTCTTGAGTGAGACACCGAAACAAATGTGCAAAAAAATATATTTTCTTTCAAAGAATTAGCTATAACTCTCCTTCAAATTACTTGGTGTATTATTCTGAAGCTTTCCGAATTTTAACTGTGTATGGAAATGGATTAGAAAAACAGCTGCTCACTCCGTAAGTCAGTTTTTCTAAACGATTATGGAGAGTGTTACTTTCCTTCGATATAATTGGCGGATAATTTTCAATTGTTAGCCACGGTGGTTTTGATGAGAACCTCGATTTTACACTTGTTTTAACGATACAATTTATTTTTTAAAAGGAGAATGAATACATTGACAAAAATGTTCGACCAATTTGAGTTAAGCCAGGATTTAATGAAATCCATTAAGAAGATGGGGTTTGAGGAAACGACGCCGATTCAAGCTCAAACCATTCCGTTAGCGTTAAATCATAAAGACGTGATCGGACAAGCACAAACAGGTACAGGAAAAACGGCGGCGTTTGGAATTCCGCTTGTGGAAAAAATTGATGTCCAAAGTGGATTTATTCAAGGAATTGTTATTGCTCCAACAAGAGAATTAGCCATTCAAGTATCTGAAGAGCTATATAAAATTGGTTACCATAAACGGACGCAAGTGCTATCTGTGTATGGTGGTCAAGATATTAATAGACAAATTCGTTCCTTAAAGAAACGTCCGCATATTATTGTTGGAACACCAGGAAGATTGCTTGATCATATTAAACGAAAAACTATTCGTTTAGACAATGTTCAAACAGTTGTTCTTGATGAAGCAGATGAAATGTTAAACATGGGCTTTATTGAAGATATTGAAGCGATTTTAGCAAACATTCCTGAGTCTAGACAAACATTGTTATTTTCTGCGACGATGCCTGGACCGATTAAAGCCATTGCAGAACGTTTTATGAATAACCCAGAGCATGTCAAAGTAAAGGCAAAAGAAGTAACGGTTCCAAACATTCAGCAATTTTATTTAGAAGTACCTGAGAAGAAGAAGTTTGATGTTCTGACAAGGTTATTAGATATTCAATCACCTGAATTAGCGATCGTTTTTGGAAGAACAAAGCGAAGAGTAGATGAGCTTTCAGAAGCGTTGAATATACGTGGATATTCCGCAGAAGGAATTCATGGTGATTTAACACAGGCAAAACGTATATCGGTTTTGCGAAAGTTTAAAGAAGGTTCTATTGATGTATTAGTTGCAACAGATGTAGCAGCACGCGGACTTGATATTTCAGGTGTTACGCACGTGTACAACTTTGATGTACCGCAAGATCCAGAGAGCTACGTGCACCGTATCGGAAGAACAGGACGTGCTGGTAAAACGGGAGTTGCGATGACGTTCATTACACCAAGAGAATTCGGGATCTTAGAAAATATTGAAAAGACAACGAAGCGTAAAATGGATAAAATGCGCCCACCTACACTTGATGAGGCGTTAGAAGGCCAGCAAAAAATTACAATTGAAAAATTACGATCCATGATCGAAAACGAAAATTTATCGATTTATAAAAATGCAGCTGAGGAACTTTTGGAACAATACGACTCTGTTTCTGTTCTAGCCGCTGCTATCAAAATGATGACGAAAGAACCTGATACAACACCAGTTAAATTAACTGCTGAACCACCAGCCCCTGCAAAAAAAGACAAAAAACGTTCTCAAATGAAACGTGACTTTAAAGGGAAAGGTGTCAAGAATAAAAGACAATCACAAAATCGCTCTAGTAGAGGAAATCGAAATGTTTCCTCATCCCGTTCAAGATAAGCATGCGGATATCCGCATGCTTTTCTTATAGTACACCAGAATTTATTCGCGAACTTGCGGATTTCTTTCATAATTTGTTGATGCTTTTCATAACTTGCGTCAAAACCAATGCAACTTGCGGATACAGTCAATGAAACGAGATTTTACCGTAAAAATCCGTCTTCTTGAAACTTTCCATTTGTTGTAATCGTATATAAATTGGGGGAAATACTCCCCGTATATAATGATTAGAAGAGGAGGGGTTGAATGAGAGAATTGCCAATGAATCGGCTAAGTCCAAAGGCATTGTCGGTTTTTCGCATAAATGCTGCGATAAGTAGTGGAATATTATTTATCATTTTTGTTGCATTAACGGTACTTATATTTATTTTCGATTGGCCGAAATGGATTATACCTATACTAGCCGTGATTCTCATTATTTATATCGCGCTCATGGTCATGTACGTTCCGAAAGTTCGATTGAAAATGTGGCGCTATGAAGTGAATCAACATGAAATTGAACTGCAATACGGAGTGTTTGTTATTAAACGTATCTTAATTCCAATGGTTCGTGTACAGCACGTTGATACGTCCCAAGGTCCTATTTTAAGAAAATATAACCTAGCTACTGTAACGATTTCATCTGCAGCAACTGAACATGAAATACCGGCACTAGAAGAAGATGAAGCCGATCAATTACGCAACTATATTTCTCAGCTTGCGAGGGAGGCAAAGGAAGATGTTTGAACCACGTCACCTTCATCCAGTGGCGGTTATCATCCGTCTTTTTAAAATGATTAAAGAATTGATCGCCACCATCCTTATACTTTTAGTCGGTTTTCCATATAAAGAATATGCTTACCTTGGAATTGCAGGGATTGTCTTGATTCTGATCATTTTAAGTATTCTCCACTGGTGGAAATATACATATCGGATTGAAGAAAATGAGTTTCGTGTGGAACATGGCATTTTCATTAAGAAAAAAAGATATGTTCCGATTGAACGAATTCAAACAATCCATGTAAGTGCTGGAATAATCCAGCGTATATTTGGGTTAGTCAAGCTGCAAGTAGAAACGGCCGGCGGATCAGAAGATGCAGAGATTGAACTATCCGCGATTCATGGACGTGATGCGGAGCAGATACAAACATTGTTACGTGAAAAGAAACATAACTTGTTAGCTAATTCCGATTCATTAGAATTTATAGAAGAAACGTCTAAGCAGATCATTTATAACATTAGCCCAAAGCAACTTCTCATCACAGCAGCGACTTCAAGTGGAATTGGGATTGCTCTCTCGATTTTAGCTTTCTTTTCCCAGTTTGACGAGTTATTTGCACTTGATAAATTGTATGAAAAACTAGTTGAACGAATCGAAATATTATCGAATGAAGGAGTCACTGCAATCATCCTAATGGTTGTTCTCTTATTGCTCGTTGCTTGGGGAATCAGTATTATTGGCGTTGTATTGAAATTTGCCCATTTTTCAGTTGAATTAGAAGATGACCAACTCATCATTTCAAGAGGTTTGTTAGAAAAGCAAAAAGTTACGGTACCTATAGAACGGATACAAGCAATCCAAATTATAGAAAATCCACTAAGACAATGTATTGGCTATGCGACTGTTTTAATTGATACAGCAGGGAACTCAACGGATGAAGGGATTGGCACGATGCTGTTTCCACTCATTGAAAAAAAGCGAATAAAAGAGACAATCGAACGTTTTATGGATGTAACCATCCAACATGAAGTACATAGATTGCCACGTAGAGCGTTACCGCGTATTTGGATAAAAAAATTATTGTGGGCGTTTGTACTCATCATCCCATTATGTATTTTTTTACAGCCGTGGGGATACCTTTCCCTTGTACTCATTCCGGCGGTTGTGATTTTAGGATATTTTCAATATCGCGATGGCGGGTGGAATATTCATGAAAATGAGTTGACTTTATCCTTTCGACGTCTTAGCAAAACAACGGTCATAATGGAACGAAAACGAATTCAATCCATTGAGATGAGCTCATCATTTTTTCAAAGAAGAAAACGTTTAGCGACAATTTCGAGCTCCGTCATGTCTGGATTTTTAGGTAGTCACTTTTCAGTCGCAGAATTAGATGATCAAGACGCGATCAAGATAGTTGAATGGTTCTCAAAGACTAAACGAGAAGAAGACAGCTAATCAAAATAAAGAAGCATAGGAGTAGCCTATACTTGCTCCTTGCTTCTTTTTATTCGGTGATTCTATAAAGCAATAACATAAAAAAGAGAAAAATCAATATGATCAGGAAACTTTATGTTTATTATCAATGATTGAAGCTGTTCTTTTTGATAAATAAAGGCGTTACGGCAAAACCGGCAATTAAGCCTGATAAATGGGCGACAACATTTGTATTTGGACTTAAAAAGGTCATGACTAAACCGATAAAGAGAATTGTTAAAATGAGTTGTGCATGACGTTTATCCATATAGCGTTGACGATAAAAGGCCATAAATACATACATACCAAATAATCCATAAATCGCGCCAGATGCTCCTACGTGTATATAATAAGCTGGTTCGATGATAAATGTAGCGATATTAGCCACAATCCCCGTTATTAAGTAAACGAGGGCAAACTTTGCACTTTTTAAAATTCGTTCGAGAGGCGGGGCGAAAAGGATTAAGGCGATTGTATTAAAAAGCAAGTGTGAAAAAGAAGCATGAAGGAAAATGGGGGAAGCTAATCGCCACCATTCTCCTGCTTCAATCCCTCCATTATAACCACTAAGTAAACCGAATAATAAGGTGAAAAACGGATAAGGGATTTGTAACATTCCCCATAAAATGACTTGTATAAAGCAAATGGCTGTTACAATAGGGTATAAATGAATAAAAGTTTTAAAGTCTTCATTTCGAGTAAACATATAACAGCTCCTTTAAGGTGGACAAGATCATTTCTTTATTAACTTGTATGAACGAAAAAGGTAAAATAGTACAAGAAAAGGAAAAAGGTGAAAAGGTATGATTGCAGGGATTGGACTCGATATTGTTGAGTTAGATCGAATAGCTGAAATTATAAAGAGGAATCCAAAGTTTATTCATCGGGTATTAACAGTAAATGAACAAAATCGTCTCTCCCAACTATCAGAAACACGGAAAGTAGAATATGTAGCAGGCCGATTTGCGGTAAAAGAAGCTTTTAGCAAAGCACTTGGAACAGGAATTGGCGAACAATTAAGCTTTTTAGATATCGAAGTTTTAAACGATGAGCTTGGAAAACCTGTTTTGAAACAAAATGTGACAAAACATACCGTTCATGTAACGATTTCACATAGTAGGCAATTTGCTGTTGCCCAAGTAATTATCGAAATGATTGAATGCTAGTCTGCATAAATGGCTTCCTTGTCTCATATATTTTTAGTGCGATAAGGGAGACAAGTCAATGACGCCTTTTAAAACGAGAAACAGGCTGTGCTGTCTGAAAGAACAGAAAAAGGCTAATTGATGGAAAAACAACTCCCATTTAACGTCATTTGAGACAAAGGGGTTGAAAAAACTTGAGGAGAGGTTTAGCTTTATCGGTCATTTTATTGCTATTCATCGGAGTTCTCGCTGCATGTGGAGGGAAATCTCAAGAAGACATTACGAATTCACTAAATAAAAAAGTTGAAGATCTAAAAGGGTACAAAGCGGATGCGAAAATGACAATTCAAACCGGGGAGGAACCACAAGTATATGAGGTGGCAATTTGGCATAAAAAACCGGACTATTACCGAGTAGCATTAAAAAATGCTAGTAAAGAACAAAGCCAAATTATTCTCCGAAATGATGATGGAGTTTTTGTATTAACACCTGCCCTAAATAAGAGCTTCCGTTTTCAAAGTGAATGGCCGCAAAACAGCAGTCAAGCATACTTGTACGAATCTTTAGTAAAAGATGTAAAACAAGATTCGGAGGCTACGTTCCAAGCTGTTGAAAAATCTTACGTTTTTGAGACGAAGACGAATTATCAAAACAGTAATATGCTCCCATATCAAGAAATCACATTTAATAAGGATTTATCGCCAAAAGGTGTCAAGGTCATGGATGTAGATAAAAATCCACTTGTCACTGTTGAGTTTTCGAATTTTGAAATCGACCCGAAATTTGATCAAAATGCATTCGATATGGAGAAAAACATGTCTAATGCCCAAGTGGATATTCCGACATTAGCACAGCCGGATGAAGAGAAGTTTGCCGTGATGTATCCGCTTGAAGACAAACTGCCGATGGGAGTCACTTTAAAGCAAGAAAAAGAAGTGATAACAGATAATGGTAAACGAGTTGTTTTAACATATAGTGGAGATGATCGCTCCTTTACACTAATTCAAGAACGCTCGGAAGTCGCTCCTGTCACAGCTTCAGAGTTTGTTAGTGGTGAACCGGTTGATCTCGGTTTTACGGTTGGAGCACTTACAGAAAACTCTATTTCGTGGACATATGATGGGGTTGACTACATGCTTGCTTCAAGTGAATTAACGCAAGATGAAATGGTTACAATCGCACAATCAGTCCAAGCGCAGGCAGGGAAATAACTTTTGATCGAGCGGTGTGATCCCCGCTCGATTTTTCTCTTTTTTTAGAAGGGCTCTTTATTGCTCAATTGCCGACAGTTACGACCCTAATCAAAATATGTTCTCTACAATGACAAAAAAATCATGGTAAAATGAAGTATAAAAACATTCGTACAATTATAATAGAGGATGGGGACATAGATGAACAAGTATTATCGAGATACGTGGGCAGAAGTAAACTTAGATCATATTGAAGCGAATGTTCGATCGCTAAAGAGGCATTTACCTGAGGAAACAGCCATTATAGCTGTTGTAAAAGCAAACGCTTACGGTCACGGTGATGTTGAAGTGGCCAATGCTGCACTGAGAGCGGGTGCTTCAAGACTTGCCGTTGCTTTTTTAGATGAAGCGCTTGCACTACGCGAGAAGGGAGTAACGGTACCTATTCTTGTGATGGGGGCAGCTAGACCAAGTGATATAGGCATTGCCGCTAAACATCATATTGCATTAACAGCTTATTCGATTGATTGGCTAAAGCAAGCTGGGAGCTATGACACAAAAGAGAGCGTTCCTATTCATATTAAATTAGATACTGGGATGGGCAGGCTTGGTGTTAAACAACGTGATGAGCTAGAAGAAGTGCTAACTTTTATAGAGAAGCATCCATCTTTTTGTTTAGAAGGAGTTTTTACTCATTTTGCTACAGCAGATGAGAAAGATAAAACGTACTTTGACAAGCAATATGAACGATTCCTTGAATTAATAGAACACGTTAATCAAAAAAATGTCATCATTCATTGTGCAAATAGTGCTACGAGCTTACGCTTTCCAAAAAAAGTGTTCAATGCTGTACGCTTTGGAATTTCTATGTATGGACTAGCACCTTCTGCTGACATTGTGGACGAGATACCTTTCGCATTAAAAGAGGCTTTCTCTTTACATTCATCCATTGTTCATATTAAAAAAATGAAAAAAGGTGAAAAAATCAGCTATGGCGCCACTTATACAGCAAATGAAGATGAATGGATTGGAACAGTACCTATTGGGTATGCTGACGGATGGATTCGTCGGTTATCGGGTTTCGAAGTGTTAGTAGAGGGAGAACGCGTACCAATTGTCGGTCGAATTTGTATGGACCAGCTTATGATAAAGCTTCATAAGAAACAGCCGCTCGGAACAAAAGTAACGCTTATCGGTACACAAAATGGTCAAACTATTTCCGTTGATGAAGTTGCCAAAAGGCTAGATACCATTAATTATGAGGTCCCGTGTATGATTGGTTGGCGAGTACCTCGTATCTTTTTAAAAAACGGGCGTATAATGGAAGTGAGAAATTCGCTACTATAAATTCTTTTTTTATGAATAAAAAAATCCATAAATTGTCGATAATAGTGGAGAAATCAATAAAAATGGCTTTAATTCACCAAGTATAAGTGATATTATTGAAGGTGGAATAGAGAATGGCTGTGTAGATCGGTGGAGGTGTATGTTTGTGTCTGAATCCAGCGCAACAACAGAAATTTTAGTTCGGTTACCGCAAACACTCGTATCTGAAATTGATGGTTTAGCGAAACAAGAAAACGGGAATAGAAATGACCTTATTTATCAAGCCACAAAAATGTATTTACGCGAACGTAAAAAGCGACAAATTCGTGAATCGATGAGACGTGGATATATGGAAATGGCAAAAATTAATTTAAACATCGCTTCCGAAGCATTTTTGGCTGAATATGAAGCGGACCATACCGTTGAACGTTTAGTAAGCGGGGGGTAATCATTTGATTGTAAAACGAGGCGACGTTTATTTTGCTGACTTATCCCCTGTTGTTGGTTCCGAGCAAGGAGGCGTTCGTCCAGTTTTAATTATTCAAAACGACATTGGAAATCGTTTCAGTCCTACGGTTATAGTTGCGGCTATCACGGCTCAAATTCAAAAGGCAAAGCTGCCTACGCATGTTGAAATTGACGCCAAACGGTACGGTTTTGAACGTGATTCAGTTATTTTGCTCGAGCAAATTAGAACCATTGATAAACAAAGGTTAACTGATAAAATTACACACTTAGATGACGAAATGATGGATAAAGTAGATGAGGCCTTGCAAATAAGCTTAGGACTTATCGACTTTTAATGCACTCATAATATATGTATCACTAGTTGCCAACGTATGTGGCAACTTTTTTTTATTTTTGTAACAATTCTTTACGATTGTTATGAGAAAATGTCCAGTACGAATTTGAAAAGGTATAATAAGAGAAAGAATTTTTTATAAATGGAGGAGGAGTTGAAAATGGGAGAGAGTGGACTTAACTCAATACCAACCTTTATCGAGATGAATCGGGAGGAAATTTTACAAGAATGGATTGAACAATTGTTTGAAGAAAAAGAACAATATTCAAACACGGTAACAGAGCAAGTTTTTGTTAATATTGCGAATGAGTATGTAAACATATTAAATACATATTATTTTACTCCAGATCAAGACATTTCGGATAAAGCACATGAGTTGTCGCAAAAGCTCGTTCAAGCTGGTTGGCCGATTCATATGGTAACGAGAAGCTTAAATAGTTTTGAACGAATTGTTTTTCAAAAGATGGCTGAAAAGGAAACGGCAGAACGACATGTAGATCTTTTATGGTATATTGAACAAACTGTCTCCCCAATTAATGCAGAGCTTCTTCAGCAATATACAGCGTCATATGAGCGTACCATTAGTTTGCAAAAAATTGCACTTCAAGAATTATCCGCTCCATTAATTCCGGTGTTTGAGCATATTACGGTGATGCCATTAGTCGGTACAATTGATACAGACCGAGCGAAGCGTATAATGGAAAATTTACTTAACGGTGTGGTGAAATATCGTTCTGAAGTCGTCTTGATTGATATTACTGGTGTTCCAGTAGTCGATACGATGGTGGCACATCATATCATTCAAGCAGCGGAGGCGGTTAGACTAGTTGGGGCAAAATGTCTATTAGTTGGTATTCGCCCAGAGATTGCCCAGACAATCGTTAACTTAGGGATAGATTTGAACAAAATTACAACGAAAAACACGCTCTTAAAAGGAATTGAAGCCGCATTAGCGATGACGAATCGGAAAATTGTTGAAATGGGGGTTGAATAATGTATATTCAAAGAATTCCAATCTTGAAGCTGTATAATTGTTTGCTCGTCTCCATCCAATTGGAGCTTGATGATAAGACAGCGTTGCAGTTTCAAGAGGATTTACTAAAAAAAATACATACAACAGGTGCTAGAGGAGTTGCAATTGATTTAACTTCTGTAGAAGTCATTGATTCATTTATTGCCAAAATATTAGGTGATGTGATTAGCATGTCGAAATTAATGGGGGCAAAGGTTGTTCTAACGGGCATTCAGCCGGCTGTGGCCATCACATTAATTGAGCTAGGGATTGAACTAGAGGATGTTCAAACGGCTTTAGATTTAGAGAAGGGATTAGAGCGACTGCAACGGGAGTTAGGGGATAGCCAATGACCAACAAATCTTGTGTGAAAATTGTGACCGAATGGGACATTGTGGCAGCCCGTCAATTAGGTCGAAACGTGGCAAAGGAGCTAGGTTTTGGTTCTGTGGATCAAGCAAGAATTACGACTGCAATAAGTGAATTAGCAAGAAATATTTATTTATATGCTGAAGAGGGCCAAATATGTATTGAAAAGATAAAAAATCTCGGGAAAAGTGGAATGAAAATAACAGCAAAAGATAAAGGTCCTGGAATTACCGATATTCGTAAAGTGATGGAAGATGGCTTTTCCACGTCCGGGGGCTTAGGAGCTGGTCTCCCAGGGGTGAAGCGATTAATGGACGAATTTGATATTATTTCTCAAATTGGTGAAAGTACAGAAGTGACGGTTATCAAATGGCTTCGTTAGGAGGAGCTAACTTATGAAAGATAAAAAAGACATTTTAGCTATATATAAAGATTTAGTAAGTTCTTATATAGACAATAGAACGGAAGAAGCATTATACGAAGGGCAAAAATTTAGTCGGCATATTATTGAACATCAAATTCCACCTGATGAAATCGTTAGTATGCACAAAAAAATAACAGAGGAATTATTTCCTAATTTACCACCATCTCTATTTCATTCATTAGACTTTTTATTGGAAGTGATGATTGGTTACGGATTAGCCTATCAGGAGCATCAATCTTTACGTGATCAGCAACAGGAATTGAAGTCAGAAATTGAGATTGCTGCAAATGTTCAGCAAACATTACTAGAAACAGAAGTTCCTACTTTAGATTGTTTAGATATCGGTGTTAAAAGTGTCCCGGCAAAAATAATGAATGGGGATTACTATCATTTTGTTCAAGATGACGATATCGTAAGTGTAGCAATTGCGGATGTTATTGGAAAAGGGATACCGGCAGCCTTATGTATGTCGATGATTAAATACGCGATGGATAGCTTGCCTGAATCACGTAAAAGTCCAAGTCGTGTTTTAGAGAACTTAAACAGCGTTGTTGAACAAAATGTAGATTCTAACATGTTTATTACGATGTTTTTCGGTATGTACAATGCGGCAAATCATACTTTTACTTATTCGTCTGCTGGTCATGAACCTGGTTTTTATTTTTCGGCAAAAGACGATACCTTTTATGATTTGAGAACAAAAGGACTCGTTTTAGGGATTAATCGACATATTCAATACCGACAGTACGAAAAGTCATTACAAGCTGGTGATTTTATCGTCCTTCTTTCCGATGGAGTAACAGAAACGAGGACAAAGGATGGATTTGTAGAACGCAGTACGGTTACGGAAGCTATTCGAAAATATATGCATTTATCCGCTCAAGAATGTGTGGAGCATGTTTACAATGAATTTGAAAGAATGCAAGATTTTGAGCTTCAGGATGACTTTACATTCATTCTATTGCGTCGAAAGGTTTAATTTTCGTGACAGCAGGGTAAATGTTATAGAAAGAAATGAGTCCTTTTAGGTGGAGGGATCGTTTATGAATTTAGCCATTGATATAAACGAAAAGATGAACCAAATACATGTACAATTGTCAGGAGAAATTGATGCTTATACTGCTCCTAAATTAAAAGAAGAACTATATCCGTTTGCAGAAAAAGAGAATGCTTGCATCATCATATGCTTGAAGGATGTCGGTTATATGGATAGTACGGGATTAGGTGTTTTTGTTGGTTTGTTGAAATCTGTTCGAAAACGAAATGGTCAATTAACATTAACTGGATTATCTAACAGATTAGAGAGGTTGTTTACCATTACTGGATTAAGTGACATCATCAACATTACAACAAATGCGGTAGGTGAAAACGAATGACAAATAAGGATTACGTAGAAATGAAGATTCCTGCCAAACCTGAATTTATTGGTGTTGTTCGCTTAACCGTATCCGGTATCGCAAGTCGAATGGGCTTTACTTATGACGAAATTGAAGATTTAAAAGTGGCAACGAGTGAAGCGTGTACAAATGCCGTTAAACATGCCTACGAAGAGGAAGTGGGTGAAATAGTCATTGGGTTTAGGATGAATGAGGATCGTTTAGAAATTATGGTAGCCGATAACGGAAAAAGCTTTGAGTTCCCAAACCTTAAGGAACAACTTGGGCCATATTCTCCTTCTGTTCCGATAGAAGAATTGAATGAAGGAGGGTTAGGGCTATTTTTAATTGATACGCTAATGGACGAGGTTAAAGTACACGCAGAATCTGGTGTAACCGTCTTTATGACTAAGTTATTAAATGAGGAGAGAATAGACAATGACGCCATTATCTCCAAAACAGAAACGAAGTAAAGAAGAGATTAACGAGCTCATTTGTCTGTATCAAGAAAAAGAAGATCAAAAGGCCCAAGAAATCCTCGTCAAGCATTATGAAAACCTGGTTCGATCTTTAGCAAAAAAATATGTGAATGGTAAAGATTTCTTAGAAGATTTAATACAAGTCGGAATGGTTGGTTTGCTAGGAGCGATTCATCGATACGATTCGTCCATTGGGAAACCATTTGAAGCATTTGCGATTCCGACAATTGTAGGTGAAATGAAGCGGTATTTGCGTGATAAAACGTGGAGTATCCATGTTCCTCGGCGTATTAAAGAACTCGGTCCTAAAATTAAAGTAGCTGTAGATGAATTAACAAATGAACTTCAACGTTCACCTAAGGTAAACGAAATTGCAACATATGTTGACGCCTCAGAGGAAGAAGTATTGGAAGCGATGGAAATGGGGAGAAGCTATCAAGCGCTTTCTGTCGATCATAAGATGGAGGCGGATTCCGATGGAAGTGCTGTTACGATACTAGATGTGATCGGACAGCAGGAGCAAGGTTACGAACATATTAACCAAAAATTAACATTGGAGAGCGTTTTACATGTTCTAACAAGTCGTGAGCGGCAAATTATTGAACATCTATTTTTTCAAAATAGAAGTCAGAGGGAAACAGGGGAATTGTTAGGGATATCGCAAATGCATGTATCACGCTTACAGCGGCGCGCTATCGAAAAACTTCGTAGAGCTGCAAGAATAGATAAGACGGAGACATCTTCATGTTTCAAATAGAAGCAACAAAGTATATTCGAGCGTTCGCCTATCAGGCTGAAAAAATGGGGAATGTTTATTGCGGTGATTGTTTTTATATGCTCGCGACAGATTGTTATTTTATCTGTGTCATTGCAGATGGCCTCGGTAGTGGAAAAGCAGCATATGAATCATCATCTGCCATTTGTAGAATGGTAGAGAAGTATCAAGAAGAAGATTTGTCGACATTGTTATCTAAGTGTAATGAAGGGATGAAAAACAAACGGGGAGCAACGGTTTCGCTTTTAAAAGTAGACTTTTTAAAGCGTGAATGCGTGTATAGCTCTGTTGGCAACATTCGCTTTACGCTCTATTCCCCTTCTAATCAATTTATTTACCCGTTACCTGTCGGTGGTTATTTATCTGGTAAACCACAAAAGTATCGCATTCATACATTTGCTTATGAACAAGGTTCTACATTTATCCTATATTCAGATGGCCTTAAATTACCTATGAGTAGATCGCTATTGAAACAATACCACACAGTGGAAGAAATCACGAAAAACTTAGAACAGTATATACCGCTCCGTACGGATGATTTAACTTATGTTGTTGGGCAATTACTTTAACGGACTGTGCGAATTGAAGTACAGTCTCTATTTTTTTGATGTGAATCTTTTGTTCAAGTAAAGCATTTGGTAAAATGTTGACATATTTGAAAATGAGCTGGAGGACGAAAAATGGATCTGCAACTAAACATTTTAAAGGCTATTAGTGAAGAATTAACGATTTCGCTTACAAAAATAGAAAATGTCATTCGCCTACTTAATGAAGGGAATACGGTTCCGTTTATTGCACGTTACCGAAAGGAACAAACGGGTGCGCTAGATGAAGTACAAATTCGTGCTATCGAAGAACGATGGATGTATATGCAAAATTTAGAAGCGCGAAAAGAAGAGGTCATTCGATTAATTAGCGAGCAGAATAAACTAACCGATGAGTTGAAGAAAAAAATACTTGTGGCAACAAAACTGCAACAAGTTGAAGATTTGTATCGTCCGTACCGACAAAAAAGAAGAACGAAGGCAACGATTGCGAAAGAAAAAGGGCTCGAACCACTTGCAAAGTGGGTATTTTCGCTTCCAAAGTCTGGGGATATAGAGGGAGAAGCGACCAAATATATTGATGCAGAAAAAGAGCTTAATCAAATTGACGATGTTTTAAATGGAGCGAACGATATTGTAGCAGAGTGGATTTCAGACGATGCTACGATACGCCAATATATAAGGGAGAAAACGTTCAAAAAAGGAAGAATTACTTCAGTAATTAAAAATGTAGAAAAAGATGAGAATAAAGTTTATGAAATGTATTATGAATATGAAGAACCGATTTCTAAAATTGTACCACATCGAATATTAGCGATGAATCGCGGGGAAAAAGACGGTGTATTAAAAATATCCATAGAACCGCCTGTCGATGAACTATTAGCATATATCGAAAGGAAGCTAATAAAAACCGAAACAGTTGTGAAGGATTTAATGATTAAATCTATTGAAGATGCTTATAAACGATTGATTGAACCATCGATTGAGCGCGAAATACGTAAAGAATTAACAGAAAGTGCAGAAGAAAGAGCGATACATATCTTTTCTGAAAACTTACGAAAACTTTTATTACAGCCGCCGCTAAAAGGTAAAATGGTACTAGGTGTTGACCCTGCGTATCGGACTGGGTGTAAGTTGGCGGTTGTAAATGATACTGGGAAATTGCTTTCCATCGATGTCATTTATCCACATCCGCCAAAAAATGAATATGAAAAGGCAAAACAGAAATTTAAGGATGTTTTACTAACGTATGATATCGAAGTCATTGCGATTGGGAATGGAACAGCTTCTCGTGAAACCGAACAATTTGTAGCAGATGTTATTAAAGAGCTTAATAAAGACGTGTATTATTTAATCGTTAATGAAGCGGGAGCGAGTGTTTATTCTGCATCTGATTTAGCTCGTGAAGAATTTCCAGAATTACAAGTAGAAGAACGAAGCGCTGTATCGATTGCAAGGCGGTTACAAGACCCGCTTGCTGAGCTCGTGAAAATCGATCCAAAGTCCGTTGGAGTTGGGCAATATCAACATGATGTTTCGCAAAAACGACTTTCAGAATCGTTAACTTTTGTCGTAGAAACGGTTGTTAACCAAGTTGGAGTCAACGTAAATACAGCATCTCCGGCATTATTACAGTATGTTTCCGGCTTAAGTAAAACGGTAGCAAATAATATTGTGAAGCGCCGAGAAGAAATAGGGAAATTCGTGAATCGAAAACAGTTAAAAGATATCCCTCGTCTCGGTGCAAAAACATTTGAACAATGTATAGGATTTTTACGTATTGTTGATGGGGAGCATTTACTAGACCGAACAAGTATTCATCCTGAAAGTTATCCTGATGTTGAGAAATTATTAAATAGTCTCTCTTTTACAACAGAAGATTTAGGATCCCAGCCTTTAAAAGAATCTTTACAAAAACTCGATATGAAGGAAACTTCTAAACAATTGGGAATTGGTGAATATACATTAAAAGACATTTGTGATGCTCTTATTCGACCAGAACGTGACCCTCGTGATGAAGTACCAAAACCGTTACTAAAGAAAGATGTATTACAATTAGAAGATTTAAAGCGTGGAATGGAAATGCAAGGTACTGTTCGAAATGTTGTTGATTTTGGCGCATTTATTGATATTGGCGTTAAACAAGACGGCCTTGTGCACATTTCAAAATTAAGTAAAAACTTTGTGAAGCACCCGCTTGATGTCGTTTCAGTTGGAGATATTGTAACCGTATGGGTAGATTCGGTTGATGTCCAAAAAGGAAGAGTTGCTTTAACCATGATTCAAGAATAAGGAATGAACACTGCTTTTTACGGGCAGTGTTTTTTTCTGTAAAAATACCAACATTGATTAAGAAGTTTAATTTGATAGCGATCTTTTTGATAAAAAGCGCGCATCATCTGATTTTTAAGCCATGTAGGCATTGTTTATACCTCCTGAACTTATATAATGGAGTATGGTACTATTTAATATATGTGTTCAAATGTTGTCCCGTGTGAGGATTCTGAAGAAGGTGTCGAATTGTGAACAATATCGAATTACAACAGTTAGTTGAAAATATATCTTTATCATCATTCGGAAAGCCCTTTAACCATTCAGCGTATTTTAATAATCGTTTACGAACGACAGGTGGGCGATATTTATTGCAAAGTCATCATATCGAAATTAACCCAAAGTATTATGAAGCCTTTGGATTCGAAGAGTTAGAAGGGATTATTAAACATGAGCTTTGCCATTATCACTTACATATAGAGGGTAAGGGTTATCAGCACCGGGATCGTGATTTTAAATCATTGCTTCAAAAAGTAAACGCACCAAGATTTTGCTCGCCCATCCCTAAAAATAAAGCAACTAGAAAACGATATGTGTATGGTTGTAAACAATGTTCACAGCAATTTGTTCGATACAAAAGAATGGAT
Source organism: Bacillus sp. FJAT-47783 (assembly GCF_022808615.1). GTDB lineage: Bacteria > Bacillota > Bacilli > Bacillales > Aeribacillaceae > Bacillus_BZ. Next base: position 57,220 of record NZ_JAKZKS010000022.1, read on the forward strand.
ACAAAAAGATATGTCTGTGGGAAATGTAATGGGAAAATAAATTTGTTAAAAGAGGTTGACTAACATCAGGGTTGTATGATAAATTGTAAAAGCCGTCGTCATTACGATAGGTAAACAGAAAGTGAATATTTAACGATCATAAAAATCTTGACAAAATTGACTTGGATCATTAAAATGAAGGAAGTCGCAAGAAGTTATTCCGCAGTAGCTCAGTGGTAGAGCATTCGGCTGTTAACCGAACGGTCGTAGGTTCGAATCCTACCTGCGGAGCCATATGGAGAAGTACTCAAGTGGCTGAAGAGGCGCCCCTGCTAAGGGTGTAGGTCGCGTAAGCGGCGCGAGGGTTCAAATCCCTCCTTCTCCGCCATATAGGGCCCGTTGGTCAAGTGGTTAAGACACCGCCCTTTCACGGCGGTAACACGGGTTCGAATCCCGTACGGGTCATCATATTTTATTCTTAATGGGAAGTTATCGAACTTCCCATTAAGTAACTGGAGGATTAGCTCAGCTGGGAGAGCACTTGCCTTACAAGCAAGGGGTCGGCGGTTCGATCCCGTCATCCTCCACCATTATGAATATTGGTCCCGTGGTGTAGCGGTTAACATGCCTGCCTGTCACGCAGGAGATCGCGGGTTCGATTCCCGTCGGGACCGCCATTAAAAAAATAATTTTGTTCTTGACTTTTCGATTGATACTTGTTACTATAGATTTTGTTGTCCTTTGGGAAGTATAGTTGTTAAGATGGTTTTTTTGAGACTTGTATTGATAAGTTAATGAATAAACCATACAAACAATTTTGAAATATTAAAGCTTCTTAATTAAGGATATCTTTAAAAGAAAGTGTATATCAAGTGATTTACCTGTTCTTGAAGTTTTCCGAAGAAGCTAATTCATTAGAAGGAGTTAGCTCGAGAGGCTATTTCAAAGATATATTTCCATGATGTTATTTCATTGGGCTATAGCCAAGCGGTAAGGCAACGGACTTTGACTCCGTGATGCGCTGGTTCGAATCCAGCTAGCCCAGCCATCTTTTGAGCCATTAGCTCAGTTGGTAGAGCACGATCGAGTAAACTACGAAGCGATGCATCAGCGCACAAATCGAGACGCTTCTTGAATAAGCTTTCTGAGATTTGGGTGTCTAATACAAGCGAGTAAATAAAGTTTACATTATCCCACTATTATATGAGCCATTAGCTCAGTTGGTAGAGCATCTGACTTTTAATCAGAGGGTCGGAGGTTCGAGTCCTCCATGGCTCACCATTTGTTTTTAATATTTTTTTACTCTGTTTTCATTAATGCGGGTGTGGCGGAATTGGCAGACGCGCTAGACTTAGGATCTAGTGCCGTATGGCGTGGGGGTTCAAGTCCCTCCACCCGCACCATATTTGCGGTAGTGGCGGAATGGCAGACGCGCTAGGTTGAGGGCCTAGTGGGGGATAACCCCGTGGAGGTTCGAGTCCTCTCTACCGCATTGAGAAAATAAATATAAAAAGTTGTTGACAAACAAATTGAAATACGTTAGGATATAATACGTTGCTAAAAAACAAATTAAGCGCCCGTAGCTCAATTGGATAGAGCGTTTGACTACGGATCAAAAGGTTAGGGGTTCGACTCCTCTCGGGCGCGCCATACCTCCGGGAAGTAGCTCAGCTTGGTAGAGCACATGGTTTGGGACCATGGGGTCGCAGGTTCGAATCCTGTCTTCCCGACCAGTCGAAGGTATGCGGGTGTAGTTTAGTGGTAAAACCTCAGCCTTCCAAGCTGATGTCGTGGGTTCGATTCCCATCACCCGCTCCAAATTATCATTTTTGAAAACTGATCTTTGAAAACTAAACAAAACCAAGCGTTTCTGTTAATTCTATTTATTTTATGAGCAAGTCAAACTTTTATTGGAGAGTTTGATCCTGGCTCAGGACGAACGCTGGCGGCGTGCCTAATACATG
>NZ_JAKZKS010000023.1:0-20897 GCF_022808615.1 Bacillus sp. FJAT-47783
CACGCCGCCAGCGTTCGTCCTGAGCCAGGATCAAACTCTCCAATAAAAGTTTGACTTGCTCATAAAATAAATAGAATTAACAGAAACGCTTGGTTTTGTTTAGTTTTCAAAGATCATTTTAATGACACAAGACCATATTGTATCACATTACTCAGCTTTGTCAAGATGTTTTTATCAACTTCTCAAGACCAGCTTTTTAATAATACCATGACTTGTTTTATCGGTCAAGAACTTTTTTTGTTTTCTTTGTCGCTAACTCGTTGTTAGCAGCGACGAATAATAATATATCACCCATCAAATAAAAAAGCAATACTTTTTTTATAAGTTTTTCAGATTTTTTCTTAAAAGGTGCAGAAAGTAATCTCATTAAAGGCAGAGAAAAGCTGCTTGCATACTTTTGAGAGAAAAAGCGTACAAGCAGCTCTACTCTACACTGATTACTTTTGTCTCATTTGCGGGAATAATAACACATCACGGATGGATGGAGAGTTAGTTAACAGCATAACGAGACGATCAATACCAATTCCAAGTCCGCCTGTAGGAGGCATTCCATATTCTAATGCTTCTACGAAATCCTCATCCATCATATGCGCTTCATCATTTCCTTGCTCACGCTCTTTTAACTGCGCCTCAAAACGTTCACGTTGATCAATCGGGTCGTTTAATTCCGTAAAGGCATTAGCATGTTCACGACCTACAATAAAAAGCTCAAAGCGGTCTGTAAATCGTGAATCTTCTTCATTCTTTTTCGCTAATGGTGATATTTCTACAGGGTGTCCGTAAATGAAAGTTGGTTGAATCAATTTATCTTCTACTTTTTGCTCGAAAAACTCATTGACAATATGGCCATATTGCATATTATCATCAATCTCGATTCCATGAGTTTTTGCTAGTTGACGTGCTTCTTCTGTTGTCGTTACAGGCCAGAAGTCTACCCCAGTGTACTCTTTAATCGCATCCACCATATGTAAACGGGTCCACTTTGGCTCTAAGTTTACTTCGTGTTCTCCGTATTGAACTTTTGTTGTTCCTAACACTTCTTTTGCAATATGAGCAATTACATTCTCTGTAAGCTCCATAATATCTTCATAATCAGCATACGCTTCATATAGCTCAAGCATTGTAAATTCTGGGTTATGTCGAGTAGATACCCCTTCATTACGGAATACTCGGCCGATTTCATAAACTTTTTCTAGTCCACCGACGATAAGTCGTTTTAAATGAAGTTCAATTGCAATACGCATATATAATGGCATATCAAGCGCATTGTGATGTGTAATAAATGGTCGAGCTGATGCTCCACCAGGAATAGAGTGCATTGTTGGTGTTTCAACCTCTAAAAATCCTTGGCTATCAAAATATCGGCGCATCGATTGAATAATTTTACTTCTCGTAATAAACGTATTTTTAGTTTCAGGATTCATAATAAGATCAAGGTATCGTTGTCGATAGCGTTGCTCGATATCCTTTAAGCCGTGATATTTATCTGGTAATGGACGAAGTGATTTTGTTAATAGTTGAAATTCCGATACTTTAATCGAGAGCTCGCCTACTTTTGTTTTAAACACTGTACCAGTTACGCCTACGATATCCCCTAAGTCCACTGTGTTGAAAGTTTCGTAAGCTTCTTCTCCTACCGCATCTTTACGAACGTATATTTGAATTTGTCCAGATAAGTCTTGGATGTGCGCAAATCCTGCTTTTCCTTTCCCACGCTTCGTCATAACGCGACCAGCTAAAGATACAACTTCACCTTTTTCTTCGAGATCCTCTTTTGATAACGCATCGAACTGCTCTTTTACTTCTTCTGCTTGATGGGAACGCTCAAAACGCTTTCCGAAAGGATCAATTCCATTATCTTTTAATGTTTGCAACTTCTCACGTCTAACCTGTAACTGATCATTTAAATCTTGTTTGTTGTTTAGTTCTTCTTGACTCATTTTATTCCTCAACTCCAATTTGAAAGTATTCTGTAAATATGAAAGCAGAAAAACTGCCAGATAACCTGGCAGTAGTCTGGATGTCTGACAAAGAGCGCTTTAGCCTGCTTGAATTTGTTGCTCCTTCGCTTCTACTTCTTCTACAAAATTATCAATTAGGGTTACAAGTTCGTCCCGCGTTTCACATGTATTAATTTCATTACGAACCTTTGCATTACCGCGGATTCCTTTTAAGTACCAAGCAGCATGCTTCCTCATTTCTCGTACCGCAACGTGTTCATCCTTAAGTTGAATTAAGCGGTCTAAGTGCAGTTTACATACATCCATTTTTTCACGTACATTCGGCTCATCAATTAACTCGCCAGTTTCTAAATATTTAACAGTGCGGTAAATCATCCACGGGTTACCGAGTGCAGCACGACCAATCATCACACCATCTACGCCCGTTTCTTCGAGCATCCGTTTCGCATCTTGAGGTGTTTTCACATCACCATTTCCAATAACCGGAATATTCACAGATTGCTTTACTTCTTTAATGATATCCCAATTCGCTACACCTTCATACATTTGTACACGAGTACGACCATGCAAAGCTACAGCTTGGCCACCTGCCCGTTCAACTGCTTGGGCATTTTCGACCGCATAAATATGATTTTCATCCCAACCCATGCGCATTTTAACCGTTACAGGCTTCTCAACCGCATCGACAACAGATGCTACTAAGTCATAAATTTTATTCGGATCTAATAACCATTTTGCACCAGCATCACATTTTGTAATCTTCGGTACAGGACATCCCATGTTAATATCAATAATATCAGCCGTTGTATTTTTATCAACAAATTTAGCCGCTTCAACTAATGATTCTTTTTCGCCTCCAAATATTTGTAAGCTCAATGGTTTTTCACGTTCATCAATATAAAGCATCCCCATCGTTTTTACATTTTGATAAAGGATAGCCTTATCACTTACCATTTCTGCACATACTAACCCTGCGCCGAATTCTTTTACGGTTAAGCGAAAGGCAGCATTACAAACACCTGCCATCGGTGCAAGTACAACGCGGTTTTTCAATTGAATATCTCCGATTTTAAACATCAATCCAACCTCCTTTTTCATTAATCGTTTTCTGGTGTTAATTCATCAACACTTATTTCGAGTAACTCGGCTATATGTTCAACAAATTGTTTCGATGGAACTCGATTTCCCCGCTCTACTTCACCTAGTACCGAAACCGAAACACCTAAATCTTTCGCAAAACTTTCTTGAGTATAGCCTTTTAACTTTCTAAAAGCGCGAATTCTTCTTCCCCACTTTTCTGCTTCCATATCCGTACTCCTTCTTTATCCCTTAATTGATCTATTAGGTGCACAAGAGATTCTGTCCGCTGTGGAAACGTTAGGTTTGGTTCTATTTCTAACAATGGAACCAGCACAAAAGAACGTTCATACATTCTTGGGTGTGGAATAGTTAATTGTTCTGTTTCAATATTTTCATCATTGAACAATAATATGTCAAGGTCTAACGTTCTAGGGCCCCATCTGATTTCTCTCTTGCGTTCCATTTTATTCTCTATTTGTTGTAGCAAAGAAAGTAGTTGATAGGGGGTTAAATCTGTCGTAATTTTCAGCACCATATTTAGAAACAAATCTTGATCAGTATAACCGACTGGATCTGTTTCGTAAATGGAAGATTTTTTAACGATTTGGATTTGATGGGTTTCCTCCAGATCGCGTATAGCTCCATTTAAGTAGGATATTCGATCCCCTATATTCGAACCTAATGATAAATAGGCGATGTTATTCATTGTCGACCCCTCTTAATTTCAACCGCTACCGACTGATAGTGACCAGGGATAGGCGGATCTGGTTTTGTCACTTTGATAGTACATTCTTCTACTATCTCAAATTCGCGCAAAATGTTTTGCGCAATTTTTTCTGCTACAGTTTCAACGAGCTTGCATACTTCCCCTTCAACAACTTTTTGGCATATGTTATAGACATCGCCATAGTTCACGGTATACGATAAGTTATCACTTTTTCCAGCCTTATCCAAATCCAATTCTAATATGACATCTACGTAAAATCGTTGCCCTAATTTATTTTCTTCTAGAAAGACACCATGGTATCCGTAAAACGCCATGCCGTTTACATATATTTTATCGATAATGTCCTCCTCCTTTTCCAAGCATTGCATCCATCATTTTAGTCATTCTTGAAATTTGAAGAACATCGTGAACCCGGACAAACTGGCACCCTTTCTCAATGCCTAAGCAAACAGTAGCACCTGTTCCTTCCACTCGTTCAGCAGGAGGTAAATCAAGAACATGACCGATAAAGGATTTTCGAGAGGTTCCAAGTAAAACCGGATAACCAAGCGCTGTAAACTTATCTAAATTTTTCATAACCTCTAAATTATCCTCGACTGTTTTTGCAAAACCAATACCTGGGTCTAAAACAATATTCTCTTTTTTCACTCCTGCATCAAGAGCAATTGAAATACTTTCATGTAAGTCTTCTATCATATCTTCAATTAAATGACAATAATCTCGATTGGAACGATTATGCATTAATATAATCGGAACATTGTATTTAGCAGCAACTTTTGCAATTTCTGGCTCTTTTTTAGCTCCCCATACGTCGTTAATAATCGTTGCTCCCGCTTCAACCGCTTGTCTAGCTACTTCCGCTTTATATGTGTCAACAGATATAGGGACATTTATTTCCTTCGCTAAAGCTTGAATAACGGGAACTACACGATGTAACTCTTCTTCTAATGAAACAGGCTCTGCCCCAGGTCTTGTCGATTCACCACCGACATCAATAATATGAGCACCGTGGTCAACCATTTCTTTTGCACGCTCAACCGCTTGATTAAGCTCGTTAAAGCGACCCCCATCTGAAAACGAGTCAGGTGTTATATTCAATATCCCCATAATTTGCGTTTGCTCTTCAAAAGGTAATTGAAAAGGTCCGCATGATAACATACGGCTTTGAGATTTCATTTGAGTATCCATAAAATCACCTGCTTACTAGTTGATGTCGACTAAATAAGTGTGTACGATGTTTTCTATATAGCGACTTCAATTGCTGTGTAATAACACCGGCTTGTCCAACAAAACGTGTTGAGCCAATACTGGTGATCGGGACAATTTCCTGCAAGGAGTTTGTGATAAACACTTCTTGACTTTCTAATAGCTCTTCCTTTTTATAAAGACCTTCGAAAGCTGGAATACGAAGGAGGTCGAGACACGTTAAAATATATTGTCTTGTAACCCCGTTTAATATACCAGTCTCAATGGACGGTGTATAAACCTTTCCATCTTTCACCCAAAAAAGATTAGACACAATTCCTTCTGCCACAAAACCTTCATCCGTCAAAAAGATCCCTTCCATATATTGATTGGCACCGATTTCCCTTTTCGCCAAAATATTATTAAGGTAATGATGAGATTTCAATCGATATAAACCTTCCGGAGAGTTTCGACGAATCGATAATAATTCTCCTTTTTTTGTTTGGCCTTCTGGAATAGATAGTCCTTTCATAAAAAAAATTTCAGTTGGGTTTTCATAAGGCTCGACGGATAAACCTAAAATCGATTCACCAGCGGAAACATTAATACGAACGTACGCATTTTGAAGGTCGTTTAATTTTAATAATTGATTTATAATCTTTAAAGCATTCTCCCTCGTTATATGAGCTTCAATATTTAAATCCTTAAGAGCATCGTTTAACCTTTTTAAATGATCATCTATTAAAAAGGGGTGACCTTTGTATACTCGAATGGTTTCAAACACCCCTAATCCATACAAAAACCCGTGATCAAACGGAGAAATAACCGCTTCTTTTTCTCTAACAAACTCACCGTTTACATAAATAAACACTTTATACACTCTTTTCCTTACGGGAATAGCTAAGTAAAAAGTTTTTTAATAATTTTTTTCCGTCCTCCGTCATAATGGACTCTGGATGAAACTGAACACCTTCAACTGGTAATGTTTTGTGGCGAATCGCCATAATCTCATGATCTTCAGTCCAAGCAGATATATCAAAACAATCAGGCAGTGTTTCTTTTTTGACAATTAAAGAATGATAGCGGGTTGCCGTAAATGGGTTTCCAAGTCCATTAAAAATTGTTTTCCCGTCATGATAAATGTTTGAAGTTTTTCCATGCATCAGACGCTCTGCTTGAACGATTTCACCCCCAAAAACTTGGGCAATAGATTGATGTCCGAGACATACACCGAAAATCGGAATTTTACCCGCAAATGTTTCAATGACTTTTAAGCTAATGCCCGCTTCATTTGGGGAGCAAGGGCCTGGGGAAATCATTAATAAACTAGGATTTAACTTCCGTATTTCTTCAATCGTTATTTCATCATTACGTTTAACGACAAGGTCTTCCCCAAGCTCACCTAAATATTGAACTAAGTTATACGTAAATGAATCATAATTATCAATCATTAAAATCATCTCTTCTCACCTCATACTAAAAGATTCTCTTCTTCACTCATTGTCTTTGCTTTCCATAATGCCTCAGCTTTTTTTAACGACTCTCTAAACTCATATTCCGGAACAGAGTCAATAACAATTCCTGCTCCTGCCTGTACATAGCCCCAACCATCTTTTACAAATAAAGTACGAATAACGATATTAAATTCTAAGTCATCATTAAAACCGAGCCAACCGATGGAACCTGTATATATCCCTCTTCTCGTCGGCTCTAACTCTTCAATAATTTCCATTGTTCTCACTTTTGGAGCCCCAGTAATAGTTCCACCGGGAAATACAGCCCGAATAATGTCTAAAAACCCTTTACCCTCTTGTAATTCACCTTGCACATTTGACACAATATGCATTACATGGGAATATTTTTCAATGACCATGAACTCGTTCACACTTACTGTTCCGTATCGACACACCCGACCAAGGTCATTTCGTTCTAAGTCAACGAGCATGACATGTTCTGCTCGCTCTTTTTCATTATTAATCAGTTCCTTCGCAAGCTGCAAATCCTCTTCATCCGTTCTACCTCTAGAACGCGTCCCCGCAATTGGCCGAGTATTTAACGCTTGTCCTTTTCGTTTTATCAACTGTTCAGGGGAACCGCTAACAATTTGGAATTGAGGAGTATGAATATAACCCATATAAGGAGATGGATTTATTGTTCTTAATGTTTTATACAATACAAATGGATGACACGAGAGTGGTTGCGCTTGGCGAACTGATAGATTGACTTGAAAAACGTCACCTTGAGCAATATATTTTCGAACCTTCTCAACAGCTTCTTTAAACGGTTCTTCCATAAACGAAACCGGCTCAGAATCGCTATTTTTTTCTACTGAAACATAGTTAATGTTCATTTTAGAGCCATGCAGCCACAACTCTTTCCACTCGTCTAATCGATCATATACGTCTGTCTTTTCACTTTCGTCCTGGTAATGTGAAATCAACCATATATGTGAAGTTTCATGATCATAAACGGCGACTTCGTTAAACACTAAAAAATAAATATCAGGTGTTTCCAGATCATCGAATGCTATTTCTGGGAGCTTTTCAAAATATCGAACACTATCGTAGCTAATAAACCCGATTGCACCACCTTGAAAATCGGGAAGGTTCGGGTCTGTTACAGATTTGTACGCTTTCATCCATTCTTCAAAAACGAAAAGAGGGTTCCCTTCTACATGATGTTCCTCTTCTTCTTGTCGAATCGTTGTGACACCATTTTTTCCGGAAATCACCGCAAACGGTTTAATGCCAGCTATACTATAGTGTCCACCTCGACCACTTTCTAATAAGACATGATACGATTCGTCATAAGAAAGTTCCTCATATCTTTTGAAAAACATTTCTTTATCAAACGGAAATGATAACGCAATTGGTTTACGTGTCTGTTCTCGATGCATCATATAACTCTCCTTTTTACTCATACATTTATTTTACATGATAAAAGGAATGTTTACACGTGAAAGTAGGGGAGTCTTGTCATTTTGCAAAAGAAATATATATGAAATTTTGGGTATAATGACCACTTCATTTTTGTGCTTTTTGAGGAACAAAAGCCAAGGGTGCTTGCTCAGCCTCGAGCAAAAATGTTCTTCGTCCAAAAAAGACGCTCTTTACCTTTATTGGATAAAGGTTATTTGACCTTGAGGGGTTATGCAGCTTTCGCTAGACATCGAAAACTCTTTTTCCCCCTGAAAACTTTATCAAAATGATATAAATTCTAGCATTACAAAAAAATGTCGCTCAATTTTATTGAGCGACATTTTAAAAGCTTTTATTTTACTCTTCTTCAAATTGATATAACGGTGTGCTTAAGTATCTTTCTCCATTACTTGGTATGATGGCTAATACTTTTTTCCCTTTACCTAATTGCTTTGCAACTTTAAGAGCAGCGTGTATGGCAGCACCAGATGAAATTCCACCTAAAATCCCTTCTTGCCGGGCAGCCTTACGAGCTGCTTCAAAAGCCTCTTCATTTTGAACGGTAATAACTTCATCATAAATGGCCGTATCTAAAATATCAGGTACAAATCCCGCTCCAATTCCTTGGATTTTATGCGGTCCAGGTTTTCCACCTGATAGTACAGGTGAGTCTGATGGTTCAACAGCATAAATTTTTACATTTTCATATTTTTCTTTTAGAACCGAACCTGCACCTGTAATCGTACCACCAGTTCCAATTCCAGCAACAAATGCATCTAGCTGATCCCCCATTTGTTCGACAATTTCCGGACCTGTTGTAAGACGGTGAATTTCTACGTTTGCTTCATTCTTAAATTGTTGTGGCATAAAATATCCATGTTCTCGGGACAATTCTTCCGCTTTCCGAATGGCTCCGCCCATTCCCTCTGATCCCGGAGTTAGAACAAGTTCTGCACCATATGCACGCAATAAGTTTCGACGTTCTAAACTCATTGTATCAGGCATCACTAAAATCGCCCGTAACCCTTTAGCAGCAGCCACCATCGCAAGGCCAATACCTGTATTCCCACTTGTCGGTTCGATAATTGTATCGCCTTTTTTTAATTTCCCTGCTTTTTCTGCAGCCTCCACCATCGCATAAGCAATTCGGTCTTTCACACTACTTCCAGGATTCATGAATTCTAATTTTAAATAAACGTCTGCACTATTTTCATCAACAATTTGATTTAACTTTACTACAGGAGTCTTACCAATTAAATCCAAAATTGAATTTGCCACAACAGCCATATTCCCCACCCCTATTTCCGAGTAATTTTATTGGTTTTATAGAAAATATAGCAACATTTTTTAGAACTGTCAATTACTTCGTATGTAATGTTAATCTTGATTACCATAAAACCAAGTAACACCTATTTCTTCCCATAATTTTTTTGTAGTAACATTTCCTTCCATTTGCTCAAGAGCCAATTGTCTGCGAATTTGATCACGTACATCTTCATAACGATATGCCACACCATCTAATTTTTCGTGTAAAAGGATGATAGCATATTGATCGTCAATTTGAATGGCATTAGACCATTCACCCTTTTTTAATTTCCCCGCTTCTTCAACATATTTTTTTGGTGTATAATTATTACTATTTTCTGACACATAGCCTAAATCGCCACCATTAGCCGCCGTTATCTCATCAATCGATCGCTCAGCTGCTAACGCTTCAAAACTTGAGCCTTCATCCAATTCCTTTAAAATCTGCGATACTTCCTCCTTAGTCTTTACGACAATATGCGAAAGGTGATAGGATGTATCAATTTGATAATACTGTTTATTCGCATCAAAATATTGTCTCATTTCTTCCTCAGACACGTCTACATCCTTTGTTAACAGCTCTTCTAACAAAATACTGTAGCGAATTTGTTCACGCCAGTTTTCTTCCTCTTGAATCCCTTCTTCACCAAACGCATTATATGTCGCTTTAAACATCATCAATTCTCGGTCAATCACCTTCTCAGGCACTTCGATATCATATTTTTTCGCTAGCTCTTCTACCACTTTCTTGTTGATCATATTTTCTAAAGTCGTTTTCCCAAATCGGTTTTCAAGCTCAGCTAACCATTCTTGACGATTGATTACTTCATCACCGATTTGAGCGACCGTTTCAGATTGTGTTGCTGCTTCATTACTTGAAGTAGCGATGGATGTTTTTCCATTGTTCAACAAAAGGGCTATCGTTAAGCAGTTCGTAACGACAAGACCAAAAATAATGCCCCATAAAGTCTTTCCCTTCACCTTCTCCAGCTCCCTTAAACGTCTTATCTATTAGCAGATGCTTTTAAGCTTTCTAATTCTTCTTTTGAGAAATGATACGTTTCATGACAAAAGTGGCATTCTGCTTCTGCTTTTTCGTCCTCGTCAATCATCGCTTGAATTTCATCGGCACCGAGGCTAACAATAGCATTCATAAAACGTTCTTTTGAACATTGACATTGGAATTTTACTGGCATTTTATCAATAATTTTCACATTTTCTTTTCCTAATACTTCTTCTAAAATTTCTTCTGGCGTAAGCCCTTTTTGAATTAATTTCGAAATAGGTTCTAGGCTACTTAGTCGATTTTCAATTTGGGCAATCGTCGATTCTTCTGTACCAGGCATTAATTGAATAATAAATCCACCGGCAGCTAATATACTGTTATCAGGGTTTACGAGAACACCTACACCGACTGAAGAAGGCACTTGTTCTGATGAGACTAAATAATACGTAAAGTCCTCACCAAGCTCACCTGAAACTAATGGAACTTGCCCAGTAAAATGTTCTCTAAGTCCTAAATCTTTTACAATCGTTAACGTTCCAGAAGTTCCAACAGCACGAGCAACGTCTAATTTACCGTTTTGATTCAAATCAAAATGCGTTTGTGGGTTTGTTACATAGCCACGAACGTCCCCTTTTGCATTAACGTCAACTAAAATGACCCCGATTGGTCCCCCACCTTCAACTTTAATCGTTATTTTTTCTTCTCCCTTTAACATCGAACCGAGCATAACGCCGGCTGTCATTGTACGGCCTAGCGCTGCAGAAGCGGTTGGCCACGTTTGATGTCTTCGCTGTGCTTCCCCAACTGATTCAGTTGTTCTAACAGCATAAGCACGAACTTGTCCGTTAAAAGCTAATGACTTTACTAAGTAGTCGTTCATCGTTGTTACTCCTTTCCTACATTCCGTTCATAAATAAGTTGTAACCCCTTTAATGTTAAAAAAGGATCGACAATATCAATAATATTGGATTCTTTGGCAATTAATGCAGCTAGACCCCCTGTAGCAATCACAGTAGGTGCCTTTTTAGCTTGTGCTTTCATTCTTGACACAATTCCTTCCACTTGTCCTACATAACCGTATAAAATACCTGCTTGCATAGCACTTACTGTATTTTTGCCAATAATGTCATCAGGTCGAACAATCTCTATCCTCGGTAATTTAGCAGCTTTAGAATATAAAGCTTCAGTTGAAATATTTACCCCAGGCGCTATGGCACCACCCATATACTGCTTTTCCTCATTAATGTAACAATATGTCGTAGCGGTTCCGAAATCAACAATAATCAGTGGTCCTCCATATAAATGAATGCCAGCTACTGCATTGACGATCCGGTCTGCCCCTACTTCACGAGGGTTTTCATATTTAATATTCAACCCTGTTTTAATCCCAGGGCCGACAATTAGTGGTTTTACATGGAAGTACTTATGACACATTCTTTCTAAAGCAAACATAATCGGTGGTACAACTGAAGAAATAATCATCCCTTTTATGTCGGCAAAGGTTAACCCAACGTGCTCAAACAATGATTTAAAGAGCATGCCAAACTCATCTTCTGTTTTATTTCGACTTGTTTCAATACGCCAATGATGCTTTAATTCATCTTTTACATATATCCCAATAACTGTATTTGTGTTTCCTACATCCAAAACTAAAATCACTTGACATCACCTTTGTTTATTTTATCTATTATTCAAAAAACATTCTGACCTCATCATATCACAATTTTATTATTAGAGTTACCATGTACCCACAACACTTCATTTAATATAAGAAAAGCAAAAACTTCATAGAGTAGGGGAACGGGAGTGAATGTCAGTGTTTTTTTCATCCCCCACTGAATGTTACTTGAACCAATCAGACCTTTACCCCACCTATCTTCTTTGCTTTACTACAGAATCTTGAGGTGGGGGTCTTACTGTCTGTTAAGAGGGGCTAAAACGACATGTTATTTATTCTTTTCCGACAGAAAAACCGCCAATTAGAAAAACTAATTGACGGTCTTGATGGATAAGCTTACTCTTTCGATTCCACATTACGAGAAGAGTCATGATCTTTTTGAGTTTGAATATTGACGCGTACATCTTCTGATGAAGAGGCTTCATCTTTGTTTTCACGAGCAACAATATTCACTTCTGCTTTACGCTCAGGAAGTTTTCCTTTCTCAACTAAATGTTTAATTTGGTCAGCATCCAATGTTTCAACTTCCAATAATGTTTTAGCCACAAGCTCCAGCTTTTCGTTATTTTCAGTTAAAATTGTTTTCGCACGCTCGTAACAATCTTTAATAATTCGTTGAATTTCTAAGTCGATTTCGTAAGCAATAGCATCACTATAGTTTTGCTCATTTTGAATGTCACGTCCAAGGAACACTTGACTTTGCGTACTACCAAATTGAAGCGGACCAAGTTTATCAGACATTCCGAATTCTGTGACCATGCGACGAGCAATTCCTGTAGCACGTTGGAAGTCATTGTGGGCACCCGTGCTTACTTCACCAAAAGTAATTTCTTCTGCTACGCGCCCTCCTAAAAGACCCGTAATTTTGTCTAGCAACTCAGGCTTCGTCATGAAGTAACGATCCTCTTTTGGCAACATAACTGCATAGCCTCCAGCTTGACCACGAGGAACAATCGTTACTTTATGTACCATTTCAGCTTCATCCAGAACGAGTCCAATAATAGTATGACCCGCTTCATGGTAGGCAACAATGTTTCGTTCTTTTTCGGAAATAACACGACTTTTCTTAGCTGGACCTGCAATAACACGATCCGTCGCCTCATCGATATCAGTCATGTCGACTTTCTTTTTATTTTGGCGAGCCGCTACAAGTGCTGCTTCATTTAATAAGTTCTCAAGATCAGCACCAGAAAAGCCAGGTGTTCTCATCGCGATGCTCTTTAAGTTAACAGATTCATCTAAAGGTTTATTACGCGCATGGACTTTAAGCACTGCCTCACGCCCATTTACATCTGGACGATCCACTGTAATTTGACGGTCAAAGCGACCAGGACGCAATAATGCTGGATCTAAAATATCTGGACGGTTTGTTGCTGCAATAATAATAATTCCCTCATTTGCACTAAATCCATCCATCTCAACAAGCAACTGGTTTAATGTTTGTTCACGCTCATCGTGACCGCCGCCTAATCCGGCTCCACGTTGACGACCAACTGCATCAATCTCATCAATAAAAATAATACATGGTGCATTTTTCTTTGCATTTTCAAATAAATCACGAACACGGGATGCACCGACACCGACAAACATCTCAACAAAGTCTGAACCACTGATCGAGAAGAATGGCACCCCAGCCTCACCTGCTACGGCACGTGCTAATAGCGTTTTACCTGTACCCGGAGGTCCAACTAAAAGAACACCTTTTGGTATACGCGCACCGAGCTCTGAAAATTTTCTTGGGTCTTTTAAAAACTCAACGACTTCTACAAGCTCAGCTTTTTCTTCATCAGCACCTGCGACATCTTTAAACTTCACTTTTTTCTTCTCTTCATTGTAAAGTTTTGCTTTACTCTTACCAAAATTCATGACGCGACTACCGCCACCTTGAGCTTGGTTGAGTAAAAAGAAGAAAAGAAAAATGATAATGACAAACGGAATGATGGACGTAAAGAACGCTACCCATCCATTCGTATCTTCTGCTTGTACATATGTGAGATCTGTACGGTTTTCGTTTGCAGCTTTATTAACTTGTGCTAAAGCATCATCACCAGAAATATACGTTAAGAAGTATTGGTCATCTGCGTATCCTTCTAAATGACCTCTCACTTCATATACACCACGAACCGGCTGTAACGTTATATTTTCTACATCTCCAGCCTCTAATTTAGAGACGAAGGTACTAAATGTAATTTGTTCAGGTTTTTGGTTGCCGCCTTGGAAGAAGCTAACAACACCAATTACCACTAGAAAAATAAGCAAATAAAATATTGTATTACGGAAGATCCGATTCATTCCTTACCTCCTCCCACGGTGAAAACAAAATATAGTCAATAGTATCATAGAAAATCATTCCATTACAACAGATTGGCACTTGTTACAAATTTCAATGGATGTTTATTCACTTTTTTGATACACTTCTTGTTTTAATACGCCAATAAACGGAAGGTTGCGGTATTTTTCTGCATAATCTAAACCGTAACCAACTACGAAAGCATCTGGAACTTCAAATCCCACATAATCTGCTTTAATATCTGCTTTGCGACCACTTGGCTTATCTAACAGTGTAACGATTTTAATGGACTTTGCTTTACGGTAGCGAAACAGCTCCACAAGATAACTTAACGTTAAGCCACTATCGATAATATCCTCGATAATTAATATGTCACGGCCTTCGACAGAAGTATCTAAGTCTTTAATAATTTTTACCTCTCCTGTTGAGACGGTTTGGTTGCCGTAACTGGAAACATCCATAAAATCCATTTCCAAATATGTATTCATGCGTTTTAAAAGATCCCCCATAAATGGCATTGCACCTTTTAAAACACCAATAGCGAGAGGATATTTATCCTTATAATCCTCTGTTAGAGCGGTACCAAGCTCTTTTACCTTTGTTTGAATTTCTTCTTCAGAAATCAAAACTTTTTCAATATCATTTAACATTCTTTTGTTCCTCCTAGAAGATCATTGCTCTTTATATTGTAATACAATGTATGATTGATTGGTAACGTCAAACACCTCAAAAATTGACTTTTTTAATAAAGGAATCCATATAATATTACCTTTCCCATCTTCTATAATCGGCCAAACTTCCCGTTCATCTTTCGGCACCTTCTTATCAATATAAATATCTTTTACCTTTTTACTCCCATTCATGCCTTTTACGTGAATTTTATCACCAGCTCTCCTGCTTCGAACCGTTAATGGCTCATTTAAAAGATGAAGAGGTAAAAAGAAGGTATGATGGTCTTTATACGTAGGGACCCCTTCAAAAGTTTCACAAATTATTTTTTTCCCATTCGGCAAAGTAATTTCACCTGGAATTTTCAAATGGAACTCGTAAGGTATAGGCTTAGGTGGTTTATTCGTGATCGTAAATTTGTCATAAGATTTGATAGCTTTGAAACCTAACGGAAAATCCATCGTACTTGAAGGATGAGGTTGATACATCATTCCTTTAATACTTTCGATATGTATGGCAGAAAAAGCGGGGGAATGATGGCCTTTGGAAAGATAGTTTAATATTAGATGAATCACCCTTCTTTGTAAAGGAGGGGGAAGCTTTTTGAATTCACTAACCTTCATGATTACCTCAAAGTTTGTTTTTCTTTCCATTACTTTATTCATTTTTTCTATTGCTAATTCCTCTAAAAATTGTTCATCTTCTTCAAGAATTTCACTAAAATATTGAAAATGTTGATGAACTTGTGGATTCTCTTTTTTCAAAAATGGCAATATGTATTTACGAAATCGGTTTCTTGTATACATATCTTGTTCGTTACTCGGGTCAAAACGAGGGTTTATACCATGTTTTTCACAGTAAGTTAAAATTTCTTTTTTCGTCACACTTAGTAGTGGTCGAACAAGATAGCCTCTGCCAAATTTTCTCTTCTTTGAAATCCCTATTAAGCCTTTTCCAACCGTCCCCCGAACAAGTTTCATTAAAATCGTTTCAACTTGATCATCACCATGATGACCTAAAGCGAGAACATCTGCGTCATACTCCTCCATCACTTCTTTAAAAAATGCGTAACGGCACTCTCTTGCAGCGGCTTGCTTATTTAAGCGCTCCTTTTTAGCATATGCTTTGACATCTATTTGTTTTGTTACACAACGGATTCCAAGTGATTGACAGAATTTTTTCACATCATCCATTTCTTCCTCTGATTGTCGCCCTCTAAACATGTGATCTACATGTGCTGCAACAAGATGCAATGAAAAAGTATGTCGCAAACAATATAAAATATGTAATAAAGCAAGGGAGTCAGGCCCCCCAGAAACACCTACAACAACTGTCGAGTGATGTTCTATTAATTGTCTGTCAGAAATTTCTTTTTTAACCTTTTCAAACAACACGTGTCACTTCACTTTGCAACTAGAAATTATTTGACATCTCAACAGGGAAATCCGAATAATTGGATGTTCATTTACCTATATCGTATCATTATTTCCCGATAAACTGCAAAAGTTATAATGGTTGAATCATAAATTTCTTATATTTTCTTAAAGCAAGTTCGTAAAAATGTATAATGAGTATAGAAACGCAAGGAAAATGACGATAAAAACCGTTTCAAAAACTCCTCTTCTTTGCTTTTTCTTCTTTTTTTTGTATTGTTTTCTATTCGGAGGTGGAGATGTGCGAGAATTCATGGTAGATTTACGCATCTTTGGTTTTTTCTCATCAGATAAAAGCTGCATCAGCTCTTTTTTCATGAAAGCTGCTGAAGAATAGGAACTATTTAGAGCGTTTGTTAACAGCTTTTTTCGCTTATTTAAGTATGGATGAGATTCGATCATTTGCGTTAAGTAATCTTTCCCATTTCCTTTTTTTGAAAACCGTTTTGGATATACGACATTTATCATAATCATTGCGACAGCAAATAAATCGTAGCTTGGTTCAGCTCTTCTCATCCCAACCTCCCAATAGCCACGATCAAAAAATTCAGTAAACTCCTTTATAGAACGTCCAATTCTCGTAGTTCCTCCCACATCAATACAGCGAATTTTTACAGGAGGATATGTGACGATTAAATTATCTGGCTTTAAATCACCAAATACCCAACCCGATTGGTGCAACTTATCTAAGTCACTTAGTAGTTGAAGAATTAATATATCGGCCCATTCTAAACCCCTTGTCTGGACAAATTTTATAAAATGCTCCCCTTCTATATACTCCATCACATAGAAAGGGAGGTGTTTTTTTAACAGTGGATGATAATAATCATCCACATCGATTAAAGAAGGCCCAAGAATTGAACCTTGGGCCTCGGCAAGTCGCTTTAAAACATTTACTTCTGAAGTAATTCCCATGCTATTTTCGCTAAGCTTTAAAGCGACTTTACCGTGTTGACTAGTAGCTAAATAAACTTGACCGACTGCTCCCCGCCCTAAAAGCCGCTCTACTTGATACGTACGGGCATGCCACCTTCCTTTTATAACCGTACCCGGCGTCACATTAAAGTTGTTGTTCATCGACATGTTCTTCATCTAATAAATAACTCCTTAACGAGCGTTTCTTTTTAAAACTTTGTGCAGCTTCCCGAATAGCAGGACCAGTTGGGGTTATACCACCTGTTGTGAGCTTAGGGAAAATGGACGAAATCGATTCTAACTTCGGTGTCCAATCGAGCACATTTTCTACATCTTGCTTTTTCCCCGGAAATACACTAATAGAAAATTGATTTCGTCCGATTCTTGAATTTAAGCTAATTGAAAGATCAAGCAAAGCCTCTTTTACCGTCGGTAGCTTCGGTTCCATGCTTGCACTTGTATCAACAAGAATAAGGATTTCTAAATTAACCGTTTCCCCTAATTCATCCACTACTTCCATTACTTCTCCCCGTTCCTCCGGAGGTAATTCTTCAATAGAAGAATTTTTACCTAAAATATGCCGCAATTCCTGATTAACAACACCTTGAAGGGTTTGGGTCATCGCTTGTCTTGTTACCATTTGCACAGTATGTGAAAGTTGATGCGAATAAACAATTTGACTAACACCACCTCCCGACATCGCAATACCTTCTATTTCCTCCATCGCTTCTTGATCAATCACTTTTTCATCTACAATTCCAATGACATTCACCGTGATTCCTTGCTCTTTTGCTAATGCTGCCATTGCAATAGGGTCTTCCCCTTTATTCGAACATCCGTCTGTTAATAGTAAGATTTGCTTTAACGTACCTTTTTTCATTATGTCCCCTCCTCGTTACGAGTTCGCATTACCATCCTCGCCACTTTAAAGGGTATTTATACGACAGACTTGAGGTTACCCAGTCTTCTTTGAATATTTGACTACTGGTATTGATGCCCACTTAGGTGTATTATGATCAATTTCTGCCACGACAATGGTCATATCATCATCAATTCGACCTGATCTTGTCCGAATCACCTCTTCCATAATGATATCTGCTATTTCCTGAGGATCATTTGTTTCAAGCTCTTTTATTTTCCGTTTCATCCATAAATCATGATTTTCTACATGTTTTGGCCCTTCAAAAATTCCATCGCTCATCATAATTAATATATCTTTTGCTTTCAATTGTTCATCTACAACATCTACTTCAATCTCCTCGACGATGCCTATCGGTAAGTTGCTCGCTTGTACTTTTATCACTTTGTCTCCACGTTTTATAAAGCTAGGGGTTGAACCTATCTTCATAAATTTACAATTTGCATCTTGTAAATCAATAATGGCTAAATCTAACGTTGAAAACATTTCATCTGTTGTTCGTAAAGAGAGAATGGAATTAACGGTTTTAATCGCAATTTTTTCATCAATACCTGATTGGAGAATTTTTTGAAGAAGTTTAATCGTTTCATTACTTTCAAAATGTGCTCTTTCACCATTCCCCATTCCATCGCTTATGGCGAGTGCGTACTTACCAACACCTAATTCAATCATCGTATAGCTATCGCCAGAGACAAGTCCTCCCCCCTTAGCTGCATGCGCTACACCTGTTTCCACCCGAAATGTCTTTGCTGAGCCAAAGGACACGTGACAATATCCGTTTGGAAATTTCGCACATTGTTCACGCTTTACGACTATCGTTTCTTCTAATATATCTGAAAGCATCGGAGCAATAATTTTTTCGCACTCTCCATGGCCATTGCAATAAGGAATGCTCATCTCTATATCGACATTTCCTTGTTCTAAGTTATAAATATCAATATGACCTATTTCCACACCAAAGTTTTGTAATGCTTCAAATATTTGATCTTCTTGCAAGAAATGATGCTCACGTTCCTTTTTCATCTCTTTTGAAAAATCACTCATGACTTGGGAGACCCCACTTAATTGTTCCGCTACTAGTCTTCTCGTTTCTTGTATTTGCTTTTTCAGTTTTTGATTTGCAAGGAAATAATTCATTTCTTGTTCCATCGTTTCTTCAACTTTTTGTGCTTTCGAGCAATATTTATCAAACTCTCTTTTTAATTTTCTGTTTGAGTGATACGTATTTTCCTTTTGTTCAATCATCATTTGCTTCATGAATTGATATGTTTGATCAAAATTTTGTGCCCAACACTTATCTTTTTTAAAGCACGTTTGACAAGTGCTCTCGGTAATTTTGCTTAAAAATAAATCAACCTCACGATCATCATCTAACGCTTCATCTGAATAAAGTGTTGTAAAGCTTTCTGATAGCGCATGAAACACATTCGAAAACTGATCTACACGATGTGCCGTCACATCTCGAATTTTTCTTACATACAATTGTTGTTCAATCGCATATTCATTCGTCCCTGGAATATGTTTCGCAAGTCGTTCAGTTAAGGAACGTGGTGTTACTAGGAACAAAGCGACAGCTACAAGAGATTCTAACATGTTTGTCCAAATATCGGTTGAACCTTCTCCATAGAGGGTTAATAACATCGAACCTATTAACAAGCCGATGGCAGCGCCTAGCTTTCTTCCTTCCTTTAATAATCCACCGAGCAGACCAGAGAAAGCTAATAAACTCATTTGATATAAATTACCAATGTTCGCTAAACTTAGGACAAGACCTGTAACAACCCCTACCGTACAGCCAAGACTTGCACCACCTGTAAAGGCAAATAGAAGGACGACATACCTTGAGACAATATGTTCTGCTTGAAGATTTTCATATTGAATCCCGATTAAGCCTGTCATCACAGAAGCTAATAAAATCATTAAACAAATAATCTCTTCGATTTTGTAAGTTTGTTTAAACGTTCTCGCTGAAATAAGTGGAATACTTTGAAGAAAGATTAAGGTTAAAATAAACGACAAACCTGACTCTACTCCAGACATCATATAATCATAGAGTGTAAGTGAACCGGTCATGAAATACGAATACAATAGTCTCGTAAGTAATAAGGAGGCGAAAACGGTGAATGGCAGAGCTTTTAAACGATCATCATAAAAAAATGTAGTTATTTTATTTACTAGTAGGAATATAAATATAGAAGAACCGACGACAACGGCTATTTGCGGGGAAATTGTTAACGATCCTGCTATTAAAGAAAAAGCTGCTAATAACGCTTTATCTTTTTTCATAAGTAAAATTGCACCAAAAAACGGGAGGGCAAATGGAACAATTTCAGAAAGGATGAAAGCTCTTCCAAGTAAAAAACCAATAATCACATAAACTAAGCCTCGATAAAACATAATCGAATACATCTTTAAACTAATATTC
The DNA here is from genome assembly GCF_022808615.1 of Bacillus sp. FJAT-47783. Classification (GTDB taxonomy): domain Bacteria; phylum Bacillota; class Bacilli; order Bacillales; family Aeribacillaceae; genus Bacillus_BZ. The sequence continues at coordinate 20,512 of NZ_JAKZKS010000023.1, forward strand.
TTCCATAATTTCCCCAAAACAGCATGTGCCTTCTGAAGACTGATTCCGGACGCTGGCTCGACTAACCTTCTTTCCACTTTCTCCATTACAGACACTCCCCCATATTTATAGTTAACTGTATCATAACAGAACAAACGGAAATAATTTGTCAAAATAAGGGATTAGTTTTCAGAATCTTTCGACTATTAACGTTGGATGCGACAGAAATAGTTGCGAATAGACAAGCTTTCAGAAAAAAATTGCTATATTTTGAGGATAACATTTATGATGATGGCAATGTTTTTTAATATTAATCAGATAAAAAACGACTCTTTTCCATTTAAGAAAAGAGTCGTTTTTTATGACCCGTACGGGATTCGAACCCGTGTTACCGCCGTGAAAGGGCG
>NZ_JAKZKS010000023.1:20907-57956 GCF_022808615.1 Bacillus sp. FJAT-47783
GCCACTATAAAGATGGTGGCGGCGGAGGGGATCGAACCCCCGACCTCACGGGTATGAACCGTACGCTCTAGCCAGCTGAGCTACGCCGCCTTCTCTAACAAGCACATATTATATAATACATATCTCTATCACATTCGTCAATAGAAAAATTTATTTTTTAAAGAAACACCCAGAGGCTTATCTCCCCTGGGTGATACCCTTCATCTATAGTAAAACAGCAGCAAGTTTATCCTCTTCTTGCCCCTCTTCCGCCACGTCTTGACTCAGTATGACGACGAAGTGAAGCGAGTCTATCCTCGCTATCTTTTAAGAAACGATTCATCTTTTGTTCAAAGCTTTCCTTCGAACGGAAATCATTTCTTTTCGGACGTTCAGAACGCTCAGGACGATTTTTCGCTTTTTTAATAGAAAGACCAATTTTCCCATCTTTTTCTACGTTTATGACTTTCACTTCAACTTGATCGCCAACTTTTAAATGTTCATTAATGTCCTTTACGTAATTATCTGCAACCTCACTAATATGAACTAAACCTGTTGAGCCTCCTGGCAGCTCCACAAATGCTCCAAATTTAGTAATGCCTGTTACTTTGCCTTGTAACTTGCTGCCAACTTCAATCGACATAAAAAAAATGCTCCTCCTTAAATCATTCAAAAATAAATTAAGATAATTTACTCAATTATACAAAATTAATATCGAGGGGTCAATATCATGACTAGTTTACATCATCTGGAATATTAAAAATGATTTCTCCTTCATCGGAAAGGAAGTAATCACGACGTGCAAGTTTCTTTATATACTCATCATCATTTAATTTCTTAATTTCCTCTTCAAGCTGTTTTTGTTCTTGTTGCAAATTGGAAAGTTCTTCTTTAAGCTCTTGCTTCTCTTCAATCTTTTCATCTATTGCTAAGGCTTGAGAAATTAATTTCGTTGTGATAATCGCAAAAGATACAAGCATAATAAGAGTAAGAACAGCGAGTCTCCTTACCAAACCTTTTTTTCGCTTCTTTTTCAAGAGCTCTTTCTTTTCCTGCTGCACAACATAATCAGATTCGATGCGGGCAATCTTTTGCTTTCTCTCAGCACCCATTCTCAACCCTCCTTATTTTTTATGAAAAAAATCATTCCAAAAACGATAAAGGTTACCAATTAACTTCTTGACTTTGTAGAAAAATCCTCTTATATTTACGAAATTTTTTTTTACAAATATACGAAGTGAGCTTGGAAACAGCCCCCATAGCTGCTTTAATATCCAAAATAGCGGAGCTAATAAAATTTTACATAATTTCCAAATGATTTGTGAAGTCCATTTGATCATTCTCCACAAAAAAAGAAGAAGACCTGTCATCATTGTAATCATCAAACTAACTATAACTGTTATCGGTTTTAAAATAAATAATTGAACCATTTTTCGAAAAAAATGATAGATAGATGTAATGAAATGAATAAAAAAGTAAAGACTCTTTAAATAAAACTTGCGAAAAAGGCTTTGATAGGCTGCAAAACCACATAAAATAGCTAAAAAAATATAAAATCGCAGAATCCCTTCATTAACAATTAATAATACATAAAAGGTAAGAAGGCCTTGTACGATCCAGAAGATAAGGTCGTTTATAAAAACGACCCATCTCATCATTTCCTGTCTATTTAAAAAATGTCTATACGTATCTAGAGATGCTCCTAAAAAGCTTCCCATCCCAATCATCGCAAGCATTGTATAAAATTGTGTCGTTAAGGTCATTTAAACAACTTGCTAAAGAACCCTTTAGCTTTCTCCCCGTTATGATCATCCAAATATACGAGATCATAAATTCTTCTTCCCTTAATCGATACAATGCCTTTTTCTACGTCTAAGTTTTTCATCTGTAAATTATCACCGCGAATAGATAAAGGGCCCATGACGGTATCTAACAGAAACTCTTTATTGTCAAAACTTTCCACCTGTTTAACACCTGTAATATCTAGAAACTTTCTCCCTCTCATCATTACATCATGCTCTTGCACCACTTGTTTATGTGAATGGTTCCCATCATAATTTTGGTTCATGATTAGATCATCCCCCACATTCATTAATCAAATCGCTGTTTCTTCTACATGTGTATGAAAGGGGAGATCTGTTTAGAACAAGCCTTATTCAGCGGTGATTTTTTCTTCTTTTACAACACGATATAATTCTGTAGCTTCATCTTTTTTGGCAGTTTCTCTTAATGATTCAATTTGAACCGTCAGTACTTTTTGTCCAAATTGAATAGAAATTTCATCGCCGACTTTTACATTTGAGCCTGCTTTAGCTACTTGGCCGTTGATCAATATTCGTCCTTGATCAGCCACTTCCTTTGCTAACGTTCTTCGTTTAATTAATCTCGATACTTTTAAAAACTTATCTAGCCTCAATGTTGTTCCTCCTCCAGACGTTTTGCTTCTTCCCAATATTGATCCATTTCTTCTAAAGACACATTCTGAAGCTCTTTGCCAATCGCTCTCACTTTTTCCTCGATGTACTGAAACCTTTTGTAAAACTTTTGATTTGTCATCGTAAGAGCCGCTTCTGGTTCTATATCATAAAAACGCCCTATATTAACGAGCGCAAATATAATATCGCCAAACTCTTGCTCAATCTCACGCTGATTTCGCAAAGAACTTGTTAGCTCCTCTTCAAACTCTGTCAATTCTTCACGAACCTTTTGCCAAGCTTCTTTCACATTTGGCCAATCAAAGCCGACTTTTGCTGCTTTCTTTTGAAGCTTATATGATTTTGATAAGGCCGGAAGCGATTTAGCCACCGAATCAAGGATGGAAGGCTGTTTTTCTGTTTTCTCATTCTTTTTAATGGCTTCCCAGTTTGTCACAACTTCATCTGCATTCCTAACGTCAATATTGCCAAAGACATGAGGATGACGGCGAATCATTTTACTTGTTAGTTCACGGATAACGTCGTCAATGCTAAATAAGCCATCATCTTCACCGATTTGGGAGTGAAGCATAATTTGCAACAATACATCACCAAGCTCTTCGATCATATGATCGATATCTTTTTCGTCAATAGCCTCCAGCAACTCATAGCACTCTTCAATTAAATATGCTTTTAACGTTTCATGTGTTTGCTCTTTATCCCACGGGCATCCATTCGGCCCCCTAAGCTCTGCAATGACAGACCGTAGTGTTGAAAATTGATGATACAAATTTTGTTCATCTTTTACAGGCGGTATGTAAATACTTGTTAAATTGTTTAGTTGAACATGACGATCTAATTTATAAAGTGGAACTTTTCTTACCTCTTCATGTTGACTTCCTGCAGCAGTGACAACCACTACTTCATAGTCATACGGAAGGTCTTCCATCAATGTTAATTTCACTTCAGATGCAACCATTTGATCATACACTTGGCAAATTAAAATATGTTGCTTGTACACGAGCTGATGACGGTGTAAATCGAGTGCATCTACAAATTGAAGCCCTTGAATGGGGTCTATTTCAAGTGTTGTTAACATTGCGTCAATAAAGGATTGACCACCTTTTATCTCCACTTCGATTTCTCCTTGATGATGTTTTTCAACTAATAATTGGACCGTTTTTTCTGCTACGAATGGATGTCCCGGAACAGCGTAAATAATATGTCCATTTTCACGTGCTTCCGTCATTAATTGAGCCTCAATCTCTTCATATACTTGTTCAAATTGAAGATTTTTTTCATATATATCATCAAAAGAGTGATAAAAACCTATTTGTCCCGCTAACTGTTCTACAACAGGATGATGCTTCGTACGTAAAAATAAAGGTGTGCTTTTTTCCGTTAATATTTGATATATTCCAAATGGCAGTTGTTCAAGATCTCCTGCACCTAGTCCTACAACCGTAATTTTCGCCAAACATATCCCTCTTTCCTTACTTTTTTATTGTTTTTTTAGATAAAAGAAACGCCCATTCCTCCTTATGAAAAACATTGGATTGGTAAAGTGTAAGTAAATAAGTGGTTGCCCCAATAGCTACCGACGTTAACACCTGTATGGTTGAAATGATACGTTCATCCCCGTGCACGGAGTAGAAAAAAATATATTGATATAATTGAATCAAAAAAAACATTCCAAATGCAATGAATACGATTTTCACCATTGACCGATACGGCAAAATAAGAAATTTCTGTTTCCAAATCAAATACATGTTTAAAAATGCGACAACTAAATAGGCGATGACTGTAGCTACCGCTGCCCCCATCGTACCGAAAAAGGGGATTAAACTAGTATTAAAGATCCACTTTACAATAACTCCTGCTAAAACGGTCAGCGCTGGCAACGTCGCTCTATCTAATCCTTGCAATATCCCACTTGTCACAATAGCAATGGAGCTAAATAAAATAGATAAACAATATATAGCTAAAACGTTAGATCCATTGCTATCAGAGAACAACATGACATTCAACGGTTCCATAATGGCAACAATTCCTGCTGTTGCTGCAATAGCCAAAGAAAAACATACCTTATATGTTAAATCAATGTACTTTTGAACATTATTCCGGCTTCTTTTCATCGCTTGGACCATTGCAGGAACGAGGGATAACGCTAGCGATGTAGCAACAATTGTTCCTAACTGCAAAAGTGGTTGCCCACGATCATAGATTCCTTTTGCTATTTTGGCCTCGTTTTCACTTAAACCGTTCGCAACAAGTAAACTATACAAATTAAACGAATCCACCATTTGAATAAAGATGAGTAGCATACTTGTCATACATATCGTCACACTATATATAATTAACCGCTTCAAGAGAACACGAACTTCCTCTTTTGACACAGAAACATTCATTTTTTTTATAGAATTCCCTTTTTGCCAATAAGCGAATAAAACAAAAAATGCTCCGATACTACCTAATAAAGATCCAAATATGGCTCCTGCTCCAGTTAAATAAAGATCAAACCCATTCGTAACAAAAAGATACGAAACGACAAGGATCGTTACAACGCGTATCGTTTGTTCCACTACTTGAGAAATTGCGGTTGGCTGCATCACATGTTGACTTTGAAAGTATCCCCGTAAAATAGATACGAAAGGCAATGTTAAAAAAGCAAGGGAAATCACTTTTAATAATACGGTAAGGTTACGATCACCCATCCATGTTGCAATCGTAGAAGAACCAAAATACAATAATAAAAAGGCTAAAAAACTCGTAACAAGTAAATAAAATGAAGTTATTTTTAATACTTTGTATACGTACTGTTGATGATTTTCGTCTGTATCATGAACAAGCTTTGAAATCATCACCGGGAAACCAGTAGTCGATAATATAATGGCAATCCCATAAAAAGGATATACTTGTTGATAAATATAAAACCCAATATCTCCAACAATATTTTGAAATGGCACTCGATAAACAGCACTTAATATTTTTGTAATCACTGCTGCAAGTGTTAAAATAAACGCTCCATGTAGAACAATCACATTCAATTTATTATGTCGGACGTTCATTGCCGCCACCTTCCAGAAAATACCTAAAGATGTTAATTCCAATTTATTATACCATAAGAATTTAATTGATTCTGCAGTACTCTTTCGTTTAGGCATAGAACAAAAGTGCAGGGCTTTCGCTGGACAACGAAGGCCCCATTCACCACTGAATTCTTTATCAAAAAATTCTGGGTGATACTATAAAAAGGGTAATCCCAACTAATCAGGGACTACCCTTTTTACTTTGACCATACTTGCAACAGCATAATGGTATAGATTATTTCCGCTTTTTTCTCTTACCAAACCATTTGGACTAACGTTTTTTACTGTTCCATTTGTCTAGCTAAAAACCCTGCAGCCGTTTCAACAGCCTTATGTTCAACCTCTCCAATTGAATCATCTTTTGAAAATATAACAACGGCTCCAATTGGGTCTCCGTTTGCAATGATAGGTCCAACTGTATAAGAGCGGACAGATTCCTTTAATCCATCTACAAACTCAACTTCATTCTCTTCTGTTTGTAATGACGAGCTCCGGTCCTCCATGACACGCTCAACAACTTCACTAATGTTTTTATTTAAGTACTCTTTCTTTGAAATTCCAGAAACAGCTATGAAAGCATCTCGATCACAAATAAGTACAGGGTGACCAAGGCTATCGAAAAGAGCATCCGCGTACTCTCTTGCAAAATCACTTAATTCACTAATAGGGGAATATTTTTTTAAAATAACTTCTCCATCACGATCGACGAATATTTCCAGTGGATCTCCTTCCCGAATGCGAAGCGTTCGGCGAATCTCTTTTGGAATAACGACGCGACCTAAATCATCAATACGACGAACGATACCAGTTGCTTTCATCTAATGATGCCTCACTTTCATCTGATGATTAGTAACGTAATGATTGTTTTTTGTTCACAATTTTGTAACAACCACCATTGTTGACATTAGTATCCTTCTTACGTCAAGTAATATACGCGATGAAAGTGATTTTTTCCAAAATAGCTTAATATCCCCTTACCATGTTTTCCAAATGACGACAAAATTAACCCCTTAACTTGCAGAAACTTCTTCTTTTTTAACATTGGCTAACCCATCTAACAGCTTTGCTATAACCGATAGCCATTGTTTCGTATCCATCTTTTTAATTTGTAATGTTAACTTTAAACAATTACCATCCATTCCGAGACCAACGTCTCGGCCAAACTTATTGCTTAACTCAAACAATTTTTGTCCATCAATATTATTACTTGCTTCTTCAGATATAAGAATTGCCACTTCGTCTTTCGTTTGTTTTACTTGAATGACTTTTTCCCTATTCGCAAGTACTTTAATATGAGTTGCCATGATTAAGTACTCAACTTCCTCTGGATACTCACCGAAGCGGTCGATCATTTCTTCTTGTAGTTCCGCTAGATCATCAGAAGTTTCCACACCTCTAAATCGTTTATACATGTCAATCTTTTGACGTCCATCTGAAATATAGCTTTGCGGTAAATATGCATCAATTTCAAGGTCAATTTCCACATGAACCGTTGCTTCTTTTGATATGTCACCTTTACGTGACTCAATAGCCTCTTTCAACATTTGCGAATATAAATCAAATCCAACAGAATCAATAAAACCATGTTGTTGAGGACCCAATAAATTTCCTGCTCCTCGAATGGATAAATCACGCATTGCAATCTTAAAACCAGAACCAAGCTCTGTAAACTCTTTAATCGCTTGTAATCTTTTTTCAGCTACTTCAGACAAGACCTTATCTTTTCGATACGTAAAATAAGCATAAGCTACACGATTTGAACGGCCAACACGACCCCTTAGCTGATACAACTGGGAAAGCCCCATTCGATCAGCATCATGGACAATGAGCGTGTTTACATTCGGGATATCAACACCCGTTTCAATAATGGTTGTACTGACAAGAACATCAGATTGCCCCTCCAAAAAGTTGAGCATGACCGACTCTAACTCGTTTTCTGTCATTTTCCCATGAGCATAAGTAACCTTAGCATCTGGAACAAGCATCGATATTTCCTCTGCTTTCCGATCAATATCTTCTACGCGATTATATAAGAAATAAACTTGTCCTCCCCTTGCTAGTTCACGTTCGATCGCTTCTCTAACAAGCGCCCCATTATATTCAACAACATATGTTTGAACTGGAAAACGATTTTCTGGTGGTGTTTCAATAACGGATAAATCGCGAACACCTAACATCGACATATGCAATGTTCTTGGTATTGGCGTCGCCGTTAATGTTAACACATCAACATTTGCTTTCATTTGTTTAATTTTTTCTTTATGTGTTACACCAAACCGCTGCTCCTCATCAATAATCAAGAGGCCTAAATCTTTAAAATCAATATCCTTTGACAATAGACGATGTGTTCCGATAACAATATCAATTGTTCCATTTTTTAATCCTTTAATCGTTTCATTTTGTTCTTTTCTTGTCCGGAAACGACTTAATAAACCGATGTTAATCGGATAGTCTTGGAACCTTTCACGAATGGTCTCAAAATGCTGTTGAGCAAGAATGGTTGTTGGAACAAGAAACGCCACTTGTTTTTGATCTGTAATCGCTTTAAATGCCGCCCGAATTGCCACCTCTGTCTTCCCATAGCCAACATCACCACAAAGGAGGCGATCCATCGGCCTTTCCCGTTCCATATCTTTTTTAATTTCTTGAATGGAACGTAATTGATCTTCTGTCTCTTGATATGGGAACGCAGCTTCAAATTCACGTTGCATTTCATCATCCGGACTAAAGGCATATCCTTTGCTAGCTTCTCTCTCTGCATGAAGTTTAATTAAATCATCGGCAATATCTTGAACAGAGGATTCAACCTTTTTCTTTACACGCTTCCATTCGTTTCCGCCCAATTTATAAATTTTCGGCTCTTTCCCTTCAGAACCTACATATTTTTGAACTTGATCAATTTGTTCTACTGGCACATATAGCTTATCGCTGCCTTGATAGCGAATATGTAAATAATCTTTGTGAACACCATTAATCTCCAATGTTTCAATCCCAAGATATTTACCGATACCATGATTAACATGAACAACATGGTCGCCAACTTCTAGTTCCGAATAACTTTTAATTCTTTCTGCATTCGAAAGCTTTTGCTTTTGACTCCTTCTTTTTACACGTTTTTTAAATAATTCTTCTTCTGTAACAACCGCTATTTTTTGCATTGGCAATTCAAAGCCTGTTTGTAAATCGCCTTCCAAAATATAACGTTTACCTTTAGTTAAAATATCGTCCCGTTTCGCTATATTTGCTTCAATATTATAATCACGAAGGACATTTTCAAGCTTTTGTACTCGGTCTTCATTTGCACCTAAAAACACAACAGTATAATCTGATTTCTCCCACCGATCCATCTCGCTCTTTAATACGTGCATTTGCCCGTGAAAGCTTTGCATCTGCTTACATGATATATTAACTAAATTTTGTGGATTCGTGCGTTGCACATGACGTAAAAATAACGATAAGTAAATAATCGGAAAATCCGTTTCATTCATTAACTTTTCGAATGAATGAGATATTTGTGCTTCGTGAACAATGTTCCCTTCTTCCAATAACGATGTAATCCATTCTGCCTCTTCATTTTCTAGATGGGTCACCATCTCATGAATTCGACTAACTTCATCAAGGGTAATAATCGATTGGGATGGGAAATAGTCTAGTAAACTAGCAGGTTCATTATAAAAAAATGAAAGATACTTAACAAACCCTTGTTCAATTTGTGAGCTTTTAAGCTTTTCGAGATCATATTGAGTATTTTCTAATAATAATTCTTTTTGTTTATCTTTTTTCAGTTTCTTTAAACTACTAGCCAGCGCTTGTTCAATTCGTTCAACACCGACATGAATATGCTCTTGGTCTAATAGCAATTCCTCAGCTGGTCCAATTGAAAGCGTTTCGAGCATCGATATGGAACGTTGACTTTCTAAATCAAATGTACGAATGGAATCCACCTCTGTATCAAACAATTCAATTCGAACAGGGTATTCCTCTGTTAACGGATAAATGTCAACGATTCCACCGCGTACACTAAACTCCCCTGGAGCCGATACCATCGGTACACGTTCATAGCCCATTAAACGTAATGTTGGAAGATAAGAATCTAAATGAACGTCATCGCCTATTTTCATTTCAATCTGACATCGCTTCCATAATTCTTTTGGTGGTAGCATTCTCCGTAATGCAGCTATTGGAGCGACAACAACCGACCTTTCTTCATTCATCAACTTGTTTAACACTTCAATTCTTTGCGCTTTTAACTCTGGACTTGCAACAGCAATTTCAGAGGCAATTAACTCGTTGACTGGATATAAGTAAACGCTTTCTCCATCTAATATATTCGTTAAATCTTCAAATATTTTTTGTGCTTGCAAAAGATTATGTGTAATAACCAAAACGGGCTTGCCTGAATCTTTAAACAAGGAAGAGATAAATAAAGATCTCGCAGATCCCGATAAACCTGCAACTAACTGCTCTTTTAACCCTTCTTCAATACCTGTCATCACCGTTTTAAAATCGTCCTGTGCATAAAAATATTGTCTTAAACTTTGCAAGTCCTTTCCCCCCCTCTCAAATCCGGTTCAACTTATTCATTTTAATCTTATTCCTTTCTATGAAAAGAAAATAGAAAAATGCTTTGGAATGAAACCTATTCCAAAGCGCTTATTGTATAAATGTATCTAATCCATAATAATCTGGATTACGTTGAAGTGCTTCTTGGCAGTCTTCACATATCGTTTTAATATGAAGGTCTCCATTATTTTGATATTCAATCATTTCATTTCGTTCATCAACCGTTAATTGATGAAACCCAAGTTGATGACTATGTAAGGATTGATTTTCTATACTCCCTACTTTCACACCACAATGTCGGCAATAATAGAGTAATGCCATTTTATGTGTAAGCCTCCTGTGCATATCATAATCGTAACACATTCATATCAAGAAATGTTACATTGATCATAAACGTATTACTTATTATGAACAGCTAGAAGGATCTTTATACTTTTAGTTAAACTCATTCATCACATCTAAAAATGGTTTTTCAATCCATTTTTCACAAGCATCTGTTGAATGTTGTATGGCCTGTTGAATACCATCGCGTTCCTCAGCATGAAAATTTCCTAATACATAATCAGAAACTTTCATTCCATCTTTCGGCCGATCAATGCCGATTCTAACTCGCTTAAATTGCTGAGTTCCTAAATGTTGAATCATTGATTTAATGCCGTTATGCCCACCAGCACTCCCCTTTTGTCGGAGGCGAACTTTTCCAACTGGTAAATCTAAATCATCGTAAATGGCAACTAAATCTTCGATTGCAACCTTATAATAATCCATCAAAGGGCGAACGCATTCCCCTGATAAATTCATATATGTCATAGGTTTTAATAATATGACCCGCTCACCTGAAACATGCCCTATTCCATATAAGCCATTAAACTTTGACTGGTCAACGTTTATACTCAATCGTTTAGCTAACTCATCAATAACCATAAACCCTACATTATGACGGGTGTTTTCATATCTTTTCCCTGGATTTCCAAGTCCTACCATCACTTTCATGTTCGATCCCCCTTTTCAAAAAGATGTAGGCTTACTTTTTAACTATATAGCTTTTTTCGCAAATTGTTAATAATAGCTCGACTCCTGCAACACTAATTTCTTCTGTTTTCAATGCCTTATATGGATTTCGTATGGTTTTTTCTACAAACTAAGACGTAACCTACTATCGGTTACGTCTTACGTGTTCTTATTCGTTTGTTTCTCTTCCCTCTACAGACTCAGGCTCGCCAGACTCTTGCTCTTCCCCAGGATTAATTTCCTCCTCTTGCTTTGGAGGTAGTATGGAAACAACGACTTCCTCTTCATCATCTAAAATTTCCATTTGACTATTGAGAGGAATATCTTTAACATGTAACACTTCATTAACTCCTAAGTTCGTAACGTCAACTTCTATGGTCGTTGGTATTTCTCCAGGTTTAGCGCGGAGCTTTACTTGATGTAAAGGTTGTTGTAAAACTCCTCCATCCTTTACTCCTTGTGCTTCACCAATTAACTGAATTTGGACATCCACATCCACTTCTTCATTCATATTCACCACATGCAAATCTGCATGAAGAATAACTCCTTTTAAAGGGTCTTGCTGAATTTCGTTGACCATTACAGCATGTTTCTGGTCGCCGAGAGAAATATTGATGATGGCATTCCTTCCATGTTGCTTTAACGTCTTAATAAATTCAATTCCATCTAAGGAGATCGACGTACTTTCTACACTCTTTCCATAAATCACTGCTGGAATATGACCTTGCTCTCGAATTTCACGTCTTGCTGAATTGGAAAAGATTGACCTCTCTTCTGCACGTAATTGAGCTGACATGTTTATCCCCTTTCTAACTTAACTTTCGAATGAAGTATTATGTTTTACTCCATCATGTATATCCATAACTAAAGTATCTCTAGTTACATTGATTCCCATTCAATATCGGGTCTAAACATGCCATAATTTTTCAAGACAAAAAACAAATGGACGGATTAATCAAACAACGTGCTAACAGATTGTTCTTCATGAACACGGATAATCGCTTCACCTATAAGTGGAGCAACAGAAAGCTGAATAAGCTTTTCTATTTTCTTTTCTTCTGGTAATGCAATTGAATTCGTTACAACAAGTTCTTTAATTGTTGAATTATGAATCCGATCGATAGCTGGTCCAGATAATACAGGGTGCGTACAGCACGCATATACCTCTTTTGCACCGTTTTCCACTAAGGCATTAGCAGCAAGTGTAATCGTTCCAGCTGTATCGATAATATCATCAATCAAGATAGCTGTTTTCCCCTCAATGTTACCAACAATGTTCATAACTTCAGCAACATTCGGACGTGGACGGCGCTTATCAATAATTGCAATCGGCGCTTTTAAGCGATCTGCTAACTTACGTGCACGCGTAACTCCACCATGGTCAGGTGAAACGATGACAATATCATCAAAATTTTTCCCTTGGAAATAGTCTCCTAAAATAGGCACACCCATTAAGTGATCAATTGGAATATCAAAGAAACCTTGAATCTGCGGAGCATGAAGATCAAGTGTAATAACACGAGTAGCTCCAGATGTTTCTAATAAGTTTGCAACAAGCTTCGCTGTAATCGGCTCTCTGGCACGTGCCTTACGATCTTGTCTCGCATACCCATAATAAGGCATGACAATATTAATTCGTTTAGCAGAAGCACGTTTTAATGCATCTACCATAATTAATAATTCCATTAAATGTTCATTCACAGGGGCACTCGTTGACTGAATGACATATACATCACACCCACGAATACTCTCTTCAATGTTAATTTGTATTTCCCCATCGCTAAAACGGGTAACAGAACATTTTCCAAGATCAACACCCACAACTTCTGCAATTTGTTTAGCAAGGTCGTAGTTTGAGTTTAATGCAAAGATTTTTAAACTTTTATCTCCGTAACGATTTGACATGATATAGGGACCTCCAAATTTTAGGAATTATTGTTCATTTTCAATTTACTTGAATAATTTTCCTTGTTCACTTGACGAGCACGGGCAATGGATAAAGCTTCACCTGGCACATCTTCAGTGATTGTAGAACCAGCTGCTACATAAGCACCTGTTCCTACCGTAACTGGAGCGATTAAGTTCGAGTTACACCCGATAAATGCTCCATCTTCAATTTTAGTTAAGTACTTATTCTTTCCGTCATAATTAACAGTTATAGAGCCACAACCAAGGTTGACATCGGCACCGACTTCAGCATCGCCAATGTAACTTAAATGCGATGCTTTACTTCCTTTACCCATCGAAGATTTTTTAATCTCGACAAAGTTTCCAACTTTCACATCATCAAGAATGTTTGATTCAGGACGAATGTGAGCAAATGGTCCAATTTTTACGTTGTCACCTATTTTGCTATCATGAGCGACAGACTGACGAATCGCCGTACTATCACCAATATGACAATCTTTAATTTCAGAATTTGGCCCGATTTCACAATCTTCACCAATAACCGTTCGACCTATAATCATCGTACCTGGATTGATAACGGTGTCACGCCCAATTTGTGCTTCAACGGAAATATAAGTATTTTCTGGGTCGATAATCGAAACACCATTTCTCATATGTTTTTCATTAATACGGCGTTTCATTATTTTTTCAGCACGAGAAAGTGCTACTCGATCATTCACACCTAACGTTTCATCAAAGCACTCTGTTTGATAAGCTGAAATAATTTCACCATTGTCTTTTAATATTTCAATAACATCCGGTAAATAATATTCACCTTGTACATTATCATTCGAAACTTGTTTTAATGCTTCAAATAAGAAAGCGTTATCAAAGCAATATGTCCCTGTGTTAATTTCTGTAATGGCTAACTCATCTTCATTGGCATCTTTATGTTCAACAATTTTATACACATGCCCATCTTCATTGCGCACGATACGGCCATATCCTGTTGGGTCATCAGCTTTGGCCGTTAAAATGGTTGCCTTCGCATTCGTTTTTGCATGATGGTTTAACAACGCTTCAATTGTTTCTGAAGTAATAAGGGGTGTATCACCACAAAGTACAATTGTCGTCCCTTCTTTTCCTTCAAGTTGAGGTGCAGCTTGCATAACAGCATGTGCCGTCCCTAGCTGTTCTTGTTGTAAGGCATACTCACATGTACTCCCAAGCTGTGACTGAACTTTCTCAGCCCCATGACCGACAATCGTTACGATTGTATTAAGATCCAGTTTTGTCACTTGATCCACAACATGTTGAACCATAGGTTTCCCACAAACTGGGTGCAATACTTTATAAAGCTTAGACTTCATTCGTGTACCTTGTCCAGCAGCTAAAATCACCGCATAACGATTTTCCATTGAAAGGCCTCCAATATCCCTTTTTATCCATAAAAATCTTATCTTAAATAACTATGTATTTCAAGGTAACTTGAACGATTCCGTAAATTTCCGCATTTTCTACCTTAAAATGTTTCAGAAATTTGTCATAAGAAAAGCGCAAGACATCTACTTACCCTCGGGAAAAAATGCTCTTCATCCAAGAAAGGCGCTCTTTTCCTTTATTGGATGAAAATTTTTTGAACCTCGAGGGGGTAGGTGGCTTCCGCTGGACAAAGAAGGATCCATTTCCTCCTGAAAACTTTGTAAATTCGAGTATTAATATTAAAGAGCCCCAAGGTTAACTTAGGGCCCTTTTTTTGTCTCCATATTTTAAGAAGCACCCGCTTCTTCAAATTCGACTTCTAACTCACCTAAACGATGATATTCAGTTAAAACAGCATCTTGAATTTTCCCGCGAGTATTTGAGTTAATAGGGTGAGCAATGTCACGAAACTCTCCATCCGGAGTACGTTTACTCGGCATTGCCACGAAAAGACCGTTATTTCCATCAATCACACGAATATCATGGACAACAAACTCATTGTCTAAAGTGATGGATGCAATCGCACGCATACGGCCCTCCGTATTAACGCGGCGTAATCTAACGTCAGTCACTTCCATTCTGTTCACCACCTTTTCCCTATATGAGAAGCTTTAGTATGAATTATTCAACGAATGTTTTCATTTTCCTTCTTTTTCAATATAAATTTTTTTAAAAGTAAAAAAAATAATGACCACTCTTAACGAGAGTAAGGCCTCCACGTCGTGCAACAAGGCCCTTGTAACCTACATCTTGTAGGACACAAGGGCCTTGAGTTGTTTCCATATGGATTGCTATTTAGTGGGGAAAGCTCGCACTAAATGAAGTTTCACTTTATTTAACTAATGCAACAACTTCTATTTCAACCGATACATCCTTCGGAAGACGAGCCACCTCTACACATGACCGAGCTGGCTTATGATGATGGAAATACTGTCCATAAACCTCATTAAATTCAACAAAATCATTCATATCTTTTAAAAATGCCGTTACCTTAACAACAGATTCAAGTGAAGCACCAGCCTCTTCTAATACAGCTTGAATATTCTCAAATACTTGATGCGTTTGTTCTTTTATCTCCCCTTCAACTAAAGTTCCGTCTGACGTTAACGGAATTTGACCTGAACTAAAAAACAAATTATTGACAACAATTCCTTGCGAGTAAGGTCCAATAGCAGCGGGTGCATTCTTTGTAGAAACTACCTTCATTTCTTTAACACTCCTTTATAAATTAATTTCCCCTATTTTATTTCATGAAATCAAAGTAATTTCCTTCTTGTACATCAATAATTCGCTCTTTTACATCTACATCTGACAATTTCACTAAAGAAATATATTCATCCACAAGACGCTCATCTACTTCAGCAGACTCGACTAAAACGCCAATACCAGCTACTTTTGCTTGGAATTCTTCAAGTAAACTAACCATACCGTTAATCGTTCCGCCAGCTTTCATGAAATCATCAACCACTAATACTTCTGATCCTTCTGCTAAACTGCGTTTAGCTAATGTCATCGTTTGTATTCGTTTTGATGAACCAGATACATAATTTATCGATACCATTGAGCCTTCCGTTACTTTGTTATCTCTTCTGACAATGACAACAGGTACATGTAAGTATTGGGCAATCGCATTAGCAATCGGTATTCCTTTTGTTGCAACTGTCATCACAACATCAATTTTTCGATCTGCATATACAGAAGCAAATAAACGTCCTACCCGTTTCATCAAATCTGGATTTCCTAAAATATCTGTTAAATATAAATATCCACCTGGAAGAAGACGATCTGGATTTTCCATCATCTTACATAAAGTTTGAATCGTCTCTTCTGCTTCATCCTTATGAACTTCTGGAATATATTTAACACCACCAGCAGCACCTGGTATGGTTAATAGTGTACCGATTCCCTGTTGTTCAAACGTTTGTTTAATAATAGCTAAGTCTTCACTTATCGAAGATTTAGCCGACTCATATCGTTCAGAAAAAAACGTCAATGGAACGAGTGCGTGTGGATGATTTAGTAAATAATACGTCATATCGACAAGTCTTCCACTCCGTCGAAATTTCATAGGTTACCTCCAAATACCGAATGTTATTAAGGTAAATATACCCTAATATTCGTGTTTAATCAAGAGTATTTCGCTCCCCTAATAATCGGACTGCAAAAACTTGGTCACAAAATCCACGTAGCCCATTATAAACACGATGTATTCTAGATTCATACTGGATGAGTCCATAAACGGTTGGTCCACTACCGCTCATTAACACTGCATCTGCACCGAACCGTTTCATTTGTTCTTTTATGACGGCTACTTCTGGATGCATTTTCATCGTGACGCTTTCCAATACGTTACCAAGCTTTTGGCAAATCCCATTATAGTTTTGTTCTTGAATGGCTTTTACCATACCATCTATATCTGGATGATTCACTTCATCTAAATTTAAGTTTTGGTATACATCAGCCGTTGACACACCGATATCCGGCTTTGCTAATACGACCCAACAATGGGGCGGTGTCTCTATATGTTTAATGATTTCGCCTCGTCCAGTTGCTATAGCAGTGCCGCCATACACACAAAACGAAACATCAGACCCAATCTCAGCTCCTAACGATGCTAGTTCTTTTAACGTTAAACCAAGATTCCATAACTTATTCAAGCCTCTAAGTGTTGCTGCCGCATCACTACTTCCCCCAGCTAATCCAGCGGCAACAGGAATCGATTTCGAAATCATAATGTCTACACCTTGTTTAATGTGAAAACGACTCTTCAACAGCTGTGCCGCTTTATATGCTAAATTCCGTTGGTCATCTGGAACAAATCGATTATGTGAGACAATCCGAATTTTATCATCGTTTAACGAACGTAATTCGATACGATCAGCTAAGTCAATCGTAGTCATAACCATTTTCACTTCATGGTACCCATCTGGCCTTTTATGTAATACGTCCAATGATAAGTTAATTTTCGCTGGTGCCTTTTCTAAAATACGCAACTTCTTCACCTACTTTTACGTTCTATTCAAATGTATCCACATTGTACCACAAAAAGAGACATTTCATATCACCTTTCTAAACCTGAAACCTTGTTCATACAGGATAGAGAATCTGTCAGAAAGAAAGCCGAAGCATCAAGATGCTTCGGCGCCGTTTTTACCCGTTATTTAATGAACCCGTCATTTTGGATCGCTAACTGCTCTTCTGCCATTTCGATAGCTCGCTTCACCATGTTTCCAGCATCTCGGGCACGAATCGATCCCCAGCCTTCATTGATGACTGTATCGTAAAAACCAAGATCTTTAGCTAGCTCATACTTAAACTCCTCTGACATCATCCCTCGACGTCTGCCCATATTTAGATTCCCTCCTCATTGAAGCTAGAACCTCACGGGTATACCGCGGCATATTTAGTTTCTTCTATTCATTACCTATGTATGATTTATAAAAAATGTAAATTGATATTCAGAGAATAAAAGTGCAGGCCGTTCGCTAAAGCGACGTACAAACGGGACCATTTCAGTAGGAGATAAATGAAACTCGGGCAACATATCGTACGGATGAAATGGGAAGTTTGCTAGCCACTAATGCCCGGAGTTAGAGGCAACCAACTATGAACAAAATTGTCCACATGTTGGAATTTTATAATTTACTTCACAACAAAAAAGCAGCAAACATGTTGTCTACTGCCCACCAAAAGCTATACCTGTATCATCTAAAAACGTGAGTTGAACTGTTTCTGTTAGCACATCTGCATAACTGTATGAAACTCGTTCAAAAGAATTTTCCTCCTGATCTAACTCAATTATAAATACAGAAGGATAAGTTTCTGCTAATATACCTGATCGTTCAATGGTTTTTCTTCTACCACCGTTTGCCTTTAACGTTAAACGGCGACCAAGATTGCAGTCCAATGCTTGTTTAATATCAGACAGTGTTTTTCCCATCGCAACCACCTCACATATCCAGTATACACGAATTGACAAAAACAGTCAAATAAATTTTTAATTATATCAACATCCATTTAATATTGTCAACAAAATATTTTCTACATCGTTCCCAAAATATCTACAAATATTTTCACCAAGTAAAAAGAAAATATGTATGCCCATATTTTTTCAGATCCAGCCCAACTCCTTCTCCCTATCGCTCTTTATCTTGAAGCAGTCGGTTAAAAGCTTACCACGAAGTGAGTATACACATGTTGAAATGTTGTTTTCCTATTACGTTGTAAAGATATAAATCCGCATTTTATGCGGATTTACTCATCGTCATGCTTATTAAATGGCATACCAGAACGCAATACACCACGTGTTTCAATTCCACCCAACCCCTTCTCTCTCGTTAATGTATTCCGCAATACTTCCCATACATTGACCCTCTCAACAAACGGTGTAAAACTAATTTTTGAAACGATATATACTGGGTCTAATGCATGAATATTGACTCGAGAAGGCGAGCTAGCAAAATTAGCACCTGCTCGAATAATCGATTCAAAGTGAGATTGACAAGCTCCTGCAAAAATGACGAGCTGATCTAAATGGGGTATTTTTTTTCTCGCATTTTTTACTGTTTTTACAAAATGTAAAGAATGGCGGTAAGCTCGAATATCAGAAATTTTCCCTTTATTTTTCGAATACGCATCATGGCCAGTGATAACGAGAATATCTGGTCGATATTGGTCAATTAAGTCTCCTACACGTTCTGGCATTTCCGTTTCTTTACAATACACACCATAAACAGGAACACCTATTTGTTCATATAATGATAAACACTTTTTTAAATATAGTGGGTCACCATCAATATGAAGAACCCGACCTGGAATATGAAATAGTTGATCTTGGAAGCTATAAGCAGATGTCGAATAATATTCTTGTTTTTCGCGTGATAGCTGATGGTCTTGCTTTAACAAATATAACGATTGTTCAATCCTATCATGCTCAATTTGTTCCCTGCTATTGATTTCTTGTTTATTGACAATGACTAAATCTTCAAGTGGTGCGTCTGCAATTAACCTCATATCTTGACCACATAATATAGCCATCGTTTTACCACGCTTATCTTCCTTTAGTTCAATAACTCGAAATAAGAGATCGAAATTATATGATTTTCTTGCTACAACTGAACCTACTTTTATTTCCATACTCTTCACTCCACAAACGGGGAATTTCATTCTTAGGATATATCCAACTATTAAATGTTAAGATCCATTCTTCTTTAGCCTATGAATTCTTTTATAAAAGGTGACTTCTTATTCTATTGACACAACTTACAATCAGGTATATCTTTTTTTCCAACAATTAGGTGTTATTAGAGAAGTAACGTTAACCAAAAATAAGATGGAAAAAGCGCCTTGTTCAACCTCAGTCAAATATGTTCTTACAACGAAAAGACGCTTTTTCCCTTTACGGTGACACATTTTTGACTCAAGGGGCTAGGTGGCTTTCACTGGACACTAAAGACTCGATTAACCTTTGAACACTTTATAAAAAATGAAATAAATTGTGATAGTAAAAATAAAGTAGGAGTGTCTTATGAACTTATTATTTGTTTTATTACTTCTCAATCCTCTTTCTAATAGTTATTCCGATCACTTGTCGTTAATACATAAAGGTGATCTCGTTGACAGCCTATCTCGTGATGAGTTTGTTTTACCTCCCTTTAAACATTTAATTAACAACAATAAGCTTAATCAGTATATAAACAAGTTGGAAAAGGAAGTTTATGAAGAGCCTGTTGCCGCGTATATTGATGAATATGGGAAAATAATCCCCGACATACCTGGACAAAAATTGGATAAAAAACAATTTCTTGCAAGCTTTTATTCTTATTTTTTTACAACTGGCCCTGCTTCGATGGAAATTCCTGTTAACCTAATTTATGCAAAAGTTGACAGTGAGCTACTGGCAAATATCCGAACTAAACGAATAAGCTCTTATATCACATACTTTAATAGTCAAAATCATCCGCGGACCCACAATATCGAATTAGCTACTAAAGCCATCAACAACTATGTCATTTTTCCAGGTGAACGTTTTTCTTTTAATCAAGTAGTGGGAAAGCGGACAATTGAGAAAGGATATTTACCCGCACCTGTCATTGTAAAAGGGGAAGTGACCGAAGGAGTAGGAGGAGGAATTTGCCAAGTGTCTTCCACTTTATTTAATGCTGTAGACAAGGCAACTGTTCAAATCATCCAGCGTTATTCTCATTCAAAAAGAGTTCCTTATGTCCCCCCCAACCGTGATGCCACGGTCAGCTGGTATGGTCCCGATTTTATTTTTAAAAATCAGCATAACCAACCTCTACTAATACAAGCAAAGGTAAGCGGTGGACAATTGATTGTTGATATTTACTCATCAGAGGATATCCACATCGAAAAGAAGCGTGAAGTTCCAAACGCTCCAAAAAAACTGCCAAGTGAAGTCGATACAAATAAACATATTTTGGATTGACCGAGGTTGAAACCATTACTTATATAAACGTTAAAAGAACATAAGAGCAAGTCTGATCTGCCTCAGACAAAAATGTTCTTACGACGAACAGTGCTTTTTGCCTTTGCGGCGTCACCTTTATGACTCGAGGGAATAGGTGCTTGACATTGAAGACTCCATTTATCCCTGAAAACTTTATCAAAATGATATTTTTAAAAAAACAACAAAATGTCCATAACGAACTGTTCAAATTTTGTATAGATTATAGAAGAGAATAAACATTTGGCGGTTAAAATATGGAAAATAATCAGAAGGCGCTATTAGGGTCATGGATACAGGCTAGTGGAACTGTTCTTTCAGCTATTGGAAGCACCCCTACAAACGTCATTAGCGATGATCTATTAGATGACCTTAATTTATTAGGAAACGTCCTACAAGCAACGGGAAATGCGTTAATAGCTGATACTGAAAAAGGTGTAACATTAGATAAAATAGGAAATATTGTTCAATCAATAGGAAACTCCACCGTCATTACAGGATTGCTTATTAATTTTGATGAAGAAACGAAACAAATCTTAAATATACAAGGAAATTGGCTTCAAGCCCTAGGTGGTGGTGTATCTTTTGCTGATGCGTTTGGACAAGAACCATCGATTGACGTACTATTTAACCTATACGGAAATCTTCTTCAAACAATTGGAAACTCATTGCAAGCGATCTCTGGAGTAATAGATCTCAAAAATAAAAACGGTCAAAAATTAAATGTAATTGGTAGCTGGGTACAAGCAATTGGCTCTATCCTTTCTTTCATAAGTCAGTTAAAATCATAATATTGGTATAACGAACCATCAGTGTGGAATAAAAAGCCACACTGTCGGTTCGTTTTCCTTATTTCATCAATAGTTGATACAAAGAATCACTTAAAAGTGCAAATTCCTTAATCGTTAAAGATTCCCCTCGTCGCTTCGGATCAATATTTATTATCTCTAATGCATCCACCATTTCCTCTTTATATTTTTTACCATCGGGTAAGTTGTTCGTTAAGTTATTTAGTAATGTTTTTCTTCTTTGAGCAAAGCTTGCTCTCACTACTTGAAAGAAAAAAGACTCATTTTTCACTACTACAACAGGCTCTTTACGTAAATGTAGTCGAATAACAGCTGAATCAACATTCGGCTGTGGAATAAACACCGTCTTAGGCACTGTCATAACGGTTTTAGCCTCTGTATAGTACTGGACAGCAATTGATAAAGAACCGTAGTCCTTTGTTGATGGATCTGCAGCCATCCGCTCTGCTACTTCTTTTTGAAGCATGACAACAATTCCTTTTAAAGGCAATTGTTCTTCAAGAAGCTTCATGATAATTGGCGTTGTTACATAATACGGTAAATTAGCAACAACCATCACTTCATCACAATCACCAAAGTATGTTTCTATTGCTTCATGTAAATTTGCTTTTAGAACATCTTGATGAATCACTTTAACATTCGGATACGGCTGTAACGTTTTTTCCAATATGGGGATTAAACGGCCATCGATTTCAAAAGCGACAACTTTTTTTGCTCTTTTAGCAAGCTGTTCTGTTAGAGCTCCTATTCCAGGGCCAATTTCAATAACCCCTGTACGATCAGTTATTTCCGCATGATCAGCAATACGATGTAGAATATTGGTATCAATTAAAAAGTTTTGACCTAAACTCTTCTTAAATGAAAATCCAAATTGTTCAAGTATTTCTTTCGTTCTAACGGGTGTTGCAATATCTTTACTCATCCGAAAGTTCCTCCTGAATGATTACTTCTATAGCTTGACAAAAATCCGCCTTTGAAATTTGAAACATTTGCAACCTTTTTTGCAGTTGTTTACCATTTGTGTAACCAATTTTCAACAACTCTCCAAGTCGTTCTCTTCGACTTTTCGCATGACTACCACCTAATAGACCAGCTTGCAGTAAATCTTCATATTGGATTTGACTTGGTACTTCTATCATTTCTTCTTTTACACAATCCAATGCTTTCCGTATGGCTTCTATTGTAGCATGCTCTACCCCTAATCCTCTCCCCTTCTTCGCTTTTGCTTCATGTTTGGGAAGAAAAGCATGCTTGCAACCAGGAACTTTTTCAGCAATTGTTTTCCTGATTTTTTCCCCTGGAAAATCCGGATCTGTAAAAATAATAACCCCTCTCTTTTTTTGAGCTAATCGAATTTGTTCGATTGTTGTATCATTAATAGCAGACCCGTTCGTTTCGATTGTATCTGCATCAACAGCTCTTTTTATGGATACTGTATCATCTCTTCCTTCTACAACGATAATTTCTTTTATTTTTTTCATTTTTTCCTCCACAAATTTGAAACCTTTTTGTAATATTTAGCGTCTATGTATATGAAAAGGTCAATGATTTACCATTATAACGTAAAAAAACAGAGGGTTAAAAATCCCCCTGTTTTCTCGTTACTTTAAAACTCTTACTTTCACTTGTTTGCGGCCCCACCGGTAAGCAGATGACTTATCAGCAAAGAATACATCTATTTTATTTCCTTTAATCGCTGATCCGGTGTCGGCTGCAACTGCATACCCATAACCTTCAACATACACTTTTGATCCGAGTGGAATAACATTTGGATCAACTGCAATCACTTTCGCATTTGGATTTGCTTTTAAATTGAATCCTGTCGCGGTTTTTCCTGAACAACCATTACAAGACGCTGTATAAGCTGTAGCTACAGCAAAGAATTCTTTCGTCGAAGAAGTTGATCCACGCGATACGGTTGTCGATTGCGGTGGTGCTTTCGTGCCCACTGCAACAATTTTGTCGACACTGTCTTGTTTCGTAACAGTTTTAATTAAATCACGTGCAACTTCTTTTCCATTTTCTAAAATAATTTCATAATGTTTTTCAGCCATTCCTTGTTTACCTGACTGAATGACTTTCTTTTTCCCGCGTTCTAAATTTTGATCCTTTTTCTCAATGACATCATACGCTAAAGGTTCTTCCACTACATCGGTGACTTTTTCTACTCGTGTGACAACAACTTTGTTATGGTCTTTAAGTTTTGCCGTCAACTCAGGTTCAACCTTATCTAAATCCGCTAGCTTAATATTTTGCTCCTTTAAAAAGTCAGCGACCGTAGTCGAAGTTGACCAGATTTGTTGTTCTTTACCGCCAACATTTACCGTTACTTGCATTGCATGTTGAACGTTGAGCGTCATATCTTTTTTAATTTTAGCATCCAACGCTGGTTCAATTTTATCATGCTCATTGAATGATATACTTTCTTCCTTGAGCAGCTCCTCCACTGTTTCAGCTGTTGTCCAAATGGTCCTTCGTTCTTCATTTACAGTTATTTGTATGGGCTTAGCCTTTTTGTAAATGACGCTCATGTTATCTAGAACTTTCGCATCTTTAGAAGGTGATATATAATCTTCTTTTGCTATTTCTATATCTAAGTCTTCAAATAGGGCTTCAACTGTATCTGCATGCGTTCGAACTTGTTCCTTGTTTCCGTCAATATGTACTGTGACGGTCTCCTTTGTCCCTTCGTACGTGCCATAAGCAGTTCCTGTTCCAAATAGACATACACCAACAGCGGAGAGGATCAGTCTATTTTTTTTCGAAAGATTTCCTAGTAATTTTTGTATGTTCGAAATCACAAAAACGCCTCCTTCTCCTCCCGATGGATTATATAGAGTAAATTGGAAACTGTCAACCCTCCTCACTTTTATTCAATATTATCCTAAAAAACTAGTGAAAAGGGAAGAAATAGTTATCGACACGTTATTCATTTTAGGAAAGGACACGTATACAAATTTAGAAGAACCATTGATATATTTGGTTTTTTCTGTCGTCAAAACTTCGAACTTTTTATCGAGAAATGCCGAAAATTTTCATTGCATTTTCCGTCGTTACTCTGGAAACTTCTTCAATAGAAATTCCTTTAATTTCCGCTAATTGCTCAGCCACAAACTTTACATAGCTAGGTTCATTTCTTTTACCACGATACGGATGTGGAGTTAAATAAGGGCAATCTGTTTCAATTAGTAACCGATCAAGTGGAATTTCTTTCGCCACTTCCTTTGGTTTTTTGGCATTTTTAAATGTTACGGGACCACCAAATGAAATGTAAAAATTCATTTCCATACATTGCTTTGCTACCTCTAAACTACCTGAAAAGCAATGCATTATCCCTCCAACCTCTTGAGCGTTCTCCTCTTTTAATATTTCCACGATATCTGCCGTTGCTTCCCGATTATGAATAATAATTGGAAGTTTTACTTCTTTTGCAAGAGCAATTTGCTTACGGAATACTTCTTTTTGAACATCTTTTGGAGATTTATCCCAATAATAATCGAGGCCCATTTCGCCAATTGCTACTACTTTCGGATGGCTAGCTAGCTCTTTAATCCAAGCTAAATCATGTTCTGTCATATCAATGGCATCTACTGGGTGCCAACCAACTGCAGCATAAATAAAGTCGTGCGCTTCGGTTAATTCCATCGCTCTATGAATCGTATCGCGATCAAACCCAACAACGACAATATGGGAAACTCCTTCATTCTTTGCTCTTTGAATGACCGTTTCTAAGTCATCTTCATATTGAACGGCATTAAGGTGAGCATGGGTATCAAAAAACATTATTCGACATCCTTTCTTCGTTGTTTAACGATTTTTTCGACAATAGTAGAAGAGGTGCCAACCGTATGTTTCACGTGAAACACCTCTTCTTTTTGACTCAATTACTTAATTTTTGTCCCGTTTGGCAGTGCAGAATCGACAGTAGCAAGCGACAATTTTCCATTTTCTTCACCTGCTAAAATCATTCCTTGTGACAATTCTCCACGAAGTTTGACTGGTTTTAAATTCGTTACACAAATCACTTTTTTCCCGATTAAATCTTCTGGTGTATAATGCTCAGCAATGCCAGATACAACTTGACGTTTTTCAACCCCTAAGTCTAATTGAATTTTTAATAAGCGATTGGCCTTTTTAACTGGTTCAGCTTTTAATATTTCTGCGACCCGGAAATCTACTTTCATAAAATCATCGATTGTAATTTCTTCTGTATTTTCCGTTTTTTGTACCGGCTTTTCTTCTTTTTTCTCTGAGCCTTTCATTTGCCCTTGAATATACTTCACTTCTTCCTCTACATCTAATCGTGGGAAGAGCGGATTTCCTTTTTGTACTTTTACTGTCTTTAACAAACCGAATGATTCAATTGAATGCCACTTTTGTAATTCTTCCTCTGTTACACCGAGCTGTGTAAAAATAGCCTCTGGTGTTTTCGTTAAAAACGGTTTTAAAAGTACAGCTATTTGACGTAATGATTCTGCTAAATGGTACATAACAGAGGCAAGCTGAGGCCGTTTCGCTTCATCTTTGGCTAAAACCCATGGCTGTGTCTCGTCTATATATTTGTTCGTTCGACTAACAAACTGCCATAAAGAAGCTAATGCAACAGAAAACTCCATTTTCTCCATCGCTTCTTCGTACTTTTCAATCGTTTCCTTATGAAAAGATCTTAATACCTCATCAAACGGTGTAGCCTCTCCCATCTCTTTTGTGACAGTACCATCGAAATATTTTTGAATCATTGCCACAGTACGATTTAATAAGTTTCCTAAGTCATTAGCTAAGTCAAAGTTAATTCGCTCAATAAATCCTTCAGGCGTAAATACACCGTCAGAACCAAATGGCACTTCACGGAGCAAATAGTATCGAAGAGCATCAAGTCCGTAACGATCAATTAACGATATAGGATCGACGACATTTCCTTTTGACTTTGACATTTTTCCATCTTTCATTAATAACCAGCCATGTGCAAATACTTTTTTCGGTAAAGGTAGATCTAATGCCATCAGCATAATTGGCCAGTAAATGGTATGAAAACGAACAATTTCCTTTCCAACAAGATGAACATCAGCCGGCCAATATTTTTGATAGTTGGAATCATCATCAGTCCCATAACCTAGTGCTGTAATATAATTGGATAAGGCATCAATCCAAACGTAAATAACATGCTTTGGATCTTCAGGTACTTTTATTCCCCAATCAAACGTTGTACGAGAAACCGCTAAATCTTCAAGGCCTGGTTTAATAAAGTTGTTAATCATTTCATTTTTACGGGATTCAGGTTGAATAAACTCAGGGTTTTCTTCATAGAACGCCAGCAAGCGATCAACATACTTACTCATTTTGAAGAAATAAGATTCTTCTTTTACTTTCTCAACTGGACGACCACAGTCTGGACAATTTCCATCAACAAGTTGACGTTCTGTAAAAAAAGATTCACAAGGTGTACAATACCAACCTTCATATTGATCTAAATAAATATCTCCTTGCTTAACAAGTTTGTCAAAAATTGCTGCTGCAACTTTCTTATGACGTTCTTCTGTTGTACGAATAAAATCATCATAGGAAATATCAAGCTTTTTCCATAGCTCTTTTATTCCCGCTACAATTTCATCTACATATTGTTGAGGTGTAACACCTTTTTGTTCTGCGTTACGTTGAATTTTTTGACCATGCTCATCAGTTCCCGTTAAATACATGACATCGAAGCCACGTAAACGCTTGTATCGAGCCATTGCATCTCCCGCAACGGTTGTATAAGCATGTCCAATATGTAATTTTCCACTTGGGTAATAAATCGGTGTAGTAATATAGAACGTATTTTTCCGACTGTCCATTATTTGACCTCCCTAATTAAATATATACAAGAAAAGCTCCAGCACTTTACTTAGCACGATAAGCAAATGTTCTTACGACGAAAAGGGCTTTTTAAGGTTATTTGACTCGAGGGATAGGAGCTGGACAACAAAAGCTCCAGTAACCCTACGAACTTTTGATACATGTTATAAATTCTGATATTACAAGAAAGCCCTCGCCCTAATGGACGAGAGCGACACACTTCAAACAATTTTTTCTACATATTCTATGATACCATCATAGCCTGTTTAATCAAGAAAATATACATCTTTCTTTTGATTAAACTAGAACAGTCATGACTTTTGTCGAAAAATCTATAGAAATACTTGTCCCTTTTAAAGAAAAAACATTATCAATCAAATAATAATAATATGTAAATTTACCCTTTTATTTACATCGAAAGCAAAAATGACCAATTCTTCTCCGTGACATTACTAGATTTTTATCGATTTCCTTATTTTTTACAAACTTTTAAAAATAAAATTATTGACGTTTTATGGAAACACTGTTATTCTATAAAGGAAAGCGATTTTTGTCGAATTATGACGAAATACAAAAAGATAGATAAAGATAAATGAAATTTTATAACTGAGAGGGGAAATGATACTAATGAAATCAACAGGTATTGTTCGTAAAGTAGATGAATTAGGACGCGTTGTTATTCCAATTGAATTACGTCGTACTTTAGGTATTGCTGAAAAGGACGCTCTTGAAATTTATGTGGATGATGATCGTATTATTTTAAAGAAGTATAAGCCAAACATGACATGCCAAGTAACCGGTGAAGTTTCTGACGATAACTTCAAACTTGCTGACGGTAAAATTATTCTTAGCCGTGAAGGTGCTGAAAAAGTTTTAGAAGAAATCCAATCTCAATTAGAAGCTTCTAAATAATAGTTCGAAAGTATATGCCATTTTCTGTCCCTCTTAAGGGACTTTTTTCTTTTAAGAAAAGTTTAAGCGCTTGAACTACCCCGACAAGCATAAGACGCTCTTTGCCTCCAATTCCTGAGGGGCTAGGTGCTTGCGCTGAACAATGAAGACTCTATTAATCCATGAAAGCTTTATCAAAATGATATAAATTCTGACATTAAAAAAACTAGTCATTGATTGATTTCATGACTAGTTTTTTTATTACATATGATATGCTTGGTACACTTCTCGTTTTGGGACATTACGGTCTTTTGATACTTGTTTAATCGCTTCTTTAGACGTAAAACCTTTTTCTATATATTGTGTCACGTGCTCATTTATGGTTAAGTTCTTCCACCAAGCTTGTTCCTCTTCAATGGCAAGAGCTTCGTTTTCGTCACACCCCTCAACAACTAAACAAAACTCTCCTTTAATTTCATTCTGACCTGCCCACTGCAAACATTCTTCAATGGTACCTCGGATAAATTCTTCATACTTCTTCGTAAGTTCTCGAGAAATCGCCATTGAACGATTCCCCAAATAATCAAGCATTAGTTGTAATGTTTCTTTTAATCTGTGTGGAGATTCGTATAAAATAACCGTCTCTGTTCGATTTCTTAAGTGCAGTAGTTGTTTTTTCTTCACTTTTTTTTGTCGATCTAAAAATCCGAAAAAATAAAAAGGATGTGTCGAGATACCCGAAGCAATTAATGCAGTTAAAGCAGCATTAGCCCCTGGTAAAGGAATAACAGGAAAACCATGGTCAACTACTTTCTTTACCAATTCAACTCCAGGATCCGAGATGGTCGGCATTCCAGCATCACTGACTAACGATACTTTTTGTCCTTCTTTAAGTAGTTGGATAATTTTTACTCCACTACTTTCTTTGTTATGTTCATGGTGACTTATAATAGGTGTTTGAATGTCAAAATGATTACATAGCTTTTTCGTTTGTCTCGTATCTTCAGCAGCGATCACATCCGATTCTTTTAATATGCGAATTGCTCTAAATGTCATATCTTCTAAATTTCCGATTGGTGTAGGTACTAAATATAGAGTGCCTGTCATTTCATTTGATACAAAGCTTTTTTGTTGCTGCATTAATCATCATCCCCCTCCTGCATGTACTGTTCTTTATTTTTTCTCGATAATTTTTTAAAATAATATTCAACACTCATAGCTTCCTGCTTCGTTTCAAACCGTTTATTATAAATCAGTTTGACAGGCCTTCTTCCTCTCGTATATTTAGCTCCTTTTCCTTTATTATGCATGGCTACTCGACGTTCGAGATCATTTGTATATCCAGCATAATAACTACCATCGCTACATTCCAGTACATAAAAATAATGACTATTTTGATCCATATAAGATTTCATAAATTTCCTTCGTATATTCATTTTTATCATTATAAACAATGAGTGGTGGTAGAACTTTTAAATCTTGTTTTCCACCCTTCGTTCCTTCTATTAATAGCGTATTTGCTTCCTTCCCTAACTTCGGATAGACAAATCGAATTCTTTTCGGCTCAATTTTATAATGCCTCATCAATTCGACGATTTCCAATAAACGACCAGGTCGATGAACAAAAGCGACTTTCCCCCCTGCCCTTACTAATTGACTACTTACACGTACGACATCCTCTAACGTGCAGTAAATTTCATGCCGTGCTATCGCGTAATGTTCATTATTATTGATTTCCTCTTGACCAGGAGTTTTAAAGTATGGAGGATTACACGTTACAACATCAAACTTCCCAAACCCAAGCTGTTTTGGCATATCTTTAATGTCGCCATGAATAATATTAATTTGATTACTTAATTGATTATATTCAACACTGCGCTCAGCCATTTTGAACAGACGTTCTTGTATTTCTACACCGGTAATTTTTCCTTTCGTCCTTGTACTTAATAACAATGGAATTACCCCGTTACCAGTACATAAATCCAGAATATTCCCTTTTTGAATCGGCATATAGACAAATTTTGAAAGTAAGACGGCATCTATAGAAAAAGAGAACACCGACGGACTTTGGATAATTCTTAAATCCTCTGCTAGTAAATAATCAAGTCTTTCATCACCGTGTAATTCCACCATGCTGCTTTTCCTTTCTACTCTTTATTACTTAATTTATATTATAACCATTATTTTATTAGAAGAAGAGATCTTGTCTTAGCAAAAAGAAAAGCCTTCCATATATACGAAAGACTTTTTCTTACTTTTTATTTAAAAATGATAAGCAGAAGAGACAATCACCATCTTTTCTTACACTTCCATAGTGTAAATTACATATATGAAACCCTTCTTGGTATAATCTCGCTAAATTATCATACCCTTCACCGATATCAACGATGGGTTGTTTCTCTTCTCTTTTTTTCTTTCTTTTTGTTTCGTTGATTTGATTAGAAGTTTTTTCTTCAACTGGATACAATCTACGACGAAGATTTTCATTTTCCATTTTTAAATGATTATTTTCTTCAATGAGCTCTCCTATATGTTGTTTTAATTCTCCAAGTTGGCGATAAAGGGAACCAATTTGCTCTTCTAAACTTGTTACTGATTCAAAAATCTCTTTATTATCCACCGTGATTCCACCTCTAATCTGTGGATTTCCTCTATACAGCACCTTCGCTTATCAATTCATCCCACGTATACTCCACAACACGATCTCGTTCAACTAGTTCAACTTGTAACACTCGCTCTAATATATTTAATCCTACAACTTTTCCTTTTCCATTAGGTGTATCAATCATCTCTCCAATATCAGGAAGCTGTTCTTTCGCTGTTTCATACTCATCATTTTCATATTTTAAACAGCACATTAACCTTCCACATAATCCTGAAATTTTTGTCGGATTCAATGATAGATTTTGATCTTTTGCCATTTTAATCGACACGGGTTCGAAATCCCCTAAAAAGGTTGAACAGCATAACATACGTCCACACGGGCCGATTCCACCAAGCATTTTTGCTTCATCACGAACACCAATTTGTCTAAGTTCAATTCTCGTTTTAAAAATAGCAGCTAAGTCCTTTACAAGCTCACGAAAATCGACTCGTCCATCAGCTGTGAAATAGAAGATGACTTTATTACGATCAAATGTATACTCAACATCGACAAGCTTCATATCTAAGCCATGCTCATCCACTTTCGTTAAACATACATCAAATGCTTCTTTTGCTGCTTCATGGTTTTCCTTCACAATAATTCGATCTTTGTCATCAGCTACTCGTATAACTTTTTTTAATGGTAGTACAATATCATTTTCACCGACTTGCTTTTTCCCAACAACGACTTTTCCGTACTCAATCCCACGTATCGTTTCGACAATAACAAAATCGTTTTTATTTATCTCAAACCCATTCGGATCAAAATAGTATATTTTTCCCGCTTTTTTAAAGCGAACCCCGACTACATCATACAAACTTATCCCTCCTGCAATGTTAAAACCAGTTGCTCCATTAATAACTGTGGGTTCACATTAGCTCCCAATCGCCTTTTTGCTTCCATAATTGAAACAACATGGCTTAAAGCAGCACGCTGACTCATTTGGAGTGCCTGTTGCTTTAACATTGTCAATAAGTCTTGATACACAACATCTTGGTCAAGACTGGCTTGAATTAATATAAAATCTTTATATAAATACAAGAGCAAATCTAATCCGCTTTCAAGTTTTTCTTTATCATTAAAAAAAGGCATCCATTGGCTGTGTATATATAGCAACACTTTGTTTTGACGAGAATTTAATATTTCATATAATTTTATCACTTTCGTTCTCGCTTCTGCAAACCAATTGTCCTCACAAAGCTTTTGCGCTTCCTCTATACTATTCGTTAAATGACTAGCAAGAGCAGCTAAATGAGTTGGCATCCCTTTTTCAATTAACCATTCTTTGATCTTTATTGGTGACAAAGGTTGAAAGGATATAACCTGACAGCGTGACAAAATGGTAGGTAATATTAATTGAATTTGTTCCGTCATTAATATAGCCATCGTACCATTTGTTGGTTCTTCTAAAAACTTCAATAAACTATTAGCAGCATTAGCTGTCATTTTATCACAATGGGAAATAATATAGAGCTTCCGGTTTGATTCAACACCTGTCTTTGAAAATTCCTCTTGTAGTGCTTGAATTTGCCACTTTTTTATTGAAAGACCGTCTGGTTCTATTAAATGAACATCAGGATGATTACCACTTTGAATTCTTTTACAATTCTTACATTGTTCACATGGTTTGAAATCATCACGTAAACTTTCACAAAAATAGCTTCTTGCTAATAACAAAGCAGCGTCTTTTTTTCCCGTACCTCTTTTTCCTTCAAATAAATACGCATGGGCTAACCTGTTTTTTTGAATCGTATTTTGGAAAATTTTTAGTACCCGAGGTTGATATTCAGTCAATTGCTCCCACGTTTTCATTGTACATCACTCACTTACGTATACAGGTTAATGAGAAGCCCTTTTATCTCACCAATTTTCCCTAAAATATTGACCCCTTCTTTCTCTTTTGTTAATAATTCATCTGTTAACTCTACAAGCTTTTGATCAATTTCTTCTACTAAATGAAGGGTTCGTTTATTACCATTTAAATCCCAGTTGTTCGATTCTTTTAAAGACATACCATATTCGACAGCTTCTCGAATAAATCGTTTCACTATCGTTTTAAACGTTGATAAGTCATGAACATTCATTGATCTATGCAAACGACTTCCTGCTCGTTCTAACTCTGTCATAAGCTTATTTAATTGGTCATTGTATAGCTTAGATTCCTGTTTTTGCACAAGCTCATGAAAGGGTCTTGTACTTGTTGAAGTCTTATTTTGCTTTATTTCACGTTTCGATGCTTGAGGAAGTAACAACTCACTTACTTTCATGTTCGTCCACCTTAAAATTGATGAAATGATTCCACTGGTAAAACAAAAACTGTTGCTCCTCCAACCTCTACCTCAACTGGATATGGGACGTAAGAATCAGCATTCCCCCCCATAGGTGATACAGGAGCAACAAGTTGATCACGAGATTGACAATTTTCTTTTATTATTTGAAGTGCTTTTTCAACACGTATATCTTCCGTTCCAATCATAAACGTCGTATTCCCAGACTTCAAGAAGCCTCCAGTACTCGCTAACTTCGTTACACGAAAGTTATGCTCCGTTAATGCCTTTAAAAGACGACTACTATCTTGATCCTGCACGACCGCCATAATTAGCTTCATAAAGAAAGCCTCCTTTTTATTTTAACACGGTTCCAATTTACTAGCATGACAGAATCGATAATTCCAAATATTATCTACCATTATAACAAGAAATAAAGGCCTACAACATAGATTGTAAATAAGGTTTCAAGATTTCCTTTACTTCCATATATACTCTTTCAATCGGTTGATCGGCATTTACTACTTTAATCCGCTCTGGAAACATATTAATTACTTGTTTATACCCTTTGTATACCTCGTAATGAAAATCTAAATGTTCTAAATCAAGACGGTTTGTTTCCCTTTCTTGATTTTCCGCAATCCGTTCTAAACCTCGCTCAGGAGTAATATCAAAAAATAATGTTAAATGTGGCATAACACCATGAATCGCAAATTCATTCATTTGGAGTACATCTTTTATCCCAATACCTCGCGCATATCCTTGATAAGCTAGTGAACTATCGATAAATCGGTCACATAATACAAGCTTATTTTCTTCTAAAGCTGGGATAACCTTTTCGACTAAATGTTGCCTTCTAGCTGCGGCATATAATAGAGCTTCCGTACGAGCATCCATCGTTGTATGACTTTTATTTAATATAATTTCTCGAATTTTTTCCGAAATGACAATGCCACCCGGTTCACGAGTTGCTACAACTGATTGGCCTTTACGTTCAAAATCATTTACTAGTTTAGATAAAATCGTTGTTTTTCCAGCCCCATCTGGACCTTCAAATGTAACAAAAAAGCCTTTCATCTTCGTTCTCCTTTTATTCATATATTAATATAGTATTATCTCGCAAACTGCTTCCACCTTGTATCTTTACATTCATTTGAAGCAATGCTTTCATTTGCACAATATGATCGTTTGTAATTCTTTCACCTATCATCAGTAATGGGATGCCAGGAGGATATGGAATAATCATTTCTGCGCAAAGATTTCCCACTGCTTCATGTAATGAAACATATCGTTTATTTCTTTTCTCTAGCTCCTTATAAGGAACACCAAGACTTACGAGAGAGTTTTGTAGAGGTATAAAAGGAACCTCCTTACCTCGCAAAGTATTTTGTATGTAAGATAACTTGTCTTCTATTTGTTTAAAGGATATACTCCTTTCATCCAGAGTCGTTAACGGTAAAATAAGTAACATATTAAAAGGATCCGCTAATTCAGGAAAAAGACTACTATCTTCAAATACTTGTTGTAAATCGTATCCTGTTAATCCCTCTGTCGAACGAGCTGTAAGTTTTAGTGGATCTTGGTTCACGTTTGAATCGTTTGATTTGACAATACGAAGACCCTTCAAGTGTCGAAAATGATCCGTAAAATGATTAATTGTTTTATTAACCTCATCTTCTTCAAACTGCATCTTTTCCATATACGCTCTTGCTAAATCAAGCGAAGCCATAATAATATAAGAAGGGCTACTTGACTGAAGTATCGATAAATATTTTTTTACGTCCTCTTCTTTTATTAATTTACTATTAAAGTGAAGATATGACCCCATAGTCAAGGCAGGTAATGTTTTATGCGCAGATTGAATGACAATGTCAGCACCTGCTTCAATAGCGGAAGTAGGAAATACAGAACTTACACAAAAATGTGCTCCGTGAGCTTCATCTACTAATACAGGAATGTTCCATTGATGGGCATATTCTACAACATCATCTAGTTTTGTGTATGATAATCCGTAATAATTAGGGTTTGTTACAATTAATGCTTTCGCCATAGGGTACTGATTAATAGCCTGCCGTACAGTTTCAACTAGAACATAAGAGGGAACTTGGAGATCTTCATCTACAACCGGTGCTAAAAAAACAGGGGTTGCCCCAGCAAGCTGAATCCCATGAATAATAGACTTATGGCAATTTCTTTGAACAAGAACAACATCCCCTTCTTGACAACATGCCAATATCATAGCTAAATTTCCAACGGTTGAACCATTAACTAAAAAATAAGTAGACTGTACGTCAAAAAAGCGAGCAGCTAACTTTTGTGCATCCTTAATAACTCCTTCAGGTGCATGTAGATCATCTAAATTAGTTAACTCTGTTACATCAAGTTTTAAAATTTCGTGAAAAAAAGGATGACCTTTCTCATGAAAAAATGTACCGTTCTTATGACCTGGTACATGGAAAGATATAGGGTTTCGTTGTATATGTCGCAATAACGCATCATATAGAGGCGTGTCTATACTCATCACTTGTATCGTCCTTTTATAGTATTTTCTTTCATTTTATTATAACAACACAGTCAGTTTCCTATGATACTAAAAAACTTGGCTGTTGTGTAGCCAAGTTAAGAAAGTAATTGTGATGTTTTAATACGCTTTAGCCTTTGAACGAAATATTTATACTTTAAATCATTCGTATGTGTCCGAATCATTTCCTTTTCACAATCATTACATATAAAACTGGTATAAAGATGGATTCCTATTTTCTTATTTTGATTACAAATAATACATTCTTCTCCAACCATTGCATGATTGCCATTTGATTTCATTATTTCTCCACCTCCATCCACCAGTTTTGCCAAACATATTAATTGTATACAATATTTCGAATTAATTAATCTCTTTAAATTCTATGGGAATTTGACGATCTTCGTGTCTGTCTATATACGAAAGTCAAAATAAGGACAATTGACATTAATTTTTATTTCGGGCAGCTTTCGTTTTCAAAAACAGGGGGAACGACTGTTTTTCTTAGGTTAATTATAGTTTGGAGGATGTTTTTGCGCGAACATTGAGGGTAATTGCACCACTTTCCGTAACAATTGCACGAATCTCAAGCTTAATTGCACGAACTGCAAAATTATTGCACCACTTATCATGTATTTGCACATTTAATGGTGTAATTGAACTTCATATCCATTAATTGCACCAGATTTTCTTTTATTGCACCGATGTTTAAAAACACAAAAAAAGAACAGCTTTTGCTGTTCTTCGTTTGCCTGGCAGCGTCCTACTCTCACAGGGATTAATCCCAACTACCATCGGCGCTGAAGAGCTTAACTTCCGTGTTCGGTATGGGAACGGGTGTGACCTCTTCGCTATCGCCACCAGACCTATATTTTACGGCTTTCGATGAGCGGCGCATTTCGTTGTCACCTTCAGTCATCGGCATCCTCACGTACGGATGTACGCTCCGGTACCTCCTCCTTCGGTTCCTAGAACTGCTTGCTCCTCAAAACCCTTTTCGCTTGTATGAAAGTCTTAAAAGAGAACATTATTCTCTCAAAACTAGATAACACGTTTCACTGAAATCTATTCATGTATTTAGGTTAAGTCCTCGATCGATTAGTATCCGTCAGCTCCATGTGTCACCACACTTCCACCTCGGACCTATCAACCTGATCATCTTTCAGGGATCTTACTCACATAACGTGATGG
>NZ_JAKZKS010000024.1 GCF_022808615.1 Bacillus sp. FJAT-47783
AGATACCGAAAAAATCTGAATAACTTTGGGCACAGACCGAAATATAGTGATAAAAATGGTACATTATTTCAGAATGAATTCTGGATTATTGTGAAAACTGGTTTCTGAATTAATGTGCTCGGTTACATCAATCCCTCATAGTTAAGATAAAAACGCCGCACAACCGAAACCATTTCTCCGTTAGAAACAAGGTTTCAATCCCTCATAGTTAAGATAAAAACTCATACCACCGAGATACGGTTGTTTTTGCCATTCGTGGTTTCAATCCCTCATAGTTAAGATAAAAACAAAAGACGCTCGTAATATTGATAAACAGCATGACTTGTTTCAATCCCTCATAGTTAAGATAAAAACACAAATTGGAATCTGCAGCAAGTGATTTTCTTGAATGTTTCAATCCCTCATAGTTAAGATAAAAACCCAAAAAATTGCTTATATTTTAAAAGTTCTTCATACTCCTAAGATTTCCTTTTTTCTATTCAAACAAAATATCAATTTTCTTAAAAGTACTGTTTTCACTTGATTTCTTTTATTCCCTTCATATTTATCTAAATTTGAAAATGTCGTCGACCTCCCAGAGTTTTAACGTTACTGAAGGTCGACGACTATAAAATGTGGCTTAATGTCGATTTCAAACAATTACGAATATTAAGGGAAGTATATCCAACACTAACGTTATACATAGATTACATTAAAAAGACAAAACTATCCAACCCCCTTCTCCCCCTTTAATCAATTGTCAAAACTTGACTAAATCCAGATTTCTTCAGTTGATCCTCGCCTCATCCAATAACGCACCTACATCATCCGGAAAGTAAGAATTAGATGAAATCATAATGTCAACATCATTTAAAACTAACACTTCCATACATCAATTTAGCTATAGACCAATCGGATGAATAAAAACCGTCAAAGTCCAAACCATTAAACAAACATCATATCCAATTACACTTTACTCTTCCGCTTCAAATATGCCTCTTCCATCCCAAGCACTTGATTAATGAGCAACTCCATCTCTTCTAAGTCTTCTCGATTCACAACGGGATCTAAATCTGACCATTTGACTTGATAAACAAAATAGTAATCTGTAATTTGTCTAAAAATAACGAGAGAATTTGGAAACTTTGAGAAATACGCTTTAATATTGTATCTTCTTGTGTAACCCCAATCTAAAAGTTCCATAGCATCACCTACATAATAGGTTAGACGATAACACATCGAATGCCAACTACAACACATCAAGAACAGATGAAACTTTTAAACGATCCAAACGTAATACCATTAAGGGAGGCGTTCACAATGAGTGAAACAAAAAAAGGTTGTATAAAATGTGGATGTACAGAGGCTGGTTCAAAGGAGATTTCCACTACTGGAACAGGCTTATCGAAAATGTTTGATATTCAAACCAATCAATTTTTAGTCATTTATTGCAAAAACTGCGGATATTCGGAGTTTTATAACAAAGAAGCTTCTTTAGGATCCAACGTATTAGATCTTTTCTTTGGTGGGTAATTGATAAAACATCAGAACGTACGAAAAAAACGAACAGGTGAGCACTAGATAGTAATCGCTCACCTGTTTGTGTTTTCATCAAACACGGTTATTATTGATGAGTGTTTTTGTTATAGTCTTTTGCAAGTTTTTCAAACACTTCTTTATAGGAGAGACCAGACTGTGCATTTTTCCTTTTTACTTCCTCAATATCCGTACCGACAACTGTATATTTTTTCTTTTCCATCGAATCACCTCAAAGGTAATTTCCCCAAACATGATTCGGTTATTCTTCTCCTGCCTGTAAATCGCAAACCTTTGTTTAGTTCTCCATATTCTATCAATAAATCCAGATAGGAAACCATTCGCTAGGTCATTACCTTGATAGATTTGATGTTCATTTTGACAGCCTTTTTGATCACCTATTCAATACTCTCCGCAAAATAGCATCTCGGTTTATATGAGTCTAGTTTAAACGATCAATCAAAAATTAGAGCCCCTAATAAAATAAGCAATTGAGATCAATTATCAAATATATTTCCTAAAACAGGTGACAAATGACCTATAAGTTCGAGAACACATTTAATAAAATAAACCGTTCATATTATTTCAATATAGATAAATCGACCCTGACAGATCGTAGTCTCATCATAACCTTTTCCTAAAAACCTTAACACATTACGATTTACCTATACCAAAATGATCAAAAAACGGTTGATCATATTACTATTTTAAAATAAAATAACAACATAGAGATGAAATTTTCTGAAAACTAAAGGAGGTTGAAAGTTATGGCAATCGCATTAGCAATTTTAAAATTTTTAGGTGGAGTAATTCCTTTAGTAGAAGAACTTATTAGAACACTCGCTTAAATGCATTTTGTCACATAACGTTGACTGTAAGAATGGTAAAACCCACAAATCATTTTGATTCTGTGGGTTTTACCAATTGTATAAACATATTTAAAAATTTTCTCGTAAAATATCATATTTCCCCGAAAATAATTGTCGAAATTTAAGAATTTGCTTTTTCTATTTCTTCAATAAGGAGGGATAGCTCCGTCCAACGCTCCATCGCTTGTTCTAGTTCTTCTTCAACCGCTTTTTGTTCCTCAAACAACGATTGAATTCGTTCGAAGTCACTTCCAGCTGCTGCAATTTCTTTATCTAGTTGCTCTTTTTTACTTTCCAATGCTTCGATGCGGTCCTCGATACCTTCCCATTCTTTCTGCTCTTTGTATGATAGCTTTTTGCGACGCTCTTTCTTTTGTGGTTCCTTTTGAACAGGTTTTTCTTTCAGTTGCTCTTGTTGCTTTTTCATTTCCAAATAGTCCGAATAGCTTCCTTGGAACCGGCTTATCATACCGTTTCCTTCAAATACAAGCAAGTGATCGACAACCCGATCTAAAAAGTAACGGTCATGGGATACGGTGACGACGACACCTGGAAATTGGTCTAAATAATCCTCTAGTACCCCTAATGTTTCGGTATCAAGGTCATTTGTCGGCTCATCTAGAAAAAGGACATTTGGCTCGGCCATTAACACGCGTAATAAATAAAGTCGTCTGCGCTCTCCACCTGAAAGCTTGCGAATATAGGTCCATTGATGGGAACGAGGAAATAAAAATCGCTCAAGCATTTGTTCAGCTGTAATGATCTCTCCATCCACTGTTTTAACAACCTCTGCCACTTCTTTTATATACTCCACGACACGCAAATTCTCGTTCATTTCTTCATGTCCTTGCGTATAGTACCCAATCGAGACCGTTTCTCCAATATCGATCGCTCCAGCATCTGGTTCAATTCTTCCTGCTAACATATTTAATAACGTTGATTTCCCCGTGCCATTTGGTCCAATAATGCCAAGGCGCTCACCCGGTGTCAGTAAATAGCTGAATTGGTCGACAAGCTTTTGGCTGTTATACGCCTTTGAAATCCCTTCTACTTCAATCACTTTTTTACCGAGACGCTTTGAACCAATCGCAAAGTCGAGCTCACCTTGTGTGACAACATTTTTATCTTCTTGAAGCTTTTCGATTCGATCAATGCGTGCTTTTTGCTTTGTCGTTCTTGCTTTCGCCCCGCGGCGAAGCCATGCGAGCTCACGACGTAAAATGTTTTGGCGCTTCAGCTCATTTTGTACCGCTACCGTTTCTCGCTCCGCTTTTTTCTCTAAGAACATTTCATAGTTTCCGTCATACGTATACAGATTTCCTTTATCTAACTCAAAAATTCGGTTCGTCACCCGATTTAAAAAGTAACGATCATGCGTGACCATTAAGATCGAACCTTTGTATTGGGCTAAATATCCTTCTAACCATTCAATCACTTCATTGTCTAAATGGTTTGTTGGTTCATCTAATATGAGCAAATCCGCTGGTTGGATTAATGAACGCGCAATCGCAACCCTTTTCTTTTGTCCGCCTGATAAATGCTCAACCGTTTGAGTAAAATTCGTAATGCCTAAGCGAGTTAAAATCGTTTTGGCGACTGTATTCGCTTCCCATGCTCCTAACGCGTCCATTTGCTGTTGGATGCGAAAAAGCGCTTCTTGTTTTTTCACATCCTCAGGATAACGTTCAAGTTCAGCTAGCGCCTTTTCATAGGAACGCATCGTTTTCATGACGTCTGAGTCTCCATAGTAAATCGTATCAATCACCGTTAAGCTTGGATCTAATTCAGGCTCTTGCGCTAAATATTCAATTCTCATGTTGTTGGAATGTGTTTTCGTTCCCTCTTCAACGGATTCGATATTCGCTAGTACTTTTAATAATGTCGATTTCCCCGTACCATTTGCACCGATGAGACCGATCCGTTCTTTTTCCGATATGGCAAAAGAGATATAATCAAATAACACTTTTTCACCGTACGTTTTATATAAGTTTTCTACTAATAAAATACTCATCTAACTTCCTACCTTTTCTAGTCGTTTCTAATTTATTAGTATAGCAGATGTTTGTCCAAGCAATTGAATAAAAACACTCATTATATATAGTATATCTTGGTATGAGGTGAAACGTATGCTTAAAAGGTGTATTCTTTCTACCGCTTCTTCATTCCTTGGAACGCCGTATCAGTTTAACGCAAAACCATACGAAACGGATACATTTGATTGCAGCTCCTTTACCCAGTATGTATATGGTCAATGCGGAGTCTA
The DNA here is from genome assembly GCF_022808615.1 of Bacillus sp. FJAT-47783. Lineage (GTDB taxonomy): Bacteria > Bacillota > Bacilli > Bacillales > Aeribacillaceae > Bacillus_BZ. The sequence continues at coordinate 4,648 of NZ_JAKZKS010000024.1, forward strand.
TTTACCCCGAAACTCACGACAACAATTCCAAATAGGGACTTTTGTTCCCATTGATAAAATATCGTTGTGCGATCTTCTTTTTTTCACAACAAAAAAACGGCAGAACCTTCATGGTATTGACCGCATTGGACATGTAGCCATTTATTTAGGTGAGGGCAAAATGATTCATACGTATCCGAAAGGGAAAAAAGTAAAAGTGTCGTCCTTTACAGAAAATTGGCGAAAGCTTTACATTGGTGCAAAACGTGTCATACGTCAATAGAGCCCTCCTGTATAAAGGCTCGTTAAATGATAAACAATCTCATCAATTGTAAAGTTCTCCTTTTCCACAAGCTCCCACATGAACATTTCGTTTGCATAAAACCATGTTCTCGCAACGAGGGTTGGGTTCAATGCCGGTTTTGCTAATCCCTTTTCTTGAACATGTTGAACATCCTTTGTAATTGATTGGATAAAGCGATCGCGAATCTTGATCCACTTTTGTTCGACGACGGCTGAACATCCAATCGCTTCCTTCATAACTTTCATCATTTGACGTTCTTTGATCCCAAGCTCTAGAAAAAGCTGAACTTGACGTTGAATCATTTGAAAAGCTTCTTCTTTTGTCGAAGGTTCAAATGGGAGATCAGCCACCTCGTAGAATGTTTTCATGACATGCTCCATTAATTCTATAAATATTTCATCTTTATTTTGAAAATAAACGTAAGCGGTTCCGTATCCCGTTTTCGCTTCTTTAATAATTTGTGAAATCGTTGTCTTTTGAAAGCCTTGCTCTAAAAAAACTTTAAGACCGGCATCTAATAACTTTTGTCTCGTCTTTATTGCTTGCTTTTGACGAGGTGATAACTGTTCGGCATCCATCTACATCTTCTCCTATTATTCTCATTTACTGACATTATATCATTGACATAATGTCAATCAATATTTATAGTTAAACTATTAGAAAAATCCAGAATATTTGTGTTGGGGTGAAAAAAATGAGCTTGACGCGTGAGGACGCCATTCAATTAGATCAAAAGGATGAGCTATCCGCCTTCAGAAATGAATTTTATATCCAAGAAGGCACTATTTATTTAGACGGAAACTCGCTCGGCTTATTATCGAAACGAGCAGAACAATCTCTTCTCTCCGTCTTAAATTCTTGGAAGTCGTATGGAATTGACGGTTGGACGAAAGGAGAGCATCCTTGGTTTTTCTTATCTGAATCGCTTGGGGAAAAGATGGCTCCACTCGTTGGTGCTGAACGTGATGAAGTTATTGTAAGCGGTTCCACGACTGTGAACTTACATCAATTAGTTTCCACCTTCTACAAGCCTATTGGGAAGAAGACAAAAATTTTAGCGGATGAACTAAACTTCCCTTCCGATATTTATGCACTGCAAAGTCAAATTGAACTGAAAGGCCTTGACTATTCCGAGCATCTCGTTCGCGTGAAAAGTCGAGATGGACAAACACTTCATGAAGAAGACATTATCGAAGCGATGACAGATGATATCGCCCTCATTGTCCTACCAAGCGTGCTATACCGAAGTGGGCAACTATTAGACATAAAACGTTTAACAGAGGAAGCACATAAACGTGACATTTTAATCGGCTTTGATTTATGTCATTCGATCGGTTCGATTCCTCACAATTTAAGTGAATGGGACGTAGACTTTGCCTTTTGGTGTACGTATAAGCATTTAAATGGCGGCCCGGGTAGTGTCGCGGCTCTTTACGTCAATAAAAAGCATTTCGGTAAAAAACCAGGACTTGCCGGTTGGTTTAGTTCAAGTAAAGATAAGCAATTCGATATGGAACATACGCTAACACCTGCGGATCATGCTGGTGCCTTCCAAATTGGAACACCACACCTTTTAAGTGTTGCACCATTAATTGGATCGCTTGAACTATTTGAAGAGGCGGGAATTGAAAACATTCGAAAAAAGTCTCTTCAATTAACACAATTTATGACAGATTTAGTTTTACAAGAGTTGAAGGAATATGAATTTACAATTGGCCATCCTCTTGATGACAAACAGCGCGGTGGTCACATCTTCCTCGAACATCAAGAAGCAGCGCGTATTTGCAAAGCATTAAAGGATGCGAATATTATTCCAGATTTCCGTGCACCAAATGGAATACGCCTTGCACCTGTAGCTCTTTACAACACGTTTGAAGAAGTGTGGCAAACAGTGCAAACATTAAAAGACATTATGAAGCATAAACACTATAAAAAATATGAAAATAAACGAGATGTGGTGGCCTAGCTATGTGGATCGACATTTCACAAGTACTACACAATCAAATGGCCCACTGGCCTGGAGACACACCGTTTACGTATGAAGTGGCTTTTTCAAAAGCGGACACCGGCTCTGTCAATATCGGGAAAATCACAACAAGCTTGCATACCGGTACACATGTTGATGCACCGTTTCATTTTGATGACAACGGGGAAAAAATTATTGATTTAGATGTGAATGGATTTATTGGAAAAGCGATGATGATTGATGTTTCAAACTTTGAAGCCATTGGACCGGATCAATTAAAACATGTGCCCTTTAATGGGGCAGAACGGTTATTGCTAAGAACAACGTTACAACCAGTTCCAAACACATTTCCAAAGAAAGTACCACACTTACTGCCTGATCTCGCACCGTTTTTACAAGAGCAAGGCATTAAGCTGCTCGGTGTTGACATCCCTTCTGTTGATCCATTGGATAGTAAAGACATGGAAACACACCATGCCCTTCATAAGCATGGAATCGTTATAGTAGAAAACCTCGTTTTACACCACATTGAACCGGGAAGCTATGAATTCATTGCTCTTCCTCTTGCCATTCAAGGAGCAGATGGAAGTCCCGTTCGAGCTGTTGTAAGACGAATAGATGATAAAAGCCAATAAACTTAAATTGAAATGGAGGATCAATAATGAGTAAGCATCTTTCAGAAATGGAAAAAGAGAGCGGTATTCAAACAGATTTTAAAAATCGAATGACATACGGTGAATATTTAAGTTTAGACAAAATTTTATCCGGACAAAATCGGCTTTCCGACCACCATGATGAAATGTTATTTATTATCATTCATCAAGTGAGCGAGCTATGGATGAAACAAATTCTCCATGAATTACGTGAAGCGATTCAACGAATTGAAAAAGATGACTTGGATCCTGCCTTTAAAATGCTTGCCCGTGTATCCAAAATTCAGTCGCAAATTATTTCAGCTTGGGACGTTCTGTCAACCCTTACTCCTTCTGAATATATGGAGTTCCGTGATAAACTCGGTCAAGCATCAGGATTCCAATCGTATCAATATCGCATGATTGAATTCGCTTTAGGGTATAAATCCGAGCATGTCCTTAAAATTTATGAAAAGGACGCAAAGCTGTTAAAAGAGTTACAAAAAGCATATGAAGCACCAAGCATTTACGATGTTGCGATCAAACAACTGGCAAAAGCAGGTTTTGACATTCCAAAAGAGTTCATCGAGCGAGATTACACGAAGCCTTATAAAGGTCACCCATCGATTGAATCAGCGTGGCTTAGCGTGTATAAAGATGTAGAGAAATATTGGAGCTTGTATCAACTTGCCGAAAAGCTAATCGATATCGAAGATTGGATTCAACAATGGCGCTTCCGTCATATGAAAACGGTTGAACGTATTATTGGACACAAAATGGGAACAGGTGGATCTTCAGGCGTTACCTATTTAAAGAAGGTACTTGATCATAGTTTCTTCCCTGAATTATGGGACATTCGCACAAAATTGTGATATAGTTTGTAACTAGTTGTAGGAGACGATTTCTTTAAGGTAGCAACATGTCAATAAGACAAGCTGTTTTGAAGTTGATTCTTAAAAACTTCCGAACAGCTTGGTTAAATAGAATTGTCGTTGGTTTTTCCGTATAGACTTTAACACTTTAACAAGTCTTCACTTTATTACAAAAACTTAGTAAAGGGGTTTGAAAGGATTGGATGGGAGAAACGATCAGTGGTCCTCTAGAATTGGATTTATTCTTTCCTCAGCAGGTGCCGCCATTGGTCTCGGTGCCATTTGGAAGTTCCCTTATGTAACGGGTATGAGTGGTGGAGGTGCCTTTTTTCTTATCTTCATTGCCTTCACTTTATTAATCGGCCTGCCAATGCTCATTTCTGAGTTTATAATCGGACGAGGTGCCGGAAAAGAAGCGATTAGCGCTTATCAAAAATTAGCGCCGAATACACTTTGGGTATGGGTAGGACGACTCGGGGTCCTCGGATGCTTTTTACTCTTATCCTTTTATAGCGTTGTCGGCGGTTGGGTTCTTATTTATACTGGATTATCGATTCCCGGTATGATTATTCAGAACGGGGCTAGCTATCCAGATTTATTTGGAGCAATTACGTCTAGTCCATCCATTACATTTTTAGGATTATTCCTTTTTTTGCTAATTAATATTATCGTGTTATCTTTCGGGATTCAAAACGGAATTGAACGGGCAAACAAATACTTAATGCCGCTTTTATTTCTATTTTTTATCATTTTAGTCGTACGTTCACTCACATTAGACGGGGCGATGGAAGGTGTTCGCTTCTTCTTAACCCCAAGCTTTGAAAATATTACAAGTGAAGCGATTCTTTATGCACTTGGCCAGTCCTTTTTCGCTTTAGCTGTCGGTTTTTCATGTATGGTCACATATAGCTCCTATTTGAAAAAAGACGTCAGCATCCCGAAATCTGCCGGTTGGGTCGTATTTATGAACATCTTCGTTTCACTACTTGCTGGTCTAGCCATTTTCCCAGCTGTCTTCTCGTTTGGGCTTGAACCAGCTGAAGGACCTGGACTTTTATTTATTGTACTTCCAACTGTATTTAGTCAAATGCCGTTCGGTGAATTGTTTTTAAGCTTGTTTTTACTATTATTCTTATTTGCAACCTTGACAAGTGCGTTTAGTTTACTCGAAATTATCGTTTCTGCTTTTACAGCAGATGGGAAGCGATCGCGTCCGAAAGTTACTTGGACATCCGGTCTTGTCGTGTTTATCGCTGGAATACCGGCTGCACTTTCCTTTAGTACACTTGCAAACTTTCAGCTATTCGATAAAACCGTCTTTGACTTAACAGACTATTTAGTTAGTAATCTACTCCTTCCAATTGGTAGTATTTTAATCGCTCTTTTCATTGTTCACAAAATGGATAGGGAGCTTGTAAAACAAGAATTTTCACTTGCAGGTAATCTAAATCCAACCTTTTACGCAGTGTGGAGATGGCTGATGAAATGGCTTGTGCCAATCAGTATTGTCATTGTTTTTATCAATTTAATCACGAACTAGGTTTTTAGGGCCAGCGAAATGCTGCCCTTTTTCTTTTGCATAATGTATAATGCTTCCAGCTCTAATCTCAATCGTGATAGAATAATCCTAAAAAAACATAAAGGGGAGAATATGAATGGCCGATTTAACGGATTGGAAAAATGGTGCTCGCGGGCGCAAATTTATAACTTCTTTTAGCGGAGGAAAGGATAGTGTCTTAGCTTTATATAAAGCAGCAAAGGTTGGAGAAGCAGTTGGATTGATTGTTATGCTAGAAGAAGAAGGAAAACGTTCCAGATCCCACGGAATGCCTCCGGAGCTTATACGTGCCCAAGCTAAATCTATAGGTTTACCCGTATATACTGCAGCTGCAAGTTGGACAGATTATGAAAAAGTATTTATGCAACTTCTAGAAAAAGCAAAAAATCAAGGAGCAGAAGTGTTAGTAACTGGTGACCTCGATATGCCTGCTCATGGCTGTTGGCATGAAAAAGTTACGAAGAATGCTGGATTAAAGCTTGGGATGCCTTTATGGGAAATGAATCATCGTGAAACTGTTGAAGAGTTCATAAATCTAGGATTTGTCACGTTAATTGTAACTGTTAATTTATCATTAGGAATGCGAGAAGACGATTTAGGGCGAACGTTAACGCATGAATACGTAAAGGAGCTTGAAGCTCGAGGTATTGACCCATGCGGAGAAGGTGGAGAATTCCATACAACAGTCATAGATGGGCCGATTTTTAAACATCCAATTCCAATTCGTAAACGAGAGATTATTAAGGACGGGGAATATGCTTTTTTGCCTTTGGAGTTAGATCAGATGTCTGATATGGTTACATTATAAGTACCAAAAATACAGTTTCCACCTAGGAATACAGGATCTCGTCCCTAAATTTGCAGGTTATGTCTGTTGTTGGGCTCTTCAGCCTATTTGCAACTAAAAAACGGAGACACAATATAATGATTATTAAGGCCAAGATTACAAAAAGGGGCATCCAAGGTCGTATATCACATGAAAATTGATTCACACGACAACCAAAAACGGAGACACTTAAAGATTGTGAATTTTTTATTAGCACACTTAAGTCGACTTTATATGGAGAGACGAGCATGATACCTTTGTTAGGTGCGAAACCCTTAATTCTTATTCCGTTATCTGTATCTATTTTAAAAAGACACCATCTTATTCAAGAATGGTGTCCACAATCATTGCAAGCTGGTCCATCACTATTAAAAAATGGGGCTAATACTTTTTCACACTGGTAGGCAATCCTAGAGTAGCATTAATGTATCTGACAAAGTGTATTTAAGTACTTCACTCTAAAAGTATTACTAAATCATCCATTGTTTCTCTCAAACTACTTAATCTAACTGTAAAAATTTCAATATATTTCTCCTGCTTAGGCACTTGCCATTTTGGGAAATGAGCCTCCTCTGTTTTTGGATAAAGGAGCACACATTTGTCCGAAGCTTCGTAGGAGGTTATATAGGCATACATTTGATATAAGTCGCTTTGTTGGTATTGGAGTCGACCTTTATGAATGATGCTTTTCCATTTTGTGTCGACAATCATTTGAGCTCCCTTTCTTGTAATCACAAAGTCGGGCTTCAGCTTAATGTTTTCCTGACCGGAATGGACATTTATAAGTAGTCTCTTTTTATCATGCTGTGTTTGAACTTCTATATCTCTTCCATGTGCAACAAAACGGAATGCAGATTCGATATAATATTCAAAAAGCTGATTCATTTCAAACAGTAAGGAAAAGCTTTTTTGGTTGCTGAATTTAGACGTCATCATATCATTCGATAAAATCATCTTCGCAAGGTTAAATACTTGCTCAAAGCGACGATTTTGCCGATGGAATGTTACGTTGTCCAATTGATTTTTTTGAATCTGTACGTCTGTTACATGTTGAAAAGTATCCATTAAATAAAGTGTTTCCGTCTTTAATGAACCTTTTGTTAAGTATGGTAACATCACTTTTAATGCTCTTTTTAAAATTTGATTCAATAACACATCCTCTTGGAGCTCATCAAATTCACAATAAGCCTTTACCGGTTGAAAGGCATTCCGCTTAACATGTTCATCCAATAGAAATCGACCTTTAAGTGTTAAACTGTTTTCTTGCTTCAGTTTATACTCCTTAAAAACTCCTCGTCTAACTTCTTTTAATAAGAGTTGAATATAAACTTGTGCAAAGATGTGCAGCAAATCTGCTTTTGCCAGCTCGCTTAAGGTTGATTCATTGAGTGAAACAGGGAGATTTTTTGTTACATTTAACATGTTCAAGAGAGCTTCTCGATTGTTTTCTTCGCTCGTCTGATCGATTGATAGTTTAGGCAAAATTTCAATTCTCACTGTAGAAAGTTGAATCACTCCGACTAGATTAATCCAGCGAATTTTTCCATACCCGATTTCAACAAAAGACATATATCTTCCTTGTATATAAAGGAGAATTTCGTCCCATTCTGTTTGATTAATATGTTCTCCAAGATGTAGCCAATCGTAAGCTTCACGAATGGTAATGGTTTTCATTATTCATAAATCCTTTGTACATCTTGAAGTTTAATGTTTTTTTTCAATCGATATTTTATTGGGAGATCCGTAAGCACCGATGAATCTTTAAATAGACCATTTAAACTAATTTCTTCACGGTATAAGATGCAGGCTTCCTCTTCTGAGTTGCCAATTCCTCCAAGTACAAGCCCAATTTTTTCCCAATCATCATAAAAATATTCTTGGAGTAAAGGTACGATCTTATTTAAAAGAATGGTATATACATCTTCTTCAGTTTCTGCATTCATAAAGTATGCATGTCCGATTGTATGATCACGATCATACAACACTTCAATTCGCTTATTGATTTTATCTAAAAGGCTCGGTAAATCAATGTTTTCGATTGGTTGCAGAAGGGATGGTTTTGGCATCATTTCTTCAAATACGAATCTACGTCTTAAAGCAGTATCTAATAGTGAGATAGAGCGATCCGCCGTATTCATTGTTCCGATAATATAGAGATTTGGCGGAAGAGAGAAGATTTCCTTGGAATAAGGCAATTGAAGCCTGATTTCATTTTCGGTTGTTAGCCGTTTGTCATCTTCAAGCAAAGTAATTAATTCTCCGAATACTTTTGACATATTTGCTCGATTAATTTCATCAATGACAACGACATAACGAGGAGCCTTAGAGAAATCAAAGGCATCCTTTTCAGTTAAAGCCTTTAACACTTCTTTCTTTTTGTCTATGTAGCGATCAGCATGTATCTTTTGTTTAATTCCTTGGTACATGGCATTGATTGCAATTCGTTTCAATGCTCCGTCTTTCGGTTTGAAGCCGCCTTTACCATCTGACCTCAGTCCTTCTATGAAGTCTTCATAGGAAAAGCTTTGATGGAACGTAACGAACTGAACTTGCCCCTGTTTTTGCAATTCCTTGTAATGCTTTTTCACATCAATTTCTTCTTGGGTACTTTCAATGATTTCAACGACATGTTTAGCTATACTGTAGGTTTTTCCTGTTCCTGGTGGTCCATAGTAAATAACATTTAAAGGTCGTTGATGGTCATTTATTGAAATAAGTTTTGGTTCAGGTTGCCCTGCTCCCACTTCCGGCTTCAGTTTATTAAATATTACTTTAATATAACTTTTCTTTTTGATTTCATGGATATGATTGCGAAACCCCCCATATCCTGGAATGATCCTTTTCTCCTGATCTACCCATTCAACAGGTACAGTATGACCTAAAATTTCATCATACTCATATCCATCGACAGCCCTTCTTTTTAGTTTGCCAATTGCATCAATTCGTAATATGTATTTTAAGCTGCCATCATCTTGACGTTCTGAATAGGTTGTTTTTATTCCGACCACATCACCTTTTTCCATTTTTAAAAAGGATACAAGTGCTTCTTTCTCTTTTTCATCCTTCACTTCTTCTAAAATATCATTTAAATCATTGCTTGCAATATTGCTGGATAGGTCTCTATTAACAACCGGTAATGAAATGATTCCCTTTTTTAAAAAAGAAGATAAATAGCTTCGATTTTCATACTGATATTCAACTAGCCAATGGCTTGTTTGACCGGCAAGGCCATAACGGTTCCAGATAAATTCACTTAGCTTCACATAATGCCAATCCTTAAATGGTTCAAGCTCTCTCAGTTTTTTATATTCTAAATGTTGCAATAAAATATAATTCTTCGGCCGTTGATTAAGCAGTTCACTTGGAAGTTCTAAATCATTTCCTAATGGGTCTAATACTTTCCTGGCATAAACATTGAAAAACTGTTCAGGATAGTAAATGTTTAAGATTTTTAACATCACCATCGGCCACACTATTAATTGCTCAATTGAAATTTCTTCTATTTTCCCTTCAGCCGCAAGTCGTAAATTCATGACGATTTGATCTCGCAATTTATGAAATTCGCTTTGAAGCTCTTCCCCAAATATGCTTTTCTTTTTGGAAGCTGCACCCATGCAATATTCTCCGCTACCGCTCCGATAGATCCCGAACTTTGAGGCGTTTCCTCCACCTATACCACCGAGAATTTCTTTATGCTCTAACCAATAAATGAATGAATCTCTTGTTGACGTATCAGCATACTCTTCAATGGTCATTTCTGGTAATGACTCGATAGGGAACCGTTTAATAAATTGTTGACGTTTTTCTTCAGAATCTCTTATATATTCTTCATCTAGTGTATACTTTTTTGCAGCTTCTATAAGTGTTTCTAATGACATCTTTTCACCTTCCATTCTTCATTTTTTACTTTCACATTTTTATTCTTTTGTACTACTTTATAAGTTTATGTAAAAATGAAATATCACTTCTTTTTTATTATTAGGCTCTGTTAAACTTTAATGTTGATTTTTAACAATATTTTAGGGAAACCCATTAAGAGTAAGGTTTCCCAATTCCTTTTAAAGTGCAACTATTAATATTTAACAATAGTTGTCACTCCAAATTCTGTTAAATATTTTTTATGACTCAACTCTTCTACCCATTTTTTAGGGTTTAACTGATAAGTTCCATATTTATTTTGATAAGTTAAACTTTCAACGTTAATAAAAATTGGTTTGGGGGCTTCCATCAATCTTCTCTGGTAATAGTCAAAGTCGTGTTGATTAGGAATGTATAATAGTTCCAATACATCTCCTGTTTCCATATATTTTTCAAGATATAATAAGAATAATTTATTACCAGCACCAGAAATTTCATAAATGTATGGCATTGTAAAGAGTCCCGCTACATATTTCCTCCATCCAAATGTATCAACTTCATTTACCCATAACCTAATAAAGTCTTCCATTCGTTCAAAGACAGTGCGATTGTTATAGTCTTCAATTTCATCAGGTATTATAAAAGGTTTGGATGAGGCTAAAAATGTAATTTCAGACATAAGCAACCTCCTATTCAATTACAATAAGTTAAATTTTGACATGCACAAACTATCATAAGTATCCTTCATTTCAAATTGCATACGTCGGATTAACCCCCGTATTTTGGACAATATTTCTCTTAATCTAGCTTTTTCTTAAAAATACGTTAAATTTCTTTTCCTTTTGTCCTTTTTCATAGTTTAGCCATTTCTTCCATTCCATCAAGGGTAAAGGCTTCGCCCGACTATCGTCGCCCTTGATTCCACTCCAGAAATAGCTTTTTACCTTTTCGGGACAAAAAGGAAGAAAAAATAGAAGGGGGGTTAAACCCGAATCTCTTTGATTTCAACGTTCTGCTTCTTGTGTTTTTCGTAAAATTCCATAGGTGATAAGTCTAGAATACTAGAATGCATGCGTCTTTCGTTATAAAATTCCATAAACTCCGTTACGACTTTATAGGCCTCTGCATACGTCTCAAATTGCCATCTTGATAAACAGTCATCCTCAAATATTCGGTGGAATGATTCAATATGAGCATTTAAATTCGGTGTTTTAGGCGGAATTCTTTCGTGCTCCAATTTGATACTTTCACAAAACTTCTGGAAGGTATGGGAAATAAACTGTGGCCCATTATCCGTTCGAATCACAGGTTTTTCCAGTTTGTCGAATTGTTGACGCTTGAATAACGCTCGCTGCATCGCTTGTTTGACATCACTCCCCGTACAACTTAGACCAATATGATAGTCGACAATTCCACGATCATAGACATCAATGATAGACATGACAAAGAAATGGCGGTCTTCCCCTTCAATAAATCCGTATTTTATGTCCGCCTCCCACAATTGATTGGAGCTGGTTATGATCCGATTTCGTGCCAGTTTTCTAGGATGTGAAACTTTCTTTTGGCGTTGAGGACGTAAAATGCCTAATTCTTTGCATAATCGGTATACTTTTTTCTTGTTAATTTTGAGCTTGTATTTTCGTCGAATCACTTGGGTGAGCTTGCGGTAACCATAGTTATAGCCATCACCGGCAATCTCCTCCAACAAAAATTCCTTGATCTGCTCATCTGAAATTTTTTGACCGTCCTCTTTGAAGGAATAACCTGGTGCTGGACGTCCCTCACTTACTTTTTTCTCTTCCACACGGTACTTCTTCTGATAGTAGTAGGTGGAACGATGAATCCCGATGATTTTTAGCACCTTTGATACAGGGTAGCCTTTTTGAATCCATGCCTCAGCTACTTCAAGTTTTTCAGTAAGTGAGGGTTTTTCTTTTTTATAAGATCTCGTAATATCGCGATTTCAAGGTCTTTTTCACCCAGTAATGTCTTTAGCTTTTCGTTTTCTTTTGACAACTCTTTCGCATCAAAATCAGGTAAAACATCAATATTTACCTCTCCGTATTTACCATTTTTATATTCACTACACCAGCGACTTACCATGTTTGGATTTAGACTATATCGTCGGGCTACTAGAGACTTATTTCCAGTCTCCAAAGCCTCTTTGATTACTTGTAGTTTAAATTCTTTTGAGTGTTTTGTTCGTGTCATGATGTCAGCCTCCTTGGTACATTAAGTAGTATAAAAGATATTACTCTTATTGTCCAAGTTCATTCCGGGGCTTATGAGACGTCATATAAGCCCTCCACGCATCTGTTACAAGTACATTTTCAAATGTTAGTTTTGAACCAATCATACTATCAACTTTAGATTTGACAACACGCCCCATACAAGCAACCTTTGAAACAGTTGCTTTTGTACGGTCTCTGGCAACAAGAACACATACCTGTTCGTGACTAATACCTCTATGTTTAGATTTTCCTCCACGCTTTCGAGGTTTTCGTTCAGAAATGCCTCATTATCCTTTTTGAGAGTATAGGAAATAGGTCTCGTCAACTTCAACGATACCATGATAATTGACCTTATTAAATATCCAGCCAGTTAGTTTAATAATAAATATGTCTATTCGTATTCGCTTTTTGTCGGCTTAACAAAAGCAGGGAAGGTTTCACAGATAGTTTCATAAGTAGAAAAATTCGGGTTGTTTGAAAGTACAACAATACTATGTCCGTCATACCCTATCCAGAATACGCTTATATTCTTATCGATTTTTACCACCACGGCTTCGCTAATCTTTCCTTCCCAATTACCTTTCCATTGACGTTCTTCCACACGAAAAAAATCTTTATTTGTTGACCAAATAACTAAGTCATTACCACTGCCAATAGAAATAAAAATAGGGATAATCTCACGAAATTGGATTACATTCTGAATTACAGTAACCGTTACGGACAATTTAGGATTATTAGACAAGTATTTATAATTAATATTCCATTTCCGACATAACTCCTCATATCCCTCTTTCCAATATGAAGGAATTTCGACACAGAAATATATAGGAAATGCTTTAATACTTTCCATCCATAAAGGTAAAAAATTATCATTACATTCAGGCAGATAAATACCGTCCACTGAAAATACATATAATGGATTTCCCTCTATGGCAAACGGGAAATGACCACCAGCATCAGGCTCGGAACTATAATAATATTTTGGAAAATATCCAATTTCTACTTCCATCTTGGTTTACCTCTTTCAAGTCTTTTTAATCCTGATTATACACTCAATTATTTAAATTCATAATTCCAGAAAATTGTCCTTTAGTTTAAGTGATAACCTTCATAACCCTTTTATCCTTACAGAATACGTATGAATTCGATTTTTAATTGAATTAAGGAACTTTTCCTTGTTAAATAAAGGAAAACGCCCTTTAAAGGAATAATTAAAATATGGGCTAAGTACTTAGTCCTGAATTTACTTAATTACCTCATAACCCTTGGTAAACACATAATAAATCGCTCTCCTTATCTCCCCTAACACCCTATTAGTAAAGTAGAAGGTCCCAAGGAAAATAGCCGCATCCATTGGGTTTTCAAGCTAGTGAAAGCTATTTTATACCTTAATAGGAAAAATAGCTTTCGCTAATATCAATGAAGAAAAAGAAATGATCAAGTACAATTAATGGTTGGATTCCTCCACTCGGGTGCGGGTTTTGCTACTCTAATATTCTCTTTTAATCATAAAAAACGAGCCACGAATTGTTCCAGCTAGTTTAGACTTTTGCCTAGCAAACTTAAACTTCCCTTCTAACTCCTTTGGTACCTCCATCCCCTCAGAAAGCTTAAAACCAACGGCCCGCTTCTTTGGGTCATCAACCGTATACATGACGTTGACCACAAGACCGTCCTTATAAAAGACGTAGGAAAATTTGATATTTTCCACTTGAAAACGCGAAGTTTCTAAAGGTTTGGCCGCAAACTCAATATCACGCTCTTCTTTCAAAATTCGGTTCACATAATCAAGTGTCTCCTGGCTTTCGTTAGCAGGTACAACCGTAAATTCATGCTTGTATTTGTTCATAAAGTAACGCGCTTCATTCGCACGTAAACCAGCAAGCGCTTCTACTACAGGTGAAGACTCTAAACCAACCATAGACACATTTTTAAAATCAACAATATAGGACATTTTCATTCCTCCAATTATCTCTTTATTTCCTAACAACAGGAAGCCACATTTCACCAAAAACTAAACTGTTTCGCTGCCCCATCACAACCGTTGCATTTGGCCCACCAACATAGGCAAAATTCTTTACTTCTGGCAAGACTTGACCAAAGGCAATGCCAGCAAGTTTATATTCAATTCATCAGCCGTCTTTCCTTCCCCTTTCACAACTAGGTATTCCCCATTAGGAATATAGATAATCTTTGATTCTCCTAGTTCTGGTACCGATGCCTCTGTCATAACGCCAGCATAATGCACCATTTTGTTATTCACCGCTTCGTTCACGGCAAAAACGTAGTCATTTGCGGCAATAGCTTTTAAAGCGTCAAGCCTTTCATCTTGGCTGAAGCCCTGCCAAAAGTCTGATTTAGAAATCGATATATATTATCATTTCATATTCTACTAATATCATTTTAACCCTGCTTCTCCCTCCAACATAATTTATGAAACTTTTTCAACCTATTATTCGTAAATGTATTGTAAGAAAATTGAGACAACAAGTTCTGATGAATGATTGTTCACACCCATTGGGTGAGGCAATATAAAGAGATTTAAAGTTTGATTGGAGGAACATGTATGTTAGGAGCATTAGGGTTTTTGTTTTTTCTTATTCCACTCTTTATTTTAGTAGTCATTGGCGCAGTCGTTTGGTGGTTCATTATGAAAACACGTTATAAAACGGCGAAATCCAACCAAGCACTTATTATTGCTGGTCCGAAGTTAGGCGATCCGAACAAAGAGACGAATATTTTTACAGACACTGAAGGTAGAGCGATAAAAATCATTCGTGGCGGCGGACATTTATTGCGCATGCATCAAACCGCAACCCCGATTGATTTAACATCATTTCAATTAAAATTAACGACACCGAAAGTGTATACGAGCGGTGGTGTTCCGATTGTAGCAGATGCTGTAGCGATGGTAAAAGTAGCCGATACGTTAAAAGGGATTGCCATTTATGCCGAACAGTTTTTAGGGAAAAAGCAGGCAGAAATCGAATCAGAAATTGGCGAAGTGTTAAGTGCAAACCTTCGCGCAATTTTATCGAAAATGACGGTTGAAGAAATTAATGAAGACCGTGAAGCCTTTAATGCGCAAGTAACAGAAATTGCCCAACAACAGTTAGATGAAATGGGCTTTAAAATTACTTCTTTAGGACTTACTGATTTACGAGATGCTGACCCTGAAAATGGCTATTTAGAGAATTTAGGGCGCCCACGTATTGCCCAAGTCCGCAAAAAAGCAGAGATTGCAGAAGCAGATAGCGACAAAGAAACACGCATTCACCGAGCAAAAGCAGATCAAGAAGCAAAAGAAGAGGAATATAAGCGTCAAATCGAAATTGCACAGTCCCAAAAAGAAAAAGATTTAAAAGACGCCGCGATCAAAGAAGAGACTGAACGTGCACGCGCAAAATCCGAGCAAGCATATGAACTAGAAAAATCCATATTAGAAAAGCAAGTACAAGAAGAGCAATTGAAGCTCATGGCTCAAAAGAAAGAAGAAGAGCTTCGAATTAAAAAGCTTGAACGCGAGCATGCTGTGAAACTAGAAGAACAAGAAAGTGAAATTCGAAAAGCAAAAGCGGATGCGGAATATTACGAAACAACAAAGCGCGCTGAAGCAGAAGCACGTAAAGCGGAAATTGACGGTGCTGCCCAAGCGGAAATTAAACGGAAGCAAGGTTTAGCAGAAGCGGAAGTCATTCAAAAACGCGGTGAAGCCGAGGCGGAAGCGAAACGGAAATTGGCTGAAGCGATTGCCAAACATGGTGAAGTTGTCATCCTTGAAAAACTAATTGACATGTTGCCTGAATATGCTGAAAAAGTCGCAAAACCGTTATCGAATATTGAATCTGTTAAAATTATTGATACAGGAAATGGTGAAGGCGTAACCTCTTATGGAAAAAGTGTAACGAATACAATGCTTCAATTGCAGGAGCCTCTTAAAGAGTTAACAGGTGTTGATTTATCTAAGCTATTAAATGATTTAGCTAATCGAGGAAATACACACACAGTCGTTCGTACTGAAGTAGCAAGTACAAGCGAAGAGAAGGTAGATAATCAAGCGAAAGAGGAATTACAGGAAGAAACAAAGGACGACCATTAATAAAAAATAGTCGAAATTTTCTCAAATAGAAAAATCCCGTCAGAAACATTAATGATTTCTGACGGGATTTTCAGCTATTAGTGTTGTTTTTTAAGAAGAAATTCTTATATATTAAATTTCTTCATCCGCTTATAAAATGTGCTTCTTGGAATATCTATTAATTTTGCAGCTAAGGTAACATTCCCTTTTGTTTTATGCAATGCCTCTATCATTAAATCTTTTTGGATTTTTTCCCGAATTGTGGATGGAGCTTGTAGCTCTGTTTTTTCAAATTTTTCATTGAATGTTGGAGTTACTTTAATGTAGGTGTCCAAGAGATGCAAGAAGTTTGGATTGTCTTCCGTTAAATCTGCAGCTACAATTTTCATCCGTTCCAATACATTGAATAATTCACGAATGTTCCCAGGCCAATCATAGCTTTTAAGTCTATTAAAAAATTCATTTGGCCACTCTATATGCCATTGATGTTTTTGGCAAAAATATTGCACAAAATAAGGAATATCTTCCTTTCTTTCCCTTAATGGCGGAACGTGTATAGGGTATACATGAAGACGATAGTATAAATCTTTGCGAAAGGTACCTTCATTGACTAGGAGAGAGAGGTCTCGATGCGTAGCCGTAATGACTCGGACATTTATAGGAATCTCATTTTTCCCTCCAATCGGAATAACTTTACGTTCTTGTAAAACTCTTAAAAGAGCAATCTGCATGTTTGGAGGTATTTCACCAATCTCATCAAGAAAAAGTGTTCCGTTGTTTGCTTGTTCAAATTTCCCTTTATATCCGTGGCGCCTTGCACCTGTGAATGCACCTTCCACGTATCCAAACAGCTCACTCTCCATCAATTCTTGCGGAATCGCTCCGCAATTAATCGCAATGAACGGACCGTCCTTACGTGAACTATTTTCATGAATCGCTTTTGCAACAAGCTCTTTCCCTGTTCCGGTTTCCCCTAATATGTAAACAGTGGCGTCAGTAGGAGCCACCCTCTTAATGTCATTTAAAACGTGGCGGAAAGAGTCACTCGTACCAACCTCGCCTTCAAAATAAATATTTCTAGAAGTCGCAGAAGGAATATATGTGTAGTTTGTGTTATTGGCCATTTCTTCTGACAATCGTAAGGATGAACCAATGACACAATTGTGAACCTCTGAATAAAGAGGCGATTCCTTTTGAATTGAAAATCCGTATTGTAACAGTTCGTTAACCTTCATGCCTAAACAGTTCCGTATTTTTAACCGGACTAACTGGCTTGCAGCAACCACCTTTTTTTCGTTATTACAAATTATAACTAGTTCGCTTGTCTCAATTAAGTCCATACTTTTTTGAGCAAGTTCTAATTCGTTTTGGCGTGCCACACCCCTTAAGTCTTGTTCAATAGCATGTGCCATAGTAGCGACCATTCCAAGCATGTAAGGATGGGTGCGGTTCAACGGGCATGACACGTCGATCACACCGAGAAGCGTTCCATCATCTTTGTGAATTGGGGCAGCTGAACAACTCCAACCATGTGAAGCGATAGAAAAATGTTCCGTTCCATTTATCATAATGGGTTCTTTAATTTGTAACGCAGTTCCAATCGCATTCGTTCCAACTTCTCCCTCTGTCCATCGAACCCCTTCAATGAAGTTGATTTTCCCTGCATCCTGCAAAACACCTTGATTTCCTGTCAAGGATAATACATACCCTTCCGGATCAATCAATAAGGCAATCATTCCTAATTCTTTAACCATGTCCTCCATTTTATTTACATGAGGCAATGAGCTATTGAGAAATAAAGAATTCTTTTCCTTTTGTACAGCCAGCAAATTCTCAGATAAAACTTCTCTTCCTTTACTTAAGTATGGATTTACATCCTTTTTCTTGCAACGATACCAAGATTCCACAACTCTTTTATTTAGACGGGATTCATCAAGCACTCCTTCACTTACAAAGCGCTTCCACATAGTTAAATAACAGGATGTATCGACCATTCCATCCTCCTAAATTCGTATTATTTTGAACGTTGAAGTTGATTTCATGGTGATTAAAAAGAAAGAATAAAGGACTGGGGAAAAACTACGAGGCTTTTCCATCATTATAGTCGATAAAGAAACCGCTTTCAACAGAGTGAAAGATTCCTTCAATGGATGGTTTCTTCATCAATCTCCGAAAATATGATGTTAAAGTCCTTAATGTGGAACTTATAAAGCGAGTTTTTTATTTTCAACCTATTGAGCTATCCCTACTTAATTAGAGATTTGAGGTGAGGGTCTTCTCGTCTAATACGATAAAAAGAGGAGACCCCGAACAGGTTCCTCTTAGAAAATCACGATCATGTAACTCTACTAAACATGTACAGGATGGCCAACTGAGCTTAGTATTGCTTCATGGATCGCCTCGGATAATGTTGGATGAGCGGCAATAAAATCTCTCATTACATCCACGGTCATTTCTGTATGTAGCATAACGGTGCCTTGTCCGATTAACTCAGTGGCATGGGGGCCTACAATTGAAATTCCAACAATTTCATTATATTGAGGTTCAATGATTACTTTTACTTTTCCAATTGACTTATTAACAATAAGAGCTTTGCCGTTTGCTGCAAATGGAAATTCTCCGACTCTAACATTTCCGTAATGGTTTCTAGCTTGCTTTTCTGTTAATCCGACGCTTGCAATTTCAGGTGATGTATAGATGCAACGAGGAACGGCTTTATAGTTTACACTCGTCTCTTTACCACAAATATTTAAAGCCGCCACCGTTCCTTCATGAAAAGCGACATGTGCAAGTTGAATTCCACCGATTACATCACCGCATGCATATATATAAGGAATGCTTGTTTGCATTTGTTCATTCACAACAATCCCTTGTTTCGAATAATCAACTCCGGTGTTCTCTAAACCTAAATTTTCCGTCTTTGGTCTTCTTCCTATTGACACTAAAACATAATCAGCTTTAAGTTCATTCATTCCATCTTGATTTTCAAAGATTGCCTTCTTTCGATCATAATCCAATCCTTTCACAGTTGTAGACGTATAAAACGTTACCCCTTCCTTTTCTAATTCTGTTTGTAGTAAAGAGGCCATGTCTTTGTCTTCACCAGGGAGAATTTGATCAGCCATTTCAACAACAGTGACGTTCGTTCCCATTCGGCTAAAAATGCTTGCAAACTCACACCCGATGACACCTCCCCCTACAATAAGCATGGAAGAAGGAATCGATCCTAGAGATATGGCATGCCCACTATGGATAACCCATTCTCCATCAAAAGGAGCAAATGGCAAGCTAATCGGTTCTGACCCTGTAGCAATAATGAACCGATCAGCTTCAACGGCTTCCTCTCTGCCATGATTCGTTACGCATAAATGATCATCTGATTGAAAAAAAGCCTTGCCCTTCATTACTTTAATTTTATTTTTCTTCATTAAATAATCGATCCCATGAACAAGCGTTTGAACAATATTATTTTTACGTTGCTGAACTTGACTCCAATTAATTCCCACATGGTTGGATGAAAGGCTTACACCAAACTGTTCGGCTTTTTTGACCGTATCATAGATTTCAGCACTTTCTAGCAATGACTTGGTTGGCATACATCCCTCATTTAAGCATGTTCCCCCTAATGAACCTTCGTTAATGAGAATAACGTGTTGTCCCTCGTGGGCAGCCGTAATGGCTGCCACATATCCTGCTGGTCCACCTCCAATAACGGCAATAGTTGTCAAAACACCACCTTCTTTCTATAAAATTCAACCTCATTCAGTACAATCTCTCATCCATAACTGTTAGTCACTTTAGACCATTGGTCGTAATTACTTTCTTTTATTTTAAAATTGAGAGCAAATTCCCCCACCTGTTTTCTTTCCTTGAGGTTGTGGGATTACTCGGCTTACGAACCGGAAAAAAGAAGCAAAATTGGCTCTTCTAAATATTGTTTAATGGTGCGTAAAAATTCGGCAGCAGGTGCTCCATCCACTACACGGTGATCAAATGTCAAATTAAGAGGCAGTATCGTCCTTCTTTGTAATTCCTCCCCTTTATAAATCGGTGTATCATAGGCAGATCCAATTCCGAGAATTCCAGTTTCCGGTGGATTCAATATCGGAGTAAAATGCTCAATCCCGTAAGCTCCTAAGTTACTAATCGTAAACGTTGACCCTTTCAGCTCATCTGTACTAAGTTGTCCTTGCCGTGCCTTACGAGCAGCATCTTTTGCTTTTTTGGATAATTGGATTAATGAGGCAGTTTCAGCATTATGAATAACAGGTACGACTAACCCTTTTTCCAAGGAAACTGCTATTCCAAGGTGAATTGAATCAAAAACCTGTATTTGATCATCTATATAAGCACTGTTCATTTCTTTATGCCGCTTGAGAGAAAGAATAACTGCTTGAGCAATAAAATCTGTAACAGTCAGTTTTACATCATAATGTTTTAGTGCTCTTTCTCCTACTTGATTTTGGATAGCAAGAAGATCTGTTACATCGGCCTTCATCGTTAAAGTTAATTGGGCACTCGTTTGTAAGCTCCCCAGCATCCGCTCTGCTATCACTTTCCTCATACCAGATACCGGAATTCTTTGTATGTGATGATCGTTATGGACTTGACGATCTTTCGTTTCGTTTTCATCCATTTTTTCACGTGTATTCAGAGCAGATTCTTCCATTACTTTTTGGACATCCTCTTTCGTAATACGGCCTCCGGGACCTGTTCCTTGAATCTTGTCAATGTCAAGCTTTGCTGCTTCTGCCATCTTCCTTGCTACTGGGGAGATTTTAGCTTTATGCTTACGAATTTTTTGAATGGATGATTGCTGCGGCTCTTTTTCTTCCGCTACCGTAACAGCCGTTTCTATTTTCGCTGCTTGTAAGTTTCGTTCTACATCGTTAATTTTTTCACCAGACTGACCGATATAACAGATGACGGTACCAGGAGGGACTCCTTGTCCCTCAGGTACGATAATATCTAAAACGACTCCTTCTGCAGGGGATTCGATTTCCATTTCAATTTTTTCTGAATTGATACTGGCGATATATTCTCCTTTCTCTACAGAATCTCCAACTTTTTTATTCCAAGCCGAGACGGTTCCTTCCTTCATAGCCATACCTAATTTGGGCATTACGACCTCTACCGCCAATTTTCCTCGCTCCTTTCATTTCTGTGAAATTAAACATTAATAAGTGTTGTATCCCCCAATAATTCCGATACGACCTTCACCACTTTCTCAGGTGTTGGTAGATAAAGGTCTTCAAGTGGTGGGGAAAATGGTACAGGTGTATGTGGTGCTGTAATTTTTTTAATCGGTGCATCAAGCGTATCAAACCCTTTATCCGCTACGAGTGCTGCGATATCAGTGGCGATGCTGCACCTTGGATTGGCTTCATCAATAATAATGAGTCGATTTGTTTTTTCAACAGATGAAAGAATCGTATCTTCATCAAGTGGTGACAAACTGCGAGGGTCAATAACTTCAATTTCAATTCCTTTTGCAGCAAGTTGATCCGCAGCCGTTAAGGCTGTGTGAACTTGCTTTCCAATTGCTACAACAGTTAAGTCAGTTCCTGTTCGCTTTACGTCTGCTTTTCCTAATGGAATCGTATAATACCCTACAGGAACATCCCCTTCCATGTTGTAAAGTGTCTTATCTTCAAAGAAGATAACCGGGTCATTGTCTTCAATAGCTGAAAGCAATAGCCCTTTCGCATCATAAGGTGTAGACGGCACAACAACTTTTAGTCCCGGGATACTCGTAAACAATGCATATAAGCTTTGAGAGTGCTGGGCGGCTGCTCTAAAACCTGCTCCGTGCATTGTTCGAATCGTAACGGGCACTTCGGCTTTTCCACCGAACATGTACCGGAATTTTGCCCCTTGATTTAATACTTCATCAAGGCAGCTTCCGATAAAATCATTAAACATCAATTCAGCAATTGGCCGTAAACCAGTTGAGGCTGCCGTCATCGCTGCTCCTATATAGCCCGCTTCTGCAATTGGAGTATCTAAAATTCGGTCGCGCCCAAATTCTTGAACGAGCCCTTTCGTAACACCTAGGACACCTCCCCATGCTTCATCGTCCTGCAAATGATCGACTTGGGCACCGCCGGCTACATCTTCTCCCATTAGGATGACATTTTCATCTTTTCTCACCGCAATCTTCATCGCTTCATTAATGGCACTAGACATACTTAATGTTCTCGTCATATTTTTTTACCTCCTAAAAAAGTAATTAATAAGAAACGTATACATCTGTTAAAAGGTCAGATGGACTTGGATACGGGCTTTCTTCACTAAATTTCACGGCTTGTTTCACCGCTTCTTCAACTGAATCTTCCAATGCGGCTAATTCATTTTCTGCAAACAACTGCTTGCTTAATAAATATTTTCTAAAGTGAACAATGGCATCTTTTTCAAACTTATGTTCCTTCTTCTCTTCTTCCGGTTTATACTTCTGAGCGTCTCCCTCAAAATGACCATAATTTCGATATGTTACACATTCAATCAATGTTGGCCCTTCTCCTCGACGTGCTCTTTGGACTGCTTCTTCGGCTGCTTGATAAACAGCTAATATATCTTTTCCATCTACTCGAATACCTGGAATGCCGTAGCTGACTGCTCGGTCAGCAATTGTGTTACAACTAGAGGCATAAGAAAACGGTGTAGCTTCTGCATAGCCGTTATTTTCTGCAACAAAAATGGCCGGGAGCTTCCAAATGGCTGCTAAATTAATCCCTTCGTGGAATGTCCCATGATTGTTTGCACCATCACCAAAGAAGCAAACGCTTACATTATTCGTCTTTTTATATTTCGCTTTTAATGCAGCACCGCAAGCGAGAGGAAAGCCACCACCGACAATTCCATTGGCTCCGAGCATTCCTTTATCTAAATCAGCAATGTGCATAGAACCGCCTTTTCCTTTACACAATCCTGTCACCTTACCGTAAATTTCAGCCATCATCCCATTTAAATCACAGCCTTTTGCAATACAATGACCGTGACCACGATGCGTACTTGTAATGGTGTCACGATCATCAAGATGTGCACATACGCCAACAGCTACCGCTTCTTCACCCGCATACAAATGAACAAAACCAGGTAAAATCCCTTGTGCAAACAACTCATGTACCTTATCTTCAAACTTACGGATTTCTAACATCTTTTTGTACATCCAATAAGCCTTATCTTTATCCAACAACATTCCCATGCCTTCTGTAACTTTCAAACTTTTCATCCTCCTTTTTACTTTCTTCACTTTTATTAATTGCAAGGATCATACCAACTAAAATTTCGCCAAAGAGCGAGAATTAAACCATTTTCTTTTTATGAAACGAGACAAAACGAGACAATTGTCTCGTTTTGTCTCATTTTGTTCACTCCATATTGACAGGCGTTCGAGAAGCTTTCATATTTAGAAGATGGACCGTCTTTGTTTCAGTAATAAAAGATTTTAAAAGAGGTGGAAAAACGTGATAAACGAAGAATCAAAGGAGTCTTTATTACAACAATTAGAAATGATCCAAAAATGGGAAAAAGACCAAAAGGGGTTTTGGTTTTGGGAAAAGATTGGACGCATCCCCTTTAAACTATTAGACCGTCTTACACCGCAAGTGATTCATCAAAAAGTTGGACAAATGTTGGATGAAGTTGGCAGCTATATTCAAACGGGTGGAAAGTATTTAATCAATAAAAATGAAATTGTAAAACGCTTTATTAAAGTGACGGGAGAAAATGATCTTGATTTCTCTCGTATTTCTCAATTATCTATTTCAACAATGGATGAAGTGAGTGAAGGAATTATCCAATCTAGAAAGCGAATTGCGATGACGCAAGGGGCTACAACAGGAATTGGTGGCATTTTCACCTTAACCATTGATATCCCACTTATTCTTGGAATTTCTATTAAAACCCTTCAAGAAATTGCGATAAGCTACGGATACGATCCAAACGAAAAACAAGAAAGAATTTTTATCGTTAAATGTTTACAGTTTGCCTCATCAGATATTGTTGGGAAACAAGCCATTTTAGATGAACTCTCTTCATTCGCTTCGTCAAATGAGAATTTTAAAAAACAAACGATCTCCCAAATGCAAGGTTGGAAAGAGGTAATGATGAACTATCGAGATAATTTCGGGTGGAAAAAGTTATTTCAAATGATCCCCATTGCTGGTATTATTTTCGGTTCCTTCGTCAATAAATCAATGGTAGAAGACATCGGTGAAGCAGGTAAGATGTTATATAAAAAACGGCGTATTCTAGAGAAATTAGAGCAATATGATTAGGTTGTACAGTCCCCACCTTAGTAGGTGGGGTTCTTTTTGAATTTTATCTGCAGTCATCTTTTGAAGCAAATTCTTTAGAGACCGAATAGCCCATCAAACGATCGGGCTATTCGGTGTTTATCGGTTCAAAACATATACTTTGTAAGACAAATAGGAAGCAAACGTTGTCCATAGAGCATATGGGATAAGTAGGTATGAGCTCACTTTTGATAGTGGCTTTGCCAAAAACGTTAACCAAATGGATGTAATGGCGACAACGATTGTATCCAACATTCCAAGTAACCGTGACCTACATGTAAAAAACAAAAATCCAAATGCTTGATTGAACAAATAATTTATTCCAAACAAACTATAAAAACGTTTCGTTTTGTCACAAAACCCGTGACGGTAATGAATCATGCTAACGGAAAACGCAATCAACAAGTACAAAATACTCCACACAATACCGATTACATGCCCGGGCGGTGTTAAAGATGATTTTTTTAGTCGTCGATACCAGAATGGACGTTTGTTTGAAAAAATAGAAAAGATAAAAGAACCCGCATACACAATGAAAAAGACAAGTAAGGAAGATATCTTCATGTTGAACCTCTTTTCATCAATACATTTTTTATATTATTCCTTATTGCTAAATAAATAATAGTTGAAAAAAAGATTTTTCAATGTTGGAAAGTACGTTCCTTTTTCTTGCCACTTTGACCATTTTTTCATGTGTTTGCGGATTATTTTCAAAACTTGCGGGAAAGCTATGCTCCCCCCAAAAAAAGCCGATAGCTAAGTACTATCGACTTTGGGTGCTCGTTTTATAATAACGATCCAACTCCACAATCATCGCACCCATTCGTTCATGTTCCGGCATGACAATTCGCTGGATACCTCTTTCTGATAATTCACTTCCTGTAACCTTTCCAACAGCTAAGGCAACGATATCATTGTTAAAAGCATTAATGAGTTGGGCTAATACTCCTTTTTGTTCTGCCATTTGAAAAAGAACTCGTACTTGTGGGGAAGCGGTAAAAGCAACAGCATCAACTTCACGGCTAATGACTTCGTTAACTAGTTGCAAAACAACGTCAGGATTTGGAACGATAGTCTTATAGGGCAATACTTCTTGAACTTCTGCCTTCTGTTTAATAAAAAAATTCGTTAACTTTGGAACTGGTTCACCGTGTAATTGAATGAAAATACGTTTGTTTAAAAATGAGTGAGGTTCGAGTGCCCGAAGTAAGCCTTCATTTGTTCCGTCATCATCAATAGCTACCGGTTCAACGCCATGTTTTTTCAACACATTTAACGTTTTATAGCCTCTTACCGCAATTTTTGATCGTTTCAGCTGCTGAATAAATGGCTGTTTTATATGAAAATGTTCGGCAGCTTCTATTAATACCGATGTCCCTACTCCAGTAGTTAAGACAACCCAATCGGATCCGTTTTCGACAAATTGTTTAATGTCTTGTTCCATTTCACTGAACGGACATTTGATGGTTTCTTGTATCGGTCGCTTAATCGTCGTTCCACCTTTTTTCTCAATCATCGCTGAAATTTCATCTAATTTTCTTGATCCAGTCAATGCCACTCGTTTATTCGCTAACCCTTGCAACGCTCCATCTCCTCTCAACCATTTTCCTCTATGATAAGAAAAGGAAAGTCGATCCGTCTAGTATTTTCTAAAGTTTTCGAAAAATACATTCATTCTATTTCTCTTATAAACTTTTGTCACTTATTTTCAAATCGTTGTGTTTTATATTCGTTGGCCATCTGTCCTTATGCAACATTATGACAAAATGGTATCGGTTCTTTAAGGTTACACTATAGTTGCTTTTCTTATCACAAAAACTTCTATGAACATATCAGTATCATCCAGCATTTGACGAATTCGCTTTTTTTATAAATTTTCGAAAACAGACATAAACAGATCCGTTTTACTCTCTTATCATATGTTATAATAAAAGGGGTAAAATACATCCGTACATAGGGGGAATGGGAGAATGAGTTTTAAATACGAAAACATTGTTGTTGCGGTCGATGGATCTAAAGAAGCGGAAAAAGCGTTTAAAAAAGCGATTTCAATTACGAAACGTAATGATGCCAAATTAATTATTACGCACGTATTAGATGATCGTTACGGGGTTGTCATGGCTTATGCGCCAGGAATTGTCGATGAAGTAGAAGTTAGAGGAAAAGAATTACTTGAAAAGTATGAAACAGAGGCAAAAACTGCTGGAATCGAAAAGATTGAAACATTCTTGTCCCATGGTTCACCAAAAGTGAAGATTGCTAAAGAAGTGGCTCCAAAATTCGAGGCAGATTTAATTATTTGTGGTGCGACAGGATTAAACGCTGTAGAACGCATGTTTATTGGAAGTGTTTCTGAACACGTTACACGTTATGCTAAATGTGATGTACTCGTTGTTCGTTCCGATGAAAATATAGATTAATATAGAATAATATAGAATAATAAAGAGGCTTTCCCAACAGCTTTAGCTAAACCGTGCGAAGTGGGAAAGCCTCTTTTCCTTTTCTACTTGCAAAGTTTTTTCATATCGGTGAGCAGATCCTCTATCAACTCTTCCTGATAACCAGCTCTATGATTACTCCAAAGTGCTCCCTTAACAGGTTGCAACTCATTTACATCAACCATTTTCAATTTTGCCATTCGCTCAAGCGATAGCTCCATGTTTGACATACACTTTTCATAGTCTTCGATGCTATATCGCCACATTTTCACATGTTTCGGTGCACGCGAATAAATTCGTTGAGCCATTTGTAGCCCTTCTGGATCGAAGTCACCAGAGTAGTAGATGTTAACATTCCCTTTGGCGAGTAAATCTATTAAAAGGAGTGCAGCTAATTTAAATTGTCCGTTCGTACAAATAAGTGGTGGCGGAGTTGGAAATGACCATCGATCTAATAAAGTCGAGCAAACGCCGGAGTTTTCTACAACAAATACGCTATTTCCATACATCGGTTTGCAAGATGTAAATTTCAACACTTCCCGTAATGGTAAATTTAAGACCGCTTTTTCGTCATTTGCCGCCTTCATCATCCTACTCTCGTCCTGATTTATTTGACTAACTAAACCAATACACGTGACAAAATTTAGAATGTCATCTCGTAATAGATGAAAATTTTGCAAAAGGTCATTCGCTTCTTCAGAAGTTAAGTGATTCGTAATTTGAGAAATGATTCCCTCTTCATACCATTTATATTGAAGTGCATGTAAGAATGCTTTTCCTTGCTCCCCGTCAAGATCAAAAGCATGTGGATCTTTTGTTATCCTTTGGGCAAATACGGGTAGCCTTTCATACTGCGATTCTTTTGGCAATTGCCCTAAAGCATGACAAACACTCTCTAAAGTTTTAACGAAACGCCTCTTGTCCTCATCGTACAAAGAATGGAAAAAACGCGTTCCTTTTCCCTTCATCTGTATATAATCTAACCAAGATGCTGCATATGGGTATGCCTCTTGAATACGTAGGAATGTTTCCATTTTTTCATATTCATACTGTTTATTTTCTTCTTGTTTTGTAACGATTTCTTTTCCCGCATATGCTTCTAAAATGTCTTTTAAATCTAGTTCAGCATATTTCGTTTTTTGCAATGCTTTTTCAAATAAGGAAAAAGAAATCGTTGCTGATGACTGATGGGTGTAGTCTTTCCGAAAAAATAAAGTAAAGGCTTCTTTTTCTTTTGGGTGTAAATTGGATAGTTTTACACTCCCACCGATTCGTCCTAAACTAACATAACGATCAATCAATTTCGGAAGGAGCCGGTCAAAACCTGACTCCTCTTTTAAATAAGACACAAATTCATTCAACTTGCTCAAACTTTCATCCCTTCTTCACTCCACTCATTAAGTAAAAGCTTCTTCTTTAAACCGTTCCAATGATAACGAATCACCGTTACATATGGAGCGTTTTTTTGGTCTAACTAGTTCCGCAATGGATAGATTCGATACGGTATCATAGTCTCCCCAGATGGCTTGTGAATTCATAATGTAATTAAATCCTAGCTGCTCCACTAATTCGAACATATCACGAATATTATTTTCATCGACTCCAGCAAACGCTTCATCTAAGGAAATGATGTACGGTGCATCAGCCTTCGCCTCTTGATAACGAGAATATGCCGCTGAAAACAATGGAATATACATCGCCATCGCCTTCTCACCACCACTAAAGGTGAAAAA
Organism: Bacillus sp. FJAT-47783; assembly: GCF_022808615.1. Lineage (GTDB taxonomy): Bacteria > Bacillota > Bacilli > Bacillales > Aeribacillaceae > Bacillus_BZ. The sequence continues at coordinate 33,420 of NZ_JAKZKS010000024.1, forward strand.
GACATGGTTGGTTAGTTCCCGCTTATTCTCATTCTCCCTTTTATAATAAAGTGTGAATTGGAACCATTTGCGATAATCTAAAATTTCTTTAATAACTTGATGTAATGTCGTTCCATACCCTTCTGCTAATGATAATTCTTTCGCTCTTGAGATTTTTGAACGGAAATGGTTTGTTACCCGCTTCATATCCTCTTCTTTTAATAACCTTGGGTCGGATCGTAATAAATCAACTAAGTCTTTCGTATCCATTTCATCTTCAGACTCGGCCGTTTTCGGTCGCCAACGAATCGAAAATGTTAATCCAGATGACGTATCTCTCATTTCCATTAAATCATTAATTTTCTTTACCCAACGTTCGGCGCGATGAATTCGACCGCGTAAAATACGGCCTACACTATTTAAAATTATTTCTTCGTAAAGTTCTCGATCCGTTTCGTTTAACACTTCTCGTTGAGTTGAAATATCATGTTTAATAGCTTTTAACACGTAATAAGGACTCACTCTTTTCCCTTTAAATTCCATCAACAAAATGGTTCTTCGCGCTTTTTCTTTTATGGCATTCCACTTGTACGCTAATTCTTCCGTAATCGGCTCTCGTTCTTCCACCTTGATGTCTTTTTCGTGCAATTCTTCTGTTAAACGGTATTCTACAAGCGTTTGTTGTTCTTTATAAAAACTTTTCGCCAGCTTTTCATGAACAGAGGAACGTGTTTCCTTTTTTAATAGCTCTTGAAATTTCCGCTCGATTTTTCTTGCGAGTTCTAGCGAATCGTCAATTTCACTTTCCTCTTCTACAACATAATATAGCCGAACTTCATCGAGGAACAATTCTTCTGAAAGGTTGAGAAGCTTTTCAACATGGTGAAGCTCTTGAATGACATTCTTATATCGTTCTTGCGCAATTTCTCCGTCTTTTTCGTATTTCACGGCTAGTTTTTGCAGTTCAGGCAATCGTTCTTCAATCCAATCAAGCTTTTCCGTAACTTCTTGAATTTGTCTGCGAATATCTTTTGCACCAAGTTCTTCAAGCCTTTTATTGAGTTCACTTAACTTAAATTGCTCTTTTTCCATTGAGTGGATAATGACATTTAATTCACCTTTTAACGAATCAATATCTTCCGTAATTTCTTCTAAATTGCTTTCTTGTGAAAAAATGTGCTTCCGGTTACTTTCATATTTCGCAAATGTTACTTGAAGCGAATTCAACTGTTTCATATACGACTGCATAGAAAAAATAGCCGATACGTATGCATCTTTCGTTGATTCAATGTTCATTTCTTTTGTGAGTTCATTTAGTTGATATCGGATCTTCTCCCAATCCCTAAACAACTCTTTTACTCTTTCATCTTTTTCTTGCACGAGTTCATCATCATGTTTTAAACGATGACGAACATGTTGAAGGTTGTCATAAGCAGTTTTAACATCCGAATCTTTTGGGAATTGGCGAAACGATTGCTCAAGCTTCTCTAAAAACTGGTTACACTCGTTGTATACTTGGTCAATTTCAGCTCTTTTTTCTTGCAATTGTTTTATCATCTGTTCAATGTGCCGAATCTTTTCTTTTCGAAAACGTTCCCGTGCTTGACTTCCGATATACTGAACTTCTGTTTTTGGCGCGTGGCCTTGCAATAGACCAATTTCGAAGCGTCCGTCAGAATAAATACTAACTTTTCCTTCCGTTGATTCAACGTTCACACAAATACTTGCTAATACTTTTTGAATATCATCCTTCATAATTGGTGAACCTTCTGGCAAGTCAGGGATAAGCCAATTGGCTAAAGTTTGATCGGTTTTCTCTAATGGGTTTGCTTTTAAGATTTTGTCACATTTCGGTATAAGATGTTCATCTTGTTTAGACACAATTAAAGAATCTAGTATTCCAGCAGCTTGAAGCGCAGATTCCAGTCTTTCCCTCTCTTCTTCCGTTACTGAATCTCGGAATTCAACAGCCCTATATAGAGGAATAAAAGCAATTCCTTTCGCTACTAATTCCTTTCTTGCCTCATTCGTTTCCGCATGTCTTTCAGGCTCAGGATCTTTTAATTGTTTCCACGATTCTAGTTCACGCTTTTTATCCTCGATCTCTATATCTAACAATTTAAGTTGATGAGCTCGGTCTCGTTTTTTGCTTTCATATGCTTCTTTTAAATTTTCATATTTTTCTAGAAAAGGTCTTCTCATTTCTTCGTACGAGTAGGATTCATATAAATCTTGAATACGATGTGCCGTTTGTTGAAGAACATCTTCATCCATGTCAAAAAAGTCATATTGTTTTAACCAATGAATGATCGCCTCTTGCAATGTATTTTTCTCTTCCTCTACATAAGAAGCCCATTTTCTTTCATCATCTCGTGTTTGATCAAGTCGTTTTTGAGCTTCACCTAAATCACGATTGGCATCTTCAAAACGTTGCTTCTCACGGTTAAATTCTTCCCACTTAGAAACAATGTCTTTCAAATGAATTTCGTAGATTTCCGCTTCTTTTTTCCAGACAGAAAAATCAAAATCTCTTTCAAGATGACGCTTAAAATCTTCTGCATTGATTGCATGACTTGCAAAAGAAGCATCACCGCTATCCGTTTCCATTTCCTCTAATAAATCATTTATTTTTCGTTCATGCTCATACTGCTCATCCTTTTGTTGACGAATCGATTCTTTTAGCTGCCGTTCTTTTTGCTCTTTTCCTTCAATCGCCAATTCTTTCTTTCTGGCATCATCACTTCGATCTGCTAATTTCTTTTCCGTATCCCTTTTTTCTTGTTCCATATCAAACACTTCATGCTTTTCTAGTTGCCTTTTTGATTCGATATGAACCTCTTTTTCTTGCTTTAACTTTTTTTCTTCTTTTAAACAGTCATGAAGTTTTTGTTGGTAGTCTTTTATATTTTCTTTTAGCGTTATTTCTTCTGCTTTTTTCGTTTCTAAAGCTTTATGAGCTTTTACGTACTCTGCCGCTTTTTCTCCTAACATGTACTCATTATACATATCATATTGACTACATAAGCGATCAAGCGCTTGCTCATCACGTTCTAACTGCTCAAGCTGTTGCTTCGTTTGATCCATATTTTCAATCGTATCTGAAAGAGGTCTTAGTTCATCATCGGATAATTCTGGTAAAGAGTTCTCTAAGATTCCATAAATAACCGTTGGTTTAAAGTCTTTTGATAGCTTTGGACTACGCAATTGAATAAGAAGTTTAATTAACTCATCATAAGCTTCTAACGTTTCAAATCCGAAAATATATTTATTGACAAGCTCCATGTATTCCTTTTGGGTGGAGACAATGCGGCCACCGTCGCCTATCTTTGTTTCAAGCTCTTTTTTCGTTAACGGAATTTTTTCTGTATTCGCCCCTACTCGTTCTTCTTTATACAAAAATAAGTCGTGTCCAACACGGCGATTGTCCGTAATGACAAATCCCCAAAAATCCATGTTTTTATGTCTTTTTGCACGGAGACCGATTCCTGTTGTGACATATTGATCCGTTTCTTTTCGTTTATATTCTAAAAATAAATAACCAGTCCGTTCATCTCTCCCTGTTATTTCTTTTTCACCTAGCAAGTAATCTTCCATTTTCCGTGCTTTTGAACCGAACGGATCAAGTCGATCCGGGCTTTTCTTCCCATCTAATAATACAGGGAGAAAGCTTTGCATCGTAACCGATTTGCCTGATCCATTACTTCCTCTTAATAAAAGTTTCCCATCCCCAAACTGGAACGTTTCATCAGCGTAATACCAAAAGTTGACGAGGCCTGCTCGATTCATTTTCCATTTATTCACACCATTCATACGTGTTCACTCCTCATGAAATCTTGTGGATATTCTCCGACGGTTCTTCCTAACAGCGATGTAATAATCATCATGTTAGTCTCCGCCTCTCGATAGGCCATCTTCCATTCGTTCATCACGTCTAATAATTCTTTTGCCAGTTGTTTCATTGATGCTTCTCGATACGCTTTGCTCCATCCGTGTCGATATTTTGCGATACATTCATCAATGATTTGCTCAAATTCTACTTGTGTCATGCGAATTGCCCCTAATTCATTGACTTCATATTGATCTATTTGCTCCCTTACAATGTTGGCAAACTGAAGGACAATGTCCATGACTGCTTTTTGATCGGGAAATAATAAAAAGCGTGAACGTTTTTCTTGTAATGTGAGTAGGGCGGCATTTTTAAATAGTTCAAATTGATAGTCGGTATGCTTTTCAATATCTTCTCGAATTCGATTTCGATAATTCCGCAAATAATAAAAGTCCGGATCATCTGTTGACGTTCTAAACGTAACGGGTGATAGAAATAACTTTCGATAAATGCGGTGTCGTCTCATCTCTGTTTGCGATGATTGCCATTCTTGTTCAAGAATTTCACTCATCGTTTGAAATTGAAATAGGTCTTTCGGATAGGATCTCATAAAATAGCGAGAAACGATCGGAACTTCATATAAAACCTCTTCCTCATTGTTCATTTGAAAGTCTAGTATTTCTCCATCGACTACTTTTACAATCCGAAATTCTTTTGCTACCTGCATGACACGAATTAATGACTTACGATGCTCATAATTCGTCCAATCAAGAGTCATATGACTTGGGTACATCCCTTGTAATTCTTCGCAAAGATCCGATAATAAAAATTGTTCATCGACTGATTTATTTTCTAAAAAAGCTAATAAACAACAAAACAAAGCATAGTCCATCGGAGTTTTAAAGCTTTGGATGCCCATCCAGCTTTCTGGTTCGACCGGTATTTTTTCGAGTTTAATAAAGTGACGGTGGACAATGAGTCGATAACCAAACTTATCCGAAATGTAGCGGCGTAAAATATGCTCTCGTTCCCGAATCATTTGATACCATTCATAATGTTCATCTCGTAAAATCCAAAAATGTTCAAATAATATTTCTAACGCTTCCTTCGCTTTTTCATCAAAACCTACTTTTTCCATTTCATCCTCCACGATTATAAAAAGATTATTTCGTAATTTGGCATTGTTAATTCACCATCTTCACATTGAACCGTAATTATCGTGTCATCTTTTTTGATAACTTTAACTTTTTTTCCTGTTTCAATTTTGGCTGTCGCCTCTTTGGTTGCAAGTGCTTTCCCAAGCCACGAAAGTAACATTTTTCTTACAGCCACATTAATTTCCGGCAACTGTTGAAACACAATTTTGTTTTCATTCATGTATTGCTGGATCATTTCTAGCTCTTTTTCTTTCGCATGTAAATATTCATTTAACATCATTTCTTTTTCTAGCTGATGGTCGATAATGGCAGTCGGTTTTGTTTTCTCTCGAAATTGACGGACTCTTGGTTTTATCGTGATAAACGTTGGTGTTTCATCCCAAATATCGCGATATATATTTTCTGTTGATTTTACGTCCGCATATAGATGCCTCGTGTGAAATACACCAAAAACGGTGGCTGATAGTTGATGTGCTTCATTCATATCATTCATTCGTGCGAACCATTCCGCAAGGTGTAAGTAGTCTTTTTTCCGACTCCTAAAATGATGATGTCTCTCTCCTAATCGCTGGGCAAATCGAGTCATGCGCCGTATCGTTTCATTTGTTTTAATTTCTAGTCTTGCAAGCTCGCTTTCATCACCATCACGTCCAAGGAACCATTCTTTTAAACTCGCCCAACTTTCCATCAACTCTTGTTCTAGTTCTTCACGTGATTGAGCAACTTGTTCAAGCCTTGGTATCTTTTGTTTATAATCGACAATTCGTTTAATCATTTGTGAAACAGTAGCTTGTTTCAAATCATCTAAGAGCAATTCAATTTGTAAAGATGTTTTTTGCAACGAAATAATAAAATCTCGTAAATATTCCGTTAGTGCATCCTTATAGGAGAGAAAGGCTTCTGTCATCATCCTTTCTTCAATATTCTCACTATTTAAGTAAGCAATGTAGTCAGCTGAGTTTTGAATAAGCTTTTTAAAATAATCAAAAATGTCCTCCCACAATCGATAGCATTGTTCATTACTAAATGATTTCATTTCATCTTTTTTATAAGCATCAAAGGCTTTTTTCAATGATTCGTAGAGTCGATCAAATAATGTTTTCTCCAGTGATCCTCCGAATGAGTCTCCAATTTTTTCGAGAGATTTCACCATCCGTTCCATTTCGACCGTATATGGACTACATTGATAGCGAAATCGCTTTTTCTTAAACTCTTCGATCGTACGAACTTTCCCTGTTTCTTGCCGAGCGATCAAGTTCTTCCATTTAACGAGTTGTTCTAAATCAGAAGTAAGCATTTCCATCGTATATTCTTTAAATGGTTCATGTTCTTTTAAATAAGCAAATACATCCTCTGGAAATAAATAGTGGCGCATTCGCTCATGTTGCTCATAAAAATAGCGTAAAATTGCTCGGTATCTCCACGCATTTTCAGTTGTCAAATACGTTGCTTCAACAATTGGTTTTAAAACAATATGATCCATTTTTCACCACTTCCTTTATTTTTTTATATCAATAAAGAAGTTAAAACTCTATAGAACCAAAAATATTTACAAATACACCCTTATTATAAAGTAACATAGGGATTAATCATATAAAGTGAGGTTTTTATGAAGATAATGGTAATATTTAAAACTTCTAGCAGCGTAAAGAGGAAGGTATTCGCCATATAAAGAAGTACTGAACTCAAATTTTTTACCTAAATTCAAGTTCAGCACTTTATATTACGAATTCGCTTTTTTAAATGACATGTCTCTTTTCTTTTTTACAAACATTTGATTCAACACTTCGGAAAAGACAAGTCCCATTGCAATGGCACCAGAAATCATAAAGGCAGCGGAAGCAAATTCAATGGCCTTCGTATAATCTTGGAGGACGATTTGGCGCATTGCTCGATAGGCTAGTCCACCAGGGACAAGTGGAATAATTCCGGCAACTGAATAAATGATCATCGGTGTTTTATACATTTTTGCAAAAATATGACTAATAAAAGCAACAATTAATGAAGCAATAAATGTCGCAAATACTTGGTCAAAGTGAAATCGAACAAGTAAAAAAAAGGTAATCCATCCGATGGCCCCCGCAAATCCACACTGAAGAAGTGTCCTTTTTGGGACATTAAAGATGATGCCAAAACCAGCCGTCGCGATAAAAGCAGTCACTACTTGCTCAATCATGAATATCCCTCATTTCTATTTAGAATGACAGTACAGCGGCAATTCCTGCTCCGATGGCAAACGCTGTTAAAAACGCTTCTGCCCCCTTCGACAGCCCCGATACTAAATGGCCTGCCATTAAATCTCTCACTGCATTCGTAATGAGCAATCCCGGAACAAGCGGCATGACTGACCCAATAATAATTAAATCCAAATTTGTCCCAACTCCCCACATCACAAGTATATATGCGGTAATACCAATGATAAACGATGCAATAAATTCTGCGAAAAATTTAATTTTTACTAATTGCTGCATATACAAAAGCGTGATAAAACCGAAGCCTCCTGCTATCATAGCAGGTATAAAATCGGACCACTCTCCTTGAAACATGATTAAAAAGCAACCGCTTGCTACAGATGCAGCAACTATTTGTAAAAAAGTCGAAAACTCATTCTTTTCTATTTCGACTCGTTTTAATTGATTGTATGCTTCTTGGACTGTAAGCTCTCCATTACTAATTTTTCGTGAAATTCCATTCACTAATACAACTTTATGTAAATCAGTCGTCCGCTCTGGAATACGAATGAGCTTCGTCTTTTCAACATCATTAATGGAAAAAATAATACCCGTTGGCATAACAAAACTTTCACACTTCGTCACACCAAATGAATGAGCGATACGCTTCATCGTATCTTCCACACGATATGTTTCGGCACCATTTTTTGACATAATGGCACCTGCTAGTAAGCAAACTTCCATAATTAATTTTGTATTTTGCACTGATACCCTCCGTTACATCATTTTGTTTTTTTATTATAACAAGAAATCGACAAAATCATATCTCTCCTTTTTTTCTTTACTGGATTACGCATTATTTACAAAAGAAAAGAGCCTTGAAAATCAAAGACTCTTTTCTGAACTATCGGTATCGATCTTTATTACCCTTGTATAGATTTCGGTATACGTAATCATGGTTTTTATGCATAGACCATTGACCGAGAAATGTGGCAAGAAACATAAAAATACCTGCTAACCCGAAGGCAACCTTATAATATTGCAAAAAGAATAGAACAAACGAGCCAATAATGGACAAAATCATTAGTATTAAAAGAGAAGTTTTCACCATTTCTTTTTTTCGGGCGTTCAACCGTAGATCCTCCTTCACAGAAGCATCCTCCTTTCCATTTAAAGGTATTACATCTTACAATATAACAAAATTTTCAAAATCATCAAACCTTATCGTATACTTAAATCCCAATTACACAGAATTTTCACTTAGTTCTTTTGACCTAAAAACGAATAAATAACAATATAAATATAGGATATTGTTTCCTTTTTAATTTTTTCTTAAGATGTTAATATATTACAAGTGTTTAATTAAAGAATGGAGGAATTCAAGTGTTTAGCAAAAAAATAGTAATTGCTGGCATCGTGTCAATTGGCCTTCTATTAAGCGGCTGTGGGGCTGAGAATACTGGAAAAACTGAGGATCAATCTAATGAACAAAGCGAAACTCCAAAAAAGGAAGAAAAGCTAAATGCTGAGCAAGTATTAACAAAAGCAAGTGAAGCTTCATCAGACATTAAGAATTTCGAAATGAACGCGAATATGGATATGACAATGGAAGCAAATGGCGAAGCAATGGATATGAAATCGAAAATTTTCTCACAAATGACGATGGATCCGATATTAGCTTATCAAAAAATAGAAATGTCAGGTGATGAACAACTTGGTAACATGGAGATGTACATGACAAAAGACGAAATCTTCATGTATTCACCTGAAAATGACACTTGGGTGAAAATGGAAAACACAGCCGGCGGAACATTGGAAATGGCTCAAAATCAGCAAAGTATGAATCCTGGTCAGCAAATTGAGCAAATGAAACAATTCACAGACAATTTAACCTTAACGGAACATGACAAAACGTACGAACTTAATTTTACAGGTAAAGGCGAAGAAATGAAGAAATTTGCAAAAGAAATTGCCCTACAAAATATAAGCAGTGATCAAGCAGAAGCAATTAAACAATCAATAGATCAAATTACTTTTGAGGACATTACGTATAAATACACTATAAATAAAGAAACGTTTTACCCAGAAAAATTAAAGATGGATCTTACAATGAGTATTGAGGAAAATGGAAATACCGTTACATTAATTCAATCCATGGATGCTACATTTGGAAAATACAATGAATTAAATGACCTTTCCATCCCTGAAGATGTGAAAAACAACGCTGAGGAAATTCAACTTGAAGAAGCTGGTTTATAAACATAGATGTGGATTCATTTTTTAGGTGCTGACATTATCGTTAGCACCTTTTTTATTGTTTCAAAATTAAAGCGTTAAAATGCAATGAACGGAATTGTTCATGTCCAGCGAAAGCCACCTATCACCCCCTCGAGGCAAAAACGTAACGCCATAAAAGCAAAAAGCACCTTTTCGTCAACATGAACATTTTTGTCTGAGGCTGATCAAGGCGCTTTTGCATTTCTTACTTCACGATCCCTATCCATTTCTATCATTTCCCAATAATTATCCTTCCCAATAAAGGTAGAACTATCCTAAAATAGATAACAGATACAATTATTACATAAGGGGGAAACGAAATAGATGAGAAAAGGGATATCTATACTATTTTTTACTTTTTTCTTATTGCTATCTGGTTGTTCAGAAAAACCGAATCCAGAAGATGCGTTTCATACGTTTATAACAGAGTGGAACAATCAAAAATTCGATAAAATGTATGATAGCTTATCATCAGAAGTGAAAGAGAAAATTTCAAAAAAAGAATTTGTAAACCGCTATTCTTCGATTTATGAAGATATTCAAGTTCAAAACTTAAAAGTGGAATTTCATAAGCCTGAGGAGGAAGTAAAACCAAATGAAGAAAACGAAGTAAAGCTTCCATTCTCTGTTTCGATGGATACAGTTGCAGGACCGGTATCGTTTGATCATGAAGCTGTCCTCCAATTAGAAGAAGAAGGTGACAACGAAAGATGGGGTGTTCAATGGAATTCTTCTTTTATATTTAAACAATTAAAAGATGGAGACTCAGTAAAGTTAAGTCACATCGCACCTATTCGGGGGCAAATTTTTGACCGAAATGGCCAAGGGCTTGCTGTCAATGAGCAAGTAACATGGATTGGTGTTGTACCTGCTAAAATGGGTGACCAAAAAGAAGAAATTATTCAACAGCTAAGTAAAACGATGAAAATGAGTTCGGAAGCAATTAAAAAGGAACTAGAACAAGGATGGGTAAAAAATAATCCTGAACAATTTGTACCTTTAAAAGGGGTTCCGTCTCATGAAAAGCTATATGATGGATTAGCCGATATCCCTTCTGTTCAAACGATGAAAAAAACTGAGCGCGTATACCCACTGAGTGAAAAAGCGGCTCATTTAACAGGTTTTATCCGGCAAATGTATGAGGATGAAGCAAAAGAATATGCGAAAAAAGGATACAGCTCCTACGAATTTATCGGAGCAAAAGGACTTGAACAAGTTTATGAAGATGTATTACACGGTGAAACAGGATGGACATTATCTGTTAAACAATCGGGTGAGGTCATTACAAGTAAGCCAAAAGTAGACGGAAAAGATGTTCATTTAACGATTGATCGTAACGTGCAAGAAGACCTATATACACAACTAAAAGATGTGTCAGGCACCGCTGTTGCCATCCATCCAACAACCGGTGAAACACTTGCAATGGTAAGCACTCCTGCCTACAATCCAAATGATTACATTTTAGGATTTGATGAAGGTGAGGTGGAACAACTAAAAAATGATCAAAATAAGCCATTTTCAGCGAAATTTAATAAAGTATTCTCACCTGGGTCTACACTCAAACCGTTGACAGCTGCAATTGGTTTAGAAGCCGGAACGTTAGACCCGCAAAAAGAAGAAGTGATAAACGGTAAGACATGGAAGAAGGACTCTAGTTGGGGTGGATATGCCGTTACCCGTGTCTCTGAAACCGATTCACGTGTAAACCTTGAGGATGCATTGGTTCGCTCTGATAATATTTATTTTGCACGCAAAGCGCTTGAGATGGGTGCCGATACGTTCGAAAAAGGGCTCGAGAAGTTAAAGTTTAAGGAAAAGTTTGATTTTCCATTTCCAATTACGCCTTCTAGCATTTCGAACGATTCGTTAGCTGAAAACGAAATTCTTCTTGCCGACTCTAGCTACGGACAAGGCCAAATTCAAATGAGCCCGTTTCACCTTGCTATGAGTTATACGATATTTGTAAATGAAGGGAAAATGATCAGCCCATACCTTCAAAAAGAAGGCGGCCCGGCAAAATCAGAACAAATGATTTCACCCAAAAATGCCGCTCTTATCCATCAACATTTACGACAAGTTGTCACAAGTCCGAACGGAACAGCACCTGAAGCAAATGTATCAGAAGTGGCGATTGCAGGTAAAACCGGAACAGCTGAATTGAAAAAAGCGGGCGAAACAAGCGGGCAAGAAAATGGCTGGTTTGTCGCTTATGAAGCAGAAAAGAAAAACCTCCTCATCGCCATGATGATTGAAAATGTGCCAGAAGGAAGTCATTCTGTCACGCCATTCGTGACAAAAGTATTTGAACAATATACGCCGTGAGCTATTAAAATTGATTAATAAATGCTAGTGTAAAAATAAGTAGAGTGTTAAATCATTTAGGTTAACACTCTATTTTTTGTATAAATCATATTCATGAAAACGAGACTATTTTTATGCTACTTTCTTCTCTTTACATACCATTTTCTCTTTTACGTCGTAAATCCATGAAAACTTTTTCATAATAAGAGATAAATTATTTTTGTGTATGATAAAAAAATAATCCCACCAAAAAACTAGGTAGGATCGACTAAATGATGTTTAAACGCATAAATGACCGCTTGTGTTCTGTCTTGAACTTCGAGCTTGCTAAGTATGTTGCTGACGTGTGTTTTAACCGTTTTTATGGCGATAAATAATTCATCGGCAATTTCTTGGTTCGTTTTCCCTTGAGCGACGAGGAGTAAAATCTCCAATTCACGGTTTGTCAGCTCTTCATGAGGAAGTCTTTTGGATGGCTGGCGCATTTTGGCCATAACTTTGTCTGTCACTTCAGGTTCGAGAACGGTTTGGCCATGGTATGTTTTCCGAATGGCTTCAGCGATATCACTAGCTTTCGATGTTTTTAATAAATAGCTGACGGCTCCGGCTTCAAGTGCTGGATATACCTTTTCATCGTCTAAAAAGCTTGTGACAATAATGATCTTCGCTTCTGGCCATTGCCTAACAATCTGTTTTGTCGCTTCAATTCCGTCCATTTCTTTCATGACAAGATCCATTAAAATGACATCTGGGCGAAGTTTTAAAGCAAGTTCAATCGCATCCTTTCCGTTTTCCGCTTCACCAATAACTTCGATATCTGGCTGTGTAGCCAAATAAGACGACACGCCAATTCTAACCATTTCGTGGTCATCAACGAACAATACGTTAATCAATGGTCTCCCCCCAATATTGGAATCTTCACTTCCAGTCGAGTTCCTTTTCCCGGTAGACTGACAACTTGAAAATTCCCACCAATTTCAAGCGCTCGTTCGCGCATAGTTTGTAAGCCGTATGAGGTCGTCTTCACTTCTTCCACATTAAAACCGACACCATCATCAACGACGCGTAAAATCGCCACTTGGTCACGAACAATCAATAATACATCGAGTGTCGTTGCTTTCGCATGGCGAAGCGTATTCGATACAGCCTCTTGTAAAATCCGAAACATATGGTCTTCAATGCCTTTTTCAAAGGAAAACGGTTCAATCTTCCATTTGATATTTATCGGCACTTTTTGCTTAAGTTCGGTTAGCAGATCAACCATCCCATCATGCAAAGATTTTCCCTTTAAGGGTACTGGGCGTAAATGGAGTAAAAGCGCACGCATTTCGAGCTGTGACTGTTGAACCATTTTCTCCACCATCTTAAGTTGCTTCGCTAAAGAGGGATTCGAACTTACATTTGTTTCATTTATGGCAGAAATAAGCATCGATGCCGCAAATAACTGCTGACTAACCGAATCGTGCAGCTCACGAGCGAGACGACTTCTTTCCTTCGTTACCGTTTCTTGCATTAATTTCTCTTGCCCTTCTGCCATTTGACTCGCTAATCTTTGCGCAACCTTTGTCTGCTCCTGAAATTGTTTATGTGACTTTTCGATTTTATGTAAAATGTCTTCTACTTCTGCGACCCGTATTTCACTTTCATTCGTTTTTGGAACATGACTTTGTAGCTGTGCTAACGACCGTTCAATCGTTAAGAATTGCTTTTTCCAAAACCAGCCGAAAAAAAGTCCTAATAAACTCCCAATCATAAGTAAAACAAATAAAACGGAGAGGACTAAAGGAATTCCAGCAACCGAAACCTTCCACCACGATGACCATTGTTCAATCGGAAACGTAAAGAAAAATAAACCAATGACACCAATCTCCATGAGAAAAGCAGTCACGATACCAAATAAAAGGTGACGTTGAATAACATTCATATCCGTTTCACCTCAATATGCCCCGCTATCATGGAGGTGAGAATTTTTACTTTTTGTTGTGCCGCTTGATAGTCCTTCGTTTGATAAAGGACAGACTCACTAAAAACTCGTTCATTCACACAATCAAAAATATCGACAGTACCTGCTAACAAAGAAACGTGAACCGAAACATCTAAATCATACGGAACGAGAACTTGCACATTTCCAAGCACATGGCGAACAAAAATGATTGCCTCGCCGTTTGCAAAAACGGTATGACTTAAATCAATGACTAAATCACCGACAAATCCTTGAACATTTACATCTTCCCATTCCTGAATGGCCTCTTTTGTACGTTGCCGTCCAATAAACTTATTTTGGAAAAATGGTTTCCGACAGATGATCTCTTCGTTCGTCGCTTCTTTCTCTCTTACTTCATCGATAATTACAACTGACTCCCTTTTCTTCTGCTTTACGTATTGAATAAAAATATAAATGATGATTGCAAACAAAAACCAGCGTACCGCCAACGATTGAAAAAGGGAAATGGAAGCACTGACGATGCCGAGCCAAAACACTATTTTCCCGATTAATCGATGATAATATTTTTTTCCGAAATAAATAAAAAGAAAGGAAAAAAACAGAGAGTAGAGAGTATCACCATTTAAAAAGATGATTTCAAACAGCAATAGCCCAACCGCAATATAAAACACCCAAGACCAATAATCGCGTTTTGACTTCATTAGACCTCTCTCCACCTTTCTGTCTAAACGTACCACCAGTGGTCATTGAACCACTGGTAGTAAAAACGAATACTACTCGTTTAGCATATCATGATTTAATCGTTTGATGGGGTAGTTTTCTTTGCTTTTAACTCTTTTTCGAGTTGAGTAATTTTGGAGTCGAACGTATTTTCCATATATCGTGCTTGGACTTTTTGTTCGAGTTCATCTAAATACCGCTCCATTTCTTCAAACCGAGTAAAAGTTTTTTCCTTGTAACTGTCTTCTTCTAACACCTGATTCATACGGTAATGTGCACGAGCACTATTTTCTCGTCCCATTAATTCGAGCTTTTTTACGTGCATATCCTTCAACTTATGCTTCATTTGCTCGTATTTTTGTTCAAGCTGTTCGAGCTCTTTTTCTGTTTGTTCTTTCAAAGTGAAGAGGCGACTTGCTCGTTCTTCGTACTGTTTTTCTTCTTTTATAGCATGCTCAAACAATTCGTCTGCTCCAGCTTCTTTCGCAACGGTTGCTTGATGTTTACGCTTTTCTGCCATTTTAACAGCTTCCCGCCACTCTTTTTCATATTGCTTTTCCAACGTTTCATGACGTTCAACAAGCTTTTTCGCTTTCTCTACTTCTTTTTCACATTGTCGTAAATAGTGGCTTAACATCGCAATTGGATTTTTTTGTTCCTTTTGATCAATCAATTCATACAAATCAGCTTCGACTACATTTTTTAAGCGAGTAAAAATTCCCATATTCATATCCCCTTTCAGCTATTTTGAAGTTTTCCCCATTCGCGTTCAAAGTTTGTAAACGGATCGCTTTCTTCAAATTTCTCTTTCTTTTGCCAATGCTTATAAACGTAATGCAATCCGATTAATGCAACAAGCCCTATTAATGCTGGTAAATTCGTAATGCTGACAAGCAGGGCAATGATGGCAATTGAACCAAGTAAAAATTTCATCCACTTACTCTCTGTTTGTTTGAACTTTCTAAAGGCGTAGTAACAAATGCCTGACGAAATGAGCAGGGCTATCATTGGTCCTAAATGAGCCAGCAATACACAAACAAGCACAATACCAAGTAGAACAAGCATCAATTTTTTCATTTTCGTTTCCTCCTTTCTTGATTTCATCTTACCTTTTTCACGAAGAAGCTATAACGAGCTTGAGCTTTATTTTCATCTAAGACTTGAGGCGTAGTTGGGTGTCTAATAAAGTAAATTCATAGAGCAATTACTTTCAGGCTTAATAGTATGTCCTAAATTTTCATCATGTATTTGATATACTAAAAGAGATGTATCTTACCGCCTTCGGTTTTGTTTTATTAAAATACAAAAGTGAGTCTGTACTCTTAACGAAGAAATACAAATTATCGGAAGGAAGCGATTGAGGTGAAGACGATTCAAACCGTATTAGATGAATTTTTAGCAGAGCAAAGAGTTCGTTTGAAAGATCGTACATATAGTGGGTATGAATCTGTGATCGAACTGTTCATTCACTATTTAAATGACTATGCTTATATGAAAACAGATGTGGATGAACAAGAATATGTGGAAATGTACAATGAGGGCAAAATGTTTGCCAAAACCTTATCGATTGAAAAGCTAACTACTTCGATGATTGAAGAATTTCTCGATTACTTCATGATTCGAAAAGTGATGGCAAGTGAGTCGTTTCTAAAAACCGCAGGGACAGTGATGAAAAAGCTAGTGAAGTGGCTTGGAGAAAATCATTACACATCAAAGGAAGAAAACAAAGCTCAGCTTGATAGTGTAAACGAGATAAAGAAGGACTTACCGTTAGCAGAAAGGGTATCGAGATTACTCTATGAACATAGCATGGGACATGCAGAACAATTTGAGGAGTACGAAGAAGATTACTACGTTGTCGAGAAAGTGGAAAAAGGAATTCTTTGGGCTGAAAACTCTTTAGATCCCGATTCATTAAAGCCAATCGTCGTACCAGAAGAAGTTAGCACCATCTGCAAAGAAGGATGGGAAATGTTTCTTGTAATCGGATTAAAAAATGGAAAATGGTATGTTTTAGAATCGGGGAATGTGTATCCTTAAAATGGTCCCCCTCATCAAGAAAGCGATGAGGGGTAACCTTTTACAATTCTACTGTATCGTAATAGACGTTTATTCCATCCTTTTGATTGAACGCGTAAAACGCAACGATTCTTTTGACAGACTCCAATTCGTGAGGTACTTTTTTCTGTAACTTTTTCAAACGATTGAATAGATAGTGTTGAATATTTGGATGAAAAACAAATGAAAAACCAGATGAAATATTGAATTCTTCTAAGCGAATGATTCGCGTAAATAATAATAACCCTGGTTTTATTGTTTCACTAAAGCCTGAATCAATAAAGTTAAGCTCTTCTCCCTTATTTTGCAAAATATCCTCTACATATATTTTATTCTCTACTTGAGAAACATTTTTCACCTGATATAGTGAAGGATAAGATTGTAGCAGACCTTCTAAAATCTTTTTCTCCATTTCATTCTCATACCGTTCCTCTTCAAAAAAGCGACGAGCAATAGAAATTTCATCAATTACCGGTTCATTAATTGCTGTATCCAACAATGGAATAAGTTGATCTCCACCGTAAACAGGCGCGACCGTTTTGAATAAATTTGATAGACGGATAAATTTTTCTTTATTTAATGACTTAAGCATTCGGTCATTCAAAAACATTCCGCTCGTACGATATGTCTTATATTGATTTAGTACATCACTCATTTTTATTCTCCCTACATTTGACATAATGTGTTGAATAGGCTTTTTCAACATACAATTTCCCCGATTTTGAAAACCGAAGCAGCTTTTTCGGTCCCTTTCCCCATGACCGATAGACCGTTTCTGACGGCTTTAAATGGTTACCTTCAGCAAATTTACGTAAAGTTTTTAAAATCGTATTCATTTTAGACAAGTTTCCAAGTACTACTCGTTCCAAGTAAGGAATTTTCCTGAATCTCCATTCTTCCACCTGTTTTATTTTCAACCGGCCGATTTCAACTAAAAGGTCGATTGGACTGACGTATCCTTTTTCCTCTACTAACTTCTCTGCTGCCACGTACACTTTAGCTTCAAGTTTTATTCTGTTCATCTTCTCACCTGTTAAAATGCTTTTCTGTTGATTCTCTCCTTTATCACATTTGTTCATAGTTTTTTTGAATAGCCATTAGGATGTAATCCGCAAAATAGTAGAAAGTACCTTCGCTATGAGAGACTTTTCTTCATTTACCATTCTTCCAAAAAACGGTTAAATAACAACCCTAACATACATCATTATCAACTAATTTTATATTTAACCTCTATTTATTACTGATTATATTATAACATCACATATTTGTATTCTTTTATACGTTCCCATCATTTGAAAACGAAAAAATTTTGAAACCATAGATATGCTTGCTGATATCATTTTTCTATGTAGGTTTTTCTGACAGTTTTGAAGATAGGTCATGTGGACGTTCTATTTTTAACAAATTAATAGCATTATTTGATTTTGAGAATGTTTATTTGATGAACTCATGTTGTTAACGTGTAGGACTCATCTCAAGCTCCTAAGTCAGAATACCGTTAAGTGTCGGAATTAATTTTGGTTATGTAGAGGAAAAGGAGAAAAGTAATAAATGATCGATATAAAAGAAAGACTTCACAAATCTATACAGACAAGTTTACTTCTGTTTGCCATAATGATGAGCACGTTAATGACCATAATACTAATTATCACCTTACTGTCAGTCCCTTTAAACGAGCTTTCGGAATGGTTGTTCTCTTTAACAATTTCGGTTTTTTTCTTGTACGGGATATCAGCTATTGCATTATTCGTTAGAACGAAAATTAAAAAAACAGAATAAACAGGAGTGTTAATAAGCGGAAGCGAAAATTTTCCTTTTCAGACAACACCGCTTCCAATCGGCAGTGTTGTTAAACTGAAGAATGTTCAAAAATTAGTTATGATCTACGGCCGTCATCAACGGGAAACATCCAGTGATAAAATATTTGATTATGTTTCAGTACCATATCCTGAAGGAAATATTTCAGACGATTTCAATTTGTTTTTCAACCGAAACATGATAGAAGATGTAAAATATATTGTCTTTGAAACACCGCAAGAAGATTTGAGAGAAAAAGGAACAGAAGAAATGAAGGTTTATTCTGAACAAGATCCAGAACAATAAGTTTATTGTTTATTCGTACTTAAGCACTGATATTTTAAGAGATAAAAAAGGAGAATGTTAAATGGCTAATTTCTGGATCCGATATGGGAAAATGATTACAATCATTCTTGGTTTAATCGCTGTTGTTTTTCAAGTTTTTGTTACCTATAGTATTTGGAAAGGTCACGAATTATTTTGGATCATGATGATTGGTCAAATTGTATTGACAGTCATTATTTTTCTCATTGGCTACGCGATAACAACTAAGATGTTAGAAAAAAATAGAATTATTATACATAGAAAAAGGAACCGACATTTATTTTTAATGGCGGTTCCTTTGTTTATATAACATGTTCTTTACTTTTTACTGATAACTCAATTCCTCTCATCATCTACCTTCACAAGAAAGACCTTTTCTTGAAAACCTCCACGTTTCTCTTTCTTCGCTTTCCGGACTCTCTCCACTTCTTCAATAGATAATCCATGACATTTGGCCAGGGCATAGATGACTTCAAGCAAATCTGCTAGTTCTTCAATGGCACTTTCATCATCCTTCGTGTTTAAGTACTCTTGCCATTCTTCTACACTTTATTTTCTTCAATTCTTGTAAATATTCCTTGTCGCTTAATATTTTGGTTGTGAACTTTTCCCTGAGTTCAGGTATCCTATCACGAACGAGTTTATTGTTGTAGATTGTCATGTATGTTATCATCCCATTATTATTTTCAACAAATTATTTCAAGAATTAATACCCCTTGCTTTGTCCCATTGAAATTGATAGGAATCTTTTAGCATAGTCGAGGTGCCGTACGTTTTTTCATTGCGATTGATTAATTCACGACCCGCTTCATACATTGAACCGTCTCTTAAATCAAAATCACCTGTTGCGTTTGAATACGTTTTTTGATTCACATAGTGTAAGTGATCAGTGCCTACTATGAAAACAACAAAATCTAATTCATTTGATCGCACATAGTTTTCTAGATAAGCTAAGTCACAGAATGCATTGTAACGATTGTTCGGTTCGTTAGATGCATCCATGGCATCCTTATTTCATTAAATACAATAACTGAGAATGAACTGCTCTCCTATTGGACCTATTTTTCTTTTTCCCGTATCTTGAAATCCAACTTTTTCATACAATTTTTGGGCTGCTATATTTTTATGGTTCACAGCTAAAACGATTTCATTACAAAGAGGAAAGTTTTGATTCACAAAAGGCTTTAATTGGTACATCCCTTCCTTAGCAAATCCTTTTCCTTGTTTAGAATGGTTAATAGATAGTGATGTTAAAAGCATTGCCTTATGATTATCCGTATATTCTTTAACTCTGTCAGTTGAATGTAACAAGAAAACACCAACAGGTTCATGATCAGCTAAAATGACAATACGGTGCTGTCCTTTTGTTATGTCTAATACATCAGTTGGTAATGCAGTAAATTGACCTTGTTCTTTAGGCAACGTAAACTCCTTTAAGGACTCCAAATGTTCGGGTTTATAAAATGCTAAATCAACATTACTTTGTTTCATAATTGGTCTCCCTTCTATATCACAACAAGAACATACATTCTCTAATAATTCTATCTTTCATATTCAAATCCTTCCTGTTTATTTATTATTTTTTGTTCGTTTACACTCAACAAATCTTGGAAGATGAATGTAACTAATCTCGTATGTCTACTTACATGAACTTATGAAGCAAATACGATATTCGATTCACATAAATTAAATTTAAGAAAAGCACAAACGCCTTGCTCACCCAGAATGCAAATGTCCTTAAGATAAAAAGACACTTTTGCCTTTACGGCGTAAGGTTATTTGACTCGAAGGGCTAGACGCTGGAGCTGGAAAATGAAGACTCCGTTTACTCCTGAAAACTTTATCAGAATGATAAAAATTCTGGGCCTATAAAAAAACTTGAAAGGCATATAGCCAATCAAGTTCACATTTTTATCAAATTATTTCCTCACTCTCAAAAGTTTGAATCAACTAAGGTATACCTATAATTTTTTTCACAACCATGAGAATTATTTATCCTAAACATACAATTTCTTTACAAAAGAATTGTTTCAAATGCATTACTCAACATAGAATCAAAACTATCAAATGACTGAATTAGAGTTCCTGAGGGTTTATCAAGTTCTACATACACACTCTTTTTTAAGTCGTAGCAATACCACGCTGTATCAGAATCTCCAAAAAATATATATTGTTTTTGCCAATCATTTTCATACCAAAGCTCGTTTGTCTCAATAAACCCATGGAGTTCTTCGTCTGCTTCCTTATCAAGTAGAACTTCATCAACACCATAGATCACTAATCCATTAAAGTCTAATCCATTTACTTTCTTTAGAAATTGAATATATGACTTAGGTAATACAATGTTCCCAAATTTCTGCTGTAATTTTGTTTCATTTTTTATTCCTGTATCTGATGCCGACCTTCTAAGTGAACTTCCGTATTTCTCCTCTATTTTTTCTATTTCTATCAACAAGTCTTTCCACTGAGACATATCTATTCTTCCCTTCATTTCAAAGGTTTTGGTTGGTAAACATCATGCTCAAACTTCTCACACAAACAATTTCCATATAACCCACTCGAATATTAGCTGATTTAGAGTAAAAAACCTTGAAAGGCATTTAGCCAATCAAGGTTCCATTAAATAGTATTTTTACTTTGTTTTTACTGCTTCTTGCATTTGTTCTACTAATTTACATAGCCACTGTAGAGGAGTTAATTCAATAGCTGGAAAATAAATTTCTGTATTATTTTGAATAAAGTCTTCTTTCTCTTGTTTTGTTAAATTACTATTCAAAAGCTCCTCACAATCCTTTATTGTAGACAACAGACATTCTTTGCTAACTTCGTTTATAAACTCATCTAATGCTTGTTTAGGAGAACTGATATCTTGATGAAATGTTCCTCCTAAAAAATCTTCCAACTCCTCTAAATATTCATAACTTTCATCCATAAATATTCCCCTTCTTTCTATTTAACAGGATATCCTGTTAAAATAAAACTACCATCATTATTCTTTTTTAGAATAATTTTTGCGTTTGTTACATTCTCGACTACTTCAGAATTTCTTGAAACACTTCTGCCAATTATTTCTCCATCACCCTTGTATTTTAATGGTAATGTAGGTCTACTATTTGGGTCAGACAGCCATTTTTGGATTTTCTCGATATTCTTAGAGTCACTAAGAACTGCATTAGCAACTTTTTCTGCTGTCATTCTATCCTTAAAAGTTGAAGAACCAGTAATTTTAGGATTAGTTTTCAATCTTTCTAAAAGTTGTTCATCAGTTTTCCCAACATGCCTCTCTATTAAATGCCCACCTTTTAGTTCATGTGCAGCTAATCCACCACCTGGCGCTAGAGAACTTTTATCTCCTTGCTTAACATTTTCTATACCCTTACCAACTCCCCCAACACCCTCAGCCTTCATCATTAAATTTTCTTTTGGCACGTGCTGAACCGTGTCTGCCGCATTTGATCTCGTAATCCCTTTCGCTCCTGCAAAGCTAAGGCTGTCGGTACGATCAAGTTTTAAAGCTCGGGATGTATCTCCAATAACTTGACTGCCTTTTGCTTGGATGTCTTTCCCGACGTTCTTGAAGTCTGTTGCTAGGTTGGTGGCGTCTTTTGTGACACCGTCTGCGCCTTTTACCGTGATGTAACCGGCGCCTAGTCCGAGAAGTCCTTGGACAAAGCTTGCTTGACGCTGTTCTTCTGTTAATTTGTTCCCAAACATGTCATAGCCGGTGATGTATTCACCGAAGCCATTGGCACTGGCCAGGCCGTATAGGCCCATTTCTGTTTTTTGCAGAATGTCAAAGGTTTTCGTTGTTTTATACGTATCGAGTGCGTGGGAAGCGGAGTTGATGACTTTTGTCGTTTTGTAAATCGCTTTTCCGCCTTTAAAAGCTTTTCCTGCCCAACCTATGAGCGGAATGAAGCCCGCAGCTGCCATGGCGGCTGCTTTTACGCGGTCAGCCTCGGATAGTTTTTCGCCGGTAATGGGGTCGATTCCTTCTTTTGTTCTCTTATAATCATAATACCCGGTTAACTCACCTGTAAAGGTTGCAATCCCATCCCACGTTTTTTCATACCAAGGTTTGTTCGCTTCTTCCTCTGCTTTCTCTTTCAGGTCACGAACTTCCGCTTGCTCTTCTTTCGCCTTTATGTATGCTTCGGTCGCTTGGTCAACTTCATCTTTTACTTGGTAAATGTCACTGCGATGATAAGCCTTTTCATCAAAATACATCGGGGAAGTAACGCCACCTTTTGTCGTTGCGTTCATTAGCTCCCGATATAAGTTGATGACAAGCCCTTGATTTTTTTCCGATACGGCATATTCATGTAGCCATTGTTGGTCAAGCTCCCCAACCTGTTGTACCGTTTC
>NZ_JAKZKS010000025.1 GCF_022808615.1 Bacillus sp. FJAT-47783
TTATTCGTTACTTCATGATCGACAAAAGAGGTAGAAACGACCGTCCCCTCTCCTAAGTCTGCCTCTTCCATGTCCCCTTCGATCCCTTGCAAAAAAGCAATTTGAACATCGATGAAGTCAAGCCAACCATCCATGACATCTAGTTGTGCCTCGTAAAAATCTTTAATGGCATCGGCTCCTTTCCCTTGAAAGGCTTGATCTAAATCAGCGACTCTTTTACACGCTTTTTTCACTTCTTCTAACTGTTCTTTCAATGACTGATACTGTTTTACCCGTGTTTTTGCTGCTGAAACGAGTGTGCTCGCTTCGTATAATAAATCTTCCATGATTGCGAGAAGCCCTTTCTCTTTAGTTTTTTACCATCGCTTGATCTTGCTCTTTCAATAAATTCACATTCGCCTTCGTATCCTCCACATTTTTTACAACGGCCTCTTTGTATTGAGAGACCAGTTGATGAATCTCATGTTCACGTTCGATCCATTTCTTCGTAAAATTCAACTTGTTATTCCCTACCGATTCTTCTGGTAAAGAAGGAAATGTCAGCTTTTCAATTGCTCTCTCTATGTCGTTTAAATGACTCATGACCGTCTCATAATCAAGCTTAATCGTCGCCATTACAATAACCTCTTTCGTATCTCTGTAAATTTGTGCTCGATCGCTGCATAGGCCTCCTCGCCTTTATGTAACAAACCACCTGCTTCATGACTTAAGTAGCTTGCAACTCTTAAGGACTCTCGCTGCATCTCTAACAGATTGATCTTTTGTTGGATTTGACTAGTGTATTGTTCAACTTCCTCTTGAAAAGTTTGTTCAATCTCCTTTTTGGCCCCACGCCTCGCTTTGTCGAAATGATCAGCACGATTCCCCGTCCAGCTTTGACCTAAATCCGGATCTAGTATTTTTTCCCATTCATTCTCTACTGCATGTTGTTCATTTACTAAATCCTTTTTCGCTTTCTTTAGCCTTGATATTTTTTCATCGACATCTGCTGACTGACTCGATATGGTCTGAGACAAAGAGTAAAGAATATCTGAATAGCTCATGCGGACACCTCTGTATGTAAGATTACATTCCTCTATGTTATAGTATAAATTTGGAAGTATATAAGCTAAATAGGGAAAAATTCTCTTTTAGAATAAATAATGGATGGGAGAAATAATGACTATTGTTGCATAACTAAGGTCATTTATAGATAAAAAGATTCATATCTAAAGGTTCGAAATACTCAAAAAGAATCATTATAATGAATTTACCCAATTAAATACAGTTTCCTTTATATAACGAATCACATAATAAAGAGTGATATCGACCATGACCATCCCTACTAATTTCAACAACGGCTACATAAGTTAAAAATCAAATTTTGACCATTTCTACTTTCTTTTTCTACTATGATAAACTCGACTACATAGGAGGTGAAAAAATTGAGTGAACAACTATTACAGCAAATTTTGAAAGAAGTAATCAATGTGAACAAGCGGGTTGATTCGCTAGAACGTGAACTAAAAGAGATGCGAAGTGAATTGAATGACGTTAAAGGAGAGCTAAATAACGTTAAATGCGAGGTGAATAATGTAAAAATCGAGATAATAAGCTTTAAAACTGAATTTAATGATTTTCACAAAGAAACGGGAGTACAACTTAAAATTCTTCAAGATGGTCAAAAGGGACTCCTTAATGAAATCACCGAGCGATTTAATGAAACAAATGAAAAAATGGATAACATTGAATTAGATCTCATGTATACGTACCATAAAGTATCCGAAAACGCATTAAAACTGAACCGATTAACCCAACATCCATCAACGTAATATCCTCACATACCTTCATTAAAAATCCAACTAGAAAAAAGCTTGTAAAAGAATCGTTTTTCTCTACAAGCTTTTTTATTTGCCTAGAAAGTTTAGCTATACATTTTCTCTTCTGTAATAAACCTTGCAAAAAAAGCGGGATTCATGTATGATGTATTTCCAAGCTGCATTGTACGTAATCATAATAAGTTTTAACCTTTAAGCTGTTATAGGGAGTTTTACATCGAAGCTGGAATGTCATGCCTACCATCGTGTATAGGACGACAGGAACGTTTCTGCGAACACCCACTTTGAGGAGTGGTGGTTTAAAACTTCATTATCTTTACATTACGGCAAATGCGGCATTTCCTATGAATGATAAGTCGGCCTTTTCGGTCGACTTTTTTATTACTTATGAAAAGTCATACCCCTTAAACATCATTTCCCATCTTTATTCATCACTTTCTCACTCTTTATTGTCGGTTTTCCTAGTTTTTTTATCGGTTCTGCCCTTTTTATTCTCGCTTTTACTCCTGTTTTTATCGGTTCTGCCCTTTTTATTCTCACTTTCCAATCATTAAGGTACTGTCCCACTTATACGCCAAGATTTATAAAAAAAAGAGAACTACCTATCTGTAGCCCTCGCTCTCAATCATATGCTTTCTGACTTGAATCTTATACAATGGTTTATCTTTAAAGTAGGAAAATAAGTAACAGCCGAAAATGACAATACCGGAACCAACAAATTGAATGCCAGTCATTTGTTCACCTAAAAAGAGAAACGCAAGTAATGCTGTAAAGACTGGGTTAAAATTCATGAAGTTCCCAGCTGTTGATGCCCCTAACTTTTGCAAGCCGATACTCCAAAAAACCATACAAACAACAGTTGAAATAACGCCTGTGTATAATATCGCCAATGTAAAGCTTGTATCGATGTTTTTTACAGTAAAGGTAGGTGCATTAAACGGTAAAAGTACAAGCAGGCCGAAAATGCCAGCGTACAATGTTGAAACCATCGGTGTCGTTTTCGTTGTTGCCCATTTGCTTAAGACGGAATACAATCCCCAAATGGCAACAGCTATTAGCATATATACGTCGCCTTGATTAAAGGTTAAAGAAAACAGCATCTCAATATTCCCTTTTGAAAGAACGAGCAACACTCCGAAAAGCGAGAACATCATTGCCCCCATTTGTAGGGAGTTCATTTTTTCTTTCAAAAAGATAGCGGAAAACACAGCTATGGAAATGGCGTTTAACGTTGTAATAAGTCCGACATTCGTTGCTGACGTACGTTCAACTGCTAAAAATTGAAAAAGGTTAAATAAAACAACACCAGTAATTCCCATAAGAAATAGAGGTAGAATGGCACTTTTAGGTGGCACAAGCTTTTTTTCCTTCCACCATACAATTGGAATTAAACAAACGACCGCAATGATCCACCTTAAACTCGTCAATGTCATGGGTGAAGCGTGATCAACAAGCGTTTTAGAAATGACGATATTTCCGGCCCACATTAAGCTTGTCACAAGCAATAATAAAAAATAAAAAATCGGCATTCCCTATATCCCCCTTTCCAACCGAACTGCTATATGTATTTATTCATCATCTTAACACTTAAAGCTCACACACAAAACAAAATTTTGTATAATAGAAATAATTCAAAATTATATAATATAAATAAGATTATTATCGAAATTTTATTCTTTTTTATATCAAATTTCCCCATGTTTACGAAAGAATGAAAAGGAGGGGTTTCATTGGAGTTTTCATCGAAAAAAGGATTAGATGAAGTCGATAAAAAACTATTAAGTATCCTGCAAAAAGAAGCACAAATCAGTAACGCTGAACTCGCACGGAAAGTAAACTTATCACCACCTGCTACTCACACGCGCGTAAAACGATTAGAAAACGAAGGATATATTGATAGACAAGTCGTTATTTTAAACCAAGAAAAGCTCGGGTTTAATTTACTTTGCTTTATCTTTATCTCGACGAACATTCATCAAGCGGAAAAATTGGAGGTGTTAGAGAATGCGTTTGCTGACATGCCAGAAGTACTCGAATGTCATTGTTTAACAGGTGAGTACGATTATTTGTTAAAAGTCGCAAACAAAGACCGAAAAGACTTAGAAAACTTCATTCGAAAGCTCAATAGCCTTGGCATCACTAAAATTCAAACGAGTCTTTCTTTACGTGAAGTGAAATATTCAACGGTGTTACCTATTAATGAAGAATAAGAAAAAGGGTTAGTGCCATTTAGCACTAACCCTTTTTCTACCTATTTAAATCGGCCATTCTAACCTACGATTCATCATTCAAATATCGATAATAATCCTGTGCTTGAAACACGTGAAACCCGCAAGACTCGTAAAGTTTAAGCGCATGGGTATTTTTCGCTTCTACTTCTAAAAAGATCGTAAAACCTGCATTTTTTTCTTTCAAAATGATTTGTTGCAATGCTTTTCTCCCTATTCCTTTCCCCTGATAATCAGGGAATACGGAAAATCCAAAAATCCACGCTTCGCCATTATGACGGAATAGGCGAATTTTCCCCACTGTTTGATGTTTCCATTCAATCATATAAAAGGCTTGGCTACCTTCATTTTTAATACGCTCATTATAAATTCTTGCTTCTTCTTCATTAAAGCCAAAGCATTGAACATCTAATTGGATCTCCGCTTCTAAGTCATCAGGCTGTGCCATTCGTACCGCCACGTCATCATCAACAGTTAATAGAATATCTTCCCATTTCATTTGGTATTCACAACTAGCATATTCACAAGGTACTGATTTTAAAAAGGCTTTAGCTGAAGAAGAGCTAGCAGGCGCATTGAATAAAATTTCTCTGTAATTTCGCATCAATACTTCTGTTATCGCTTTCCTAAATAATTGAGAAAAAATGCCCTTTCTTCGATGATTCGGATGAACCATCCCACATAATTCTATTTTATTCCCAAAACCATAAAGGCCTAAAAAGCCGACAAGCTCACCGTTTTCATAATGAAAAAAGTCATTTACCTCTCCACTTTCACGGTTTTCGAGCAATTCCCAGTTTAGTTTCAATTTTATCGAATCTGCTTCTGCACATATACTCTGTAACTTTTTTATTTCTTCTAACTGTTGGCTGCTTAACATATTCTTTCCCCCTTATTTGCACTTTATATGATTCTAGTCCCTCATTTGAATTCCTCTATATGTATCATTAAATACTTTATGCAAAACTACATATATCACAATTCTCGTATCCTGTTTGAAAGACAAAAATACAATTTTGGCATGAAAATTGCATTTTTTAAAACAAACTTTTACGAGGAGTGATGAAGATGTTCAAAAAAGATGTCATGACCATTCGTTGGGGAAATAAAGAAATTGTCACTAGCCCTGTCTATGGTGTAATCAAGTCTATTTTTACTCGAACAAATAAACGTATCATTGAATGGGACCCGCTTATTACGATACAAACAGACGAAGGAAAAGAAATACAGCTACGTGTAGGAGTATCTGGCATTATAGACTCCTTTCCCGTAAAAGAAGGAGACAAAGTCATCCCTGGCGCTGTCCTTGCCTATATACATGAAGACAAACAAATATCCGTTAGCAACTAAAAGACTTAACGAAATACAATTGGCACATCTTCGCCATGGAACTCTAATTTATGTGAACTGATAAAAATGTGGCGAAGATGAATATCGCCCTTATAAATCTCGCTTTTCTCTGTACATTCTCCACAAAAAAAACTATAAATTTTAAATATTCCTAAATCATGATATGATAATGATAACTTTATACGATTCAAAAGGTGAGAGAGATGAAAACAGATGAAAACTTACATGCAAAAATAAAAGATTTAGAGCAACGAAACCATGAATTAGAGCTTATCTTTGAATCTTCCTATGATGAAATTTTCGTCACGGACGGAAACGGTGTTACCATCCGCGTGAACTCTGCATGTGAACGAAATTATGGTATTAAAGCAGAAGAATTGATTGGTAAGTCGGCGAAGCAACTTGAAGAAATGGGCATATTTAACCAATCAGTAACGAGTGAAGTCATAAAATCGCAAAAACGCGTCAGCATGTTTCAGAAAACAAGAAATGGTAGAAATTTACTCGTAACTGCCAATCCGGTTATGAATGAAAACGGAGAAATCGTTCGAATCGTCTGTAATTCAAAAGACTTAACCGAAATTTCTCAACTAAAAAAGCAGTTGTCTGAAATGGAAAATTTAGTTGAATATTATAATAATGAATTAAAGAAAGTATCATCCTTTCATCGGGAAAATTTTGTGTTTGAAAGTAAACAAATGCAAAAAGTAATGGAACTCGCTTTAAAAGTTGCGGAATCTGATGTCACAACCCTTATTCTAGGGGAATCTGGGATCGGTAAAACAGCGCTCGCCAAAATCATTCATGACGAGAGTAGCAGAAAAGGTAAAGTGTTTAAAAAAATTAATTGTGGTGCTATTCCAGAAAGTTTAATCGAAGCTGAACTATTCGGTTATGTCGACGGCGCCTTCACTGGAGCAAAAAAAGGAGGCAGCAAAGGTTTAATTGAAAGCGCGGATGACGGGACAGTATTTCTTGATGAAATCGGTGAGCTCCCTTATCACTTGCAAGCAAAGCTTCTCCATGTCCTTCAAGAAAAAACGATTCAGCGCATTGGCGATACAAAAGACATTCCGGTTAATGTAAGATTTATTGCTGCGACAAACAAAAATTTAGAAAAAATGGTGGAAGAGAAAACATTTCGGGAAGATTTATATTACCGGCTCCATGTCGTACCAATTGAGATCCCTCCACTTCGTGAACGAAAAGAAGATATCATCCCGCTTATTCAACGGACGGTAGAAAAAATGAATGAAAAGCATCAAAAAAACACGTCCATCTCTCCTGAAGTGACCCGAATTTTGCTAGAATACAACTGGCCGGGAAATATTCGTGAGCTTGAAAATATTATTGAACGTTTAATCGTTACAACTGACCAATCCGTCATCACTTCTTCCCATTTGCCAGAAAAATTTCAAAATCTCGTAAAAGGAAAGCAACTCGATGAAAGTTCTTTATCATTAAAAGATTGGTTGGAAGCAAAAGAAAAGGAGCTATTTTGTTCTTTATATGAAAAATATCCATCTTCCTATAAAATTGCGAAACTTTTAAAAATTAGCCAATCAACAGCAAACCGAAAAATTCAGAAGTATATAAGTCAATATTGAATTACTAACCCATTTTTGATTTAAGAACTGAGCAGTCTTATACGACTGCTTTTTTATTTTTGAAAAATTCAAATAAGTCAATCACGGGTTATCCCCTTTGTATATTCCCTTCCTTTTCAACAAGTTGTACTTGGCACAGTAGTTGCATGTATAGATGAATGAGATTACTAAATTTGAAGGGTCGTGAACGTATGAAAACAACAAATACAAATCATATTGATCTAAAAACTGCACTTCCTGGTCCGAAATCAGAGGCTTTATTAGAAAGAAAGCAAAAAAATGTCCCGAGAGGACCATTTAACACGTCTCAAGCATTTATTGCAAAAGCTAAAGGAGCAATGGTGACAGACGTTGACGGCAACGAGCTCATTGATCTGGCAGGGGCGATCGGAACGTTAAATGCAGGTCATTGTCCACCAAAAGTAGTTGAAGCATTAAAAGAACAGCTCGATAAGTACATCCACCCTTGCTTTCATATTATGATGTATGAGCCTTACATTGAGTTAGCGGAAAAACTAAATGAATTAACACCTGGTACACATGATAAAAAGACGTTCTTCGTTAATTCAGGAGCGGAAGCGGTTGAAAATGCCGTGAAAATTGCGAGAAAATATACAGGTCGACGTGCGATCGTATCGTTTGACAGAGGCTATCACGGACGGACATTAATGACGATGTCGTTAACGAGCAAAGTAAAGCCGTATAAAAATGGTTTTGGTCCTTTTGCACCAGATACGTACAAAATCCGTTATCCGTATTATTACCGAAAACCAGACGGCATGACAAACGAGGAACTTGATCAATATATGTTAAAACAAATTGACGACTTTTTCCTCGGGGAAGTACCACCAGAAGATATAGCGGCATTCATTATGGAGCCTGTACAAGGTGAAGGCGGCTTCATCGTTCCATCGAAAAACTTCGTGCAACAAGTGAAAAAGATTTGTGAAAAACATGGTATTTTATTCATTGCTGATGAGGTTCAAACAGGATTTGGACGTACGGGCCATATGTTTGCTTGTGAGCATTTTGATATTGTCCCAGATTTAATGACAATGTCTAAATCGATTGCGGCTGGCCTACCAATCGCAGCGGTAACAGGGAGAGCGGAAATTATGGACGCGCCAAACCCAGGGGAAATCGGGGGAACATATGGAGGAAGTCCACTTGGTTGTGTTGCAGCACTAGAAGTGATTAAAATGATTAAAGAAGATAACTTAATTGCGCGCGCAAATGTTATTGGCCAAACCATCACGGATCGATTTAAGCAAATGCAAGATCGCTTCTCTGTTATCGGTGATGTTCGCGGCTTAGGAGCTATGTGTGCGATGGAAATTGTGAAAGACCGTGAAACAAAAGAGCCGAATAAAGAACTAACCGGAAAAATTGTTGAAGAATGTAATAAACGCGGTGTTATCATTTTAGGCGCAGGTTTATACGGAAATGTGATCAGAATTTTAAGCCCACTTGTCATTACAGACTCACAGCTTAATGAAGCATTAAATATTTTTGAAGATGTGATGGAACAAGTAACGGATTAAGAAGATCTAGAGAGCAATCGGTATTCTGTCGGTTGCTTCTCTCTTTTATCCTAAAATAAGAAATGAGGGGATCATGTGGAAAAAGTAAACTTGAAGAAAAAGTTATTTATTAATGGCTGCTGGCAGGAGGCAAAACATTACGCACCTCTTCTCTCTCCTTATTCTCAAGAACAAATCGCAGACATCCCGCAAGCGACAGAAGAAGAAGTAGAACAAGCTATTGCAGCAGCTGAAAAAGCAAGAAGTGCACTTGCCAAAATGCCTGCCCACAAACGCGCGAGCATTTTAGAAAATATCGCGAACATTTTAGAGAAAAGAGCAGACGAAGCCGCTAGCATTATTGCTAATGAAGCGGCAAAACCTATTTCTATCGCAAAAGGTGAAGTCGCCCGTACAATTCAAACGTATAAATTTGCAGCAGAAGAGGCAAAACGAATAGGAGGCGAAACAATTCCTCTTGATGCAGCACCGGGTGGTGAAAATCGCATCGCCTATACCGTTCGTGAACCGCTTGGTGTTGTTGCCGCTATCACACCATTCAATTTTCCAATGAACCTTGTCGCCCATAAAGTGGGCCCTGCACTCGCAGCTGGAAACCCTGTTGTTTTAAAACCAGCATCACAAACACCACTTTCCTCCTATTTTCTAGCAGAAATTGCTGAAGCTGCCGGCGTTCCAAACGGCGCATTAAACGTCGTGACAGGCAAAGGAAGTGTTGTTGGTCATATATTAACAACGGATGAACGGGTAAAAGTTGTGACATTCACCGGAAGCCCTTCTGTCGGAATCGGTTTACGGAATAAAGCTGGATTAAAGCGTGTAACATTAGAACTTGGTTCGAATTCAGCGTTAATTGTTGATAAAGATATTGATGTTGATAAAATCATTCAGCGGTGTGTAACAGGTGCCTTTAGCTTCCAAGGTCAAGTTTGCATTTCCTTACAGCGTATTTACGTACACGAAAATCTATATGATGAGTTTGTTTCGAAGTTTGTAGAAGCGACGAAAAACATTAAAATCGGTGATCCGCTCGATGAAACAACTGAATTATCCGCTTTAATATCACCAAATGATGTACAGCGCAGCATCGACTGGATTAAAGAAGCGGTTGAATCTGGAGCAGAAATTGCCACAGGTGGAACAAGTGTCGGAAACGTCCTTCATCCAACGGTTATTCTAAACGCAGCGCCAAGCTTAAAGGTTTCTTGTCAAGAAGTGTTCGCTCCAATTGTTTTAATTAATAAAATCAAATCAGTTGAAGAAGCATTTGAGCTTGTCAACGACTCCCGTTATGGTCTGCAAGCCGGTATTTACACAAATGACATTTCTTTAGCACTTGACGCTGCTAATAAGCTTCATGTCGGCGGGGTAATGATTAACGATATCCCGACATTCCGCGTCGACCATATGCCATACGGCGGAGTAAAAGAAAGTGGAACTGGCCGAGAAGGCTTAAAATATGCCATTGAAGAAATGACCGAGATGAAGCTCGTTGTTATTAATCGGAACTAAATAAGATCGTTTTAACACCCTCCACTATTTTACAGTGTCCCAAATAAAAATAAGGATTTACAATAAGCGGTTCAAAAATAAAGCAGATGAAGAAAAAATGTTTTTTCTTCATCTGTGATGGTTATAGCTCTCCATTTAGTTAAACCATAGTGAACTTTTGTCATCAACATCACCATTATAGTTGATGAGTATCTCTTCATTCGCTTTTATATCTTTGTAAGCATAAAAGTCAAACGTATGGTTTGGAAAGTTAATATTATAAGTTGCATTAGGGTTATACGAATGATTAAACAACATGCCATATCCTAAAAGAATTGCCGTATGGTTTGCACCATACTCAAACACATAATCAGCAAGTAAAGTTTTCTCTATAAAAATATGCTCCTTATTAGGATAAGGAATAACTGGTGCTGCATGTATAAGTTCACCTTTTGCTATGTCACACGTAGCAAATACGCCTCTATTAAACTCTCCATCACTTAGTGTTGAAGTTCTTATTTCAATCATGTATATCACCTACATAGTCTTTTAGTTATATAAAGCTTTTTAAATCTTAAAGAAGTAATGATATTCAGGTTGTTTAGAGTAAATAAAAAAGGTCTTCCCAACAAAGGGAAGAACCTTGATTTGATCATGTTTACGCAACAATAACGTTAGTAGCTTGTGGGCCACGTTGTCCCTCTTCAATATTAAACGTAACTGTTTGACCTTCTTCTAATGTTTTAAAACCTTCGCCTTGAATCGCAGAGAAATGAACAAACACATCACTTCCACCTTCTACTTCAATAAAACCGAAACCTTTTTCTGAATTAAACCATTTTACTTTACCTGTATTCATTTATATTTCCTCCTAGTGCTTTAACGCACAATATATTACTATCCCTGCTCTCATACTCATTCAAGACAAAATTCCTTATTTGGTATTTCTGCTATCATTCATCATATTTCGAACAACAATAATTAATAATTAGTATATCACACTAAAAAAATAAAAGATAGAGGAAAATTTATTTTTTATAAATTTTTTGTCTCATCTTTATTATCGTGTCAAAATCGACTCAAAGTCTTGACTTACTGCTCGTTAAGAGTAGGGCAAAAGGAAAGAGCATTATACTCAATTATTTTTATTCAACTTATCTAATTTTTCAGATATATTTTTTTAAAATAAGATTTTTTTCTTGTTGTATTCTTAAGAATTTCAAAAGAAACCAAATGACAAATACAATTGGAGCGATATAAAACAAAATAGAGAGCATCGGTAAAAGCGTAAAAATAGCATCACCGGTCATTTTAGTACCTCCTTTTTCGGATTATTATACCATGAATACTTGAACGTTTAATCTGTATTCAAACAGTTTAGAATCCCCTTACCAGGGAGTTAGCTCACTCTAAGGGGCTTTTTATTTAATGCTAATAATAATATCGTTCCAATGATACAAACTGTACAAACCCATTGCAACAAGAAAAACCATATTATCCCAGTAGGTTTTCTTCATATTTACTCTCCACCTTATATATAATGGATAGTATAAAATAAGTGGAAAGTCGATGAACAAGACACCTTTAGCATACAAAAAATATAAGATGAACGGTTTGGGGTATTTGATACTCCGCTTACAAAAATGGAAATATATAGAATTAAGTGTGGTAAAATAGAGGGAGATAGGGAGAGTGATTAGAAATGGAAAGAAAAGTAAAAGTACGTTTGTGGCTTAACTTGTTCATTATCTTTATTGCACTCATCATTGGATTAAAAAACTATCCAAGTGAACTTGCAAATTTTGCATTTATGGTATGTGTGTTAGGGTTCTTCTTTACATTACCATTATTCCTACCTTATTCGAACAGAGTTAAAAAAATTGGGTTTGTCACTTCCTTCTTAGCGGCATTTATTATCATATTTTTTCTTGTAGTAGGAAGTTAATACTTAAAAGGAAGATGGGAGTTTTCATCTTCCTTTACTTGTATTCCCTGACTATAATAAAATATTCTACTAATTCTCCTTTCTCATCAAGCATAAATCGCAATCCTTCATTCGTTATCCAAGGGGATTTTTAACATTCCAATTCCTTTCATCGGATCACCTAAATTTTTTTTAGATATAACATATCCTACAAAAGAAGGCCTCGAAAGACCTTCTTTACAGACAACATTTATTTCACTTTCACTGAATTCAGAACTTGTTTAAACGTTTTAATAACTGTATCTACTTCTTCATAAGAAATGGTTAATGGCGGTTCAATGCGGATTGTTTTGGAATTGACAAGTGTTCCAGCGACGAGAATGCCGTTATCAAACATTCCTTTTGAAATTTCGTACCCGATTTCATCACTATGGAATTCTATCCCAATCATCAATCCTTTACCACGAATTTCGAGCACTTTATCTTCATGACCGGTAGCAGCCTCTTTTAAACCTTTTAAGAAGTATTCTCCTACTTCTTCTGAACGCTCAGGAAGGTTTTCTTCAATTAAAACGTTTATGGTTGCAATTGCTGCAGCGCAAGCGAGTGGATTACCGCCAAATGTTGTCGTATGCATAAATGGATTTGGGAATAAGCTTTTGAACACTTCTTCTTTCGCAACGATCGCACCTGCAGGCATAACCCCGCCTCCAAATGCTTTTGCAAGACAAATAATGTCAGGAACTACATCATATACTTCAGCCGCAAACATTTTACCTGTCCGTCCCATCCCAGTTTGAACTTCATCAAAAATTAATAGGGCCCCGAATTGATCGCATAACTCTCTTACTTCTTTTAAATATCCTTCAGGTGGTAAAATAACACCGCCTTCACCTTGAATAGGTTCTAAAATAACAGCAGCAACGTCTTCACCTGTTAAAGCGCAAGCTTCCATCGTTTTTCGCATCATGTCAATATCG
Source organism: Bacillus sp. FJAT-47783 (assembly GCF_022808615.1). Taxonomy (GTDB): domain Bacteria; phylum Bacillota; class Bacilli; order Bacillales; family Aeribacillaceae; genus Bacillus_BZ. Next base: position 12,939 of record NZ_JAKZKS010000025.1, read on the forward strand.
CCGAATTGGACATGCTTGAAGCCTGGAATTAACGGAAGGAATGGCTTACGGAACACACCCTTTGCCGTTCCTGATAATGAACCAAGACTCTTACCGTGGAAAGCACGTGTCGTCGCAATAAATGTCGTGCGTTCACTATGCATTTTCGCAAGCTTCAGCGCAGCTTCAACCGCTTCCGTTCCACTGTTTACAAAGAAAGAAAATTTTAAATCCCCCGGTGTTATATCTGCTAAAATCTTTGCAAGCATTGCACGAAGCGGGTCAAGCAAGTCTTGACTGTGGAGTGCTTGGCGTTTTAATTGGTCAGTCACCGCTTTTACTACTTTTGGATGACGATGACCAACATTATAAATGCCAAATCCTCCTAAACAATCAATATATTCTTTTCCGCTAACATCCTTAAAGCATGATCCGCTATCAGACCATTCAACAGATGCAAATTGTGTGTCCTTCGTCACCGTTTTACGATACTCTAAAAATCCAGGATTCACGTATTCACGGAAATTAGCAACCGTTTCTTTCATGACCCATTTCGCTTCTTCTTCTGTAACAGAATCCTTTTCGATTAAATCAAGCACCTTATTGGCGTATTCATTTACCTCTTTATATTGTTCTTTTACAACTGATTTATTTTTTAATTCTGTACTCATGTTGAAATCTTCTCCTTTTCCTTTTTCTTTGTAGTTTCTTCAAACCAGCCGATTGGCTCTACTTGTAAATTAATATTAATCTGTTTAATTTCCTGGAATTCTTCTAATCCGTAAGTACCTAAACTACGCCCAATTCCGCTTTGTTTATAACCACCCCAAGGCGCTTCATTATAAGTCGGATGATAAGAATTAATCCAAGTAATACCGGAACGAACCTTTTTAATGACACGCATCGCTTTTGCTCCATCAACTGTAAAAACAGCAGCAGCAAGTCCATATTTTGTTCCATTTGCCAATTGGATTGCTTCTTCCTCTGTTTTAAATGTTTGGATTGTCACAACAGGACCAAAAATTTCTTCTTGGACAATTCTCATATCTTGTTTCACATCGACAAAAACAGTCGGAGCGACGAAGAAACCTTTATCTAATCCGTTTTCTGTTAAACGTGTTCCACCACAAACTAATCTCGCCCCTTCTTGTTGACCAATTTCAATATAGCTAAGGACTTTTTCCATATGTTCTCTACTTACAAGTGGCCCCATTTCTACATTCTCTTCATTCCCTGGACCAACATGAATTTGCTTTGCTCGCTCAACAAAGCGACTGACAAATTTATCATAAATCGATTCTTGTACAAGAATTCGTGAACCCGCTGAACAAACTTGTCCTGATCCTGCGTAAATACCAAATAGTGCCCAATCAACTGCTGTCTCAAAATCAGCATCTTCGAAAATAATATTCGGTGATTTTCCACCTAGTTCGAGCGAGATTTTCTTTAAGTTTCCTGTTGCCGCTTGCATAATGGTCCGACCTGTCTTCGTTCCTCCTGTAAAGGAAACCATATCCACTTCATCACTTTCAGCTATTTCTTTTCCGACGACAGGACCTGCTCCCATTACCATGTTCACAACACCTTTTGGTACACCTACTTCTTCGATAACCTCAATTAATTTTGTCGGTGTAATCGGTGTCACCTCAGATGGTTTAAACACAATCGTGTTCCCTGCTGCAAGTGCAGGAGCTATTTTCCAAACACTCATTAATAAAGGAAAATTCCATGGAACGATAAGTCCACATACACCGACAGGCTCGCGGACAACCATTGCCTGCATCGGATCAGCTACTTCATAAGTTTCTCCATGCGGCTTTGTAATCAAGCCTGCATAATAGCGGAAACATTGGGCTGCATCACTTACATCTGCATCCGCTTCACGCAATGGCTTACCATTATCCATCGTTTCAAGTCGAGTCCATTCGTCGTGCTTTTCATCAATTTTATCAGCAATTTTCAACAAGTATGCCGCTCGTTCTGACGCTGGTAAATCTGACCAAACTCCACTGTCAAATGCAGCACGCGCAGCACCGATTGCTTTTTTTGCATCTTCAGCCGTTCCCTCTTGAGCTTGTGCAATCATTTCACCCGTTGCTGGATTTATAATGTCTCTTTTTTCACCATTACTTCCCGTTGTCCATTCCCCGTTAATAAAGTGCCTCAATTCAACCATCCGTTTATTGCCTCCTTTGTAACGAAGTGTCACTATTAATAATGCAAAAAGTATGCCAATATTCAAAACCTTGTCGTTGAAGCTTTATGTAAGAAATAGAAGCGTATCATTATGCAAATTTGCATAGTTTATGAAATATTACATAGAAAGTAATGAAGTGAAAGCGCCTTAATCCGTTAGGAACAAATGCAGACGCTCGGTTTAATTTAAAAGTCACTTTAGTGAACTTAAATTAATCTATTACAAATGTTGTTCGTGTGGTAACACAAAAAGCGAAACCGCTTCATCGAGCAATTTCGCTTTGTTTATAATACGTTCGTTTCCTCATTTTTACTTAAGATTTTTTGATATTTCCTACTGACAGATGATTGGCTGATGCCGAGTACTTTTGCTGCTTTTGTTGTTGTTTTGTACCGCTTCATCGCAAGGGAAATAAGTTGTTCTTCTAGTAACTCCTGCGCTTCATTAAGTGGCATTATATTTGTAATGATCGGCTTCGATTGTGTTCTTGTACCACCAAAATGGAGAAATTGACTGACAAAATCCCCGTCTATTACATCACTTTCAGCTGTAACGACAAGCCGCTCAATAATATTTTGCAGTTCTCTTATATTTCCAGGCCACGGATAAACTTCCAATAGATTAAGAGCATCGGGAGTCAATTGGAAGTTTCGGTTATATCGCTCATTTAATTGCTGCAAAAAGTGGATTGCTAAAAGAGGAATATCTTCATGCCGTTCCCGAAGCGGGGGAACATGAATCGGAATGACATTTAAGCGATAAAACAAATCTTCACGAAATGTTCCTTTTTGCACCATTTCTTCGAGATTTTTGTTCGTTGCAGCGATAATTTGTACATCAACGCAAATCGGTGTTGTGCTACCGACTGGAACGAATTCTCTCTCTTGCAGTACACGAAGAAGCTTCACTTGAAGCGTAACGGACATTTCACCAATTTCATCTAAAAAGAGCATCCCTTTATCAGCACGCTTGAAGTATCCATCCTTACCTCCTGTATCCGCTCCTGTAAATGCCCCTTTTACATAACCAAATAGCTCACTTTCTAGAAGTGTTTCCGGTATGGCTCCGCAGTTCAATTTTAAAAATGGCTGACTTGCCCTAAGCCCAGATTGGTGAATGGCTTGAGCAATTACTTCTTTTCCTACACCTGATTCTCCATGGATTAATACCGTTGAGGAGAATTCCGCAACTTTTGCCACTTGCAACATAATTTTTTCCATTTTCGGACTTGAATAAATAATCTTTTTAGCAAGCAAATCTTTATTTTTCATGCTCTCAAGCTCGCGGCGATATTGATCAGACAATTTTTTCATTTCTTTTAACTCTGTTTTAAGTTGAGTCGTTTCGGTAATATCGCGGGAAGCAATGATGATCCGATCGATTTCGCCTTTTTCATTAAAAACAGGATTTCCAACAGCCAAAACTTTTCGGCCATTGTTTGTATCTTGAACGGTTGAAACTTTTTTCTTTTGTTCGATAACGAGCCGTGTAATGGAAGGAGTAAAAAGCCCCTTTTTTTCTAATTCAAGAATATTTTCTCCAACTAATTCATGGAGATTGTCCACTCCCCAAAAATTCGGTATTGAAGTTTCACTTGCTCGAATTAAAGTCCCTTGATTGTTTACTACTAATATTTCATCATAAATGGTGGATAAAATAGCATTTAAATCTTTATTTAAATTTTTAACATATTCAATTTCCATAGCCATTTCTTCAACCATTGGTAAATCTTGCACGATTATAATTAACCCTTCAACCGACTGATCAAAGCTCACAATGGGACTGTAATCAACAAGAATCCCCATTTCATCTGTCACAATCACTTGATTTAACAACGTTTCGCCAGTTGAAAAAACTTGGTGAATATGGTCTTGATTAAAAATTTCATCCGCTTTTACATTTAATATGTCGTCTGCCTCAGCTTTTATCATCTTAAGTCCTGATTCATTGTAATTGATGATAATGCCGTTCATATCTACGATAAACATCCCCATTGGTATTGAAGTTAAGATAATCTTCAATATATCCACACTTTTATCTTCTTTTTTCAACAGTTCTACTAAAATATCTTCACGTCTTATATATCCTGTTATTTCTCCTGACTGATCTTTCACAAACGCAATCTCTTGGCCAATAATTTGGAATATATCAGGTAATGATAACGATTCATTTAATTGGCATACATGACGAATGGAAGTGGCTGAATGAATCATCTGGTCTTTGTCAATGCTCGGATCGTTCCAATTTGTAATCATTAATTTTTTTAACGAAACAAATGAAACTAACTCTCCTTGTTGTTCAATAAATAAAAAAGGTTCCTTGTAGTCGTTTAATTGTTCTTTCCATGTTTCATTTGATTCCTCAAATGAAACAGACATTATCGGACGTATGTTTTCATCATTGATGTGAAGCATTCCTATCAGTCCTCACTTTAAAAGAATCTACATATGTAAGTATAGCACTATTTTTCAAAGTTTTTATAGAATTCAAAATTAGATGAAAAAGAGAGAGGAAACAGAACATACTGATTTTCTCCTCTCTACTATCACTTTTTTCTTCATCAATCACTTCCCGTAATGGCTAAATCCTCTTCTAAGTAAGCGAGAACCATTCCGGGAATTACTTCATCACCTTGTTCAACTTCAATGGATACGACTTTACCACTAATACCGAACGTAACATGTTCAATAGAACCATCTTGTTTTTTAATGGTAAAACTCGTTTCCCATTCATATACATATGCATCTTGAATGATATCAACCGTTTCTACTTTTCCATAGCAAGGACTTAATATCATTTCTATCTGTTTCATTTTTTCTCTCCACCTTTTAAATGAAATGCATATTAAAGATTAGTAAACTCCTTAATACTGTGCATCTAGTATTGGCTCTCTATCCAAAACCATATAGAAAAACGCTTGTACATGCTTTATGTCTGCTGGGTGAACTGAAAATTTATTTGCCCATATTTCAGGGAGTTCAATGTCTTCTGATGACATTAAAACCATTTGCCCATTTTGCAAAGAAATCACGATTTGTTTGCCGAAAAACCTTTTCGAATAAAGTGATACTTCATTCAGTGGGGGGTTTTTCATCCCCCACTGAATGTTAGTCCCTACGGGATGACCTAAAGGCCCTTGTGACCCACAGGATGTGGGTTACACAGACGTTGCCACAGGACGTGGCACTCTTAGTCTGTGTTCATTTTTTCGGATCTTGTCCCCCACCTACCTTCTTTGCTTTACTACAGAATCTTGAGGTGGGGTCTTACTGCCCGTTAAGAGTAGGATAAATACGGTAAAATCATACCGTTTCATTTCAGCAGCAAAACAAACATATTTAGCCGTTTGACTTTCTGTTTCATCTAGTAAAATATCAACTTTCATCGCTTCACCCTCCTCTTTAAGCGGATCCATCCGCGGTAATGAGCAGCTTCGACAAGGTAGCGAACACCTTCAACATATGCTGCTACTTTCATATCAGCTTCATAACGTTCTGCTGTATGGACTACTTTATTGAATCCGCTTGTTATTTTTCTTCTACGTCATCTTTGAATAGATCATACATTTGTATTGAGTATTTCATCGCATCCATTGCTTCTTTACTTACATTTATCCCAATTGTTCCTGCTGTTGATTCTGTTTATTTGCAGGCGTAACTCCCTCATTCTGTTTTGACATATACTCAATTTTAAAGCCTGTAAACCCATAGATAATGGCAATCAATGGACTAATAATGCATAAAAAGGCGTATGGTGCATAACTTAATGTCGGAACACCTAGTGTGGCAAACATAAACGCTCCACACGTATTCCACGGAACTAGCGGGGACGTCATAGTTCCCGCATCTTCTAATGTTCTCGATAAATTTTTTGCTTTTAATCCTCGCTTTTTATATTCATTTGCATACATTCTTCCTGGAATAATAATCGATAAGTATTGATCACAGCCAACAACATTTGCAGAAAAGCATGTTGCAACAGTTGTTGTAATAAGACTTCCCGTTGACTTGGCCAATTTAATCAAACTTGTGACAATCGTTTCGAAAATTTTTGATGTTTCTAAGATGCCGCCAAAGCTCATAGCAATAATAATGAGTGAAACGGTATACATCATTGCTTCAATTCCGCCATTGTTTAGGAGATTATCAACAACTTCCATGCCAGTTTCAACGGAGTAACCATAGTATAAGACACTGATTGCATCTTGTATCGGAACACCTTGTACGAAGATAGCACATAATGTCCCGATTAAAGAACCTATTGTAAGCCCAGGAATTGCTGGGATTTTTAGCACCATCATAAAAATAACGAATATTGGCGCTAACAAAAGCCAGGGGGATATGTGAAACAATTGTTTCAATTGATGTTGTAATTCGGCGACCTCTTGAATGTTTGCCCCGTTCCCTGCAAACTGCAATCCTAACAGGGCATACAGGATAAGGGCTATCGCCAGCGAAGGAATCGTTGTATAAAGCATATGTTTAATATGTTCAAAAAGCTCTGCTCCTGTAATACCTGGAGCTAAATTCGTTGTTTCTGATAAAGGGGAAATTTTATCTCCGAAGTATACACCTGAAATGACTGCACCAGCTACCATGGCCATATTCATGCCAAGTCCGTGACCAATCCCCATGATGGCGATGCCAATTGTACCAGCAGCTGTCCACGCATTTCCTGAAGCTAATGCTACTATACATGAGATGCCACATGCCGCTACTAAGAAATATCCAGGTGAGAGGATGTCTAACCCGTAATAAATCATCGTGGGGACAATGCCTGCTGCAATCCATGAACCGATAATACTGCCAATAATCATCAAGATGAAAATGGCTTGCAGCGCCAAACGAACACCATCGAGCATTCCTTTTTCAAGTTCCTTCCACGTATACCCTAAAGATAAAGCGACAATCGTTGCAACGGCTCCACTTAATAATAACGGAATATGTGGATCTGCTTCGAAAACCCCAATCCCAAAAAAGAGTGCAACCATCATAAATAAGATTGGGATAAGGGCAACAAATAAAGTTGGCTTTTTACTTTTCCTTAATGTTTCGTTCATTATCATTCCTCCTCACTTCAAAAGCAAACGCTTTCAAAATTTCTCCTTACTCTCCTTACCATCAATTTCATTTATTACCTTGCAATATTTATACCAATATTTCTATTAATCTGAATTATCAGATTATAACGCGTAAAAACTACCTTTGAATCGAAAGAATGAAAGCTCTTTATTATTCAATTTTGCATAATGTATGAAATTTTACATACTAAAAAAATATTACTGATAGGAAAAGTGCAAGCGCCTTGCTCAGTCTCACACAAAAGTGTTTTTACGACGAAAAGGCTCTTTTTGCCTTTACGGCGTTACGTTTTTGATTCGAGGGGGAGGTGCTGGATAATGATATAAATTTTGGTCTATAAAAAAGAACCATCGCCCAGACGGTTCCTCTTCTAACCAATTTTAACTTTTTTCAAGTTTAGGGTAGCAGCATTCTCACAGAATAAAGTTTACTTTATTTGCTCATATTGAGAATATAAATCTTTCATAGCAGCAGTTAAGGCATTTACACCTTTTCCTTTATAGTTTTCTTGAAGGATTTTTATAGCTTCATCAACGCCATCTTTTAAACTGACGCCTTTTAAAAGTCTGCCAATAAATTCACGTCCATGTTCGGTCGCTAATGTGCAAGACGCATCGACAATGACACCGTATTTTTTATCAATTTCTACCGTAATCGTTAACGTTTCGTACACACTTTTCGCTGCCATTCCTTGTGGCAGTCGTGCATGTCCAGCTAAAAACAATAAGTTTCCCATCTGTAACGCCCCCCTGTGTTGACCTGTTTTATGAATAATAATTTCATTTTATCAAAAAATTCACGTTTTGTTTTACATCTCGATTTTATTCATCACTTTCTCAAAGTTTTTGATCAGTTTCTTACACTTTTTCATCACTTTCTCAAAGTTTTTGATCAGTTTCTTACACTTTTTCATCACTTCTTAATTTTTTCCATCACTTTCTCACATTTAATCATCAAAAAAAGCCCCTATCAGGTTATTGAACCTTGATGAGAAGCCTTTGTTTTACCCTATGAAGATTTAGATAATGAAGGGATATAATCCGACAGTTTATTGACAACTTCTTTGCCAATTTGTATAGAGGCTGTTGCCGCTGGTGAAGGAGCATTGCATACATGAATGCTTTTATTCCCTACTACAATATGAAAATCATCGACTAGTTCACCGTTCGGTTTTAAAGCTTGTGCCCTTACTCCTGCAGGGGCTGATTCTAAATCATTCGCTTTAATTTCTGGAATGAGCTCCTGCAGACTTTCAACAAACTTCGATTTACTGAACGAGCGAGCCATCTCCTCCATACCTTCTTTCATATATTTGCTCGCAAGTTTCCAAAATCCTTTATAAGACATCGTTTCAGCAAAATCTTTTAAATTGAAATCTGTTTTCGTATATCCTTCTCTTTTAAAGCTTAAAACTGCATTCGGACCTGCCTCAACACGTCCGTCTATCATTCTCGTAAAATGGACACCTAAAAAAGGAAATTCTGGATTCGGTACAGGATAAATTAAGTTTTTGACTAAATGCCGTTTTTCAGGCTTGAGCATATAATACTCCCCGCGAAACGGAACAATTTTCATATCCGTTTTATACCCGGCAAGCTTTGCGACACGATCACTATGAAGCCCTGCACAGTTAATTAAAAGGCGGCTTCTGAAGGTGCCTTTATTTGTCTCTACTTCGACCCCGTCACTTCCTTCTGAAATATGTTGAACCGTTGTATTTAAGCTTAAGTCTCCGCCATTTCCTTCAATGATCTCGGCAAACTTTTCACTTACTTGCTTATAATTTACAATCCCAGCCATTGGGACATGTATAGCAGCAAGACCGTTTACATGTGGCTCAAGCTCATGAAGCTCGTCTGATGAAATTTTTCGGATATTTAATTGATTTTGCAACCCTCTTCTATACAAATTATCTAAAAGAGGCAACTCTTTTTCCTTTGTTGCGACAATGACTTTCCCGCATATGTCATGTTCAATGCCATGTTTTTGGCAAAATTCCGTCATAGATTTGCTGCCTTGACGAGCAAATTGCGCTTTAAAGCTGCCAGGTTTATAGTAAATGCCAGAATGAATGACACCACTGTTATGACCTGTTTGATGTGAAGCCCATTCGTTTTCTTTTTCAAGTACGAGTACTTTTGAGTTTGGATATTTTTCGTAAAGGGCCACTCCTACTGATAGACCGACAATTCCACCACCGACAATCATAAAATCATACATATCAAAACCTCCTAAGAGGCTGACTTTAAAGAAGCCAACCTCTCTATTCATCTATTAGTTTTTAGCAAATACACCTCGTTGACGAAGCAGCTCTCGATGCAATTCAGGGTTTACTTCAAATGCCGCTCTTCCATGCATCCAAAACGTGTTGTTCAACATGATCAAATCACCGACAGGCAATTTTAATTCAATCACACTCTTATCACTTTCTAATGATTCAGACATATCTTTTAAATAAGTTGCTTGCTCAATCGTTTCTGGACACACGAATTGATCAATAAAACAGATGCACGGTGCGTTGTTAACGTCAAAAAATGTTTCTCTTTGTACTTCTTGTGTTACGTTTTTACTTGCTGGTGCTTTATACGTGAATTTATAAGAAGCAAGCGGATGATGACGGAATTTATTTAACTCTTCCCAATCATCTAAATGGAGTAAACGAGATTCTCCCCCTACAGCATTTTCTTCCGCCATCTTCATCATTAATAACCAATCCGTTGGCTCATCTACAAATGTGCCATCAGTGTGAAGGGTGAATAGACGATACGCTTGGCGCAAGTAAGAATCACTGCCGTCTGTATGCTTTACTGTAAATCTTGCATAATATTTACCGCTCATCGCATCGAAGTTCGGTTCTCCAACAAGGTGCGTAATCGCAGTTGAGAATACCACAAAATCATCCGTGTTATTTGTTTCTCCTTGAACACCGACTGTAAATCCTCCCGTTTTGCGGTCATGAAGAATGGAGCGAATCACGTGAACAAACTTTGGATCAACTAATTGCTTCAAGTAGTCAGCTACAATAAATCTCATGTATGGAACATATTCAAGGTTTTGCGGGCTAATCTCTTTTACCTTTTCAAAAAATGTTGACACAACAGCTTGATCAAATTCGATATGATATAGTCTCTTGCTTTGTGGATGCGGCTTTACTTCAAACCCTTCATATTTTCGAGAAATTTTCGTTAAATCAGCTTCAAGAATACTCATCTTTTTTTCCTCCTCGTTTCGTGTAATTAAAATGTTCGCGGCGCCGCAAATGCGTAAAAACGAAAAAGAGCCAGCTATACCGTGACAAACAGTATAACTGGCTCAGATCTACTTAAACGCTCCAATTTGACTTGGAGTTCGATAGATTCCGCAGTTTTAAAGTCGGATTCATGTTAAAGTGAACGTTAACACTGATCCTGAAAGGGTTACTTTCTGGAAGTGTTCTTTGCTATAACTGTATTATAACAGCGGAATTTAGAATGTGCAATGATTTTTCGAAAAAATTTTAATTTTTTACGAACATTTATCCCGCTCTTAACGGGCAGCCAAACATAAAGCAAAGCTTCACCCATAGTGATGAAAATGGCGTCTATTTTCATGGGAGTAAGAGTGCCACATGCTGTGGTTGACAATGACCTTTAGGGACTAACATTTAGTAGGGGGATGAACCCCCACACTAAATGAAGTTTCTTTATTAAACATTATTGAATAGGTAAAACAGTAACGGTTTTAATCGTTGTAAAAAATTCTTTTGCTGCCTGCCCTTGTTCTCGTGAGTGTGAGCTTGATTCCTTCATTCCACCAAACGGAGCTTGCGGTTCAGCACCACCTGTTTCACCATTAATTTGAATGAGTCCTGCTTCAATATCATCAATAAACTGGAACGTTTTTCCGAGATTTTTTGTGAAAATGGCTGCACTCAGTCCATAAACCGTGTCATTTGCTTTTTGAATTGCTTCTTCATAGTTTTTGACCTTTATTAAACAAAGAACTGGCCCGAAAATTTCCTCACGTGCTATCGTCATTTCGTGTGTGACCTGTTCAAAAACAGTTGGTTCTAAATAATAGCCTTGTTCAAACTCGGCTCCTTTTGGCACACCGCCACCAACGAGCAATGATGCACCTTCTACTTTCCCTTTTTCAATATAATGTTTGATTGTGTCAAACTGCTGTTTAGACGCAACAGGTCCCATTTGCACCTTTTCATCCAAACCAGAACCAACTTTTAACTCGCACACTTTTTTGACAAGAATGTTTTTAAATGATTCGTATACTTTTTCATGGACATAAACACGGCTCGTTGCCGTACATCTTTGACCTGATTGTTTCATTGCACCAGCAACGGTTAAATTAGCGGCAAGATCTAAATCTGCGTCATCTAGGACAATGGCTGGATTTTTCCCACCGAGCTCTAATTGATATTTCGCCCCTCTAGCAACAGCCTTTGCAGCCACTTGTCTGCCGACAGCATTTGAACCCGTAAATGTAATCGCTGCAACTTCTTCATGATCAACTAATCGATTCCCTACAACTGACCCTCGGCCGTTTACTAAGTTTAATACACCAGAAGGAAGGCCCGCATCAGCAAATACTTCAACGATTTTAGCAGCGGTAACTCCCGTTTCAGCTGCAGGCTTAAATACGATAGTATTTCCATAAACAAGAGCTGGAGCCATTTTCCAAATCGGAATGGCGATCGGGAAATTCCACGGAGCAATAACACCTACAACGCCTAGTGGCACTCGTTTTGTAAATATAAATTTATCATCACTTGCTGATGGCAATACTTCTCCATTTGTACGCAATCCTTCTTGTGCATAATAGCGAAGAATGGCTGCCCCACGCAATACTTCCCCTTTTGTTTCCGCAATCATTTTTCCCATTTCCTTTGTTGCCGTTTCCGCAATTTCATCTGCTCTTTTTTCTAGCAAATTTGCTGCCTTTTCTAATAATTGACCTCTATTGACAGAGGACATTTTCGACCACGTTTTAAAGGCATTTTTTGCTGCTAAAACAGCTGCATCTACATCCTCTTCACAAGAGCTTTGAATCGTCCCTACAACTTCATTCCAGTTAGCAGGATTTATACTTTCTATGATTTCACCATTTCTAGCTGTGATCCATTCACCATTAATATAATTTAAAGTCTGAATACTCATTTTGTTCTTCCTCCCTATTCATCTACTGCCTGTTGTTTTAAATGGTAATCGCCTTCTATAAACTTCACTTTGGAAGCCTTCCATAAAAAGTACGCACCGATTACCCACCATCCTCCAAATAATATCCACTCATACGGCCAAATGAGCGCGGATGGCATACCTGGCATATAAAGAGCAGCTAAGCCAATACTCAGCAAAACAGCTATCCAACCGACAATTGAACTATTACCGGCTCTAAATGGTCGCTCCATACCCGGTTCTGTTTTACGTAAAATGAGAAAGGAAACAGCCACTAATGCGTAGGCAACTATAATACTTAATCCCCCCGCATCAACAAGCCAAACAAGCATTTCCTTCCCAAACAATGGTGCGATGACCGATAACGTACCGATAAATAAAATGGCATTGGCAGGCGTTTTATACTTCGGATGCATTTTTCCTAGCCATCTAGGGATCATCCCTGAATTCGCCATAACGTAAAGGATTCTGCTCCCTCCAATTAGAAACGAATTCCAACTCGTCAGAATACCGCCAATTCCTGCAATTATCAGAATTTTACTTGCGAATGAACTATTAAAAATGGCCCCCATCGCATCGGCTGTCGCTAGTGACGACTCAGATAATTGTTGTTCATTTAAGCTTTGTCCAACACTGTAAATCATGAGAATATACCAGACAACCGCCATCACAACGGAAAGAATCAATACTTGACCTATTTTTTTGTTTGGTAAATTGATTTCTTCCGCTGCTTGCGGAATCACATCAAAGCCGACAAACATAAAGGGTGTCATAATTAATACCGTTAAAATGCCACCCCAGCCATCTTTAAAAAGTGGAGCCGGCTCAGTCGCTCCTTCTGTTACGACAGACCCTGAAAAAAGTGAAAGACCGACAAGGACTAATAAAATCGTACATATAAACTGAAACGTAGCAGCTGTTTTGACCCCAAACATATTTAAAAGAGTTAAAATGATTGCACCAGCAACTCCTAATGCCACCCATGAAAAGTAAACATCATATCCTGCGACTGTCCACATAAACCCGACCTTGTAATTCGGAAACAAATACTCAACAACGGTTGGTAATGCTACTGCTTCAAAGGCAACGACTGATATGTAGCCGAGTGCGATAGCCCAAGAGGCAACAAACGACCATTTCATTCCCATGGCTCGTTCAACAAACACATGCTCACCGCCAACTTTTGGCATAGCTGTCGTTAGTTCTGAGTAAACAAGGCCAATGAATACAACAGCAATACCACCTAGCATGAAAGCAACGATAGATCCATAAAGACCGGCTGTTGATACCCAGGAGCCAGATAAAACAACCCATCCCCAACCGATCATTGCCCCAAAAGCAAGTGCTAAAATATCAAACTGCGAAAGAACTTTATCAAATTTTTGCTTTTCTTTTTTCATGAAATCACCCTTTTCTAAATTTTTTTCATCTCCTTTTTACCCTTTGAAGCATAGAATCTCATTTATCATTTAGACTTCAAAGCGAAGGAAAGACTTCTCTTCCCTTCGCTCTAAATTCTTTTAAGTTAATGTTTCAACTGAACTATTTTCAAAAGGCCACGATGGGAGCATTTTTCGAAGCTGCTTATCTTCGCGGTAACCTAGTGCATACTCTGCTTGCATAATCGTATGAATTTCGCGCGTACCCTCATAGATGACCGGTGCTTTTGCATTACGGAGGTAACGTTCCACTGGGAATTCATTTGAATATCCGTATGCCCCGTGGACTTGAACCGCATCGTTTGCCGCTTCAAATGCCGCATCACAAGCAATCCACTTTGCTAATGACGTTTCACGCGTATTTCGTTTTCCTTCATTTTTCAGCCAACCTGCTTTATAGACGAGTAAACGAGAGATTTCAAGATTTGCAGACATTTTCGCAATCATTTGCTGTACAAGCTGATGCTTACCAATTTCTTTTCCGAACGTTTTTCGTTCTTCACAATATTTTACACTTGCTTCTAGAGAGGCTTGAATGAGTCCGCATGCACCTGCCGCAACCGTGAATCGACCATTATCTAAAGCAGACATAGCGATTTTAAAGCCTTCTCCTTCTTCCCCAAGTAAGTTTTCTTTCGGTACCTTCACATCATCTAAAAATACTTCACCTGTATTGCCTGCACGGATACCGAGCTTTCCTTTTATCGCTTTTGTTTTCACACCTTCAAATGTTCGCTCTACAATAAAGCAGGAAATGCCGCGATGCTTAGCTTCATGGTTTGTTTTAGCAAAAATAAGGAAATGATCGGCTACATCACATAACGAGATCCAAGTTTTGGAGCCGTTTAAAACATAGTAGTCCCCCTCACGTACTGCCGTTGTTTCTAAAGCAGCCACGTCTGAACCAGCATTTGGTTCCGTCAAACCAAATGCGCCAATTTTATCTCCTTTCGCTTGTGGAACAAGATACTTTTGCTTCTGTTCTTCTGTCCCCCATTGCAATAGTGTTAAACTGTTTAATCCTGTATGAACAGACACGGCCGTGCGAAATGCGGTGTCCCCTCGTTCTAGCTCTTCACAAACAATGGCTAACGTATTGTAATCCATCCCTACCCCGCCGTATTGCTCAGGAACACAAACACCCATTAAATCGAGTTCTGCTAAACGTTTTAAAATGTTTGTTTCAAAATGACCCTTTTCATCCCATTCTTGAATGTACGGAATAATTTCTCGATCCACAAACGCTCTCACTACTTTTCTAACACTCTTTTGTTCTTCCGATAACGAAAAATTCATATTCTATTCCTCCTCATATCGTTTGGTTTTGCTTCATCTTCATTATTTCTTCTTCTAAATAGCCAAGACCTGCCAAAATTTCTTTCGTATGTTCACCGTGTAAAGGCGGGTGCTTTTTTATTTGAACAGGTGTTTTGGAAAGCTTTATCGGAGAACCGACAAGCTTCAGTTCGGAAATGGTCGGATGGTTAATCGAGACAACCATATCTCGTGCTTTTGCTTGCTCTGTTTCGAGTGCCTCTTTCACATCGTTTATGGGACCATTCGGAATCCCTGCCTCATCTAAAAGGTGCTTCCATTCCTGTTTACTTTTTGTCTTCATGACTTCCTGAATAATCGGTATCAATTCATCTTTATTTTTTAGCCTTTGAGCATTTGTTTGAAACCGATCTGATGTTGAAAGCTCTTCTTTTCCAAGTAAATAAGCAAACTTTCGGAATTGATCATCGTTTCCGACTGCCACAACGAGTTCACCATCAATTGTCGAAAATACTTGATACGGAACGATATTAGGGTGCTGATTTCCGAGACGTTTCGGGATATTGCCTGAGCATAAATAATTGCTAGCTACGTTCACTAATGCTGCTAATTGGCTGTCAAATAAAGAAATATCAATTTCTTGTCCTTCTCCTGTTCTATTTCTGTGCTGCAATGCGGCCAAAATGCCAATACAAGTAAAAAGACCTGTTAAGACATCACTGATTGCGACACCTACTTTCGTAGGCTCACTCTCCTCTTTTCCAGTAATACTCATCAATCCGCTCATCGCTTGAATAATATAATCGTAGCCAGGAAGGTGAGCATACGGGCCACTTTTTCCAAAGCCACTAATCGAGGCGACGATAATATCTTTTTTTACTTGTTTTAAATGTTCATAGCCTAACCCCATTCGATCCAATGTTCCCGGTTTGAAGTTCTCCACGACAACATCTGCTCTTGATACAAGCTTTTCAAGAATTTCTTTTCCCTTTTCACATTTCAAATTTAATGTCATCGCTTGTTTGTTTCGATTCGAACAAAGATAATAAGCACTCTCTCCTTCTACAAACGGAGGACCCCATCCTCTTGTATCATCGCCACTTGAAACGCTTTCAATTTTAAAGACCTCTGCACCTAAATCACCAAGGATCATCGTAGAAAATGGACCAGCAAGCACACGTGATAAATCGATAATCTTCACACCATGTAAGGCGCCTTCCAACAAAATACCTCCCTTTTACAAACAAAAAGAGCCAGCTATACCGTAACGAACAGTACAACTGGCTCCGATCTACTTTGACGCTCCAATATGACTCGGAGTTTAATAGATTCCACAGTTTGATAAACATATTTTCATTTTCCGTAAAAGGTTACACTGATCCTGAAAGGGCTGCTTTCTGGGAGTGTATTTTAACTATAATTAAATTATACCAATTCCAATTATTATTTCAACACTTTTTAGAATTTTTCGATATTATTATACATTTTATTTCATAACTTGATGTTTATTTATATTTTTCAAACCCCCTCCAATTAGATATATTCTATATAGGATAGAATACTACTAAAAAGGAGAAATCGACACATGCTACATATTTTAGTGGCCGATGATGATGCCCATATTCGTGAATTATTAAAGCATTATCTTGAGGCGGAAGGATATGTCGTTTATGAAGCAGCTGATGGCATCGAGGCTTCAGCATTACTTTCAGAAAATCAAGTTCATTTAGCCATTGTTGATGTCATGATGCCCAATAAAGACGGGTTTCAATTGTGTGAGGAAATTAGAACGTATTATGATTTTCCGGTTATTTTATTAACAGCGAAAGACCAATTAGTCGATAAAGAAAAAGGGTTCTCTGTTGGAACAGATGATTATGTAACAAAACCATTTGAACCGAGAGAGCTATTATTCCGAATAAAAGCGTTACTTCGTCGTTACCAATTAGTGAATGAAGACATTATTAAGCTCAACCAAACCACTATTAACCGAAAAAGCTATGAAGTAGAATCTAACGGGAAATTGTTTATGCTTCCAATGAAGGAGTTTGAATTATTATCACAGCTCGCCAGTTATCCAGGGCGCACGTTCAGTCGAGAAGAACTTATTCAGCTCATTTGGGGGTTAGATTTCCAAGGAGACGATCGAACCGTTGATGTGCATATTAAGCGATTACGTGAACGCTTTTCTCATACAGATGATTTCATCATTCAAACCGTTCGCGGTGTCGGTTATAAATTGGAGGTTAAAAAGAAGTGAGAACCCTTTATGTTCGCATCGTTGTCACAACCCTCTTTGTTATGGCGTTAAGCAGTATTTTAGCCTTTGTCATTTCAAATGTTTATTATCATTTACACTTAAAACCAGCCAATGATAAAAAAATAACGAATGTGGCTAATGATATTGTATCCTTTTATGAAAATAATCCGGAAGCGCAGATGGAAGAGTATTTCCATCATATCGGAGACTTAGGCTATCAAATTTATGTTGTAAACAAAGATGGACATTACGCTTTTTATGGAGGAGAGTTTCGAAACAAAAAGATTGATGAAACTATTGTTCAAAATGTTTTAAATGGACAAGTGTATCACGGAATTGCGCAATTCACTTCCACACTCTTTATTACAGGATTTTTTGATAACGAGATTTCGAACACTATCGGTATGCCAATCACTATTAATGAAGAGCGTTATGCTCTATTCATTCGCCCTAATATCGAAATGCAATTTTGGGAAATGAGAATATTTTTTGCCGTTCTTCTAGTATTGATCATCTTATTAAGCATCCTTTTTGTTACAGTTAGCACTCGTTATGTTGTAAAGCCGATTACAAAATTAACTGAAGCAACGAAAACCATCGCAAAAGGATACTATAACATTGAATTAAATGTAAAACGAAAAGATGAAATTGGGCAGCTTTCCAGCCATTTTTCGCAAATGGCCAAAAATTTAAAGCAACTTGAAGAAATGCGCCAAGAATTTGTCTCAAATGTATCACATGAAATCCAATCGCCCCTTGCATCGATCCAAGGTTTTTCACAAACATTGCAAACCGAAAAGATCACAGAAGAACAGCGAAAGCATTACTTATCGATTATTGAATCAGAAAGCAGGCGCATGTCGTTATTAAGTAAACAATTATTAACCCTTGCTTCTTTAGATAAAGAAGAACACTTATTAGAGAAAAAGACCTTTGATATCGCAGCACAAATAAAACAAGTTGTCATGATGACCGAGTGGCAATGGCGAAAAAAAGAAATTGCGATTGATTTAGAATTGCCTAAAATCCTTATTCGAGCTGATGAAAACTTACTTCATCAAGTTTGGATGAATTTAATCACAAATAGCATTAAGTTTACGAATCAAGGCGGGACGATTTCAATACGTGTAGCTCAAGAAGATGAGCAATGTATCGTTGAAATAAAAGATACCGGTATCGGAATATCAAAAGAAGACCTCCCAAATATATTCAACCGATTTTATAAAGTCGATAAAGCAAGAACACGAAAAGAAGGTGGCAGCGGTCTAGGACTTGCCATTTCGAAAAAAATAATCGATTTACATGGTGGAAGCATACGTGCTGAAAGTGAATTAGGTAAAGGGACTATATTTCACGTCCATCTTCCGAGAATGTAAACGTCTGTTCATATTCCGTTCATATTCCATTCTTATACTGAAACCGTAAGTTGTTCATAAACGACAAATGATTTCTTAAAGAATGGAGTTGATGGATATATGTTTCTTGCTTTACGTGAAATGAAGCATGCAAAATTTCGTTACTTATTAATAGGGCTCATTATGGTGTTAATTGCTTGGCTTGTCCTATTTGTATCAGGCTTGGCGAAAGGATTATCTTCTGATAATGCATCTTCCATCCAAACATTAAACGCGAACTATTTAATCGTAGAAAAAGAAGCGAATCATCGATTGAACCGTTCCGTTTTATTTGAAGATACATTAAATAATGTTCATGAATACGCAAATGAAAATGAAGCAACACCTCTAGGAATTCGCATGGCAACTTTAACAAAAGAAGGTTCGTCCAAAAAAATCGATGCAACTTTTTTTGCTATTGATACAGATAGCATCGTTGCTCCGGAAGTTATAGAAGGAAAGATGATTAATAACGAAACAACAAATGAAATCATCGTCGATCGTTCTTTAAAGGATGAAGACTTTCAGCTAGGCGATCGTATCAAGGATGAAGCATCCGGAAAAGAATTTGAAATTGTTGGTTTCACAAAAGAACAATCGTTTAGTCATGCCCCTGTTATTCATATGAACTTTAAAGAATGGGATATGATTCATGAAACGAATACGAACAAAGCATCTTTTTTCAATACGATTGCCTTAAATGTAACTGATAAGAAGGCTGAAAAAATAAGTGACAATGTGTCAAATATTGAAGTGATTACGAAAGATGAAGCATTAAAAGGAATTCCTGGTTACCAAGAAGAACAAGGATCGTTATTAATGATGATTGCGTTTCTCTTTGTCATCGCAGCTTTCGTATTAGCCGTATTCTTTTATGTCATCACCATTCAGAAATTAAATCAGTTCGGCGTATTAAAAGCAATCGGGGCTAAGTCAAGTTATTTAGCACGTAACATTATTTCTCAAGTATTACTGCTTACAGTAGTGAGTCTAATAATTAGCATTGCACTCACATACGGAATGGCCTTTCTATTACCGAGCAGTATGCCATTTAACCTTAATCCTTCATTAGTTTTAGGGTGTTCAGTCTTATTTATCTTTGTCTCTGTGATTGGATCCTTAATCTCGCTATATCGCGTAGCAAAAATTGATGCGATTGAAGCAATTGGGAGGGCTGCATAATGAAGCAAAAACTACTTCTTGAAAATATTAGCAAAGTTTATCAAGATGGAGATAAAACAGTAAAAGTGTTGGATCAAGTGTCGTTACGCGTGAATGCAGGTGAATTAATTGCTGTCGTTGGTCCTTCTGGTTCTGGTAAAAGTACGTTTTTATCCATTACCGGCGCCCTACTTTCTCCAACGAGTGGCCGAATCGTCATTGATGATGTGGAAATTAATAAACTTCCAGAAAAAGAGATGAACCAAATTCGTTTAGAAAAAATCGGTTTTGTGTTTCAATCATCTAATTTAATTCCGTATTTAACAGTAAAAGATCAATTACTATTGATTTCGAAATTAGCAGGAAACGACACGAAAAAAGCGAAACAACGAGCAGATGAACTTCTCGATCAACTCGGATTAAGTCATCGCGAAAATCATTATCCTGATCGATTATCAGGCGGTGAACGTCAACGTGTTGCCATCGCCCGTGCTTTTATGAACGATCCTGAGATTATTTTAGCGGATGAACCGACAGCAAGCCTAGACTCTGAACGCGGTCGAAATGTTGTCAAAATGTTAGCAGAAGAAGTGAAGCTAAGAAATAAAGCGGCGATAATGGTTACTCATGATACAAGAATGTTAGACTTATGTGACCGAGTTGTCCATATCAATGATGGGAAGCTTGCTGAACAACTCGTAGCTATTTAACAATGGTTTAAAATCCGAACGTCTTTTAAAGGATGTTCGGATTTTTCTTTGAACAATTAAAAGCATCTTCTCATGAATGTGACATTTTTCTTACAGTAAAAGAAATAGTAATGACAAGTGTCATTTTCACCTGTACGATAATAACAAGAAACGTCGAAAAATTAAAGAAAATGTCGAATTTTCATAGTATAATAGAGAAGACTTACCTTTATGACAAAATGACTTTTTTAGGAGATTTTCATGTTAGAACATAAAATTTACAAAAGTGATTCGTCCGACTACCTCGTTCTCATCCACGGCTTCGGAGGAACTTGCAGCATTTTTTATAAACAAATTCGTTTTTTTCAGAAATATTTTAAAATCGTTACAATTCATCTGCCTGGTCATGGCCGATCCCCAAGCACCTTAGCTTATGACGAGCCATTAACATTTGATTTAGCAACGAAAGAAGTTGTGAAAGTGCTAGATCATTTACAAATTGACAAGGCCCACTTTATGAGTATTTCATTAGGCTCAGTCCTCGTTCACTGCTTAATGAAACAATTTCCAGAGAGAATAAAATCCGCTGTATTAGGTGGAACGATTACCCGCTTTAACAAAATGTCGCATTTCTTGATTGGATGTGGCGAAGTCATGAAGAACATTACACCACATATTTGGCTGTATCGTTTATTTGCTCACATTATTATGCCAAAAAGAAATCATAAGCGGTCACGAGATATGTTTGTAAAAGAAGCACAAAATATGAAGCGCTCTGATTTTTTAAGCTGGTTTTCTATTGTGCCTACAGTGGAAACAGTGTATCAAATAAACGCAAAAACGATGACGATTCCAAAGCTTTATCTTTCAGGAAGTGAAGATCATCTTTTCATTCATTCACTAAAGCAGGACATAAAGGATGATCCAAATGCAACGTACCAAGTACTTGATAATTGCGGTCATGTTTGCAATGTAGATAAAGCAGACGAATTTAATAAACTCGCCAATTCATTTTTGCAGCCTCTCATGGATAAGAAACGCATCGTTTCCTAATACATTTAAAACAGGAGTGAAATTTTTGAATATTTTTTTAACGGGTTCAACAGGCTTCCTTGGAGGAAAACTCATTCGAAATCTTTTATTAAATCATGAACATGAAGTGTATTTATTAGTCCGTAACGTTGAGAAAGCAGAAAAATTACGTGATACATTCCCAATAGCTGATCAAAATAGAATCCACATTTTTAAAGGGGATATTACGTTTTTGAACGGTGGTTTACAAGACGATGAGATTCATCGGCTAAAAGGAAAGATTGACACCATCTACCATTTAGCTGCATTAGTCAAGTTCGACCTTCATTTACGTGATGAGATTTTCGCAGCTAATTATGATGGGACGAAAAACATTCTTGACCTCGCCTTAGCGTTAAATGTGAAAAAGTTTTTTTACGTAAGTACCGCTTATACAGTGGGGAAGGAACATATCGGTATCGAAGAACTGTATCCAATCGACAACCGTGTCCATAATCCTTACGAGGAAAGTAAAGTAAAATCAGAACATCTCGTTTATTCGTATCAGAAACACTTTGATGTTTCAATCTTTCGACCAGCGATTATCGTTGGAGATTCCAAAACAGGAGAAGCAGACTCGAGCTTTACGTTATATGGCTTTATGCGGGCATTAGACTTATTCAAAAGAAAATTAGCCAGAGGAAAAGAGCTAAAAAAAGCATACCGTTTAGTAGCAGCAAAAGACGGTACGTCAAACATTGTCCCGGTAGACTATGTAGCAAATATATTAAGCCTAGCTCCAGAAAAAGCAAAACGGAACACAATCTACCATATTACGAATCCAAATCCACCGACGAATTTTCAGCTTCTCCAATTGTTAAAAGACGCACTACAATTTCACCAACTATCCGTCGTTGAAGATATTGGTTATTACAAGCTCGATAAAATGGAAGAACGTTTAAATTCCATGGTTGAAGTTTTCAATGTTTACTTAACACGGAACCTTACATTTAACGACGATAATACAAAACAACTCATTCAGGGGACGAATATTCCCCATTTATTTATGACAGACGAAATGATTAAAAGGATTATTTTTGCAGGTGTACCGAACCGACGCGAATTAATCGCTTTTTCTGGCTAATCTTTTGACAAACCTCATGAGGTTCTATTTCTTTTCTGCTTTGAAGAACAAAAAAACCGGACATCCTCTATGCTTGGATATCCGGTTTTTCATCGATAAAACGATTCATCTATATTTTCTTTGTATATATCTGAACTCTACAGATTACGGTCATAACCATTACTAAAATGAGGAAATAGATCGGCATGATTAGTAACGAGCCTGTATGAAGGGAGCTCATTCCCCATGTGATCCCCCCTACAATCAAGTAATACCCTAAGCTGAATAATGCACTAGCTGTTCCAATGACTTGTTGAAAATCAACCAGTGCTAAGCTTAGACAGTTTGGTAAAGCAATTCCTATTCCTAAAAGTAAGACAAATACTGATAGTAACATGGCTACAGCATAATATACATTAGGTGTAGTTCCAACAAGAACAGTAATTAAAAGGAAGATAGCCCCTGTTGACATGACGAGACATCCAAAATAAATGATTCTTTCTGGTTCGTGCCTCGATAACAATTGTTTAGATATATTGGCTCCTATAATGGAAGACAATGCAGAAACAATCCCAAGAAAACCATAAAACCCTGGTGAAAGATTAAAATAGTTCATAAATATAAAAGGAGCCTCAGCATAATAACTAAACAATATGCCATTCGTTCCACCAATTAATAACCCAAAGGCTATCACTTTTAAGTTCGTCAAAAGTCGTTTTAATACATGAAAAACATTTATGTTCAAAGCAATTTGATTCGTTCGTGTTTCTGGTAAAGATGTAAGTGTATACATATAAATTCCAACACTCATAAAAACAAGTGTTAGAAATACTGCTCGAAATCCAAACCCTTGGTCAATCCAGCCACCGATTAATGGACCTACAGCAGGAGTAAAGGCAATGACACCGGCTATTTTAGCAAACATTTCATGTCTTTTCCGGCCATCAACACTTTCCCGTAAAATGGTTTGCGTAACAACTGAACCTGCACTTGCTCCCAACGCTTGGATAAAACGACTAACAAGTAAAAGTTCGATTGATTTTGAGAAATAACAAAGAAGACTACCTAAACCATAAATGATAATCCCCCAAAGCATGGCTGGACGTCTTCCGATTCTATCTGATAACCATCCTATAAGAAATACGCCAAAAGCAAAACCTACAAAATATACACTAAGTGTAAGCTGTATTGAACTACCACTAACAGATAAAGATTTTGCAATATCAGGTAAAGACGGTGTAAAAATCGTTTCACTTATCTGCGGAAAACCTAAAAGAACAATCATTAACAATAATGATGGTACTGAGACTTTTTTCATTTCTATTTACCCTCCCATAATTAAACATCTCAGTATTGTAATGATTATTTATTTACTACGGAACAGGAGGGCATAACATAGGATTTTCAGGGAAAAGCAACATAACTAAACACCTCTAACTTTTTCAGAATGCTAAATATAATGGGAGGGTATTAACAAACTCTACTTATTCACGATGCACATTTTCTCACATCTAAAATATCATTTCAATAGAAACAGAGCTTTTTAAACTTATATAGGGAGTTGATAACGTTGTCTTTGTGGAAACATGTTCTTTTCATATATAATCACTTCCATTTTTAAAACACTTTTTCCACTTATAAAAATACCCGCCTGAATGAAATGTCATACCGATAACGGCTTCTACGCCCTTCCCTACTGCAACCGAAAAATTAACACCTAAAAAACGGTTGGGGTTGCTTAAAAAAAGCAACTAAACATTTGAAACTATAGCTAACGACAGATTTTGAGCCGCGAACCAAGCTAAAACTTTATGAATCATAAGATGGTTGGTATTATAGATAAAAGAGAAGTTGTCGTTGGAAATTACGATGGTTCTAACAGAGAGGAGCAGTTTTTATGTTTGATATCACCATCATTGGCGCAGGTGTAAGCGGTGTCTTCCTTGCCTATAAACTACTCGAGCAAAACAAAAACTTACATATCCATATGATTGATAGAGGAAAAAAACTAGAAGATCGTGTCTGCTCATTAGACAAAGGAGAACCGTGTCATTGTAAAGTTTGTCCAAAGTATTATGGATTCGGGGGACTAGGAAAATCTGAAGGAAAGTTCAACTATACAAATGACTTTGGTGGACATTTAGGAGAGAAAATTGGGTATGACAAAGCGCTTGAATTAATGGAAGAAGTAGATGACATTCTTTGTTCGTTTGGTGGAGATCAAGTAGACATGTATAGCACGAAAAATGATGAATTAGAAGAGACTGCACAAAGTTTCGGCCTTCAAGTTCTTTCGACAAACGTAAGGCACCTTGGAACGAAGCTTGCAACAGAGATTTTCCAAAAGCTATATATTCATTTAAAGGATGTTACATTTACGTTCGAAGCAACTGTCGACTCCATCACTCAGCACGAAGATAGCTTTACGATTTCTTCCAATCAAGGAACTTTCCAAACACATAAACTCGTTCTTGCTACTGGCATGAGTGGAAGTCAATGGCTTCAAGAGCAATGTACAAACTTAGGGATCGCACCTAGTAAAACGAGAGTAGATCTCGGCTTACGGGTAGAAATGAATCGAAAACAAATGGCTCCTCTCCTTAAAAACACGTTCGAAACAAAGCTGCGCTACAACGGTGAAGATTATCAAGCAACCACCTACTGTATGAACCCAGGGGGACGAATCATCCGCAAACACCAAAACGGTTTCGTTATGGCTGACGGGCAAAATTATCGGGAAAAATCACAGCCGACGGAAAATTTGAACTTTTCCTTGTTTGTTCCTCGTTATTTTGATACATACGAGGAAGCACAGGCGTATGCTCGTTCCATCATTGGAAAAATTAATCAAGGGAAAGGTCGTATTGTTGGACAAAGGTTGGGAGACTTAAGACAAAACAAGTCTACTACGCAAGATTGCCTAAAACGCAACTCTATCCCCCCGTCTCTTCCTGATATTGAAGCCGGTAACGTAGCAAAAGAAATGCCCAAACTCTACATACGAGCATTTCGTGAAATGGCCCGGGCGCTAGAAGGGTTAATCGGAGAACCATTACATGAGGATACATTGCTGTATGCCTTAGATGCAAAATTTTACGAGCCGAAAGTTGAGACGAATGAAACGTTTGAATCGAACATTCCTGGTCTCTTCTTAGTCGGAGATTGCTCTGGAGAAACACACTCTCTATCTCAAGCAGCAGCAAGTGGCTTATTTGTTGGAGAGTATTTGTCAAAAGCTACCTACGGTAAAAGAGCTTCGTTCATTTCTTAATTCCTGAAATGAACGAAGCTCTATTTTTTCTGAGCGCTTAAGGAATAAAACGTTAAACTACTTGCTTCATAAAGTCACTTTTGTATGGAATCGCATTATGAAATCAACTCATGCAAATACGATCGTTTTATTCCCATGAACAATTACTTTATCGTCAACATGCCAGGAAACAGCTTTGGCGAGAACCTTTCTTTCCACATGCCGGCCGGCAATCTTTAAATCTTCTGCTGTATAGCGATGATTAATCCTCTGTACATCTTGTTCAATAATGGGGCCTTCATCAAGATCATTGGTGACATAGTGTGCAGTTGCTCCAATTAACTTCACTCCGCGATTAAATGCTCTCACATACGGATTAGCTCCAACAAACGCTGGTAAAAAAGAATGATGGATGTTAATAATTTGATTCGGATAGTTAGATATAAAATTAGGGGAAAGAATTTGCATATACCTTGCCAGTACAATAAAGTCTACTTTCCCTTTCATTAGTTCTAATGCCTTTTGTTCCGCATCATCTTTTGTATCTTTAGATATTGGAATATGATAATAAGGAATGCCATAAGCCTCAACTACGTCTTTTAAGTCAGCATGATTACTAATTACCATCGGAATTTCAGCTTCAATTTCCTTGGACTTCCAACGCCAAATTAGTTCCATAAGGGCGTGATCTGCTTTAGAAACAAAGATGGCCATTCGCTTTTTTTGTCTTTTGCTGCTCAACTTCCAATCTAATGCATACTTCTCTGCTAATACGTTTAGATCTTGTTCAATTTTTTCAAACAAGGAATCGAAGTCTTCTAAATCAAACTCGATTCGCATAAAGAATATGCCTGCTTGTGGATCAGTTGTATGTTGATCAAAGTGGACAATATTCGCTTTGTGTTCTAATAAAAAGTTAGTTACAGTTGAAATAATACCAGGCTTATCTGGACATGAAATTAATAATTTAACACGTTTATGATTTACTTTCGTATCCAAACCCCTTCCCCCATTCTTTAACATGTTTATTTTTGCATTTAAGGGGAATAACATGCCCCAGTCTTAATACATCTTGAGGTCGGTTCATCCTCACAATGAAACACGTAACGACCACAACTAACTATCAGTGAAGAGATGCTCACTCCACACCGATGGAAGCTTCATTTTATCCTTTTACGATTTCTTTTTCTTTCTCTGCTGTTTCCTCTTTTGTATAACGCAAGATAGGTTTTCTTGCTGCTTGCACTTCATCTAATCGGCCAATGACCGTTGTATGTGGTGCATCTAATACGATACCTGGGTTTTCTTCCACTTCTTTAGCAATTTGTATCATCGCATCACTAAATGCATCAAGCGTTTCCTTTGACTCTGTTTCGGTCGGCTCAATCATCAAACACTCCTCTACATTTAACGGGAAGTAGATCGTCGGTGGATGGTAGCCGAAATCAAGCAGACGTTTTGCCATATCGAGTGTTCGAACGCCTAGTTTTTTCTGTCTTGACCCAGATAAAACAAATTCATGCTTACAAACTTGTGAATACGGTGCATCAAAATATGGCTCAAGCTTTTTCCGAAGGTAATTCGCATGAAGCACTGCACTTTCTGATACTTGACGTAATCCAACAGGTCCCATCGTACGAATATAAGTGTATGCACGAACCAAAATACTAAAATTTCCGTAATATCCTTTTACACGACCGATTGATAGTGGATAATTAGAATTTAATACATATTTGTCACCGTCTTTTTCAACGCGAGGTACTGGTAGATATGGAATTAGTTTCTCTTTTACACCTACTGGACCAGCACCAGGACCACCGCCTCCATGCGGTCCAGTAAAAGTCTTATGAAGATTTAAATGTACGATGTCAAAGCCCATTTTCCCTGGAGTTGTTTTCCCTAAAATCGCATTTGAATTTGCACCATCATAGTACAGCAATCCGCCTGCTTCATGGATAACATTTGCAATTTCCACAATTTCTTTTTCAAATAATCCTAATGTATTGGGATTTGTTAACATCAATGCGGCTGTATCGCTATCAACAAACTTCTTTAATTCCTCTAAGTCGACTAAACCATTATCATTGGATGGAATTGTGACCGTTTCAAATCCGGCAACGGTTGCACTGGCAGGGTTTGTACCGTGCGCTGAATCCGGAACCAATACCTTTGTTCTTTTTTCTCCTTTTTGCTCAAGGTATGCTTTCACCATCATTAAACCGGTCCATTCTCCTTGGGCCCCTGCAGATGGCTGTAACGTTACAGCATCCATGCCCGTGATAACAGCTAACTCTTCTTGTAAACTATATAAAAGCTCCAATGCTCCTTGAACCGTTTCTATTGGCTGGTAAGGATGAATGCGACTAAAGCCATCTAAACGAGCAACACCTTCGTTAATTTTTGGATTATATTTCATCGTACAAGAGCCAAGTGGATAAAAACCATTATCAATGCCATGGTTTTTATTAGAAAGTGCTGTATAATGGCGCACAAGCTGAAGTTCTGATACTTCCGGAAGCTCTGCTGCTTCATCACGAATTAAATGCTTCGGAAGTTTATCTTCTAAATTGACTGTGTCAACATCACTTTCTGGAAGGCTTGATCCGATACGGCCTAGACGGCTGATTTCAAAAATCAAATCATTATATTCAACCATATACAACGTCCTCCAATACTTTTACAAATTGGTCAATCTCTTCTTTTGTTCGTTGTTCTGTTACGGCAATGAGCATTTGCTTATCAAAACCGTAATCAATTCCTAAATCATACCCACCGATGATCCCAGCCTCTAGAACCCTTTCATTCACATCTTTTACCGGACGAGGAAGCTCCACAACAAATTCATTAAAGAATGGCGATTGATTCTTAATCGTAAATCCTTTTTCTTGTAAACGTTTTGCCATGTAATCAGCCTTCTCAAAATTCAGCTGTGCCATATGACGAATTCCTTGCTTTCCAAGTGCTGTCATACAAATAGAAGAAGCAAGAGCATTTAATGCTTGGTTGGAACAAATATTGGATGTCGCTTTATCACGGCGAATATGCTGTTCACGTGCTTGCAATGTTAACACAAATCCACGTTTTCCTTGTTCATCTTTCGTTTGTCCTACAATGCGTCCTGGAATTTTACGCATATATTTTTTATGAACCGCAAAATAACCGCAGTGTGGACCGCCAAAGGCCATTGGTATTCCTAATGGCTGCATATCACCGATGACAATGTCTGCCCCAAGTTTCCCTGGTGCTTGTAACAGCGCTAGTGCAAGTGGATTCGCACTTACAATTAACAGTGCTCCGTTTTCTTCTGCTATCTTCTTCATTTCAGCTAAATCTTCAATAGAACCGAAGAAGTTCGGGTATTGAACGATTACCGCAGCCGTATCTTTACCAATTTGTTCTTGTAATTTCACCAAATCAGTAACATCGGTAGCGAGGTCTACTTCTTCAACACTGTACCTTTGACCTGCTGCAACTGGCTTTATAATTGCACGGGATTCAGGATGAACCGCCTTAGATATAAGCACCTTTGAACGTTTCGTTGAGGCAACGGCAAGTGACGCAGCTTCTGCAAGTGATGTAAAGCCATCGTACATCGAAGAATTGGCCACATCCATTCCTGTCAGCTCACAAACCATGCTTTGGAACTCAAAAATAGCTTGTAGCTCACCTTGACTGATTTCTGGTTGATACGGTGTATAAGCTGTATAAAATTCAGAACGTGAAATCATATGATCAACTACACTTGGAATGTAGTGATCATAGGTACCCGCACCTAGAAAAACCGGGTATTTATTCGCGTTTTTATTTTGTGAAGAAAGCTGTTGCATTTTTTTCAAAAGAAGCGACTCAGGTACTGCGTTTGGAATGTCTAGCTCACCATCTAAACGAATGTCAGATGGAATGTCTTCAAATAACTCTTCTATAGAAGAAATATTTAAAAATTCGAGCATTTCCTCTTGGTCTTGTTTCGTATCAGGAAGGTATCTATAAGTATTGGTCATTTTATTCCTCTCCTTCATGAATCAATGCTTTGTACTCATCTTCATTTAGAAGCGACTCTAACTCTTCTAGATTGGATAATTCCACTTCTATTAACCAACCAGTTCCATATGGTTGTTCGTTAATCGTCTCAGGAGCATCTTCTAACTCCTCGTTTACACGGACAACCTTACCTGATACAGGAGAGTAGAGATCAGAAACTGCTTTAACAGACTCGATTGATCCCATTGATTCATTAGCTGTTACGTCATCATCCACGTCCGGGTTTTCAACAAAGACAATATCCCCTAACTGTTTTTGTGCATAATCAGAAATTCCAATTCGTACTCGACTTCCTTCTAAATGTAATACCCACTCATGTTCCTTGCTATATAATAAATTGGCTGTTACTTTTGTCATTTGTATACTTCCTTTCACATTTAGTTTTTACATTGGAAGGGACTGCGAATTGCTCTCCCTATCCCCTTATAAAAAGTGTTACGAACTCTTTTTATAAAAAGGTGTTTTAACAACCACAGCGTCAATCTTTTTATTACGAATTTCAACTTTCAGCTCAGTTCCCACCTCAGCATGTTCTGCGGATATGAGAGCAAGACCTAGGCTTTTCTTTAGAGAAGGTGAATGGGTTCCAGATGTAATAAAGCCGATTTCTTCTTCCCACGGTGTAAACACTTTGTAACCGTGACGAGGAATACCTCTTCCCGTTACTTCAATGCCAACTAATTTTTGTTTTAGCCCTACTGCTTTTTCTTTTGCTAGGGCTGCTTTACCAATAAAATCACTTTCTTTGTTCGTCTTAACAGCAAAGCCTATTCCGGCTTTAAGCGGACTGATGTCGCTTGTGAGCTCTTGGCCATACAGAGCAAGACGTGCTTCAAAGCGAAGAGTATCACGTGCACCCAGTCCACATGGTTTTAGTCCATCTTCTTTTCCTACTTCTAGAAGCTTCTCCCAAAGGGCTTCCGCCTTATCCGCTGCTAAATAAAGCTCAAAGCCGTCCTCCCCTGTGTATCCTGTACGGGATACGAGAACGTCTGTAATGCCATCAAGATTGACATGTTGAGCAAAGTGGAAAAAGCCAATTTCGTTTAAGTTTATTTCCGTTAACTTTTGTAAAATCCTTTCTGCCTTTGGACCTTGGATGGCTAGCTGTGCAATGTCGCTTGAAATATTTTGAAGCGTTACGTCTCCTTTTACATGCTGCTTCATCCACTCGTAATCTTTCTCAATGTTTGCTGCGTTAATCACGAGTAAATACTTTTCATTCGCTAACTTGTAAACAAGTAAGTCATCGACCGTTCCACCGTCTGGATAACACATCGCTGTATACTGGGCTTGATGGATACGAAGCTTTGTTACATCGTTTGTAACAAGGTAGTTCATATAAGTTTCTGCGTCTTTTCCTTCAACAAGCACTTCCCCCATATGAGAGACATCAAAGAGTCCTGCTTCTTTTCGGACAGCCTCATGCTCTTCTAAAATGCTTGAAAATTGTACCGGAAGCTCCCAACCACCAAAATCAATGACCTTTGCTCCGTATTTTTTATACACTTCAAAAAGTGGAGTTCTCTTTAATACTGTTTCTGTACCCATTGATACACCTCCGAATAAGATTTCTTACACTGTGATTGACTGTTGAAATAACGGATATGCCGTGCAAATGGCTTTCGTAGTATCTTTTACTCGTTCAAGAACGTTTTTATCTCCTTTGCTCTTCAGAACAGAAGCAATCACTTCCCCAATTTTCACCATTTCATTCTGCTTCATGCCACGAGTTGTTAAGGCCGCTGTTCCCATGCGAATTCCGCTTGTGACAAACGGGCTTTCAGGGTCATATGGAATCGTGTTTTTATTAACGGTAATACCCGCTTCTTCTAATAATTTCTCTGCTTCTTTTCCTGTTAAGTTCCACGGACGAACATCTAATAGAACAAGGTGGTTGTCAGTTCCTCCGGAGACAAGAGTCGCACCTTCTTTCTTTAACGTTTCACCAAGTGTTGCCGCATTTTTAATGATTTGTTCTGCATAAGTCTTAAAACTTGGCTGTAATGCTTCGTTGAAAGCAACCGCTTTGGCTGCAATGATATGCATAAGTGGACCGCCTTGAATTCCCGGGAACACCGCTTTATTGACTGCTTTCATCATTTCTTCATCGTTTGTTAAAATGATACCGCCACGTGGTCCTCTCAATGTTTTATGAGTAGTACTTGTCACAACATCTGCATAAGGGATTGGTGATGGATGTAGACCCGCTGCAACAAGCCCTGCAATGTGAGCCATGTCTACCATTAACTTCGCACCAACTTGATCTGCAATTTCCTTAAAGTGTTCAAAATTAATTGTTCTTGGATAAGCACTTGCTCCTGCAATAATCAATTTCGGTTTTTCTTTTTTCGCGATGGCTTCTAGCTCATCATAGTCAATCAAGTGAGTGCCTTCTCTTACACCATAAGAAACAATGTCAAACCATTTTCCTGAAATGCTGACAGGGCTTCCATGAGTTAAATGTCCTCCATGGGAAAGATTCATTCCCATCACTTTATCCCCAGGCTGAAGCAGCGCGTAAAAAACAGCGAGATTGGCTTGAGCACCTGAGTGAGGCTGAACATTTGCATATTTAGCACCAAACAGCTTGGTTAGGCGCTCTATCGCTAATTGTTCTGCCACATCGACAAATTCGCATCCACCGTAATAACGCTTCCTTGGATAACCTTCTGCATATTTATTGGTCATTTCACTTCCCATTGCTTCTAACACGTCTTGGCTTACAAAATTTTCTGATGCAATTAACTCAAGTGTTTGATGTTGGCGATGCTTTTCCTTTTCAATGGCTTTAAAAATGGCTGGATCATTTTGCCGTAAACTCATTTCAACTCCCCCTTGAACTCAAACTAAAATTTTCGTATAGCTAAAACAGTAAAACCCTTTCACAACAAACGTTCTTTTCTAAGAAAAACGTATGCCTTGCTACCTTTTTCTGCACGCCAAAAAGGACAGAAAAGGGTAGCGTTCTCCCCCTTCTCTGTCCTTTTACCTGAGAGTTTAACTCTATTATTCATAAAGTCTTCCCCTTTGGTGGCGTACTACTATGTACGCGCTCTCCAGAGTTGCGTCCCGTTGTGATTCCATCTACCTGAGAGATTTGTTCCAAGGGTCTTTTTGGAACTTGCTCCTTCGGTGGCTTGTTGCATTGCACTCTCTCACAACCGTCATCCGCTTATATTGAATTTTCATTAAATTTAGAATAATAATTAAAATTATGGATGTCAAGATTTTTTTGTAAACGATAACATTGGTTTTCGAAACTGTTATTCTATGATCATTGTCGTCATCTAGGTCTTGTGTCATCCGTTTTAGCTACTCTACTCAGTGTAAGTAAATTTTTTATCGACAATATGTTACAAATTTAGATAAATACCTTCTTTTATTATTCAAATACACTCTTTTTCTTAATGGAGAGCAGGAATATTATGTTTTTTATGTAATCCTTTATCGTTTATTTCACAAAATAAGTCGACAAATGTAAAACGATTATAAAAGGGAAAGTGTTTATTTTGTAGAATTCACGTATTAAGTGAATAGCTACGAAACTAGGTAAATTGAATATAAGGAAGGTGAATGACATGTTCAAATGGAAGCCATATAAAGAGCAGGAAACGTGTGAAAGAAGACTTCTACGGATTATGAAGCGTCTAAAAATTGAAGATTATACTTTCAATTACGATCGCAGCAGGTGTTATATTGAATTTCAGTACAAGGATAATTCGTACAGATTAGAACACTCTGTTCAAAAGGCAAGAGATAACGGTCTTGTCATGCTAAGGAACGGACTAGATTGTCTCACTGAGTTAATCCAATCCCTTGAAGATTTGTGTCAAATTATCGAAAGAGGAACTTATAAACTTGAGACTTGGTTATATGGCATGAAGCAGTCATCTTCAGAAGAAGAAACACCTGAATTTTTAGAAGAACTTCATATAAGATATAAGTCATTAGGGAGACAACATCATTCCGAATATCATAATGGTGAAGAGTTTATTCATGTTGCGCCAGATTCATCTTTAGAAGATTTTGACCGAAACGAGATCATCCAACGATCTCAAAGAAGGTAGAGACTTCTTTAGAAGAATGCCTCTTTAACAATACGCTAGTTACTAGTAACAATAATAGATTATTAAACTAAACACTCTCTCTTTTCTAAAAAATGAATGAACTACGTCTTTTTGTATTACAGTGAAACTTCATTCAATGGGGAGTTTTTTCATCCCCACTAAAATGTTAGTCCCTACGGGATGACCTAAAGGCCCTTGTGACCAACAGGATGTGGGTTACACAGACGTGGCGCTCTTAGTCTGTGTTCTTTATTTTTGGACCTTTACGGACAGTACCCTACAGAATCTTGAGGTGGGGGGAGCTTACTGCCCGTTAAGAGTAGGATAAATTAAAAACTCCCTCACACAACTAGTATGAGGGGGTTAATATTATCTTAATGTTTCTAAAACCGTATTTTTCAAAATTTGCACGCCATCTGCTAAACAGGAATGATCAAAGGTCATATGTGGATGGTGTAACCCTGGTTTTAAGTTAGCACCGAGTCCTAACATCGCCGCTTTTAAGTGCGGCTTTTCAATCGTGTAAAAATGAAAGTCATCACTCCCTGATGTAACAAGCGGTGCCGTACAACCACTTTCACCGAATGTTTGAACGATCCCTTTTCGCAGTAGCCCTTCCGCCTCATCCGAAACTTCTGCTCCTGGCGTAAAATCTGTCCATTTATAGGTAATCTCTACACCCATTGATTCAGCACTTTGAATAACATTTTCTATCTTTTCCTTTAGCTCCTCTAATAAAGAATTACTTTCCGCTCTAACATCTAAGGCAAACTGGCCATTCCCAGGAATAATATTGAGGTTTTCCCCACCCGCTTGGCATTTTGTCATTTTAACGGAATACGATTGCTGCGGGGAAAGCCATATATTTTTCAAGCCAATATTAATAGTAGAAATAACATCAATGGCATTTACACCTTGGTGTGGCCGAGCTCCATGGGCATCCGGTCCGTATATATGAGCAACTAAAAAATCTGCCGCACCGTGGCGAATGGATGGTGCTGCTTGTTTTAAAGGTAATTCTTCAATTGGACGTAAATGAACGCCAAATAAATAATCAGCATCATCGACAGTGCCTTTTTCCACCATTTTCACAGCCCCACTCCCTTTTTCTTCCGCTGGCTGGAAAATAAATCGTACAGTGCCCTTTGACCATTCAGCATTTTTCAATTGTAAAATAAGCCCCATTACAATTGTCATATGGGCATCATGACCACAAGAATGATTCGCTTTAAACTCGCCATCTACCTCTTGCCACAGTGCATCCATATCAGCACGAATGGCGATAACAGGTTTCCCACTTCCAATTTCCGCCACAACTCCGGGACAATCATCAAACACTTTATAAGAAACGCCTTCATTTTCTAGAAATCTAGAAATATACGCTGTTGTATTATATTCATTCCAGCTCGTTTCAGGATGTTCATGTAAGTATTGAAAAAGTTCATGCAAACGCTCCCGAAGATTAATATCTTTCATTTTTTACCCACCCCTCTTCACTGTCTCGGACAAATATGATTTAGAAAATAGGGTTATATTTTTGCTAAATTCGTAGATAAACTTAAACCCCGTTGTTAAATAGTCGTTAATTAACTTTAGTTCTTTACACCTTATGTTTTTTAAACCATATTGAATATTCATTCAATTGTCAAGTGTTCTTTCCAAATGATCTACAGTAAATACATTGTACATAGTTCCTAACCAATTATTTTGATAATGAGTGTTATTTTAGTAGCATAGTTATATTAAACCACCTACAATACTTCAATTTTATTGTTTGAAGTGTTCCTTATGATGTGGAACTGAAATTGATACCATATTGACGAATCGGAGTAAAAACGTTTATTATCATTTTAATAACGTCTATTTTACGACAATTTCAAATTATCAAACAAATAATGGTTAGGGGGATCATATGAAGAAAGAAATGTCATTTAGGATGGCCATTATTCCAGTTTTGGTCACAATTATTGTCATGGCTATCGCCATTGTTGTTCTGGAACAAGGCCCACATATTCCACTAATTATTGGTACAACCGTTGGAGCCTTAGTTGCTTGGCGGTCAGGATATAAGTGGAAAGAGATCGAAGAGGCAATGTATAAAGGAATTCGTCTTGCACTTCCAGCTATCGTCATTATTATTCTTGTCGGCTTAACGATTGGCTCTTGGATTGGTGGCGGTATTGTTGCTACGATGATTTATTACGGGCTAAAAATATTGACACCATCCTTATTTTTAGTTTCCATCACGATTATTTGCGCCATCGTTGCGATCGCCATTGGAAGTTCATGGTCTACAATGGGAACAATTGGTGTAGCTGGTATGGGAATTGGACTTAGTATGGGTATTCCAGCACCAATGGTTGCAGGTGCGATTATTTCCGGTGCTTATTTCGGGGATAAAATGTCACCGCTTTCAGATACAACAAACTTAGCATCTGGCTTAACAAAAACCGATTTATTTGAACATATTCGCCACATGTTTTATACAACGATTCCAGGCTTAATCATTGCGTTAGTTGTATATTTCTTCTTAGGAAGGAATTTTGGCAAAAGCGGTGTGGATACAACGGATATCGAACATACAATGCACGTATTACAAGAGAGCTTTTTTATTTCACCTCTATTGTTAATTATTCCTTTATTAGTTATCGTGTTAGTTGCCAAAAAAGTGCCAGCCATTCCTGCTCTCATCGTCGGAATTGTTCTAGGGTTTTTATCACAAGTTTTCGTTCAAGGCGGTTCTGTTGCAGAAGCAGTAGGCGCTTTACAATCAGGGTTTGTCATTGATACAGGAAACGAAATGGTTGATAACTTATTTAATCGTGGTGGTTTAGACTCGATGATGTATACGGTTTCCATGACCATTGTCGCCATGACATTTGGTGGTGTATTAGAGCATACGGGTATGTTGCATGCTATTGTAAATAAGATTTTACAGCTTGCGAAGTCGGCTAAAGGTCTTATCATATCTACTATTTTCTCTTGTTTTGGCACAAATTTAACATGTTCTGAACAATATATTTCCATCGTTATTCCTTCGCGAATGTATGCAAAGGCTTATAGAGAAAAAGGCCTTCACTCGAAAAACTTGTCGAGAGCATTAGAGGATGGCGGAACGTTAACATCCGTCTTTATCCCTTGGAATACATGTGGTGTATTTATTTTTGGAACACTTGGTGTAAGCGCCCTTGAATACGCTCCATATGCGGTACTTAACTTTGCCGTACCGGTGATTTCCATTCTTTACGCCTTAACTGGATATAGCATTACAAAACTTTCAGAAACAGAAATTATGGCATTGAAGAAAGAAGAAGAAACAACCTTGAACGCTTAAAAAAGAAGGAACGTTCGCTCACATGAACGTTCCTTCTTTCCAAGGATATATCGGAAGCTTAAGCTCATAAATGGCACGAGGACGTCCTTGTTGATAGGGCATTTCTTCGCCACAAATGTTTGCATATCCATGATCGACTAATTTTTTTAAGATTCGTTCAGTTGTTCGCCTTGTAACTTGTAAATAATCGGAAAGATCTGCTGCTGTAAATTGAAGCGAATGATGAAACTTGCTAAATTGAAGAATTTTTGATAGATTCGCAGGACTGAGCTTTGTTTCTTTAGCTATTTTTAGCAGTTCTGGATGATCATTTTTTAGACTTTGCACTTTAGTTTCTTTTGGAAATGGTCCAATCAATTCTTTTTCTGCAGTTAAAAGATAGCAACAGCTTTCCGTTTTATGATTGGCTGCAAAGCTTTGCGCAATTTTTGCATTTTGTTCAGCTTCTGTTGCAGTCGCACCGTATCCAAACCCAATTGCAACAGATCCTTGCCAATTGAATAGGAAACTTTGAAGTGTGTTTGATTTCATGATCGCCTCTATATCACCACGCGTTGTATAGAGAATATAGGATTTTTCATCTACTTGCCGGAAAGAACTGTGGATTCCACGGGCAAAAATCTCGAGTAGTTCGGTTGGAGCTTCGTTTGTCATTAAAAACGATACGAAACAAGCTGCAACAGTAGCAGAGTGACTTTTCGCCAATTCCGCTTTTGCTTTTGCATCTTGCAAACCACGAATAATTGCTTTTGATGGATCAAGCATTCGTTGTGATGGAACTCCAAGCTCTTGTAGTTTATCATATACGGCATGAACACTTGTTAAGGCGATATCAACGGCTCCTGTGCGAAAAAGATGATGATGAAAATCAACAAGTTCTTTTATTTCAAACTTATTTTTCAACATGTCTTTATAATCCATGACGTGTGGAAGGCTGCTAATACCAGTATCCATCAATACATTTTTGACAAAGGAAGAATCGACTAAATCGATTGAAATTCTTTCGGGCTGAATGTTTTGATGGTATATAATAGAAAGAAGTGAAGAGGCTACCGCCATTTCATCTTGCTGCAAGTAAACGGTTGGAATGGCTAATCGTTCTCTCATTTCTTTCGCAAAATAATAAGGCAATGCACCTGAGAAAAAGACAACATCACATGGCTTTAAATGTTTAATGAGTTCAGCAGCTTCCTGTGGATACGTATAAAAATAAGGGTCTATTTCGATTCCTTCCATTTGCTTCGTCACAGACAATAGATGATCAATAAAATCTGTTGAACCAATAACGGCAATTTTTATCATCATTGTTATAGCTCCTTATAAGTATTTAACGACTATTTAACGTCAACTATATCAAAAACGAAAAATATTTGTAAACTGAAAGGGGACAAATTCATGAAAATTACAGCTATTCATCTTTATGCGATTCGTTTACCACTACATCAACCATTTATTGTGAGTTACCATGCTTATGATGATATGCCTTCAGTTATTGTCAAACTCGAAACAGATGAGGGAATTGTCGGTTATGGTGAAGCCGTTGCTGATGAGCACGTAACAGGTGAGACGTGGGAAGGCATCTTCTCTACTATTAAACACACATTGGCTCCAGTTTTACTTGGAGAAAATCCAATGAACATAGAAAAAATACATGAGAAAATGAACCAAACCGTTTACGGAAATCCTTCAGCTAAGGCGGCCATTGATATCGCTTGCTTTGATGTAATGGGCAAAAAGCTGAATCAGCCAATTTACCAATTAATTGGGGGACGCTACCATGAAGAATTCCCAATTACACACGTGTTAAGCATTGCTGAACCAGAAGAGATGGCAGAAGAAGCGGCTTTAATGATCAAGAAAGGATACCAGTCGTTTAAAATGAAAGTCGGAACAGATGTCAAAAAAGATGTGAAACGAATTCAAGCAGTCCGTGAACGGGTAGGAAATGATGTTGCGATTC
The DNA here is from genome assembly GCF_022808615.1 of Bacillus sp. FJAT-47783. Lineage (GTDB taxonomy): Bacteria > Bacillota > Bacilli > Bacillales > Aeribacillaceae > Bacillus_BZ. The sequence continues at coordinate 52,371 of NZ_JAKZKS010000025.1, forward strand.
GTGTTGATGTAAACCAAGGTTGGAAAAATAGCGCTACAACATTACGTGCATTACGCTCCCTTCGTCATTTGGACATTGATTGGTTGGAACAGCCAGTTGTAGCGGATGATATCGATGCAATGGCCTATATTAAATCCATGACCGATATTCAGCTTATGATTGACGAAGGATTGAAAGGCCCTCGTGAAATGCGTCAAATTATCCAAAAACAAGCAGCTGATAAAGTAAATATTAAATTAATGAAATGCGGTGGAATCCATCCAGCTGTTAAATTAGCACACCAAGCAGAAATGGCTGGCATCGAATGTCAAGTTGGATCAATGGTTGAATCATCTGTTGCTTCCGCTGCTGGTTTCCACGTTGCTTTTTCGAAAAAAATGATTACAAGTGTTGAACTTACAGGTCCATTAAAGTTTTCAAAAGACATTGGCAACCTACACTACGATGTCCCTTTTATTCGCTTAACAGAAAAGCCTGGGTTAGGTGTTGATGTTGATGAAGAGACACTACAACATTTAACTGTTTTTCAACATGTTGTTCGTTAAGGGAGGAGGAAACATGGACATTCTTTATGAAGGAAGGTTACAGAAAAATGATAAACCATTTTTGATCAAACCATTGTCTTTAGATCATTTAGAACAAATTTTATCTTTGCAAGAAATGGTCATTGAATCATTGGAAAACAAAGAAACGTTGCAACCACTTAGTTCCGAAGAATATCACTATATTTTAAAAGGAAACGGGTTAATGATTGGAGCGTTCGTGGAAGGTGAGCTTATTGCATTTCGTGCACTATTAGTTCCCCCTATTGATGATGAAGAACATTTAGGATTAGATATTGGATTAAGTGTTAAAGAATTAACTCGTGTCATTTATCAAGAAATATCGAATGTCCATCCAGCATACCGCGGGAATCGCCTACAAAAAACATTAGCCGGAATCATTATGCAACAGTTACAACAAACAAAATGCGAATACAATTATGTTTGTTGTACTGTCGCACCATTTAATATTCCTAGTTTAAAAGATAAATTTGCTCAAGGAATGGAAATTGCTGCATTAAAAGAAAAGTACGGTGATAGAATGCGTTATATTTTTGTGAAAGAACTGCTAAAAAACGAAAAGATAGATTGGACAGACGTTGCAACACTTCGGATGGACGACTTTACTGGTCAACAGACACTTTTATCAGATGGCTTTCGTGGATTTGAAATGGAAAATCGGGATGGTGAGTATTGGGTTCGATATGGAAAGAAAGTGAAGTAGTCTTCGAAAGGATTATTTTTAAACCTAAATGAGAGTCAAATGAGGGGCTGTCCAATACGACCTTGGATGCCCCTTTTACATGTTTAAGAATACCGATATATCAATATTTTTGTATTTCAATTTTTGAGGATTCCCGATCCATTAACCCTAAACTTTCCTTAAGTAACTCACGATATTTTTCGAAATCACGAATATACTTTAGTTCCTCGCCTTTAATTTTTATAAAGATTTTTCCTTTGTTCCTATACATTTAGTCACCTAGTTTTAAGAGTTTACGAAAATTCATAATAGCTGCTGCAAAGCTTACCGTTGTGTTTCTTGACTTTTCATATGATCATTAAAGAAAACGGGCACTTTCGTTGATTTTTTGAACAATAAATCTTGATTATTTATGTTCATTCATGTCAATAACTATTTGTATATGTAGGTTTGGAGGTGTCATTTATGAACGTTGCGATTATGGGGGCAGGATTATCCGGTTTAGCATGTGCGATTACATTGGAGCGTAACGGGATTACCCCTGTTATTTATGAAAAAAGAAGTCAAGTCGGCGATCGCTTTATTAATGCGGAAGCCTTTATGAACGTGTTAACGAGGCCGATAACGGATCCGATTCATTTCTTTATGGAAAGACATCAAATTAATATAAAGCCGGTGTCCCATATTCGGACGCTACACATTTTTTCTGAAAATGAACAGGCAAAAATTGAAGGTCACATTGGCTTTGTCAATATTCGTGGTCGCCACCACCTATCGTTTGAACAGCAGTTAGCCAATCAATTGCAAACACCTATTCACTTCCACTCTACTTGTACGTATGAAGAATTATTGCATGAACACTCTCATGTCATTATGGCAACAGGAGATGGTGCATATACTGAAAAATTACAGCCCTATGAAAAAAATACGACAGCCTGTTTAACAGGAGCGACTGTTGAAGGAAATTTCGATCGGTATACCGTGATGGTTTGGCTCGATCATCGCTTCGCACCAAAAGGATATGGATATTTACTTCCATTCTCGGATAAAGAAGCGAATATTGTCGTTGCTTATCCCGATAATATTGTAAGAGC
>NZ_JAKZKS010000026.1 GCF_022808615.1 Bacillus sp. FJAT-47783
ACTCTCACCTTCGAGAGAATGAGCCTTCCAGGATTCGGGAGCCGTTTTTACCTTAGGTAACGTACTCCAACCTTTAACAACTCACTCAGTGTAATTGGCTTACACTAAGTACGACTGCCCATCGCACACAAAAAAGAACAGGGAATTTCCACCCTGTTCTCAACCAATCTTAATCTATCTTTGATTTTGAATTTAGTCTGTCTTTAATACTTACAATATTACTCTTTTGAGGTTCACTCTCTGTTTCAAGATAACCTTTTTCTAATCCAAGCAACTCTTCAATTTCCTCACGAAACAAACTGAGTCCATAATGTTTAGATAGTTTATACATAAATTCATCGCCAGTAATATAGTTGTTTTCGATTAATAATTCCACTGCTTGCTTCATGGATACTGGCTCTCTTATATCTTTAATATCATCAAGTGGTTCCTTTGTTCTCCACCCCTTCTGACTTATAGACCTTTGCATGTATTGGTATGTCCCATCAGATATAGCCCCTAATTTATATGCACGCATAACCATTGCACCAATTGAAACACACCATTTCTTTTTTAAAGTTTTATAATACATCAAATCATTTGAGTGAATTGATACATCCCTAAAAAAACTTTCCCTTGGTAAAAGAAACGCTGCTGCAAAGTCGTTGGCTTCTTGTTCAATTTGTTTAAATTCCTCTTTACTTAAGTCATCAAGGTTCAGATAAGGATCATGCAAGACTTTATGTCCCAATTCATGTGCAACATCAAATTGACGCCTATAGAATGATTTCTTATCATTTCCTAATACAATTGAATAATATTGTTTTCCATTTACTTCTTGTTGAGAACCAAAGGCATCTATTGATTTTTTATCAAGATTAAGTGAAGAAATAACAAAACCCTTTGTTTCAAGCAAATAGACTATATCCTTTATAGGTTTATCACTTAGTCCCCATGAATTCCTTAAGCGTTCTGCAATATCCTCCACATTATCTGTATCGCGCTCTGAGAAATCAGGAACATCTAATTCCGGGAAATCAACATACTCTTCTAATAATGCCCTAATAATAGTTAAGTACTTTACACGATCATACTGCATTTCCCTTTCTTTTTTACCTGTGGTCAGAAGTGAGCGAAAGTACGTATTTCCGGTCATTACCTCAATGGAGTTTTCGTAAAAATATTCTTTAGGAAAATTTAATGCTTTACTTATTTGTATAAGCGCTTCGAATGTAGGTACAGCCTTATTATTTTCATATTTTGAAATCATTTGCTTGCTAATATCTAATTTATTCGCAAGGTCAGTAATTGTTAAACCTCTGTATATTCTTCCTTCTCTTAACCTATAACCGTTAAATTGTCGTTCTAACACTTAGATTCCTCCTTATATGAGGATTAATTAACTGTGGTCTTCCTCTTTTAAATCTTCTTTCTCTTCTTTTTTTGTAGGTATTTCTTTATCAAAATGATGCTTCCTATCTTTAATTTCTTGCTTAATTTTAGGAATTACCATTACAGTATCAGTATTATCTATTATTTCTTCATCTAGTACTAACAAATTACCATACTCATCTTCAGGAACAAATGCAGTCCAGTCCTGAATATCTAAAGGTTCAAAATATCGATTGTATAACTTTGCTTCAACGCCTATTATTTTCTTTTCCTCTTCCTTTGCAACTACGAACACTACTTCATTAACTAAGGGGTAATCTTCTCCAAGGATTTTTTGCACCTCTCTCAATCTTCTATTTTCGTACTCTTCAGGTAAAGTTGAGAACAGAGACATTTGTTGATTTTCTAATTCTACTGGTCCACTATTGAGAGAGACAAAAGCATGAAAGTAGTGTATTGTTTTTCTTCCGAGATTATTTATGACTGTTTCAAGGTTTTTTTCTTTTGAAAATACATATAAAATCCCTGTTTCTGTATCTAATACACAAATAAACGTCCAGATTCCTCTTCTTTTTGTTAACACTACCAAATCATTTTGAAGGGCAACTTGTTTAATACGACTAAATCTGATATCCCAAGCCCCTCCATTTTTAAAATTGCCTGTTTCCATACCATATTCTTGTTTAATTTCATTTACTACATCGTTTGTCGTTCCCGTGAAGGCTTTAACTAAACTTTCAATAGTTCTATTATTTAAACCTGATATGATACTCACGCTTTTCCCCCTTATTTAACCAATGAATTTTATTTAATAATACTACATTTTTTTAAAAAAAGTAAACCATTTGTTATTTTTTATTTGTTTTTTCCCTTCCACTCTATCTTCTTTCATAGTAGAATAGATACATAAGAAAAACGATATTTTTACTACGACCTTTTTTGGTTTTACATACCAATCAATATAAAAGTAAATAATTTATTAATGAAAGAAGGGAATTCTCTTTGGCTCTATATGGTTTTTACACTGATGAATCAGGCAATAATGGTTTTAATGATTTAAGAAATCAACCCGTACTATGTTATGCTGGGATTCTAGTTCCACTTGAGAAACAAATTTATCTGCATAATGAGGTACAAAAAATTTCTGATAATCTAAAGAAGGATATAAAATTACAGGTACATGGAATTCCTGAAAAACAGATTAAAAACATTCCCTTCTTCAAAAACTTCGAGATTCATGGCAAAGCATTCATTGATGGAGAGGACTTCTATTATAATCTGGGGGACTCTGACAGGTTTAAAGTGGTTGATGATTTACTTAATTTGGTTCAAGATCCAGAAATAAAGATAATTGCATCTTTAACAGATAAGAAGACCTATCAAAGTAATACTGGAAATAGCGATCATAACAAAATGCACATAAATGGCTATAAAGAATTAGTAAACCTAATTAACACAGAATTAAAGCCTAATGATGATTTTGCCTTTGTAATATGTGATGACGGAAAGCCTGCTGAAATTAGTAATTTTTATAATGCACTAAAAAACCCTTCCAATAAGCGGGTGTACCCTGACTTACAAATCAAAGAATCACATGATTCGAATTGCAATCTTATTCAATTAGCAGATCTAATTAATTTCATAACCTCTGTATATTTTAGACAAGCCTATGGACATCAAGCGAGAAAAAGACATCAAGCAAAAATTGTGCAGTTTTATACTCAATTTCTTCAAAGTAAAATTAAATACTTTGAGTATAAATAAAAAGAAGGGAACGCACACAACGTGCGAACCCTCCTTTTAGGTCGTACACAACGTGCGACCTATTATAAATATACCCAGAATTTATAAAAATATGACTATAAATTATTAAAGAGCATAAGCCCCTAAGTCATACACAACGTGTGAGTTAGTTACCAATGCTCTTTTAGTATGTATGGGATTTAGTCGTACACAACGTGCGAGCAAATCCACAAGTTAAAATTTTAAAACTTAGTCGTACACAACGTGCGAGCAAGTTTCTTTGTATCCCTATTATCATAAATTTCACTTCGGAAGTCAATAGATTTACTTGATTTGTAACATTTTTTTTGTTATGTATGTTTTACTCCGGTAATACCAGAGCAAAACTGTATACAAATCTATTATTAGATTTTATCTAAATATCTTTTATTAATTACAATCTCCACTCTCTGTTTTACCACTATTTGTGATACGGTTCCCCCCGATTAATCCGAAATGCCCGATACACCTGCTCAAGTAAAATCAACCGCATGAGCTGATGAGGGAACGTCATTTTGCTAAATGAAAGGGCTTCGTTTGCCCTGGACATTACGGACTTACTTAAGCCTAGTGATCCGCCGATGACAAAGGCGATTTTGCTTTTTCCGTAGGTGGCGAGTTTGTCTAAGGAATCGGCTAGCTCTTCGGATGTTTTCATTTTGCCTTCTATCGCAAGGGCGATGACGTGGGTGTCTGGGCTTATTTTGGCTAGGATGCGTTCTCCTTCTTTTTCTTTTACTTGTTCCATTTCTTGTTCGCTCAAATTTTCGGGAGCTTTTTCATCTGGGAGCTCGATGATGTCGACTTTTGCATATGGTGAGAGTCGTTTTAAAAATTCGTTTATGCCTTGTTTTAAATATTTTTCTTTTAATTTTCCGATTGTGATAATTTGTATGTTCACGTAATCAACCTCCGATCTTACGTTTCCCCTTTGTTAAACGCGATTACTGTAAAGAATGGCGGATAAGAGAATGATGACCATAATGGAAATAAAGATAAAAGCAAATTTTTTTGAGTTGTTTGCTCGTTGAATTTCTTCATATTTTACCGGGCGAATGCCTGTTAACGAAAACAATGTAACAGCAGACAAAAGAACGGCGTTTACGTTAATCGCTAAAAGTAAAAAGGCATGAAACGCTTCATCCCACATAAACGAACCGAGCGTCATGCCTAACACGATGGTTGGTGGCAATAGAGCTACTGCGACCATGACCCCAACGAGTGCACTCGGAAATCGTTTTAATATCGATAAAGCACCGGCAGCACCTGACGCAAGCGCAAGCACAACATCCATCATGTCGACTTCTGTTCTCGACATGAATTCTCGGCTTTCAAATGGAATGTCGATAAACACGCCAAATGGTATCGAAATGATGAGTGCTAGTATAATGCCGAACAAAACCGTTATAAGTGCTCTTCTTACGAGACGAAAATCTCCTAGTATAGATGCAAAGGCTAAAGATATAACCGGCCCGAGTAACGGAGCGATGACCATTCCTCCAATGACAATCGCTGAACTATTTTTAATGAGACCAATCGTGACAACAATCGCTGAAAGTACGACAAATATGATATACGTCCATGATAGTTTACTTTGGGACGCCATTTGCATAAATAGCTCATGACGGGAAGCCCGTTCAATCCGCATTTTCTTTTCCGATTCTTCTTGTTTTCGCTTTTTTTGATCTTCTTCGGTTTCCCGCCTGAAATAGGTAGAGACCGGAAGCATCATAATTTCAAAACCTTCAACAAGGTGTGCAGCATGTTCTAAATAATTTAAAATTTCCTCTGATTGCTCCGTTTTCACTAAAAGGCGGACTAAATATCGGTCAGCGGATTGATCACCACGCCAGTAGGAAATAAGGGAGAAGGACTGAAGCTTCTCCTCCACTTTTTCAAAATGCTTTTTTGGTATGTACGCTTCAATGAGCTGTAAAGACAAATCATCTCACCCACTATAATCCACAGCGAAATCATCCACAATGTCTATTCACATGCCATCCCCAGATTAAGAACAAGTTATACACATAAGTTATCCACAGGTGTGGATAGTGCACCTATATTTATGTATTCACAACTACTCACTTACTATATATACTGCGGGTTCTTGGCATAAATCACACGTTGTGGATAATCTGTGAATATCCTCAATTTTTTGAATGTTTGGGGCTATTTCGTTTTCATCCACAAACATATCAATGACCACTTCAATATGTTCTACACATGATTTCATTTTTTTCACCCTCCACTTAGTTTTTATTGTTTATCGCTCTTTTATGCTACGAGCTTAAAATTGTATTTGTCAAATATACTAAAGTATTTCTTATTTGAGGTCATAATTTCACATAAAACCATCGCTAATAATTTTAAAAATAGAACGTTATCGCTTTATCGAAAAGCTTTAGAATGCGTTTTTGCACCACTTTACGAAAAAATTGCACGAATCGTAAAATAATTGCGCCGCTTATAACGTTTTTGCCTATTTAAGTCCCTTATTGCACCTGATGTTCAACAATTGCACCAATATCCTTTTTTTGCACTCCCTTCATTGCTTCCTTTAGTCAAATAAAAAACAGAGAAGCAAAGTGCCTCTCTGTCCTAAGCTCATTAAAATGTATCTTGTTCAACGAGTCTTAGTTTTGTTGTTTTCAGTTTTCCGTTTCGGTAATACTTTACTTCAATTGTATCGCCAACTTTATGGGAGTAGAGCTCTTTTCGAAGCTCGAGGATGTTTGTTACTTTTTCACCGGCTAGTTCAACGATTACATCTTTTTCTCTTAAACCTGCAAGGCTGCCTGGGGAGCCAGGATAAACTTCCATGACGACAACACCATTTTCGACGTCTTTCGGTAAGTTTAACGCCTCTGACCAATAGTAGCTTGGTATATCACTTAATGATTGTAATCCAGTTCCCATGTATGGTCGCTTTACTTCTCGATACTTTTCTAAGCTTTCAATAATAGGAATCGCGTCGTTAATTGGAATGGCGAGGCCAATTCCTTCAACGGCACTTTGAGCGATTTTCATCGAGTTTATCCCAATCACTTTACCTTCTAAGTTTACTAAGGCACCGCCGCTATTACCAGGGTTGATAGCTGCATCTGTTTGTAATACTTCTGTTTGCCAGTCTGCTCTTCCGTCTTGGTCTAAATCTACTGGAACCGCTCGTTCTGTTCCAGAAATGATGCCTTGTGTAACAGATCCAGCGAAGAGACCTAACGGGTTACCGATCGCTAATACGGGTTCGCCTGCTTTTACTTTGTCAGAGTTCCCAAACTCGGCCACCTTTTTCACTTTCGAATCATCAATCGTTAAAACAGCTAAATCTGTCCAAACATCCGTACCGACAAGCTCTGCCGGGACCCTTGTTCCATCACTTAATACGACCTCTAGTTCACTTGATCCTTCAACGACATGGTGGTTCGTAACAATATATGCCCGCCCGTTTGCTTTTTTGTAAATAACACCTGAGCCTGTACCTGCTTCACTCGTTTCTGATTGATTCCAAAATCCAGCTTGTTGAATGTTAATGACACTTACAACAGCATCTGATACTTCGTTAACTGCTTTCGTTACAGCCGTATTGACGTCAACATTAACCGTTGTAATATCACCGCTCGTTTCTGGTTCACCTCCAGGTTCAGCTCCCTTATCCACATCTTTCGCACCAATGTTAATGTCATACGGCAGAAGATCAAAGCTTGATAAGACCGGTAATGAAAATACGATAATTAACGCCCCTAAAATCGCCCCAACAACTCCGGCAATGATAGAGCCGCCCCGGTTCCCTTTTTCCGTTCGACGTTGGTTTTCATAATCTTGATCATAATATCCCATGACTTCACCATTCCTTTCCAAAAACGATGGTATATGATATTTCCATTCAATATGCTTCCTTTTCGTTCGAAACCTCACCTTTAAGAAGAAAAATGAGACCAAACCTTTCAACAGGTTTCGATTGAATCATCTATCACATAGTATAAGGAACAATTGTGGGAAAAATATGTGACAAATTTAATTTTCCCCATGAAATCAAGATTCAAACCATCTTTACACAGCAACAAGCGGCGTCGGACTTTTCGGGTCTGTATCATATAATTCAAATTGTTCTCCTGCAACGAATCCTTTTTTTAATAACGTTTGCTGAACAGACATTCTCGCTAAGTCTTTCATATTGTTGTCTAGACTTAAATGGGCCAAATATATTTGCTTCGTCTCATCGGTAATAACATCCGCCATCGCCAGTGCTGCATCTTCATTTGAAACATGACCGACATCACTTAATATGCGGCGTTTAACATTCCATGGGTATCGGCCCATTCGCAGCATGTCAACATCATGGTTGCTTTCAAAAATAAACGCATCCGATCCACGAATAACCCCTTTCATCCGATCACTTACATAACCAGTATCCGTAATAAGGGTCAGCTTCTTTCCTTCATGATGAAAAACAAAAAACATCGGCTCAGCCGCATCATGGGAGACACCAAACGATTCAACATCGATGCTCCCAAACGATTTCACCGTTCCTGTTTCAAATGAAAACTTTTGCTCGAGATTAACTTCACCGATCGAGCCTTCCATTGCGTGCCACGTTTTTTCATTGGCAAACACAGGTATTTTATATTTTCTAGCTAAGACGCCAAGTCCTTTTATATGATCACTATGTTCATGGGTGACAAAAATGGCACTAAGTGATTTGATATCGCGATTGATTTCAGCAAAAAGCTTTTCCATCTGCTTGCCGCTTAAACCTGCATCTACTAAAAAAGAATGGTCATTTCCTTCTACATAAACTGCATTACCTGTACTACCGCTTGCGAGTACACTAAATTGCAAGCTCATATCCTTCACTCCAAATTCGTTTTTTCTGGTTTAATGACTTGTCCTTCCAACGCATTGACGTAATAATGCTCTTTTTCGTTCACAATAATATGCCAAGTTGGTGCTAATATTTGCTGCTCGGATAATGGAATTTGCGTATAATAACCATATTCTACGTCCGTAACCGTACTTTTTGATTTTAAATCATTTTTATCATACAACACTTTTAATGCTTGAATAGCTGTATACACTTCTTCTTTATTTTCTAATTCTTTTATTTCCTCTAGGAGCGTCTGACGATATGAGATAACTTCCCGTTCATCATTTAAATAAAAAACAATCATTCCAATTCCATCATTTTCATCCTGAAAAATAACACGTCCATCGTATTCCTGTAAATAAATGACCTGTTTTGCTTTTTCATCATATCGCCAAAAGCGATATTGTGATCCTTCAATGATTTGTGTTGTTACAATTTGATTGAGCTTATTATCAATATTCGATTCAGGTAATGAAATAGGATGAATAAAGCTCATCCGCAGCTTTGTAACTGGCTTTATCTGATCTTCATCTGGCAACATCACTTCTTGATTTTGTAGCTTATTAATTTCTTCCTCTGTAAATTGCTTGCTCTTTGCTGTAATGTATGAACCTTTAATCGTCTCGCTTGGCAATTTGTCTTCGTCGTATTGAATGTCCTCGGCTTTCAATTGCTCTTCAATCGTTGTTTGCGTGATCATATCATATTTATTGCTTTTCATCTTCTCCATATATTGAAATGCTAAAAACACATCAAGAATGAGGAAGGCGATAATGAATATGGTCTTCGTCTTACTCCAATCCATCCGCTTCCCCTCCTAATTTTGATTGATCCATATTTAACATGTGATACTTGCCATTTGTCAGTTCTAGTGCCCAAACAGGCTGTAAGTAAATAATGTCTTGTCTTGTTGAAACTTGGATGTCGTATGCAGGAAAAATTCGTTCAATTTCCTCCACTTTTAAGCTTGCGTCCCTTTCAATGGCCGCAATGACTTCACTCGCTTTAGGGAGGTTTACTTTTTCTTCTCGAATAAAGTCATCTAAATAAAACAGTGGTCGCTGATATAAGGCGATGTCTGAATTTCCCCAGCTTTGGATGATGGACGTAATTGTATAATGGCTATCGGTAAAAGCAAAGACAGGGAAGTTGTTAACGGTTAATCGAAAGTATACCTTTTGTTCTTGATCTGTTGAAAAATACTTATAGTCGTTATAACCGGATATCCAACCACCGTGACTGTTAACAAAATCAATACTTTGTAACAATAATTTTCCCTTTTCCGAAGTTAAAGACTGATCAATCGTCGGATTGACGTATAACACTTTTGCTTGTGCTTGATCAATAACTAGCTGACGAGCACTGTCTGTATAGACAAATTCAGATCCACTGACATCTTTTTTTACATAGCTAGGGTTACTAAATAGAGCGTTTTTAAACTGTTCACCTCTTAATAATTTAGTTATATATTGCTCACCGACCATTTTTAATGATTCTTCTGGTAAATAAAAGCGATCTTCCCATACGACAAATCGGTTAAAATCATTTTTTGCTGATTCAAAAACGACTTTCCACGTTTCACTTAATGCTGTTGCAACTTCCGCTTGAACAACATATTGTGACTGCACATCTACAAAATATATGGATTGAGTCGAAGCGTTGTTGGAAAACGGGATAATAATTCGATCAAATTCCATACTAATCGAATCCTTTTCCGCCCAATCTGTAACCGTTGCTAAGGCCGTTATGGGAATCGTATCACTAAATGCGAAGGTCATAAATGAATCATTGTCATGACGACCGTTGAGCCAATGATCAAATCCGTGGTTTTTTTCGATTCGATTAGAAATATTTCGAAATTCTGTTAGCTCCCATTTTCTCATTTCTTTCCAAAGCTTTGATAACAGTTCTTCATCATACGTTCCGTAATATTCACCATTATGCTGAACAAGTAACTGTTCAGGAAAGATAACCTCATATATTTTTTTCGTCACATTGCTTAACGGGTTGTTTTCAACAAATTGTTTACTCGGAATTTCACTGAAGTGTGGTTGGTACGTCCAAATGTTCCACGTGAAAAATATACTAATACAAACTAATATCGTTAATACAATTGATTTAATTCCTTCCAGTTTCATTCCCACTCATCCTCTTGATTCGGATCATACGGCAGCGTAAAATAAATTGTCGTTCCTTTTCCTTCTTTACTTTCAGCCCATATTTTACCTTGATGTGCCTCCACCACTTCTTTCGCAATGGCTAGTCCTAAACCAGTTCCCCCCATTTGTCGTGATCGTGCTTTATCGACACGATAAAATCGTTCAAAGATTTTTGAAACACTTTTTTCGGGAACTCCCATTCCTTCATCCTTCACACTAATTTGCAAATATCCTTCTTGTTCTTTAACGGTAAATGTCACTCGGCCGCCTTCAGGTGAGTACTTAAGAGCATTGGATATAATATTGTCTAACACTTGGGTAATTTTATCTGAATCAATGTCGACATAAAGATCCTTTTTAGGTAAGTTACGAACAAATGTTACATGTTGCTCTTTTGACATTTCAAACCGGTCAATAATATTTTCGAAAAAGTCGATGAAATGCACCCACTCTTTATTTAATTGATAGTCTTTGGCATCTAATTTTGAAAGCTTTAATAAATCATTCACAAGTCGTATCATTCGTTCCGTTTCATTTTGTGTGACCTGTAAAAACTTAGGAGCAATTTCTTCATCTTTCCAAGCTCCATCAGCTAATGCTTCTAAATAACTTCGCATCGTCGTTAACGGTGTTCTTAATTCGTGTGATACATTAGCTACAAATTCGCGACGCTCTTGTTCAATACGTTCTTGTTCTGTAATATCATAAACAACAGCAATTAAACCATTTGTCACCCCTTCTTCTTTTTGAATCGGGGAAAAGTTAACACGTAAAATATACGGTCTTTCCTTCGTACGAACCTCTAAAATTAATGGTTCTTGTTGGTCGAGCAGCTCCTCGAACGTAAATTCTTCTTCAATTTGCAGCAATTGTACTAAGTTTGTTTTTAATGCTGTTTCACGTGAAACGTTAAACATTTTGGTTGCTGGTGTATTTACAAGGATCACTTGACCTTTCGCATCTGTTGCAATAACTCCCTCGGTCATATGTGCAATAACAGAGGCAAGCTTTCTTCGTTCACCTTCTGTTGTTTCCTGTGCTTCTTCAATTTCTTTCGTTAAGTGGTTAAACGCTGTTGCTAGCTGACCAATTTCATCTTCTCCGTATATTTTAACCGTACGAGAGAAGTTCCCCTTCGCTAGCTCTGCTGCTTGTTTTCTCATATCGGAAAGTGGACGTGTAATCGTCCTCGCCAAAAAGATTCCTAGAATAACCGTAATGAGGAGAGATATACCTGTACCCGTTGCAAGAATCGTATTGATGGTTCGAACTAAAGAAAACACTTCCTCCATTGAAGCAATAACGTATATAGCACCGATCGTTTCCCCTTTAAAATCGGTCACGATCGGTGTTGAAATAACGTACATTCGGTGGTTCGTTTCCCGGTCAATTTTAATATTTTCATTCGTTGACCCGACAACGAGCGCTCGTGTAATCATGTTTTCAGTTGTTCTTTTTCCAATAATATCTTCGTTAAAGTCTGATGTTCCAATAATTCTTGCCTCTTTATCAACGACGAGAATTTCCCTAATTTCATCTCCCTTGTAATCTTTTAAAACAGATGAAATTTCATCGCTTACTTTAATAGACGCGTCTTCTTCCGCCTTTACGATCGCCTGTTCAATGTTATAGGCCATTAAGTCAATTCTTTGCGAAAGAGACGATGTGAAATTCTCAATTAACCGCGTTTCTAATGCCCGACCAAAATAGACACCAATAATTTGCATACCGAGAATAATCAGTAAAACGTAAATGATAACGAGCTTAAAATGAATGGAACGAAAAAATGTTACTTTTTGATTATTCATATAAACTACTCCTGTTCAGGATTGCGTAAGTAGTAACCGACTCCTCTTCTTGTTACAATCCAAGTCGGGTGGCTCGGATTGTCTTCTATTTTTTCACGCAGTCTCCTAACGGTCACATCAACTGTTCGTACATCTCCAAAATAATCATATCCCCAAACGGTTTGGAGCAAATGCTCTCGTGTCATCACTTGACCGATATGTTTAGCTAAATAATGTAATAGTTCGAATTCACGGTGAGTGAGCTCAATGGTTTCACCTCGTTTGGACACAACGTACGCATCTGGATGGATCGTAAGTGAACCAATTTGAATCTCCGTTTGCTCCGAAATCGCATCTTGAGAAGCGATTGCTTGTTGTCTACGTAGGTTTGCTTTAACCCTTGCTAACAACTCTCTCGTACTAAAAGGTTTCGTGACATAATCATCAGCACCTAGTTCAAGTCCAAGAACTTTATCGATTTCCGAATCTTTTGCTGTAAGCATAATAATCGGCATTTCATACTTTTTTCGAATTTCGCGACAAACTTCCATTCCATCTTTTCCTGGTAACATAATATCGAGTAATACTAAATCTGGGTGAAATTCCTCTACTATCTGAATCGCATCATTTCCATCATAGACGCATACGACTTCGTAACCTTCTTTTTTTAAATTAAACTCTAATATATCTGCAATTGGTTTTTCATCATCTACAACCAATACTTTTCGATTTTCCATAGACCTTCTCTCCTTTTTTTGTCTATTATTTTTACTTTACCACGTTTACTACCATTTCATCATCTTTTCCTAACAAATGAAAATGTTTATTCATGTTTTATTGTAATAAAATCGGTAAAATTATAAAGTAATTCCTATACAAAAACCTCCAGCTTTTTCGCTAGAGGTTTTATTCCCTATTAAAAATAGTCTAGAGGATTGCGGAGGCTTCCGTTCACGTATACTTCAAAGTGTAAGTGAACGCCCGTTGAGTTACCAGTAGAGCCCATTACACCAATTTTCTGTCCACGTGACACCGTTTGTCCGACAGAGACAGAAATCGAGCTTAAGTGGGCGTATACTGTTCTCATTCCATTATTATGATCAATAACGACTTTATTTCCATATCCGCCGCTAAACCCAGCAGAAACAACTTTTCCGTTATCCGCTGCTTTTATCGTCTTGTTAGATGGGCGAGCAATATCAATCCCTTTATGCATTTTTCCCCAACGTGTTCCCATTTTGCTTGATACATAACCGCCTACGGTAGGCCATGCTAAGCTACCTGTACCACGTGAAGGAATAACCTTTGTTCCTTTTACAACAATTTTTGAAGTTGGTTCTTTCACCACTTCATCACTTTTTGTTTCAACTTTCACTTGCTTCCCATTCTCTTTCAAGACAACAAAATGACGAAGCTTCATGCCCTCTTGGCCTTCTTGTTTAATTCTCGTTTCCCCTTTAGGTAATGAATCGTCTTTTACTATTTCGGTTTTATAGGGGATCCTTTCTTCGATTAGCGATTCTTCTTGCACGATCACTTTAAAAAACGGTTGAGGGGCTTCAACTTTTAATTCATCTCCGGGACGAATGATCGATTCTTCATCCATTCCGGGATTAAGAGCTAATAGTTGATCTACCTTCATATTGTGACTTGAAGCAATTCCGCCTAAAACATCATTTTCTTTTACTTTATACGTTTTTTCTACTAGTGAACCTTTTTCTAAAAGTTTCACACCCTCTTCGACTGTTAATATATTTTCTGGTGAAATTTTTTCTTCAGAAAATGAAACTTCTTTCGATAAAGAAACGTCTATTATACGGGACTCACCTTTTTGGATAGCAGGTAAAGGTTCTTCGCTTTTCTTTTGGCTCTCTATTTGAGCTAATGCTTCCTCCGAAACAAATTTTTGTTTATAAAGTGCAAGAGCCTTTTCTGCATCCTCTTTATTGGCAAAATGAGCAACAGACTCATCATCAATAACGATAGCTGTTGAAGCCACTACCACTTGAAGTTCTTGCTTTAACATATTTGATGTTTTCTCGTTATTCGCTGTCGGGCGAAATGTTTTCTCTGGTACAATAACAAGATCTTCAACTGCTAATGGCATATCTTTATAATTTTTTTGTTCATGTTTAATTTTCTCTTCTGATATTTCTTCAATCACATTTTTATTGTCTACAGCACCTATGTATTGACCATCTAAATAAATATGATAAATCTTACCTATTTGTTTATCATTAGCAGATGCACTATTTGCCCCTACAATACACATTGCAGCAAACGCCATACCTACTAGTGTTTTCTTCCACCTATTATTAACGAATCTCTTTTTCCTCCGAAACACGACAAGTTCCTCCTATACTGGTTAAGAAAAAAGTTCTATTTTCGACAAACTTTTTATGACACTTTAATAATTTATCATATTTACAGAATAGTTTCATAGTTAAATTGTATTTTGTAACATGATTGTATAATTGATGTCATTTTAAGGGGGATTTTGTATTTTTTTCACGTAAGCACTCATACAGCTATAACGGGGTCATTAAAGCTCATTTAAGAAAAGATAAGGAGATGAAGCTTGTAGTAGATAGGATAACGGAAATAAAAATACATGGTCGTTATAGACCATGTATGAAAAAAGTGGCTCGGGACGGAATCGAACCGCCGACACAAGGATTTTCAGTCCTTTGCTCTACCGACTGAGCTACCGAGCCATATTATAAAATTAACAATAGTACATGTTTTACTTCTTGCAATCCTTCGCCCCAATCTCAGGAAGCTTATTCAAGCAGCAGCTCGATTTGTGCGCTGATGTATCCCTTCGTAGCTTATTCGATCGTGTACTCTACCGACTGAACTACGGATCCATCTTAAAACTATAATGGCGGTCCCGACGGGAATCGAACCCGCGATCTCCTGCGTGACAGGCAGGCATGTTAACCGCTACACCACGGGACCTCCTGGATAAAGACGTTCACGAAAGGGACTATGTATGTAAATAAATGACCCGTACGGGATTCGAACCCGTGTTACCGCCGTGAAAGGGCGGTGTCTTAACCACTTGACCAACGGGCCATAATGGTGAGCCATGGAGGACTCGAACCTCCGACCCTCTGATTAAAAGTCAGATGCTCTACCAACTGAGCTAATGGCTCATAATTTTTCGTGAGTAATAGTCACTTTGTTTTCTTACTTGTTTTAGACACCCAAATCTCAGAAAGTTTACTCAAGAAGCAGCTCGATTTGTGCGCTGATGTATCGCTCTGTAGCTTACTGGATCGTTCTCTACCAAATGAGCTAATGGCTCATATTTTATTCTTTCAAACAGGACGTTTTTTATATTATCATCATCAGACTATGAAAGCAAGTGTTTTTTTATAAAAAATATTTTTTTGTTTTTATCGAAAAAGATTAACGATTAAAAGGTTCGAAATGAATTTGTTAAATTAGAAACTTTTCTGATGAATGATCGCTTATTATTTCGTAATTTACAGTAAAAATTCCTATTTTTCTTTTAAAATTGATATTGGCCATTCATTTTTTATAAACTTTAGAGGAAAACACTTTAATCATATAGGATAATTGCACCTGTTTAAGAGCTTTTTGCACGAGTTTTCATATTAATTGCACGAATCAGTGATATAATTGCACGAATTTAGAAATAATTGCACATCAATCACGATTATTGCATGACAAAACCCTTAATTGCATCACTTTGTCTCTTTTTGCACCTCAAATAGCGTTATTGCACAACTCTATCTATTACGCATTTTCTCCTTACAACTATTTACGAAATTTACGGTATATGAAACAAACAACGGTAGCTCGCCATCATTAAAAACAACAAACTTTAAATAAAGAAGGAAGGGATATCCCCCTTCCCTCTTCTGTTCCACTACTTCGCACGATATACGTTGCGAACGACATTTGTTTGGGAACGATCTGGTCCAACTGAGAAAATAGATAATGGAATTCCTGTCAGTTGGGAAATTCGTTCAACATAGTGACGGGCATTTTCAGGAAGCTCATCTAAGCTTTTAACACCTGTAATATCTTCTGTCCATCCTGGCATTTCTTCATAAACAGGCTCACATTCAGCTAGCACTTTTAAACTTGCTGGGAACTCGTTCATAATTTCGCCTTTGTATTTGTATGCTACACAAATTTTTAATGTTTCAATCCCTGTTAAAACATCGATGGAATTTAACGATAAATCGGTAATTCCACTTACGCGGCGAGCATGACGCACAACAACACTATCAAACCAGCCGACGCGACGTGGACGTCCTGTTGTCGTTCCATATTCACGACCAACTTCACGAATTTGATCACCAATTTCATCATGAAGTTCTGTTGGGAACGGTCCATCACCAACACGTGTTGTGTATGCTTTTGATACACCGACTACATGATTAATCTTTGAAGGACCAACACCAGAACCAATTGTTACGCCCCCTGCTACCGGGTTTGATGACGTAACGAACGGGTATGTTCCTTGGTCGATGTCTAGCATAACACCTTGAGCACCTTCAAATAATACACGACGTCCTTCGTCTAACGCATCATTTAATACAACAGATGTATCGCAAACATATTGTTTAATTTGTTGTCCGTACTCATAATATTCGTCTAAAATGTCTTCTAATTTGAAACCTTCTACTTCGTACATTTTTTCGAATAGGCGGTTTTTCTCTTCAAGATTTCGTTTTAATTTTTCTTCAAACACTTCGCGGTCAAGAAGGTCCGCGATACGAATTCCGATCCGAGCCGCTTTATCCATATAAGCAGGTCCGATTCCTTTTTTCGTTGTACCGATTTTGTTATCACCTTTACGCTCTTCTTCAACAGCGTCTAATTTTAAATGGTACGGTAAGATAACATGGGCACGGTTACTAATGCGAAGATTGTCTGTTTTAATTCCACGTTCATGTAATCCGTTTAATTCTTTTACTAAAGCCTTCGGGTCAACAACCATTCCGTTACCAATTACACTTATTTTTTCATTAAAAAAGATTCCAGATGGAATTAAGTGTAGTTTATATGTTTCGCCATTAAATTTAATCGTATGACCAGCATTATTTCCACCTTGATAACGTGCAATAACTTCCGCATGTTGAGACAAAAAGTCGGTAATTTTTCCTTTTCCTTCATCTCCCCATTGCGTACCTACAACAACTACTGATGACATCGATGTGCACCTCCGCTAAACATCATAAATCCGTTTTATCCACAAACAAAATCATTTTACCAATTGTAAGAAAGAAAGTCAATCAAATACGAACGTTAATAATATTTCATATATTTTTTGTTCGTGTTACACAAGAAAAGCACAAGCGCCTGATCAGCCTCAGAAAAAAATGTTCTTACGACAAAAAGGCGCTTTTTACCATTAAGGCGTCACGTTTTTAACTCGAGGGGCGAGGCGGCTTGCACTAGACACAAAAAACGCTGTGCAAAGTTTTATGCTTTCTTATCTTTAAAAAACATACTAACATGGTCTTTCCCTTTATTTTTTGGATAGAAAATAAAAATATTCCATATAAAAAAAGAACGGCCCTAACAAATGTTAAGGCCGTTCTTAAGCCCCTGGTGGAACTTCAGCATCATCAAATCGTCTTTCTAAGTTTACAAACTTATTATATTCTTTTACAAAAGCAAGTTGAACCGTTCCCACTGGTCCGTTACGCTGTTTCGCAATAATGATCTCAATAATGTTTTTATTTTCCGATTCCTTATCGTAGTAATCATCACGGTATAAAAAGGCGACAATATCGGCATCCTGTTCAATACTTCCTGATTCACGAATATCTGACATCATCGGGCGCTTATCTTGACGTTGTTCAACACCACGAGAAAGCTGGGATAGTGCAATAACCGGTACTTCTAGCTCACGAGCCAACGCTTTTAAGGAACGAGAAATTTCTGATACTTCTTGTTGTCGATTTTCTTTATTTCGCCCACTACCTTGAATAAGCTGTAAGTAGTCAATCAATATCATCCCAAGTCCGCTTTCCTGCTTTAAACGACGGCATTTCGCTCGTATCTCACTTACTTTAATACCCGGTGTATCATCGATAAAAATCCCGGCGTTTGATAGACTCCCCATTGCCATCGTTAATTTTCCCCAGTCTTCAGGTGTTAAATTACCGGTACGTAAGTTTTGGGCATTAATATTACCTTCTGAACAAAGCATACGCATCACTAATTGATCTGCACCCATCTCCAAACTAAAAATGGCGACATTTTCATCTGTTTTTGTCGCGACATTTTGGGCAATATTTAAAGCGAAAGCAGTCTTACCAACCGAAGGACGAGCGGCTACAATAATCAAGTCATTTCGTTGAAATCCAGCCGTCATTCGATCCAAATCCGAAAAACCTGTTGGAATTCCGGTAATTTCACCTTTTCGATGATGGAGTAACTCAATATTGTCATACGTTTTTACTAAAACATCTTTAATATTTTGGAAGGCACCTGTATTTTTTCGCTGTGCCACTTCCATAATGTGCTTCTCTGCTTCATCTAGTAAACTATCAACCTCATCTTCACGATTGTACCCTTCTTGGGCAATGTTTGAGGCTGTTCGAATCAATCTACGTAATATCGATTTTTCTTCAACGATTTTAGCATAATATTCAATATTTGCTGCCGTCGGTACGGAATTTGCCAAATCACTTAAATAGGAAACTCCACCAATTTCTTCAAGTATTTTAGCATCCGCTAAATCCTTTGTGACCGTCACTAAGTCTACCGGTTCACCTTTGTCTGCTAATTTGAGCATCGTGTTAAAAATTCTTTGGTGGGCTGCTCGATAAAAATCGTCTGGAATTAACACTTCAGAAGCTAGGGTTAACGCTTGAGGTTCAATAAATATTGCACCTAACACCGCTTGTTCCGCTTCGATATTTTGGGGTGGAATTCGATCGGTTACAAGATCATTCATGAAGATCACCACCTTCATTTATCCTTATCTATTAAAATCATATCCTATGACTATTATATACGATTTGAACAATAAAAAATTGAAAAAAGCGGAGCTAAAAATAAGCTCCGTCTGTTTTGAGTATAAAGGATTGTCATTTGATTTCAACAAGTATTTCTTTCCACACTGTCTTTTTATGGTAAATCTATGCTCGATTACTGTTCGGATACATGTACTTTTAATGTAGCTGATACGTCTGAATGTAATTTAACTGGAACGTTTGTATAACCAAGTGCTCGAATC
Source organism: Bacillus sp. FJAT-47783 (assembly GCF_022808615.1). Taxonomy (GTDB): domain Bacteria; phylum Bacillota; class Bacilli; order Bacillales; family Aeribacillaceae; genus Bacillus_BZ. The sequence continues at coordinate 19,189 of NZ_JAKZKS010000026.1, forward strand.
GCATCTGGCAATTCGATTTTCCGTTTGTCTAATTTAATTTGATGGGATTTCTTGAGTTCTTCAGCAATTTGTTTACTTGTTACAGAACCGAATAAACGACCGCCATCACCAGCTTTTGCTTTTAATTCAACTGTAATGGACTCAAGTGTTTCCTTTAATTGCTTTGCTTGAGCTAATTCTTCTGCCGCTTCTTTTTCCTCTTTCTTTTTCTGCGCTTCTAGTTTCTTCATATTCGCATTGTTCGCTTCAATGGCTAATCCTTGTTTAATTAAAAAGTTTTGAGCATATCCGTCTGCAACATTTTTAACTTCGCCTTTTTTCCCTTTTCCTTTTACATCTTTTAAAAAAATAACCTTCATTCTTCATTTCCCCCTTCTAAATATTCATTGATGGCTTGCATTAACCGTTCTTCTGCTTCATTAAGGGTAATATCGATTAGTTGTGTGGCAGCATTCGTTAAATGCCCGCCGCCATCGAGAGCCTCCATAATTAATTGAACATTAATATCTCCAAGTGAGCGAGCACTAATGGCAACAGTCTCTTCATCACGCTTAGCGATCACAAACGATGCTAATACGTTACGCATCGTTAGTAACGTGTCTGCAGCTTGAGCAATAATGACTTGATCAAACCATTCCTCTTCAGCCGAATCTGCCTTTGCAATGGCAATTCCATTTTCAAAGATGTTGGTTGTTTGGATAAGCTTAGAACGCTTGACATACAAATCGATATCCTCTTTTAAAAACTTCTGTACAAGAATCGTATCTGCTCCCTTCGCCCGAAGGTAAGATGCTGCATCAAATGTTCTCGAACCTGTTCGAAACGTAAAGCTTTTCGTGTCTACAATAATTCCAGCAAGTAGGGCCGTTGCCTCAATCATATCCATTGATAAACGTTTTGGCTGATATTCTAGAAGCTCTGTCACTAACTCTGCTGTCGAGGAAGCATACGGCTCCATATAAACAAGTAGAGGATCTTTAATAAATTCCTCTCCTCTGCGATGATGATCAATAACGACTACATTATCAATTTTGCTTAGCAACCGCTCTTCAATGACAAGTGAAGGTTTATGTGTATCTAATACTACTAGAAGTGTATCATCTGTTGCAATTTCTAGCGCTTCTTCTGGTGTAATAAAACGCGAAGATAATTCCGAGTGTTTCTTCACTTCTGCCATGAGGCGTTTCACACCTGTATCTAGTTCATCCTGATTTAAAACGATAAAGCCTTCTTTTCCATTTACTTGTGCAACCTTTAACACACCGATTGAGGAACCTATTGCATCCATATCAGGATATTTATGCCCCATAATGATCACTTTATCGCTTTCAAGAATGATTTCCTTTAAAGCATGAGAAATGACGCGCGCACGTACACGTGTCCGTTTTTCAACGGGGTTTGTCTTCCCTCCGTAAAATTTAACCTTTCCGTTCGGTTGTTTAATGGCAACTTGATCTCCACCTCTACCTAAAGCTAAATCCAAGCTCGATTGTGCTAAGTCCCCAAGCTCAGGTAACTCAGATACACTCGTACCAATCCCTATACTTAATGTTAACGAAACATTTTGGACGGTTGCTTTTTCACGAACCTCATCTAATATAGAAAACTTTGTCTTTTCAAGTTGAGCTAAAATATGTTCATTTAATACAGCCAAAAAACGTTCAGATGAAATTCGCTTGAGAAAAATACTGTGTTCCATTGCCCATTGATTAAGTAAGGAAGTGACTTCACTGTTTAAGTTACTTCTTGTTTGATCATCCATCCCTTGTGTAATTTCATCATAATTATCCAGAAAGATAAACGCTAATACCGTTCGTTCATTTTTATACTGTTTCTCAATCTCTTTTTGCTTTGTCACATCAAAAAAGTACAAAAGCCGTTCTTCCCTTTTAATAATGACTTTAAACATTTGATCTTGTAATGTTATATATTCTGAATCGATCTCTTGTTTAAAGAGCGGGATAAGGGATTCCGCTAAATCGTATAAGGAGCGGCCAACAAGTGTATCTTCAGCAAAACATGATGCCAAATAAGGGTTCGACCATTCTATGTAATATTGGTCGTTGACTAACATGATTCCAATTGGCATTTCCATTAATGCCTCTTCGCCAACCTTCTTGACACGATACGACAATGTAGAAATATAGGTTTCGAACTCTTTTTTAGCTTGATGATCTGCTCTAATAAGAAAAAATAAAACAACACCGAATAATACGGTAAAGACGAGTCCAATTACCCAGTGATAAATCCAAAGCAGCAGTACAGCTAAGACCGTTACGGCAATGATGGCATAGACTGGCATCCTAAATATCGGTTTTTCAAAAAAATTCGGCATAATGTTCAGCTCCTAAAAAACATTCACACTGCATCACCTTTTAAGCTTGCCACGCAAATCAAACCCTAAATCTATTATACCTAAAATTCGAATGAATTCTTGCACAGGATATGCAATTATGGCAATAACGACCGCAATCGTTGGAAGCCATTTCGACTGATTTTTCAAATAGCTGTAGTAAAAGATAAACGATAAACCTTGAACTAATAATAGCAGCTGCAAAACAATTGCAACATTAATGACTGCAACAAATAAAAAAGAGCCTTTCTCTATATTCATAAATTGCACCAAGATAACAACTAAGTAATACCAAATAATACTTTTTGGTAATTGCCACTCTCTAAACGGTTTTAATGGTTTATATTCTAGCTTTAACCGCGTTAATATAGGTCGATTTGCAATATGTGTCAATATAGCAAGGATAAAAGAAAAAATGACAATAACAGTAGGAAGTACCATACTTAGTAAGTCAAATTGATTCAGCATTTGATCGATTGCTTCTTTAGGAACTCCTTGCCCGAAAGAAGATAGTATATTTACCTGTTCTTGTAATGAACGCTTCATTTCATCTGCTATAACAGTAAATAAATTTAAATCAAACAATACAATAGACCCAATATACGTCAGAAGGGTGCCTACTAAAAATGAAAGTGTCCCAAACGAAAGAGCCATTAACGGTTGTTGTTTTTTATAAAAATACCCCATTGAAGTACCTGCGAGTCCACACATTATTGTAGCTGGAAGTGCTAAAACCGGATTAAGCAGGAAGGATGCAATTAACGCGCCCGCTAACATAAACCATGCAGTTTTTATATTATGCCGGTAGACAAAAAGAATAAAAGGCGTGGACAAAAAGAAAAACGCCACAACTTCAATGATTGGAACGTATATCGTAATAGCCAATAAAACAGTGTAAATTGCGAGAAGAATAGCTGCATCTGTTATTAAACGTGTCTGTTTCAAAACTACACCACCTTATTTCTTATTCCTATTTTAAATTGTTCATCTTATTCACGCAATCGCTTAGACGAATAATGTAGTCTTCATTTCAGTGTGGAGATTAATCATTGCTTATGTATTGATAATATAAGAAAAGTCGGCTAGCACTTGAAGCTAGATACCGAAGCCTTCATTAATCTTTAAATCCTTTATCAAAATGATATAAATTCTGATAATACAAAAAAGCAGTAAGGATCTGTAACCTCACTGCCTTTTATGATCTTATTTTTCTTCTGATACGTAAGGAAGTAAAGCCATTTGACGTGCACGTTTAATGGCTATCGTTAATTTACGTTGATATTTTGCGTTTGTACCTGTCACACGACGAGGTAAAATTTTACCACGCTCAGAGATAAATTTCTTTAATAAATCTACATCTTTGTAGTCAATATGTGTGATACCGTTAGCCGTAAAGAAACACACTTTACGACGCTTACCACGACCTCTACGTCCTCCTGCCATTTCAATTCCCTCCTTTTTCAATCAATAAACCGAACACTTTGTTTAAAATGGCAAATCATCATCTGATATGTCAATTGTTTGTCCATCATTGGCAAACGGATCATCATCAAAGCTTGTGTGGCCCTTATTGTTACGATTTTGATCTGGAGCACCGCCACCAAATGGGTTCGCATTTCCACTAGGATTGCCTTGGTTACCACCGTAGTAGTTTGGATTATTTCCTCCTGAACCACCAGAAGCATTTCTAGGTTCTAAAAACTGAACACTATCAGCAACTACTTCGGTCACATATACACGTCTTCCTGTTTGATCTTCATAGCTGCGTGATTGCAAGCGACCATCAACACCAGCAAGGCTACCCTTTTTCAAGAAGTTTGCTACGTTTTCTGCTGGTCGTCTCCATACGACACAGTTAATGAAGTCTGCTTCACGTTCCCCTTGCTGATTCGTAAATGTACGATTTACAGCAAGCGTAAATGTCGCAACAGCTACACCACTTGGCGTATAGCGAAGCTCAGGATCCTTCGTTAGCCGACCTACTAGTACGACACGATTCATCATATCAGAACCACTCCTAAAAACACTTTTGAGATGATTTTACCATCAAAAATACATTTATATCAAAACGAATTACTCTTCTTCTTTAATTACTAGATGACGTAAAATGTCTTCGTTAATTCTTGCTAAGCGGCTGAACTCATCAATCGCTTCATTATTAGAAGTAACGTTTAAAATCATGTAGAAACCTTCACGGAAATCGTTGATTTCGTAAGCAAGACGACGCTTACCCCACTCTTTTACTTCCGTAATCTCCGCACCATTTTCCGTTAAGATGCCGTTAAAACGTTCAACTAACGCTTTTTTCGCCTCTTCTTCAATGTTTGGGCGGATGATGTACATAATTTCGTATTTTCTCATCCTTCTGCACCTCCTTTTGGTCTAAACGGCCCTATTGGGCAAGGAGTAATTTTATACAATTACTCACAAGTAAAGATTATAACAAAATGAAATAGATGTTGCAACTCTCTCTTCATGAGGAGTTGCTAAGTTTAGACGTCCATTTTTGGATTATACATTAAAGCGGAAATGGATAACATCGCCGTCTTTTACATCGTAATCTTTTCCTTCAAGGCGTACCTTCCCAGCTTCTTTTGCAGCAGACATTGATCCAGCAGCTACTAAATCGTCGTAAGCAACGGTTTCGGCACGAATAAAGCCGCGTTCAAAGTCAGTATGGATAATCCCCGCACATTGAGGTGCTTTCATCCCTCTACGGAACGTCCATGCACGAACTTCTTGTTCACCTGCTGTAAAATACGTCGCTAATCCGAGCAAGCTATAAGAAGCTTTAATTAACTGATCAAGACCAGACTCTTCAATGCCAAGCTCCTCTAAGAACATGGCTTTCTCTTCGCCCTCTAGCTCGACAATTTCAGATTCAATTTTTGCACATACGACAATTACTTCTGCTCCCTCATTTTTCGCATATTCTCTCACTTGTTCAACGTACGGATTTTCAGAAGGATCCGCAACATCTTCTTCTCCAACATTTGCTACATACAGTACTGGCTTAATGGTTAATAAATGAAGCTGTTTGACATATTTCATTTGTTCCTCAGTAAACTCGAGCGTTCGAGCAGGTTTTTCATGTTCAAACGCTTCTTTTAATTTTACTAATATTTCATGTTCAAACATCGCCTGTTTGTCTTTTTGTTTCGCCATTTTCGCCACACGATCAATTCGCTTATCAACTGTTTCTAAGTCAGCTAATATAAGCTCTAAGTTAATCGTTTCAATGTCTGAAATAGGATCAACTCTTCCAGCAACGTGCGTAATATTATCATCACGGAAGCAACGAACAACTTGGCAAATCGCATCTACTTGACGAATATGCGATAAAAACTTATTTCCAAGACCTTCCCCTTTACTTGCTCCTTTTACAATGCCAGCAATGTCAGTGAATTCAAATGTTGTTGGAACTGTTTTCTTCGGCTTTACAAGCTCTGTTAGCTTTTGAAGGCGCTCATCCGGTACTTCTACAATTCCTACATTTGGGTCAATTGTACAGAACGGATAGTTTGCAGACTCTGCACCTGCTTGTGTAATTGCGTTAAATAATGTTGATTTCCCAACGTTCGGAAGACCAACGATACCTGCTGTTAATGCCATCTTTTCCACTCCTCTTTTTTATCAAAATCCGGATTTATTGAATCATTCGATAAACATACGAATTGTTCATATAAAAATAATTATGGCAATCAATCTCCACCAATTATAGAGTTGAACAACAAAAATGACAAGCTGTGACAATGAGATTGTGGCACTAATCAGATGTATTCCGTTTTTGTCCCTATTATCATTTTTCACATAATAAAACTGCTAGGAAATTCCTAACAGTTTTATTCCGCACATTTTTCTAAGATCTTTTTTAATTTTCTTGTAAACTCTCTTCTTGGCATGAGTACACTATGCCCACAACCTTCACATTTTATCCGGATGTCCATTCCCATACGAATAATTTTCCAACGGTTCTCCCCACAAGGGTGAGGCTTTTTCATTTCGACAATATCATTTAATTCATAATCTTTATCAATCATTGAAAGAATGTTCCTCCTTTCATCGATGTTCTATATTTCAGGAACAACGTCTCTTCCTATTTCCCTTGCTTTATAATAACATTTTACCAACATTTCAATCCCATTTGTAGCGGTTCGTAATCGGAAATAAAAGAATCGCAACAACTAAATACAAGTTAATTAAAGCATAGATAGGATACAAAATAGATACTAATGTAGCAAAGCCATACTTTGTAAAAGGAACCATTAACACAATAAAAAGAAAAGCCAACACCCATAATGGTATGTTTAAAATTTTCTTAAAACGAGTTGCTAGTCCAAAGATTCCTGCTGCCGCTGTCGTATAAATGGCCATCCAGAGCATAAAAGACATAATTAAAAACATAACATAAGGTGAATCGTCCAAAATAGCAAATAATGGTATCTCTATATGACTAACCTTGTCCGCTATTTGGGTTAACGTTTCATTGTATAAATAAGATATTCCCCCTAATATAACACCGCTGCCAATACTAGCAACTTTCGCTTCTGGTAACCCTTTTATTTCCTTTCCAATTGCCGATAATACAGCGACAATGGACAAAATATTTAAGGAGGTGAATGTAAAGGCAGCAGGCCAATTGTATTGCTCTTGCCAATTAAACGTCCATACATTTGCATGTTCCGTATGAAAGTGGAACAACACATATAATAGACCAATTAATAAGATCGGAATTAAAACACTATTCAACGACAATAATCCTTTCACGTCCCAAAGAAATAACAAGACGAGTAAAAAACAAAAGAAACCAATCCCTAACCAATATGGAACGGTTAATGCTTGTAAAGTCGCTCCCCCACCTGCAATCATAACAACTGTCGTCGTAAATAAATATAAAACAATTAAAACATCATAAACATGAGACAGCTTCGCTCCGATTAAACGCTCTAGCACCGGAAAAAAATGCTCAGACTGCTCTTCATAGCTTATTTTCATAATGACATAACAAGAGATAATAAAGAATATGGTAAATAAAATAATAGCAAGTCCACTTTCAAAGCCAAAAAATTGCCATAACTCCCGTCCTGATGCATACCCAGCACCAATAACCGTTCCAAGTATTAAATACATCCATTTAAAGCCTGCTCTCCACATACTTTTCACCCCAATTAGACATTCGCATGTATAGAAAAAATAATTCTTCCGTATACTGTTACTACTATGACGAGGGAGTGAATTCTATGAATCGAAACCTTAGCTTTTTTTCGTCAGAACAAGGCTCTCAACGTGTATTCCATGATAGTAAAGATGCAGTTTACGAAATAAGCAACCAAATCGTTCACTTACTTCCTAAGTTAAACATAAATTCCATTGTTGTCTTATGTATTGGGACAGATCGTTCAACTGGTGATTCACTTGGGCCGTTAGTGGGTTCCAAACTTCAACAAAAAAAAGTAGAGAACTTTTATGTTTACGGAACATTAAAAGACCCTGTTCACGCGGTTAATTTAGAGGAGAAAATTATACACCTTACAAACATTCATCGTAATCCATTTATTATAGCTGTTGATGCTTGCCTTGGAAGATTTAAAAATGTTGGAACCGTTCAAGTAGGATCTGGACCTGTCAAACCAGGTGCAGGTGTAAATAAAGTACTACCAGAGGTTGGAGATATCCACATAACCGGAATCGTCAACGTGAGTGGGTTTATGGAGTTTTTCGTTTTACAAAATACTCGCTTACATTTAGTCATGAGTATGGCAGATGTCATTGCGGAAAGTTTATTTACTGCATCTCAAGCGATTGAAGCGAATAAACGAATAAGAAAAACTCAAATGTATGAATCAAATATTAATTTATAATTCATACTATTCTGCTAATTTCAAGTCTTTTTTTCATCCATTTCTTCAATAATTCCTATTTTTTCAGAAAAAAAGAGCCATCACGTAACGGATGGCTCATGAGGAAATATTGGTATCGAGTAACTCTAAAATTCTCTCTAAATCATCTTTTGAAAAAAACTCAATCTCGATTTTTCCTTTTTTCTTTTGTTGTTTTATATGAACAGATGTACCTAACTTTTCTCTTAAAAAGGATTCTCTTTCTCGAATAAATACATCCTTCTCTATTTTTTGATTTTTTGTTTCACGTGAAACAGGTTCGTTTAGTTGTTGAACAAACTTTTCTACTTGCCGAACATTTAGTTGTTCCTTCATTATTTTTTCTGCTAAAGGTTTGATCTTTTCTTTCTTTTTTAGGCCAAGTAACGCTCTTCCATGTCCCATTGAAAGTTTATGTTCAGAGATTAACTGTTGTACATATGGAGGTAGTGCAAGCAACCGTAAATGATTGGCGATATGAGGGCGACTTTTTCCAAGGCGTTTAGCTAACTCTTCCTGCGTTATGTGTAGATGTTCAATCAACGATTGATAGGCCTTCGCTTCTTCTATTGGTGTTAAGTCCTCACGTTGCAAGTTTTCAAGCAAAGCAAGCTCCATCATCTGTTGATCATTCAAGTCTCGAACAACGGCTGGCACACTATCAAGTCCTGCTTCTTTAGCAGCTCGAAACCTCCGTTCACCAACAACAATTTCATACCCTTTAATACTTTTTCGAACAATAATAGGTTGTAAAACACCGTGCTGTAAAATTGATTCTTTTAGTTCGTCAATCGTACTTTGTTCAAATGTCTTCCGAGGTTGATAAGGATTTGGCCGCAATTCTTTCAACTTAATTTCTTGGACAATTTCTTCTTTGGCAACTTCCACACTTGAAAATAATGCATTTATGCCTTTTCCCAACCCTCTAGCCATTCATCGTCACCACTTCCTTCGCTAATTCTAAATACACTTCAGCACCTCGTGACTTCATATCATAGAGAATTATAGGTTGTCCATGGCTTGGAGCTTCGCTTAATCGAATATTACGTGGGATTATTGTTTGATACACTTTGTCTTGGAAATATTTTTTCACCTCGTCAATGACTTGAATGCCTAAATTTGTTCGGGCATCTAGCATCGTGAGTAATACTCCTTCAATCATTAAATCTGAATTTAAATGCTTTTGCACTAAACGAATTGTATTTAATAATTGACTAAGTCCCTCAAGGGCGTAGTATTCACATTGAACAGGAATTAATACTGAATCAGAAGCGGTTAAGGCATTGATTGTTAGTAAACCGAGAGAGGGAGGACAGTCAATGATTATATAATCATAATTGTGCTTGACCGTTTCTAATGCACGTTTCAACCGTACCTCACGGGAAATCGTTGGGACAAGCTCTATTTCTGCCCCGGCTAATTGAATCGTAGCTGGAATGACATCAAGCTGTTCAATTTGTGTCGCCTTAATGACTTGACCTACTGCTGTATCCTCAACGATTATGTCGTATATACAGTGGTCGACATCCGCTTTATCAATCCCTACACCGCTTGTAGCGTTCCCTTGTGGGTCAATATCAACTAAAAGAACCCTTTTTCCAATATGGGCTAAACACGCACCAAGATTAACAGAAGTTGTCGTTTTCCCGACCCCTCCTTTTTGGTTCGCTATGGAAATTATTCTCCCCACGGTGTCACCTGCTTTCCACTACTTCAAAATGTTTCATAATGTATATTTTATCATGAAAAGTGAAGAATGTTGTTTATTTTCTCAAACTGAAATACGAAGATTCCTCACTTTTACTGATTTTACAAAAAATTAAGAAAGTGAATCTTAGAAAAGCGTGAGGTGATTGGACTCGAGGAGATAGGTGGCTTTCACTAGACAGCAAAGACTCCATTAACCCTTGAAAACTTTATCAAAATGATAAAAATTTTATACTAAAATTAAAAACTCTTCACGTAATGTGAAGAGTTACTTCGGAATTTTAATGGTAAATTGAATATAATCATCAAATTCTTCTTCTTCTGAATCGATTTTGACGCCTGTTTCTTGCACCATATTTAATGATTGCCGAATCGTATTCATCGCAATACGTGTGTCACGGCTAAAGGCTTTACGTTTTGGTTTCGGCTTTCGTACATCTTTTTCAAGCATTTTAACAACACGGTCTTCCGTTTGTTTAACATTTAATTTTTTCTCAATAATTTCATGAAGTAATTTTATTTGTAATTCTTGATTTTTCAATGGAATTAAGGCACGAGCATGTCTTTCAGTTATTTCTTTTTTTAATAGTGAATCCTGTACTTCTTGAGGAAGCTTTAATAAGCGTAATTTATTGGCAATGGTAGATTGCCCTTTCCCTAAACGTTGGGCGAGCGCTTCTTGTGTTAATTGGTGCAGCTCAAGTAATTTCGCATAAGCAACAGCTTCTTCAATTGCAGATAACTCTTCCCGCTGTAAATTTTCGATTAACGCTACTGAGGCGGTTTCTGTATCATTAAGATCTTTTATAATAGCTGGTATTTCTTCCCAACCAAGTGATTGGACTGCTCTCCATCTTCTTTCCCCGGCAATAATTTCGTATTGATCGTCCATTTTCCGTACAACAATCGGCTGAATAATACCATGAGTATGAATAGTTTGGGCTAATTCTTTAATTTTTTCATCTACAAAAATTGTGCGAGGTTGATATCGGTTCGGTACAATTTTATGAACAGGAATCTTTAACACTTCATCTTTCCTAAGTTCATCAACTTGTTCTTTAACTCGTTCCGCCACATCTTTTTCCCCTAAACCAAATAAACGAGAAAAAGGATGTTTCATATGCTGACACCACCTTTAGAAACTACCACCTTAAATTAATTCTTGTTTCCTAGACTATTTTCCTGCTAAGCACAAACAATCTGTCATAAAAAAACGAAGCGTTACTTGAACAGGACAAGTCTATGTTCCTATCAATACGATTAATTGAGGTGGTTAAAACAATACTATTTTTCCATTGTACGGACACGTAAATGAACCATTATTCATTGTTTTATCCTACTCTTAACGGACAGTAAGCCCCCACGGAATGATATTTCACTTTATTCAATCGGCATTTTGTTCGGTGTGCCAGGTTTACGAGGATATTTTTTCGGAGTAGCGCGTTCTTTTCGGATTACAATAATATTCCGCTCACTTTCTTCCAATGGCAATTTAAAGTTTGAAACATGTTGAACTGTACCACCAAGTAGGGAAATCGCCTTATTCGCTTTTTCTAGTTCTTCTTGAGCAGACGATGCTTTTAAAGCTACAAAGTCTCCATTTACTTTTACAAGTGGCAGGCAAAGCTCACTTAAAACAGATAATCTTGCAACTGCTCTTGCCGTAACAAGGTCAAACGACTCACGGAACTGTTTATTTTGTCCAAAAGTTTCAGCCCGGTCGTGATAAAACGATACATGCTTCAAATTCAGTTCTTGTGCTAAATGGTCTAAAAAAGTAATTCGCTTTTTTAACGAGTCCACAATCGAAATATGTAAATGCGGGAAGCAAATTTTTAACGGAATACTCGGAAATCCTGCTCCTGCCCCAACATCACAAAGAGACAGCGGTTTTGAAAAATCATAATAAAAGGCAGCCGAAATAGAATCATAAAAATGCTTTAAATACACTTCTTTTTTTTCTGTAATGGATGTTAAATTAATTTTTTCATTCCATTCTACAAGCACCTCATAGTAACGTTCAAATTGCTGAAGCTGCTGAGAGTTAAGCTGAATCCCTTTATCCTCAAGTTGTTGCTGAAATTGTGCTATTTCCATTTATCAACACTTCCATCATTTATTTTTGATTAAACGGGTAGCTGTCAGTTAACAAACTACCCGTTGATTACTGCATTACTCATTTGATACACGAGCAATACGGCCTTGTTCAAGATATACGAGTAAAATCGAAATATCTGCTGGATTTACACCAGAAATACGAGAGGCTTGAGCGACAGAAAGCGGACGCACTTCTTTTAGCTTATGACGCGCTTCCGTCGCAATCCCTGTAATGGCATCATAATCAATATTTTCTGGGATTTTTTTGTTTTCCATTCGCTTTAGCTTCTCGACTTGTTGAAGGGATTTTTCAATGTATCCTTCATATTTAATTTGAATTTCAACTTGTTCTTCAACATCATGACTAAGAGCTGCTTCAGCAGGTGCTAAAATTTTAATATGTTCATAATTCATTTCTGGACGTTTTAGTAAGTCAAATGCGCGAATTCCGTCTTTTAACTCACTTCCGCCTGAATTTTTAATTAGTTCCTGCACTTGAGCTGTTGGCTTAATGATAATCGAATAAAGTCGTTTTTTCTTTTTTTCGATCGCTTCTTTTTTGGCTACAAACTTCTTGTAACGCTCTTCTGATATGAGACCAATTTCATGCCCGATCTCCGTTAATCGTAAATCAGCATTATCGTGACGTAATAGGAGACGATACTCGGCGCGAGACGTTAATAAACGATATGGCTCATTCGTTCCCTTCGTCACGAGATCATCAATTAAAACACCGATATAAGCATCCGAACGACTTAATATCACTTCTTCTTTGTTTAATGCTTTTCTTGCCGCATTAATTCCAGCCATAATTCCTTGGCCAGCCGCTTCTTCATAACCTGACGTTCCATTAATTTGGCCAGCAGTATACAGATTTTTCACTTTCTTTGTTTCTAATGTTGGCCATAATTGTGTCGGAACGATCGCATCGTATTCAATCGCATAGCCAGCGCGCATTAATTGAGCTTTTTCTAATCCTGGAATCGTTGCAAGCATTCTTCGCTGAACATCTTCTGGTAAACTCGTTGAAAGACCTTGAACGTACACTTCCTCTGTATTACGCCCTTCAGGCTCAAGGAAAATTTGGTGTCTCGGTTTATCATGGAAACGAACGACCTTATCTTCAATAGAAGGACAATAACGTGGTCCAGTTCCTTTAATCATACCTGAAAACATTGGCGAACGATGTAAGTTGTCATCAATAATTTGATGTGTTTCTTCACTTGTATAGGTTAACCAGCATGGTAGTTGATCGGTAATATATTTTGTCGTTTCATAAGAGAAAGCACGCGGCGTTTCATCACCAGGTTGAATTTCTGTTTTGCTGTAATCAATTGTTTGGCTATTCACACGGGGCGGTGTTCCTGTTTTAAACCGAACAAGATCAAAGCCGAGCTCTTGTAAATGCTCAGATAGTTTAATGGACGGCTGCTGGTTATTCGGACCGCTAGAATAAGCTAAGTCTCCGAGAATAATTTTTCCTCTTAAAAATGTCCCTGTTGTTAATACAACCGTTTTGGCACGATATTCCGCCCCCGTCTGTGTGATTACACCTTTACATTCGCCGTCCTCAACAATTAATGAATCGACCATTCCTTGTAAAAGTGTTACGTTTGGTTCACTTTCTAACGTTTTCTTCATTTCATGCTGATATAAAAATTTATCAGCTTGTGCACGTAATGCGCGAACAGCAGGACCTTTACCGGTATTTAACATGCGCATTTGGATATGGGTTTTGTCGATATTTTTCCCCATTTCTCCACCTAATGCATCAATTTCTCGAACAACAATACCTTTTGCTGGCCCACCAACTGACGGATTACATGGCATGAAAGCGACCATATCGAGATTAATGGTAATGACTAACGTTTTGGCTCCTATTCTCGCTGCCGCAAGACCGGCCTCACACCCAGCATGACCTGCTCCAACAACGATTACATCAAAAGAACCTGCTTCGTATCCCACTTCAAACCCTCCTTTATTATTTTCCTAAGCAAAATTGGGAAAAGAGTTGATCGATTAAACTTTCGTGTACAGCATCACCAATGATTTCACCTAGCAATTCCCATGAGCGAGTTAAATCAATTTGTACAATATCTATCGGGATTCCTTGTTCAATACCGTTCAATGCATCGTCAATCGCTTTTTTTGCCTGTGTCAATAGTGATATGTGTCGTGTATTAGAAACATATGTTAAGTCACCTGATTGAATATTTCCGGCAAAGAATAAAGAACTAATGGCTTCTTCTAATTTGTCAATTCCTTCTTCTTCTTTTAAAGAAGTCGTGACAACGGAACGACCATTTGCCAGTTTGCTTACTTCATTTAAGTCAATTTGCTTAGGTAAGTCCGTTTTATTGACAATAACGATATAATCCATTCCTTTAACCGCTTCAAATAGCTGTCTATCTTCATGGGATAACGTCTCATTATAGTTTAAAACTAGCAAAATTAAATCCGCCTCTTTTAACACTTGTCTTGAGCGTTCAACACCAATTCGCTCTACAATGTCTTCAGTCTCACGGATACCTGCTGTATCTACGAGTCGAAGCGGCACGCCTCGAACATTTACGTATTCTTCAATAACATCACGTGTTGTACCAGGTATATCTGTTACAATCGCTTTATTTTCATGCACTAAACCGTTAAGTAAAGACGATTTCCCTACATTCGGACGCCCGATAATAACCGTTGACAAGCCTTCTCGCAAAATTTTTCCTTGCTCCGACGTTTGAAGGAGCTTCTCAATTTCTCTTTTTACATATTGAGCTTTTTCAATTAAAAGTTGATGCGTCATTTCTTCCACATCATCATATTCTGGGTAATCAATATTCACTTCCACATGAGCTAACGTTTCTAATAGTTCTTGACGAAGACGCTTAATTAATTTTGAAAGACGTCCTTCCATTTGACCAAGCGCAACATTCATCGCACGGTCTGTTTTTGCGCGAATTAAATCCATAACCGCTTCAGCTTGTGATAAATCGATCCGTCCGTTTAAAAAGGCACGTTTTGTAAATTCTCCTGGATCCGCAAGACGCGCCCCATGAGTTAAAACAAGCTGCAAAACACGATTTACGGTTACTAATCCGCCGTGACAGTTAATTTCTACAACATCTTCACGCGTAAAAGTTTTTGGAGCCCGCATAACGGACACCATAACTTCTTCAACAACTTGTTCACTTTCTGGATCGACGATATTTCCATAATGGATCGTATGTGTCGGCACATCAGCTAACGACTTATTGGTAGGACTTCTAAAAATTTTATCGGCAATTTGGATGGCTTCATCACCAGTTAAACGAACAATGGCAATCGCCCCTTCACCCATCGGTGTTGAAATAGCAGCAATCGTATCAAATTCCACTTTTAATCACCTCACTTACTCAATATGTATCTATATAAAAAATGGATTTG
Organism: Bacillus sp. FJAT-47783; assembly: GCF_022808615.1. Lineage (GTDB taxonomy): Bacteria > Bacillota > Bacilli > Bacillales > Aeribacillaceae > Bacillus_BZ. The sequence goes on from NZ_JAKZKS010000026.1 coordinate 34,642, forward strand.
AGTGAATTCAAAAAAGTATAACCAAAACTTTAAGATATCATAATGTAATCAACTAGAAAAGATAGAAAACGGCATGATATAACAATCTACGATAACATGACAAAAAATCCCCTAAAAATATCCACAATGACGGAAAACACCATTCTCATTTTAACTTATCCACATGTTAATAACAATATTTTCAACCTTTCGAAAACGCTCTCGTTATGTTAAGTTTAATCAAAACCGTATCTCTTTACACATTTTTCCCCAATAATACTTTTACAGCAAAAGAAAAGCCAAGGCCTTGCTCAACCTTGGGCAAATAAAACGCTCAAGAAGAGAAGGCGTTCTTTCCCTTCTTTTCCTGAGGGACTAGACGCTGGCTATATAGACAAGCAAGACTCCATTAACCCTTGAAAACTATACCAAACTGATATTAAGTTTTGCTCATACTAAAAAAAGCCGGAAAGACTATGTCTTTCCGGCTTTGAAAGGCTATGAACGAATAGGTGCTATAACGATATATCGATGTGGATCCGTGCCTTCTGAATATGTTTCAACACGGTTGTCGTTAACAAGAGCAGAGTGGATAATTTTCCTTTCAAAAGAAGGCATCGGTTCTAAGGAAACTTCTTGATTCATTTTAACGGCTTTGTTCGCTAATTTTTTGGCTAATTGGATCAACGTTTCTTCTCTTCGTTTCCGGTAATTCTCAGCATCCAAAACAACTTGGACGTATTCCTTTGAATATCTATTCACAACTAATTGCGTCAGTAATTGTAGTGAATTTAATGTTTGTCCGCGCTTGCCAATTAAAATCGCTAGCTTTTCGCCCTCCATATTAAAATGAATCGTTTTTTTATCTCGTTTCACATGTATGAAGGCTTCTACCCCCATATTTTTCAAAACTTTTTTCAAGAAGATCTTCGCTTCATCGACTGGGTCTACCTCAATTTCCTCCTGGATAGCAGCTGTTTCAGAGGATTTTGGGAATAATTCTGACACCGTTTCTTTTAACGGATTAAACTCCTCTGCAGCAACATCCTCTTTCACTAACTTCACATTGACAATAGCAGGCTTTTGACCAAAAATGCCTAAAAACCCTTTTTTTCCTTCATCAATAACACGAACTTCCACTTCATCCTTCGTAACTTTTAACTTCTCTAAAGCAGAGTTAACTGCTTCATCTACAGTTGAACCGGTAGATGTTATTTCTCTCACTTTTGCGCTCCTCCCGCCTTTTCAGAGGCATTTCGAATGTCAGGGCCTTTCACAATAAGTGTTTGTACAATCATAAATATATTACCTACAACCCAGTAAAGTGATAACGCAGCCGGGAAGCTAATAGCAAAGATAACAATCATGATCGGCATAAGGTATAGCATCGTTTGCATTTGCGGGTTAACACTTTCCGTTCCAGCCATCATTAGCTTTTGTTGAACAAATGTTAATGCGCCAGCTAAAATTGGTAAAATGAAGAATGGATCTTTTTCCCCTAAATCAAACCAAAGGAAATTATGATTCGCAATTTCCTGTGTACGCATAATAGCATGGTAAAATCCAATTAAAATTGGCATTTGAATTAAAAGTGGAAAGCAGCCAGCAAGTGGGTTTACACCGTGTTTTTGGAAAAGAGCCATCGTCTCTTGTTGTAGCTTCTGCTGTGTTTGCTGATCCTTTGAACTATATTTTTCCCGAAGCTTCAAGATCTCAGGTTGCAGTGCTTGCATCGCCTTTGAGTTTTGCGTTTGTTTAATCATTAGCGGTAAAATAACTAATCGAATTAAGAGCGTAACAATAATAATCGATAAACCATAATCATTTCCTAATAATTCAGCAAAATATGTAATTAACCATGAAAGAGGATATACAATATATTGGTTCCAAAATCCTTCGCTTTCTTTTGTTATCGGTTCATTAATCTCTGTACATCCTGCTAAGATCGAGACAAGACCGATAAGTCCTATCAGTAATAATATTCGCCTTTTCAACAATATTTCCTCCTAACAACGAAAAAATTCTCTTGTATATACGCTTACACTCAATCTACAAAAGTATTGTACCATCTTTTTTCTTGAATCAGAAATTTAATTTTTCACAAATGTAACCTTTATTTTTGAATCTTTGTGGAAGGTTTTCGATATATATTCGTTTTACGAAAGAGATGGAGTAAACTTTTATGGACTTCATGGTAATTCATTTCAGCAGCTGGCTTTCGAGCTATTATAATATAATCTTTCCCTTTAATAATATTTTCTTTTTCTTCAAGAAAAACTTGACGAATATATCGTTTAATTTGGTTGCGGACAACCGCTTTACCAATTTTTTTACTCACTGAAAGACCGAGACGAAACTCGACTTCTTCTGGCTGATCCAGCATATAAATGACAAACTGCCGATTTGCCATCGATTTCCCGTTTTTAAATACTTTTTGAAATTCATCATTTTTTTTTATACGGTTTCTTTTCTTCATATCCTTCACTCCGAAAAAAGATGGATCTTATTCGTTCAACAGTTCCACCTTCATTGTTTCAAATTCTCCCTTTATTTAAACAGGTTTTAAATTAATTTTTATTTTGGAGCATGTTTTATTTCCTACTTAATCTTCCTTAATTTTATAGCAAATGGACAATTCGCATCCTTTGAGAGACAACATAATGAACGGTTGGTTAAATCTAGTGCCACCACCTAGCGGCTCAAGAAAGGAGGAAGAAAGAGCATCTTCTATTCTAAGCCGCTTCGTGACCGTGTGGTTAATAAAAAGGAACATCACTTTTATTGTATGAAAGCATAAAAAGACCACTGACTTGTTCAGTGGCCTATGCTGATAATACTTTTCTTCCTTTACGACGACGACGAGCAATAACTTTACGTCCGTTAGCAGAACTCATACGGCTACGGAAACCATGAACTTTACTGCGCTTACGTTTGTTTGGTTGAAACGTTCTTTTCACTTTATGACACCTCCCTGAGGAATAGCTGTTAAAGACAGTCTTTCTAATTATAGAGAATAGGTATGAATATTGTCAACTGATCATACCGAGTTAAATTTAGCCAGTACCTTGTGGATGAATTTTCGACATAAATTTCATTATCCACACACGTTATCGACAGGTTTTTCACATCTTCACCCCTTGTGGACAATTTTTTCTAACACTTTTCGTGTAATGTGGATAACCTCGGATTTACCATTGCAACATTAAGGTTATTCTGATATGATATTTGTGTTTTAACTCTGCATATCTAGTTCGTAAGTTATCTGTTATCCACAATTTGTGGATAATGTGTGGAAAGATTATAAACATGCCGTGAATGAAGTTGTCCACAATACGTGGACTCTGTCGAAAAGTCATTTTTCTACTATATTATATATTTTTTCACATTTGTCGTGGATTGTATAATTATTCAATTGGTTGAAAAGGTTCATTTTGCCCATTTTTAGAGATTCATGCGGTAAAGGAGGGGCAACAAAGTAAAATGGAAAACATCGCAGATTTATGGAATCGAGCGCTTGGGGAAATTGAGAAAAAATTAAGCAAGCCGAGTTTTGAAACTTGGCTAAAATCTACTAAAGCACACACACTACAAGGTGATATATTAACAATTATCGCTCCCAATGAGTTTGCACGAGACTGGCTAGAATCACGCTATCTCCATCTTATTGCAGACACACTGTACGAATTAACTGGAGAAGCAATCGGTGTAAAATTCATCATTCCACAAAATCAAAATGATGAAGATTTGGTACCAAAACCCCCGATTAAGGCTACTCCTAATAAAGGTGAAGATTCTGTAGAACTTCCACAAAACATGCTCAACCCTAAATACACGTTCGACACATTTGTTATCGGTTCTGGAAATCGCTTTGCTCATGCAGCATCTTTAGCTGTTGCAGAAGCACCAGCTAAAGCATATAACCCATTGTTTATTTATGGAGGGGTTGGACTTGGAAAAACCCATTTAATGCATGCAATTGGTCATTATGTTATCGATCATAACCCTTCTGCCAAAGTTGTTTATTTATCATCAGAAAAATTTACTAATGAATTTATTAATTCGATTCGTGACAATAAAGCCGTTGATTTTCGAAATAAGTATCGAAATGTCGACGTTTTACTGATAGATGATATTCAATTTTTAGCTGGAAAAGAACAAACACAAGAAGAATTTTTCCATACATTTAATACGTTGCATGAAGAAAGTAAACAAATTGTGATTTCAAGTGATAGACCGCCAAAAGAAATCCCTACATTGGAAGATCGGCTCCGCTCACGTTTTGAATGGGGATTAATTACAGATATTACCCCTCCAGATTTAGAAACGCGAATTGCGATTTTAAGAAAAAAAGCAAAAGCTGACGGATTAGATATTCCAAATGAGGTTATGCTTTATATTGCCAATCAAATTGATTCGAACATTCGAGAACTAGAGGGGGCACTTATTCGTGTTGTTGCCTATTCTTCTTTAATCAATAAAGATATAAATGCAGATTTAGCTGCAGAAGCACTAAAGGATATCATTCCGAGCTCGAAGCCAAAAGTGATAACAATTCAAGATATACAGCGTATGGTCGGGCAACATTTTAATGTGAAGTTAGAGGATTTTAAAGCGAAAAAGAGAACGAAATCAGTCGCTTTTCCGCGACAAATTGCCATGTACTTGTCACGGGAACTAACGGATTCGTCTTTACCGAAGATAGGTGAAGAATTTGGTGGCCGTGACCACACGACTGTCATTCATGCACATGAAAAGATTTCAAAAATGTTACAAAAGGACGATGTATTGCAGCGTCAAATTAAAGAAATTGAAGAATTACTAAAGGGGTAACTGTTGAAAACTGTGAATAACTTAGAATACCATTTACACAGTCTGTCCACATGTGGATAGACTGTGTTTCCTTTCATTCACACAGTTATCCACATATTCACAACCCCTACTATTACTATTACTATTTTTTTATAAATAATAAATATATTTCATTACGACCGGAATTATGCCTGTAAAATAAAAAAAAGGAGGATCATTATGAAATTTGTCATTCAAAAAGATAAACTTGTCCAAGCAGTCCAAGATGTCATGAAGGCAGTTTCCTCTCGAACAACGATACCAATTCTTACAGGTATCAAAATTGTAGCGACAGAAGAAGGCATTACTTTAACAGGAAGTGACTCTGATATATCAATCGAATCATTTATTCCCGTTGAGGAAGATGACAAACAATATGCTGAAATCATTCAACCAGGTAGTATTGTTTTACAAGCTCGATTTTTTAGTGAGATTGTAAAAAAGCTACCAAAAGATCAAGTTGAGATGGAAGTAAATCATCATTATTTAACAATTATTCGTTCAGGAAATGCGGAATTTAATTTAAACGGAATCGATGCAGAAGAGTATCCTCGCTTACCTGAAATCAAGCAGCAAAATGTTTTTAAGATCCCGACAGATTTATTAAAGGCAATGATTCGACAAACAGTTTTCGCTGTGTCAACTTCTGAAACGAGACCGATTTTAACAGGTGTGAATTGGCGCTTGGAAAACTCCCAGCTCACTTGTATTGCAACAGATAGTCACCGTCTTGCTCTTCGAAAGGCAAACGTAGAAACAGATACAAGCGATTCGTACAATGTTGTCATTCCAGGGAAAAGCTTAAATGAGCTTAGTAAGATTCTTGATGATCATGATGAGCTCGTTGAAATCGTCATTATGGAAAACCAAATTTTATTTAAAACAAAAAACTTGCTGTTTTTCTCACGTTTACTAGAAGGAAATTACCCAGACACAAGTCGTCTTATTCCATCAGAAAGTATGACGAACCTTACTGTTAATACAAAAGAATTATTACAAGCAATTGATCGTGCTTCACTACTAGCTCGTGAGGGGCGAAACAATGTCGTGAAATTTGCTACATTGGGTGAAAATACCGTTGAAATTTCCTCCAACTCACCGGAAATCGGAAAAGTAATCGAAGAAATTCGAACAGGAGGAATCGAGGGAGAGGACTTGAAAATTTCCTTTAGTGCTAAATACATGATGGATGCATTAAAAGCGCTTGAAGGGTCCGAGATTGACATAAGTTTTACGGGGGCAATGAGACCATTTTTGATTCGCATACCAGAAGATGATACAATTTTACAATTAATTTTACCGGTTCGAACATACTAATAACCAGTGTTTAAAGCTACTAGTACAAAATATTACTAGTAGCTTTCTTTTCTATTCGGATATTTTCTAGTAAAATTAAAAGTTAGAGACAAAAAAGAAGGCGGGCTTGATGATGGAAAAAGTGATTAAAATTGAAACGGAACATATTACATTAGGTCAATTTTTAAAATTAGCGGACGTGATTCAAACGGGCGGAATGGCAAAGTGGTTTCTACAAGAGTATGAAGTCTATGTAAACGATGAAATAGAAAGCCGTCGTGGTCGAAAGCTAAGAGACGGAGATGTTGTTTATATTCCGGATGTAGCTAAATTAATTGTGAAACAATAAAGTTGGTGAACGACTTGTTTATCAAAGAGTTAAATATTAAACATTATCGAAATTACGAAAATTTAGAAGCGTCTTTTGAGAATAAAGTAAATGTCATTATTGGTGAAAATGCTCAAGGGAAAACAAATGTGATGGAAGCCATTTATGTGTTAGCCATGGCAAAATCTCATCGCACATCAAATGATAAAGAGCTCATCCAGTGGGATGAGGATTATGCTAAAATAGAAGGTATAATCGAAAAACATAATCGCGCTACTCATTTGCAATTAGTTCTGTCAAAAAAAGGAAAAAAGGCGAAGTTAAATTATTTGGAGCAACAAAAATTGAGTCAATATGTAGGAAATATGAATGTGATTATGTTTGCTCCTGAGGATTTGAACTTAGTAAAAGGGAGTCCTCAAATACGCAGACGATTTATTGATATGGAAATTGGCCAAGTGTCTCCAGTTTATTTGCACGAATTAAGTAAATATCAAAAAATTATGCAGCAGCGAAACCATTTATTAAAGCAACTACAAAGCCGAAAGCAAAAAGATACAGGGATGCTTGAAGTGTTAAGTATGCAATTAAGTGAGGCTGCTGCCAATATTGTTTTAAAACGGCAATTGTTTATTAAGCAGCTTGAAAAATGGGCCCAACCGATTCATTCTGGGATTAGTAGAGGACTAGAACAGTTAAATATTACGTATAAACCGTCTGTTGATGTATCAGATGGAGCGGAATTGTCGAAAATAATAGAAGTATTCAATGAAAAGTTTGCTAAAATAAAAGAGAAAGAAATTGAACGTGGTACGACATTAGCAGGTCCCCATCGTGATGATTTACTTTTTTATGTGAATGACCGGGATGTTCAAACATATGGATCACAAGGACAACAACGAACAACGGCATTATCTATAAAATTAGCTGAAATTGAACTGATTCACGAGGAAATTGGAGAATATCCCATTTTACTTTTAGATGATGTTTTATCTGAGTTAGATGATTACCGACAGTCGCATTTGCTAAACACGATACAAGGAAAAGTCCAAACGTTTGTTACGACAACAAGTGTTGATGGAATCGACCATCATACATTAAAAGAAGCTACGCTTTTTCAAGTAAAGGCTGGACAATTTATATAACGATGAGGTGGTTCGTTGTATATTCATATTGGGGATAATCCAGTTGTTCCTTCACATCAAATCGTAATGATCTTTGACTATAAAGGAGCAGCTTCTACAATAATGGAGGAATTTTTGGGGAAACAAAAAGAAAAAATTGTTCAGTTAGCTAACGGTGAAGTGAAGTCAGTCATTATTACCGATCATGATATTTTTTTCTCACCGTTAGCTACTAGTACGTTAAAGAAAAGAGCGGAGTCTTTTTATATATAAATTGAGAGAAGCAACGATTACAACAAGATAGTAGAAATCTGATGGAAAGAAAAGTGTAGGTGATCATTGTGACGATGGAGCAAAATCAAGGACAAACAACGTATGATGAAAATCAAATACAAGTGTTAGAAGGACTTGAAGCTGTTCGAAAAAGACCTGGTATGTATATCGGTTCAACGGCTGCGAAAGGACTTCATCATCTTGTATGGGAAATTGTTGATAATAGTATCGATGAAGCGTTAGCGGGCTACTGTACAGATATTGACGTGATAATTGAGAAAGACAATAGTATTACGGTTAGAGATAATGGCCGCGGAATACCGGTAGGAACTCATGAGAAAATGGGGCGCCCTGCCGTTGAAGTCATTATGACTGTTCTTCATGCAGGTGGAAAATTTGGAGGAGGCGGTTATAAAGTATCTGGTGGATTGCATGGTGTTGGCGCATCTGTTGTAAATGCGTTATCGACAGAGCTTGAGGTTACGGTCCACCGAGAAGGGAAAATTCATTATCAAAAGTTTAACCGAGGCGTACCATACGAAGATTTAAAAGTGATTGGTGAGTCGGATAAAACCGGAACAATCGTACACTTCAAGCCGGATCCTGACATTTTCCAAGAAACGACTGAGTACGATTATGATACGTTAGCAAACCGTTTGCGGGAATTGGCCTTTTTAAATCGTGGAATTAAAATTACGGTTGAAGATAAACGCGAAGGAAATGAACGTAGAAATGAATATTACTATGAAGGTGGAATTAAATCATACGTTGAGCATTTGAATCGAACGAAGGAAGTACTTCACGATGAGCCCATTTATATTGAGGGAGAAAAGGACGGAATCACAGTAGAAGTCTCTCTCCAATATAACGATGGATATACTAGTAATATTTACTCTTTTGCTAATAATATTCACACGTATGAGGGTGGAACGCATGAGTCTGGTTTTAAGACGGGCCTCACACGTGTCATTAATGATTATGCAAGAAAGAACGGGATTTTCAAGGAAAGTGATCAAAACTTAACGGGGGAAGATGTTCGCGAGGGATTAACGGCGATCATCTCTATTAAGCATCCAGATCCACAGTTTGAAGGGCAAACAAAAACGAAACTAGGTAATTCGGAAGCTCGTCAAATTACAGATTCGCTATTTTCTGAGGCATTTGAAACATTCTTGCTGGAGAATCCTCAAGAAGCAAAGAAAATTGTCGAGAAAGGATTAATGGCTGCACGTGCACGCCTTGCTGCGAAAAAAGCGCGTGAATTAACGCGAAGAAAAAGCGCATTAGAAGTCTCGAATTTACCAGGAAAATTAGCTGATTGTTCTTCTAAAGACCCTTCCATTTCTGAACTGTATGTCGTTGAGGGGGATTCAGCAGGTGGTTCTGCAAAGCAAGGACGTGACCGGCATTTCCAAGCGATATTACCGTTAAGAGGTAAAATTATAAACGTTGAAAAAGCTCGCCTTGATAAAATTTTATCAAATAATGAAGTGCGTACAATTATTACGGCGCTTGGGACTGGTATTGGTGAGGATTTTGATATTTCAAAAGCTAGATACCATAAAATCGTCATTATGACAGATGCTGATGTTGACGGTGCACATATTCGTACATTACTGTTAACGTTCTTCTATCGTTATATGCGTGAGATTATTGAAAAAGGATATGTTTACATTGCTCAACCACCTTTATATAAAATTCAACAAGGTAAACGAATTGAGTATGCTTATAACGATCGTCAATTAGATGAAGTTTTAGCGGAGCTCCCTCAACAGCCTAAGCCAGGCATCCAGCGTTACAAAGGTCTAGGAGAGATGAATCCAGAACAACTGTGGGAGACGACAATGGATCCTGAGACACGTACACTTCTTCAAGTAACGTTAGAAGATGCCATTGAGGCAGATGAGACGTTTGAAATCTTAATGGGGGATAAAGTTGAACCGCGCCGTCACTTTATCGAAGAAAATGCCCGTTATGTTAAAAACTTAGATATATAATTTAGAAAAGTGAAAGTTTAGGGGCAGAGTCTTCTGCCTCTATATAAATTTAAACGATGCCCTCCCTATGGAGAGAGATCGAATGAAATGTTTTGGGAGGTTTTACGACATGTCTGAAAATAAGAAGCCTCAAATTCGTGAAGTAAATATTAGCCAGGAGATGCGCTCATCTTTCTTAGATTATGCGATGAGTGTCATCGTGTCTCGTGCCTTACCAGATGTTCGAGATGGCTTAAAACCAGTTCATAGAAGAATTTTATATGCCATGCATGATTTAGGGATGACAAGTGATAAACCGTATAAAAAATCTGCTCGTATTGTCGGCGATGTAATTGGTAAATATCATCCACACGGTGATTCGGCTGTTTATGACTCAATGGTTCGTATGGCTCAAGATTTTAACTATCGTTACATGCTTGTTGATGGACACGGAAACTTCGGTTCTGTTGATGGAGATGCAGCGGCAGCTATGCGTTATACAGAAGCGCGTATGTCCAAAATTTCGATGGAACTTTTACGTGATATTAATAAAGACACAATTGACTACCAAGATAATTACGATGGTTCTGAAAAAGAACCTGTTGTACTTCCGTCGCGTTTCCCAAACCTTCTCGTTAATGGTGCGGCCGGTATCGCAGTTGGAATGGCCACGAATATACCTCCTCATCAATTAGGGGAAGTGATTGATGGAGTATTAGCTGTAAGTAAAGATCCTGACATAACGATCCCTGAGCTGATGGAAATTATCCCAGGCCCCGATTTCCCAACAGCTGGCCAAATTATAGGCAGAAGTGGTATTCGGAAAGCTTATGAGACTGGGCGCGGGAGTATTACCGTTCGTGCAAAGGTTGAAATTGAAGAAAGACAAAGCGGTAAACAGGCCTTAATCGTTACGGAACTCCCATTCCAAGTTAACAAAGCGAAACTAATCGAAAAAATTGCTGAGCTCGTTCGTGATAAAAAAATTGAAGGTATTACCGATTTACGTGACGAATCGGATCGCAATGGAATGCGTATTGTGATTGAAGTGAGAAAAGATGCTAATGCGAACGTATTACTCAATAATTTATACAAACAAACAGCTTTACAAACATCTTTCGGTATTAATATGCTTGCGCTTGTCAATGGAGAGCCGAAAGTTTTAAATTTAAAACAAACGTTAGTCCATTACTTAGATCACCAAAAAGTAGTTATTCGTCGCCGGACAGAATACGAACTTAAAAAAGCGGAAGCGCGTGCACACATTTTAGAAGGATTACGGATCGCTTTAGATCATTTGGATGAAGTCATTAATTTAATTCGAAGCTCACAAACGACAGATATTGCTCGACAAGGTTTGATGGAAAAATTTTCGTTAACGGAAAAACAAGCACAAGCCATCTTAGATATGCGTCTCCAACGTCTAACAGGGTTAGAACGCGAAAAAATTGAAGGAGAATATCAAGATTTAGTTAAATTAATTCGCGAGTTAAAAGAGATTTTAGCAAGTGAAGAAAAAGTGTTAAATATTATTCGTGAAGAGCTCATTGATATAAAAGAACGATTTAACGATGAGAGGCGTACTGAAATCATCGTGACAGGTGTGGAGTCAATTGAGGATGAAGACTTAATTCCACAAGAAAATATCGTCATTACATTAACGCATAATGGTTATATTAAACGATTACCTGTTTCTACGTATAGAAGTCAAAAGCGTGGAGGCAGAGGTATTCAAGGAATGGGAACAAATGAAGATGATTTTGTCGAGCATTTATTAACGACGAGTACACATGATACTATTTTATTCTTTACGAATAAAGGAAAAGTTTATCGTGCAAAAGGGTATGAGATTCCTGAATACGGCCGTACCGCAAAAGGGATTCCAATTGTCAATTTACTTGAAATCGATCGAGGCGAGTGGGTGAATGCGATTATTCCGGTATCCGAATTTGCCGATGATTGGTTCTTATTCTTTGCAACAAAAGATGGAATTTGTAAAAGATCACCATTATCCCAATTTGTCAACATTCGTACGAGTGGCTTAATCGCCCTTACGTTACGCGATGAAGATGAACTTATTTCTGTTCGATTAACGGACGGTCAAAAAGATATCATTATTGGAACGAAGAAAGGGATGCTGATCCGTTTTCCAGAAACTGATGTTCGGACAATGGGGCGTACGGCAACTGGTGTGAAGGGAATAAACCTCGATAGTGAAGACAAAGTTGTCGGAATGGAAGTTATAGAAGAGAATGTCGATATCCTTATCGTAACAGAAAAGGGATATGGTAAACGAACAAACGAAAAAGAGTATCGAATTCAAAGTCGTGGCGGTAAAGGACTAAAAACGTGTAATGTAACTGACAAAAACGGTGGACTTGTGGCTGTGAAAGCAGTAACAGGTGAAGAAGATTTAATGCTTGTGACAGCATCAGGTGTAATTATTCGAATGGATGTTAACGATATATCGACAATGGGCCGTAACACTGTAGGTGTTAAATTAATTAAGCTTGGTGAAGAAGAATTTGTATCAACTGTAGCTCTCGTAGATAAAGAAGAAGATTCCGAAGAAATTGAAGAGGTAGAACAAGATGACTAATTAAGGAGGGGCTGTCCGAAAAGTAGTATTTACGCCCCGAAATCTAAAAATATAGACCCAAAGAATGTTGATTTTACAGCATTCTTTGGGTCTTAATTTTGCAGTATTTTATCCTATTATAGACTTTTTAGACTGCTCCCTATCTCTTGTTTGATAAAGTTTTCAAGGTTTAAAGGAGTCTTCGATCTCCAGTTCTAGGTGCAATCGAATTAAACGTAAAGGGGATTCTCAGAAAGGAAAGCACAACCTTTTATTCGACTTGTCATAATGAATGGGAGCCTTGGACATTTCTTGAAGGGCAGCATCATGCACTCGGTGTCTATTGGATTAGATTCGGAAAATTAGAAGCTAACCTTACGTATTTAATAAAATTTGAGTTCTAATACAAAAGGGTATTTTGTCACAAAAAAGGTTCATGAACTTTTTTATTTATGTAGAAAAATGCCATTTATCATTCTTTTTTCCTAGATGATCTTTTATACTATTTGTATTAGGGAGGGAGACATTTGAAAATTAAAGTCAGTTTACTTCGTCAAGGTTATGTCCTATCAGAAGATATATATGCGGTTTCGAATAAGCCAATCTTACGGAAAAACACGATTTTGGAAGAAAGACATATAGAAGTGATCAAAGCTTTTTTTATAAAAGAAGTAGACATTAAGAAAGGCGCTAGTTCTGTAGAAGAGTTAATTTGTAATAACATTTTGGAAGAAACCATTCATGAGGAGTCTTCCTCTTTTCTTGACCATTATTACCAATCGGTACAAAACTATAAAAAAATGTTTACATCATGGCAAGCAGGTGCGGCAGTAAATATTTCTCATGTTCGGGAATTAATTCTCCCATTAGTAGATAAAGCAATGGAAAACTGGAACGAAGTGATGGATTTATATAAAAAGTGCCAAAGCACAGAATATATTTTTCATCATTCAATTGGTGTAGCCCTTTTAAGTGCGTTAATAGCAAAACAACTAAATTATTTACAAGGTGAAATGAATCAAATTGCTTTAGCTGGACTATTATGTGATTGTGGAATGTCAAAAATAAATAACTCGATCCTTTTTAAAAACAGTGTTTTAACTAAAGAAGAATATTTAGAAATAAAACAACATCCTATTTACAGCTATAAGATGCTAAAAGACCTTCACTCATTAAAAGAAGGTGTCAAGGTTAGTGTTCTTCAACATCATGAAAGATTAGAAGGAAGTGGTTATCCACTTGGAATTAAAGGAGATCAGCTTCATTCAATAGGGAAGATCCTTTCAGTCGCTGATACATACTATGCAATGGTGTCAGCAAGACCCTATCGTCCTAGCTTATCCCCTTTCTATACTTTAGAGAATATCGAAAAAGATCAGTTTGGAAAATTTGATTTAACAGTATTAAAAGCTTTAAAACGGTTATTCATTAGCTATGTCAAAGGTCGAAAAGTTGGGTTATCAGATGGACGAGTAGGGGAAATCGTTTTTATCGATGAACATAACCCTACTAAACCATTAATTAAACTATTAAACTCAAATGAAGTCATCTTTTTGTTAAAAGATGAAAAAGTAAAAGTTAGTGAAGTATTTTAGCTTCCTGACATAACTGAAAAGGGTGAATTATTATATGCATTTGTCTATAAAAAAAGTTCTTGCACGAAAAGATGAACGATGCTATACTTTTAAAAGTCAACGACAAAAAGTAGTTTTATTTTAATATATGTTGACATTTAAAAGTAGTTTTGTTAGAATGTAAAAGTCGCTGTTAAATAGCGATAAAAAAGTACTGGCAAAAAACATTTTAAAAAAGTGTTGACGTGATATTGTTAGTAAGATATAATATGTACTTGTCGGTAACGATGAATGATCTTTGAAAACTAAACAAAACCAAGCGTTTCTGTTAATTCTATTTATTTTATGAGCAAGTCAAACTTTTATTGGAGAGTTTGATCCTGGCTCAGGACGAACGCTGGCGGCGTGCCTAATACA
>NZ_JAKZKS010000027.1 GCF_022808615.1 Bacillus sp. FJAT-47783
TGCCTGGTCCGTGACACTGGCATTTTGGACAAGTATCAAGCACAGGAAAGGCATTCATCTTTCCTCTTTTTGCGTATTCTTTTAAACCGATGCCAAAATCATAGGAAATGATCACGTTCAACACTCCTCCAATTAATATGCAAAAAATTTAGCATATTATCTCAGAGGCGTGTCATGTAAGTTCTGGAGGAATTTGAAAATTTTTAAAGGTTTTTAGAGGGAATAAAGTGATGATTTACAACAGTGTCACAACAACATATGAAAACTCAAAGCTTGCAGATATCGTTTGGCTAAACCTCGAGACATTATCTGAGTCGATTGGGTATGAAGGTGAATACCAAGAATTAGAATTCAAAGATAAGACCATTTATTTTGCAAAAGAAATCTTCCAAGTTGATGAAAAAAAATATAGTCCTATATATAGTTTTTTTGCCTATATTATTCCAAAGAATAGTCACCAGGGTATTGAATTTGTTTACGATATTACTTGTACAGATGATAGGACACCTTGCCATATTGATGTTGAGAGAGAAGAAGAAATATCGAAAATGTTAATGGAATCCATTCAATTCAATCCGAAAGCAAGTGGGGAGAAGAAAGAATGACAACTGAATCCAATCAAGAAGTGTTAAATTCCAATATTTTACGGGCAAGAATGATGAATAGCGAATATAAGAACCTTACTGTCGAAGAAGTGAAGAGAATTTACATCGAAGAGACAGGAAAAGAGCCTCCTGCACATATATGTGTATACCACTATTACTACTATGGTCTCAAACGCCACCCTCCCATCAACAGCCCTATAACCTTATCGTTTTTACATATTGTGCCAAAAACCAATTCCGAATAGGTCTATCCACTTATTTTGATGAAAAGCCTCATTTTTAATTGTACGTTGTTGTAAAATTATGCTAGTATCCTTATGGAATTTTAAGGTTGTTGAAAGGGGTTCTATACTTGAAAAAAACACTACTTTCCCTACTAACTATCTCAATACTATGGATTGGAGGATGCAGCAATATGAATGATCAAAAGGCGGATTCTAATAATCTACCAGACACCGTGGCATTTCAACATGAGTTTACCCGCGAATTTATGGAATCACCAGAAGAAGTGAAAGACGGCTATTACCGCTTCAAGTCGAAAACGGACGGATATACGATGTTGTATCCGACAAATGCTGAGATGGATGATAGGTATTATGAAATCAAAAAAGATTTAATCGAATTTATTTTTTATGGTGGCAAAAAAAAGGAAAATATTAGTTTCAGTGTCAAAGCAAAATATGAAAACTCAAAGCTTGCTGATATCATTTGGCTAAACCTTGAGACATTATCTGAGTCGATTGGGTATGAAGGTGAATACCAAAAGTTAGAATATAAAGATAAGACCATTTATTTTGCAAAAGATATTTATCAATTTGAGGAAAAAGAATATAGTCCTTTTTACAGTTTTTTTGCCTATATAATATCGAAGAAAAGTAACCAAGGAATAGAATTTAAGTATGAAGTCACCTGCACAAATGATAAAAAATCTTGCCAAATTGACACTAATAAAGAAGAAGAGATTGCAAAAATGTTAATGAAATCCATTCAATTCAATCCGAAAGCAAGTGGGGAGAAGAAAGAATGACAACTGAATCCAATCAAGAAGTGTTAAATTCTGATATTTTACGAGCAAGAATGATGAATAGTGAGTATAAGGATCTTACTGTTGAAGAAGTGAAGAAAATTTATATCGAAGAGACAGGAAAAGAGCCTCCTGCACTTATACGTGTATACCACTCTGATAAAATAGAGGGAATTAACGAAGAGGACTATGGGTTTGATGGTACCGTTATTCACTTCTATGATGAAGAAAAAGGAATTAATCAGACGTATACGATTACGAGAGGAAGTGAAGCCCCTGAAAAAGACACTTGGAAACCTCATGACTGGGTATATAACACTTTCGGTATTTTTACTGGACAAAATAAAACTCAATATGAAGCTGCAAAGAAATTTGACAGAATTGTAACCAAAATAATTACCAATGATGTAGCCAAATTAAATCCTAAGAAAAATATTTCATTAAAAAAATACGGATATGGACACTCATTAGGAGGAAATTTAATACAAACGCTTGAGTTAACAACAGGTGTTTTTGAAAAAGTATATGTCATAAACGATGCTCCGCCTAACTTTTATCAATTAGCTTATATTGATGAAGATTTCAGAAAAGAATTAGTAAAAAAATTTAGTATAGACTCTGATAAATTTAAACAAATCTACACCTTCCCCCCATCAGAGCTAAAAGCATTTGCTGAAGAGTATTATCAGGAGAAGGGGCAAACTATCTATCATTTAACAGCGAAGGAAGATATGTTGTATGCTGCGAGTATTGTTCGTGGGTTTATGAAGGTTGGAAACTATCAATATATTGATACGATGGATGATTTTGATGGAATTCGAGATTTGCTGGAGAAAATACCAGACCAAGAGTTACAGAAGATCCAAGTTTATTTAACTAAATTCTCTCCAGCCTACAATCAAGGTGGGTTTAATGGCTTAATGAAAGCAATGACTGGGATTGATTTAGATTTTATTGAAAAGGTTCAAAACTATAATCCTTGGGAATACATAGCGAACTTTTCATCCATTGTAAAAGGATCAGTTCAAATGATAGCTCATATGGAAGTGAGAGCTTCAGAATTCATAGAGATATTGAAGATTTTGCACAAAAATATCGATCCCATTTTAGACGTTTTTGTAGAACTTGGATACATGAAGCCAATTGAGAAGCAAAAAATTATGCAAGCGATCAATGGCATTCAAAAGGATTTAAATGATCTCGAAAACTTGATCAAAGACACGATGAGTTGGAAAAGCTTCCTATTATTATCACCAGCGCTTTATAGTATTGCAATTGGTGATATTATCCAAACATTAAAAAAAATCAAAGAAAAGCAATTAAGTATAATCGGACAATTTCATCTCATTAAGGAAAATACAGAAAACTTAATGAATGCCATTGACAAAAGCGTAAGTGCACATGGGTTAAATACGGTGATCAATAGCATTTCAAAGAAAGGAAGGCGCTATGACAATGAAGGAAATCTAATTTTAACGAAAAACGTGAACAATCAGAGGATTGAAGTCAACCTTTCTGTCGCTGTAAAGATTTTCAAAAAGGGATTTTCGATTATCGAAAAGAAACAAGATATTCTCAATGGGTTAAAATTGTCCTATAATGAACAATATCTTGATGATTTTGAAAATAGAAAACGAGATTTATACAACAAGATAGCTCATATAGAAGGAAACCCTAGTAGTTACAAACATTTATTAGGTAAATATGCATATGAGTCAGAAATGTATTCATTAAAGAAAATCGATGTCCATGAAGAAATTCCTCCCTTAAGCGAACAATTTAAATCTGAATTTGAACAGATGTTCTTTCATTACGAACAGGAAATGGCCAAAACGAAAAAAATGATCCTTCAAATCAAGATTGGAATTGAAGAATTGTTTAAGGAAGAAAAATCACTAGCACAATTATTTAACCTCAATCATTAAAGAAATGTGAAAACCCAATAGATGCCAAGGGTAATTTCCATTAATCAGGTGGAAATGCCACACATTCACTCTTGACAAACATGCCAATTTAGAGGGGGATAAAATGGATCAACGAAAAGTGACGTATTATTTCCAAAGTAATCAAGACTTAACCTATAAAGCCAATGATTTCATTAATAAAGTTGAAGCCATGAATGAGCTCGGTGCTGAACTCGTTCATTTTATTCAAAACGAAACAAACGGAAACTCTGGTAAAATCATTGAACAAATCAATAAAACGATTGAAAAACATCAACAATTCAGCGAACAACTTACAATCTCTTACAAAGAAACTATGCGAAACGCAGCTATTCATTACTCAGACCATATTAATGACATGAACACTCAAAACATTACCTTGTATTATGAACGAGCAAAGATCGATGTTTAAGCAAGTTGCTACTTACGAATAAAGTGCTGTCCCCAATTAGCGTAAAAAGGGACAGCCTCCATTTAATAACATTTCAACCTACCATTCAAAGCTTCTCTCTCATCTCTTTCCTCAATTCAACGAGCTCATCAAATTGATAGAAAAAGCGTATTTTTTCTTCTGCCATTGTGTCTCCCTTTGGCTTCTCATCGACAATGAATCGCATAAATGACTCAGCTATGTCTTCTTCTGGATTCGTCATAGCATATTCTGTTATAAACTTCGACTTATTTTTTTCATAAAACTGATTCATTGCTTCATCACTTTCCAGCTCTGAGGAGTAAAATTTTTTCGTGATAATTATTAAATTCCTTCCCCTAAAAATACGTAAAATATGTGATAATTTAACTGAATTAGTACAGTAATATAGCGTTTTTAGGGGGAAGTTATTTTGATTACGAGAAAAGAAAAAAGGAAGCATGAAAGAGAAACAAATTATTTATTCGAGATCCTTAAAATTCAGAAACACTTTTTCAAAAATTTAATACATAATCTAAAAAATGTAGTAGATCCTCGACATCAAAGCTATATATCGTACGGTCCAAAGGTTATTTTATTCACTATGATTCTGAAAAATATGACGGGCTTGAAATCGATGAGAAATATGAGTGAAAGTTTTAATAAAGATGAATGTATAGAAAATATCCGAAAGGTATTAGGTCTGGAATG
This sequence comes from Bacillus sp. FJAT-47783, assembly GCF_022808615.1. Lineage (GTDB taxonomy): Bacteria > Bacillota > Bacilli > Bacillales > Aeribacillaceae > Bacillus_BZ. The sequence continues at coordinate 4,693 of NZ_JAKZKS010000027.1, forward strand.
CCTTGATGAACTTCCTCATTATGATACGATTAACGATTTTTTATCTTGTCTAGATGTTGAAGAACTAGAAAAAACTAGAACCTATATGATTAAAGAATTATTGAAAAAAAGTCTTTTGAATCGTACCGAATTGAAGGGAAATACTGGGGGGCATCATTGATGGAACAGGCTTACACACCTTTCATAATAAGCACTGTGAACATTGTTTGAGACGGGTGTACACGAATAAAGAAACCGGAAAAACGGCTGTACTTTATATGCACCATGTACTTGAAGCAAAACTTGTAGTAGGTGACATGGTCTTTAGTATTGGATCAGAGTTTATCGAAAATGAATCAGAAGATGTCACGAAGCAAGATTGTGAATTAAAGGCGTTTCACAGGCTCGCAAAGAAAATAAAACAAACATTTAAGAGACTACCTATCTGTATCTTGGGAGATAGTCTCTATGCATGTGAATCCGTATTTAGTCTGTGCGATGATTACAAATGGAAATACCTATGCCGATTTAAGGAAGGCAGAATAAAAAGTATCGCTTCTGAGTTTCAGGCAATAAAAGAATTGGAGCAAAGTAAGACGAAGGATCGTCTATTTTGGGTTAATGATATTGCCTATAACGATAGAAAGGTTAACTTGGTGGAGTCAAAAGTGGAGATAGAAGAAGGTACACGGAAGGAATATGTATTCATAACTAACCTCAAAGTCAAAAAAGAACGTAGAAAGAATAATAGATGTAGGTCGGAGCCGTTGGAAAATTGAAAACCAAGGATTTAATCAACAAAAAAATATTCGTTACGCCATTAAACATGTCAATAGCCATAACTACATAGCTATGAAAAATCACTATCTCCTTGTACAAATAACGGATATCATTAGACAGTTATATGAAAAGGGTTCGACTGCCTTCAAGAAACTCAGAAAAACGGCAAAAGAAAAGTCCTCAAATCTGTTGGAATCGTTTCGGACACACATTTTAACAGATGAGGACCTCACTGCTTTGGACAAACCCATACAAGTAAGGTTTACCTAGCAGTTTTATTATAGCAAAGGATGTGATGTGAAAGAAGAAGTTTTTGAAGTTATCCACAATTTAAAAAGCAAAATGAGCAAATTCGGCTCGTCTTGACTATAGAAGTAAAAAAACAGCTGGCAATTTTACCTAATTGTGGATAAGTCCTTTTTTCACAGAGCACACGGAAAATAATAAATTTACTCTTCATAGCTGGTCGATGTAATCAATGAGTTCCACATCAAAGCCGAGTGTGTTATAGTAATGGTATGGGATTAGTTCTAATTGTAATTCCATGAAAATGCACCTCGCAAATTGGTATTTTGGATTGTTTGGCACTTCCATTTTACCATTTTTTCTCGAAGGTGCATTTTTGTTTTTTAAGCGAATTAGGCACTTTTTGAACACGCTCTTTTAGATGTTATTTATTTTTGTAAACGATTTGATTCTCCCGCTTATCAAAGATGAAAAGGACGATCTAATTGATAAAAGCGAGCATATCGTTCACTTTCGTTCATTAATTGTTGATGAGTGCCTTGTAATTGAATGGTTCCTTTATCAAGAAAGAGAACTTGATCGGTTAGGTGTACAAATGCTAAATGGTGTGTAATCCATAGCACAGTCTTATCTTGTAACACGGCAAAAATCGTTTGTAATAAATCGTTTTCGGTTACAGGATCAAGTCCTACCGTCGGCTCGTCCAAGATGACAACTGGGGCATCTTGAAGCAAAATTCGGGCTAGAGCAATCCGTTGCCGTTGTCCTCCTGATAAGCGCATGCCTGTTTCATGCATATGCGTTTCATATCCATCCGGAAGCGAATCAATATAGTCATGGAGCTTTACTTGCTTAGCTGCCCAATACACTTCTTCATCAGTTGCATTTCGTTTTCCTAAGCGAATGTTATTTATAATCGTTGTGTCAAATAAATGTGGTTGCTGGTTTAATACCGCGACCCAATTAGAAATCGTTGATCCGATCGTTGTCGTCTCAACACCATTAATCGTTACCGCTCCTTCTGTTGGAGAAATACCGCCTTCGATTAACTTTAAAATCGTTGATTTCCCTGATCCACTTGGTCCGAGCAAAGCGACTTTTTCACCTTGCTTAATCGAAAATGAAAGACGATCTAACGTTTTATGATGGGAGTCATATCGGAAAGAGACATTCTCAAGCTTAAGTGTAACACCTTCTGCACGATTCACTTTCTCTAAAACATAGTCATTCAGATCTTGCTTCTCTATTCGTTCAGTTGATAGTCGTGAAAGTCGATCAACGGAATCTTGATACGCTGGAACTTCACTTATGGCGTCTGATAACGGTAAAAAAGTTTCCGTTAAGGGGAATAGAACTAACACGAAAGCAGCAATAAGTGTATGAGAAAGATTGCCACTAGCACTTTCGTTTGCTGTCCAAAAGAGCATGGATACGAACAAAGTGGCAACAACCACTTGAGCGAATGAGTCCCTCCATCTCATAAAGCGTATGTGCTTCTGTTCAATACGGGATAGCTCTTCTTCCTCTTGTTCATACTCAGAAATGAAATCCGTTTGCCGTCCGCTAAATTGCCAATCACTTAATCCCATCACAGCATCTGTTAACCGTTCGTACAAACCATGGCGCTCAGCTTTCATTCTCTGTACGTTTGCTTTTGTCACAAGCAAAGATACAAAAGGAAAGAGAAAAAGTAAAACGCCTGCATGAACAGCCATGATGAAAGCAAATGGCCATGAGAAAAAGCCAAGAGCTAATACGGATAATACATATAGAAAAAGGCCGACTAAACTCGGAAACACCGTTTTCAAATAAATGTCTTGAAGACGCTCAATATCTTCTGCCAACATTCCTAGCACGTCCCCAGTCTTAAACGATAAATTTGATGATAATACGCGTGGTTCAATCAATTGATACACTTTAATTCGCATCTTAGACAAAATCTTCAACACCATATCATGTCCGATTAACCTCTCGATGTACCGTGAAACGGCTCGAGTAATCCCAAATGCTCTAACAGCAACAATCGGAACATAAATCATCAATAAATTTTCCGGTCTTGTCGCAGCCTTGGAAATTAAAAATCCTGAAGTAAACATTAAAAAGGCGGCAGAAAAAACCGTTAATAGGCCGAAAAAAACGACAAACAGTAAAAGGCGAATATTTTCTTTTAAATAGGGATAAATCCATCCTCTGTCATTCATTGCAGATCCCCCATTTGCGTTTTGACCATTTGGTAGTAATGACCTTTCATTCTCATCAATTGTTCATGCGTTCCCACTTCTTTTATCTCCCCTTCTTGTAAAAAGAAGATGTAGTCCATCTCTAACATCCAATGTAGACGATGAGTAGCAAGAAAGACGAGTTTTCCTTTAAATAGTTCCAGCAGCTTTTCTTTCACGTCATATTCTGTTTCAATATCTAAATGAGCCGTTGGTTCATCGAGTAAAAGGATCGGTCTGTTTTCGAGAAAAGCTCTGGCAACGGCAACGCGCTGGGCTTGTCCACCACTAAGCTCTCTTCCGCCCTCGCCGATTTTTTCATCAAGCCCATTCGGGAGTTCTTCGATTAGCTCCGTTAAACCAGCTTGCTCTATCGCCCACTCCACTTCTTCTAACGAGGCATCCGGATAATAAAACGTCATATTATTGAAGATTGTATCTTGGAACAAATAAGGATGCTGCGGAATATAAATGAGTTGCTTTTGCCATTCTTCTCTTTGCAAATGAGTAAATGTTTGTCCCCCAATTTGAATCGTTCCTTCATTTGCTTGCACGAATCCTCCGATTAAATCAATAAAGGTCGATTTTCCCGCACCACTTTCTCCGACAATGCCGATTTTCTTTAGCCCTTTTACCGTTAACGAGACGTTGTTAAGCGAAGGAGGACTGTCCTTATCATGTTGAACAACAATGGAGTGAAGCTGCAATTCCCCCTCTTCATTCCAACGATCCATTGGTTTTTTCACTTCTTCTTGAAAGCGAGGCATTGATAAAATGCCCATTAATTTTTTCCCTGCCTCTTGACCATTTAATGTTGCATGATAATCGGAGCCGATCTCTCTTACAGGGAGAAAATATTCAGGTGCTAAAATTAATATCGTTAACGCTGGCTGTAACACCATGTCTCCATCCACTAATCGAAGTCCTAAAAAAACAGCTACCGTTGCGACCGAAAGCATAGTAAAAAAGTCCATCGCAAATGAGGATAAGAAAGCCACTTTTAATGTTCCCATCGTTGCTTTCCGATAACGCTCACTAACATTAGAAATATTTTTTGTATGCCCTTTACTAAGCCCTAAATATTTTAATGTTTCTAGGCCACGTAAGGAATCGACAAAATGATTGGAAAGTACACGATACATGCTCCATTGCGCATCCGCTTTTTTTTGAGCTGCAAGTCCGAGCAATATCATAAATAACACTAAAATAGGTAAGGTCACGATTAAAATAATCGCAGACGTACGATCCAGCATGAAAATATAAAGAACAATCATAGCAGGAATGATAGTCATATGAACCATTTTTGGCAAAAATAGCATGATATACTGTTTAAATTGAGAAATCCCTTCCTGTAAAAGGGTTACAATATTTCCCGTTCCTAACTGTTTGGATACACGAGGGCCTAAATGAAAGAGTGCATGAAGAACCTCTTTTCGCAGTTCCGCCCCAAGCGTAACAGCATAATGGTACACCTTTTTCTGTTTAATATGATGAAGAGCATATCGAATAAGAAACATGAAAATAAAAAAGAAAAGGGATCGACTCGCCTCTTCGATCGATCCGTTATGAAAAAGATGCGTGACCACACCTGCAAGCAAAATGGCTTGCCAAATAATGGCCACTCCTTGAAAAATGGTTAAACCCATGAGGATCACGAGTATTTTTTTCATTCCTTTGTATCGCAATAGCTCTTTATTCATTAATAGACCATGTCCTTCCCATCTACACGCTTACGAAAAACATAATAGCTCCATATTTGGTAACCGAGAACAAATGGCAGCAATGTCAAGGCTACAATCGTCATGACCTTTAATGAGTATGCACCTGATGCAGCATTATAAACCGTTAAATCATAAGCACTTGAAAGTGAACTAATCATCACACGTGGGAATAGCCCCACAAAAAAAGATGCGACGGTTAAAACAATTCCGACTCCACTCATCGTAAATGTCCAACCATCTCGTTTTTTCTTTAATAAAACGATGATGAGAAGATAAGAAACAACAACGACCATGATTAGTGGAATCGTCACCTCGCCTCGATGTGTAAATAAGTCTGTCTCAAAATAAGAAAGGCAAACAAAAGCAGCGAGTGCAGCCAAAACGGCATAGACCATTTTTTGAGCAAGCTTACGAGCCCGTTGTTGTAAATCACCAACCGTTCGGATCGTTATAAACAGTAAACCATGCAAAAAGCATAAAAGCGTAACAGCAACTCCACCTGTCACAGAATACATATTGACATAATCGGAAAATCCGGCGTTTAATGTCATTGAAGCATCAATCGGCATTCCTCTTAATAGACTAGCAAAGAGTACCCCAAACAAAAATGGCGGTAAAATGCTGCCAAAGAAGATGACCCAATCCCACGTCTTTGTCCAAGTTGGATGGTTGACTTTTCCTCTAAACTCAAATGCAACGCCGCGACCAATCAACGCAAGCAGAACAAAAACAAAAGGAATATAGTAACCACTAAACATCGTGGCATACCAGTGCGGAAACGCTGCAAAAATCGCCCCTCCCCCTGTTAAAAGCCAAACTTCATTCGCATCCCAAAAAGGTCCAATCGTATTGATAAGCATCCGGCGTTCAATATTGTTTTTTCCAAGCAATTGCCCAGCCATACCTACACCAAAATCGAAGCCTTCAAGAAAAAAGAATCCGACAAACAACACTGCGACTAAAATAAACCAAAGTTCACTTAGTTCGATCATTGGATGGCCTCCTTATCAAATGGATCCACGGAGATGTTCAAATCCTTTTCCGCATCGTGATGATCTGTTCCTTTCTTAATTTCGCGAACAAATAAAAATACAAGCACAATAGCAAGAATAAGGTAAATCGTCGTAAAGGCGATAAATGAAAACAATAATGATTCAGCAGATACATTCGGTGATACCGATGCAGAAGTCGTCATATAACCGAACACTGTCCATGGCTGACGTCCTATTTCCGTCATAATCCAGCCTGCTGTGTTGGCCAGAAACGGAAAAGAAATTAGGGCAACCATTGTTTTGAGAAATAACGATTTCTCCATTAACCTTTCTCTAAAGTTCCACCATAGTCCCAATGCCGCCGCTAAAATCATCACCATTCCCGCACCTACCATAATCCGAAAACTCCAAAACGTTGTTTTCACAGGTGGAATATAATTACCAGGGCCATATTTTTCTTCATATTCTTTTTGAAGTGTAAGCATTCCAGGAACTTTTCCTGAAAATTCTTCATAAGCAAGATAACTTAAAGCATAAGGAACCGAAAGTTCAAAAGAGTTTTCTTGCTTTTCTACATCAATATTGGCGAAAACTGTCCACGGTGCCGGGTCATCACTATCTTCCCATAGCGCCTCACTGGCGGCCATTTTCATCGGCTGTGATTCCATTAAATGTTGAGCTTGTGCGTGTCCACTAAAGGCGATTCCAAGACCCGATATGAGGGCAACGACCATGGCCATGTTGAAAGATTTTGTGAAAATGGCGACCTCTTGTTTTTTTAATAGTTTATAAGCACTAACCCCGCCAATGAAGAAAGCACCTGTCGCTAATGCTCCAAAGATGGTATGAGGAAATTCAACTAATAATTGCGGATTCGTCATAAGTGCAAAAAAGTCATTCATTTCCGCTCTACCATTTCGAATCACTAACCCCACTGGCTCTTGCATGAAGGAATTCGCAGCTAAAATCCAAAAGGCAGAAAGCATCGTACCAATCGATACAAGCCAAATACACAGTAAGTGAACTTTCTTTGAAAGACGATCCCAGCCGAATATCCATAACCCAATAAAAGTTGACTCCATAAAAAATGCGAGCAACGCTTCAATCGCCAGCGGTGCACCAAAAACATCACCTACAAATCGCGAATACTCCGACCAGTTCATTCCAAATTGGAATTCTTGGATAATTCCTGTGACAACCCCAACAGCAAAGTTTATGAGAAATAAATGTCCCCAAAACTTTGCCATTTTCTTATAAACATCTTCGTTTTTAATGACATAAAGCGTTTCCATTAATGCGACCATAAACACTAGACCTATCGACATCGGTACAAATAAGAAGTGAAAAATCGTCGTAGACCCAAACTGAAGTCTTGCTAAAAACAACTCAGACACCATTTCTCCCTCCTACACGAATGTTTATATGAACGAATTGACCCACACATTGTTTTTCACAAATGTATTGTATCGAAAAAATATGTGCTTTTTGTCATAGTTCGTTGACTGATTCGTGACAGATATATAGATAATTTGTGTCAGAAAAACGGTGCCTGCCCCCGCTAAATGCACGGTGGGTCAGGCACCTAAATCAAGCACAGACTTTATTTCTTCCAGATCTTTTTGCTTTATATAGCCCCTCATCGGCCTTTTTTACTAATTGGTCGATGTCACTTGTCGTTTCAGGAAAAGCGGCTACCCCAATAGAAATCGTAATATTGATGACCGTTTGACCGGAAAGAACGAAGGAGTGTTTTTCTACTGCTTTTCGAATTCTCTCTGCTACCTGTTTTGCTTGATGTAACGAGCAATCGTGTAATAAAATCGAAAACTCTTCTCCCCCATTTCGATAAGCTTGATCAAATGGTCTCTTATTTTCACGCAAAATAACGGCCAATTGTTTTAATACTTCGTCACCAGCATCATGACCGTATGTATCGTTCACTTTTTTAAAGTGATCAATATCGATAAATAATAAGGATAACCTCTCTCCGTTTGACAATCGATGAGATTTAAAACCATTCATCTCTTCATCAAACTTTCGTACATTATTTAATCCGGTAAGAAAGTCCATTTTATTTTCTTTTTTCAATTTTTTTATCATCGCATTATAACGATAAATATATAAACTAAGTGAAACAATTAAAAAACCTACAGGAATCGAAATAAGAGCTAGAAAAAAGGTGATTTCCAAAGCTTTCATTATATTTGTTAAATAAATAAAGGCGATTAACGTACTAAATAAAGCTACTAGATTCATCAAGAAACCTTTCATTTGGAGGTTAAATCGAATCGTTGAAATCACTCCGAAAATCGCTCCTAATAATAATGCATTACTTGCTGCCACAATAGAAGCTTCATTCACCCCAAATAAAAGAATTCTTCCAGAAGCAATAATGACGGAAGCCAGCATAGAAGAAATAGGACCACCGAATAGAGCGGCCATTATCATAAAGAGATGACGTAAATCTAAAATGACTGAACTAGTAATTTGAATAGAGAAATACATTAATACGATCCCCATTAACCCCGTACCAGTTCCTATAAAAACTTTTGTTACGAAAGGCGAATAACTTCTCGTGTCTTTTTGACTCAAAATAAAGCCAACAATAAAAAGATACGAGATAATTAATGTCGTATGAAAAATAAAATCTTTCATTACATATACCTCCCTTTGTTAAGTAATAAAACTAGAGAAGGAGTATTTTCCTAGCACTATAAATTTCCCAAACTCTTACAATAATACCAATAGTTTTTACAATATGCCATTATTTTTAACTACTAAAAGCCTATTAACAAGAAATGTATACAAAATTGTAACTAAATTCCGCTTTATTAGTTAGAAGTTTCCATTACAATTAAAGTAACGAGAAAAGGGAGGAATACCCATGCGCCATCCACAAATTACAACTGACACCATTAAAGATATGGATATTTTATCCAGATTATCCCCAAAAGAAATCAAAGAGATCGAAAGGCACCTTTACTTTCGACAGTATAAAAAAGGGCAGATGCTTTTTTTTGAAGGAGATCCTCGTGAACGTATTTACGTTATTGTAAGGGGATACATTCGTTTAGAAAGAACGAATTCGAATGGATCTACTCGGTTTGATACTTTATTAAAGCCTACAAATTTTTTCCCTTATGAAGGTTTGTTTTACGATGAGGCGTATTCCTACTCTGCAGAAGCTTTTACCGATGTAGAAGTACTCTATCTTCCAACTTATTATATGGAAGAGATCATTAAGAAGAATAAAAAGCTTTTACTGCATTTAGTAAAATGCTTAACAGATAAAATGGTGATGCTTGAGCATCGTTTACAGTCTATCACAAACTCACATGCATCACAGCGAGTTGTTCAAATTATTGGTTACTTAGCAGAAGATCTTGGGGAGAAACAGGAAGAAGGCATCTTAATTCCCTGTCCAATTACCATTATTGAAACCGCAAAATTAACTGGAACAACACGTGAAACAGTTAGCCATGTATTAAAAAAATTAAAAAAAGAAGGAAAGCTCGAGTCAAATGAGAAGCGATTATTTTTAAAAGATTCTAATTATTTCCTGGCAGCTATTAAATAAATGGTAAGTTATTTGCCATTGTCTATTTACATAAGCTTAAAAATCGTATCCGCATGTTGCGTCCACATTCATGCAAGTTTGGATAACAAGTCCGCAAATTATGAAAATAGCCCGCAAGTCTTGAAAAAATCCGCAAATTCGTAAAAAAAGAACGGAATTGCATGAGAAGAGGGACTATTTGCGCCTTTTAAGCTGGACATCGAAGACTCCAATAACCCTTGGAAAAATCCTGATATTGTCAAAAAACCGCTAGGAAAATGTTCTAGCGGTTTTCATCATCGTGCTCCATCTTCTATTTAAGCAAAGCAAATTGATCTTTCCAAAATCGTTGTTCCCGCATTTCCGTGTAAGGCATCATACGCTTTATCCAGTGATGTAATGATGGCTTTTCGCCCTGGCTTAGAGCCTACAAATTCAAGAGCTGCTTGGACTTTTGGCAACATGCTTCCTGGCGCAAATTGACCTTGCTCAATATAAGATAGCGCTTCATCATAGCTTATTTTATCTAAGTTCTCTTGATTAGGTTTACCAAAATTAATCGCAACCTTTTCCACCGCTGTTAGAATCAGTAATAAATCGGCATCAATGAGCTCAGCCATTTTCTCTGTGGCAAAATCCTTATCAATCACAGCCTCTACTCCAACAAGCTTATCACCTTCCTGGATCACTGGAATGCCCCCGCCACCTCCAGCAATCACCACAAACTCTTGATCAACAAGTGTTTGAATACTATTCTTTTCAATAATATCAATTGGCTTTGGTGAAGGAACGACACGTCGATAGCCTCTACCCGAATCTGCACTCATCACAAAATGATTTTCTTCCATCAGTTTCTTCGCTTCTTCCTCTGTATAAAAGGAGCCTATTGGCTTCGTCGGATGCTGGAAGGCCGGATCCTCCTTATCTACCAGCACCTGTGTGATCATCGTCGTCACATTCACATCCATATTTTCTTTTTTCAACACATCGATCAACGCATTTTCTAGCCAATACCCAATCATCCCTTGACTCATTGCCCCACACGTATCAAGTGGCATCGCTGGAATCATATCACTTTGATTTAGCTGTTGCTGTAACACGATATTTCCTACTTGTGGGCCATTTCCATGTGATATAACTACTTGATGACCATCCATAATAATTTTTGCTAATTCCTTTGCTGTTTTATAGCAAGCTAACTGCTGATCCTCTGCTGTTGCACCGTTTCCGGTTTGAATAGCATTTCCTCCTAATGCAATAACAACCTTTTGATTACTCATTTTGCATTCTCCTCTCATTTATGTCCATGATTTACGAGACAAAGAATAGAAGGGAAGCGAGCTTAGCTTTTATGCTAAACCCGCTGTACTTCTACATTAAGACAGCTATACTTAGGGACACCATTATTAAAATTGTTAAGATAATTAACAGCTTCCACATAAATTTAAAGAAAATATCATATGGTACTTTTGCTATCGCCAATGCCCCCATAATAACGGCAGATGTTGGTGTAATGAGATTAAGAATTCCTGATGCTGATTGATAAGCAGTTATGACGATCGCTCTGTCTACTCCAGCAAAGTCAGCAAGAGGCGCCATGATAGGCATGGACAATGTTGCAAGACCTGATGTAGATGGGACTAAAAAGGATAATGGCAAGAAGAATAAAAACGATAGATTCGCAAATGTGACAGGTCCAAGATCTGCTAACAGATTTTCACCCCAGTGAAGCACAGTTGCTGTCATTCCGCCATCATTCATGACCACTGTAATCCCACGTGATACTCCAATAATTAGCGCAACCCCTAGTAAGTCCTTCGCTCCCTCAACAAAAGAACCCGTTAACTCTTCTTCATCCATACGATAAATGAATCCAATAATGATAGAGGATACTAAGAATAGCAGCGCTAACTCACCAAACCACCAATCGCCAAGTGGTAATATACCACCAAGGAACTTTCCTATAAATGGAATTCCTAAAACCGCATTATTCATATCTTCAAAGAACGTAATATTAAATTTATAAGCCCATGGAATAACACCGAGAATCATGATGAAGAAAGTTAAACCGAATATCCAAAGAACCGCTTTTCTTTTTTTCGTAAGCTCTATAACTTCTACCGTGTCATTCCCTTTTAAAAATTGTTCTTTATGCTGCTGGTGTAAATGTGAAACAAGCGATTTGCTTGGGTCTTTTTTCACTTTTTCAGCATATCTCATGACGTAAAGAATAGCGATAACAAGAGAAGCTACTAGAATAATTACACGTAATATAATACCGTCTCCGATAGAAATTCCTGCAAATCCAGAAGCAATCCCTGTTGCAAACGGGTTAACCGTTGAGCCTAATACACCGATACCTGCTCCAACAGCAATAATGAGAACAGCTGTTAAGGCATCGTACCCTGCAGCAATGATAATCGGAATAATTAATGGATAGAATGCGATTGTTTCTTCTGCCATTCCGTAAGTTGTTCCACCAAGAGCAAAGAGGGTCATTAAAATCGGAATCATAATTTTTTCAAGGCCTTCTAACTTCCGAACAACATGTCCGATTCCAGCATCAATTGCTCCTGTTTTCATGACGATTCCTAAAAATCCCCCAATAACGAGTACGAAAAGCGCTATATCTTGTGCATCAAAGAAACCTTTGATCGGTGCATATAATACTTCCCATAATCCTTGGGGTTGTTGTTCTGCAGATGAATACGTACCTGGAACTGGCTCTAATGTAGAGGCTGTTGGGTCTACATATTCATATTGACCTGCTGGGATGATCCATGTAAAAATGGCAATAACAACAATAATGAGAAATAAAATGGTAAAAGCCGTTGGCATTTTAAATTTTTTCATCTTTAAACCCTCCGTTTTAAACTATCGGGTTAATTGATAAATGGCTTTGCTATAAATTTTCATGGCTTTAAACAGATCAGCTAAGTCAACGTATTCATTTGGTTGATGCTCCACCTTAGGTTTTCCTGGAAAGACTGCACCAAAGGCTACTGAATTTTTTACAGCCCGAGCATAAGTAGCACCACCAGCTGAAATAGGTGTAGATTCCGTATCTCCTGTTTCTTCTTGATACACCTCCATCAATGTTTTTACTAAAAAATGATCTGTTGGAATATATATTGACTTTAACCAATCAAATTCTTGATATTCTAATCCGTATTGAGCCGCTACCTTCGTTAGCTTCTTCACAATATCATTTTTTGATTTTGTGACTGGAATCCGAATATCAATGGATACGATTTCTTTTTCACTAAGCTCAATTTTCCCGATATTGAACTTTAATTTTCCACTTACATCATCTTGACATTGATTAAATATCTTTGTTGCGTAAGGGTCTTCCCCAATTTCATTTGCAATAAATTGGATAGCTTTTGATTGAACATCTATATCCTTTAAGGCAATCGCTAAGCAGCAAATGGCGTTTATTCCTTCTTCAGGTACTTGAGCGTGAGCTGATTTTCCAATCACCGTAATGCCATCATTATTTTTTTCAAATTGAAAGTTCCGCTTAAATAGAGCTTTGGCTAATTCCTCTTGCTTTGGTCCATTATAGTGAATCCTGTCAGGAACGGCGTTAAAAGCACTTCCACCTCTAATATGCAAACCAGATGTATTTTCGCCAACTAAATAGAGCTGCAGTAATCCTTTTTCAGCGTAGGTAAGCGGAAAACTAGCATCTGGAACAAATCCGTATGACGGCATTTCCTCGTTTTCTTCATATTGTTTCATACAGCGCCATAGCGTTTCTTCATCTGTTCCAAAAATAAAACGTAAACGCTTTTTAAACGTTACACCTAAGTCCATTAATGCTTTCGCAGCATATATAGCTGCTAACGTTGGTCCCTTATCATCCTGTGTACCACGTCCGTACATTTTCCCCTCTTTTATAACCGGATTGAATGGATGGTATGTCCAATGATCTATATTTCCTGGTGGTACGACATCAAGATGACCTAAAATTCCAACCATTTCTTCCCCTTCACCAATTTCTGCATAGCCATAATAACCCTTAGGATCCATATACGTTTTAAAACCAAGCTCCTCACATTTGATGAGCGTATATTCTAAAGCGGCTTGGATGGCATCTCCAAACGGTTTGTTTGGAGATGCATCGTCAAGTACACTCGGTATCGACACGAGCGATCGCAGAGAAAAGTGTAAATCAGTCTCAATTTTTTTAAGTTGCGCTAATAAGCTCTCTTCGTTTAAAAAGTTCATTAACATCACCTTCTGCTAGCGTTGTAGCCATAACCGCCTTAATTGTATGCATACGGTTTTCAGCTTCATCAAATACAACAGAATTCTTACTACGGAACACTTCATCGCTTACTTCCATTTCAGTGAGTCCATATTTTTCGTAAATTTCATGGCCAACCGTTGTTTCATCATCATGAAAGGCTGGAAGACAATGCATGAAGATAGTATGATCTTTGCCTGTCATGCTTAGCATTTGCTGATTGACTTGGTATGGCTTCAGCATAGTAATCCGTTCTTCAAACTTTTCTTCTTCACCCATTGAGACCCATACATCTGTATAAATAACATCAGCATCTTGAACGCCTTCTTGCACATCTTCTGTTAGAGTAATGGTTGCACCTGTCTCTTTCGCAATCTCTCTAGCATAGTCAACCATTTCACTAGATGGGAATAATTCTTTCGGTGCGACTGCCCGGAAATCCATCCCCATTTTAGCTGCTCCAATTAATAGTGAGTTACCCATATTATTTCTTGCATCTCCTACATAAGCGAACTTCACACCTTTTAAATGACCTAGTTTTTCTTTTATTGTCATAAAGTCTGCAAGAATTTGCGTTGGGTGATAAAGATCCGTTAAGCCGTTCCAAACAGGTACTCCTGCACTCTTCGCTAATTTTTCTACCGTTTCATGTTTAAATCCTCGGAATTCAATACCATCGAACATTCTACCTAAAACGATTGCAGTATCTTCCACGGATTCTTTTTTACCAAACTGGACATCAGCTTTTCCTAAATATTCAGGTTGTGCGCCTAAATCGACACAAGCTACGACGAAAGCACAGCGTGTACGTGTAGATGGTTTTTCAAATAAAAGAGCGATATTTTTCCCTTCTAATACTCGGTGTGGAATCCCTAGTTTTTTTAATCGTTTAAATTCAATTGATGTATCAATTAAATATTCAATTTCTTCTTGTGTAAAATCTCTTAATGTTAAAAAGTTACGATTTTGTAAGTTCATGTTTTTTCACTCCTAAATTTTAATGAAAACTAAATATCTTCTCGGTAAATTGGCATACTCATGCAACGTGGGCCCCCACGACCTCTTGAAAGTTCAGAGCTTGGAATTTCAATAACCTCTAAGCCATGTTGTCTTAGTAAGTCGTTAGATACATAGTTTCGATCGTATGTCATCACAACGCCTGGAGCTATAGCTAATGTGTTAGAACCATCATTCCATTGCTCACGTGCAGATGCGATTGGATCTCCACCACCACATGGGATCAATACAATTTCATCTAACCCAAGAACCTCTTTTAATGTTTCTGCTAAATTGTTCCGTTCCTGAATTTTTACTCGTCTTTTTTCTTCCCCCTTCTCCAGAATGAAAATTCTCATATTCCCTTCTGGTCCTTGAATTGCGGGATGAATCGTAAATTTGTTATAATCAACCATTGTAAACACGGTATCTAAATGCATGAAAGCTCGAGATTTAGGGATTTCAACAGCTATTACTTTTGTGATATCTTTTTGTTGTTCGAATAAATTAATCGCCATTTTTTCAATGGCTTGTGCAGTAGATCGTGCACTTACGCCAACTGCAACCGTATGTTTATTCAGTACGAGCTGATCTCCACCTTCCATTGAGAACTGGGAATCACGTGTTATCCATTTTGGAATATCTTGTGTTGCAAATCGTGGATGATGGTTCATAATATAATCCATAAAAATGGACTCTCTAACCCTAGCACTTTCATTCATTTTATTTATGGATATGCCTCCGCCGATGACCGCTGCTGGGTCTCGAGTAAAATATAAGTTTGGCATTGGATCTAGATAAAATGGATAGTGATCAGCCATTAGCTCATATAAATGAACTTTTTTATCTTGTTCAATCTCTGTTTTTAGTACACCCGCCATGACCTTTTCAACAAGCTCTTTTGTTGAACCTTTAAGCAGATAATCTTTTAAGTTTTGTCTTGCACCGTTTATATTTGATTTGCTCTCTTCTAAAATTTGATCGACAAATTGCTCACGTAGTTCATCAGTATGAAGGGATTCTTCAACAAGCGTTTCTAAATATAAGACTTCTACACCTCGGTTACGAAGAGCACTTGCAAAATAATCATGCTCCTTTTGAATAGCCGGAAGGAATGGAATATCATCAAACAACAATCGTTGTAAATATTCTGGCGTCAAATTTTCAACTTCTCTTCCGGGTCGATGTAAAATTACCGTTTTCAGTTCTCCTATTTCTGAAGTAACATGGAGTGGGTATTTCATCTTACTTCCCTCCTTGATATATTCATTTTCTTTACACCCTTATCTTACTCGGTTTTATAAGTACCTTGCTGTGAAGAGGAAGGCTATTGATTTGTGAAATATTTCACAAATAATCCGTATGGTCATTAAAGTTTGTGAATATATATACATAGTTGTCTTAGAGTATCTAATTTAATTGTTTTGTTAAAAGGGGTTCGATTTGAATAATCGTTGTATAATTAGGATTTTTTGTGATAAAAGTTTTTATTTTCTGAAAATAATAAAAGGCGCCCTCGATAGAAGTCCATGACCCCACCCGTTGAAAGAGGAAAATAGACGACATGATACAGTGCTGGATTTAGAGACTCTTTAAATGAACGTAACGCAAAGTGTTTCCCTGCACCAGGTTCACCAGTGAGGAGCCCCCTTCCTTTGGATGTTTTTAAATAATGGAGCCCTTCGAGAGCCCCTTGATAATGGGTTGAACGATACTCATCAGAAGGACGCAAATCCTTTGGAAACGGGGAGTTCGAAAGCGAATAAAACGTTTTATACATGGCCTTGTCCCCTCTTTTGATTCGATTGAGAGAGAACAAAAGGAAAGTGAACTCGTTTGGCGATGGCGTTATCGTTCAGACCTATTTCATTTGGTTATTGATAAAAGGAAGTATCTCATAACTGGCTTCCGTACCATTTACATTTGTACTCTAACATTGTTCTAATTGTGACCATGACACTTCGCTAATTGTTTTAGCTAATTTGTGGTTCACTTGGGGGTGACAAAATCCATAACTTATTAGCCATTGCAAACATTTATATTGCAAAAAATGAGGGAATTGAGGTGAATACATATTTTATAGAAATTATCACCCCCGACTTTTGGTCACAATCCTAATTTGTGATTTTTTTGCATATTAGTTACAGACAAACTTACGATACCGATAATACTTTTGACAATCTCGATTGAAATTTTATCTAAGTAAACTTTGCAAGCATTAGCTATTTTTTCGGGAAGTCGAGTAACTTTTCTCTTTTACTTTTGATAATTCTTTTCTTGCAACAATGGCTTTTTTCTTTTTGATTGCAAGTTACGTCTGGAAAGAATACGTTGTGCTTTCGCTAATTTTTCTTCTAAAGTACTGAAAAACTTTGGATTGGAAAATAGGTCAACCCATCGGAAAGAATCCGAAAATCTTTACTGAAGTGATCAGGACCCCAAATTATATTTTTTGTGTTTAAATTTCAATAATTACGGGAAAAATGTAAAACATACTTTAATTTTTTTCGAGATAAATATAAAATATAGATAAAATTAAATAAGGGGTGAATACAGTGTCCTTTATATCTCAAGAAAAAATCTTAAAAGTATTATTAGGCTTTAATCCTTGGTGGAATAGCGGTCAAATCCCTCGTGATTTTGAAAAGCCAGTTAAAAGGTTGGCATTTTATGAAGCCAAAAAATATTTCTACCATACAGAGATTAGGCGCGAAGTAATTCTCTCTGGTCCAAGACGAGTTGGAAAAACGACCATTATGTATCAAATGATTAGTGACATTCTTAATCATTCATCCTCTAAACAAATTCTATACGTCTCTTTTGATCACCCAATGCTTAAACTTTGTGATATTGGGGACATTCTTGAGGTATTTGAAAACAATATATCACAAGGTTCAGAAGAATTATTTTTATTTTTTGATGAGATTCAGTATGCAACAGATTGGGACACTTGGCTTAAAACCTTATATGATCAGCACCCTACCTATAAAATAATGGCCACTGGCTCTGCAAGTCCTATTCTTACCACAAAAATGAGTGAAAGTGGAGTTGGTAGATGGACACAAATTAAAATACCTACACTGTCCTTTTATGAATACATTGATTTAATTGAAGCAAATAAACCTGACTTACCTAGAAATATTAAACCAACTCAATTAGGAAACTTGGATGAAAAAACACTTTCTTCTATCATGATTTCATTACAGCCCCTGCAAAAACATTTTCATCAATACCTTTTAATTGGGGGATTTCCTGAAGTTGCAAAAACTCGTGATATTTCTTTTGCTCAAAAAATTATTCGGGAAGATGTAGTAGATAAAGTCATAAAGAGAGACATTGTCTCATTATTTAATATACGCAACGTCTCTGAGTTTGAAAAAATCTTTCTATTTCTTTGTATCACAAGTGGAAATATTGTTGTTACTGAAACAATTGCAAAAGAAATAGGTGTTTCAAGACCGACAATTAGTAATTACTTAGAATTATTAGAGCATGCTAACTTAATCTACACGAGTAAACCTTTTGAACTTAAAGGGAAAAAAATATTAAAATCAAAACCAAAAGTCTATTTAGCTGACCCTGCCATTCGTAATGCTGTACTAATGTTAGGCGAAGAAGTTCTTACAGATCCATTAGAGATGGGAACAATCATTGAGACAGCCGTATACAAACATATCCATACCTTCTTTTATGATCAACACCCTTCAATTGGGTATTATCGAAATGCGAAAACTCAAAAAGAAATCGATATCATTGTTTCATTTCCAATTGGTCGTATCTTAATTGAAGTGAAGTATAGGCAAAATTCAACTATTTCCGAAAATGAGGCTATTGTAGAATGGGCAAATGATTCTCAAACAAAAGGAGCAATTGTAGTTACCCGAAGTGATGATGACTACGGTATGACCAAGCATAAAACAAATACAAAAATTATTCGTATCCCCGCATTTGCTTTCCTTTACTTATTAGGCCATGCAGAAAAAGAAGGGTATGAGCAACTACAAGAAATCTCTAAGTAAATTCAAATAATTATGCGAATAAAAGACTCTTGATTAGTTTTCTTTTTACTTTCGATAGCCCTTAAAGCAACATCATGCTATACAGTCATGTAATTACAATGCCTGACCCTAGTTATTCTACTGACGGTCAGGCACCTTTATTTTACTTGTTCATTTGTGCTAAAAAATCACCTAGTAAATCTTCAGCATCCTCTTCTTCCACCTCTTCGACTGAAGAAACTAACTCTTGTCTAGCCTTTTGTAAATCAAAGTTGATCAAGTCTTCGTCGACTGCCTCTATTTCCTTATGTTCCCCTATATTAGAGAGAGGACGCTCTGTTTTCAATTCTTCATCAGAACGGGTTGTTTCACTTTCCTGTAGAAATAATGCTTCATTTATATCAACGGCTGAACTATTTAGGGAAGCTAGTACTGATGTTGCCCGAACAGGGTCTGCTAACAACTGATAAACGATATTTCCTAACAATGCTTCTGAATGTGAATGTCTAAGCCAATTCCGTTGTTCCTTGCTCAATTGCTTTGGAAGTGGGATCGTTACGGTTTCTCTTTCTTTTGACAAGGATTTGCGAACACCTTCCAATGCAAACTCTGCCATTTTACTAGAAAAGTTTCTTCTTTCTGTTTCCTTTAATTTTTGCAATTGCTTAATAATGTGATCAGGAGTGTCAGAAGGAATACGAAACGTAATGGCCTGTCCCCTTTGTATTCGAGTCATTCCCTTGTTCGTCATGCAATCACCCTTATTTTTCTACTTTTTGCACTTCTTTTCCTTTATTCGTCTTTCTAACATAATCAGAGATTAATTTATAATAAGCATTGGCCATCATCCAAATACTTTCTTTTTCATCTTCAAAAAAACCAATATTGTAACCGTCTAAGTTATTATTTAGCGTTTTTAGGTAATCTTTTAAGACAATAGATCCTCCGCCTACAAAATAACAAATTTCCGTTTGGGAATTTTTCTGCCAAACATTACGTAAAAGACGATATTGCTTTTTCGCTAACTCGAATAAAATTCTGTCGGTAATATCATGAACACTTGTCCGACTACCTTTTACCATAATATGATTTCTATCTTGTTTCTTCGTTATGATTTCAACTACATCTCGGCGGCTATCTAGCTCTACACCGTGTTTCGTTCTTATCTCTTCCCTAATGGCTTCTAACGATTCGGATACCCCAATATTAAACCCTTGTGCTTTATCATCGTCTACGTTTCGGTTTTTGATGACTGCAATATCCGTTGATAATCCACCAATATCTTGAATGAGTATTCTTTTATCTACTAAATCTCTATTAATGATATTGAAATCATTATCCATAACTAAATTAATATAAGCAGCAAAACCTTCAGGATATACTTTCACTTGATCAAACTTAATGTTAACCTTTAAACCTTGATACTTAGGCGTAACTAAAAATTCAACTTGATGGACAGAGCTTAATAGACGCGAACGGTAACCTACGTCTTTTCCTTCTTTCACTTCTCGAATAGGTAGCCCCGTTCCGAGTGTATAATGACAATCTATGACATTATGACTCTTTTTAAATATATGTTCATTTTCTTCTCTAACAGCATCTAATGCTAAAGTAGCAAATAGCATGACTAATATTTGATCTTCTTCTGATTTCGTACTTCCGGGATCTAATTCAGTGGCATTGTCACTTTTAGTGGCTAAGTTACCTACGCGATAAATAACATTGTTTTCCTTTAAAGCAGGGGAGTGGACTCTAATATGAATACCGTCTAGAGGATCTTTACTATTTAATTCTTCAATTCCAATGACTGGCCTATCTTCAGTATCTCTTGCCATAACATTCGGAATACTTAGTTCATATTCAGCTTTTCCAAAAATCGCCTTCACTGAGTCATTACCTACATCGATCGCCGCAACTCTAGTTTTACTCATAAAATCATCCTTTCCAATTTTAACTATATGGTTAAATAAATCACCATATAGTTATATGGTATAATACGGAAACAGATTCTACAATCATCCTAAAGTTGTGTTCAAAAAAGTATACTTGTATACATCATTGTATACAAGGAGTGAAAATTGTACACACATTGATATTACTGAATGTAAACATGTTTGTATACATGTAAACGGTATTGCAAACATATTGTACACTTAATGTTTACATGTATACATTTTGTAATCACTATTCATTTAATACTATTTTTTTATAAATATAGTCAAAATGGAATATGGCCCACTCACCCTGCTCTGTTAACATCTTTATGTATTAAGGGTAGGCACTACTTTAAGACAGCCGGAATGGTGCCTCAATTGGAATAGACTGCTTAGGTAAGTTCTGTACAAGAAAGCTGTTTTCTTTTTACGGGATTTTTTTGTTCAAATTTTATATAAACAACACAATCAACCTATAGCACACTTACATATTTTGCTATAAACTTAAATAAAAGACATGCTAGTGTGGTGAATCCATTGTTTAAATTATTATTAATTGAAGATGATGTCACTCTATTTTCTGAAATAAAAAATCGGTTAGCCGGGTGGTCTTATGACGTGTATGGAATAACCGATTTTAGTAAAGTCATTCAAGAATTTACAGCGATTAAACCTGATTTAGTGATCATTGATATTCAATTGCCAAAATTTGATGGCTTTCATTGGTGTCGAATGATTCGCTCCCATTCGAATGTTCCAATTTTGTTTTTATCGTCTCGGGATCATCCTACCGACATGGTTATGTCCATGCAGCTCGGCGCTGATGATTTTATCCAAAAACCTTTCCATTTCGATGTACTTATTGCGAAAATACAGGCAATTCTTCGCCGCACTTATAATTACAATACAGAACAAATTCATCTCAAAACATGGTGCGGTGCAACAGTCGATTTCGAGAAAAATACAGTCACAAATGATCTTGGATCAATTGAGTTAACGAAAAATGAAATTTTCATTTTAAAAATCCTCATTGAACAGAAAAATAAAATTGTAAGTCGTGAAGCATTAATGAATAGCTTATGGGATGATAAGCGCTTTATTAGTGATAATACATTAACCGTAAATGTTAATCGCTTGCGAAAGAAATTGGATGAGCTCGGCATAGGACGATATATTGAGACGAAGATTGGACAAGGTTATATTGCAAAGGATGAAGTAAACCAATGATTAAGAAATATTGGATCGAAAGACGAAGTTGGATCCTTTTATTTTTATGCTTACAATTCCTAAGCCTTTTTATCGCCTCTATTGATTCAGCGATTCCATTTCAGCCAATCCTTTATATTGTCTATTTATCGATTATTATTTTTTCCATATTTCTTATCATTCGCTATCAAAAAGAAACGAACTTCTATAAAAGTTTGGAAGAACGGGACGATAACCTAGATACCACAACTTTAGCTAGTCCAATAAGCCCTTTTGAAAAAATGGTCGAAAAGAGTATGACTGATCAGGCGCAACGACTGAAGCATGAAGCTTCACAAAATCGAATGATAGTAGAACAGGAAAAAGATGATCTACTATCTTGGATACATGAGGTCAAAACACCATTGACCGCGATGCATTTAATCATTGAGCGATTAGATGATGAAACGATGAAAGCGCAATTAACGTATGAATGGCTGCGAATCCACCTTTTGCTCGATCAACAGCTTCATCAAAAACGAATATCCTTTATTGAAAATGATTTATATGTGGAACATATTGATGTAGAATCATTGGTTTACAAGGAGATTAAAACATTACAATCGTGGTGTATCCAAAAAGGGATAGGATTTGACATACAGTTAGAGGTAACAGACGTTATTAGTGATGCGAAATGGCTAGCGTTTATCATCAGACAGCTTTTAACGAACGCAGTTAAATATAGCGAGGCATCTGATATTATCATTAAAAGCTACCGACAAAATGATCAAACTTATTTAGAAGTAAAAGACTACGGACGGGGAATTGATCCAAAGGATTTACCGCGAATATTTGATCAAGGCTTTACATCAACTACAAACCATCATGATCATTCAGCAACTGGCATGGGGTTATATTTAACAAAAAAAGTAGCAGACTCCTTATCGATACATATAGATGTTCACTCAAAGCTTGAAATAGGAACAACCTTTACGTTAATCTTCCCCAAACAGAATGGGTTCGTGAAGATCACAAGCATGTGACAAAAATGTCACATGCTTTTCCTATTTGTTCGTTCAATCGAAGGAAAAGAACAACTAAA
This sequence comes from Bacillus sp. FJAT-47783, assembly GCF_022808615.1. GTDB lineage: Bacteria > Bacillota > Bacilli > Bacillales > Aeribacillaceae > Bacillus_BZ. The sequence continues at coordinate 27,650 of NZ_JAKZKS010000027.1, forward strand.
GCCTTTTATACTAAATCTAGAAAAACGAGAGGAGTGTTTCGATATGAATATTCTAGAAGCAAATAAAATTCATAAAAGCTATGGCAATAAATTTAATAAACAAGAAGTGCTAAAGGGTTTAGACGTACGTATCAAACAAGGCGAATTTGTTAGCATCATGGGTGCATCTGGTTCGGGTAAAACGACATTGCTTAATGTTCTTTCTTCGATTGATAAGGTTAGTGACGGGACCATCAAAATTGATGGAAAAGAAATTACTCGGATGAAAGAAAAGCAACTAGCCGAATTTCGAAAATATCATTTAGGATTTATCTTTCAAGAATACAATTTACTCGACACGCTTACCGTGAAAGAAAATATTCTGTTGCCGTTATCGATTTCAAAAGTGCCGAAAAAAGAAGCGGAACAAAAATTCAAATCAGTGGCAACAGAGTTAGGTATTTATGACATAAAAGAGAAATACCCAAATGAAGTTTCCGGTGGGCAAAAACAACGTACGTCAGCAGCTCGCGCCTTTATTCATGAACCGAGCATTATTTTCGCTGACGAACCAACAGGGGCACTTGATTCAAAGTCCGCTTCGGATTTATTAAACAAATTAAGCAACTTAAATCAAAAGCGAAACGCAACGATCATGATGGTTACGCACGATCCCGTTGCAGCTAGCTACTCGAATCGAGTCATTTTTATAAAGGATGGGCAAATCTACACACAGTTAAATAAAGGCGAAGAATCAAGGAAGACGCTCTTACAAGCCATTATGAAAACACAAGGTGTTTTAGGCGGGGTGCAATATGAGCATTAATCAACTAATCGTAAGAAATCTGAAAAAGAATTTAAAAAATTATTACTTGTATGTTTTTGCCTTAATCTTTAGTGTTGCCCTTTATTTCGCCTTTGTCACCTTACAATATGACCCGTCAACGGATGAAGTCAAAGGATCGATAAAAGGTGCCGCTTCTATTCGAGCTGCATCCGTCCTACTCGTTACGATTGTCTCGATTTTTCTTTTATATGCCAATAACCTCTTTTTGAAACGACGCAGTAAAGAAATCGGATTATTACAAGTTATCGGAATGACGAAAAGAAGGATCTTTCGCATTCTTACTGTAGAAAATTTTATCCTTTATTTCGGCTCGTTAATAATCGGAATCTTTCTTGGATTCTCTGCTTCAAAATTAGTTATGATGATCTTATTTAACATTACAGGTGTCGAAGCGATCGCACGGCTCCATTTTTCAATACAAGCGCTCATTCAAACACTTATTGTATTTACTGTTATATACCTCTTTATTATGTTCATGAACTATGTATATATTAAAAAACAAAGTATTTTATCACTGTTTAGAGTCGTTTCATCTACAGAAGCAAAAGTGAAGAAAATGTCCTTGTTTGAAATGATTATCGGGATTTTCGGCATTGGGTTAATCATTGTCGGCTACTATGTTTCATCAAAATTATTTGGTGGCGACTTTACAACGATGAATGAATTGTTCCTTGCCATGATCTTTATACTAGCATCTGTCATCATTGGAACGTACCTATTTTATAAAGGATCTGTCAGCTTTATTTTACATTTAATTCGAAAGAGGAAAGATGGTTATTTAACAATCAATGAAGTATTATCCATTACATCCATTATGTTTCGGATGAAATCAAACGCTTTATTGTTAACAATTATTACGACTGTATCCGCACTCGCAATCGGTTTATTGTCGTTAAGTTACATTTCTTACTACTCAGCGGAGAAACAGGCTAAAAATTATGTGCCATCGGATTTTTCGATGACAAATACACAAGACGCTGAGCAATTTATGGAAACCTTACGTGCGAACGATATTCCCTATCAAGAAAATAGACTTGAAGTGATTTATGCAAAATTTAATATTGAGAACCTTTTAGATTCAAATTTAGAAGAATTACAAGTCGACGCAAAGGCCCTACTCACTCCCGTTATTAGTGAAAAAGAGGTTGATCATATCAAATTGTCAAAAGATGAAACGGTTTTTACAGGTTATAATGATTTACTGCAAAAATTTATGCCATTAAAAAATGAGGGACAAATCGAATTAAAGGGGAAAAGTGAAGTTATTTCCCAGAAATATTTAGGGTTAAAACACGATTACCCGATTTCATTGTATTTTACAAATGGTGGAATGCCTACAGCCATTGTCGACGAAGCAATCTTTGAACGTTTAAAAAACGATTTAGATCCAGAAATTCAAAAAGAATCATCCATTTATATCGGTATTGATATCGTAAAGGAAGCACATATTGAAAAAGCAAATGATTTATTTAAAGAAGCTAGCTTTCACGATAACCTTTCGCACGATTCACGCCTTGAAATGAGCAACAGTCAGAAAAAAAACATGGGACTCATCATGTTTATCGTCGGCTTCTTAGGGCTAACCTTTCTTATTACGTCCGGCTGTATTCTTTATTTTAAACAAATGGGTGAGAGTGAAGATGAAAAGCCGAACTACACCATATTAAGAAAGCTCGGTTTCACCCAAGGAGACTTGCTAAAAGGCATTCAATCCAAACAATTTTTTAATTTTGGCATTCCTTTAGTCATCGGGCTGCTTCATAGCTATTTTGCCGTCCAATCTGGCTGGTTTTTATTCGGGACCGAGCTTTGGACACCGATGATCATCGTTATGATCCTTTATACCGCCTTGTATTCCATATTTGGTATTCTGTCTGTGCTTTATTATAAGAAGGTGATTAGAGAGGCGCTTTGATATAGCATTAAAGCTCTAGGCTAAAAGGAGCCTAGAGCTTTTTACAAATCGTACTTTTTAAAACTAAACTTCAAAATATTGCTGTTTTATACAATAAAATGCTGATCTCTCACCTTGCTGCTCTACTAAAGAAAATCCCTGTAATTCCTTTATTATTTTTCTAATCGTTGGCTCTTTCAAATTGTTGTTTAAAGTGATGAACGATTTCTCCATTTTCATGAGAAGTAAGTTTCACATTCCATTCATAATTAACTTTTAATGCATGTGCCGTTAAATTCGAACTTCCGACAATTAATGAATAGTAGTCATTATGAGTAAAAATATATCCTTTCGAATGAAAACCTTTTAAATTGGTTAAACGTACTTCTAGATTGCTGATCTTCAGATAATTTTTCAATTGTCAGGATATCCGCTGGCGCCCAATCTAGGGACTTTAATTCATGGGGTTCTAACCATTTAACAGCCATATGCTCCGTTAACACAGGAACCCCTTCAATAATTCGGCAAGAGAAAGTCGTCAAATGAACAATTCCGAAATCATATTCGTAAACTGTATGTTCAATCTGTTCACCAATATCGATTTTACAGCCCATTTCTTCTTCAATTTCGCGACGCAATGCTTCCTTTGGTGACTCACCTTTTTCAATTTTCCCACCTGGAAACTCCCATTTCAAAGGCAATAATTTATCTTCTCCTCTTTGCGCACATAATATTTTTCCATCTTCTATAATGACAGCTCCAACAACTTGCACATTCTTTTTCATTATAACCCCCTTGTGTCAACTGTTTTTATTTAGCCAACTTTATTATACTCCGATTGATATGATCTTCTGAAAAAAATGGAGAATTTTGTTTCAAAGAAAGCTGTTTAGTTTTACTTTCGTTAATTAATTTCCTCATTAAAGAGCAATGCAAAAAAACTAGAAATCTTGTAACATCAAGGTTCTAAGGTTTTTTGTTTATTTTCAGCTTTGTAGAATAACGAATTCTCCCCCAACTATTTGATGTGTGAAGAGATGGAAAATTGGAAAGAAAGAACAGATGAGCATATAAAGAGATTCCAATACAAAAGAACCCCCGTCGAATACCTGAACAAAGTAAAACAAAAAATGGCTAAACCAATAACTGTGTTAGTTTAACCGTTTAAGTTTTTTTATTATTTTAGTCTAGCAGGGGCTCTTAAAAACCACCGAGTTAGTAAATCCGTTCTTCTCCAGCTTCCTTCGAGTACCAAAGGAAGCGCCCAGAACCGTCCACTTGCTTTCCTAATCCTATATGCCCCGCTCCTACTTTTTTACAACTTCGAAGCACTAAACCCTTTCTTCTTCGCTTGGACCATCTTAACCGTAGCGTAAATGATAGCAGAGCCGTCTGCTGTGAAAGGAAGAAGATTAAGGAGATTGAGGAGACAGATAAATGCTAATATGGTTCCGTAAATGCCCAAATCCAATTATTTGGCGCAATCGATATTATCAACATTTCTAAGTACCTCTTTTCATTCAAATACGAAACCTTTCCACCTAACAGATTTATTTTGATGGATTTAATCTCTTTCTTGAATACTTTAATAAAGAGAAGATGAATGAGTTCGTGCACCACCATCACACTGATTACCATCAAATAGACAATCAAAAACTCCCTTATAAAGATAATAAAATTATCCATTATTTTCTAACTAGAGATACTTCTGGCTCTGAATTTTTTTATTCCAAAATAGCACAGGCAAATAAATAATAACCAAATCCCATAAGTGACAAGGATTTGAGGTGTTAAGGAAAATGTCGTAAAAAGCTCTTCTTCATTCATAATCATGTCTATTTTCAATCCAAGTTTTGACATGTAAACCCCTGTTTCATCAATGGAAAACAAGGTAATAAAATAATCAAACAAAAATAGAAAAAGATAAAGAACTGTTCCAAGAAAGATAAACTTAGATAGCTTCATCTAGAAAACTCCTTTTTATCAAAGAATATTTTATAAGAGTAAGAACCAATAATATGCTTATGAATATAAGGAAGCTTTTCGAAATTAGGTATAGGGAAACAGCGATAATGACACATAGAACTGACGCAGAGAACTCATTAACAGAGCTTTTATTTTTGGGGAATATAATACCCATGATAAGTGCTGCCTCAAAAATGATAAAACCGTAATATGCTGTTTTCTCATAATCTCCTTGAAGTCCAATCGCTGTGATAATCAATGGGAGATTTATTAGCCAATTTACGAATGTGGTTATGATCGTCTCACGGAACGGAGTAAGTCCAAAAAATGGATTCATTTTCCGGTAAGATACCGTTGTACTATAATAACGAATTGCTGAAAATGCAATCACAGGATATACAAAAACAAGAGTTGTCATGGCAATGACAAAATCTTTCGTATCAATATAGGATAAGCTGAAAAAGAGCGCTACGATTCCAATTAATCTTATTGTGAGCTTATTCCTAAATGTCCCTAATAAAATGAATGTCACTTGATTCATCGGAATGGTATACCGTGTCGAATAAAAATCTGACGAAGAATACATCTCTTCACTATTTTTGGATTGAAGAAAATAAATGGCAAGTGCTAACAAAACAGTTAGAACAAGTAGCAAGAAAATCAATATTAGAACAAAAATATGGTTAATTTGCAACTTCATAGATTTGACTTGCAAATCGATTTTGAATCGGAAAATGAAAAAGTAAAAGAAAAGAAAAACAACTAATATCATATTATTAATGTTGTAATACGTGAGCTTCAAGATTTTACTTACAGAGTAAAACACAAAATAATAGAAGCACACACTGCCCAAAAACAAGAGCTGACAATAGACCAAAATCAATAAATTTAGTGATAAAGAAAAATGAAAAAGCTTCAGCAAAGGGATAATAATAGCAAAGATAATCAAAAAAGAACTATATCCCAATAACAATTGAAAGAAAATACTCCCCAGCCAAATACTACCTTTCTCAAATGGCAAAATTTTGAGCTGATATTGCATTCTATTCGTAATGGAAAAAGAAATCGTAACAATGAGATAAATTATACCCGAAATAATTAGGATAACATTGGTGAGACTCGAAAATAAGATATTACGCATTTCCATAGTTGTCTCGGCTTCACTGACAAAAATCTTATTCAGTTCAGACACATTCAAAAGAAAGTACAGGACATAAGCCACAACCAAGCAGGCAAGTAAAATATACCTGTTTCTTCTCTTTTTAAAAATACTATTGGATAAAATGTTATTAAAAACTTCATTTAGTAGAATTTTGGTTATCGTTAAGGAATCGGTCAATTTTGTCATAGTAGTTTTTTAATTCTCCATTATTAATTACTATTTCCTCAATTTTGCTTATATCCTTCATTACTTGCATTTTTCCGTAGCTCAATAAATAAACATCCGCCTGTGGATTACGATTAATATAATCCATATTGTGGGTAATTAAAATGAATTTCCGATCTCCTGATAGCCTATTAATTAAATACTCTGTTAAAAGGTAGCTCTCATAATCCAAGCCATTAAAAACTTCATCAGCGAAAATATACTGCACCCTTAAGGACAGAGACACGGCTATTTGCAGCTTTTTTTTCATCCCATAGGAGTAGCCACTAATTTTTTTATAAATAGCTTCCTTCAAATGATATAGTTCAATAACAAACTGAAAAAATTGTTCATCTGCGTTTTCATATCGATTGAAAACAAAGTCCGCATATTCCTTTCCCGACAAATACTCAGGAAGATAGAAATCAGAAGGAATATAATACATTTTCAGTTTTGCTTCTTTCTCTTTATGGTCAATGGAATCTACCTGAATGTCGCCATTTTGAAAAGGAGTAATATCACATATACAGTTTAACAGGGTGGTCTTCCCAGAACCGTTGACACCAACTATAATATCAGTACCTGTTGAACTAAATTTAATATTGAGCTTGTCTAAGACTTTATTTTTTCCATATAATTTTTCTAAATTAGATACAGTAATCATTGATTCAACCCTATAATTTATTTTTATTGTAGTAAGTAGTAAACATTAATATTTTAGAGAACGGCTATTTTAATTTATTTAGGTTTACATCCTATACCAATATCCCAAACTCGGCCAGCTCCACTTCAGCTTACCAGAAAATGCATAGCCACTTCCAGCCAGTAGTACAATTAAAACAACAACCCAAATGATCCATTTGTTTTCAATAATTTCCTTATGTTGTTCTTCGAGGTGATTGATAAAAGAATAAATAGAACTCCAAAGCATGATTTGTACTTTGTTAATATCTACCAAAATATTAACTTTTTACATTTTATATTATTATATCATTTTCCATTCAAAAAGAAATATTTCCCAATATCAGTAACAAATAAGTAAATTGTCTCATTTTTTCACACAAATCTTTGATAAACAGGAAAAATTTATTTTCAACATTAAAACTTCTAAAGCTTTAAGATTAATCCAATTTAGAATACCTATCAATCCTATTAGGCATATAAGTCCAATAATAAATGGCAGAGACCCTCTGTACGAATGTTTGCATACAAAAGCTTCTGGCTGACAAGAAAATATACATAGGTATTGATAACCCCGTAGAAGCCGAAGAATAATTAGTAAGAACGTTCATATTTGTACGGAGCAAAGATATACAAAAACGCCCATAGGTGAATGATGGAAATTGGAATAATAGCCGCAATAAAAAAATCACTGGAAAATGGCTCTGCCACAATTGTAGCAGTCCAAAAGCATCAAAAAGAATCAGAAAAAAAACAATAATATTGCTTCTGTTTTCTTTAGGAGTTTGAAACTTTAAATAAGATTTTGTAACACGGTCGATATCTAGTTGGTTGTTCAAGAATGACACCTCTTACTCTATTATTTAAACCAAGAGCCTACATCTGCTTTAAGAGGACTGTTACCTTAATGTTTCACATCACTTCACTTTATCAAAGCTACTCCCCATCATCCACTATTAGCGGGACTACCTTCCCTTCATAAACGTTAATCAATCCATAACCTAGAATGGTTACTGAAGAATCAAAAAGGCTTTGTTATAGTTTTTATCTACTTAGTTCAGATTAAAAGTTCATGTGACGCAGTGCTTTCAAATAAAACCCGATAATATTTATAAGTGATATACCCTTTCAATAACATTTACTTATGTAAATATGTGCTATATAATAAAAACGCTAGATTTTACATTATTTGGAGGTCGAGTGCTTATGGCGGATGTTAGTACAATTATGTCGTGGACTTTCTATGAGGAAGTTCCTGTACCTAGAGAAATAGAAGAAATACTAATTGACGATGAATCAGTAGAAGTAGCTTATAAGACCGTAAGAGACGTAGCTGTCGTAACAAATAAGCGCTTCATTATTGCAGATCGTCAGGGACTAACAGGGAAAAAAGTTGAAATTTACACAATCCCCTTTAACTCTATTATCATGTATTCAAGTGAAAATGGTGGTATGCTAGACGCTAATGCAGAATTGGAATTATGGACGAAAGCCGGTTGTTTTAAATTAAACTTGAATAAGAAAGTAAATATTCGAAAGCTTGATCGGATCATCGCTAAACATATTTTATAACAGCATTGAAATCTCAATGCTCTTAATCTGTAACCTTCTATTTTAATTTTTCTGGAAAGTTGGCAACTATTTTGGGTGCCAACTTTTTATTATAATAAAGCTTTTATACTGGCATTAGCCAAATTGGGAGATAAGCTCTTTCATCTGGAATGAAGAAACGTAAATGCGAAACAATAGGTGTAACGTTCATTATTCTCAATAATTTTTCAATCGTTGTTCTTAAAAGTGCTTCAGCTTTATCTTGACGCTGAGTGAAATACTTGACTGTCCACGATCTACAATGGATTCCATGTGAACAACCTTTCTAACTATAGTTTACTCTCAAACTCAAAATAAATTATGCCTGATCCCACTATCAATGTACTTAGGTTCTTAAATATAAAAACGAAGCTCTTTTTACGTAGCTTCGCTTTTATATTTAGCTATTAATTGTTACCAATGTTCTTAATATAGTGATATAACTGATGTTGAACAGGGTTCGCCATCACCATATTCATATGTACCACTGGGATATCCTTCTCTTTTTTATCTTTCATCGTTGTTTGTTCGATACTAGATGGATCAGGGACCGCTTTTCCTAAATAATAAAAGTCCCTTCCTTCATCATCATCCTTTTTCACAAACATATGAATATCGATTCCATTCTTTTCTGCTTCTATAATCGTTTGCACTTCTTTTGACTTTAGTGTTCGATTGCTTCTTGTATACCATTTGAACAAATCTGGACTGAGAAATTCATCACCGTAATTTACACTAGAATCAATTTCATCCTGTTTATGATAGGTAACGAATATAATACAAGATTGGTATTTTGTTTTATAGCCATAAACAGTGGAGCTTTCATCTTTTTCCCAATTTAATAGCTTACATGCATCTTTTCGCGAATACTTTTGATATAACGTGAAAGGTTCGTCACTGCGAAACGTTTTATTTTTCTCTATCCCACTTTTAATAATATCTTGGACCAATTCCTTAAAATATTGATTTTCACTTAAACTAGCTCGTAGCGTGGGATTAAGTATATACTTTTTATCTGCCGTCAATTTAATGATTGGTTGCTCCCCGTATTTCTTTTGATGACTTCGCGTGAAAAACGATAAATCAAATATACGTTGAACGGAGGCGATAACCGATTCATCTGTTGAACAATTCGATTCTCGTAAATAAACAAGATACTTATCGAATTCCACTTCTCCTTCAGCAAGTAGCATCTCTAATAAAAGTAGTTCATGCTTCCGTTTTCCATCCAACACTTCTTGTGACAGCATCGTTAATACTTGATTTTCATAAACCGATATGACTGGGATATCTTCATTAAGTTTCAATAAAAATTGATAATAATTGCTATGTTCATTTACAATTACGAGCGGGTCTATTGAATGATTTGTGATGAAATCATACAAAAAAGGAATTTTTCCTAGTCGATTTTTTAACTCATTAAATGCTTCTCTTAGCATTGCTAATTTGGTTAGTCGGGTATCTTTAATCGATCGCAAAATTTGTTTCTTAGCGACTTCCTCAAAGTGAATCGTTGACACGCCTTTAATATAGCTTGTATCAATCATCTTTCTGCGAATATTGTCTTTATTTTGTGTTCGATCACCTGATAGTGCGACTGGAATTAAGTAATTATTTTTATAATTACCGATAAAATCGATAATCGTTACATAGTTCTTCGATTCGTGCTTACGGAGGCCTCTTCCAAGCTGCTGAATGAAAACAATACTCGATTGTGTTTGTCTTAACATAACAACTTGATTAATACTCGGGATATCGATTCCTTCATTAAAAATATCTACGGTTAAAATATAGTCAAGATCTCCATTTTCTAATTGGCGAACACGTCGCTCCCGTTCCTCTTGAGAATGATCCCCTGTTAAAGCGACCGTCTGATACCCCATTTCATTTAATTTTATCGAGAGTTGTTCAGCTTCTTTTTTCCTGCTGCAAAAAATCAGCCCTCTAACTTTCTCTCCAGAGAAACCGTAATATTCAATTTTTTCAACCAAATGCTGCACCCGCTCTTCCGTAACAAGCCTGGTTAAAATAGTTGCATCATTGATTATTTCCCCATTATATTCAAGGTCAGTAACACCAAAATAATGAAAAGGACACAGAATATCTTCTTCTAATGCTTCTTGCAAGCGAATTTCATAGGCAATATTGTAATCAAATAATGAATAAATATTAAAATCATCTGTCCGTTCAGGAGTAGCCGTCATTCCCATCAAAAATTGTGGTTTGAAATAATGAATAACACGATGATAGGACGAAGCCCCTGCTTTATGTACTTCATCGATTAAAATATATTCAAATGCTTCTGGATCAAATTGAGTTAAATAATGTTCTTTTGATATCGTTTGAATGGTCGCAAATAAGTATTTCGCTTCTGTTTCTTTATTCGTTCATGCCAAAATACCAAAGTCTTTACTTGGTCCACCAAGGACTTTTTGAAAATCCTCTTTCGCTTTATGCAAAATTTGTTCTCTATGAACAATAAACAACATCCGTTTTGGCGCAAATCGTCTTACATCAAATGCTGAAAGATAGGTTTTTCCCGTACCTTTGGCAGAGATCACTAACCCCTTTTTCTTACCTTCTAATCGAAGGGCTTCAATTTCTTGTAAAGCCGCTTGCTGCATTTTATTCGGGTGTATTTTTAGCGCTTCTTGAATAGCATTCGGTTCATAAGAGCTTGGCAACTCAATGACTTGGTCGGATAATTTTCTGTTTGAAAGCTGTTCATACACCTTTTCATAGTTTTCAATCCATTGTGCCGTTAATATGTCCGCCTCTTGCCAAACTTCTTCAAATTGTTGTTTAAAGTGATGAACGATTTCTCCATTTTCATGAGATGTAAGTTTCACATTCCATTCATAATTAACTTTTAATGCATGTGCCGTTAAATTCGAACTTCCGACAATTAATGAATAGTAGTCATTATGAGTAAAAATATATCCTTTCGAATGAAAACCTTTTAAATTCGTTAAACGTACTTCTAAATTGCTGATCTTCATGAGTTCACGGAACACTTTTGGCTGATTAAAATGTAAAAACGTTGACGTTAAAATCCGCCCGCTAATTCCTTTATGTTTCAAATCAAGAAAATGAGACTTCAACGTAGCTAATCCACTCTCTGTGATAAAAGCAACAGAAAACAGAAAGGACGTACAATGATCTAATTCCTCTAATAAAGAGGTTAAAATATATTCATTTTTCTCGGCATTATTAACTAATAACTTAGGTTTATAGTTTCCAATCTTACTAGATTGTTGATTAATAAAACCTTTATGTAAAGATGCTTCTAAACTTTGAATAAAACTACCCATTTGATCACCATTTTTTACCTTTTAGTTGTTATCCCCATTTTAATGTGAACGAGCATTGTACGCAATAGTTGTTTATCCAATTAGAGGGGGAGTTTGATTTAAGCAATAAGAAAATAAGTTAATATACCAAGTCCAAGTTACATAAACATTACACAATGGTATACAGAAACCAACAAGTCCTCTGTATGTTTACGTAAATCTGCCAATAATGTGAAGAAATGAGCAAGATCTAGGATTATACCCAATAGTCCAGTATCCGACTGAAATGGTTTTGATCCACGAATAATAAGGTTTAATCAACGCCTGTTCTGTATATTCAGCTTCAAGATGACTTGTCAGCAAATACCAACCTGGAGCTAAAAGTAACAATATACTTAGCGATCGAAAAAATTTTGTTGCCGTCGACTCTTTCTCCCTATTAAATGCTTCTTCCTTACGTTTTCTTTTCTTTTCTCCAAATCCCTTTTCTTCTTTTGTTTTTGTCTTTGTTCAAGCTTCAGATGTCTTTTTTTCTTTTTTTCATTTTATCCCCTCACTATGCGCTAAGCACCTAACCTATACTTCTTAATAAATGACGGGCGATTTGTAGAGCTTTATCAGTAAAAGATATCTTAACTCTTGCTTCATTACAAAGTAGTATAAAACACACCAGTAAATGGTGTGTTTAGTTACTCGTTTTGAGAAATTCAACTACTTCTTCCAAATCATCAGTATAGAGAAGTGTGTGACGAAAATTAAATATCGCTCTAGTTTCTGCAGCCATGTATTCAATTGGCATCAGAAGGCCAAGCATCTTTCTCCACTTATGATTCTTCTCCAGGAGCTTTTTCTCTCTTTCAATAAGTTCAGGAACCATTTCATTTACAATGAAGCATGGATCAGATAACCTTCGATTCTGAATTCGTTGATTAAGAATATTTAATTGCTTTTCATCCCATTCCTTTCTAATCAAGTCGGACGTCATCCCAACATTGTTAACGGCATCTAGAATTTTATTTGTTAGCCTATCATATTGTTCGTCCGATAGACCGTTTTCTGACATGATTCCGACGCCGTACCATTTTTTATTTAGGTCTAAATGATCTTTATTTTTAAATAGCAATGTCCTTACACACCTTCTCTTTATTTGACTGGCTGTTCCTGTTTCACACACTTTATTACATCTAGTACTTCTTTTAATATGTCTTTACTTGTTCCTTGTTTTGCTTCAAGCCACTCTTGTCCATTTCTATTCACCATCTTTAATGTCCAATTATATGATGGCGAGGCAAGAACATGAAGTCCCTCTACATTCCAACATTTATTCAACCGATAAAACATCATCATTCTCTTCGAATATTTTTTCCTTTGGATTGATTTATTGAACTGTCTAACGATCAAGCTATTACTTTTTAATTCGTTATTTTTAGACAACTCCTCTGGATTATGTATTTCACACCTTTCACAATATACTTTGTAATCATCTGGAGTAATTAGCAGGGTGTCTGTGGATCGGATTGGAAGGTTCTCTTGCCCCATCAGCATACGTGGTAAGAGAACATGATTCCAAGTCCACTCAGGAGTCCCATGGACGAGAACTAAGTATTGCTCTTCTTCTAACCTCTTGCACTCTGTGACAGCTTCCTTATTAAAATACAACAGGCTTTTGTCCAGATCATCAGTCATGGTCTCAACGATTACATTTGTCCTTGCCATCACCCACATTGAGTGAATAAATGTCTTATCAAACTTTAATTCGCTCTCTACAAAGTCAACAAAACCCAAGTTATGGAGTTTTTTAAAGGTTCTTTCCCATTCTTTCTCCATATCTTCTTTACTATGCTGTAAAAAGGGGTTTGAAATGCCGATTAGAGATTCTGCCCCTAGAATATTCATTAGTAGAAAGATATCTTTATTAGACAATATAACATTCATGGCAATTATCCCTTTCTAAATAATATTGTCCTACTTTAGAGCTAATTACGATAGGTAGCTTATTTTCTTAAGTTTTTAGGCAATCCAAAATTCGGATGAATTTTTTTTACCGTCTCGTAGTTTTTTAAAATAAAGAAATATCGGTGAATATAAACAGAACAAAACGCAGTGAAAATTGATAAGATGGATAAAAGTAAAATGAAAATCATCATTCGAACTGATTCACTGTAAATATAAGTAAGGATTAACTGTGCAATAACATAACCTAATCCAGACGCTGCAATAATGCGGGAAATATTTACATTTGCACCCTTTTGCTGAAGTTTCGCATAGGTTCCTGAATATAAAGCTTTAAGATTAACCCAATTTAGAAGACCTATCAATCCTATTAGGCATATAAGTCCAATAATAAAGGGCAGAGGTCCCTCTGTACCAATGTTTGCATACAAAAGCTTCTGGCTGACAAGAAAATATACATAGGTATTGATAACCCCATAGAAGCCGAAGAATAAATAGTAAGAACGTTCATATTTGTACGGGGCAAAAATATACAAAAATGCCCATAGGTGAATGATGGAAATTGGAATAGTAGCCGCAATAAAAAAGTCACGGGAAAATGGCTCTGCCACAATTGGTAGCAGTCCAAAAGCATCAAGAAGAATCAGAAAAAAAACAATAATATTGCTTCTGTTTTCTTTAGGAGTTTGAAACTTTAAATAAGATTTTGTAACACGGTCGATATCTAGTTGATTGTTCAAGAATGACACCTCTTACTCTATTATTTAAACCAAGAGCCTACCTTATTAATTAAGCCTGTCGTTCCTTTTTTAATCGCGTCACCGATAGAATCTGATTTTCCATCATTATCAACATCCATGAATTTAAAATCACTAAGCAAAGATGTCACCACTATCCCAGCTGCAGCTCCGGCAACAGTTCCAACAGCAAACCCCACCGGACCACCAAACGATCCGACCAAAGCTCCTATTTTTGCTCCTGTATAGGCCGCTGCTGCAATTGAAGCCCCAGCTACTACAACATCACCTGTGACATTTCCTGCAATTTCACTTCCTGTTTGATTTTTTTGGACACCATGAACAATATCTCCTGTAACTGTAACCCCTACTCCAATATAGCCAATACGATTACTAGACCATTTAAAAGAGTCTTTTACTTTAGTCATTGGATCAACTAGCTTATATAACTTGTTATAATTTGTAGCATTTGTACCTGAATAGGTTTTTTTGTTAAAGCCCCCTAATTCAGGCTTATTTACTTTTACAACGACCCTTTCTTTTCCTTGGCCCGTGACTTTAGTAGTTCTTGATACTCCAAATCCTTTGTTAGCAAGTTTTACATCTTTTGCAGCTCCATAGGCGGTAGCTGTTAGAACTCCAAGGTTAGTTCCAGCATTGACTGGCTGTTCCTTCCACTGATCAAAATTCAACCCTAATGTCGGAGTCGGATCCCATTCCATATCTGGGATATTTTGAGGATCAGCTACTTCCACCCCATTCGTTAAAACCCTCTGATTATTTGCAATTGAAGAATTTGAATTTGGATCACCTATATTCTGGTTGTTACTATAGGAGCGATTAGGAGAATACGTATCAATAGAAAGAGTGCCATTCGTAAACAACGTCTGAATCTGCTGGACATATTGTCTCATTTTTTGCAGATCCTGCTCGACTGTATCAAGAGCACTTGTCTGTTCTTGATCAAAAATATGTAACTTCTCAATTGTATGTTCCTTTTGACGTTTAGCTTCATCGACATACTGGAAAAAAGTTTGATCATCAATTCTTGGTAACTCCACAATATCTTGGACACTTAATATTGTATTGTTTGTCTCGTTCGTTAGCTCCATTGTTATGTCTCTTGTCTTGTTAAGCCCTGCTTCTAACTCGTGTTGCAAAAAACTTTGGCTGATAAATCCATCTGATCTGGGTTCAACTGATTGAATTGCATTTTTAATGCTTTTCAAAGTGGTTTCATAATGTTGAATAACCTGCTGAAAAAATACTAAAAATGACTGATGACAATCCTGATAAAAGGATCTAATGGATTGACCTCCCTTCCCTTTAAGGGAATCCTCAAGAGAAACAATCCCCCTTACAGCTTTTTCTACTTGTTTTATCTGTTCTTCCAGCTGCTTCAACTTTTCCAAAATTTGATTCAATCCGGATTGAAAAGATTGCACTTCTAACGTTTTCACCATCGTTCACCTCCTAATCTTGACTTTATACTAGAGGAAATCTGTAGATCAGCCTCTACCATCAACTGAACAGATTGGCTAGTTAATTCTTCATTCTTTAAAAGTAACACTTTATAAGCTTCCGTTAATTGGTTTATTGTTTGATTCAATTTATTCAATTTATCTACAACCTCTAGCATATTATTACCGGTAATGTCACAAGGAAACGATGCTTGGAGAGCTGTAGTAGATAATTTTAATTCAGAAAGCGCTCGCTCAATCTCATCTTGTTTGAAATTGATTTCTGCTTCCATTTCATGTACACCTCCTGTTTGGATCAGTTCAACTTTTCATATTATCGTACTATTAAATAGTTATTTTACGAATTTTTATGGATTATTTCTTCAGCAAGCTTCGCCTCAAGATCGGCTATTGTTTGCTTAGTAGAGTTAATTTCACTTTGAATTTGCTGTATTGTGTTATCCAAAGCTGTAAAAACATTACTAAATTGTTCTATCTCTATATCTAAGTAAGATTGAAGCATACCTTCCAGTCTGATCTCTTGAAACCTCGTCGCAAGTGTTCCATGCCATGTATTAGAAGAAAGATCAGGATCTGTCACATTCTGCCGATAAGAGGAATATTCCTGCTGTTTCTCAACCAGTTGTCTCTTGCAATTTTGGAGCCTCTGATACTGATTCTGCTGTTTTCTTAAAAGACTATAATAATAAGCTATAGACATTAATCTTTCACCCCATTCATATGTGATTTAAAGAGTAATATTATAATAAAAAGAATCTTTGTTATAACAATTTATTGTAATTAAATAACCTAAATGTTCTATTTGAGAATTATGGACCTTCAAAAACAAGTTCTTGACTTATATTAACTGAGAACTTATCTGTATATCTCGTTTCTGAGGTTAATTGGCACTTTCAAGAATAACGAATACGGTACTTTTTTTATCAAGAACCGAAGTTTTTGTTTTACTAATAATTTGACTCGGTATTATTAACCAATAACTTAAGTTTATAGTTTCCAATCTTACTAGATTGTTGATTAATAAAACCTTTATGTAAAGATGCTTCTAAACTTTGAATAAAACTACCCATTTGATCACCATTTTTTACCGTTTAGTTGTTATCCCCATTTTAATGTGAACAAGCATTGTACGCAATAGTTGTTTATCCAAATCGAATAGGCAACTGACCGAATAAAAAAAGAGACCATCCATAATTGGTTTAATTGAACTTATGGAATAGCCTCTCTACTTCTACTTTTTCGAAAGCTCGATCTCAGATAATTTTTCAATCGTCGGGATATCCGCTGGCGCCCAATCTAGGGACTTTAATTCATGGGGTTCTAACCATTTAACAGCCATATGCTCCGTTAACACAGGAACTCCTTCAATAATTCGGCAAGAGAAAGTCGTCAAATGAACAATTCCAAAATCATATTCGTAAACTGTATGTTCAATTTGTTCACCAATATCGATTTTACAGTCCATTTCTTCTTCAATTTCCCGACGCAATGCTTCCTCTGGTGACTCACCTTTTTCAATTTTTCCACCTGGAAACTCCCATTTCAAAGGCAATAATTTATCTTCTCCTCTTTGCGCACATAAAATTTTTCCATCTTCTATAATGACAGCACCAACAACATGCACATTCTTTTTCATTATATCCTCCTTATGTCAACAATTTTTATGTATCCACCTTTATTATACTCTGATTGAGAGGATTTTCGGTAAAAATGGGAATATTGTTTCACGTGGAACAGTCTTTGTCAACGATCCTCACTTTCTAAATGAAATATTTAACATTTAGTATGCAACCAGAAAATAATTAATACTAAATAGTAATTTCAAACTTCTGCTTTACTTTTACTTGTGATACGGTTCTCCGTAACGTTGGATAGGGTAAAATAACAACAGGAGAGGTCATTAGCCTCTCCATTACTTCAACTTGTGCTCTTCGCTTATCAAAACGTAATGATACATACCGTAGAAATATCAATGGTAATACATAATGTTTATAATCTGATGGAGTGATACTTCCTCGCATCCTAGTCGCCGCATCAAATAAGTCTTTCTGAAAATCTATATCTGCTTTTACAGCCATAATATATTATTCCTCCTCAACAACAATTTCCAACTTTATTCCTATTTTATCATAAACTTTGTCGCATAATATAATAGTTTCAATAATTGAGCGGAGCCTTTTAGTCACCTATTTTACCTATGCTTTATATGATTTTCTCTCACATGAAATCATTATGACCTGTCTTTAGTTCACCATTTCTGTCTTCAATCAAACCTTTATAAAGTTAACACTTCTTTTTGGTAATCAATTATTTCATATATGTAATTAAGTTCCTCTAAATTACAGTAATACTTATGTCCATCTTCAACAGAGATTTGCACAGGATAATGTTCACTTGTTTTATCTACTTTTACATCCATAAAACCATAAACTCCTGAATGAACAATGTCACAAATATCCTCTACATAAAAATTTCTAAGTACCATTATCAAATCCCTCTTACTAAGAATGAATTCTTCTATGTCACGACCATCATAAAGTTCAAAAAGAACCATATTGCCTGTTGCATTGGTTATCGTTACCCTAGATGCACCATTATAAAAATCATTTATTTCTACTAATTCTTCTACCTTCAATTTAAGCAATATTCACACCTCCCTCTACTGTTTACTTCAACATTTATGAGGTGATCACTGCATTTTCAGAACAAGAATTTTTTTACACATTCGGAAATTTAGTAATTAAAAAAGACAAGGGTTTTACTCCTCATCTTTGTTTAAATAAATAGGATTTAATTTTCCAACCAATTTTAAACACTCGAAAATCTCATCATCAACTAAAATATACTCACTCAAAATAGCATCTATATTTTGCTTTAGATCTTCAAAGGTTGCATAAACATTACCTCTGACCTTTGTATTAAAAACATCGGTTGTTAAAGAATTCTCTTTATTAACCATTTCCAACCTTTTGTCGAATACAAATAAAAAGTACTGATATTGAGTGAACCCCTTGTATTGCTGCCAGTTGATTCTTTTAAAGCGTGTAATCATAAAAAGGAAATTTTCGTGATGGAACTCAACAATTACATTTTCCTTTGTTTTTCTTAAGTGATTTGTTCGTTTCAAGTGTATCTCCTCCATTATCTTTTGAAAAATTTATACATAACGACTCTTCAAGATAATGGAGTAAATACCTTGATATTAAGGGCTAAATACAGAAAAAATAAATTTAATGCTTATATATAAGTAGCATACCTAAAATTGATTTCAGAGGCTGTTAACAACTGATTTTTGGGTGATATTCAAACCTATAAGACCTTTCTAATATCCCTATAATCAATTTGTAAAATTCTGTAGTTGAATAGTACCATAGATTATATAATAGATTAGATAAAAGACGAACGTATCTTCGTTTTTATATTGTTTAAATCTATTTCTAAATTATAGAACGGAGAATGTCTAATGGATTTCCTTAATGAACTTTTTAATCAAAATAGAATATCACCTTTACAACGAAAAAACGATCTTGAATACGAGGTGAAGTACCATAATAAATTGATTTCAAAAAGAGGATTTGAAATAATATCAACAATTCCAAAAGGGGAAGAAATATTAATTCTATATAGACACTTCTATGAGGACATTCCAAACCATGAAGAAACAAGCATTATTCTAGGGATAAGAGTTATTTCTAAAGATGGGACTCACTACCCTGACCCCATGTTAAAGGCTTTTTTTAATGCAGACTTTAACATGATTTCTCTAGCGGATATTGAAATTGCAGAGCCTCTTTCTAATCACGGTTATGGAAGTATACTTCTTAGCAATCTTATACAAATTGCAAAAGCAAGAAATATAAATAATATCTCAGGCTGGATATCAAATGTTGATAGTGACCATTTAGATAGATTAGTACACTTTTATAAGAAGCATGACTTCAAAGTTAGTTTGGAAGGAAAGAGGATAGACTCTCATAAAATTGGAGAATTAGTGTGGCAAAACATCTTATAAAAAGGAAGGTGGCAAATGAATAGACATGCAGTTAAATAGTTTTTCTTTTGAATTCCTTTTGGAAACCATAATTAGGGAAGAAGTTTGTACTTCGGTTAACTACTTATATCAGAGTGGACAATATATACCTAAGAAATACCTAACCATTAAAGAAGTATCCTCAATGACTGGTATCGGCTCATCCACAATACGGCAATTAACGTTTTCTAGAGCAATGCCCCATAGAAAGGTTAAATCTAGAATAATTCTAAATGAAGAGGAAATTAAAGAAACACTTGAAAATTATAAAAAATCAGGTTGGTCTGATCCAGACAATAATTGGGACGTAAAAACTGTACAGTCTGAAATTGCTAAATTTCATAAAACAAAGGAGGAACCAAAAATGATTGATGATATTCTTAGGAAAATAATAAGAGAAGAATTAGCCAGTTTCTCTAATGAAATTAAGAATTTTGCAAAAAAGGATAAAGAAAACTACTATGGCAGGACAGTTCTAACTATCAAAGAAGCAGCAAATCATTTTCGAACAAGTCCGTCTACGATATATAGTCTAATCAGAGATGATGGTATGCCTCACTTTAAAATCCATAGTCGGCATTATATTGTCCTTGAAGAGGCCGAAGCATATTTGTGGAGAGAAACTGCAAAATCTTACGCTGATGAAGGAAATATATATTGGCAGCGAATTTTACAAAGACTCGATTGGGAGGAAAGAGAAAGAAAGGCAGCATATGAGAAAGCACTCAAAAGGTTAGAAGAAAGCACCTACTAAGGGTATAGAGTAGGGTAACCTCTTTCAAGGCTACCCCCTCATCAAACCGTACGTGCCCTATTAAGGCATACGGCTTACCAACGTGTTCCTTATCATCATCAGTAGGTTGCTAATCGTTGGGC
>NZ_JAKZKS010000028.1 GCF_022808615.1 Bacillus sp. FJAT-47783
GTTCCCATTCCTTTCGTAATTCTGAATTAGGACTCTTTGCCATAAAAAAACCTCCTCAAATTTTCGTTTGAAGAGATTATCCCACGTTTGTTAGTTTGTTCATAGGTGGTTTCTATTTGACGATTACGTTGAGTCTTATTTGTGAAAATCTGTTTACTCTTATTTGTTGAAAACTGTTGATTCTATTTTATCGTTTACAGCAGGTCATGCGTTATATACCAGACAACGTTGGAGAACAAAGCAAGCGAATTCTAGAGCTGGCCGGCTATGATCTCTCCTTTTATGTGTCGAAGAAAGCAGAAAATCAACCAAAGTAAGCTAAAATTGGGGTGAACTCGATTATGATTGTCGAACAAGAAAGGAAAATCTAGAAAAACGGCGAGAGAGATGTGAATAGATGGATTTTAAAAACGGCACCTTAGAAAATTGGACATCCATAATTCTTAGGTGCCGAATGTGGGTAGAAAAAACGCACCCTTTTGATTTCTAGGTGCGGAATGGGGGCTTTAAAAAATTCAATTTTTCTTTTTCTCCCAAAAAAGAGCCTAGGAGTCTATTAAACAGAAACTCTAGGCTTTTAAATACAGTTAAATGCATCGTTATTTCAATTTGACAATATCAAATTCTAAAATTGGATTTTCTATCATTTCATATAATTGTTTTATTCTCGGAATTTGTTTCAAAGCCCATCCCATGTCAGTGGCATATTGAGGATAAGAACCGTAGCTATTAGGATATGCATAGTTCCAGCGCATTTTGTACAACGTGTTTTGCCCGCGTTCAAAATATCCCCTTGATATAAATGCCGCTCCACCGATGATTGCTTTTTCTGGATTATCCCATCCTTCTTTGTAAGCTCGAATCGCACCTAATTTTAACGGATCAGTATCATATGCTCCAATACCATACATATTATAAACTTTTTTAATTTCTGTTAATTGTGATTGATTTTCTGTTGTCACAAGAACTGGATTACCGTTTTTATCTTTACCTACTTTAACTCCAGCAGCTAAGGGTGATGTTCCTTGTCCTGTTTCTAGTAGAGCATGAGCTATTAAATAAATTTCATTAACCGAATGAATTTCTCCAGCCTCAATAAAGGCATGTCCTTTTTCATGTAATATACCTTTTCCACTTAAAATAGTATTTGCTTGTTCTACTGATATACCTGTGCTTTTGTTTAACACTAAATGTTGAAAAACATCGTTTTTAGAAGGATCTAAATATGGAACAAAGTCTTCTTGTTTGGCATTTCTCCAAGTAACATATCCTATTTCGTACCATTTACTACTTCCATTGACTGTGGTTCCAGTAACTTCACTTTTTACGTTGTACCCAACATTTCCACTTGAAAAAGAACCATATACATGACTGCTTAAACTAGGTTCTTCATAGACCTTAACTGAGCTTTTCGCTACGGCTACTTTTGTAACACTAGCAATCGAACTGTGAATATATAATATTTCACCTTCATATTCTATTTCATACCATGTATCATTTCCACTGACACTATCACCTTTGACAATATTCTTTATTATAAATGTAGTTCCGTTTGGATATGTTCCATAAATATAGTCATCCTGTAAGTAAGGCTTAGTTCTAAACCTTACGCCACTAGTGGTAGTTACACCACGATCAACAATGTCTACAAAACTACTATGAACAAATGCTTTTTCATTTCTATATAAATCTGTTTGTGGAGGTGGATTTAACTTTTTTTGAACTTCCACAAAATCTTGAAGTGTAATATTATAATACGAATATCTATAAATTGGTCCTATTTGAACTGCAGGTTTATAAACATATCCTATCCTTCCGCTAAAATCAACTTGAAGCCAATTACCATAGTCAGCGATAATTGGATATTTTTTATTTTCCTTAATGATTCCAAATGATATTAGCTTTCCTGTTGAATTATCATATACTTCTACATCTTTTTTCGTTATAAATGTTTTATTAGAATCTGGAATTTTATTTATGTTTTCATTATTTATTTTAGGGTTTTGTAAAACTACTTGAGTTGCACCCTTCCAAACATACGCTACACTATTTCCATACTTAATTTGATGCCAATTGCCATAGTCTTTTAAACGAGGGTAGAATTGTTTATTAATTAAGCTTCCTACTGGTTTTAAAGTACCACCACTATTATCATAAACTGTAACATTTTCCTCTTTAACCTGAAAATATTTATCACTTGAAGTAAAATTTAATTGAACAGCAGGTTCATAAACATAACCTATTCGACCTGCATAATCAATTTTCACCCAATTTCCATGTATAGAAATAAGTGGATAGGTTAAACCTTTATTCATTTTACCAAATGAAACTAATGAACCCGATGAGTTATCATATATTGATAATTCTTGTTTAGTAGTGAATGTTCGAGTTGAATTTTTTAAGCCATTATTTAGATTTTTTATTTCTCCTGCTATTGATGGAATAGTAGCTTCTTTCCAAACATAACCATATCCATTCCCAAACTTAATTCGATGCCAATTTCCCATAAAGGCATCTATAAGATAAGTTTGTCCTTTCAATAGCTCTCCAACTTTAACTAAGCTTCCTGTACTGTTGTCATACACAGATACATCGTTTTCTACTACTTTGAAATATTTATCACTAGTAGAAAAATTCAACTTTGTTGCTGGTGCATAAATATAACCTATTCGACCAGCAAAGTCTATTTTATACCAGCTTCCTATTTCATCGATTATAGGATATTCCACTCCTACATCAATGAAGCCAATAGGAACTAGTTTACCCGAGCTGTTATCATAAACTGAGAGTGTATTGAGGGCTTTTACAATTTTACCATTATTCCCCTCACCCTGATTTAAGTTTTTTAAATTACTTGAATCGGCTGGTTGTGTTGCATCTTTCCAGACATAACCATAACCACTACCAAACTTTATCCTATGCCAATTTCCTAATTTCGCATCAATTGGATAAACTTGTCCATTTACTAATTTTCCAACTTTAACCAATCCCCCTGTGCTGTTATCATATACACTTAAGTTGTCAGTTGTTACTTTAAAATATTTATCAAATTGGACAGTAGTAGTCTGTACAGTTTGATTTGTTGATTCAACTTCAACACCTTTTTCATTTCGAGGAGAAAGATGTGTTGTTTCTGTTTCTATTTGATTAGTATCTTCAGCAGTTTTACTACCCGGTTGATCAACCTCTTCAATAATCTCGCTATCCGGTTGATTAAGCTCTTCAGTAATCTCGCTATCCGGTTGATTAAGCTCTTCATTTTTTACATAATTCACGTTATTTTTTGGTATGTAAAAAAAAGAATAACCTATTTTTACTTTTAGATAATTATCACCTTCAGCAAAAACAGGTAACTCTTTCAAGGTCCATAATGTACCTTTTTGTTCATTTAACTTTTGATCAGCATATAATGCTGATTCATTTTTTAGAGTTAAAGTCCCTATATTATTATCAATGGTTAAAGCAGAGATTTCTACTGTTTCTAAAATATCAAGATTTGAGGGGTCTTCTATATTAACTTCATCGTTTCCTATATTAATAGTTGTATTATTATCAATTCTTTTGACATAAAAATATGTATCTTTTTTAATCATTAAATCAAATTCTTCATTTTGTAGGTGAAAATCAGTAATTGAAGAGACTTTTTCAATAGTCCCGCTTATTTCTCCTGTATTAGCATAAAAAGGTTGGGGTATTACCAATAAATACAAAAATGAAAAAGCAATTACACAAAAAATAGTTTTTATTTTTTGACCCATATCCTATTTCGTCCTCCTAGATAAACCCTTTGCCATTATTTTTTAAAGACACTTTTAACAAGCTCGTATACAATTACATAATATTTTTCTAAGTTCGTCGAACAGTATTATTTTTTATTTGTACACCTCTTTCCCTATTTATATTTGATAATTCAAAAATCACACCTTTATTATAAAACAGTTTGTTTTCTTTTTTATAATTCTTCAATAGATTTTATAGAATTGTTTTCTACTACTATACAACCAACAATATTTTCTTTACTAAACATGGCTCATCACCAAAAATCAGGGTTGATAATTTCTATAAAGTATGTGCTGATCTCGAATTGTCCATTTTTTCACAATTACGAATATGAAATAGATGTTTTCAATGGACAATAAGTTATGGATTATATGTCACCCCCAAGTTACAATGATGAACCATATTTATGCTAACCTTTGCTTAAAGGTATATTTACAATATCTACAAAAAGAACCTACCCAAAAATCTGGATAGGCAAAATGTTGTTTAAGTAATATTGCTATTGTTCAAAAGCACTACTGTTTATATTCACAACAGAGACATAAACATAAGCAATCGAAACAACCAAGTAAATACTTACTGCGGGTGCTGTTAGCACATGTCCAGCTGTATATGCTATTCCTAACCCCAGCATTATTGCAGAACCAAACAAAACGAATTCACTATTTAATTTTTTCTTATAACCCCTGATAATTGATAATATAACTTTTAACGCAAAATATACAAACGGGGTTAGATATAAGACAAATCCTAAAATACCTAGAGAAAAAAATATATCATAAAAATCCATTTCAACTGTTTTTCCTTCGTCTTTATAATTACCTTCGTACCCCATACCAAAAAGTTTTTGAGACAAAGGAGCTTCCGCATAAAACTCTTTGTGTTGAGCTAGAAAGTGTTCTCTTCCACTTAATAAAATATTCTGAACAGCTTGATCTTTTTCACTTTCCCTTTGTTCTGTTGTATTAGATTCACCTGTGGAAGTATCATTACTCTCATGATTAATATCCTCCTGATCCAAACCTACCCACGACAAATGAATGTTAATATTATGTGCTACTGGAGTAAATGGGGTCAACAGTAAAAAAACAGCTAATATACCGGAGTTTATAATTAAATTTACATTATATTTTTTGGTAATCCTAGCGTTATCTCTATATCTAAATTTCTCTAAAAGAAAAGTAATTAATGAAATAACTAATACTATTAAGGCTGACGCATACCCTACTTTAGTACCAACTACTAATTGAGAAAAAATTAACAAACAAACAGGTACCCAGTAATAAGTCTTTTTCCAAGAATCTGTATTCTGCACAGCGTAATATAATACTACAGCAAACGAGATTGCCATAATTGCACCAATTTCGTTTCCAGCAAAGAACCAGCCTTGATGTCCTAACTTGATGCTATCATAACTTTTAATTCCTGTGTTAGTAATTGATGCTAAAATCATGACTAGTGAAACAATTATCATAGAAACATAGATATTTTTTTGAATTTTATTTTTTATATCAATTCTCTCTTTCAATCTACTGATAGCTAGTAAATACCCAAACAACACAATAGGTACATATGATATTTTGGCTAGATTTCTTAGTTCAGAGAATAATGAAATAGGATCTTTTATTATCAAATTGTTTATTAATCCTATAATTAATACAACACCAAAAAGGATTAAATATGTTAATATCTTTATTTTATCTTTGCAATTTGGAACCAAAAGAATATACATGAGAATAATCATCATTACAGCAAATCGTGTGATTATACCAAGCGTTAAATTAATATCCAACACAAGTATTGAAAAAGATGTGATTAAATCAATCACTGGTTGCAATATAATAAAAAAGATAAGAAACACTTCAAACTTTGACAATATCGCGTTTAAACTCTTATTCACCATTCAACCTCCTGCAACAATAATAAGGGCAATCGTTGGCACTTTCCACAAGAAAAGCCCACTCCCAACAAATGTTGGGATAAGGCATATTTATGAAGTTTTTCAACTATTAATATTTCATCAAATTATCTCTTTAAGGAGCGAATCAAAAATTTAGGCAGCAACAACTGCCTTTTCCATCTCCATGGCTCTTTCATTAATCGATATAACCATTCCAATCCAAAACGTTGGAAAGATTGTGGAGCTCGATTAATATTACCTGAAATAACATCATATGAACCTCCAACGCCTTGGAAAACAGTTGGATGGAGGAGATCCATGTTATCAACAATCCAATACTCTTGCCTTGGACTTCCAAGCGCCACAAATAAAATATCTGGCTTTGCGTCATTAATTGTTTTACGAATCAAGTTTATATCTTTTTCATATCCATTTAGTACACCTGAAATGTTTAATCTAGGGAATTGGTCTAAAAGCTTCTCTTTCGCTGCTTCCGCTACACCAGGCTTCCCACCGTATAAAAAGATTTTTTTATTGTGTTTCGCAGCCAGTTCACAAAGGTTCAACATCATGTCTATACCTGTCACTCTTGACCTTATTTTTCCACCCTTTAGCTTTGATGCTAATATAACACCTATGCCATCTGGTATTTGGTAGGTAGCTTTATTTAAAAGCTCTTGAAGTTCTTTATCTTCTTGAGCTTTCATTATTTTTTCTGGATTTATAGCAACGATAAAAGCTTTTCTTTTTGCTTCAATGTCCTGAAGAATTAATTCACATAATTCTTCATAATTAAATGGTGACACGCTTACTCCTAAAATTTTTTCCTTCATCTGCATCACCTAAAATAATTAAAAGTTTTTAGAATCGCCAAGAGTTAAAAACTTAAAACCAGCCTTTTCCCATTTTGAGCGATCTAAGCAGTTCTTAGTATCCAAAACAAATTTAGAACGAATTCCATCTATTTCTTCAGGTACTAGCTCTTTAAAATAATTGTGATCTGTTAACACTAAAAGTAAGTCAGCATTATTAACCGCCTCAGATAAGTCTTGAGTTTGGCGCTCTAATTGATTTTCTTTAATATGTGGATCAAAAGCCGTGTAATCGATTCCCAATTCTTCTAAACGGTGAATAACATCAATAGACGGACTTTCTCTCATATCATCAATATTTCCTTTAAAAGCAAGACCTAATACTGCTACGCGCCCGTTATTAATACCATTTTTCTTAAAGATTCCTTGAACTTTATTAACTGTGTAAGAAGGCATTCCATCGTTAATCGTTCTTGCTAAATGGATCATTTTCGCAAGATCAGGCTGTAATTCAACAAGGAACCAAGGATCTACAGCTATGCAATGTCCTCCTACTCCAGGTCCAGGTAAATGAATGTTTACACGCGGATGATAGTTAGCTAACTTAATGGCTTCCCATACGTTCACACCGATATTCTCGCTAATTTTTGCTAACTCGTTTGCAAACGCAATATTCACATCACGATACGTATTTTCTATAACCTTAACCATTTCAGCAGTTGTTGCATCAGTAAGGTGAATAGTTCCTTTAACAAAAACCTCATAAAGTTCTTTCGTCAAATGGCTTGACTTATCATTTATACCACCGACAATACGATCATTGTTAACCAACTCTTCAAATACTCTTCCCGGAATCACACGTTCTGGAGAATGAGAAACAAATAGCTCTTTACCAATTTCTAATCCTGTCTCTTTTAATATTGGCAACATGACATCTTCAACTGTTCTCGGAGGTACAG
This sequence comes from Bacillus sp. FJAT-47783, assembly GCF_022808615.1. GTDB lineage: Bacteria > Bacillota > Bacilli > Bacillales > Aeribacillaceae > Bacillus_BZ. Next base: position 7,452 of record NZ_JAKZKS010000028.1, read on the forward strand.
TTGATTCTAAAATCACTAGATTTCCTTCTTGTAAAAAAGGTACGATAGCTTTTGTAGCAGAACGGACATAGTCGATATTTATTGTCTTATCTTCCTTAATTGGAGATGGTACAGCAATAATATAGACATCAGCCACCTCTGGTTTTGTAGATACCGTAAAATTACCATCATCAATTGCTTTAGTGAGGCGCTCAAGCAAACCGTTTTCTTCTATATGAAGATGTTTGTTACGAATTAGATTTACAGCTTTCTCATTAATATCTACACCATGAACTTTCAATCCATGATTTGCAAACATTACAGCAGTAGGTAAACCAATATAGCCTAACCCCATAATACAAATCTTTTTATCCATATTGATAAAATCTCCTTTATGTCTATCTAAGAATTCTACACTTAACTGCTATTATATCGAAAAATTAAATTCGACAGTAGTCTTTCAGAATTATTGTAAAAAATTTTAAAACTACCCAATCATTTATATGATAAATTTACCTTTAAGTCAATATTAACAATAAAAAGTTATTTAAGGCTTTATTCAATCGAATAATCTATTTAATGAAAAGCTAAAAATCCGATGAAAAAACTCACCGGACTTGAAGAGTTATTAAATATTAAATTCCTTAGGTTTTTCACTTTCTAATCCAAATTTATGAAGTATCGCTTTCACTATTCTCATTGAGGCATTACCGTCACCATACGGATTCGATGCTTGTGCCATATTGGTATACGTGTTTTCATCATCAATCAATTCTTTTGCCATACTATAAATGGTTTCTTCATTTGTACCAGCAAGCTTTAAAGTCCCAGCTTCAATTCCCTCTGGACGCTCAGTTGTATCCCTTAATACAAGTACAGGTACTCCAAGAGATGGTGCTTCTTCCTGAACACCACCTGAATCAGTTAAAATAATGTGTGCTCTTGAAGCGAAATTATGGAAATCAAGAACACCTAAAGGCTCAATTAAATGAATTCTTTCGTCATTACCCAAAATTTCGTCTGCTACTTCACGTACAGCTGGGTTTAAATGGACTGGGTAAACAACTTGAACATCTCGATATTCCTCTACTAAACGCTTAATTGCACGGAACATATTGCGCATTGGTTCACCCAGGTTCTCACGACGATGGGCAGTTAAAAGAATCATACGATCTTTTCTAATTTTTTCTAATACTTCATGATTATAATCGTCTTTTACAGTAGTTTGTAAAGCATCAATTGCTGTGTTTCCTGTTATATAAATTGACTCTTTGCTTTTATTTTCACTCAATAAATTATTTAAAGCTTTTTTTGTTGGTGCAAAATGCATATCTGCTAGAACACCTGTAAATTGCCGGTTCATTTCTTCCGGGTATGGTGAATATTTATTCCACGTACGCAAACCAGCTTCAACATGTCCAATTGCAATATGATTATAATAAGCTGCAAGACTTGCTGCAAAGGTAGTTGTCGTATCTCCATGTACAAGTACAATATCCGGCTTTACCTTTTTCATTACATCGTCTAAGCCTTGAAGTGCTCTAGTTGTAATATCAACTAATGTTTGACGATCTTTCATAATATTTAAATCATAATCAGGTTTAACCTCGAAAACTTCTAATACTTGATCAAGCATTTGTCTGTGTTGTGCAGTTACTGTAACAATCGATTCAATTTTTTCTGGATATTTTTCTAACTCTTTTACAAGAGGAGCCATCTTAATTGCCTCTGGTCTTGTCCCGAAAATTGTCATAACTTTAATCTTTGCCATTTATAACCACCCTAGCATATTTATTAGACACTATTTTAAATTTTACAATATGTAGTTTTAAATAACCATAGTAAATAACTCTTACAATTATTTCCTACCAACAGAATAGTAATTTAATCTAAACTTCTTTACTGTGTCAAAGGAGTAACAATTACGCCCATCTAGTACATTTGGTGTACTCATTAATTCTGTAAATTTATTAACCGGAAACTTCTTTACTTCATCCCATTCAGTCGCAATAAACGCAAGATCCGCACCTTTTATTGCTTCTTCAATCGAGTTCGTATAAGATATTAAATCACCTAGTATATCTTTTGCGTTATCGATGGCTATTGGGTCATACGCAATAACCGTTGCACCTTCGTCTAGTAATTGTTTTGCCATAACTAAAGAGGCTGCTTCACGAACATCATCGGTATTCGGTTTAAACGCTAAACCTAAAATTGCACATCGTTTTCCTTGTAGGGAGCCAATCACTTCTTTCGCTTTTTTTACTAATTTCATTTGCTGGCGATGATTGACTCGAATAACAGCTTCTAATAATTCAAATTTATGCTGCACGTTACCTGCAATTTGCACAAGCGCTTTCGTATCTTTAGGAAAGCACGAACCACCGTAGCCAATTCCCGCTTTTAAGAATTGAGGGCCAATTCGTTTATCTGTTCCAATTCCATTAGCAACATCTTCAATATTTGCTCCGACCTTTTCGCAAATGTTGGCAATTTCATTAATAAAGCTAATTTTTGTTGCTAAAAAAGCATTTGCCGCATACTTGATCATTTCTGCACTTCTAATGCCTGTCTTAATAATCGGAATGTTAAAGGGTTCATATAGTTTTGCGACTTTATGAGCTATTTCTGGGCTGTCAGCACCAATAACAATCCGATCTCCATAAAACGTATCGTCGATAGCCGACCCCTCTCGAAGAAACTCAGGATTCGAGGCAATATCGATTCGATATTGGTGAATATTCCAGTCATTTACCCATTGTTTAATAGTATCATTCGTTCCAACTGGGACCGTACTTTTTGTAACGAGTGTAACGGGACCATTAATATGGGAAAGAATATCTTTTACTACTTGTTTTATGTATGTTAAATTAGCCGATCCGTCTTCGTTTTCTGGAGTCCCAACAGCGATAATAATGATTTCCTTATCATTATAGGCGACTTTTGATTCAGTTGTAAAAGTGAGTCTCTTCTCTTTCATATTTTTCTGAATAAGTTCGTCTAACCCCGGTTCATAAATAGGGGATTTTCCTTTTACTAACATATCAATTTTTTGCTTATCGATATCAATACAAGTCACTTCATGTCCTACTTCAGAGAGGCACACACCTGTTACTAACCCTACATAGCCTGTACCTGCAACAGCAACTCTCAACACCAGCACCTCAATTCATCAGTTTTTTACTTTTTCCATGAGTTCTTGTAAATACTGATAAAGATCATCCTTTAATTCTTCACGCTGCAACCCAAAATCAATCGTCGCTTTAATAAAGCCTAATTTATCACCAACATCGTACCGTTCACCTTCAAAATGGTAGGCAAGAACTTGTTGAGTTTTTAATAACACATTTATCGCATCGGTCAATTGAATTTCTCCACCAGTACCGGGCTTTAATTGTGTAAGAATACGAAAAATTTCTGGAGTTAAAATATATCGTCCCATTATTGCACTTGTTGAAGGTGCCTTTTCAATTGATGGTTTTTCTATTAAATCATGGATTGAAAACACTTTTTCCTCTATTGCTGGGGAAAAGTAATTGACAATCCCATACTTTGACACATCCTCTTTTTTAACTTTTTGCACACCAACTACTGGCGATTTATATTTTTCATAAACGTTAATTAATTGTTTTAATGAAGGGATATCTGCTTGTACGATATCATCTCCAAGCATCACGGCAAACGGTTCATCCCCAACAAACGTACGAGCACAACTAATTGCGTGACCAAGTCCTTTCGGTTCTTTCTGACGAATGTAATGAATATTAGCTAAGTCAGCTATACGTTGTACTTTCTCTAACATTTTCCATTTCTCTTTTTTTGCTAACGTTTCTTCAAGCTCGTACGATTTATCAAAATGGTCTTCAATCGCCCGTTTTCCTCTTCCTGTCACAATAATAATATCTTCAATTCCTGATTCTACAGCTTCTTCTATAATATATTGAATCGTTGGTTTATCGACGATAGGTAACATTTCTTTCGGCTGTGCTTTCGTTGCTGGTAAAAACCGTGTTCCTAATCCAGCGGCTGGAATGATCGCTTTTTTAATTTGCATAAAAATCCCCCAAACTTCAGTTGGTTTCTTATAAATAAATTTTACCGTATATATTCACGTTGTTAATAAAGAATATGTTAAGTGTTTCTTAAGAATGATTTACGATTGTATTCCATAACCTAAATAACAACTACAATATTTTACAAATTTCTTATTGCTGAAAATGACATCCAAAAATATAATAGAATTTAGGACAATAATCACATATTAAGGATGGAAAAACAATGAGAACAAATAAACAAAAGAAAAAACGCAAAAAGTTTTTGATGATCGTTCTTGCCATTTTTGCAATATTTATTATCGGAACAGGAAGCTACGCCTATTATATATGGCATAAAGCATCGTCAACTGTCGCTAACATCCAAGAAGATATCGGAAGAGATAAATCGGATAAACGGGAGAATGAAGTTCAATTTCATAAAAAAGACCCGATTTCGATTTTATTAATGGGTGTAGATGAAAGAAAAGGTGATCGTGGTCGCTCTGACTCCCTTATTTTGTTGACGGTGAACCCGAATAAAAAATCGATGGAAATGGTTAGCATTCCTCGTGACACTCGTACAGAAATTGTCGGAAAAGGCATTCAAGATAAAATAAATCACGCTTATGCTTTTGGTGGCACGGAAATGGCCATTAACACGGTTGAACATTTCCTAGATGTACCCGTTGATTACTTTGTTAAAGTAAACATGGAGAGCTTTAAAGATATTGTCGATGCTGTTGGGGGAGTGACTGTTCAAAATAGCTTTACGTTCACTTACGATGGATACACGTTTAAAGAAGGAGAAATCCATCTAGACGGTAAGAAAGCTCTTGCCTACTCTCGGATGAGATATGAAGATCCGCGCGGTGATTTTGGTCGTCAAGAGCGACAGCGCCAAATTATTGAGGCAGTTATTGAAAAAGGTGCAAGTATTTCATCGATTACGAAGTTTGGAGATATGTTTAAAGTTGTTGAGGATAATGTGAAAACAAATTTAACATTCGATGAGATGTGGAAAATTCAAGAAAATTACAAAGATGCACGTCATAGCTTAACTCAACATCAAATTAAAGGCTCAGGATCTAAAATTAATGGTATCTATTACTATATTGTCTCTGATGAAGACCGTTTAAATCTTTCAAATGAACTAAAAGATCATTTGGAACTCTCTTCAACGACTGCCAGCAACTAAATATTTTTTAAAAAGGAGCAGTCCGAAAAGTAGTTTTTACGCCCAAAATATAAAAAGATAGGCCCAAAGAATGTTGATTTTGCAGCATTCTTTGGGCCTTAATTTTGGAGTATTTTACCCTAAAACAGACTTTTTAGACAGTCCCTTTTAGTATTAATGAGCAGACTCAACCTCTATTGTATCGTCTACTGATGGATTGCCCTCTTGATGATCATCTTGGTCAACACTTTGACCCTCATCTTCTACTGGATCATTGGCTTCTTCATGCTCATTGATTGACTCATTGCTTTCATTCTCTTCATCACTATTTTGTACCGATTCATTGTCTTCAATTAAAGATTCATTATCTTCATACCCTTCATTTTCATAAGGATCTTCAAGCTCTTCATAATAACCTTCTTCTTCGTCATACCATTCTTCATCGAAGTTCCAATCAGGCTCACTTTCATACTCTTCAAAATATTCTTCAGAACTGTATTCACTATAAGAATCGTCATATGGGAAATCATAGTATTCGATATATTGATCGGAATAATCGCCACCGCTAAAATACCCATCTTCATTCCAATCATCCCCATAATAGAGATAACCATTTGCATCGTAAAATAGGGACAAAATCGCATCTTGCGTCATTGGTTGGTGAACCCAATTTTCAATCATACTGTGTACAGAATAAAGCGGGATGCTAAAACCAAGCTGTGCTTCATCCCCTGCTCTTGCTGAATTAATGGCTACAACATGACCAGACTTTTTCTCAAGAAGCGGGCCGCCACTAGACCCTGGGGCAATCGGCGCTGAAATTTGATAAACTCCTTCATACGTTCTTGTATCGATCGTAAAACTACGGTTTACACCACTTATATAACCAAAGGTAGCAGTATTCTCAAAACCTAATGGACTTCCTAACGCGATTACTTCCGCGCCAATTTTTAATTCCCTTTCAGTATTTAACGTTAATGGTGGTTTACCTTTTAACTCTTTTACTCGAATAAGGGCAACGTCAACATCATTACTATAACCAATAACTTGACCTATAAATTCATTTCCGTTGTTATCCTTCACCTTTGCTTGTGTTTCACCCTCAATGACATGGGCATTTGTTAAAATATCTCCATTTGAATTGATCAGAAAGCCCGAACCTTGACCATAGTTTGTAATAACCGTAAATACCTTTTCTTGAGCACTCGCAATAATATCAGACACTTCTTTGATTTTCTCTTTTTCTTCCTTTGTTTTAACCTCAGTAACTGGTTTGACAACAGGTTTTGGTAAAGGTGTAGTTTCCTTTCCCTTTATATCTTCGGTCACCGGTTCTTCCTTACTCAACTGTCCGATTTTACTAGCTAAAACAGTAAAAATGCCTCCACCAACAATCAATAAACATACAAAAAGAGCAACGAGCCATTTCGGGGCTTTTTTTACCTCTATCGTCTTTCCACAACTGGAACAATATTTCCCCCGTTTTTGAACTTCACTCCCACAATGAGGACAATACAAGTAGATCTCCTCCTCCAACGGACTATTAGTCTACTTAAATAATACTTTGTACCCAAAAGTGAATCAATTGCTTTTTTTGAAATTTTGGTATAAAAACCAATTTAATGGATCATCACCAAAAGTCGGGATTGATAATTTCTATAAAATATGTACCCGTCTCAATTTTCCCGTTTTTTTACAATTACGAATGTAAAATAGATGTTTGGAATGGATAATAAGTTATGATTTTATGTAACCCCCAAGTTACGGTGATGAACCAATTTAATTATCCGAAAATGGCCTTCACCAAAATCCGATACACTTCCTCCTTCTTAAACTCGTTAAACATTTCTTTATGAATCTGTTTCACATCAATCGGCATAAAAAGCGTCTGTCCATCTTTCATCTTGTTTGTAGGGCTTGATACAATTTTTTCATTTGTGTGTAACCCATTTACTACTTCAATTGCTCGATTTTCTTGTAAACCCGTTTTAATTAAACGTTTGTTTAAAACTCCATTCTCAACTACGAAAACATATTTTCCTTTATCCGTTTTCATAATAGTATGAGTCGGAACGGTTAGGACTCCATTTTTCTCTTCTAAATAGATTTCCACACTTGTATGAAAGCCTTCTAGCACCTTTTCGTTTTCCTCGAGTAATTGGATATAAATCGGATAATTACTTTGTTTTGCATCAATCGTTGGCTCTTGAAAAGGGGTTTTCTCTATTTCTGTGACAATCCCTTCTAGCTTTTCATTCTTTAAGGCAAAGGGTGATACGATCGCTTTTAAATCAGGTGAAACTTTTTTTATATCGTATTCAGAAATGGTGCCTTTTACGAAAAGTGGGCCGTCTGATTTAATCGTGACAACACGCTCTCCATCTTTTTCGGCATAGTGATTTACTTTTGTGACAACACCGCCCATTTTACTCGTAACCGTTAATTCTTCTTCTAATAAACGTAGCTTTTCGAATTGATGATCTAATTCCTCTACTTGAAGGGATATACGCTTGTGCTCTGTTTTTTTCTGATTGATGTTCGACTGATTTTCGAATTGATGAAGGATGGATGACACATCGGTTTCTTCTGTCTCTGTATAGGTACTTACTGGGACACTTTCTGTTTCTAGTGCAGCTATCTCGCTTTCTAGTTCGTCAAGCGCTGCTTCTAACGTTTCTTTCTTTTTGGCGATCGTGGACATCTCTGCACGTAATTGTGGATCGTCGTATTGAAGAATCTCGTCCCCCTCTTGAATGACATTTCCTTCTTGTACTTTTAATGTATATTCACTGCCTTTTCCTTTTTCGAAAAACACCTCATATGTATTGACTGGGATGACAACACCTTCTGTCGTAAACGTTTTTTTCAAATCTTTCGTTAAAGGGTGAACATACTCTTTTACAGGGACCGATAGGGAAACCTCTTCCTTCTTTTTAACTAAAATCCACCCATTTGTAACAAGCAGACCTAGAATGAATACAATACAACTTATCTTGATGATTTTCTTTTTCAAAAAAGGTCCCTCCTACAACACAATGTCCAAATCTTGAAGTAATGCTGTCGATATCGCATCAATGGAAATAAATAAAAAGTGTAGCAATAAAAGACACGGAATAAGCTTTACATAAGATTGTTTTGAACTTATTTTGATGGAAACAAGCTGAATGAACGCCGCCCATAAGTGAAATACAGTTGTTTTACTAGCTAATATGATCAGTAGCGGATAATCTGTCACAAGGTGAACAATTGGACCTAGACTAAATACATTCCATTCAGGAAATATCCCAAAATAGTAATAAATCGCGGTCGATAATGTTTTTTCAATGAAAAGAATCATGACAGCATACAGCTGTATGACCCACAATTTTTTAAAAGGTAATTCATCTACATATAAGGTTAATGTGGTAGAAAATAGTAGCATAAAAGCAAGGGGATAGAGAATCGATTGAATGATTTCCCCAAGACCATATACTATTTTTGCTACTTCGATTTTGTCTGTTGAAACAGCATCCCACTCCCTCATGAACTCCTCTGTGCCCATTCCGAAATATGCGCGAATACAACCTAGCAATAAAAATAAAAACATTATGAAAAAAAAGCGACGACGAAATCCATGAATCGTTGAAGCTCTTGAAAAATAGATAAAATGCTGAAATGGATGGAATATTCCTTGTAACAAGCGAACTGTAAAGATCATCGTTGTGCCTCCTGCAAAATCCAAAATCAATCATTTCCCGGAAAATTTCTACATATTGGTACCTATTATACATAATTTCAACAAATAAAGGTGTCGAAATCACTCGTTTTTCAGATAGTTTGCAAGATTCATTTTTTGTTTAGTTACATTTGTACTATTTTATATTTCACAGAAATAGCGCTAGAGCTTCCTAAAGCGGCGTACAAACTGTACCATTTCAGTAGGAGATAAAGGAAACTCGGGCGACGTTTTATTCGATGTTGACTTATCTACGGATGAAATGGGAAATTTACTAACCTCTAACGCCTGGAGCTAGACGAAAAGTACTATGATCAAAGTTGTGAACAGAATGGGAGCTGTCCTAAAAGTAAAGGTAGACCCTAAGAATGTTGATTTTACAGCATTCTTTAGATTTTAATTTTGAAATGCTTTATCCTAATATAGACTTTTTAGACAGCCCCATGGTTAACAACAAAAAACATCACCATTTAACCGGTAATGTTTTTCCGCTATTATTCATTGTTCACAAAATAGTTCACTAAATAACTAGCCCACACTTCGTTTCCTTTTTCATTCGGTTTATCTTTATTTTCTACTAAATATATGGAGTCGTCTTGTTCTGTCCAGGCAGCCCAGTGGTCTAGAAAATGATAGTTGTTTTCCTTAGAATATTTTTCTAAATCCTTTACTTGCGCTGGATAATGCTTAGATGAAAAGATAGGATGGGCCGCTTGTAAATAAATGGTTGCATCTTCGTTTTCACTTTCAATATCTGCTAAAATCGTTGAAATGTTTTCGAGTGTATGATTGATACCAATAAGTCCACCATTGTCCTTTAAAATAAACGGTTCAAATAATAAAATATCAGGATTGCTGTCCATAACTTTTTGATGGAGGTTTTCTGTTACGACATCTAAAGTTGTTTTTGATTCATCGGAAAAAATAGTGAACGTAAATAGATCACCGTAAATGGACTGAAGCTCTCTCTTTAATTGAGATGGCCAAGCGTTTTCATCCGTTGAAGTTGATTCGGACCCATATATAACAAAATGGAGAGGTTCCTCATTTTCGATTGCTTTTTCAGCCTTTTCGACTAATTCGTGCGGAAGGTGATTGACGCTCGTTAAATCGATAGCTGAAGCTTGTTCCTCCTCATGTAGACTAGTGTTTGTCGCTTCCGCCGGATGGCTCATTTTTTCACTCCAATACCATTCACCTAATATAACGACACATATTACGGCAATACAGCTTATAATCGCAGCCACTTTTTGCATGATAATCCCCCTTTACACAATTCATCAAAATTATATCGGAATATAGCAAAAAATGTCCATTGACAAAAGAGATTTTTCGTACAAAACAAGAAAAGCACAGGGCGCCTTGCTCATCCTCGGGCCAAAATGTTTTTCATCCAATAAAGGTGCTCTTTGCCTTTATTGGATGAAAGTTATTTGACCTCGAGGGGGTAGGTATCTTTCGCTGGACAAAGCTCCATTCATTGTATTTTAACGCTTTAGCGAATTTAAACTTTCTTTGCTAGCCGCTAACGCCCGGAGCTAGACGCAAACCGACTATGTACAAAGTTGTCCGCAAGTGGAGCATTTTACAGTTTTCTATACGATAAAAAAGAAGCCGAACAAAAGAGTCACTAAACCCTTCGTTCGGCTTCTGTTATTAATCTCTTACATTTTTTCTATTCATCCATTATTTTCATTTCTTTCACACTATCACCATCTTTAACATAAACATTTGCTAGGTGGACAACTTCTTGACCATTTTCTTTTTTATCAAAAAATACGGTGACAATGAGCTTCACTTTGCCATTTATTAGACCTTCTATATCTAACTCATCGTCATACTGTCCTTTAAATTCGTAGCCAGGTTCGGTACCTATTTCGTAAAGCCAATAGTTTGGAACGAGGCTATGGCCTGTTTCATCCTGTTTTACTTTATAATCAGAGCCTAAAATGTTGATTACTTCTTCTTTTGTTTGGTTCGCCTTTAAATGATTTAAAATATAGGACAGTTCTTGAGAAGACGAAACGGAGGTGTTTTCCTCTTTATGTACATCTTCTATTTGTTCTGCTTTTTGTTCTTTCGTTTGATTATTCACTTCACTAGGCGCTTTTATTTCTGTTACTTTATCTTGTTGCAGAGGAGCTTCAGCAATTTGGTCCCCTATTTCATTGTTTTGAATGACTTTATGTGATGATGGCAATTTATTCTGCTCACCGTTTAACGTAGAACCTTCATTATTGTAGTATCCGAAAGCAACAGTGACACTTGACAATAATAAAATGGTAGATAGAATAACCATTTTCTTCATAACTGGTCACCTCTTCTTTTTAATTTCATTCATAATAATAAACGAATCGAAGAAGGAAATTGTTTCAATTTGGTAACAAAATATTTCAAGTTATTTACTAAAAAGAGGCGCTTACAATCGAAGTCTTTCGCCATTATCCATTACTTTTTCACATTTTTCCATCACTTTTGGCGTATGAAACAAAAAATAAGCTGCCGAGGTTTCTCGACAGCTCGTAAAACTTATAGTTCATCCATTTCTTCATGATCTTGATAAAAGGGAGTATCTTCGGATATTTGATTTTGTTGTTCTAAACTTTCTTGCCAAACTCCGAGTGTATACACTAGATACGTTGCATTTTTTAACTTATGTGATAAAAACCGCGACTGTTTGTTCACTAAAATTTTTTTGTCATTTAATAGTACAACGATCGATCCTCTTTTATGGGGATAAATGTGCTTAATTCCTCGATGAGAAAACCATTGGCAATCGACAACATCCATAGACTTTGAGGGGAAAAAGCATATTTTAAAATATTCTGAAACACAAACAGGTAACATACGATGACCAGGGAGGACTTTCTTTGCTGCATCAATTCTTCCTCGTAAAGTTGAACAGTGGTAATGACAATTATCAATCAAGATTTGCTTTGGTGATTTTCGAACGAGAAATTGGTGGTACTTTTCAATAACAGTCGTATAAAGTTCACCGTACTCATTAAAATAAGGTAAAAGCGCTAATGTGTCTCGTTGAAGAATATACTTATCCATGAATTTCATCGAATAATCCTCCTCATAAGAATGTTTAGCAATACGATTAAAACGATCATAGAAAGAATGAAAAAAAATCGTTATGCGTACCACCTCCATTTCGGAAAATGAACTTAACATTCTGGAATTCTCGGAAGTTGTCGATTCAGGAGAAGTTCTTGGTGAAAATCGATAAAGAGGAAGAATCTTTGTCGAATCCATTATAACGAATTTTTTTAAAAGAACATGTTAAAATTTTGTAAATTTTTAGTCCTTTTTTACTCTTTGAATTCCCACAACACTTTCCATTCCCTATCCTCTTTTACTACATAAACGTCTTGGATAATGGTAAACACTCCAAATTTACTAGGGAACAGAAGTTTAACGGTCACTTGTTTTACGTTCGTAAACTCTTGCCCGCTTTTTGTCATCTTCCATTTTTTCAACTTTTCCGTTTGGATAATCTCGTAAGAAAAAGTCGTGACACCGAAGTGACTCATATAAATATGTGACCGTTCTGTCACATAGGCATTCTTTGAAAACCGCTCCTTCATTTCGGAATGGAATAAGTCCCAAGAGCTGCCGAAGTCTCCCTTTTGCTCATAATCATAAAAAGAGTCAACCACCTCTACCGGTGTACGTGAGTGAAATGATGAAAAGCCGAAAAAAAGGAGCAATAAAAGAATGATAGCGCTACCCCCAATGAAGATAACGGATGGCGTTTTCCGCTTTTTCACTATGAACTCACCCTTTGATTATAGATAGTTCATTGTATGGTGGAAAAAGGACAAATATTATCGTTACAATTTTGTTTTGAAGAAGACGAACGATTCATATACATAGGAAGACATGATGAAAGGAGGAGGATTTTTTGTGGAATTTCTCGGTTTACTCCTATCGATTGCGATTTGTATTTATTTAGTTTTAGATGCTCCTAAATACGGAAAGAACCGTTGGCTTTGGGGGATTCTCGGCTTTATTTTTGGTCTCATTACATTAGGTATTTATTTGATTCAAACCGATCGAAAAACATGGGGCTGGATTTTACTCGCCCTAGCTATCCTTTATTGGGTTTTTATGTTTTTTGTTGTTTTAAGCTTTGTCGCTCTATATTCGTTTTATTAGCAGGAAGGGGCTTACTCTAACCGCATAGAGTAAGCCCCATTTTTTTATTACTTAACAACAACCTCTTTTTCATTTGTAACATCTTGGAGTTTTTCGCTCCACTCTTTTAGATGCTCTCGTAACACTTCTTCCATTTGCTTCATTCTTGAAGAAATGCTGCTTGCACTCGCCTCGTACGCTTCCCCGATTTCTTTAAATGTTCTCGTTTCGTTCGGAGAGAGTAGCCTTTCGACAAGAAGATGAAGCGCCCCCGCATATATCCCTTTATTACGAACACGAGGGTTCTCTTTTTTACAATAGTCATACCAAAGCGACATTCCTACAGGAACAGCAATCTTTGGATTCATGGATGAATCAACCTTACGTTGGAAAAGTTCGGCCACATCTTTATGGGAAGGCGTCACCCATTCAATCTCATCGATATGCAATGGACCTTCTTCACCGAGAAGGGCTAACTTCACAATTTCAGGATAGTTTTCTTTTAAAAATGCTACGGCACTTTCCTTTCCACTTTCTTCAAACCACTTTTGAATCGTTTGCTCAAATTTCGATACAAAATTCGGCGGAATGTCGATATACAAGGTGTAAAACGTTTGATGCTCTTCAAACGGAATCGTAATCCCAATGACATCACTTCCTACTGGTACGTGACGCGCTTCGTTAAATGTTAACACGGTTACTTCTTCTTTAGAAAACATATCTTCTGTTACAAGCTGATTTTTTTCGCTTTTTAACACCTTTAAAATGGAAGGCTTCGCTTCTTTCCATGTTTTTAAAATATTTTGTACACGAGGTCTTTGGATCGTTTGAAGTCGATCGTCAATAAACCGTTCCATAATGGACTTGCCTTCATCTTTGTTTGTCGATATATACCAATTGACCATTAAAAAGCTAAAAGCTTCCATAAACTCCTCTGGAATATGGAAATTTTTCAAACGTGTATCTAAAAAGCTTTCAATAGGCTCTTTATAATTCGATATGGCATAATTGGTTACTTGCTTTTGAAGCTCTACTGCTTCTGCTACTGCGATATCATTTAAAGAAACGACGGAATAATGACCGCAACACTTTTTATATTTTTTTCCACTGCCACAAGGACAAGCATCATTTCTGCCAATACTCATGATTTCTCAACCTTTCTCCTTTATTCATTAAGCGATTGTTCGTATGACGCTAAAGCTGCCCCTTTTAAACTCATTACCTATTTGACCTAAAAAAAAGCACGCTATTATAATCTACCATTTCTATCGGGAAATTTTAATACACTTGCTACTTTTTTTAATAATTTCCATGTAACAAACAAGCACCTGATCAGCCTTAGACGACGAAATGACGTCACGTTTTTAGCTCGATGGGCTAGGTGGCTTTCGCTGAACACCTCTGATCCTACGAAAAAGGGGAGCACCTTCATTAAACGTTTGTTTAAACACTTTTTCCTGCAATATTCTTAAAAATTTTTTACGTATTCAAAGAAAAATATATTTGTGAAATTTATACATTAAATGTAGAATATACATGGTAATGATAAAGGAGGTGACATGTTATGTATGAAACAACTTCAACAGGTGATGCAGAATTATTAGCCTTTTTCTTATCTTTTTTCCTTTTCTTTGCGGTCATCGGTATTATTTGTTATGTTCTTTTTGCCATTGGTTTAATGAACATTGCAAAACGTGAGAATATTGAAAATCCTTGGCTCGCGTGGGTGCCTGTTGCGCAAGCATATACAGTTGGGAAAATCGTTTCCCACAAATTAGGGGAAAACAGCGGTTGGATTGTGTTAGGGTTAAACGTATTAAGTATTTTAGCTTCTAGCATTCCGATTCTTGGCGCCCTAGTGAGTATTGCAGTCGCAATCTTTATGTTTGTTGTTTTGTATTGGGTCTTTGAAAAATACTCAAATAAAGCGGTGATTATGATCGTATTTACCGTGTTAACAGTTGGAGTTTTAGGACCTATTTTTATGTTTGCGATTCGTAATAATCAATCAAAAGAAGCGATTGTGTAAAGTGTAAAAGGCTGACTTATAAAGTGTTTGAGCAAGACTTAAGCTTAATGTCAGCCTTTTTTATCTGTTGTGTTGTGGTGTCAATACACATAGAAGAAACCTCTCTAATGTTAGGAGGTTTCTTCAAAATAATTATTCTAAAATTTCAACTAACGATTCTATGATGTCTCCTTTGTTATCTAACCATAGATGCCCTGACTCTTCTACGTAAATGATCGCTTCATTTTCATCACCTGGTTTGAAATAGGACGGGATTGAATCAACTTCTATATCTTCTAATAAATATTCCAGCACAAAGGGGTTACGTTTTATTGCGTCATTTCGTAACTGTTTCGCTCGATTTGTCGATCCGTTTTCTAATAGTTCGATTAAAAGCTTATTGTAGACGAAATGGACGGAACCATCATTTGGATAATTATTAAGTAATTGTTTTGCTTTATTGAGTTGATTCGTCTCTACAAAAGCATTAAATAAAATAAAGCGCACACCTTGATTGTCATTTGGGTTTAATTCAAGAAGTTCTTCGAAATGGAGAATGGCTTCGTCAAGTTGGTCATCCCCATATAACATGTAAGCATAGTTGTACTTTGCTCGCATAAATGGTCTCGTCTTCACAACTCCCCAAAAATGACCTTTATTTTCTTCAAAAAATGCTTTGCCGAGAGACTTTTCTCCTCGAATCATTCCTTCACGATAGCAATTCAACGCTTCTTCAAACGTATTCGCTTCTTCAGCTAATATATTATAAGCATCCGCATTATTTGGATCAAGATTCAGCACTTTTTTGATTAGCTCTTCACGTTTTCTCCCCGACGCCTCATATGCATCAAAAGCAAGTTCTTGTGCTTGTTCTTCTTTTGTCAAAGGTCTAGATGGAACAGATTCGTCGTTTAAAAATGTATTCAAGTCGTCCATATTTTCAAAATCAACACCTTCTAGCTTTCGCTCACTCTCGAGAAGAGAACGCTCCATCATAAAGCGATTCGTCGTAAATGGGGATTCTTCTAAAAAGTCGTCTGAATCGTGTTCTTGAATTCCTTGTACAATACTATCGATCTCATCAGCTAAAACCTCTTCCATCATTCGCACACGCTTTGAGATACTACTTGCGCTTGCACCGTAGCGACTAGCCAATTCTTTAAAAGTAACTGTATCGAATCGATAGACTAAGTTATCGACTAAATAGTGTATCGCAGCTGCATATATCCCCTTATTTTTGATTATTGGTGATTCTCTTTCACAATACTTAAACCAAAGGGTTACACCTAATCCTACTAAAACATCTGCATTTTCTTCATTTTTCATTTCTGTCTGAAATTGTTCAACTACCTCTTTATGAACAGGAGACTCCCACGGCATATTCTCAACGATCTCAGACTGGAAAGAACTAAAATAGCAAGCATCTAACACTTTAAGAAAATCTCTTTGCAACCATTCATTCGGGCTAAACATATCGCTATTTTCGTATAATTTAAATATTGTATTTTGAATCGCTGTTGCTTCTTCCTTTGAAAAATCCATGAAGGTTGTAAAGGGGGTTAGCGTATCTCCCATTGGAACAAAAATTCCGGTTATCACTATACCTTCGGAAATGTCATTTCTTTCTTCTAATAGAATCACTGTTGATTGATCCTTTGTTAAAACATCTTGAACAACGAGTTCATTTTCATGAATGGAAACGACTTGTAAAACGAACGGTTTCCCTTTTACCCAAGACTTGAGAATTTCAGCTATTTTTGGACGCTTAATCGACCGAAGATGTTTGTCGATATAAAACTCAATGCACGTTTTTCCATCTACTACCGGGCAACTAAATAAAGCATTGTTTATCCCCATGAACCAATAGATTTCTTCTAAATCATCTGGCATGAAAAGATCTTCTAGCTGTTCTGCTACAAGCATACTAAGTTCATCCTGATAGTAACTAATCGAAAAATCAATGATGTCTTTTTGTAGTTCTATTAATTCATTGTGTACGACTTGATGCATCGAAATAACCGCATTTTTTTCACAACATTTTTTGTACTTCTTCCCGCTTCCACAAGGACATGGCTCATTTCGCCCTACTTTTAACATTCATTTCAACCTTTCTCATCATTATTCTTGTAATCTATTATGACCGAAATTACCTTTTCTTAAAAGGAATTTTCTTTTTCACATATTGTGTGAATGTAGGTACACCCTTTACATCATAACGAATAATCATTTCTAGCAGCTTCCGTTTTAATTCTTGCTCTACGTCTTGGTGATGTTGAATCGGTACTTTTTGTAACGAGTATTTCACTTTCGGTTCATAAATAGTGATGATTTGTTGGAGCGCTTGACTATCCCCGCTCTTCGCTGCTTTCATTGCATCATATAAATGTTCATTCATTTCTTCTCACTTCTTTCATTCGGTCTTCTAATTGTTTCATTACATCCTCTAAGCTTTCGATTCTTTTTTCAAAACGGAATAGTAAATAAAAGGTCATCATCATTGGAAATCCAACGTTATTTACCACTTGTAGCCATTCTGTTACAGTTATTTCAGTCATACCAATCTCCTCCTTCAAATGATCTTTTTAACTTTTCTAGCGCTCGTTTTTTCGTTTTCGATACCGTCTGCTGGCTTTTGTTTAAAGATTTGGCAACTTCCGTATCCGTTAAATTTTCGCGGAAAACTAAATCGAGCACTTCCCTTTCTTTGTTCGTTAAATGTTGAAAAGCTTTAAATAAAGCTGCACTATTGATTTGTTCTTCTAGCCGGCCACTGTTTTTTAAGTAAATAGAAAACAGATCCGCTCCTTCATCAACAAGAAAATCTTTAAAAGTAGCTTCTTCTTCAGAAGAAAGCGGTTTGTCCAATGTTAAAAGCATCGTTTGTTCCATTTCCCTGCGTTTTTTATCATCGTTCATACAGTGAAAGTGTAAGCTTTTTGAAACATATGAAGTAAACCGAATGCGAAAGTAAAAAGCTTGAAACGCTTCATCAAGCGCTCTTACATTTTGGCAATTTGGATCGTGAAGTGCTCGTTCATATAACTTTCGGTGACTTTCCTCTTTGAAAAAGGATTGAAGTAACCGGTCTGTTTGGATGAATTCTTCTAGCTTCATGAATAATTCCTTCTTTTGAAATAGTCGTGTCATGTTCCACCTCTAATAAAGAACGTATGTTCTATTTTGTGGTTAAAAAAAGAAGGCTCTTGTAGCCAAAGTGTTTTCCTTATTGTACCTACTAAATGATTTTTTTCCAATCAGACAATGTTCTTATATTATATAAAGAAGAAAATTCCTCATTTTTTACAACCTATTTTATAAGAAATGTTGAAGCTGTTGTGTTTGCTAGATAAGCAATCCTACTTTAGATCAGGAGAAGATCATAATATGGATGGTTTTTTTAATTAAATCGTAAACCCGCTCATATAATAGGAAGATATAAACAATTCATGATTTATTGTATGCCAATAACTTGACATGTCGAAAATGATATAAAACGAATATAGGAGACGATAAACATGATATGGGGATTTGTCATTGGCGTTTGGTTAATGCTCGTTTGTGTATTTATGAGTATTTTTCAAGCTGGGAAACGAGCGGATAAAGCAAGTGAGGAGTATTGGAAGAAAAAGGACGAGGAAAAGAAACTTTGAA
The DNA here is from genome assembly GCF_022808615.1 of Bacillus sp. FJAT-47783. Classification (GTDB taxonomy): domain Bacteria; phylum Bacillota; class Bacilli; order Bacillales; family Aeribacillaceae; genus Bacillus_BZ. The sequence goes on from NZ_JAKZKS010000028.1 coordinate 26,153, forward strand.
AAGAGGATGGGTTATAGTGATATAACCGTAATTTAATCGTGGAAAATTCATTTTTTCTTTTGTCACGAAACGAACATATAGTACAATTAAGCTCGATACTAACTATAAAGGAAGATTTGAATATGAACAAATTAATGCCAGGGGAAATGGCGACCTTAACCGTAAAATCCGAAGTACCTTATGGTTACTTTTTAACAAATGGAACGGAAGATGTACTCCTCCATCAATCAGAAATAGAGCAAGAAGAGCAGCTTCAAATTGATGATACTGTGTCGGTGTTTATTTATCACGATCACGACGGACGACTTTGCGCATCCATGAAAACACCGAAAATCTCTACGGAAAAATATGATTGGGTTGAAGTTGTTGATGTTGTCCCTAAACTAGGTGTGTTTATCGATATCGGCCTGACGAAAGATATTTTACTATCAGCCGATGATTTACCACCTCTTCCGTCCATCTGGCCCGAAAAAGGAGATCAGCTGTATTGTTCATTAAAAGTAGATAAACGCGGTCGGTTACTCGCGAAACTTGCGACAGAAGATGTCATAAAAGAGCTAGTCGTAGAAGCACCAACGTCTGCTTTTAATCAAAATATTCGTGGCCGTGTGTATCGCTCATTGAAAGTCGGCTCGTTTATTCTATCCGATGTTGGATACCGCGGATTTATTCATGAATCAGAACGCAAGCATGAACCGAGACTTGGAGAGATTGTAGATGGCCGTATCATTGAAGTAAAAGATGATGGTACCGTAAATGTTTCATTGCTTCCCCGTAAACATGAATCAATTGAAGACCACGCCGAAATGATTTATACCTTCATGGAAAATCGCGGCGGCGCAATGCCATATACGGACAAAAGCGATCCATACGACATTCAAGCTCGCTTTCATATTAGTAAAGCAGCCTTCAAACGTGCTCTCGGGCGTCTAATGAAGGAGAAGAAAGTATATCAAGAAGATGGTTGGACGTATTTTGTGAAGGAATAGTAGTGGGGACCTTCCCCGCACTCGTTCGTTATGTGCGGGGAAGTATTCTATTTTTCTTCCGAAGCAAGCCTTAATATGAAACTATACCTTTTAAAATGGGCAGTTTCTCATCAGTTCACTACGATTTTCTCGCTTTTCACCACTTTTCGGATCACTTTCCCCTTTTTCCACCACTTCGCGACTACTTTTTCTCGCTTTTCACCACTTTTTCCATCACTTTCTCACTTTTTTTCATCACTTTCCCTTTTTTCCATCACTTCTCAACTACTTTTTCTCGCTTTTCACTACTTTTTCCATCACTTTCTCACTTTTTTTTATCACTTTCCCTTTTTTCCATCACTTCGGGACTACTTTTTCCATCACTTTCTCACTTTTTTTCATCACTTTCCCTTTTTTCCATCACTTCACGACCACTTTTTCTCGCTTTTCACTACTTTTTCCATCACTTTCTCACGCTTTTTCATCACTTTCCCCTTTTCCCTTCACTTCTCGACTACTTTTTCTCGCTTTTCACTACTTTTTCCATCACTTTCTCACTTTTTTTCATCACTTTCCTTTTTTTCCATCACTTCACGACCACTTTTTCTCGCTTTTCACCACTTTTTCCATCACTTTCTCACTTTTTTTCATCACTTTCCCTTTTTTCCATCACTTCGGGACTACTTTTTCTCGCTTTTCACTACTTTTTCCATCACTTTCTCACTTTTTTTCATCACTTTCCCTCGTCCTTCCATTACTTCAATAATACTATTTCTCACTTTCTTTACCTCTGTCACCATTAAATCCCCGCCGTTTTTGAGTCAATCAAAGTTTGCAACTTATATCGCCTACCCTTCGTTGTACCTGTATACTCTAGCTGAAAAGTATTTAGTAATCGGTAAGCAGATTGTGTACTAGGTAAGTGCAAGAACCTTCGACATTCTTTATTTGTAATAGACTCACCGATAAGTAAGGCATAGTCTCTTAAAGAATGAAGATGAGCATCATTTGATGTTTGATTACATTTGTTGCAATGCCATTTATTTCGATTTGGGTGTTTTTGGATAGGAATATAATTACAATGTGGACAATGAACACCTGTTTGTATTTCTAACTTTCCAATTTTATATTGAGATAGGATATCTGGGTTCAGAGGGGAGTGGTATTTGTTGAAGTAACGTGAAAGTTTGTTAACTTCCTTAGTTGTGAGTTGGAGTTTTTTGTATTTTGTTTCAAAGTGTTCGATTTTATGAAGCAAATTTGTAGAACGAATCACGATTTGTCCAACTTCATTTGTATTACCAGTGCTTTTTAAAAGCGTTGCGGGGTTGGTTATAACAATGATTGTTTCAATTGGAAGGTGAAACATCTCTTTAGATTTGAGGATGGAACGCATCATTTTCTTCTGTCTGTTCAGCTGTAATATCGGATCCGGGAATGCTTCTTCTTGTCCATCTTTTATTCGAATTAACTGACTGAATGCTCGATCAAAAATTATTGTCCCCATAATGTTTTTTACTTCAATAATGAGCAAGAAGCTTTTGGATAAAAGAACTGTATCAAATTGCGCAAACTTATTTTCCCCTACTGGTAAACGCAAATCATGAAATAGGTAGTATTGACTTTTAGGTAAATCGCTAAAAAAATAGTCTAAAGATTGTTCTCCTTCAAATCCTTTTTTATACTTCGCTAACCGTTCTTCAACCAGCGGCCGTTTAGGATGGTTTTCATCTAGCCTCCTCAATAAAGCTTCACACTTTTGCAATCCTAGAGGAATCATTCGTTCCTTTTTAATCAAATTCATAACACTCCTTTCATTTTTTGGCCTGAACAAAATAAAAAATGGAGTCAGTGATGTACATGACATTCACTGACAAAAGAAAATACATGACTATTTTACCATTATATATATTTCAGTTAAAGAAACTTACATACCGAAAGTAGCTTACTAGATAAACGATCGCAAACAACAAAATCACCTTCTCCCCTATCCCACCCGTTTGATAAACAGGCAACCCGATTCGTTTTTTGGAAAATGGCAAGAAAAGGGGAACTCCCGCTTTCGAAAGTGCATCCCCTGCAATATGTAGTATGTAACCAACGGCTAATCCTTTGAAAATATCAAATGGGTAGTTTTACGCAAGAAGGATTAATAGTAGGCAAGGAAGTATGGAGTGCATCATCCCACGATGACCAAACAACCTTTTTACTACTACTGATACACCTTTACTCCTTCTACCAATATAGGATTTCGGCTCATCGATATCCGGGAGCACACTACCGAGCGTCACACCTGTTACGAAAGCTATATTTAATGGTAAGTCACTATAATCTGCCATGATCACTGCTCCTGCAAGTGAAGTAGCAATATGTGTGTAATATCTCATGATGACAACCTCCCTGCCCCATCTTACAAGAAGCACCTAGACTAATCAACTAATGTTACTTTTTCTCACATATACAGTTACAATTTATAACAATATTCAGTATAATCTAAATATAAACATTTTTCGAGGTGAAGGCTATGGGGTATGACAAACAAGAATCGTATAAAGATAAAAAAGTTATAACAATCGGGGTTGTGAGTGAGTTAACAGGATTAACCGAGCGACAAATCCGTTATTACGAAGAGCGAAAACTTATTTTTCCTGAAAGATCAAAACGAGGCAGTCGTAAATATTCATTTTCCGATGTTGAATTATTAATGGAAATAGCGAACAAGCGAGAAGACGGCATGCAAACATATGAAATTCGCCAAGAAATGATAAAAACAAAGAAAATTGAAGACCCGAACGATATCCGCAAACGAATGCTGAGAGGCCAGATTAACGCACGATTCGGTGTTCAACAAGACTAATTCCCCTCACCACAAAAACCATGTTATATTTCCTTACAAAATACCAACATTAAATCTTACATTCAAGTAAAATTTTAATTAACTTACAGCAAATGAAAGGGGAAAGTTAAATGGACACTACGTTTTTGTTAAACAGTATTTGGGTGATGGTGGCAGCGGTTCTCGTCATTTTAATGATGGGTGGATTTATTCTTCTCGAAACAGGATCAACGCGCATGAAGAATGCTGGACATATTGCTGGTAAAACCATTTTGACATTCGCTCTTAGTTCACTTGTTTTCTGGGCTGTTGGATATGGGCTCATTTTTGGAGAAGGAAATGCATTCGTTGGTTTAGCGGATTTCTTTTATTCAGGGTATGACATCGAAGGTCTAGGTCTTTCAGGCGCTGTCTTTTTCTTATTCCAACTCGCATTTGCAGGAATTTCTTTAACCATTGCCTTTGGTGGTTTTGCAGAGCGCGCGAAGCTTTCTAGCTATCTCTTTTTTTCGGTCCCATTCTCCGTTTTGGTTTATCCGATTATTGCCCATTGGATTTGGGGGGGCGGCTGGTTAGCTGAACACGGGAAACAAGATTTTGCTGGCTCTACCGTTGTACACTTAACGGGAGCGATGGCAGCTCTTGCGGCAACGATTTTATTAAAACCTCGTATTGGCAAATATAACAAAGACGGTTCGGCAAACGATTTGGCTGGTCATAACCAAGTATTCACAGCACTCAGTGTTTTACTATTATGGGTAGGTTGGTTCGGATTTAACGCAGGCAGTACATTAGCAGTCGATGGGGCATTCTTTGGCTTCGTTGCAGTCAATACAAACTTAGCAGCTGCTGCTGGAACAATCGCTGCCTTGATCATTTCTTCGGTTGTAACAGGAAAAGCCGATGTGCCCATGATGTTAAACGGCGCTTTAGCAGGTTTAGTTGCTATTACAGCCTCTTGTGCTTTCGTTAATGTATGGGCAGCTGTTGTGATTGGATTTGTCGCAGGAATTTTCGTTTTCTACAGCATCCGCTTCTTTGAAAAACGCCGGATTGATGACCCAATCTTTGCTCTTTCAGTTCACGGTACAGCCGGTGTATGGGGAACATTATCGACAGGATTTTTTGCTACTCCTGAATTAGCATCCGTCGGGAAACCAGGTTTATTCTATGGCGGCGGGTTCGAACAGCTTGGCGTTCAAGCACTCGGTGTCTTTACTTCCGGATTGTATGCATTCATTGTTTCTTTCGTCTTATTAGCAGTAATGAAAATAGTGATGAATGGATTACGCGTAACAGAGGAAGAAGAAATTATCGGCCTAGACGTTAGCGAGCACGGCAGTTACGGTTATCCAGAATTACTTCGTACTGAACAAAATCACGCATCACTCCAAAAATCTATATAAATGAGGTGGGTGATCATTGACGAACAGCACCTACTCACATTTAAGAAATATGCGCAAAAATAAATTCCAGAATATTCAATTAAACAACTCCCATCTTAATACGTTTCACGACTATTTTACTACAGCTACGATTATTGTACGGACAACACGATAACTATGAGGCAGGCCACTATTTACAAGTTGATAAGCTTAATAAATGACAAATAATAGAAATAAAGGAATTAACCAACATTCAAGAAACTGAATTGAAAACCGCTCCCCCGCTATCTGAAGTGTTTCTTCAATTTGATCAATTTATCGAAGGAAGAACATTAGTCGCTCATCATGCAAAGCATGAACAAGCCTTTATGAAACAAGCTAACCGACTAATACGACCGAACAGTGAGAAACGCATTCTGGATACCTCTTTTTTCATTCGGCTTATCGATCCTAAATGGAGCGGATTGACGCTGGATGAATGCTGCTTCCTATGTGGTGTTGAAATCCAAAACCGACATCACGCTCTTGAAGATGCAAAAATGACAGCTCAACTTTGGAGGCATTATGTAAAGAAGGCAAAGGAGAGGGGCTGCAAAAGTATAAGGGATATGTACGAGGTGGTGGCGAGAGGTGGAGGATCCCTGCTGGAGGAGAGTTAAACAAACGTTTAATTAAAAAAAGAAAGAACCTCCAATCCCTAGGGTGGCGGCTTTTTAACGTTCGATTAACTTCAGATGGTGGTAGGCTCCTAAATAATACTCGTGGTGTTAAACAAACGTTTAATTAAATAAAAGAAGGATTCTCCAATCTCAAGGTTGGTACTTTTTAACATTCGATAAGTTTCAGGTGCTGACAGACACCTAAATAATGATGGGGATGTTAAACAAACGTTTAATTAAATAAAAGAAAGAACCAACAATCCCAAGGGTGGTGGCTTTTTAACATTCGATTAACTTCAGGTGGTGGCAGGCACCACAATAATACTGGAGGTGTTAAACAAACGTTTAATTTATAAAAGAAGGAACCTCCAATCCCAAGGGTGGTGGCTTTTTAACATTCGATAAGTTTCAGGTGCTGACAGACACCTAAATAATGATGGAGATGTTAAACAAACGTTTAATTAACAAAAGAAAGAACCATCAATCCCTAGGGTGGCGGCTTTTTAACGTTCGATTAACTTCAGATGGTGGCAGGCTCCTAAATAATACTCGTGGTGTTAAACAAACGTTTAATTAAATAAAAGAAAGAACCAACAATCTCAAGGGTGGTGGCTTTTTAACGTTCGATTAACTTCAGATGGTGACAGGCTCCTAATATTCCCCTGCATCCTCAAAATAACCTCAGCAATGAAAGCAGATCCGATAAAGGTTCCAAGAAATACACAGAAGGCAACGACTATACTGCGCCATCGTAAGTTGACAAAATTTGTCCAGTTTCGGTCGAAAGTATGGAACGTGGACACTAGTTGTTACTTCTATCAAAGGAGTGACAGTCATCTAACAAATTGTTAAGATAAAGTCATATTCATCTTAGAAGGAGGAAACACCCATGATCAAATTCGCAACAATTGGAACAAGCTGGATAACTGAAGAATTTATTAAAGCTGCGAAAGAGATACAAGAGTTCTCATTAACAGCTGTTTATTCAAGAACTGAGGAGCAAGCGAAAGAATTTGCCGAAAAAGTAGGAGCCAAAAGGACGTTTACGAGTATAGAAGCGATGGCGAAAAGCGATGACATTGATGCTGTTTACGTCGCAAGCCCCAATTCCTTTCATGCAAAACATGCGATTTTTTTGATGAATCATGGCAAACATGTTCTATGTGAAAAACCTATTGCATCGAACAGTGCTGAAGTAAAGGCAATGATTAAAGCAGCCAAGGAAAACGATGTTGTATTAATGGAAGCCATGAAAACGACACTCTTGCCAAATTTCCAATCCGTTCGTAAACATATACATAAAATCGGGAAAGTTCGCCGCTATTTCGCAAGCTACTGCCAATACTCATCTCGTTATGATAAATATAAAGATGGAATTGTACTAAATGCGTTCAATCCAACGTTTTCAAATGGCGCCTTAATGGACATTGGCATTTACTGTCTTTATCCACTGGTCGTGTTATTTGGAAAACCACAAAGCGTTCAAGCATCGAGTGTAATGCTTGAGTCTGGTGTCGATGGAGAAGGAAGTATTATTCTTAAATACGAGGATATGGATGCTGTTGTCATGTATTCAAAAATTACGAATTCATACGTCCCTTCTGAAATTCAAGGGGAAGAAGGAAGCATCGTCATCGATAAAATCCACACGCCAGAAAAAGTCGACATTCACTATCGTAACGGCCAAACAGAAGATATCACCAAACCTCAAGAAAATCACTCTATGTATTACGAGGCAAAGGAATTTATCGAATTAATTCAATCAGGAAAACGAGAATCTACGATTAATTCTCATGACCATTCACTCACTACGATGGAAATTATGGAGGAAGTAAGGAAACAGACAGGGATTGTGTTTCCAGCGGATGAGGCAAGTGTTGATTAATATGAAAAGTCAACCGAAAATGTAGGAGAGAGGACAGCCGTTTTGCTGTCCTTTTTGTATTGAAAGTACCAGAGAAACTAGGAATCCGCAAGTTAAGGGTTATTTTGCGCAAGTTGTGAAAATTACCCGCAAGCTTATGAAAAAATTCCGCAAATCATGAAAAACGGCGCAACCTACGTGAAGTTGCACCGCTTTCGCAAGTTTCTACAAACTTTTTCTTCTTTATATATACAGAAGCCTCGTGGATAGATTAAAGCGGGCGATTGCGGAACCACAATTTTTCCCTTTAAATATTCAGAAGCCTCCCATAAAAACCGTGCGTATACACGCTCCAATTCGTTTTTCTCCTTTATATATTCAGAAGCCTCTCCTTTTACATCTTGGCATATTCCTTCAACATTTCTTCAATCGCATGAGCCACTCCGTGTTCATTATTTGTTTTCGTGACAAAGTGGCACACTTTTTTTATTTCCTCTTCCGCATTTCCCATGGCCACACTTCTTCCCGCTCGTTTTAGCATCGAAAGATCATTGAAGTTATCACCGATCGCCATGACATCTTTCATTTCGACTCCCCGCTCGGCAGCAAATTTTTCTAGTGCCATCCCTTTTTGTGCATTTATATGATTGATTTCTAAATTTTCGCGACCAGAAGAGGTAATACATAGGTCTTTATCATCGATAAGTTCAGCTTTTACATGAGCTAACTTTTCTTCTTCAACAGAGAAAACAAGTACTTTGTAAACCTCCAAATCAGGAAGTTTCAGCAACTCACGAAAACTATTAATAAACTTTATGTATCCTAAAGCTACGTGTTCATTAAAATGTTCTTTCACTTTCCTTTCATTAATATCTAAGTTCGCACTTTTGACAATATCGATTCTCACTTGAAGTGACCGTTCTTTACTCACCGAATAGATACCGATGTTTGTGCAAACTTCAAAATGGATGTCATGTTGTTTACATACTTCATCAATTTTAATAAAGGACTCTGAAGCAATCGGAACACTGACAAGCTTTTCACCTAACGGATTACGAACATCAGCACCGTTTAAACAAATAATTGGCACATTTACATTCACCTTTTTCAGAAAGCTTGTTGCCGTTTGATACGTCCGACCTGTAGCAATCACCACTTCGACTCCTTGTGATTGCGCCTTTTTAATCGCATTTGCGTTTTCATCCGTAATCTCTTCTGCACTGTTAAGCAATGTTCCGTCCATATCAATGGCGATGATTTTCATAATTTCAATCTCTCCTTTTAATAAGGTTTGACTTGTTTTTGTACAATGTACATTATACGCTTACTTTATCTAGTTTTCCTCACTAATTGCTTTCCCATTGTATATTACATTTAACCGAAATAGTCAAGGTAACGATATTATCCCTCAAAAAAATATCATAACGTTTAAATTTACCGATTTTTAGATTATTATACCTGAATTATTCATAGAAAATCAGTAACTTAGGTTAATCCCTTGTTTTTCAAGCCTTTCCGGCTTTCTAGTTTTGCACGAAAAAAATGAAAAAAGAATCCATTTCTGTTAAAGTTTAAGTAACCACA
>NZ_JAKZKS010000029.1 GCF_022808615.1 Bacillus sp. FJAT-47783
ACTTTGGCTAAATCTTTTCCTCTGACATCTTTGACACGAAGACGTAAGATGTCACTGATCCGCAAGCCAGTATTAATCCCAAAATAGAACAGAAAATAATTACGGTAAGACGAATGACGCAATAACCATTCTTTCATTTCATCGATTTTTTCCAATGAACGAATCGGCTCTTTTGCTCCAGGTTTACGTCCTCCTTTCGACATGTTCATACCTCCTAACTCTCTCGATGTAGATTATTATATGTAAAACTTAATTTTATTATACTTTTAATTTGTAAAATTAACAACCCTTTCCCATAGGTTTTTACAGAATAAAAAAACCGTTCCATTAACCAAATAGCAGGTTATGAAACGGATTGATATGAATTTGCTAAAATAATACTTTTGTAAAATTGACTTCAAACAGAAACAACTATCATTTCACTAAAAAAGATTCTTCTAGTTCCTGAATCAGCTTTTTGGCCCCTTCTCGACTAAGGACAATCTTTCCGTTAGCAAGAGAAAGATTATCGCCCGAAACCTCCCCGGTAATTTGACATACCTTTGCCGATTCATATTTACGAAGAATAATTTTATCTTCTTCTACAAAAATCTCTAATGGATCTTTTTCATGAATGCTAAGTGTACGACGAAGCTCTATTGGAATCACAATACGCCCTAGCTCATCAACCTTACGGACAACACCTGTACTTTTCATTTTATTCCCTCCACTTTAATTAAAATCTTAAAATTTTTTTAATTCTTCTTATAAAGTCCGTCAACAAATTGCTCTTTCTACTCTCCGTTTCTTGCTGTATCTCAATTACCCTTTTTTCTTCAGATATTGTTGGCTCTATTTTGATATTACTTTTTGACTTTACCAATTCACTACTAACAGCAACTTCTTTCATCACAGTTTCGGCCTCATCTTTCACTGGTAAAGGAATTACTGGAGGTTTAGGCTTAGTAGGCTTTTTAAGTCGATCCAACACTGATTCAATGGTCATCTTCTCTTTTGTTATAAGTAACCCATCAGTCTTTATTGAACTGCTTTCAGAATTCATAAATAACTGAAATTCAATACAGGATTTATGATATTTGACATTTTCAACCTTAAAGAAAACATTGGAGGGGAGAATGTTTTTTAACTTAAAAATAATATTTTTTCTTTCCGTTTTACCTTTTAAAAGCCAATAGCCATAATATAAGTTCTTTTCACTATATATCGAATCTCCCCCAAGTTGACATAAGAATAATGATTCGTCATTATTCTTTTGAAAAACCTTATTAAATCTGAATTCCATCTTTACAGGAAAAAACTTATTTTTATGGACTGATTTTGTATTCTTCTTCCTTTTTCCAAGAGAACATCTTCTTATAAATCCCTTATCGTCCATCGCAAAAAGGGAGTCCATCTCACCCATTTTAATTAATTCGTATGGCATGGATTTCTCTTTTTCTTCACTAGGAAAATATTTATATCCAAACCTACCGATATGAAAAATCCATAAAACTGGATAACCTAGCTTGTTATAATCTTTAGTTCGTTCCTTTATCTCATCAAAATCAATTGATGAAGCTTGAAACTCTACAACAAGTGTCTGGCTCTCACCATAAATAACTAGATCTGCCCTTCTGTTTGGTACTAGACATTTTTCTAATTCAATCTTTAGATTAGGATACTTCTTTTTTAAAAAATTAAATAAGTTTTTCTTCATCCTGATATGCTCTTCACTTTCATGATGACCTGAATATGGGCAATTACGTAAAGACTTATGAGCAAAGTGAGCACAATTAATATTACCATTTCTGTATATCAATTCACTTTTGCAATGCGGACAAAAAAACTTCCCTTCATACTGAGATAAATCTTCCCACGCATAGACAATTTTTTCAAATTTATTAACGGCACTTTGCAGAATTTTCCCCCTCTTTCCTTAAGTTGTTTTTTCGATTCCCATAAGTCATTAATTCTAGACACACCACTTAATTCATATTTTTCAACAAGGTATTTTAGAAAGTCATAATAGCATTGACCAGTTTCATAAAAGTCCCATTTCCCCCCATAAGTGTAGCTACTATGCTAATCTGCCCCCTTTTAAAATTGTTTTTTTACAGATACTTATCGACTACATCTTGTCCTCCCCTTCATTCTTCGCCACATGAGGATTATATTTCTTCAATTCAGTTAGAAGTTCCTGGCGATAAGGATCAAGATGATGTTTCAAGAACAGCTGAACTTGCCCTTTTCCTTCTCCAATCGCTTTAAAATAGTGAAATTTCCCCTTTTTCAAAGAACGTGAAAAAGACTGTTTAGAAATGTCTAAATATGCTTCAGCTTCACGTCTTGTTAATACATTCTCCTTTAAAAAAGATAGCAACTCGTCTTCATCCTTAAACTCGTACTTCAAAAAAATCATCTCCCTAAAACAAGGGGAGGAAGTTCTCCCCTTATACAATCATTTTTTGAAAATTCTAGGCTTGTTTCTTTTTTATCCACATAACAGTAATAGAGAGAATAGCTGCAATAAGAATAAGAAGATCCAGCGTAAGTCGTAAACCTCCTTCAATTTCATTTCTAATACCGAAAACATACACGGAAACAAAAAGCCAAAATGTTAATTCTTTTATTAACTGAATGACTCTCATTTTTTGAATGACAACCATTTAGAAGGGAGAGGGTTAGAGGTTTTCGCCCCCTCCCCTCTTTTCTTATTTGCGGTTATTTCCTTTTTTCCGCTCTTTCCACATCTTTTCGAGTATAAGAAGCTTTTCAAAAATGTGGAGTGTTGTAAGGAAAATTCCTAGCATAACCGCGATTTCAGCGGTTGTCATTTTCTCACCCCCTTTCTATACTCTTAGTATACTATATCGGTTTATATTTGTAAACCGTTTTTTTGAACTTTTTTCATATTTTTCCGGATTCGTGCTATAATGTACATAAGAAGTCTACATCTTTTCGAGTATAAGAAGCTTTTTGAAGGTGAAGAAGAAAACGCCAGGTTAATCCCCTGGCGTTTTCTTGTTGAACACTTTTTCTTCCATTTATCATGCCCACCAAATCGCTCAAATTTGCAACGAAAAGGCTATCACCTTATAAAATAAAATTAATTCGCTCAGAATCGCCCTCAGCAACACCCAAGCGGAAAGAAAACCATAACGCAAGAAGAATAAGGAATCAATAACACCCGTCATAAAGCCATCCGAAAATGATAATAAAGTTATTTTTTTTTCGATTCCCATAAGTCATTAATTCTAGACACACCACTTAATTCATATTTTTCAACAAGGTATTTTAGAAAGTCATAATAGCATTGACCAGTTTCATAAAAGTCCCATTTTTCCCCCATAAGTGTAGCTACTATGCTAATCTGCCCCCTTTTAAAATTGCTTTTTTGTTGGTAATTTAGGCCTGTTTCTGTTCTTTCAATTCGAATATAATCATTAATTAAAGTGGTAATAATTCCCTTCAACTCGGTTGAAGGTATTTGTATTGTTGGTATTGTTGACAAATGCTTTCTCTCCCTTTCACACATTTTTCTATCTCCGTTTCAATGGCATTATTTAGTCAAACTTTTAACAAATCGATAACCAGCACCATATTACCAGTCCCCCCTTTCTATTTATTCATTAAGAGAAATATAGAATTCATTCACAACAGCAAGTTGGAGGTGGATATCTTTCTCGTTGGCATTGTGCTGTTCCTAGGCACTCTAAAATAACTTAATTGTGCTTCTCGATTATCGCAGTATTCACATAGACAATATTCAACTCCTGTAATGTATTTCTTCCAATTATTATCACCTCTTATTGATTTTTTCATCTTATCTCATGAGAGTTCAATTCAATAACTTTCATCCTAGACTTTTTCTCTTTTTTCAATCGACTTCTCACATGATACTGTGGCAATGGCTCAATCGGCAACGCTTCAAAACTTGCACTTATTCTTTTACCTTCTCGTTCAATATCTGTATAGCGTAATACCTGGAAATAGCGCCCTCGATGATGAAAGCCCCGGCCAAGCCGGAACTTTTCATACGCATCTTGATCGTCATAATCAAACGAAACTTTAAAAGGATGCAATACAGGGGATAAACGCTCCACTGACTTCACTTTTTTATCACTCATATACTTTAAATTCTGACAGACGTAATCAATGATTAAGAACCAGTTCTTTTCTTTTTCTTCTACATAAAAATTTAAAATAGAGATAACTTCAAAGAAAGAGTTTTGATAATCCATAACCTCACCAATGGAAAACGGCTGTATATTCGTTGATAAAGGAATCGTCGATCGGACCGACTTAATAATCATTTTCCTTCCCCTCCTACAAAAATGCCTCCAAATACGGCGAAGGATCAATCTTTTTACCTCTTACTTTCACCTCAAAATGCAAATGCTTACCACGGGAATTTCCCGTATTCCCCATTAATCCTAACTTATCACCAGCTTTAAGGACATCTCCAACCCCTGCGGAGACTGTCCCTTTTTTCAAGTGAGCGTAAACCGTGATAAAACCATCGTGCTCAATCATGACATAATTTCCGTATCCGCCACCACAACTGTAGTTTCCTTGGGAACACCCGTCATTCGCCGCAATCACCTTCCCATTAGCAAACGTAACAACATTAAAATCTTTCCCTTTTTTATTTCCAGGAGGGGCAATGTCAATTCCTGCATGAAAGTTTGATTTTCCATCTAAAACTCGGTTCCCAAATGTTGACGTGACAACGTAGGAACCAACAACCGGAAATGCTGTACCCCCGTTGAAGTTCACCTTTCCTACCTCGATTACCTCGTATCCCAACGTATATTGGTCAAAGTAACTTAAAACCTCATCGACGTACCAATCAGCATGATTATAAGCATATACCGCCTTCCTCATTCCTTCTCTAGTACCATCAGCACCATTGGCTTTCAAATACTTAGCTGCAGCCATAATCGCATCCTCTTCACTCATAGGATCTGCTTTCCCATCTCCATTCGCATCCACGCCATATCCTCCGTAACGCTCAATTGCTGCCGGGTCTAATAGTTCACTTTTTGAAATATTCCCCTTTCCTACACCACCGCAGCTAGGATGGCTCCAACCTACCCAGGTACAAGGCATGAATTGCATCGCTCCGGTCGCTCCCACGTAGGAATCGTTTTTATTGGTTGAAAATGTAGTCTCAACGCGGTGAATCCCGGCCAACAATGTCCAGGGTATCCCGAAAGCCTCACCAGCTCGTTTGTAAAAATCAATATACTCTGCCGGTATCTCATTAGCGCCAATATCAGAAAGTTGAACATCCGAACTAAATTCCTGAACTTGATTCCCCATCAATGACGTCATAAATAACACAATCATCATTCCTGTTCCAATCACGAATACGGCTGCAATCCCGACAACTCCTACCGGCAAAGTCCATAGTAATTTTTTTGTCGCTTCCATAAAATTCACCTCTTACGAGATTGCATTGGTCATGAAATCCTGCACTCTGTAAACCCCTTCTACATTCTGAAATCGTAGCGTATAGACTGTAAGATCTTCTCTTACTTTATTTCCGTTCTCATCGTGTATTTCAGCTATTACACGAGCTTCCCATGTGATATATTCACCTGTCACATCACGTGGCTCTCTCATTTCTACACTAATGACTTTTCGCGTAAAGAAATTTTTTGTAGGTCGAATAATCGTTTCCTCTTCACCGGTCATTTTCTGGTGCAATTCATCCGAAATATAAGGTTTGGATTCTTCAATGTGCTTCGTTGGATGTTTTCCATCAAACGGATGGAAAGATCGGACAAATTTCTCTCCCACTTCTTTAGTAGCAGTAATCTCTTCAGGTCGGTAATAATCAGATAAAGACGGGCGATCATCGATCGTATAATTCTTTTCCGATTCATCGAGTTCTGACAAATCAAATTCGCCTATCTCGTCCATTGATTCGTCATGATGCTCATGGTCATCTTCCTTCTTTTCCTCTTCAGAAGGAGCCGGATCTGACTCTTTTGTAAGAGCCAGATCATCCTTTTTTTCTTGTTCTGCTTGCTCTTTAGGTTGCTGCATAGCGGTTTGTTTTTCTTGAATCTTCCCAATCACAAGACCACCTATGACAATAGTTGCTGCGGCAAAATATACGATATACTTCATGATCTCTTTATTCATTCTTTTCACCTTCTGAAGATAGATCATTTATATTATCAAGAGATGGTGTATCCTCCTCATACCTGGTCACTTCTTGAATCGGTTGCACATCCCCCTCGTACCTAGTCACTTCTTGGATCGGCTGCATATCCTCATAACTTCCTGAATCATTTATTTCTTGTTCTGAAGAAGAGGAGGTGTTCTCTGAACGAGAAGAAGGTTGAAACTCGTTTATGTCGCGTATATCAGGATTTTCAGTCGCCATGGTACTAGAAGTAGGCTCATCTGTTTTAAACTCATCTGAAGGACGCAAATCGTTTATATCAACAAGATTAGAATACATTTCGTTTCGATTGTCTTTAGGCAAAGAAGCACTAAACTCATTTTGCTCTTGTGAAACACTTTCATTTTTCACACTTTGCGCCGTTGAAGGACTACCGACAGATTGTTCCTGTGATGTCGAAGGCTGAGACGGCTGGTAATCCTCGATGTCGTGCAAGTCCATTGCATCTCTCATGCTCGTCTGAGGCATTGATTCTTCTTTTATCGATTCGCTTGCTGATTCGTTTGTTACTGCCGGTTCATTTGTTGCTGCAACTTCATTTATATCCCTCAATTGATCCAAAGCGGCTTCTCCCGTTCCTTGCGCCATCTTACCATGAGCTTGAGACTTCAACACTTCCATAGGTAAATCGGCTAAATCAGCTTCTCCTGTAAGCGTCTTTCCGGCCGTTTTCCCCATCGATGCCCCCATTAAAACACCTTGAGGTCCTCCCACTATTCCTCCTACAGCTGCACCAGCACCTTGCATACCTGTTTCAATCGGTTTAGTGACTGTTTTCTTTCCGAGATCCCAACTCTCTTTAACATGCTGCATTCCAGTTGCGCCTGTTTCAAAAATCTGTTTAATACGCTTACGGAATACAAATGCCACAATAAAGATAATAAACTGTAAGAAAGTCGCGATAATGTAACCCGTTAGTCCATCCGTCATCGGCAAGCTGTACACCACATCAGAAATAGTAAATAAAATCAAGGCAATAAACGATACAATCAGTTTAAATACAACTGGATAAAGAAGCGTCTCTGCATATCGTTTTAACACCCCAAATTGATTCGGTAACGTAGAGAAAACCAGAACAAACGGGGCAAAACAAGCAACAACAATAAACCAAATTTGCAAACCAATTAAAGCCGCACTCAATAACCAAATTGGAATCGAGAGAAAGGCATTTGCGCCATTGAAAAGCCAAATATAAATCAATCGTTTAATTACCGATGCCGGTTGCATCATTTCGTTTCCATATTCAGTAACTTCTTTTTTGATAGCAGACCTTTTTTTCTCGGAAGTTTGTTTTTCTAATAGGATATTTTCAATTCGTTCTTGACCGATTTTTTCCTCATTATCGGTTCCAAACTGAATATAGAGATATGGGCGATGCACAAAAATTTTCCACAACCTATCTTCCATGCTGTTGTATTCGCCTTTTTCATCTTCTGTAGTCAGTGTCACAATGTGGTCACTTATCTCATTCCCTAGTTCATTGACTCCTTTTAGATACGTTGTAAAATTACTAATCACTAAAATAGAGAGAGCAATAGCAATAATGGGCTGGATTATACTTTTTAAGCTCTCAATCGGTGCTCGCTTAAAAACCGCTTGATAGGCTACATACAGAACTGAAATAAGGGCGAAAATCCCCAACAACTTCCCAAAGGTGCCAGTTCCCATTTGTACCTGGCCACCCGAAATCCCTGCAACCGTTTGAACTTTTCCAGCAACACCATCGATAAGCCAATTCATAATTATCGCATCATTCGAAAAGCTAAGAACCGTCAACATCCATTCCGTAAACGCAACTGTCATACCAAAAGATAATTGAATAAGCGACATAAACATCGCAAGCACAGTATCCTGAAGGTTTGCAGTAAAATCTTCCGTTTTCCCCTCAACATAATTTGAAACCCAGGAGATAGGATTCAACAAAAACCCTTCACCTTCTCCATTTTCATCTTCTTCCGACTTCGTTTCTGCATACGTAATAGAATCAATATTTTCATAGTAACGTGTTCGATCTTTATAAGGACCAAATTTCTTTTCTTCAATCGTCACAACAGGTTCATTATTGTCTTGTTGTGGTACTTCTGCCAACACAGTAGAGGAGCTGCTGCTAAAACCTAAGACGACAAAAATCGTTAAAAATAAGGTGATTAATTTACGTTTCCTCATCTGTCGCCATCTCCTTTTTAATAGTCGCCACCTCTATGAAAAACGACTGTATCCTCTGCTTCAGAAAAAATGTAATCGACATACTTATCCGTTTTATCTTTTACGGTTTGTTTCTTCCACCCTCGTAAACCATCAATCTTCCAGCCACCGCCTTCCTTGACTAATTCAAAGCGATATTGGACCCGATCCCCATTTTTTTTAGTGTATATACTGTAGAAATCGTTAATTCCAGGATTATACATATCAGCAAGATATAAAATTCTACCCTGCTCCTCTAAAAATCCATAATAAGCCCCAAAAATATAATCACCATCATCTGTATATTTTTCAAAATCTCCTTTATGGCTGGATGGACCTTCAGACAATATTTCTTCCTCTGAGTTATCGATAAAAGCCTGTATTCCCACCATAGGTGTTTTGGCATATTCTATAGCTCCCTCTGTCATCATCGAATACAAAGTGGCAATATCATAATCTACAATCGCTTCCAAGGCTTTTTCCGCTACCTTATCAGCTTCAGGAGCCGGACTTTTCACTTCTTCTTTCTCCTCGGATATACAAGCGCTTAATACTAGGACAATGCTTGCCATCACTGCAAGCATTGTCCTCCATTTCCTTCTCATACTTTAACCTCCTCACGAACCGTTGCCATTAAGGACTCTTTTGATCGCTCTTCTCTTGACGCTACAGGCTCATCACTCAACTTCTTTTCATTTCGGCGTACATTTCGCATATCTTGCTCAAAACGTTTTTCGTCGGCATCTGATGTTGAAGTATCAAACGCATCAAGAACTTGTTTAAACATCACATTAACTCGCAAAACATCCGTTCGACCAAAATTGTCTTGGAACAAACAATGCCCCTGCGGGAGATTTTTTAATTTCTCAATGTTTCTTTGCGTAACTGGAAGATTAAAGTATTCTAACATTTTGATTGCTTCTTCAGATGTCTTCAAAGCAAAACTAAACTTCATTCCCAGGTTTGCAAGGTCGTTTCCATGGTCTGAAGCGTTCTGTGAACCTTTTAATAACGTTGTATTATAGTAACGGCCTTGACGAACGATAAAGTCCATAAGACGTCTTCCTTGATCATTTTTATCGATAACAGATGCTTCGTCTTGAAGAATAACCTTATGGCGAGCACGCTCATTTTTAAACATAAATTGTTGAGCAAAACTTGTAATCGAGATCATAATCGCTGTAGAAATTTTTTCACTCGCTGAATAGCTTTTAGGATCTTTCTCCGCATTCGGGAGATCTAGGTTTTCAATCATCAAAATCTGTAATGGTTTATCGATTGAAAGAGTTTCATATTTTTCTCCTGGATGGCCAATTAATAAATTAATAAAGTCTTGGTGTAAAAAAGTTTCTAGTACCATAATTAGCGAATCTAGTTCCGCATAGCGTGATTTTGACATGGATTCAGGAGGATTAGCATGCAATTCTCGTAAGTAATCAATCGCTACACCGACACAAGGCTCTGGTTGACGTGAAGCGTGCAGCATCGCTTCTGAAATATAGCTGTATTTAATCTCACCTATGTTTGTTCCTACTAGGTAGGCGAATATGTTTTCAGCTACCGTTTTCCCCTGGTCAATGTTAGGAGCTGTCCGGAATGGATCGAGCGTCCCCTTATCACGTTTATCTGATCCGAGTTCCCAAATACGAATATATTTTTTATCAATATACGGTATCCCCTTCTTCCACTTTTTTCTATCTCCTTTTGGGTCGATCACGAGAGCATACGCGCCACACAACACCGATAACATGGTGATTAAGTTCATGAGGACCGACTTACCAAACCCTGTCGCACCTGCGATGAGCATCGAAATCGAGTTGAATGCTGTAGTAATTCCATCAAGTTTTTTTGAAGCCAATTCTGGATAAATAAACACATCTTTTTTCTGCTCAGTCTCGCCAATCGGAAATCCCATGTTATCCCCAATGGCCGTAGTCGCTCCGAACATCATCCCTGCAAGCATTCGAGGATCCGTCTCCACTTTGTAATCTTTATTAATTTGCTTTGATCCTAATAAGGTTTCCATAAAGAGACTAGGTTGTTCACCGTATGGCGCGACTAGGCTAATGCCGTACTTTCTCATTTCATCTAATAAATCACCGCACCGCGATTCAAGAATCTCCTCTGTTTCAGCATTGACACGAAAAACATAACTTGTCACATAGCTTGGATAACCCGTTTTTTGAAAATACTCTTCAAGCTGCATCACACCAGCTTCATTTCGAGATACCGATAAATCAACAGGAACACCGGCCTTTGCTGCTTCTTGTTTTTGATCATCATACTCTAGTCGTTTGTTTGATAGCTCTTTCAAAATACGTTCGTTGTCTTTATAGTGAGCACGAATAGAAGAAATAATAGGAAAATCTAAATTCTTCTGAAGATGATAAAGCCATTCAAAGTTCGGAAAGTAGTTCACATCATTAAATTTCGTAATAACATAAAACCTTGAATATAAAGACGTATGTTTACCGTCTACTTTCTTAGAAAACTTCAACGTATCCGGGCTAATTTCTTCAATGTAGGCCTCTTGAATCTCCAAGAAACTTTCCGGAGTTGGGCGAACCGCCTCTAATTCTTGACCATCTAACGTAGCCATGACTTTTTCTCCGTTAGCAAAGCTCTCACGCAAAGAAACATCTTGATTAGAAGGCGTCGCACTATACATCGTTTCGATTAATTTCACCGTTTCAACTGTACTGAGAGAACGTATAGGATCATTTAGTTGTGAATTTTGCGAGAGAACAAAAGCACGTTTCAGATCGTTCCGTACCTTTTGGGCTTGCCTCTTGTACGCTTCAATCTCATCCTGGAGAATATCGAATGGCTCTAACCCGACAGCACGGTTAACATCTGAACTAAATCCTTTAAAGAATTCAGCAACACTCTTAATGAGATTAGTTCCTTTATTTCCTTTTTTGTACACATTTAAAGCAGGATTCAACTGAACACCAATATACATTTTGTACTCTCGTTTTTCCCTTGTTTTATGTTTCTTTTGAAGATAATCTTTCGTGAGGTCCATATAGCTTAATCCCGCGTCTAACAGCTCATACTCATACCGTTCAGCTTTATATCGCATACGCTCTTTATGCTCCTCTATGACGTCCTCGATGTTGGACGACTGAGGAAGAATAATGTAATGAAGATCAAGCCCTTGATTTTGCAGAAATCCTAGTTGGTTAAAGAATGGGGTGAATTTATCATGATCATCAAGGAAATCGTAACCAAATCCCAACACTTCCGAGTAAGAAGTTACATGTCCTTCATGCGAAAAGACCAGGTCACCCTCGATATGCCGAACTGGAAATTGAAGAAATACACTCATTCATTCTCACTCCTTTATCATTAGCGATAAGTTACAAACCCTCGCACTTTATACCTTTTCCCCTTATACGCTCGGTTAGCTCTTAGTTCCGACATCACAATTCTTGCATGCCCCTTCACGGAGTAAGTTTGAGGGCTTGCAACCAATTTCCCACGATAAAAGTTGAGGCGTTGCCTCTTTCTTAGCTGATAGTTCACAATAGACCGTATATATGATAGGACAGTCCGTTTCTCTGTTCCCATATCAGCTAACAGATAAGAGGCAACGACAGGGATTAATAGATAACTAACGAGAAATGGTATTTTTAAAAATAACAGATTGATAATCGGTAAATGTCGAAGAAGAAAGACGATCCCAAACACTACGATGAAATAAACGATGCTCTTAATAGGAATCGCACGGCCAATTTTCTTCCCGAATATTTGATAGATCTTGCGATCAATCTTTTTAAAACCCGATATATAGTACATTTCGATACGTCTTTTATCATCGGATGTCATCAAAACCTCCCCTTTCTAACTCATCAACCTCCCAAGTTCATCTTAGACGCTAACCATTCACCTAGAGAGATCATGTTCTCAGGCGAAGCGATGAACATCGCAATAAAAATCATCCCAATAACAAAACTACCAAATGCGATCCAAGCACGTTTAAACGCAAAAAACACAACCCCGATTAAAAACGCAATGAAAAATAACCATTTTACTTCTCCTGACAACCATTCAAAAATCCATTGAAAGGTCATTACGATTCATCTCCTTTATTTTCTTCAGTATTTTTGTTCTCTTTATCTTCCTTTGATTCTTCGAGTTCATCATCGGTTAGCTGCTCTTTGTGATTGTAATCATCAAAGCCACTAACCAGGTACTTCCCATCGGACTCTTTAATGCTCAATTGGTAATCTGTAGTAAATGTAACACCTGTTTCAGGATCCGTAAATTTCACTTTCGTAAAAGCAATGATACTTCCTTTTTTATCTTCGTAAAGGTTCGTTTCAGTTAAACCTTTATAAAGTAGCGTCCCCTCTAAACCTTCAATTCTCATATTCTCAGTGAGCATATAAGATATTTTTGTAGCGTTGTCTTGTGCGTAGCTGCTAAAGAACGTTTCTAAAAACTCTTTAACTTGCTCTCGATCCCCTTCATAACTTGTAAGCCCGACAGCTTTCGTCTTTTTCAAGTTGGTTTCTTCTTTCATATTCGTGAATTTCGGAAGCTCATAAACGCCGTATGTTCCATTTTCATAAGCGATAGGTACCACAAAGTATTTCTCAAAAGGCTTATCCTCTCTATGCTCTTTCTTCTCTTTAACGACTTTTTCCTTATCACCTTCTTTTACTTTCTTTTCAATTTCCTCGATCGCCACCTTTTGTAGATTCGCTTTGACCTTCAATGTGATGTACGAACGATTCGGTCCGTTTTCATCAATTTTCTTTAATTCTGCACTTTGAAAGATTGAATCCCAATCTAAGTTCATCGCGTCGAGGCCAGCGTCAGCATCTAGTCCTTCAGCTAGATACTTCGATAAACGTTCACGTCGATCTTTCCTTCCCCCATCCCCCTTCTTCCAGGTGTAATACTCTTTTGCAAACTCCCTGGCGTACTCAACAGCAGCTTGTGAAGTAGCTTGATTGACCTCAATCTCCAACGTTTCTTCCTTTTTCCCCTCAGCGCTACTATTTGAAAAAATATTGACGAAAACCACTAAAAACATAAAGGCAAACAACACCCAAAACGTAACACGACCAAATTGACGCGCTCGATAACCTTGCGGCTTTTTCGCCTTCTTCCCTTTCTTTAGCCTCGCTTTTTCCCCCTCTCTCTCCCAAATATTTTTGATAATTTGAAAGAAAGAGCTTTTAGAACTTTTGTTTTCTTCTCCCATGTTCCCCACTCCTTTCAGCGTTTCGCCAAAGCGAATATAGCAAATATAATAAGACCACCGACAGCAACCGTTCCCCAACGAGCGACGGCGTAATTATAAACATATAAAACAGCGTTTTTAGCATCGTTCATCATTGGACGAACTTCAGGGAAATTATCATAGACAAACACTAAGACAAAATAGACAATGGCTATACTAACCACACTCGATATAACTGTACGTAACACATCGCATCACCTCCTTAAAGGGTTCTCTTTCTCTTGTAATCCCCTTCATGCAAGTGATGATAAATTTCACCAAACGCATTCTTCATCACATCATCTAAGTTTGTTAGATGGACGGGAATATGAATATCCGGGCGCAAAATGGAAGGCTTTTCTCCTTCTTTCGGCTTCAACATGGACAAAAGTCGAAGAGTACGCTTCAACTTTTCCTCATTTTCACTAATGAACATGACTTGCCAGTGCTTCACATAGGCTTCCAATCCCTTTTCGTGCATGTATTTCACTTTGGCATCAGAATGCTTTAAAAAGTTGGTATAGCGCTCAATTTTCTTCTGAATAACATGCTTCTTCGTTACACTTCTCTCCATTTCTAAAAAGATGCCAAAGTTTTCCTCGCTATTTTTCGCCCCCACCACAATAAAACCATCTGGCCGGATCACATCATCTTTATTCGAAGTAAACTGATAGAACGCTCGCGTTTCATGAACGAAATCTTTGACCTCTAAACCTAACGGGATAGCCTGGCGTTTGTAGGATACAACCGCCCTGGCTAAATGTAGACTGTGCATATACCACATCGGAAGATCCCTCGTCCATTGCACCTTCCATCTCGAATATCCTTGCAGCTCTTCTACTGTCGCAACACCCGTTGAGGTAAGCGTATAAACATTGGCGCTCTTCCCACGATCACTATCCGGTGTTGACGCGCGAAACTTTTTGATATACCCCGACTCTTCTAATTTCAAAAGTCGAGTCGTTGCACTCATTCGCGTCTTGTATTTATCAAAAATGTAATGAAAGATAAAGTCGATGTCCAAATAAATGTAATCGTGCAAGTTTAGAAATAAATTTTTATCTTCTTCTGTTAAAACGAGATGTTTCATTATTTTTTTCCTTCCCTTTTGGTTACTACGGGAAAGGCTTATCTGTTGCTCATCACTCATTCATTATCACCTTCTTGCCTTCTCACCAACGCCATTAAAGAAGCTCGTTCATTTCGTTCTTCATCCGTTTCCGTCTGGGCCTTTTTCTCAACCGGCTCAATAGGTTCTAAAGGATCCAAAGGTGGAAACGTCGGATTCTCCCTCTTCTCCTCTTTCTCCTTATCTTCATCATGGCGATTCTTTTGGAACTCCTCAATATCGTACAAAGGAAGTGACCAAATAGAATGGCTCTTTTCCACTTCGTCATTATTCGCTTCTTCCAATTTCTCTTGTAAAGAAGCTTCTTCGTTTTTTTCATCTTCGACAACAACCGAACGCATTAAAGACACGGGTTTCATTTCCTTTTCCGTATCAGTTCGACCATTATCGACATAACTCGACAATTCTAAGTATTCCGTCTTTTTGGGTTGCTCTTGGGCTTTTATAGACTTTTCAGGAGTCAAACGCCCCATCAAGCTGACTACTTTTTCGGATTCAACATCTTCTGTTGGATGCACCGCCCGTTCTTCCACGTTTTGCTGCTTTTCATAAGATTCAAAATCAAATCGAGGATTCATGTATTTCATGATGAGATAATCAACCTCTTTGACGGTTCGACCACTCTTCATACGAAGCTCACGTGCTTTTTCTAACGTCCAAGCATCCGCCACTTCCGTTTCTTTCGTTCCATGCTTAGCAATCGTCAGATCCGGTTTATATTTATCAAGTGGAGCAACTTCAATCAAGCACGAATGCTTTTCCGTTACACCATTTACCGTATCTTTCGCTTTGATAAAAGCAAATCGTGGCGTCAATCCTGTTAAGAAATCCGGCTTGTAAGCATGATCATCTTGATTGATAAATTTCAATGCTAACGGGGCATCTTCAGCCCCTTGCTGAAGGATAAAGAAATTGTCTTGGACATTGACCAGCGCATCACGCAATCCTTCTGATAGCTGCCCTAGTCGTTGTGTCGAAACACCAAGCGTCAAACCGAATTTCCGACTCTCAGCGATGATTTTTTCAAGCTTCGATACATAGCCGACACGAGCTGCTTCGTCAAAACAAAGTAAATGTAGTAACGGATAAGTCGATCGTGTTTCTGCAATGCGATAGTACATGTAGCTGATATATCCTGAAATGATAGACATTTCTAACGCATTTAAGCTGGATACATCAAAAAAGATAATATGTCCTTCTTCCATGTACTTCCGAATGTCTAAATCCATTTCGAATTGGCCAAACACACGCTTTAAAACAGGAGAACTAGAAAACACATCAATTCGGTTTTTAACCGCCATCGCGGACGTCTTCATGTTCCCTGGGCCATCTGTTTCCCAGTAATCGATAATTTCGTAATGGCTAGGATATTGACGCAACTTATCCAGTAGCTGAGAACGGAACTCGTAATCATCCAAGAGCTTTTTCACTTCTAAAATCGTATGTGGTTCATCATCAGCCAACAAAGTACGAATCGAAAAGCGAAGAAGACGCTCAGCAACGGCTGCTTTATCCGGAAAATTTGACTCAATCAGTTCAGTTATTGAATCTGCAATTAACCCTTCATGCTCACCCTCTCGCTTGTACAAAAGATTCAGCGCAACCGGAAATTCAGCATTCGCAAAAGAAATCCAATGAACCTTATCCCAGTTCACTTTCTTCCCTTCCTTCTCGGACTTCAGCAGACGATTCAGCAAAATAATCGCTGTATCTCGCCCAGGATCGATGAATGTAAAGCCTTCCGTCACGTCCTTCTCAACAAAATCCTCGATAAACCCATTTAGAATCGAATTAAGAAGCGATGACTTCCCCGAACCCGTTTTCCCGGTTACCAAGAAATGATCCGAGATCATCTTTTTCAGCAAATACACTTTTCGATCGCGAACAATCGGATGTGTTAGCTTTCCTAACTCAATCCCTTCAGGGTTGGCAAAAACGTTGGAAGGAAGTAACTCTGCGCCTTTTTTATTCATTGGACAATGCTCTTTCAGCGCTTTCACCGATTCTCGATCATCAAAAAGAGGAAGGTGAACCAAGTTGGCTAATTCTGCACCAGTCCACAGCATCCGATATAAAGCATGTTTAGGATAAAAACCAACTGATGTACGATAACGACGATACGTCAGCTCATTTACATCATGTAAATTACTGTTGATGACGTTGGCCATACTCTTTAGATGACGAACACCATCTTTCGATGTCGTCGCCATACTCACCGTACAATCAAAAGCAATTTCATTGCGCGTATACCGGTTTTTTAATCCTGTTAACTCCTCTTTATCGAATGCACTTCGCTCTGAATGTCTTTTATCTTTCTTGATGTCTTTTTCAAGCGAGACGATGTTTTTCCGGATCTTCCGCCCATAGTTGGCACTGAAATTCACCTGGAACCAAGTCGAAGGTGGCATTTGTAGCATCAGCGCTGGCAAATCATCCTTTTGAAATCGAGCTAACGGCAAAGCCTTTTTAATGCTGTTCGACTTAATCTTCATGCGACCACCAACTAACGAACGCCCCTTCTCCGGGAAAACAAGATCCTCAACGTCATAGAACTCACATTGATAATAAATCGTCTTGAGAGCCGCTTCTAAACCAGCAAGTAACTTCTTATCTGCTCCAATGTAAAAGCGATACTCACCATCTGAATTCCGGTAAATCAAGTACGTGAACCACTCTCGCCCTAAAAATAAACGACTGATCCATTTTCTTTTCGTTCCATGAAACCGCTGCAACAACCGGTAGACATCTTCTTTCTTGTACCAATCATCTTCATGAGGTAAAACCCGAACGTACTCGAATCGCTTTCGCTGAAAGTAATGTAGAGCTACAGCTCTTACAAGAAGCGTCCCCCCAATGACAAGCACCATAGTGGCAATCACGGAACTCAATGCAGATGTAAGGACCTCAACACTTGAAACACCCAACCATTCAAGGAGACTTTCACGGAAAAAATACACCGCACCAGCTCCAAGTACCACGAGAACAAATAACCAATGTTCTCTAACAAAATTTTCAATGGCTCGATCTAAATCACTTTGTTTAGCCACTCCACTCCACCTCCTGAAATATCCGTTAAGGATACATGAGCGAGGCGGAAAAAGAGCCAAGATAAAGAGCGAGGAGATAGCAAGCAAGATGCCGAAAAAGGAATCAAATCCAATCTTGATGTGAGAGGTGAGCCGAGCTTGCGACCCCCCGTGTAGTAGTTGGAGTGATTTCCTTTGCGATTGCGATAATATGATTAATGAATAATCATATTACGAATCGAATGGTCTTGCTTATACAAGGTTATTTTTACCATACACTATATTTCCAGTGTTATCAAGAGTCTATGGCATGTTATTTCTGATAAATTACTCGTATTTAATGAGTATTTGGAAAAACCGTTCTTTAGTCATAGTTCTCTAGTTATATACAAGTAATATAGTCTATTTATATCTCTATGATGTACACTATTTCATGCACGGGAAAGGCTGTGCAAATCACTCATTCAAGCCCTGGGATTTGGTCTAATCAATCAAATCCCAGGCACCAAATGAGGTTCAAACACAGAAGATTTATTCATCCTCAAAGTACTTTTGAAGAGAGTCAAACAGCGATGATCTAGATTGCCATTTGACCAAGCGTCTCTTCGCAGCAGATATTTCTGATCCAAGCTCAAAGAGCTTCTCCTCAACCATCTCTCGATCTGCACACTGATCCCCATGTAACTGATCTTCGAGATCAGATCGTATGTCAAGTAAATCAGGCAGACTGCGCCCCTCGATGTCCTCCACAAAACACTGGAGCTCCTCATGACGATAATTAGCCAACAAGCCTTTGACTGTTCCGTATAGATACTTGTAGAAGCCATCTTGATCTTGGAAGTTGCCATGCAAGTTAGACCCTTTTTCTCCAACCGTAATCCCCACAGCATCTACAGCAAGCTGTAAATAGTCAAAAGACGCAGCAATAGCCTTGAAAGGGATTGAGAAAGCCTTGAAAGCCAGCTGTACTTTCCCCCAAGCGCCAAAGATAAAACGGCCATCCCGAAAGCCGCGGTTCCAGAGAGCGCTGGCGAAACGATCCGGAACGTTAGCTGGTATAGGCGCAGGAGAGGAAAACGTAGGCGTGATAGATACAGGTGAAGATTTCGGAACAATAGGAGCAGGAGCAATAGCAGCCCCGCCCACCACCAGATCTATAAGTGTATTTGAATTGGCCCCATTTCTCTTAACCGGTTTCTTGTTCGACTCTTCAGACGCCTCAGATTGCGTTTTGAACGGTTTTACTTGGTCTTGAATAGTAAAGGTCGTAACAGCCCCGCGCCCCTTTCCTATGACCTCTTTAGTAAGTTTTCCGGCCTCTGTCAGATTGGAGATAGCGCGTTTTAACGTAGAGTACGAGATTTTCTGTTTGCGATTGGCTGAAGACCTAATTTCTTCGCATAACTCACGTTGAGAGCACGTCACTTTTCCGCCTTTTCGTTGACGGATATAAGCTAAAATATCCTCTTCCCATTCTGATAAATGGCTGTATTTTCGCTCGTGACGAGGCTTGGCCTCTTCCCATACTTGATAAGTAAATGCCATCCCCGAAAGCGTACGAATCCAATACGAACTAGGCGCAACGGGCGCACCTGGTTTAAACGCACTTCTCACCTTCCGCTTAATGTCAATTTGACGCATCGCTGGCGCATTCTTTGCATTCCATTCCTGTAGCTTGCGTTCAGTGGCCGTCTTATCATATCCAGCAGCTTTAAACGCTAAAGCGAGCGTATAACATGTGTTATCTCGTTGCCCTTCTTCTACACCATTTAGAAGTTTCTGAATAGCTGGATGAGAAAGAACGCTAGACGCATTGACACAAACAGCCTTTCTTTCCTCTTCTCGCTCTTCCATTTGGATAGAATACCAGTCACATAGACTATCAAAAGAAATACGAGTTTCGGATTGAAAAACAATATTTTGTTCAGTTGGCATTCGGAACCAGCGTTCAGCTCCTACTGCTTGGACATCCCCTTGTATGGCTGAAGCGATCAAACGCTGAATACGTTCAAAATGCTTGATAACCGACTCGAAAGCTCGTTTTGGCGATTCAAATAGCCAATGACCATGAAAACCACCTGAGGGAGTTTTGACGATCAAAGAAGGAGTTTCTAAGCCAGCTTCCGTAATCCGATCCAATAATTCTGGTAAAGTTAAGTGGTCATTTTGGCCGTTCTTTACGTCAATATCAACAGACATAGCATTGATCCAACGTAAAGCGCTTGCTTCCCGTCTGTCATTGCGATAAAACGTGTTAGGTGTGAAATATGTTGTATAAGATGCCATGCTATATAAAGAGCGGTATGTACGAATAGCTTTTGGTTTTTCATTAAAACGATCGCAAACAAACACCCACCCTAAATGGCTGTTATAACCGGACTGTTGTTTATCTTTCTGTTTTTTGGGTGCCTCAGTTAATTGATCTTGAAAAATTGCTTTTAATGCGTTCATCGTGGTATCACACCTCCAATTAAGAGAGTTTTTTGAACAAACAAAAAAGACCGTTTGTAAGCTTCTTCAGCTCACCCACGGCCTTACACTCTTAAAATTGGAAGTTCAAGGATTGTTGTCGAATTTTGACAATTCCACCTTCATTTTGAAGGTATTTTGAAGTCAAAATTACTTGCATCACCCTGTAAATATTGATATGATGATTACATATCAATATTTGAACAACCAAGCGGAGTTTCTCAGGCTCGTGGGCTTGGTATCGGAGCTAAAAAAGTTGGCGCTTTTTTAGCTCCTTTTACTTTTAATTCATTAGAATATGTAATTTTCAATCTATTTTTTAAGTTAGTAATCTTTTCTAATTATCTACAACTATACAACAAAATGAAAATGTTTGTCTACTTCACCTTAATTGATTTGAAATCATTATAATTTTTCCTTTATACCGGTATTTTACCGGTATTTTTCATTTTGGTCAACATTTTCACCGGTAAAATACCGGTATTTTTCTATTTTTTTATTGACTTACCGGTATTTTACCGGTTACCATATGGTTAGAACCGGTAAAATACCGGTAAAATACTAAGGTGAAACGGAGGATAAAAAATGATTATTTTTGGATTAGATTTAGGGAATAAACAAACTAAACTTTATTCAGATAAAACGGTTGAAGGGAAAGTTTTACCATCACACTTCCTTTACTACGATGATCTAGGAGATGCACAGACCTCCATTTTTGGTAGCAAACTGAATATCAGCAAATACAAAGTTCCTTTTGATGAAGAAGAATATGCATGGGGAATAGATCTACATAAAGTTCACAACAACGATAAGTTAATAGACACTATTTCTTTTGAAAACAGATACGATACTGATGAATTTAAATTGTTGGCCAATTTTGCTCTAGGAGAGTTGGCTAAGGATTATAAAGACACAGCTACTAAAAGTATACTGGAAGTCTCTGTCGTCACAGGTGTACCTTCGGATGATTTTAATGAAAATTCTGTACGCAGCATTATAAAGGTTTTAAATGGAGATCACACCATTACTATCGACGATACTTCTTACATTGTACGTGTGGCAGAAGTTCAAGTTATCCCTCAAAGTATTGGTACAGTATACAATGAACTACTTGATAAAGACGGATATATCGTTGAAGAAAAGGAATCCTATTTAGAAGAAGAAATTACAGTGGTAGACATTGGAGGAGGAACAATTCTTGTAGACACGTTGAAGAATATGAATTTATCCTCTAAAACCCAGTTTCCAACGGGGATCTACTCTCTTTACGACATGATTGTTGAAAGCGCAAAAGAAAAGGCGCATGGAATAACTTCTTATGATGTTGAGCAAATTTTAAGAGACGGAACAGATGAGGAAGGATATTTCTATAAGCCAAACAAACATGTTTCGCACGATATTACAAACAATGTAAAAAGAGCGCGTTCAAAATATACTAGAGACTTAATTAATAAAATTAGTAAAACGATCAAGAGCACAAACAGCATTGATACAATGCTATTCACTGGTGGCGGAGCAAATCTAATTGATAAAGAAAAAGTACTTCAGCGTTATAATCGTGCGGTATTCGTTGAAAACAGTGAAGTAGCTAATGTAACAGGCTTCTTCAAATATGGAAAAGGTGTCATGCTTGAGGTTGCTGCAAGTTCGGAGGAGTAGATATGCCAAAATACAACAAAAACAAGAAAGAACGAATAGAAATCTTTCTCGACAAAGAAAAAGACGCTGCCGTTATCGATTTTTTGAATAAACACGCGACTACTAGGGCTAGCTTTATCCGACATGTTTTACATGAGTATGTAAAAAACTATGATGCTCCTTCATCCACCAAAAAGGCATCTATAAAAAAAGCGGTGCCGAAAGCTAAGAATTCAGAAGCAAAAAAGAAACAAGAGCCGGATAAACCTAGAAGAAAAAGACTTACTCCACTAGGACAAGCTTTTTCTTCCAAAAATTTCGAGGATGAGAAGAAAAATAACGACACCCTTCTTGACTATAATGATGTTAATTTAGACGATTTATAGACCTGTTAGCGATCAGGTCTTTTTTATTTAGAGTGTGTGAAGGATTGTATCGAAGATATGCCGAAACAATAACCGTAAATAGAAAGGTGGGTGTTAGACATGTCGGAAACAAAAAAAGATGTTACATTCCTTTTAACACCAGCTGAAGTTCAAAAACAACTCGGCATTGCGGAAGCTACACTGAAGAAATACGCCCAGTTGTTAGAAAGGAAAGGTTATATCTTCCATAGAGACAATAAAGGTCACCGAGGATACACAGATACAGATATGACACTTTTAAGAAAGCTTATGAGAAGGAAAAACGAAACCGGTATGACCCTTGAATCCGCAGCTGATGAGCTTATATCAATCGTTTTAAGAGAAAGTGAATCGGATACCGCCACAAAGGATATATCGGAATATCAAAAGCACAACAAAGATATCGAAGCACTAAAACAAATGATTCAGCAACAAAATGAAGTCATTAAGTCACTAGGGGAGGAATTACAGAAACATGCAGAATATATAGATAAGTCATTAAAAGAAAGAGATAAAAAACTATTAGAAGGAATAAGGCTTTTACAGGAGCAAAAAAGGGAAAAAGATGAAGCACAAAAACTTATAGCAGCAGCAAAGGAAGAAATAGAGAACTCACAAAAGAAAAAAGGATTTTTCACTCGTCTATTTGGTGGATAAAGACGAGCGGAAAATCCAATTTACTTCTTGGTTTTGTTACTGTTCTCTTTAGCTTTATTTTTTTTCGTTCTAACGATCTCAATATGGTGTTTAAATATTAGGATTTCTTCACCAGTATCAGGAATTTCCAGCAACAACGTGTACGTATCATAATCTAATAGTTTCCCTGATATTTTATTTCCACTGTTCAGTAAGCAAGATACCAAATGCCCTACATTACGTTGTAAAAGTCCGTTTTGAATACGGTGTGGGGAAGGATTTCTTTTCACTACGTCATCCTTTTTTTTTTCAGCAGTAGAGCTCATACTGTCCACCTCCATGTTATAACTTTCTTCATCAAAAAAAGATAATCCTTTTAATTAGTCTTATTTCTCTCGATTATCCCCTCTATATACCATCGACATTCCGATATGCCTTTTGTATCTTCGTACGCTTTTTATTTATATTACTTATCTTTATTTTTCTTTTTATCCCAACAAATAAACAATGATAATAAAACCAATAGTATTGGCATTAAAATTAACCAATGGTTATAAACTACAGAACTTAATTTGTATGATCCATATAAATAGAATATCATCCAACTAACAGATATAAGAATGATCGTTTCTTCTAAATACTTCATAAGAATTCTCCTTTTTAAATAATGATAGCATTTTTCACCATATTGATGTATAACTATTTAAAGTATTCAGAAAAAAGGTGATCGAGGAGGGTATTATGAATAGAAAAGTCTTTTTAGCGTTTTTTTTAGTCTTCTGCTTTGTTTTTAGCTTTTCTGTAAGTGCTGAAAAGCTCTCCGATGAACCAATTACAAAAGATTTTTTAACAGACAGGGATTTAATCTCAACTGATTTAATATCTGAATATGAACTAGTTGATGAAAATGGAGATATTTTAATATTTAGTAGTAAAGAAGATTACGAACTTCATAAAGAATTTATGAACTTAAAAGATGAAAATACAATTAATTTATCAGTAAAAAATGAATTGATTTCATCTGTTAGAAAAAATCATTTATGGGTGGGATACCATTCCGGAACACCAAACTGGTATAAGGCAAGTAGATATACAATATCAAAAGGGAAAAGTTATTCGACCAAAGGATCCTATAACTATGAAGGTTTTACCATAGACCTTAGTTTTAGCTATAGTACAAATGTATCTGCAACAATACCTGCTGATTCTAATAGATATAGTAGATTAGGTGTTTGGGGAGATTTTACCTTCAAAAAATATAAACATAGTACCTATCGCCAAGGAAAATGGCATTCATATTACTATGTAACAAAGACAAGGCACAATAAATATATAAAACCTAAATATAAGTAAGAGAAAAGTAGTTATCTATGATGAGGGAGAAATTATCACCCTCTTTTTTTATTGTCAAAATCGCCCAAAGTTAACAGTCCAAAATTAACAGTTAGAGTGTTAACCTTGGACTGTTAACAGGAGTTAACAGTTTACATCCACTAAGATCAAGGCTTCGAGGATACTTTAGAACCGTAACTATAATTAATTTTCTAATTCATTTTTCGGCCTCAAATCACCACGTTTTCCACGTGCTTAAGAAATTCGTTTTTTCTATGAAAATGCTATATTTTCTAACACTGACTTAGGTACTTACATATCCCAAAAATCATCAAAACGTACGTCTTTTTTCGTAAGCTCTTTTAAGGCTCTAACAATCTTAGCTGCATTTTTTATTTTTGGTTGGAATCCATCCGATTGACATAAACGGCTAATTGTCCCACGACTCACTCCACTCTTGTCTGCTACCTCTTGTTGAGTTAAATCGTGTTTATCAATAAATTCCCCAAGTTTTGAACGTCTTTTCCCCAACCCAAACCAATCCAACATTTTAAATTCATTCCTTTCCCATCTTTCTTACTCTAATCTTGGTCAAAAATTTAATTTTTAAAACCTCAAGAAAATTTGAATATTGTACAAGCAGTGCCCAATAGCATATATTAAGGCGTCAACAAGGCGTCACAAAACAAGGAGGAATGCACAATGACAAAAGAAATGGCTATCGTATTACTCGGAAGGAAGGACGTCTATCTGACGTCAGAGGGAAAAAAGGTGCTTCAGGATATTTTAAAAAGCAAGGAAGGAACAAAAGTCTATGTACCGGCCAACTGTTAGGTATGCAGACATTTACAAGACATACATTGATTCGCTGTTTCGTGCAACTACTTTAGATCGAAACCAAATCATTAGAGCCGCATTGTTCGCAGCTGCCTTTTCACCATCGTTTGAATCAATCCTGGATCGATATAGAAAGAAAGACGTCCCTCTTCCCCAGCCTTTGTGGGAGGAAGATCAGCACGAATTGTGGATGGAGCAAAATCCAAATACAACAATAGGAGGTAAGGACGTCAATGCAAACGACATCAGTGAAACAAAAGAGGATGGGCGTAAAAAACAAGAGATCAAGGGCCAAGAAAAAATACAGGAAAGAGGAAAGACTCTGCAGCCCGAAGGTGAAAAAATCAGACGTCAAGACGAAGAAAAGCATCACAAAGAAAAAGCGCTCGATACACGAACGCTCCAGAGATCAGTACGGAAGGTTCACAACAATGGAGGAATCACTATCCGTATCGGATAGAAATTTTAAGGTGGTTAAAATGAAAGATAGTTACAATTCATACTTAATTAAAGATCGTTGGCTATCAGAAGAGGATAAACCTATGTTATGGAGTATAGGGTGTATCATCCTCTTAGCATTTATATTCTGATTAGAGAGCTTTTATAGCTCTCTTTTTAATCGTGGTGTATTCCAAGGTAACTCCCGATAATTTCTCAAGACTTCCGGAAAACAATTCGGACAATACTTTCTTCCCAAATGCGGACTATCGTCATTCGGCAATAACTTCAATAATTTCACAGAAAACCTTTTCGCACAATAAGTGCAAGACTCCTTTTCTTCTTTCCACAATTTCAACATCCCCTGTTCTTCATTAGTGAATTTTTTTCAAATTTAATAGCGTAAAATGCAAACACTCATTTAACGGAATTAGTTTCATTCGAAGTCGATATGTCAAACAAAAAGAGCTCGAAGAAAGCTTTAAAAAAATGTATTAGAACCAGCAAGAAAAGTCCTGGATTAAAACAGGCATGATAATTGCCTGTTTTTTGTCGCACATCTTGAATCTACTGTTTTCTCGTACTGTGCAATTATTTTAGGATCAAATTTTTTCTATCTTGTTCTATTTTTTGGTAGCGCTTATTGGCTTTTAGCAATTTACTTACACTTTGTGTATTTAGTTCCTTATCTTCCCACCATACATATTTCGGATAGAAAGTATAGTCGCAGTGATCACAAGCAATGTTCTCGTTAGCAGTTATCGTTGCATAACCCATTACGCAATTTGGACATTTAATTTTTTCTTCATCGTTTTTCATGAGAAAAGCGATTGTTGAATAATACTTACCAATCAGACCTTCTAACGCTTGATATTGAAGGATTATCTCTTTATTTATGTTGTCATTACCATCATACATTTTTGGTAAGTATTTTTTATTTACCATTTCCTTACAATCTAATAAGTCATTTAGAAAACGATTAATCATTTTACTTTTAGTCCAATCAGTCATATTCTTCCCCCCATTAAGCTCTCTCAATATCCTTACTCGGATCACCCGTACAGGTAATTAGCGACTACATCTTGACCAAGATAGATGACAATTAGAGTTAGACCTGTCAGCACAATGTATTCCACGACTCCACCCGTTTTGGTTGTAAACGGAAACCGAACCGTCATCTTAGAAGGGTATAGCAATTTGATCCCGTTTTTTGTTGCAACGTCCAGAATCAAATGACTAATCATCCCAATCAAAACGCCAACTTGAACAGCCCGAATCGGAACAAACAGCGACAGCAGCACCCCCACAATCACTAAAAATAGCAAGCTATGCGTAAACGTTCGATGGCCAAAAAGAATATTAATCATTTTTGAAAGAATCGGAAACTTCCGACCGATCTTGCTTCCTCCGTGACAAATATCTGGGAGCAAGCTCCCTGCTGCTCCAGCTGCTGTTAAAATGGCCGGGTCATAGCTTGTAACATTGGCCAGGGCCACGCATGCAGCAACACCACCCATAAGATGAGTTTTCCCTGTCACTCCTTGTTCCCTTCTTTCTCTGATAGTTCAATAAATAGATCAACAAAAACGCCAATCGTTTCATATTCGCAATCAGCAAACCATTGAATTTTCCTATCTTCTAATTCCGTCAATTCCCGACCTAACCTTTGTTCCAATAACTCTTTCATTTCCCTATATGCCTTTTCTTTACTAACAAATCTTGAATAATCCTTATTCATGCTATCCCCTCCATGCAATCGTAACGTTTGAACAAGCCTACCATCCCAATACATTTCTAAAACAATAGATCCATCATGATCTAAAAAGAATTCATGAGTCATTTCTCGATCCTTTCTTTGATCAGAATGGAAAACAGCTTCTAATTCTTGATCCATTACCTTAAAAGCAATATCGTTCATACGTTGATAAGCGTCTGTTCGAGAGATCTTTTTCACGTTCCATTCACTCCTTCGTCGTAGCTTTAAACAAGCCCATCTTAACTAAATACATCAAAAGGTCTTCCATTCTTCTTTTGCCTTGTTTCAATCGTCCAGATCCAATCGTATAAATCCGCCAGGACAAAACCTTTTTCCTTCAATTCTTCCGGAAACTCTTCAGGATGTTCCCTTAACCAGTACAGCTTTTCTAATGCACCCGGCATAGGGCCAAAGCTATACAACGACTGGCTACTTACTTTTTCACCTTGACGAAACGTTTTCTTTAGCATTAAATACACTTTCCCTTTCACTTTTTGCTTTGCTAAATAACCGGGTGTCGTTTTCTTTTTCGTACTCAAAAAACCATCCCCTTTGAGTTTTACTACACGTTTGCCGAAAGACGTGTGTAGTAAAACTTTTTTAAAGCGTAAAGTTTTCCATGGTCTTTCGAATCTCATCGGACTCAACCCCGATATACCGTAGTGTTTGCGATTGCGTGGTATGGCCAAACAACCGCATCAAATAGTAAACATCTTTTGTCCGTTGGTAATAGTGGTACCCGAACGTTTTCCGCATACTATGCGTTCCCCATTGATCCCGATCAATCCCACAAGCAACAGCAACATCCCTCAAGACTTTATCGGCCATCTGCCTGGTGATCGGCTTATTCCCTTCCCGACTCGGAAATAGCCAATCAGAATCGGCCATGCGACTGGTGTATTTTTCAATTTCTTGCTGCAGCACTGGGTTAAAATAGACCTCAACTGTATTCCCGGTTTTCTCCATCTTCACTTTGGCTAAATCTTTTCCTCTGACATCTTTGACACGAAGACGTAAGATGTCACTGATCCGCAAGCCAGTATTAATCCCAAAATAGAACAGAAAATAATTACGGTAAGACGAATGACGCAATAACCATTCTTTCATTTCATCGATTTTTTCCAATGAACGAATCGGCTCTTTTGCTCCAGGTTTACGTCCTCCTTTCGACATGTTCATACCTCCTAACTCTCTCGATGTAGATTATTATATGTAAAACTTAATTTTATTATACTTTTAATTTGTAAAATTAACAACCCTTTCCCATAGGTTTTTACAGAATAAAAAAACCGTTCCATTAACCAAATAGCAGGTTATGAAACGGATTGATATGAATTTGCTAAAATAATACTTTTGTAAAATTGACTTCAAACAGAAACAACTATCATTTCACTAAAAAAGATTCTTCTAGTTCCTGAATCAGCTTTTTGGCCCCTTCTCGACTAAGGACAATCTTTCCGTTAGCAAGAGAAAGATTATCGCCCGAAACCTCCCCGGTAATTTGACATACCTTTGCCGATTCATATTTACGAAGAATAATTTTATCTTCTTCTACAAAAATCTCTAATGGATCTTTTTCATGAATGCTAAGTGTACGACGAAGCTCTATTGGAATCACAATACGCCCTAGCTCATCAACCTTACGGACAACACCTGTACTTTTCATTTTATTCCCTCCACTTTAATTAAAATCTTAAAATTTTTTTAATTCTTCTTATAAAGTCCGTCAACAAATTGCTCTTTCTACTCTCCGTTTCTTGCTGTATCTCAATTACCCTTTTTTCTTCAGATATTGTTGGCTCTATTTTGATATTACTTTTTGACTTTACCAATTCACTACTAACAGCAACTTCTTTCATCACAGTTTCGGCCTCATCTTTCACTGGTAAAGGAATTACTGGAGGTTTAGGCTTAGTAGGCTTTTTAAGTCGATCCAACACTGATTCAATGGTCATCTTCTCTTTTGTTATAAGTAACCCATCAGTCTTTATTGAACTGCTTTCAGAATTCATAAATAACTGAAATTCAATACAGGATTTATGATATTTGACATTTTCAACCTTAAAGAAAACATTGGAGGGGAGAATGTTTTTTAACTTAAAAATAATATTTTTTCTTTCCGTTTTACCTTTTAAAAGCCAATAGCCATAATATAAGTTCTTTTCACTATATATCGAATCTCCCCCAAGTTGACATAAGAATAATGATTCGTCATTATTCTTTTGAAAAACCTTATTAAATCTGAATTCCATCTTTACAGGAAAAAACTTATTTTTATGGACTGATTTTGTATTCTTCTTCCTTTTTCCAAGAGAACATCTTCTTATAAATCCCTTATCGTCCATCGCAAAAAGGGAGTCCATCTCACCCATTTTAATTAATTCGTATGGCATGGATTTCTCTTTTTCTTCACTAGGAAAATATTTATATCCAAACCTACCGATATGAAAAATCCATAAAACTGGATAACCTAGCTTGTTATAATCTTTAGTTCGTTCCTTTATCTCATCAAAATCAATTGATGAAGCTTGAAACTCTACAACAAGTGTCTGGCTCTCACCATAAATAACTAGATCTGCCCTTCTGTTTGGTACTAGACATTTTTCTAATTCAATCTTTAGATTAGGATACTTCTTTTTTAAAAAATTAAATAAGTTTTTCTTCATCCTGATATGCTCTTCACTTTCATGATGACCTGAATATGGGCAATTACGTAAAGACTTATGAGCAAAGTGAGCACAATTAATATTACCATTTCTGTATATCAATTCACTTTTGCAATGCGGACAAAAAAACTTCCCTTCATACTGAGATAAATCTTCCCACGCATAGACAATTTTTTCAAATTTATTAACGGCACTTTGCAGAATTTTCCCCCTCTTTCCTTAAGTTGTTTTTTCGATTCCCATAAGTCATTAATTCTAGACACACCACTTAATTCATATTTTTCAACAAG
>NZ_JAKZKS010000003.1 GCF_022808615.1 Bacillus sp. FJAT-47783
TGCCTGGTCCGTGACACTGGCATTTTGGACAAGTATCAAGCACAGGAAAGGCATTCATCTTTCCTCTTTTTGCGTATTCTTTTAAACCGATGCCAAAATCATAGGAAATGATCACGTTCAACACTCCCCCAATTAATATGCAAAAAATGTAGCATATTATCTCAGAGGCGTGTCATGTAAGTTCTGGAGGAATTTGAAAATTTTTAAAGGTTTTTAGAGGGAATAAAGTGATGATTTACAATATTTATAGTCACATCAAATAATGTCTGGTTTGCTTTCATGATTGATAAATCATAGTCTGGTACAACATTAAATGCATCAAGAACTTGGTCTAACATTTCTCTATGCTGACCTGTAACACAAACAGTTATATCTAATTTATCCCTTGTTTTTAGTTCCTTAACTAATGGGCACATCTTAATTGCTTCTGGTCGTGTTCCGAAAACTACCATTATTTTTTTCCTCACTTTTATCCCTCAACTTCAACTTAAGTATTTTGAAAATTCAAAATCATCTTATTCATATATTCTGAACTGCTATACATCCATTAAAATGTCAAAACGTTTCTTCTATAAGCCTGATTCCCCCTTTTACTTTTGAAACATTCCTTTAGCATAAAAATATGTTTTAAGATTTGAGGTTGATTGAAAATTGATTAAACTGTTCATAATTTGTTAATTTATAAATATATTTTAATTTCCCAGAATGAATTTCCAAAAGAACCTACGACTCTCCATGTTATGTAAATTACGCACACACTTTACCGATCTTTACAGCAAAGATTAGTTCTTGAGCCGTTACTCTTTTACCATATACGCATACACTAGAATTGGTAATCCATTTTGCTTGGAACCATTAATTTAAGTTCAAAAGGTGTGATAAATTGGAAAAGATTAAATGCGGGAGCTTAGACCCGGAGTTTTTGACAAATCCTCAACAAATACTAAAAAACGTTCGACGCCTTGGTCTTAATACAGTCAATGTTCCTTTTCAAGTTGATGTACCAAATACAACTTCTAATACGATGATCTTCAATGAAGAACGATATGAATTCTCTAGAAGAATTGTTGAACTTCTTCATGAGAACAACATAAAAGTCATTTTAGAACCATTTACGTATATTCGTGGAGGAGCGATAGGAGAAACCGAATGGAATCCTCAAGATAAATACTCGTGGTTTCAGAACTGGACCGACATATGTGAGCGCTTGATTAATGAAATAGCGAATCCCTATAACGTTTGGTGTTTTAATGTAGCCAGTAATCTTAGGTATATAGAATACGATTTCGATACAAAAACATATCCATACACTCAACAATGGACTAATCTGTTTACTCTCATTCGTAAACGTTTTAAAGGTCAGGTTATTTATCGAACAAACTATTGGCATGAAAGTCAATCAAGAGATCTTAAGAAAAGTAATCCTCTATGGAATTTGGTAGACTTTGTAGCAATAGATACATGGTTTGAATTAGATAATGATCCGTCTCCAAGTGTGGACGATTTAGTATCCGACCTAATATCTACAGAAGTGTACAATCGCAACCAAAACGTATTCCAAGAAATCAAAGACTTGGCGGTAGCAACAGGTAAACCCATATTCTTTGGAGGATTTGGGTGTCCAAGCCTAGATTATGGCCCAAAATTCCCATGGGATGTTGCGGTTTCCTCTGTGTATAATGAAGAAGTTCAAGCTAACTTATACAAAGCCTATCAACTAGTATTTTCAAAGGAGTCGTTCTTCTTAGGTTTTAGCGTTTGGACAATCAACTCTGATGATTCATACAAAGTTATTGGAAAACAAGCAGAGTCAATCATTTTGGCTTTCTTTGGTAACCTCACCCCAGAACCACCCGCTCCTAAGCAAGGTGATTTTCAGTACGATCCATCTTCCAATACCATTCGTTATTATAATGGTATAGACTATATCGATATCGCTACCCTTCAAATGGTCATCCTTCAACCTGACGGTACGACTGGAAAAGATACTATGATCGTTTCAAAATACCAACAAGCTCGATACAAAAATAATCCAAGCCTCAAGGTTGGAACGGTTACTGATTCTAATGAAAATGCAGTGTTTCGTACCTTCCTTTCATTTGATTTATCAAGTCTCACACAAGGTGTCCAAATCTTTTCTGCTCAATTAGAACTCTACTGTTATTCTAATTACACTACTAACGAGATAGAACTTTACGAGGTAATAGAAAATTGGAGCGAAAACATAAATTGGGCTGAAGCTCCACACGTTAAATCCAAGCCAACCTCCACTCATTTGGTAGATGCTAATACAGGATGGAAATCCTTTGATATTACCACATTAGTGCATCGTTGGGTGTCGAATGGTGTACCTAATCACGGGGTCATGTTGAAACTAGCAAATGAAACTATTCGTGATCAAGCTAAGTATTTTAGGTCATCAGATTATACGACAAACCCTACACAGAGACCGAGGTTAATTATTCATTATGTTTAAGAAAACCTGATCCTTCTCCTCTTCAGAGAAGGATCAAATTTTTATTATTATTTCGTATCATAAAGAAAAGATCTGGTTTGTTTTTTTCGCTTTTTGATATGAGAAATAAACAAGGTGATTGGGACAACCGTTATTCCCCAAAATAATGGAAGTATCATAATCCACAAAATACTATTCCGAAAACTTTCCATGATGAGATTAAAATTATACTGTGTAAACCAAAGATTCTTCTTCAGCTTTATTCCCTCTGGCCCAGATGTTATGTGAACACTTTCAACTTCGACCTCATTGGGGATTCTCTTTAAATCCATCCATTCTATGTTAGGAATTTTCTCCATCTGATTAATCAGTTCTTTAAGAGTTTCTACTCCAAGATAAGGATGGTAAAATCCGCCAATTACTCCATCTCGTAAGATGAGTTGTCGATGGGCTTTATTTATCATAGTATCGATAGCAGAAGGATCTCCCTCTTGAACATATCCTATAGTTTCAGGGATAACATTCATCCCTCCAGTAAATACAGGCCTTGTAAAATATGGCGCAGAATGTAACACTTGCCAATTTTCATTAGAGAGTTGAAGCTGTCCCACATAAGTTGAGAAATACTTTGACAACTCTTGATACCCTTCCAACGACATCGTATAATGAGGGGCCTCAAATGCAAGAGGGTATAGATTATGACTGACTAGCTCTTGTATTCCTTTAGTAATCTTTTCTCGAATATATTCTTTCTCAAACTCTTTTAAAGTTTGAACATATTCCTTGTAACTCTTATCATCTTCAAAATCCGCACGACTTCGGATTTTCTTGTTTTGGTCTTCTGGGAAATAAATTGGCGTGTTATTTTCTACGTCCCAGAATTCAAACCCCTCACCGGTTTCACTTTTTCTGTATTGATGAGTATACCCATGAAGTATGATACTTCCGCCATGGTCTTGCATGTATTGTAACGCTTCGACTACTTTGGGGGCATCCTTATAGTGATATTCTTTATGTGTATCAGGATCAGTATATACAGGAATAACGGTTATCATATACGGAATGTTTTTTTCCTGAAGAAAGTGTGCAATATCTATCAATTTTTTAGGGTCTGACATTGGGTGAACATCTTCCAGTCTAATGTAGGCGGAGCGAGTTTTATGTTTATCACTTTGAAATACATGATGTAGTCCTTCGGCTAAGTAAAGCGAAAAATCTGAGGTGAGTTCTTTTTTAGCGAAATAGTATCGATTTTCTTGTTGTACAAAAACGGGGTGTATTTTTTCTCCGTATTTTCCATTAATAAGAGTGGTAGCGGAGTCTCCGGCGTCTACATTATAGATTAAACTGGTTTCAGGAAGTGGATTCACTCCCTTGTCTATTATCAGTTCTTTAACTGAGACTAATTGTTCTGTAGTTTCGCCTACAAAAGAGAAGGAATCCCCCAATTGTTCCACATTGGCTCCAATTGCTACATAAGAGCCTGAAAATTCTTCGCTAATATTTCGAAAAGAAGATGGAAGTTTCGCCTCTACATCCCCAAGGTAAAATAAGTGCGAGATCCCTGATAAATCTTGTTTCTTCACATCGTGAACGCTTTTAAACGTTATGTTTCTGGTGAAATGCCCAATTAACATATCCAACATTCTTACATTTTGATTCACTTCACCATCCTTAGTTGAGTAGGCAACAAAAACATTCAGTTCTTCCTTTGAAGATTCTGCCTGTACTTTAGTAGAAAATGTAAGCAAAATATAAGCCGAGAGGAAAATGGTTATGATAACAAATAAGATGAATCTTGACATTCCTCTTGTTATCCAACCATTCGATAATGTACCCAAACGGATCACTATCCTTTCGATTAGATTGTCGTGACACGTTTTCATTTACAGAAAATATTTCATTCTTGACTGTTGTTGATTAATTTTTATTGTATTTCACAAGAGTGCCTACCTAAATTTTTTGAGTAAACTTCTCACATTTTCAAATCTCATAATCTTTCTTTTTCATTTTCCTTTTCGATAAAAAAGTACGGGACATGCCCCCCATTCTCCCAAGGTTAATTTCACAAATGATAACAAGTTTTTGATAACCTTTTTTCGTTTTCCTTTTTTGATTATTAATCGATAAAACCACTCTAAATGGCAGGCTCTCATCAGGTAAGGAGCTCTTTTCACGGTCCCAGATAGCACATCAAAACTACCTCCGACTCCCATGAATAGACCTTTTTCAAATTGCCCAATATGTTTTGCAATCCATTTTTCTTGTAAAGGAGCCCCTAGAGCTATAAAAATAATATCCGGTTTCAAGTCTCTAATTGCACTCGTTACTTTAGTGTCTTGAAAATTATAGCCATTATGATAACCTGAAATTG
The DNA here is from genome assembly GCF_022808615.1 of Bacillus sp. FJAT-47783. Lineage (GTDB taxonomy): Bacteria > Bacillota > Bacilli > Bacillales > Aeribacillaceae > Bacillus_BZ. The sequence goes on from NZ_JAKZKS010000003.1 coordinate 4,830, forward strand.
TGACATTCGAATACATTGATCTAATTGTTTCAACAGCTTTATCTACCACCAGTGGTGTAGCTCCTAAAAGATAAACACTGTAATTCTTTTGATTCGCTTTCTCCAAGAGTCTAAACATCGTATCCACCCCAGTGATTCGTTCAGAAAGGCGATGGCCAAGTATACGAGAAGCAAGTATTACTCCAATACCATCTGGAATTATAAAATCTGCTTCTTTGATTACCTTTCCATAATCCTCATTCTTTTGGGTATTCACTATGATTTCGGGATTAGCGGTGACGACAAACTTTTTTTGCTGAAAGGTAAGAACATCATCCATGTCTTTTATAAACTCATTAATATTCCCATCATAAAATGAGATTCCAAATATTTCTGTCATTTTTTCTCACGACCAGCGGCTACTTGTCGCCGAGCTACCACCATGTCTGCTAATGACATTTTTCTAGAATGCTTGGTTGGATTCCAGCTATTATTTTTTACAGTAATCAATCCCCAAAAATATAAAGGAACATTCGAATAGTGCAATAACCATAAACTTATACAAGACTTTATAATTTTCCCAATTTTTCTCTGCCCGATATCAACAATTAATGGATAAGATATAAATATAAAATAATAGAGAATAAGCACAATCCAAGTTTGCCATGGAATAACCGATTCCAGCCTTTGTTGATTTGTTACGAAATCAACAAAGACTAATAGGCTAGTGAACGAAGCTAAGACCATTTTTCCCGGGTTAATCAAAAACAAAAAGGCATCGAAAGATTTGATGTCTCCTTTTAAAAACACTTTTTTGAGTAGTTTATGAGAATAGCGAAATGTGACGTCCCAATGACCTCTTGACCAACGTAGTCTTTGTACGCAGGAGGCCACGAAACTCGTGGGCTTCTCATCAAATACCCTTGTCGTATGACACCAATTAACTGGAACGCCCCTTATGATACTTTGGATGGTGAACTCTAAATCTTCCGTAAGCGACTGGGCATTCCACCCAATTTCATTTAAAAGTTTTGTATCCACACAAAAACCTGTTCCACCGATGAGGTTACTTAATCCTAAGCGAGTTTTCGCTAATTGCATAAACCGATTGGCAAAAACAAACGAGGTAGAATAAGAAAGTGATACCCAATTATCATTTGCATTTTTTGAATCGAGATAACACTGAATAATTTTATCTCCTTTAATAAAATGGTTGTTCATTTCCTTGAGATAGTTAGAAGCGACTAAGTTATCAGCGTCAAAAATAGCCACACCATCATATTTATTGACTAAGTCATCTCCGAATTTCTGCAAAGCATATCGAATGGCATAGGGCTTTCCTCTTGGTTCCCCAGGAGGAGATGTATGTTCAATTACACCAACCCTTAATGTTTGAGTAATCTTAGCAGTATCGTCAGAGCAATTATCAGCAATAACATAAACATCATACAATCTATTGGGGTAATCCAAGTTTAATAGGTTCTCAACTAAATCCCCAATCACTGCCTCTTCGTTGTGGGCAGGGACTAAAATTAAAAATCGTTTTTTCGGGTTAGAGGATTTTAACAATTTAGGTTTCCCGAAACCAAACATGCTAAGTACAATCCAATACACCCAGAAAAAGATTAATAACCACTGAAATAGGGTAAAGCCCAATTGTACATAATCCAAGTCATTTCCCCCTAAGATATTTTTCAAATAAAAGCACCTTTTTAAAAAGCTTCACTTCAAATTTTTTTAAATTCTCAGATGTAACATCTCTTTAAGAATTGCTTAATAATGCGTTTACTGTTAGATAGAATATGAAATACTAATTCCTAGTTATGGCCTCGATCATTTTTAGGTTTTACCTATTTTTGCTGAATAGGGTGTAGTATAAGAAAACGCAACTAGAATTAACGCCGATCCATTAATAAAGCATTTACCAACTTTTTAAAAAGCAGGTAAAAGTTTAATAAAAATAAGGGCATCTCCCCCATCCCCACATAACACTATCGTCAACTACCGTCTAAGTTTAGAACACCGAGTACCTCCTTTGATAAGGGTAAGGAGATTTCACAATAAGTTCTTTTTAGAAGTATATTTAATTCTTTATAAAGAACAAAACAACCAAAAAATTTTATGTTTCACCTTATGGAACTCGTTATAGCTTTTCGTTTAGTCTTCTTAACTATTTTATTTTGGACACTAATTCATTTTCCCTCAAAATAACTTCATTTTCTAAAGTTAATTTTTTCACCATTTCACCTTTATTCATTCAATACTTTTTTCACATCCTATTACAGATGTTCTAAATAAAGAACTCGTTTCTAAAAATATTGGAAAGATTACAAAGGAAACTTCATATTACGTGACTACACCTACTCTTAGTTTAGTTCTTTATAAAGAACACGTCAACATAACATTCGCTATTTTTGGAAAATTCATTCATTTTATGTTTTTTTGTTATAAAGAACATTTTTCTTTCAAAACCTCGCCAAAACTTTCATTTTCTTGCTTTTTTGTAATTTTATCATGCACCAAAAGTTCTTTATAATGAACAGAGATGTAAATTGTAAAATAAATAAGATAGGAGAATGTGATGATCGGGGAGCGCATTAAAAAGCTAAGACAAAATAAGGGATACTCGATTACTGAGATGGCTGAGCTTGCGGGTGTTTCCAAATCGTACTTAAGTTACATTGAACGGAATCTTCAGAATAACCCATCACTCCAATTTTTATCTAAACTAGCGGCTCCGTTAGATACTTCTATTGAGTATTTATTAGGTAATGAAGAAACTAGAACAGAGGCTTCAATAGAAGAATTTTTAGATGAAGAATGGAGAGAAATGATTGAAAATGCCATTAATGAAGGGATGAGTAAAGAAGATTTTCAACATTTTAGAGATTATATACGTTTTTTCAGAATGGGAAAAAATACAGGGAAAACGAATGAAAACAATAAAGATAATACGTAATGCATAAACGAATATTCGAATTATTAGGAATTAACTAATACATTATGTTATCACCACCTTTAATAGTTCCTTAGTGTTCACTCACAAACGAATGATTGTTTCAACCTTGACACCCTCAACACTGATGTCTTTTCATTGTATGCCAAAACTTCTAAATTAATTAAGAATAAAACAAAGTCCCACAAAAGGAGGCTAAATATTGGAGCAGCCGGTAACATATGAACGATTAGATCAAGAATGGGTACGCTTAATAAAAGAGGCTAAAGAGTTAGGATTAACGATAGAAGATATTCAACATTTCCTACATTTGGACTGTAACGAGGGTAAGGAGAATGATTAACAAACCATCTAATGAAAGAATAGTTTTTACCTAAATGTGGAATTCTACCATTTAGGTGGTGATACGATGTCCAAAGCTCTTATTGTCTCCATGCTCTTAACTGTTTATGGCGTGAATATGATTCTTTCTCCAACACCTATTGTAGCCGCTGCTGAAAATGAAAACTATACAGAGATTGCGAAAAAAGAAGCGAAAAAGAACTATCCATTAGCGCAAATACTTTTCATTCAAAAAGTGTGGGATAAAGAAAATAAAAAACAAACGATTAAGCATTATGTAGTAACGATGAATGAACAAGGTAAACAATATCAAGTAAATGTGACGATTTCGATTAATAACAAAACGAATAAGGTCGAACATATTCAAGTGTTCAAACAGTAAAAATCCAATTACAAAACGTAATTGGATTTTTACTTCGATTTTTTCCTTTTTTTCATGGACATGCTGATCGCATAGGGAATGATTCCAAACCACCTCATTAACAACGGTGTTTTTTCATTTTTCCGTTTCTTTTTCTGTTGTTTTCGTTCTTCTATTGGAGTATCCATATATTTGACGACTTGTTCGGTGACAAATTTAATATAATCATTTGTTGACATATTCCCAACACCTTATTGGCATAATTTATTTATTATTGTCACCCATTTTGTACTCATGTATACATTGATTTATTTTTTCAACAACTTCTATCGGCGTTAAGTTTGTCGTAGCAATATGTACATGAGCTTCTTCATAAAATGATTTTCTTTTTGCAAAAAGCTCCGCTAATTCATGCTTTGTTTTTTGATTCGCTAATGGTCTATTTTCGTCTTGCTCAATTCTTGAAAAAAGAATCGAAAGGTCACATTGTAAATAAATGAAGATGCCATGATCTTTCATCCAATTTCGGTTTTCTTTATTTACAACAATACCGCCTCCAGTCGTGACAATCACATTTTCGGTAGGTAGCTTTTGTAGACATTCTGTTTCAAGCTTTCGAAAATAGGCTTCACCATGTTTTTGAAATATAGTTGGAATTGATTGCCCCATTAAACGAACGATTTCTTGATCTGTGTCAATAACAGGTACATTTAAATATTTTCCTAATAGTTGCCCTATCGTCGTCTTCCCGCTTCCCATAAAGCCCGTTAAGTAGATCGCTTTCATACTTCCTCTCCTTTTTTCGCCTCATCATGTAACACTATCATACCATGCTTTTTATGTTGAATACGGGTATTGTATGTTCCAATAAACAATTCTATTTTCTACATTGTCATACTGATACGAAAAGTCATAGTCTGTCCCATTTATCGTTGTACATGAGACTGAAACGTCCATTATCTTTTCATCGATTCGTTTCACATTGTAGGAGACGGTGCCATTTGGTGTTTGCAATGTTTCATTTGTACCATCTACCAAATGCATGACAGAATGTTGAATGGCAACTTGCGTTAAATTTTCAACTAAATAAAATTCAATTGTATCTTCATAAAATGCAAGATCACGTATATAAATCGTTACATTTGTTGTCGCGATAAAAAGGGAAAGAAAAGCGATGAAGAGCGTGAGCGGGAAAATATAGCCTTTTTCATTCATTTTGCTGTGCAGCCCCTTTTGGATCCCGAATAATTGAAGAATAGATTTTCTCATTTAAACTTTTCACTTGAATCGCAACGCCATTCGTTACTTGCTGAAAAGTGGCTTCCTTGACATTTTGCAACATGACGATATGTCCTGTTCCATTATTTTGATAGCGAAGCACTTGTCCAAATTGATGAATCGTAATTTGCTCTCCTTTCGTATTTTCATATTGAATGCTGTTTGACTCAACGTGAAAATGGTTCGCTCTCTTTATATCTTTTTGTAATTGAATTAAAAATACGTGCCATTCGTATGGATGTAAATCAGTTGAGTGTTCAGAAGTTTTTAAGAAAAAGGTTAAGATGGCGGAAAATGTTGAGATGATGAGAATCGTCACGGTTAAACTGTATAATAAGTGAAGAAACGTATAGCCGTTACGGTTTATAAGCATAGCCACAAATTTTCTTCCCTTTTGCTTCTTCAAGTTCAATACAAAGCTGGTCAAACTCTCCTTCTTTTGTCCATTGTAATACATACGTGTATTGTCCTCTTTCCACCTTTCCGCTCGTTTGAACATTTTCATGAGCATACTTTGCTAGTTCTTCTGTTAATAGCCGGTGAGCTTCTACTTTTATATTTGTTTGTTGTTCGTTCATAAATATTGATGTTAATAGAGGGATGATTGTCATGGTAATAAAACACCATATTGAAAAAGCAACGATTGTTTCGACAAATGAAGTTCCTTTACAGTTTCTCCACACGAAATCTCCCTTTTCCAATCGTAAAAATAATTTTATACGTTTCATCTTGATAATAAATATAAAAAGATCCTCCTTTACGAATAGAGCCATTTGGATAAAATGTGATCGGCAACTCCATCGTCATCGGATGGACATCAATGGAAGAATCATACGTTTGCTTCAATAACTCCCCTTTAAACGCATACCTTTCAATTTCGTAATAGTTTTCATATCGGTTCAAATAAATATGAACAGGTTCATTGTGGATCATTGCATATTGCTGAGCATATAAAATATCTTTTTCTATTTGGCGAAAAAATTGATCAATCACTTTTTTGTCATGAATAGATGAACTAGTCAACCACAAAATTGATCCCATAATCATGACTATTGTTAATACGATTAAACTTTCGACTAATGTAAACCCCCGATTATGGTTCATTTACTATTTTACAACCCCATTTTCGATTGTAACGGCATCTCCATTTGGACAGGTTGAAGCACTCTCTTGAACATACTCTTTATCGATTAAATCTTGCATCGTCGGCGTTTCATTATGTTCCATTTCATATGCAAGAACTTGTCCTTGGATCATATCTTTAAGCCCTTCACATCCTTTCTCTTTAATCGAATTGTTATGAGAAGCGATGTTCGGAATTGTAATTAATAGCAAGATCGAAATGACAAGTAGTACGACTAACATTTCAACAAGTGTAAAACCTTTTTCATTTTTCATCGTTCGCCCTCCTATACAGTTTCCATCATTTGATACATCGGTAGCATAATGGATAAGTAGACCGCTAACACAAGAATACCAATGACTAAAAAAATACCCGGCTGGATATAGCTCATTATTTTCATCATACTTTGCTCTAAACGATCTACAATCATTTGACTATACGTATACAGTTCGCGATCGAGCCTTCCTGAAGTTTGTCCATGATGGACAACAGCAGCCAGTTCTGATTCGAAAAAGGAGCATTCACTCAATATTTCATCCAATCTTCTCCCTTTTGTTAAATCAGAAATCATTCGTTCTGTTTCTTCTTTGTAAATCGGAAGTAGAGGCTGCTTATTGAAAAGCATTAAGCTTTCAAAAATCGATAACCCACCTTTTAATAAAAAGCTCATTTGAAAGGAAAAATAGTAGCTTTGGTATAACATAAAAATTCTTTTCAACAACGGGATTTTTAAAATAAAAGCGATTTGTTTCGTTGCCGAATAGTTACGAAAAACGAAGAAATAAAAAGGAATCACTAGTACACAAACAATGCCAATGACGATAATCGAAGCCGTTAAAAAGTCGAATAGTGATAACAACAAAAATAAGAAAATAGAAGAACGCACGTTCATTGATTCATACATTTGGATAAACTGCGGAGCAATGATTGTCTCGACAGCATACAAGATCATTCCCATAAACAGTAATAAAAATAGGGGGTAACGTAAAATTTGCTTTGCTTTTTCAGCATGTAATAATTGCTTATTTAATAGACGACTGCTTTCATGGAGAGCCCTTTTTACATCACCGTAGTTTTCAGCAAAATATAAATAACTGAGCACATGGCGATGAAACCCGAGCTGTTGTAAGGCACTCCGAAGTGAATTTCCTTTTGTAAGAGTTTGTACACAAGCTTTCATATCTCTTTTTAATGGAGGAGGTAAATGAAGCATTGTAAAGGTAATCGCTTCATTTAACGAATAGCCTTGTTCTAACAAATCGCTTATCCGTTTTAAAACTTGCGCTTGTTTTTTTAAACTCCATTTAGACTTCTTCATAATCAAGTACCCAACGTTCATATGTTTTCGGATATAAGTAGCCTAGTGCGATTCCTTTTTTGATTACATCCTTTAATCGTTTATAATCAAAGGCTGCTTCCTCTCCTCTCGCTTCATGAATGGCTTGAGATAGGTTTCGCCCATACAATAATTCATAAATACTAAGCCTTCGTGTCTGGCGCAAAGCTTTACAGTACGGGGAGCATTCACCGCGACAAAATGGACAGGCTATATTAACAAGCCTTTGGGCAACGAGTGCGATCAATGTTTGCTCGATTTCAGATAATGTAACACCAAATTCTAACAATCGATAAATCGCTCCCTTTGTGTCTTTTGTATGCATGGTAGACAAGACTAAATGACCTGTGAACGCAGCTCGTATCGCAATTTTAGCTGTTTCTGCATCTCGAATTTCTCCGACCATAATAATATCGGGATCATGCCGCAATATCGCTTTTAATCCTGTTGCATACGTAATGCCTGCACGTTCATTGACTTGCACTTGTAACACTTCTTCCGTTTTTGTTTCGACAGGATCCTCTAGTGTAATGATGTTTCGTTTAAAATGTTTCTTAGCGTAATGTAATAAAGAATATAAAGTTGTCGTCTTCCCTGAGCCCGTTGGACCAGTGAACACAATTAAGCCGTGCGCATGATTTAAAAAGGATAAAATTTGTTGAGTCGACTGTTGAAACAATGATAGCTGTGATAACGGTTGGACGACTTGCTGTGGTAAAATCCGAATGACTAAACTCTCTTCATAAACAGTCGGCAATGTGGATAACCGTAAATGAACGGTCATATTTTTTGTAGGTAAAGAAAGGGCTCCATTTTGCGGTCTTCTCCGTTCACCAATATCCATTGAAGCTAAAAATTTCAAATGAGAAATTAACCGATTGCTCATCCGCTTCGAAATTGAATATTTATGAATCATATCCTCATCAATTCGAAATTGAATGGTAGCACCTCCTTCCCGCGGAATGATATGAATATCTGACGCTTGTGCCTGGCATGCTTCCTCTATTAATTGCTCACTAAATTTCTCAATTGATGTCATCATGTTTTTCCTCCTTTCTTTATGTACATTTTATCGAAGGGTTAGAAAGGAGACGAATAAGTAAAATGTGATTATCATCCTTGAAGATGTATAAAAAATGTGAAAATACTCATACTAAAATTACATTTTACTCACTTTTACTTTTACAAAATGAAAATTTCCTATTCACAACTATTTTTTTAATGCTGTTACTTTTAAAAAATTCATTACGAAGTCAATGACGTTAACAATGAATTTTTGAATATTTTCTAACAACTTTGTCTTTTTATGAAAGGAAATGAAATGTATTGTAAACGGTATATTTACAATTTGTATGGCGGTACTTTATAATAAGAAAAGCGGTGAAACCTGAGACAAAAGGAGGGAGACATTATGGATCGCATGTTCCGTGTGCTTGGATTTTGGACAGGTATATTTGCGGTTATGTTTTATTTAGGCCACATGCCTACTGCATCTTTGCTTTTCTTTGGTCAAACTGGATTTTTCGTACTCTTATCCTATTTAAAATTATCTGAGCGTATGTATATTTATGTTTTCGGTGCATATTTAACTATTTTCTTCGTTGGCTTTACATACTGGTCAACTTTTATGATGATTCCAGGACAAGGCGGCCACTAATATAAAAGGCAACTCCTACATAAAAGTAGGAGTTGCCTTTTATTTTTCAAATAACTCTTCTTCATGCAAAGAAATTCCTTTTGTATGTACTAAAACATGAAAGGATTCACTTATATGTCCGCCCATTATGAGTGTTCGAATCGCACGGTTTCGTCTCGCTACTACTGAAAATGGATCAACATTTTCATGATTCGTTAGCTCATTTAAAATCCCTGCTCTTAAGAAAAATGAATGCTGTCGCTCTGTTAAAACGTGATTCCATTTTTGTGTTGTTAAAGTACGTTGATAAAGTCCAAAGTGGACATGTGACGTCATATCCATTCCAATTGGATGGTCTAATACATTTCTGATGACTTGATGCTTATAATAGCCGCGTAAACTTCCTTCTTGTAAACGCGGCTGTCGATAATCTTCATCGAAATACCCATAATCGACCGTTACCATTACACATTTATCCAAATGAGTGTTTAATTCGTGTAAATAATGAATCATCGAAAGGGGAATTTCTAATCGTCCCCCTTCTTGTAGTTGAACATCATTTTTCTGTAGTATATTTATGATTTCTTTTCGTTTAAGTGATTGAGGTATTTCCGTAAGATTGCCCATTTCATCCATTCCGACAAATAGCTCATAAATGCGGTTTTCTCTTTTATGAATAACATGTACCGGAAACGCGTCAAAAAATTCATTTGAAAAGATAAAACCTTGTAAACCTTCTCCTAATTCTTTAAGGTCTCTATACATAGATAAAAGTGACGAGTATTTATTCACCTTTTGAATAAGTGCTTTTTGGTGTGTCTTACTTTTTTCAACCACAACGACAGTCAGGGGAATGCTATTTCTATCTTTTTCCCAAGCTTCTAAAAAGGAAAGTAAGAACGTACCGTCACCAGCTCCTAATTCAACAAATAGTGGTGGTATTTTGTTCTTTACTACTAAACGCCTAAAGATCGAATAAATTATTTCTCCATACACATTAGAGACATAACTCGTCGTGATAAAGTCGCCATTTTTGCCAATCTTCTCTTTATCCTTCATGTAATACCCATTATTTTGATCGTACAGCATGAAGGACATATAATCAGCATATGACAATAGACCGCCGTTTTTCTCCAATTCCCCTTTGAGTCGTTCGTTCATCCTATCACCCTAATGAAAACCCATTTAAAAATGGATTTGATTCCATTTCATCATAAATTGTCGTTTCAGGACCATGTCCAGATAAAACGACGGTTTCTTCTTGAAGTGATAGTAATTTTTCATGAATGCTTTGAATGAGCTGTGGATGATTCCCCCCCGGCAAATCCGTTCGTCCAATACTTCCTTGAAATAGTGCATCACCAGAAAATACGGCTCCAGCCTTCTCACAATAATACGACACACTTCCTGGCGAATGCCCTGGTGTCTCGTACACTTGAAACGAAAACGATCCAATATCAAGCTTCATTTCGCCCGAAATTAGTTTGTCTGCTTTTTTCACTGAAACAGGATCTGCCAAAAAAAATTGCGAACCGTTCAAGGTTGCATCTTCTAACCAACCTTGCTCCTTTTCATGAACATAGACCGGTATGTTAAACCGTTCTCTCACTCCGTCTACTGCACCAATATGATCGAAATGGGCATGTGTTAATAATATGGCAATCGGTGATAATTTCTTTTGTTCAATAATATGTATTAGTTTTTCACCTTCACTCCCTGGATCAAAGATGATGCATTCATTATTAGAATTAGATAAAAGATAAGCATTTGTTTGTAGCGGCCCTAAAGGAATTCTTTCCCATTTCATTTTCTTCACCTCATTGAAAGTATCATCAATTTCCAATAAAACTAAAAATAACTATATTTACAATCATCATACCGACAAATTGGATTTCCGTCAAAAAAGAAAGGAGATCACAACGGTTATTCACTTGATTGATTATTCGGATACGATACTTATACCAGCTACTCAAGATGAGGTGTAATTTTGCAGACGTTTATAAAGGAACTCGGCCTTTCCGTTATTGCATGAAATCAGTCAAAATTGTTAAACCTATGGAGGGACTACGGTTTTATATCAAACAAAGATATAATGGCCATGTTTCAATTAAAAAAGTCTTTCGATTGATTAGGACACTTATTTGTCGATCAGCCATGGAGGGACCTTGTTCAAAAAATTGCCACAGCTTATCGTATAAAGATTACATTTTTCACCTCGACAAAACAAAAGAAAGCGATTAAAATATTAAGGGAGTCTTTCTATTTGTTTATCGGGTATTGATTTTTACATAGTTAGGGGGCTTATAAAATGGGTTTAGTTATTATCTTTACGTTAGTTACATTGCTCGGAGTTGTAGGGATGTTCCGTACGATTAAAGAAAAAAATGTCCTTGGTCTTTTATTTGCTTTCGGTACAGTTGCTGTATTCGGTTGGTTTACGGTCATGACATTTATTCACCACGGATATCCAGTAGCGCACTAATAAAGAAAAAAGCTTATCCTCATAGTTGGATAAGCTTTTTTCTTTATTAATTTTAGCGGAAGGCTTCCTCTAGTATCAAACTATCCTTTATTTATGTAAATGCTTTTCCACACTTTCAAGTTTTCTTTCCATGGTAGCTTTTTTATCTCTACGATCATCTATTCGAATGTTTGTTGCAACGCGGTGCACACCTCGTTGAAACGGAGCTTCATGAATGGATTTAATGACTTCTAGAAGCTGACCTAGTTCTCCTTCGATAATTGTGCTCATCGGTGTTAATCGGTACCGAATGACACCTTTCTCCTCGTATTCTTTTAAAATTTCTTGTATATTTGCTACATATGAGCTTACACTAGGATTTTCCGTTCCAATCGGAATGACGGTTATATCAACGATTGCCATTTGTAAAATCACCTTTCTCACTTAATAATGTCGAATACTTTCTTTTCGTCTAGATTGACAAGCTTTTCAAATCGGAATCCGTATAATAAATAGTTCCCGTCAGGAGATAACGAGATCGGTTCGTTGACTAAATTTGATATAACTTGAGATTGATGACCCGTCTCGATGTTTATTTTCGATAATTGAAAGGAAGGTTCTTCTTCCATTGTATCAAGAGGAATAAATGTATAAAAATGTTCTCCCTTTTTATCTAGTTCATAATAAGGAAATAACCATTGTGAGTATTGAGACACTAGCGGTACTTCCATTTGCTCTGTTGCTTTCATCGTCCGTAAGTTCAAAAACTTATAAGTGCCACTCCCATTTTCCAAAGGATTTTCTTGTAAATAAATAACACCAGATGGATAATGCACATGTCCAATGACATTTTGAGCTATTAATTGCTCCGTTCGATCTGCTAAATTAAGCAGATAAAAGGGACCACTTATTTCCGGCTCATCGTTATTCCATTTTATATATGCGACCTTTGATTGATCTGCCCATTGAATAAAAGGAACATCGATTACATTCTCCTGAATGTCTTTTTCGAAAACGTTAATAAAATATGTGTCGTAAGTCCAATCCTCATAAAAAGCTGTTACGAAAAGCTGGCTCGTATTGAAAGGATTCCATGAAACAATTAAATCAAAGGAACTAACATCCCATTCAAAAAGAATCTCTCCTTTTCGATTCACTACCATCGTATGAGCTTCATAATTATTTGGACTAACATGAATGAAAAACAACTCACGGTCTTCATTTGGAACGACTTGAATGATCGGTGATTCTGATTGAAAAAATGTTGTTGATGTACCTAAAACGAAGTTGTAACGAACAATTTCTGATGTATTTGGCTTATTATTAATATATAAAATGGTTTCATGATCAAACCAGCCAACAACTTGTTGAAAATAATCTTCATCCACCGTTAAAGGGAGTATCTTTTTATCTTCTTTGGCACCGTTTTCTTTTTGTCCTTCAGCTTTCTGGTCTTCTAGTAGTTGATGAGACTCACATGCGACGAGTAAAAAAGCTAAGACGATAAAAAAAACACAACTTCTACTTCTCACCAACTTCATCCTCACTTTGCATCATAAAAATTTATTGATAAAGGCAAACGGTCAATTACCGATTGCCTCTCTTACCTTGGCTCTTCCATCTTCAGTGGACTAACAAAGAGCCTAGACATCATCACAACATTCTTTAAATCATCCTTGCATAATAGCCATTTATATATACGTATCGTAACATAGAAAAGTTTCACTTTCTCTCTTACATATATAAAATGGCCCAAAAAATTCCTCGACATTTTTCATATATTTCGTCAAACTGTGATATCGGTAGCGGATTAACCCCTCTCCCTAATTCCACTGTAAAACCCGGCCTTTTATATTTATAAATGTACCAGTCCCGAAACCCAGCATGACTATCAATATTCCGTACTGCTTTATAGCCGCTTAATCTTTTGAATTCCCTGACAATTTTTGCAGCTAATTTCGGTTCACAGTTTAAATATCCCCAATAGATTTCCTCTCCTTGTGTATGAAAGGCGACAATTCGATCAAAATTTGATTTTTGAACTAAATTGGCCATTGCAATAGCCTCAGGCTCCGTTAACGGAAAATTTCCCGGAAAATCGCTTGGTGCAGGTGACTTCGGAATTTTTCTCTCCTTTTCAATTTCCCAATACGCTGGATATTGATTGTTTAGATCAACACCTCGAATGTTTGCCTTCCAATTTGAAAAATCATCCTTTTCTTGATTTAATGATTGAACAAATGTCAACACATCTTCAGTTATTTGTTCTTTATTTAATACTAAATTGACTCCATCAGGGTTCACCATCGGCACAAAAGATAATGTTGTTTTTTCATATAACTCACGAACTGAGATTCCGTTAAAATCACCATTCATTACAATTGCTCGTGCGTAGTCATCTAACCACTTCATCATAACGGCAGAGGTAATCCACTCATTTGCATGAAATGCCCCGTTCATATGAACCGACAAGTTACCATTGCCAATGATTAATTCATATATAGGAAGGCCAAGCACACTTTCACCAATAACTCGTTTTTTAATAAACGGAAAGTTTTTCAGTAGTGTTTCGATATCTTTTTCCATTAAAAAAAAATCATAGTTTTTTTTCGTCTCGATTGTCGGCATCGTGATATTCATCGCAAATTTCAAATCATCAGGGTAGTCAAATTTTACATTTTGAGAATGAGCGTCTAACGCTTTAGTTTCTTTTTTATACCATCCTGGTATATGTAATACATTCCCTCTTTCTAGGTCATCACCATTAAGAGTTGGGTTTGCAGCATACAGTATCTTTTTTGTTAATTTAAAATGCTTAGCAACATTTTCTACAGTCGTATCTTCTGTTAAATAGATTTCCATTCAAGCGCACTCCCCTTCATTACATCTTTAATAAAATGTATGTAATGGAGCACTTGAGATAGAATTTATTTTTAAAAAAGCTCTGATCGATCGATCAGAGCTTTATCATTTGTTCTATTCATTTGTTGTCGGTTCGGATTCAGGCTGTTCATCTGTTTCAAAAAAGCGTAACAAGTCTCCGTAAATAATTTTATCACTGTAATCTAGTTCATTCTTAGCTTTTTCCATGTACGGTTCACATGCATTAGCATCTTCCGTTGGTTCTCCGGTTTCAACATCATAGCATGTGCCGCGAGTATAAACATACTTATCTGTAATAAAGCTTCCATCACGTAGCACGATAAATGGTAAACGATCTTTTGCAAATACGTCCGTACCGAATTCAATATCATTTTTTGTGTCAATACCTAACAAGTTTAAGATGGTTGGTTTTAAGTCAATTTGACCTGTTACATCATGGAAAACTTTAGGGTTTTGATCTGTTATACCAGGAATATGAACGATAAACGGTACACGTTGTAACTGCACCGTATCATACGGTGTTATCTCTTCTTTTTGTAAAAATTGAGCCATCGCTGGGTTATGGTTTTCTGAAATCCCATAATGGTCACCATACATAATAAAAACGGAATTTTCGTATAACCCTGCCTCTTTTAACTCCTCGATAAACCTTTTCACAGCTTCATCTGTATAGCGAACCGTTGTAAAGTATCGATTTACTACTCCATCTTCAGAGTCAAACTCATCAATCAATTTGTCTTCCTCGTTTAATTCAAATGGGAAATGGTTCGTTAACGTAATATACTTCGTATAGAACGGTTGTGGAACATCTTTTAATAATTGTACAGATTGCTCGAAAAATGAAACGTCTTTCAATCCCCAACCGACTGAGTTTTCTTCATTCACATCAAAATTCGTTACATCAAAGAAACGGTCATAACCTAACGTATTATACATAATATCACGGTTCCAGAACGTACGGTTATTCGCATGGAAAACAGCTGAATAATAGCCATAATCCTTTAATATTTCTGGTGTCGCATGATATTCATTATTCGCATTCGTAAAGAATACAGAGCCACGACCGAGCGGGTAAAGGGAGTTTTCTAATAAGAATTCTGAATCAGACGTTTTCCCTTGACCAGTTTGGTGGTAAAAATTATCGAAATAGTAACTTTTCTCAATTAAATCATTTAAAAATGGTGTAATTTCTTGTCCATTCAATTCTTCATTCATCACAAAGCTTTGAACAGACTCTAAAGAAATGATAAAAACATTTCGACCTTCTGCAATTCCGTGCATTTCTTTATTTGCTTCTTTTTTATTTGCGTTTAAATAGTTCTCAATTTCAACTAAATTGTTACTGTCAGCAAGAGCACGTTGGGCAGATGTTTTCGACTGAAGTAGCGCATCATAAATATGGAAATTATAAGCACCAATATTCTTTACTAACATTTCACGGTCGAACGAACGTGTTAATAATTGTGGACGTTCTGTTTCCGCTAAACCTAAATTAAAGAAGAAAACAGCAGCTGCCATTAAAAAGTACGCAGTTTTTTCTTTTCTAGTTGTTTGAGCAGCTTTACTAAAATATGGCTTTTTCGAAATCCAAATTAACAAGGCAATATCAACAAACATTAATAAATCAACAGGCTGAATCAACTCTGTTATACTGCTTCCTAAATCCCCCATGTTACTTGCCTGGAATAACACTGGTATCGTAAGAAAGTCGTTATAGAAACGATAGAAAATCATATTAGCAATTAAAATAACGGTCATTAATATACTTGTCCCAATGACCCAGCGATTCCGATTTCGCTCTTTCATAAACAACCCTAAGCCGAATATGATCAGCAAGAAGCTTAAAGGATTAATAAATAAAATGAATTCTTGTGTAAAATTTTCTATCTTTATGTCAAAGCTAGTTTTGTAGACAACATACGTTTTTAACCACATAATGATTGTGGCAAGTAGTAAAAAAGATATTTTTGAAAATGTGTTTTTACGCAATGATATAACCTCCTCCATCGGTGGAACTGCGTATTTCCTATAAGTATTTCCATTTTTTAGGTCGATATAAATTCAACTAAGACATATCTTAATACTTCTTTTACAAAAAATCAATGTTTTTTAATACGTAACTTACAATAGGATGCTAGAATTGTAATGTTAACCTTACTGACCTTACCCATATTTTAGACGAGTTATTCAGTAAAAAGTTTCATCATTCTAATATTTTTTCTTCACTTTTTATAAGAAATAGGTGTTTTTACCCACTCTAAACATAGACAATATGACATTCACCTTATGAGTTAGAAGTTTTTTTCATATAATTGCTAAAATAATGGGTAAGAAGGGGCTGTCTAAAAGCCTCTATTAGGATAAAGCACTCTAAAATTAAGACCCAAAGAATGCTGTAAACCAACATTCTTCGGGTCTGCCTTTTTAGATTTCGGGGCGTAATTACTACGTTTCGGACAGCCCCATCCTCCTATCTTATATTCACTTCATAAGCTTTGTCTTGACAAGCCATGCTCCCCCAATAACACCTGCATCATTCCCTAATGTCGCCACTTTTATTTCAGCACCTTTTACAACTGTTGGAAAAGCGAATTTTTTGAAATAATCTTGCACTTTATGTAAGAATAAGTCCGCTCCTTTGGAAACGCCTCCACCGATAATCACTTTTTTTGGATTTAGACTAGTAGAAAGATTGGCGATTGCGAGTCCTAAATAAAATGACATCTCGTCAATAACACTTTTTCCGATGGCATCCTCTTTTCGAGCAGCATCGAAAACATCTTTAGCCGATATAAATCCAGCTTGTTTATACTTTTCTTTTAGTGTACTGTTTACGTTTTGATGTTGAATACGCTCAAGTGCCAAACGGACGATACCTGTTGCCGATGCGACCGTCTCTAAGCATCCTGTCTTCCCACAATTACAAGGAGCGCCTCCTTCAGGAACTACTGTAATATGACCGATTTCTCCCCCGGCGCCAAGCACACCATGGATGACTTCACCATTTGCAATAATTCCTCCACCTACGCCTGTCCCGAGTGTAACACAGATTAAATCTTTCGCGTTATTTCCTGCACCTTTCCACATTTCACCTAATGCAGCAATATTCGCATCATTATCAATGATGGCTGGAAGACCTGTATATTTTTCCAATTCCTCTTTTAACGGATAGTGATCCCAACCTAAGTTTACGGCGTTGTAAACTAAACCTGTTTCTAATTCAACTGGTCCAGGGGCACCCATACCAATTCCAATAAGGTCTTTATATTCAAATCCTATCTCGTTTACTTTTTGTTTAATCGCTTCAGCAATATCTTGCACAATTGTATTACTTACTTTATTCGTCGGAATTTCCCACTTGACGACTATTTCCCCATTTAGACGAATGAAAGCTATTTTAACGGTTGTTCCACCTAAATCAACCCCAACTAAATATTTGTTTTCCAATATCCTCACCCTTTACACATTCGATTTTCTTTTATCCTTTTCTTTTTGCATTTCTTGCCTTAACAAGAGCACAGCCATTTGAAATTCTTTCGTATCAACAAACTGTGATTGATAAAGTTGTTTTAGCTCTTCTTCCATTAATTCTAAGTCTGCTAGACGATCCCCAATATAAATAATAGTTCCAAATCGCTTTAACAGCTGTTGTACATCATATATCGTCTTCAACGATGCTCACACCTTTTTAGATTTATGACTATCTTCAAGTATAAAGATTCCATCCAAACCGTCAAGGTAAATGGAAAATGCATAAAAAAAGGTTTGACCGAAACGTAGTATATACGCTCCGAAACCTAAAAAGACAGACCCAAAGAAAGCTGTAAAATCAACATTCTTTGGGTCTTAATACTGAAATGCCTTATATATAAACTTCTCACACTGCTCCTTAACGGTCTGGATCGCGTGGATGAAGGAATGTCGGCCGGCGATTTTTCAAAGGAATCGGTGACCTTATAAAGATATCTCGCAACGCTCTATAATTGAACGGGATAAATGGCCATAAATACGGAACATAAAATGACTTTAACCGAGCTAGCATGAGCACCCATAAAGTAATTCCTACAAAATATCCACTGACTCCGAAAAAGCCTGCTAATAGCAATAAGACAATTCGTGTTAAACGATTGGCAAGTCCAAGCTCATAACTTGGTGTAGCAAATGTTCCGATTGCTGCTATAGATAAATATAATATGACTTCATTCGTTAACAACCCAACATCTACAGCGACCTGGCCGATCATAAGAGCCGCAATGAGACCTAAAGCGGTTGCTAATGACGATGGCGTATGAATAGCCGCCATCCTTAATAAGTCGATCCCGACTTCAATGATTAGAAATTGAAATAATAATGGAATCGCCCCTTCTTCACTTAATCCAATAAAATCAATTTGATTAGGGAGTAAATCACCATTTTCCGCTAATAAATACCATAAAGGTAATAGAAAAATCGAAGCAAATACACCCATAAACCGAACAAATCGTAGATAAGCCCCAGATAAAGGCTTATTCCGATATTCCTCCATATGTTGCAAATGATGCCAAAACGTTGTTGGTGTAATAAGAGCACTCGGTGAACCATCTACGAAAATAATGACATGACCTTCAAATAAATGAACCGCTGCTGTATCTGGCCTTTCAGTATAGCGAACGATTGGATACGGGTTCCAATGCCGTCCGGAAATGAATTCTTCGACTGTTTTTTCAGCCATCGGCAATCCGTCTGTATCAATGCTTGCGAGCGCTTTTTTCACTTCTTTCACATGAGATGGATCAGCGATATCTTCAATATAGCTAATTACAACATCTGTTTTTGACCTTCTCCCTATTTGCATATATTCCATTCTTAGAGACGGATCTCGTACTCTTCTTCTCGTTAGCGCCGTATTAAATACGATCGTTTCAACAAAACCATCACGCGATCCTCTAACGACACGTTCCATATCCGGCTCTTCTGGACCTCTTACAGGATATGTCCTCGCATCTATAACAATAGCATATTCAAGTCCTTCCACGAGTAAAACCGTTGGCCCTGCTAAAACAAAATCAACTACTTGCTTTAAATCGTTCGTTTGGTCAATTTCTACATATGGTATATATGTTTTTAAAAGTTTTTCTAACGTATCCCCTTCAAGTGCTTCTTTCGATAATTTCGCTAAAAATTGCATTAAATAGTGTAATATATCATCTTTTACAAATCCATCAATCATATATAACATCATTTCTCGCTCAGCATAATTTACTTCGAGCTGGATGACGTCAAAGCTTTTATCGACCCCTAATTTTTCACTTAAAAAGTTGCGATTTTCATTTAAGTCCGGAGATACTTTATGCTCAATATTCTTCTGCTTCATCACATTATTACTCCATTTCCAAATATTTCTTCTTTAACCATCTTTGACGAATATTTTCTAATCCATACGTTACAAGGCATATTTCAGCTATTTTACGCATAATTGTTTACAAACTCGTCCAATTCGGAGTGATGGTGATGAAGAAAAATTGGTGGATATTTATTATAATTTCACTGCTTATTGCATTAAGCTTTTATCTTTCAAAAAGACTCGCTGTGAAGGAAAGTATCATATTTTTTCCATTAAGTGAAAATGTCCTATTTACAGATGCTAATACGACTGTCTCTTTAATCGAAAAAAAGAATGCTGAAGATCATATTTTAGAATGGGATGTTCATTCAGCAACAAGTGAAGAAATATATTTACGTCAAGATATTTCACTATTATTTGTTGATGGCGAATTAAAACATACAATGGCAGAATGGGAAGACCATAGTCAAAAATTAGCCCAATATGAAAAAATCACTGGTCAAGATAGTAGTCATTATGAAACGATTTCCTTTCATTATGGTGAAATTCATGAAAATGAAGAAAAAATTCGAAGTGTTCAAAAGATGAGCGAGGATCACTTATATGTTATCGACTCATCATTTAGCAAGCTAACATCATTCAAAAATCCTGTTACGGAAGAAGAAGCAGAATGGAAAGAGATTTTAGACCATATTCAGTCGCAGCAATTACATTATCGATGGGAACGGTTAATCGGTCATTTTCAAATCAATCCATCTCAATACATCCAATTTCCGCTGACAGACTTGCCGAAATATAATGAAAAACCGTTAGAAGGATTTACAAAGAACGAAACGCAAACGATTATCGGAACACTTTGGGAAGGATTGTATAAGCAATATTTTCTCGGCTTAAAAAGAAAAGACGGATCCATTGAGGATCCGATTGGTAGTAGCTTACCACTCCTATTACTTGCCAAAGACAAAACACATTTAATTGTATTAATTGAGGGAAAAAGTGGATATCCGTATCAACTATATCAAAAAATTATTGAAGTTGAAGAGTCGATTTAAAGGAACGATAGACATCGTTTTTCGGATCTAGCCTTATTGCTTCATTAATCGCTTCGGTTGCTTTATGTAATTCGTTTCGTTCATGATATGCGACACTTAGCACATAATAGGCTTGGTGATATGTTGGATCCGTTTTAATGACATGTAATAAGTTCGGAATGGCTTTTTCCATTTCTCCTAGTTCTAGCTGCGATACAGCAAGAAGAAAGGTGACTTCAGGAGGAGCATCTTCTAACTTGTTAGCCTGCCATAAAATATCGTTCGCCCTTTTAAACTCTCCTTCAGCTAAATACTGTTTACTTACAGCGATCGCCGCGTAACTATCCCGTTCTGGCATAAGCTTAAATCCATAATAAAGCAAACTTGTTATCATCATAACGGATAAGGCAATTCCGACTAAACGGAACGTATTGCGAGACATTTTTGGCAGTTGAACGATTAATGCAGCTACAAAGCCACCAATAAGTCCCCCAATATGTCCTGCGTTATCGATATTCGGGATCGCAAACCCTAAGCTCAAGTTAATGGCAATAACAATTAAAATGTTAGGACCAATTGTTCTAAAAAACAAATTCGGTTTTAAAAGGCCTAATAGTAATAGAGAACCAAATAACCCAAATATTGCACCAGAGGCTCCAGCCGAAATAGCCGGACTAAACACAAAACTCGCAATCGTCCCTGTAATCCCAGCAAATAAATAAATGAACAAAAACCGTAAAGACCCATACATTTTCTCAACAGCCACCCCAATATAATAAAGGGCGAACGAGTTCATTAATAAATGTAAAAAGCCAATATGTAGAAAAATAGGTGTAACAAATCGCCACCACTCACCTGCATAGATAAGTTCATTTACTTTTGCACCAAATTTCAATAACGTATCCGTATTCGTGCTGCCTCCAAACAATTCTAATACAACAAACATGAAAATTTGAATCAATAAAAAAACTTTTGTGAAAAACGGCTTTCCATGTTCAAATAGTTCTCGTTCTTGTTTCATATTCTGGTTAACAAAGTTCAAAACACCTTGTTTTATATGGTGAAGTTCTTCATAATCATGTTTTTCTCGTTGTCCATCTTTTTCTACATTTACTAATGAGATACCAAGAATTTCTTCAAGTTGCACAATTCTATTATGTACATGAGCAAGGTCAATGAAAATCGTTTTCAAAGTTGTATGTCCTTGCTGCATTGGTTTTTCAACATGAATGTGCCAATCATCAACAGGTTCATATGTTGATATATAGACATTTAAGACGTTTAAATTCCTTTTCAAAGACTCTTTTCTTACTGCTTCAAACATTGTTACAGCATCATTCATATCACGTGCCAACCAGTTTCCCCAATCCACATCGATTCTTTTTAAGCGGAGAAGCTGTACGTCACCTTTTCCACTCGGCTCAAGCCATACTTCACGATGATCAGGTGAAATATGAATAAGCCGATAGCGATGCTTCATGACAAATTGTTCAATCAATTTCCAAAATAAAAAATCTTGCTGGATGATCATAAGTTCATCTCTCCGAAATGTTTTTATCTATTATAACAAGGGTTCTAAACGAAATAAATGAAAGTGCGTTAGAAAAACGAAATGGCTGCCTCTAAAGAGTCAGCCTTCAAGGTTGAAACCGAAAAGCATTATGCATAAATTTGTCTTTTAAAAACGGCATCTTTATAGCTAAACTAATAAAAAATTGTCGAACGACCTTCATTCCAAGGAGAACGTTTAATACTTTATACCGAAATTGTACGAGCATTAATACTCCGATGATTAATAATAACATACGCTTCATATTCATCCCTCCTGCCTTTATTGTTTGTAAAGGGAGGAGATTTTATCCTTTGTTCATTTTACTAAAGGAGAATTAATATAATAAGGGAGAAAGCTGTTATAAAGCTAATGGAAACAATGTTGACAAAGTCATTGTTCACAAACGGCAGACCTTTTACATAAGCTGTCTTTTTTCTACAGTGAACCTGTTTTTCTGTCATGACATGACAAGAGGTACATCGATATTTGACTTGAATTGTCCCACCTAACAATGTGTCGACAACATGACCGAAAAAACCGCTTAACAAGATGAGAAAGCTAATCTGCCAAGACAGTTCAAATAATATTGTGGCACTGATCGAAATGATGGCTGAACCTAAAAATGCCGCGATAGTCCCTAATGTTGACACCGCTCCTGATGTACCCGTCTCAACTTTTTTAAATGTTAACAGAAGTCTAGGTTTTCTTTTACTTAATGTCCCAATTTCAGAAGCCCACGTATCTGAATTAGCGCTTGCAATCGCAATAGCATATAACACGTTCCACTGTTCGAAATCTTGCCACAATAGGGCAAGTATTGAGACTAAGAGCGGGATCCCACCGTTAGCAATCACTTGAACACTGTCTCTTTGACTCCCTTTTGCATTCATTTGTTCAGCAATTAATTTCCGTTGACTTTTCACGTGACTCCATAAGCTCGAACTAGCAAAGAAAATACCTAATAAAATGATTCCGTCCCAACCAAAGCTTATATAAATACTAGACCCTACTAAACACGCTGTACATGCACCTAAAAAAGTAAGTGAGCGAATTAAATACCCTATCAATGATAAAGATAAAATAAAAATAATCACAACCATCTCATTCGTCATGGACACATTTCTTCATTCCTCGCTCCGTTATTATGTATTGAACTGGAATATCGTGATCTTCACGAGGTACAAATGGTATCACTTGTAAAGAAAAAGCAAGTGAAATTGTGCGATTTTTAAAATTTTCTAAATATCGATCATAATATCCTCCACCATAGCCAATACGATATCCGCTTACATCAAATACAATGCCAGGTACGATGATGAGATCTATCTCATCAATTTGACATGGAACGGTCTTTTCGATAATTGGTTCTTGCAATCCAAAATAAACGATTTCAAGCTCATGCAAGGATTGGATTACTCGAAATTCCATACGTTTTTCATTCGGATAACATTTCGGTACGACTACTTGTTTCCCTTCATTCCAAGCATGCTCAATAATCGGAAATGTGTTAATTTCCCTTCCTCTCGAAAGCGTGATGGCAATTGTTCTCGCATGATTCCACATATCAGTAGCAACTAAAATTTGCGATATATTTTGACACCATTCGTCATATGTATCACCATCTATTTGCGTTAATGTTTCTTTCATTTGTTGTCGTAACCGTTTTTTTTCCATGCTTGTTTACCGCCTCCTTTTGCAGTTCTATTATAACATTAGTAGTCTCGTGTGCCCTTGCCTTTTCAACAAGAAAAAGCGCAGGGCACCTTAAATATCCCCACTAGCAAAGACATTATGTATAAATAAAAAAACAGCAGGAAATGCATTTCCTACTGCTTACTTTGTTTCACGGTGTAAAGTATGCTTTTTATCTCTTGGGCAATACTTTTTGAATTCAACGCGTTCAGTGTTTGTGCGTTTGTTTTTTGTCGAAATATAGTTACGCTCACCACATTCTGTGCAAGCAAGTGTAATATTTACGCGCATGTTTCTTTCCCTCCATAAACTATTATAAATCAGACTTAACTATCATATCATTTTTGTGCACTAAAATCCACAGCAATTTAGGATTTTTGATAATGAACAATTTTCCCTGTGTAGAAAGAGGTCATTTCTTTCGCACGTTGAAGAGAGGAAGCCTTTGTTAAGATTGTTATAATTGGCTTCTCTGCATGTGGGAAGATCAATGTCCAATCATCTTTATCATGATGAATTTTAATACCATTTTGAAGCGATGTAACGATCCCACCAAATTCTTCAATTAATCTTCGCATAATTTCCCCTCGTTTAAGCCAATGGCATGATACTTCCTCATACATCATATGATACTTATTGCTATCTATTTGAAAAGATGTGATGTCTTCCTTCCTTTTCGATAATGTTTTAACGAAAGAGAAAAAAAGAAAGAAAGCATCGTATTGGAGAGAAAAAGAAGTTCCTAATGTTTTTAATTCTTTTTTTCGATCATGAATTGGAGATATGAAAATTTTTTCTTTATGATCGACTTCGGCAGATAAATAAAGGTACAATCCCTCCATCCTAAATTTGTCTAATAGATGTCCAAACTGATCAAATATTTTTAATCTTTCCCCATGGCGATCAATCCAAAAGCCTCCATCCAAATTGTTTGATTGAATAATAGACGAAAACTGTTCAGTCGTTATAGGTTCTGAAAATTCCGTGAATTTACAAGGTAATTCTTGAAGCATTTTTGAAAAATGATGCTTAACTGGTGTTTCATTCATAACAGCAAAATGGTAATTTGCATGGCTCACTCCATCCATCTTTTTCTTTAATATAGAAAAATAAGAATCAAGAACGTTACGCTTCCTCCACTCATATCCAATTTTATCTCCCTCAACTCGACGAAAATTTAAGTACTGAAAAGCTTTCCGAACCGCTTGCTCTAATTTTGTGTCGATCGGAACCCCTTTGTTCGTATAAAACTCTATTGACGTCTCTCTTCCTTTTCGGTCACTTTGAATAAAGACACCGTAAGAAACTTGTTCATGGCGACATGCGTATTGAAAAATTGGTGTTGCTAAATCTTCCGCACAACACATCGTTTGAACACCCGTACAAAGTAGAGATTGATTCATTATTTCAGCTACTGTTTTTGAATATGGATGGCCATCACTTCCTACTAAAATTAATGAATGTTGATTAATCGTACTACCAAACGCAAGTGCTAACTTTAAGGAAAATTCAGGTGTGCATTCGACATTCGAAAGCCCTTGGACGCCACGTGCTTTAAATAGCGAACCGTTCTCAATACTCCCCCATTTTACATACTCTTTTTCATACGAATACGGCGGGATTTTTTTAGCAGGCCATATATATACATTTTCGCCTACTTTAGCTTCACGTTTAACATGTACGTTCTCTCCCATCACGGCACCATTAAAAATAATCGAATTTTTTTCAAAAATACAGCCGGTTCCAACTGTTGCCCCGATAATCTGACTATTTTCCATTACGGTCTGCTGCGGCCAAAGAATGGATCGTTCCAAGTAACTTCCATGATGAATATACGAATCATTTCCTATAACCGTGTATGCCTTTACTTCACAGTCTTCTGAAATGACTGAGTTTTTACCTATATAAATGGGTGGGTTGTATTTTGCTCGATTACTTATATAAACATCTTTTTCAAGCCAAACTCCTTTTTGTACTTCTTTTGCATGAAGTGGGAGATTTACTTTTCGATCAAGCAAATCAAACTGCGCTTGTCTATATTGCTCTAAGCTACCAATGTCCGACCAATAGCCCGCTGTTTCATAATAATGAAGCGGAATCTTCTGTTTCAACAATTGCGGGAAAATATCTTGACTAAAATCGGTAGGAACTTCTCGTTTAATAAAGTGGAAAATGTCCGGTTCAAAAATATAGATTCCTGTGTTAACCAAATTCGTGCACACTTCGTTCCATTCAGGCTTTTCGATAAAACCTTCTATTTGTTTTGTCCTTGGGTTTCCGATTATAAGCCCATAATCAAGCGGCATATTGACCGCTTTTGCAATAACGGTACAAATTTGCTGGTGGCTTTTATGGAAGGATAAAGCTTCGTCCAAATGAAGGTCTGTAAGAGCATCGCCACTTATGACTAAAAATGTCTCATTTAAGTGTTGTTCACAAAGCTTGATCCCTCCTGCTGTACCTAACGGCTTTTCTTCTTCAATATACGTTATATGAACACCGCTTTCTTTTCCATTCCCAAAATGGTCTTTTATTACATAACCTAAATAATTTAATGTAATATAAATATCTGTAATCCCGTACTGTTTTAACAACCCAATTGTATATTCCATTAAAGGCTTATTTAAAATCGGTACCATAGGCTTTGGAAGGTGACATGTCAACGGTGTTAGACGTTCTCCTTTTCCACCTGCTAAAATAACAGCTTTCATGTTTCCACCCTCTTTTACATTCATTCAAAAAGCATTCTTTTAAAAGTAGTTAGTTGAATAAAGTGAAACTTCATTCAGTGGTTTTTTTCACCCCCCACTGAATGTTAGTCCCTACGGGATGACCTAAAGGACCTTGTGACCCACAGGATGTGGGTTACACAGACGTTGCCACAGGACGTGGCGCTCTTAGTCTGTGTTCTTTATGTTCTGACCTTTACGGGCAGTTGGCCCCCACCTACCTTCTTCGCATTGCTACAAAATCTTGAGGTGGGGGTCTTACTGCCCGTTAAGAGTGGGATAAAATATGTTAATATGTAGATTTATGAAATTTGTGTGTAGGAAATTTTCTGGTAAGGTATTAAAAGTAAAACAGAGATGAATTAATTACTATGGAAAAATATATTAAAACATCCCCTTAAAAAAAGGAAGGGTAACGAATTATATAAGCAGTGTTTCTTTCAACAACAAAATTTTAATGGACAACCGTTTCATTAGAGGTATTTAACTCATTGTAACATCCTTACAAAGAAAGGAAAACTCATTAATTGTTGTGTTTTTTATACAAATTTCTACATATTTCTTCGTTTTTTTCGTTTCGTTTCTTCGCTTTTTATGTTATAAAGGTAAATGGATAATCTTCAAGAAGGTGAGAAAATGGAATTTGTAATTATTGCACTGTTTGTCATAAGCGTTGTTTTATTAGCACTATCTTTTTCACAACGCGATCACTACAAGGAATTAGAGGAAGAAGTTGAGCAACTATCTGTTTCGGCAATGCAAGAGATCTACAAAATGAAGAAGAAAATGCGTGTATTTGAAGAAGAGCTTTTACAAAGTGATAGCGGAAATTTTTCACAACACACTCAACCTGTGTTACATTTTGATTATTATACAAAAAATAAAATTCTAACGAAATATGAGCAAGGAATGTCTATTTCAGATATTGCGAAATCAGAAAATGTGACTGCCGAAGAAGTAAAATTAATGATCGAACAGAATAAGAGGGATTTATCATGAACAAGAGGCTTTTACAAACTTTTGCAGCAGGCATGATTGCTTCTACGACCGTTTTAACTATTACTTTTTATCTCGGCGGGTATCATAAACCGACTACGTTGAAAGCGGACGTAACAGATGCAGACGTTATTAGCTATCTTGAAAAAAATGAACAAGTCGCAATATCAAAGCAGGAATACGATCAATTAGTAAAAGAACAAAATGATGAGAAAAAACAAACGAATGTAAAAAAAGAGAAACCGGTAGAAGAAACACCGAAAGAAACGGATGAACAAACCGAATCCAATAAAAAAGAAGAGCAACCTAAAGAACAACCTAAACAAGAGGAAGAGAAAAAAGAACAACCTAAAGCCGTATCGATTACGATAAAAGAAGGAATGGCAACAAGTGACGTTTCGAATTTACTCGAATCGGCTGGTGTCATCAAATCTTCGTCTGAATTCAGTAAGTATTTAATTGAGCATGAATATCATACCCGTGTCCAAATCGGCACATTTGAAGTAAAAAACGGTATGAGTTTCTATGAGCTTGCAGAAGCTATTACTCGATAAGAAAAGCGCAAGTGCCTCGATCATCCCCGGTAAGTAAAAAACGAGAGGTGTACGCATGAATGCGTACACCTCTCGTTTTTTTATTTATTTAATTGATAATGACGACCTTTTACTAAATAAAAAATGTTTTCGGAAATATTCGTCGCATGATCTCCTATCCGTTCTAAGTACCGTGCGACAAATGCAAGTTGTGTCATTTGGCTTATATACTGATATTCAGACTGAATTAAATTAAATAAGTCACGAATGACCTGACCGTATAGATCATCTACTTGATCATCCATATCAGCAACTTTTTTTGCAACCACGGTATCTTCTTCTAAAAACGCCTGGATGGAAAGGGATAGCATTTCTGTCGAAAGCTTTTGCATTTGTTTTATATGTTCAATAGGCTTTATGAATGGTTCATTGCCAATTCGAATGGTTGATTTAGCAATATTTACGGCGAAATCCGCCATTCGCTCGATATCAGCAGCGATTTTAATTGTTGTTACGATACGTCGTAAATCAATCGCAACCGGTTGTTGCTTTGCAATTAAAAGAATAGCTAAATCATTGATTTCCTCTTCCAATTGATCTACTTTTACATCATCTTCAATAATCTTTAACGCTAAGTCTATATTTTGATTCGTTAATGCTTGAACGGAAAGTGTTAACGCGTTAGCCGTTAAATCCCCCAATTCCTTTAATTTCGATTGTAACTCCTGTAAATCGTATTGAAATTTCTCTCTCATGATGATACCTCCGAAAACCTGATTCGTATATAGAGAGCCGTGGATGACTTTGCCCACGACTCAGTCTTTTAATATTCGACTACTGTTAAGTTAACCCCCGATTTGAAGCTAATGTAAGGTTCATTGTGTTCATTGTGACTTTTATCCAAAACGACCCGTAATATAATCTTCCGTGCGCTTATCTGAAGGGTTAGAGAAAAGCTTATCTGTAGCTGTATATTCGATGACTTCTCCATTTAGGAAAAATGCTGTTTTATCAGAAATACGTGCTGCTTGTTGCATATTATGTGTAACAATGATAATACTATAATTTTTCTTCAACTCTTGAACAAGCTCTTCAACTTTTAACGTAGAAATTGGGTCAAGAGCGGAAGTTGGTTCATCCATTAAAATAACATCCGGTTCAATTGCTAAACACCTTGCAATACATATTCTTTGCTGCTGACCACCAGATAATCCGTATGCATTTTCATTTAAACGGTCTTTTACTTCATCCCAGATTGCTGCACCACGTAAACTTTTTTCAACTATTTCATCTAATACTTTTTTGTCACGGATTCCATGAATACGTGGACCATAGGCAATATTGTCATAAATAGATTTTGGAAACGGATTTGGTTTTTGGAATACCATTCCTACTTGAGTACGAAGTTCTTCCACACGGTATGATTTATCAAAAATATTTTTACCACGATATAATATTTCACCAGATGTACGAACAATCGGTATTAATTCAACCATGCGATTTAACGTTTTAATATACGTTGATTTTCCACAACCAGAAGGACCAATGATTGCTGTTACTTCATTTTCATAAATATCTAAATCAATATTTTTTAATGCTTGATCATTTCCGTACCATAAGTTTAAGTTTTTTGTATGATAAACAATATTTTTTTCTTTTTTATCTTGCACGTTATGACTTCCTTTATCCACCGTTTTTACAGACTCACTCTTCATATGTGTAATCGTCATTATAAAAACCTCCCTCATCCTATGACACAAAAAATTAGTATCGTTTTTGATATTTATTTCTAATAAATACGGCAATTGAGTTCATGACAATTAAGAAAATGAATAATACGATAATACCTGCCGCAGCTACATTTTGAAACTCCGCCTGAGGACGTCCAGCCCAGTTATAAATTTGAATTGGCATAACCGTAAACGTACTTAATAAGTTTTCTGGTAAATAGTTAACGAATGCGAATGCTCCGACTACAAGTAATGGTGCAGTTTCACCTATCGCACGTGAAAAAGCTAATATACTTCCTGTTAAAATACCAGGTATTGCAGATGGAAGTATAACTCGATATATCGTCTGCAATTTTGTCGCTCCCATTCCATACGATGCTTCTTTTAGTTGATTCGGCACGGCTCGAATCGCTTCCTGCGAAGCTACGA
Organism: Bacillus sp. FJAT-47783; assembly: GCF_022808615.1. GTDB lineage: Bacteria > Bacillota > Bacilli > Bacillales > Aeribacillaceae > Bacillus_BZ. The sequence continues at coordinate 35,200 of NZ_JAKZKS010000003.1, forward strand.
CAATAACCGGAAGTATGAGTAAACTCATCGTTAGTCCACCAGCTAAAATACTGCGTCCAAGATCCATTGCTCTAACGAAAACCGTTAATCCTAATAAACCGAATACGATGGATGGAACCCCTGCAAGGTTAGAAATATTTGTTTGAATAAAGCTAGTAAACTTATTTTTCTTGGCATATTCCTCTAAATAAATCGCTGTACCCACACCGAGTATAAGCGAAACGGGAATGACTACGCCCATCAACCATAAAGACCCGACTAAAGCTGCCTTAATTCCAGAAGCTTCAGGACGACGAGAAGCATAATTTGTAAAATACTCAAGATCTAAATAACTAATTCCTTGAGTGAATATCCGATACAGAAGTACTGCAAGAACAACAAGGGCAAATCCTGTTGCAACCATAAATATTCCGTAGTAGATTTTATTTTTCGCTAAACGACCCGCCATCCGTTTAGCTACTAAAGATTGATCAACTAACTTCATTTTAATACTCCTCCCTGAATCGACGAGAAATATATTGTGCAAGCATATTCATAAGAAGGGTGAACACAAATAACGTTGCACCTACAGCGTAAATGCTGTAATAAATCGTCGTACCGTACCCTGCGTCACCAGAACTTACTTGAACAATATACGCTGTCATCGTTTGAATAGACTCTGTTGGATCAAATGTTAATTTAGGTGTAGCACCACCAGCAAGCGTTACAATCATCGTTTCCCCGATTGCACGTGAAACAGCCAAAACGAATGAAGCTACAATTCCGGAAATAGCTGCTGGTAAAATAACTTTTATCGCAACTTCAAACTTCGTAGCACCTAAAGCAAGCGCTCCTTCACGCATCGCGTTAGGAACAGAGCTCATCGCATCTTCAGAGAGGGATGCAACCATTGGAATAATCATAATACCTACAACAATACCTGGGCTTAATGCGTTAAAAAACCCCAATTCTGGAATCATTTTTTGCAATAATGGCGTCACAAACGTTAACGCAAAAAAACCATAGACAATGGTTGGAATACCTGCTAATACTTCAAGAATCGGTTTAATAATTCTACGTGTTCGATCTGATGCATACTCACTCAAGAAAATAGCTGAAGCTAATCCAATAGGTAATGCAACGACCATCGCCACAACGGCGATTAAAAGCGTACCCGAGATAAGAGCCATAATTCCATAGGAAGGATCACTTTCATAGAACGGATACCATTCTGTATCTGTAAAAAAATCGACAATTGACACGCGAGTAAAAAAAGTAAGTGTTTCTGTTGTTAACGTTAATAAAATACCAATCGTTGTTAAAATAGAAATGATTGCGGTAACAAATAAAAACTTTGGTACAAGTTTTTCAACTATTTGCAGTCCAGATTTTTTTGCTTTTTTCTCTCTAATCATTTCCCTTACTGATTGTTTAGTTGATAAAGCCATTTTCGAAAACCCCTTTCCCATTTGCATAGGAAGATGAGAAGCAAAATGCTTCTCATCATAATATTTATTTTAAACCTTCAAGTGTTTTTAATTGCTCATCATATTGTTCTTGAGGTAAACGTACATATCCTACTTCTTCGGCTAAATCGCCAGCATTTTCTAATGTAAATTTAACATATTCGTAAACTTGCTCTTTATCTTTAACAGAAGCATTGTTAACGTATACGAATAACGGACGAGAAAGAGGCTCGTAAGTACCGTTTTCGATCGTTTCATTAGTAGGCTCTACTGCTTCTCCGTTAGAGTTTACAATTGGTACAACTTTTAACGTATCTTTATTTTCTAAGTAGTAAGCATATCCGAAGTAACCAATTGCATTTTTATCGTTTTGAACACCTTTAACAAGTACGTTGTCATCTTCTGATAATGTAGCATCTTTAACCATTTGCTCTTCTTCAAGAACTACTTCGTTAAAGTAGTCATAAGTACCAGAATCTGTACCAGGAGAGAAATATTTGATTGGCTCGCTTGGCCACTCAGCGTTGATGTCAGACCATTGTTTCGCTTCGCCAGTCCACATTTTCTTAAGATCTTCAATCGTTAATTTGTCTACCCAATCATTATCTGGGTTTACAACTACGGACAATCCGTCAAAAGCAACTTTAAATTCAGTCAACTCAATACCGTTAGATGCTGCTTGTTCTTTTTCTTCATCTTTAATTGGACGAGATGCGTTGGAAAGATCTGTTTCACCAACAACGAAACGCTTAAATCCGCCGCCAGAACCAGAAATACCTACTGGTGCTTTTACCTCAGGGTATTTTGAACCAAATTCTTCAGAAACAGCTTCCATGATTGGCCCAACTGTTGAGGAACCATCAATTGCAACTTCACCTTCTAACTGCTTTTCACCAGCAGTTTCTTCCGTTGCTTGTCCATCATTTGTTTCTGTGTTTGTTTCTCCGTTTCCACATGCAGCAGCAAATGCCATCATCGAACCTAACATGATAGACATCGCTAAAAATTTAAAGCTTTTCATTTCTTAATTCCCCCTAATGTATCGTGTTTATGCCCTACGAGTAATAGAATAACGGTTAAACTTTAATTTGGTTTTAAACAAATGTAAAGGTTTTGTAAATGCTACAGCTTTTTTGTTCCAACATATACAAATACAGTAAAGAAAAAAGCTAGCACTGAATGCTAACTTTCTTCTTTATTATACCTATTTTGTTGCTTACTCATTCTTACCTTGGACTTTTTGTTCTTGCAATTTAAAATAAGCATCTAAAACTTTCCGGCCGATGATCTTATTAATAGCATGGTCATTCGATGCACCTTGATAAGCCCAAGGCACAACGACAGAAAAAGCAACTTTTGGATCATCATAAGGTGCATATCCTACAAGTGTTAAATTATATGTTGACTCTAAAAATTTCTCTTTATTCGGACCATCATAAAACGCTTCTGCCGTTCCAGTTTTCCCTGCAGGACGATATTCGGCTCCTGAAAAATAAGAATAGCCTGTTCCACCTTTTTCTAAGAATACCTGTCTCAGTCCTTCTTGTACTCGGTCAATATATTTTTCATCCATGTCAACTCGATTTAATATTTCCGGTTCAACCGATTCGATAATGGATCCTAAATGTTCTTTAGGCTCCGAATCCCGTATTTCTTTCACAATTTGCGGTTTCATACGGTACCCGCCGTTTGCAATTGTAGATATATATTGCGCAAGTTGAAGCGTCGTGTACGTATCATATTGACCTATGGAAAGATCCAGTAATAAACCAGGTGTCGTTGATTGTCCTTTATATCCAATAGCCTCATTCGGCAAATCGATTCCTGTTGGTACACCTAATCCAAATTGACTAAAATAATAGCGCATTGTTGAAAAAGCGGATATATCAAGTGGAAGTGCTTGTTGATATTTGTATTCCCCTCCACCCATAGCAATTGCTGTTTTAAACATATAAACATTTGATGACATTTTTAGCGCTTGTACATCGTTTATAGCACCCATCGTTTTCCAAGACTTTTTTGGCGGAGACCCTTTAATATATAGTGGTTCATCAACGAATACTGTTCCTGGTGATATTACTCCTGCTTCAAATCCTGCTAAAACGGTAGCACCTTTAACTGCAGACCCCATCGTGTAAGAGGTGGTCATTGTCCCGAGTGCAAAATCTTCTAATTCATATGCTCCGCCTTCACCTTTGACTATTTTCTTACCCGCCATCGTTAATACTTGACCAGTATTCGGATCCATCATCACGACAAATGCTCGGTCAAGCAATTCCGTTCCTGGTTGCTTTTTCGCTTTTAATAGTTCTTCTTCAATAATTTTTTCAACTTGTTGTTGCAGCTCCATATCAATTGTTAAGATTAAATCTTTTCCTGCGGAACCTTCAGCAATGACTTTTGAATCAATGATGTTTCCTGCTTGATCTGTTATATTTTTAATTTTTGTTTTCTCACCTTGTAAAACTTCTTCATATTGCTGTTCAATATAACTTGTCCCAACACGATCATTACGACTGTAGTCTCGTACTAAATAATAATTAAGCAAATCATTTGGTAACCCTTCATTTTGTGATGAAACATTTCCAAGTAATGTTTTTAATGTCATATCGTAAACATATCTCCGATCCCAATCGGTTGTCACATTAATACCTGGAAATTCACTTAAATGTTCACTAATATAGGCAATCTCCTCATTAGTAGCTCCTTTTTTGATGACATGCGGTGTTAATGCATAGCCACTATCCATTTCTCTCTTAATCGCAATAACTTCCATTTCTTCATTCCGGATTTCAGTAAGATCGTCTTCTGAAATCCTTTCTAATTGACGTTGATAAATTTCCTTATCCGATATATCACCAGAGGTTAACAACTTTTTTTCATTATCGGTAATTTTTTGTTTCGCTTCATCCGGTCTTGTTAACATCCAATAATCCTTTATGTCCCTTTCCGTCACATTGTTTGTATCGACTTCAATAATCTTTGCTAACTTCTTCGCAAGAGACAATCGTTCTGCTTGAGTAGAAGATGTTGAACGAGTATATGTAATCGTATTTAACGGTTCATTATCCACTACAAGCTGGTAGTTCCGATCATATATTTTACCTCTTGGAACGGAATTACTTACTTCCACTTCTTCCGTTCTTTCAACCTCTTCTTTATACATTTCGCCGTGAACGATTTGGACAATACCTAATCGTAGAATGAGGACTGTAAATGTTAAAAAGACGAACAAAAACAACAAATTAAGTCGAAATGAGATAGGCTTCATTCGCTTGCTTCTCATGTTGTAGCCTCCTTAAAAGCATCTATATCATTCAATTATACGCAAAAATAAGACACCGATTTCCGGTGTCTAATAGTGTATAAAATTTTAACGCGTTAATAAAGAATTCTCATTGTTTTTTAATAAATTTGTTATACAAGTAATATTTTAGCGATACGTTCATCCTATACGGTTACATCATTCCCGTTCATTTCAAATTAATAGGCTTGCCACCACTTTTGTCATCCATTTCTTCCATCTGCTAAATTCGGCTGCCGAACTCGTTTCTCATCTTTCATCGTACGATTGCTTTCTTGTAATTTAACCTTTCTTATAAAAGGGTAGATAAGAGCATGACCAATCCCAAGAATGCTTAATAAGTAAGGAAGGCTTTCCTTCTCATTTGTAAACATGACGACAAAGATAAACGATACAATGGATAAGAAACGTCCTAAGTTTAAAAAGATTTCTCTTACGACAATATATTCAATTCGAGCCTTTGCAGCATTCCACCCTTTACCAATGACGTCATATGTCATCGATATATAAGGAACAAGCAGCATCGGATAGGCCATCCCTATTAGGACAGCGTAAATTAAAAGGTTTGTATATGTTAACTTAAAAATAATTACAAATATAGACAGATAAAGGATGACACCTCCGAAAAGTATCGCTTTTTTCCTCATTTTCTTCGTAATAAATCTTGTCGCTAAATAATAAGCAAAGAAAGCAACAACAGAATTAAGCAGTCCAAATGTCCCGAGGGCCAATTCACTATTCGTTGTAATAAACACAAAAACACTAATAACGAAAATAAAAGTTCCTTCACGTAGTCCTTGAACAAAATGTGCATTCGTAATTAAGCGCCAATTTCGATTTCTTTTTCGCTCTTTAAAAATCCGCCACAAAATATAATCTCCTTTTGCAGGGCGTCTTTTTAAAAATAAACTTAAGACAACTGCGCATGAAAACAATAGTAACGAAATGGTAAAAATAGTCGTATACCCTTTAAAATTTTCAAGCCTAGATATAATAAATCCAGCTAATATTGGACCAACCATTCCTGCGGTTGATGTTAATACACCTAGAAACCCATTAAAGAAATCACGTGTTTCAGGCTCTGTAATTTCAAATGTTAATACATTAAAAGCAAGCCAATAAAATCCATAACCTATACCGATTAATGACCCTAATAACACAATGTAATTTGATGCTTTATCCCCTATTGCTAATACGGTCATGAAAAAAATAGCTAAAAACGTCACACCCAGTCTAAGGACGATTACTCGATCTACCCTTTTCGCTAACCTCCCAGCTAGGATAAATGTTAATGGCTGAAAAATAACACTAAATAAGTTGTATACGCCGAGATCTATAAATTCACCAGATTGCTTCCATAAATATACGTTCACAAATGTATTGGACAAAGCAATGCTTAACGAATATAGACCCCCGATGAGAAGAAGTAATACTAAATCACGATTAATTTCGACGTCACCAATAACTTTTTGAAATTTTGACATGTCTATACTCCCCTTCAACTTCTACAAATTAGTTTGCCTGTTGAAGAAGAAGTTATGTATTGAGAACAAAATCGCTAACGCGATTTTGTTCAGAACTCAGAAGTTAGAGGTCAGAATCGGCGAAAGAACCGATTTCAATGATCTTGAAGTATGAAATCTATAACCAAAAGGAGTAAATAAAAAAACTTATACTTTTTCCTTTCAAAAAAAGCAAGGGCGACATGCCCTTGCTTTTCAAACATTATTTCGCTTCTGCGTAACGTCTTTCAACTTCGCTCCAATTTACTACATTCCAGAATGCAGAAATATAATCAGGACGACGGTTTTGATAGTTTAAGTAGTATGCATGCTCCCAAACGTCTAACCCTAAGATTGGTGTTTTACCTTCCATTAAAGGAGAATCTTGGTTAGGTGTGCTTGTTACTTCAAGCTCTCCGTTATTTACGACTAACCATGCCCAACCAGATCCAAAACGTGTTGCAGCAGCTTTCGTAAATTCCTCTTTAAAGCTTTCGAAGCTACCGAACTTAGTCGTAATGGCATCCGCTAATTCACCTGAAGGCTCACCGCCTCCGTTTGGAGAAAGAACGGTCCAGAAAAGACTATGGTTAGCATGTCCACCTCCGTTGTTTCGGACTGCTGTACGCTTTTCTTCAGGAACAGCATCTAAATTTGCAACAATCTCCTCTACACTTTTGCTTAATAGTTCTTCTTGGCCTTCAAGTGCAGCGTTTAAATTGTTAACATATGTGTTGTGATGTTTTGTGTGATGAATATTCATTGTCTCTTTGTCAATGTGAGGCTCCAATGCATCGTACTCATAAGGTAATTTAGGTAATTCAAATGCCATTGTAAAACTCCTCCTTATTGTTTGTATGTACTTAAAATCAAAAGCTTATTTCTGTATAAGCTCCCTTTTCAGATTACCAAACTTACCAACATGTTGCAATTTATATGCACAAAATTGTATTAACCTTTGTACGTTTCAAAATCGATCTGTAAAAAGAGAAAATCGCTACAAAATTTGTAGCGATTTTTAGATAGATGGACCCTGCAGGACTCGAACCTGCGACCGGACGGTTATGAGCCGTCTGCTCTAACCAGCTGAGCTAAGGGTCCAATTATTAAGCTGACAAAAGATATTTTAACACCGTATCAAATTAAAGTCAATACATCACACGCGTCGCTTATGCAAAAAAGTAAGAGACCCCTGTTAAGGATCTCTTACTATTAGTTCCGAACTTCTAACACTGTTTCGGCAATATTGACACAATGGTCTGAAATTCTTTCAATGTTACTAATAATATCTACAAAAATAATTCCTGCTTGCCCTGTACAAATTCCTTCATTTATACGGAGAATATGTTTTTTACGATTCGAACGCTCTAACTTATCGATCTTCTCTTCTAATTTTAATACTTTTGATGCTAACGAAGTATCATTATCATCTAATGCATGCATCGAAGTTTTAACTGCTTCGATTGACAAATCAAACATTTCGTTTATATCTTCAAGTGCTTGATTTGTTAATGTTACTTTATTTGAAATTTGATAATCTACAAGCTCTACAATGTTTTCAAAATGGTCCCCGATTCGTTCAAAATCTCTTACCGTATCCATCAATACAGAATGCTGTTCAGAATCGACTTTTGACATATCTTTTCTTGATAGCAAAATGAGGTATTCCGTAATTTTACGATCTAAATTATTAATGGCATCTTCAAGCTGTTTCGTTGTTTCAGCATGCTTACGTTCCTTCGTAAACAAATAATTCTTCGCTTCTTCTAAACCAACCGAAGCAAATTTACCCATTCTTAACACTTCTTCTTTTGCCTGCCCAATAGCAATTGACGGCGATTGCTCGATAAAAATAGGGTCTAAATGTTTCGGTTTATATTCAATCGCTAAGTCTTCACCCGGAATAATTTTTGTCACTAGCCATGCTAATCCAGCAATAAACGGTGCTTGCATTAACGTGTTAGTCGTATTGAAAATTCCGTGTGCAAACGCAATGGTCATCTGTGGGTTTAGCCCCATATTTATTTTGATTGTATCAATGATTGAAGTGAAAACGGGTAATAAAACTAAGAAAATTGTTGAACCGATTAAGTTGAAAATAACGTGTGTTAACGCTGCTCGTCTTGCAGCAATTGAAGCGCCGATAGATGCTAAAACAGCTGTAATCGTTGTCCCAATATTATCACCGAATAATACAGGTAATGCAGCCTTTAAATCAATTAAACCTTGCCCATGTAATTCTTGTAAAATTCCGATTGTTGCACTTGAGCTTTGGACAATAACCGTGAAAAGCGTCCCAATTAATACACCAAGTAACGGCTGATCACTCATACTAACCGTTAAATCATGAAATGTTTCTAATGAACGAAGCGGTTTCATACCATCGCCCATTAAGTTAAGTCCGAAGAATAAGGCACCGAAACCAAAAAATATTTGGCCGATACTATTTACTTTATTATTTTTAAAGAAGAATAAAAGTACGGCACCGATGAATATGATCGGCAAGGCATACTCTTTAATTTCAATACCAATAATGAATGCAGTAATAGTTGTACCGATGTTTGCTCCCATAATGACGCCAATCGCTTGCCTTAACGTCATAAATCCTGCTGAGACTAATCCTACAGTTAAGACTGTCGTCCCACTACTCGATTGAATTAACACTGTTACAATAATACCTGCTAGGATACCCATAATCGGATTCGTTGTAAATTTGTCTAAAATGTCTCTTAGCTTGTCTCCGGCAGATTTTTGCAAACCTTCGCCCATTAATTTAATACCAAATAAGAAAATACCTAGGCCGCCAATGAATTCAAATATCATTTTCTGAATATCTAATTCCAATTAAATTCAACCCCTCATTTTGTCTTTTTCGACAAACATCTACAACCTTTACCATTATTAACGATTTATTTATTTTTTGTAAAGAGGAAATCAAATATGTAATAAAAAATTTACAAAGCCTTTACATACTATTTTCTTCCGTTTGTTAATAAGTCTATTATCTTGCCTATTTACTTGGAGAAAGATACAATAAGTGAGGATTTCAATCAAGGGATGTGAATCAGATGAATATTTTTTCTCAATTTGTAAAAAGCTTATATTCCCCACAATCAATTGCGTTATTCCGTTTTCAAAAAATAGGAAAGCCTATTTTTTATGCTTTTCTTCTTTCATTTTTAGCCTTTTTACCGAATGCGATTCATTTCTCTTACGGAATCGTAAATGGACTAAAAGATTTGGATCATATTATCCAAACGGACCTTCCTTCGTTTACAATTGAAGATGGCATATTATCGTCTGATAATAAAAAAACGATTGAACGAAAAAGTGGAGATTATATAGTTATCTTTGATAATGAAGGAATGTTTACGAAAGAAGAGATCGAGATTCGAGAAAACGCTATTGGTTTTTTAAAGCATGAGCTTGTTTTGGTTTCTGATGGGACTGCTCAATCTTTTGATTATGGATTATTGGAAAGTCCGATGACGAAAACAGATCTTGTAGATATAGTTGAACAAGTCAAGGAGCTTTTACCAATTATCCTTTCCGTTTTACTATTTTTGTTATATTTCGGAGCTTCCTTTGCCAAATTTTTCGAAATTACGATTTTAGCTCTAATCGCGATAATTTTCAAAAATAAGTTAAATAAGAAACTGAATTTCAAGCAGTTATGGATCTTATCAGCATATGCCATTACATTAAGTACAACCTTTTTTATCATTATGGACGCATTACAAACAACTGTTCCATTTAAAATTTATATCAACTGGTTTATCCATTTAATGATCCTATTCTTAACGTTAAAAGAGATTCCTAGCCCTAAACAAAATAGTAATTGAAAGAAGCACAAAAAGCGTGCTTCTTTTTTATACAGAAAATTTTTTTGTTGAGTAGGATAGTGTTTTGGCTAATTGTGAGAGCGTTACACTAATCGAATAAGAATCTTTTATCCGCTCCATCTGTGGAATATGCCATTCAATCGCTTTAAGCTGACTTAGGAATTTTGTCGAATAATAATCATGTCATTATGTATTTTTGATGATTTTATAACTATTCACAAGCGATAACAGAAGGATAATTTGAGTTAAGAGCAACAGGAAGAAAGATAAAAAGAATAGGAAAGACCTATTATTTAATAAGAGACTAAATAAAGTTGGTCCTAATGCGACTCCTAAAAATCTTGCTACACCATAAAGAGCAACAACAACGCCACGTTCTGAATCATCAACTGCTGACGTAATAAGCAAGTTAAGTGTAGGTAGAACAAACCCTAAACCTCCAAACCCAATCGTTAAAAAACAGATAAATAATGAAAAGGATTGAAAAAAGATAAGGAATAAAAAAGAAATGGTCATAAGGCTAAAACCGATCAGGATAAAGTAAAGGTCTTTCTTATCTTCTAAGTGAAGTCGCTTTCCAGTCCAATAAGAGCTTAACGTTAAGGCGCTGAGCGGGAAGAAGAACGTAATTCCCTTAAAGAAACCATCAATTCGAAAAATTTCTTCGATTTGATAGGACAAATAATAAAGCATGCCGAAAAGTAAAAATAAACCGGTTCCTCCGAATAAATAAACACTAAACAATAATTTCTTCTCTTTTTTAAAAATGGTCAAAACTGTCTCCATGTATGACTGTAATGGAATAAAATCTTTTCCTGATGCGTGATTTCGCACATTAAACGAAATCGTTATAATTAAAAGGAAGCTTAATAATGGAAAGACGATAAATGGAAAATACCAAGAAACTAAAGCCAACATTGCACCGATAATCGGTGCAAGTACTTTGGCAGATCCATTAAATACCTCTAATATCGCTAATTGTTTTGCTCTCCTTTCCCCACGATATAAATCCCCTACAAGTGCCATTGAGAGTGGAGTTGTCCCTCCTGTTCCTAATCCTTGAAGGAACCTACCTACTAATAATGTATGAAAGGCAAGTTCTTTACTTTGCAAAAACCCACTAATAAAGCAAATCACACCACCACAAAAAATAAGAATGAGTGACGATATGATTAAGTTCTTTCTCCCATACCGATCAGAATAAAAGCCAACAAAAGGAATAATTAACGCTGCAGGTATATTAAAAACCGTCAAGATCAAGCTCGTTTCTGCATGAGATAAAGAAAGTGAATGCTCTAGGTTTGGAAGAATCGGAATTAACATAGAATTTCCTAAAACCATAATAAACGGGAGCATTCCTAACACGAAAGTTAGCATAAAAATCTCCTCAAACATGTATTTTTTCATTGTACAAGCATATGAGTAAATAAAGAGAAAAACCTTCCTGGGGGTTAATCATGAAACGTATCGTTAGTTTCTTCCTGTTCCTATTGTTTATATATATCGTTTATTATGACTTGAAGGTCGGGACTTTACCCACTTTTCAAGAAAAAAATGTAATGGAAGTAGTTGCACAAAAAGAGAATACAAATAGTACAGAAAATGATATTCAGTATGTAACGAAAGAAGTGAAACAAGGGGAAACCGTTTTATCGATAGTGGAGCAATTACATAAAGAATCAGTTCCTGTCCCCATTGATACCATTGTGTCAGATTTCGAACGATTAAATGAAAACACAAAAGCAAATAAGATTATTATTGGGCAAACGTATAAATTTCCAATGTATAAGTAACCAACAAAGATATGCAATATTAGTTTTTCTTTCTTGTCAATTGGATGAACACATTGTTAAAATATTGGGAGAGAACATGGTGTAAAACAACTTACTAATTTAAGGAGCGATATACTCGTGAATGAAATTACACACCGTACTAAAACACGTCCCGTTAAAGTTGGGAATTTAACAATAGGTGGAAATAACGAAGTTGTAATTCAAAGTATGACAACGACGAAAACACACGATGTGGAGGCAACTGTTAAAGAAATTCATCGATTAGAAGAAGCTGGTTGCCAAATTGTGCGTGTTGCCTGCCCAGATGAACGGGCAGCAAATGCCATTAAGGAAATTAAACAACAAATTAACATTCCTCTAGTTGTCGATATACATTTTGACTATCGTCTCGCTTTAAAAGCAATTGAAGGCGGAGCAGATAAAATTCGCATTAACCCAGGTAATATTGGAAGACGTGAAAAAGTTGAAGCTGTTGTAAACGCAGCAAAAGAGCGCGGTATCCCAATTCGTATTGGTGTTAATGCCGGATCTTTAGAAAAACGCATTTTAGAAAAGTATGGATATCCAACAGCAGATGGAATGGTTGAAAGCGCGTTGCATCATATTAAAATTTTAGAGGATTTGGATTTCCATGATATTATCGTATCCATGAAAGCTTCCGATGTCCCATTGGCTATCGAAGCTTATGAAAAGGCGGCGAAAGCATTTGATTATCCGTTACATTTAGGTATTACGGAATCTGGAACATTGTTTGCTGGTACAGTAAAAAGCGCAGCTGGACTAGGCGTAATTTTAAATAAGGGAATTGGAAATACACTTCGCGTCTCTTTAAGTGCTGATCCTGTTGAAGAAGTGAAGGTTGCTCGCGAATTATTAAAAACATTCGGTTTAGCTTCAAATGCAGCTACATTAATCTCATGTCCAACGTGCGGACGGATTGAAATCGATTTAATTAGTATTGCGAATGAAGTAGAGGAATACATTTCAAAAATTAAAGCACCACTAAAAGTGGCCGTTCTTGGATGCGCCGTTAACGGACCTGGAGAAGCGCGTGAAGCAGATATTGGAATAGCTGGCGCACGCGGTGAAGGCTTACTTTTCCGCAAAGGCCAAATCGTTCGTAAAGTTCCTGAAGAAACAATGGTTGAAGAATTAAAAAAAGAAGTGGATAAGTTAGCAGAAGAATATTTTGCGAAAAAAGCAGCAGAAGAAAAAGCTTAAGACTTTCTTGAATTGAAAAAGCTTGGAGCGGTGCGCTCCAAGCCCATTTTTATTAGAAAAAAGGCAAGACGAAAATGCCTAACAGAATGGAAACGGCACCTATACCAATTGCCCAGTTCCCAAGTGATTGTGCTCCCCTTCTTCTTGCCATAAATCCAACAACGATACCTGCAGCTCCTAATAATACAGGTAAAACGAATAGTGAAATAATCGATAAGGCTAAACTTACAAACCCCGTTGTTCGACCATTGTCTACTCCTAAGTCGCGCTCCTCTTTACTTTCCTCTCGGTTTACTGCATTCATTGGCACATCTAATTCTGCTGCAGTTTCCTCCATATAATCGCGGTCTTCATTCATGGCTTTTCGGTCATCTTCAACATGGAAGTTAGCTCCATCATGATAATCATACTGTCGGTCATTTGCCACTCTAAATCCCTCGCTTTCAAAAGTAGGAGCATTTATAGTATAGGTTTAGACATAATTCTTATGAATGTAAAAGTTTACAGTCAAAGTTAATAACAGGTTATGGTACACTAACTTTATTGGAATAGATAGACTTAAGGAGTGTATATAAAACATGTTACGTCTCGGAATTGACATTGATGGAACGGTAACAGCCGCCGAAACATTTGTACCATATTTAAACAAATCCTTTGGGTTAAATATTACATTAGAGGATATTAAACAATATGATTTAACGACCATTTTAAACATTAACCAAGAGGAGTTCTGGAAATGGATGGATCATCATGAACCGACTATTTATCAACAAGCTCCAACTGCTCCATATGCTAAACAAGTTTTAAATGAATGGAATGACACGCACCAGTTAATTTATATAACAGCGAGGAGAAAGCATTTAGAGGAGCTAACTTATAAATGGTTCCATGAAAATAAAGTTTCTTATCACCACATTGACTTAGTTGGGACACATGATAAGCTATCTGCAGCAAAAAATCATGAAATCGATATTTTTTTCGAAGACAAACATGATAATGCCGTAATGTTAGCAGAAGAACTTTGTATTCCAGTTTTACTTTTTGATGCTCCGTATAATCGTGACCCGATTCCAAACAATGTGATTCGTATCTCCAATTGGCTTGAAGCAAAAACATGGGTTAACCATTTTTGGAATCAGGATAAACAATCAAATAAAATGATTCTTCCATAAGAAAAGCCGCTTCAAGCGGCTTTTCTTGTTTCAATTTATTTACAATCAGGGCAAGTCCCGTATATTTCAAATTTATGTCCACTTACTTCATACCCACTTAAACGCTCTTTTAAAGAGTCCATTGGACACGAATGAATTTCCTTCGTTTTTCCACAATCCAAACAAATAAAATGGTGATGATGATGGTTTAAATTACAACTAAACCTAAAATGCTTTTCACCAGAAAGCTCCGTCATTTCTAAAATATTTAATTGTGCAAACAACGACAAGTTGCGATAAATCGTATCGAAGCTTAAACTAGGATAGTCGTCTTTCATCATTTCCAATACATCTTTTGCTGTTAAATATTTATTTGAACGTGCAAAAATTTCAAGCATTTCCTCACGCTTGGCAGTATATTTATATCCTTGCTCCTTTAAACATTCTAAAGCCTCTTGTACGTTCATATCTCTTGACTCCTTTTAACTTTAGCCTTCGTCCAAAGAATAGAGAGGATTAAAATGAGAACAGAAAGGACAACTATCGTTCCACCTGGGGCAAGATCTAAATAATAAGCTAAAAATAACCCACAGATGACAGCAACCTCTCCTAACACAACAGAAAGTATGACAGTTTGTTTAAAACCATTGGCTAAACGTAGACTTGCAGCGACTGGAAGTGTCATTAAAGATGACACTAAAAGAATACCGACAATTCGCATAGAAGCACTTATCACAAGAGCAACCGTTAATATAAATAAAAAGTGAATAAACTTTGCGGGAATTCCCGAAGCAACAGAATGTTCCTCATCAAATGACAAATTAAACAGCTCTTTAAAAAATGAAATAACAAAGAAAAAAACTAAAGTGGCTACACCTATAATAACGTATAAATCTGTTCTCGTCACGGCGCTTACACTACCGAATAAATAACTAAATAAATCGGTATTAAAGCCATCCGCTAAAGAAATAAATACGACACCTAACCCGATTCCAGCAGATAAAATGATTGGAATAGCAAGCTCTTCATAATGTTTATACACCGTACGAAGCTTCTCAATAAAGAGAGCACCTGTAACAGAAAAGCCCATTCCTAAATAAATCGGATTTACTTGAGAAAAAATAAGTACTTTTTTTGATAAAAGTAAGCTAGCAGCAATGCCAGCTAACGTGACATGACTTAGGGCATCGGCTATTAGGGACATTCTTCTTACGACTATAAACACACCAAGTAAAGGAGCAATTAAGCCAATTAAAATCCCTGATAAAAATGCATTTTGTAAAAATTCATATTGAAAAATGTTTTGAAGCATTTGATTTCCTCCACCTACTACTAATGCTCATGTGTTAACACATGAACAGAATGTCCGTAAAATTGTGTAAGCTCTTTTTCTTGAATATCCTTAAATTCCTTTGACTTTCCATGGAAATGCAGTGACTTATTCAAGCAAGCCACATGTGTCACTTTATCTGTAACCGTTCCTGTATCATGTGTAACTAAAATAAGTGTAATATTCAATTCTTTATTTAATTTTTCTAACAGTTCATAAAAGCTTTGAACAGTATCTGCATCAATTCCAACTGTTGGTTCATCTAAAATGAGTACATCCGGATTACTTACGAGTGCTCTTGCAATAAAAACTCGTTGTTGTTGACCTCCGGATAACTCTCCAATATTTCGGTTAGCAAATTGCTCCATTTTCACTGCTTTTAAAGCATCAAACACTTTCGGATGATACGAACGAGTAAAAAATTTAAACAGGCCTATTTTCGCTGTTAACCCACTTGCAACGACTTCAAAAACCGTTGCCGGAAATCCAGAATTAAAACTATTCGCTTTTTGGGAAACGAAACCAATTCGACTCCACTCTTTAAATTTTTGAATGTCTTGACCAAATAATTGAATATTACCCTTTTGCGGTTTTAATAAACCGAGTATACATTTTAATAATGTTGACTTTCCAGATCCATTTGGACCAACAAGTCCTAAAAAGGCTCCTTTTTCAACGGTTAAATTTATATTTTCAAGTACAATCCGTTGATCATATTGAAAAGATAAGTTCCGTATGTCAATAACCGGGTCCTTTATCATAATTTTCACCTTACTTTTCAGAATCATTACGATTTATTTATATAACAAAAAGAGTATACAGCAATGAAAATTGTTTGTAAAGAAATCAATTCTCATGGCTATATACCCCATTAATGGATGGCCGATTTAAATTTTGCCCCTTTTGTTTCTTGTGTATTCATAATGGTAATAAATGCATCTGGATCAATTTCATGGATAATTGATTTTAATTTTGTTACTTCAAGCCTTGTAATGACAGCATAGATAACTTCTTTTTCATCATCTGTGTAACCGCCTTTTCCTTTTAACTTTGTCGTTCCACGCCCTAATCGATGTAAAATCGCTTCAGACACCTCATCATATTTATCCGATACAATAATGACAGCTTTTGTTTCGTCTAATCCTTGAATGACGGCATCGATCATCTTAAAGGCGACATAATAGGCAATAACTGAATACATCGCTTGTTCTACACCGAAAACAAACGCGGCCCAAAGGAAAATAAAAACGTTAAAAAACATGACAAATTCCCCAATAGAAAATGGTAGCCTTTTCGTTAATAAAATCCCTAAAATCTCGGTTCCGTCAAGGGAGCCACCGTGGCGAATAACAAGGCCTACTCCCCCTCCTAATACTAAGCCACCAAAGACGGTTGCAAGTATCGGCTCTGTCGTAAAGGCATCAAAGTGATGAAGAAACCGTTCCATTATCGCTAAGCTAATAATTCCAAATAAAGAGGAAAACATAAACGTTTTACCAATTTGCTTATACCCAAAATACATAAATGGTAAATTTAATAAAACGACAACAATCGCAAAGTTTAATAGCGATACTTTATCCGCAAATAAATAATCAATGATAAGCGAAATGCCGATAATTCCTCCATCGATAATATTATTTGGCATTAATAAAAGCTCGATACTTAATGCTGCAAGTGATGCACCAATATAAATCATGCAAAAACGGAAAATGATATGGCCTATCTTTTCCTTCTTATGTTGCTTCTGTATATCAATCCCCCCTTTTCTTTATTGTATTAAAAAACGATGACAATCACGATAAAAAAGCTTCATTATTCACAGAAATAACTCAACTTTTTTTTATTTCACCATACATTAACATTGAAGAGGGAGGAGAGGGTATGATTTTATTTCAAAAAATAGTGAATCAAAAAATAAATAATTTAAAGTATGATGAATTATTAAATTATGCAAAGCAGCATCAAATTGCATTATCAGAAACGCAAGCAAAGCAAATCGTCAAACTTATTCGGGGCAAAAACATTAATATTTTTGACGATCAAGAACGTATAAACCTTCTAAAAAAAATAGCAAAGATCACGTCAAATGAAACAGCTCAAAAAGTAAATAAGATTTTTTTAGATTTTATTGAATAGTAGAAGAGCTGCCAAATGTCATGGCAGCTCTTTTTGTTATTGTTGTTCAATTTTTTGTAAAGCATCTTCGTCAAATGTTTGATTTCGAAGCATGTCGATTTCTATTTTGTAAGGTGGTTTTTTATTTTTTTTGTCTTCACCTACATATGGTGTTTCTAAGATTTTAGGAATATCTTTTAATTGCGGGTGGTGAACGATGTAGTTCAATGCTTTAAACCCGATATGACCAAAACCGATATTTTCATGTCGGTCTTTTCTTGCTCCTTTTTCATTTTTACTGTCATTAATATGAAGAACTTTTATGCGATCTAAGCCTACTATTTGATCAAATTGATTTAACACACCATCAAAATCATTCACAATATCATAGCCTGCATCGTGTGTATGACACGTATCAAAGCAGACCGATAAATGTTCATTAAAAGTAACACCATCAATAATTTGGGCAATTTCTTCGAACGAACGTCCACACTCAGATCCTTTACCCGCCATTGTCTCTAATGCAATTTGAACAGTTTGATTTTTTTCAATCACTTCATTTAAACCTTCAATAATTTTTTTGATTCCTGCTTCTGCACCTGCCCCAACGTGTGCGCCAGGGTGTAGAACGATTTGTTTTGCTCCTAAAGCTTCCGTACGCTCAATTTCCATTTTTAAGAAGTCAACACCAAGTTGAAACGTACTAGGATTATTCGTATTCCCAATGTTAATAATGTAAGGAGCGTGTACGACAATTTCCTCAATGCCGTGCATTTTCATATGCTCTGTTCCCGCTTCAATATTTAATTCTTCAATTTTTTTTCTTCTCGTATTTTGCGGAGCACCTGTATAAATCATAAACGTATTGGCGCCATAGGATACTGCTTCTTCACTTGCAGCAAGTAACATCTTTTTCCCACTCATGGAAACATGAGAACCAATTTTCAACATTCTTTCCCTCTCCCTACTTTCCCTTTTTTCTTGCGCGATATTGTTTCTTTTTTATTTGTTCCATTTGTTCTTTCATTTTCTTCTTATATCCTGGCTTTACTTTTTTCGGTTTTTTCACCATTCGTTTTGCCATCATATCTGCTTCATTCGCTTGCTTTTTCCTCTTTTTACGACGGTGACGATCATCGATTTTATTCCACGTTCCAGCTTGAATATCCATGTTTTCGAACTCAATCCCTCTTTTTTCAAGCTGGAGTAACGCTTCTTCATCCTTTTCGTCATATATGGTGTAGGCAAAACCGGAATGACCTGCTCGAGCTGTTCGTCCGACGCGATGAATATAAAAATCTAAATCCGACGGAATTTCGGCATTAATAATATGAGATACACCTTCTATGTCAATTCCCCGAGCCGCTAAATCTGTCGCAACAATATATTGAAAATCTAAATCATTGATTTGACGCATCATTTTCTTTCGTTCGCGCGGTGTTAATCCTCCATGAATACGCCCCACTTTTAACCCTTTCTGTAATAGGGCATCAGCCATTTCATCAGCTTTCGTTTTCGTATTCACAAAAACAATAGCTAAATACGGATTAAGTGAAACGAGAATATCATGAACTAAATTTACTTTATTTCGATGGCGTTGAGGCACAAGAATTTGTTCAACTTTTTCAGCTGTTACTTTTTTAGGCTCGACATGAGCATATTCAGGATTTTCCATATACTTTTTTAAGAAGGGCTTTAACTTTTCTGGAATTGTTGCAGAGAATACGAGCATTTGTAAATCTTCAGGTAAGCGACTGGCTATTTGGTCTACCTCATAAATAAACCCTAAATCAAGCATTAAGTCTGCTTCATCAACGACAAGACTTGTTGCAGTATGAATATTTAACGCCTGGTCTTTCACTAAGTCAAAAATACGACCGGGTGTACCAACGACGATATGCGGTTGCGTTTTTAGTTTATCAATTGTACGAAGCTTGTCTGTTCCACCGATAAATAAACGTGCCTGAATTGGCACATCTTTTTCACTGAATTTTGTTACTTTCAACACTTCTTGATAAATCTGTCTCGCTAATTCCCTCGTTGGTGCTGTAATAACAACTTGAACTTCCTGCTTATGACGATCGATTTTTTCAATTAACGGCAAAAGATACGAATGTGTTTTTCCCGTTCCGGTTTGCGATTGTCCGATTGCACTTTTACCACTTAATACAAGCGGTATCATTCGCTCTTGTATTTCAGTTGGTTCATAAAAACGTAACGATTCAATCGCATCTATTAGAAAAGGTTGAAACGAAAACTTTGTAAATTTCGTTGCCATTCCTTCTACAACTCCTTTTTACATACGAAATTCATTAAATCCATTTCTTGATTATAAACAAAATAAGAGAAAAACTCCAATTCGAAAAAACATTTTCTCTATGTTTTGCATACTTTATTTGTAGTGAAGCAAATAGAAAGGGGGAAAAAAGATGTTTCCTGGACGACCAGGTCCTCCGTTTCCACAGCAGCCGATGGTACCACGACCACCGATGAATCCTTTCCTTCAACCTTTCAGACCAATGCCTGTAAGACCGAATCCAATGATGGGCGGAGCAGTTGGGCGTGGTGGTGGATTAAAAGGGCTTATATCAAGGGTTTTCCCATCGAGTCAAGCACCGATGGGAGTGATGAATACTGCGAGTAACGTTGCAGGAGGAGTGCAAGGACTTACAAACCCTACAAATATTTCTAGTATGCTTGGGAATGTACAAAAGGCTCTAGGGATGGCACAGCAAATTACACCCGTTGTCCAACAATATGGTCCGTTAGTAAAAAATTTACCTGCCATGTTTAAGCTGTATCGAGAATTGAAAAGCAGTGATGATGCTGATGAAGAGGAAGAAACCTCAGATGTAGATATTTTAGAAGAGTCAGAAGAAGAGGATAGCACTAAGGAGAATGAAGAAGAAAATAAGACACAAAAAGATAAAGCGAAGGCCTCTTCAAGAGTTAAGTCAAAGCAAAGTGAAAAAAAGAAAACCTCATCAGGTCAATCTACACCAAAACTATATATTTAAGACCGGACCCGTTATTTTATAATGGGTTTTCTTTTTGACGTTTACTCTCCGTAAAGTTCATGAAGGCTTTGTATTATCTTTCAATGTCAGATATAATGGGAGAAGAAGACGAAGAAGAACAAGCCGTTTTGACGGCTTTTTTCATTTCGTACTATGCATTAGGAGGAAACTCTAATGGAAGTCATTAAAATTTCACCTCGCGGCTACTGTTATGGTGTAGTAGATGCAATGGTCATTGCCAAAAATGCCGCACTAGACAAAACATTACCGAGACCGATCTACATCTTAGGAATGATCGTTCATAATAAACACGTAACAGATGCTTTTGAGGCTGAGGGAATTATTACATTAGATGGTAAAAATAGACTTGAAATATTAAAAAAAGTAGACAAAGGAACCGTCATCTTTACCGCACATGGGGTGTCTCCTCAAATTCGAAAGCTTGCAAAAGAGAAAGGACTTGTAACCATTGATGCAACATGTCCTGATGTGACGAAAACACACGACTTAATTCGAGAGAAAAAAGCAGAAGGGTATCAAGTTATATACATCGGAAAGAAAGGGCATCCAGAACCAGAAGGTGCTGTTGGGGTAGCACCAGATATCGTCCATCTTGTTGAAAACGAAGAAGATGTTGAGGAACTTCATATAAATAGTGAAAAAATAATCGTAACGAATCAAACGACGATGAGTCAATGGGATGTCCACGATATAATGGAGAAGGTGAAAGAAAAGTATCCCCATGTAGAATTTCATCAAGAAATTTGTTTAGCAACACAAGTTCGACAAGAGGCGGTCGCTGAACAAGCAAAAGAAGCGGATTTAACATTGGTCGTTGGTGATCCAAGAAGTAATAACTCAAACCGTTTAGCCCAAGTGTCAGAAGAAATCGCTGGAACAAAAGCTTATCGAATTGCCAACGTCACTGAAATTAAACTGGAATGGTTAAAAGGAGTTGAAAAAGTTGCCGTGACAGCAGGCGCTTCTACCCCAACTCCAATCGTAAAGGAAGTCATTCAATTTATAGAAAAATATGATCCGAACGACGAATCAACATGGAACATCGAATCTAACGTTCCTATTGAAAAAATATTACCGAAAGTGAAGATAAAAAAATAAGCACTTAAGCGCTTTAGCTTAAGTGCTTTTTCTTATACAAACGTAAATGGGTCTGTCGACGGTTCAGACGGAAAGATTGTTACATTTAATCCTTCTTTTTCGCAAATGTGTTTTAATTTTTCGGTAACGCCTTCTTTCATCACCTTTTCAACATGGTGACCAGGGTCAACCATATTAAGCCCTAACATCATCGCATCATGGGCAACGTGGTAATAGATGTCTCCTGTTACATAAACGTCTGCACCACTCATTTTCGCTTGATGAATATATTTATTCCCGTCACCACCCACTATAGCAACCTTTTTCACCTTATCTGTTAACGAGCCAACAACCCGCACGCTATCCACTTGGAAACACGTCTTTACATGCTCAGCAAACTGTTTTAAAGACATCTGTTCTTTTAATTCACCAATTCGTCCAAGACCGAGTACTTCCCCTTCATTATCAAGAGAATAAATATCATAAGCTACTTCTTCATAAGGATGTGCTTGAATCATTGCCTTCATGACCTTTCCTTGAATAGAGGCAGGAAAAACAGATTCAATACGGACTTCATCTACTTTTTCTAGCTTGCCTTTTTCACCGATAAATGGGTTTGTTCCTTCTTGTGGTTTAAACGTGCCAGTCCCTTCTGTATTAAATGTGCAATGACTATAATTCCCGATAAAGCCAGCTCCAGCCTGTCCGATTGCCTCTCGTACTTGATCAGCATAATTCTCAGGAACGAAGACCACTAGTTTTTTTACAAGCTCATGGTAAGTTGGAATAAGCACTTTCGTATTCATTAATTGTAGTTTTTCTGCTAATAAGTCATTGACTCCTCCGACAGCAACATCTAAATTCGTATGTGCAGCATAAACTGCTATATCATGTTTTATACACTTTTCAACGATACGACCTTGCGCCTTGTCTGTTACGATATTTTTTAATGGTCGGAATATAGGTGGGTGATGAGCGATAATTAAATCAACATTTTTTTCAATCGCTTCATCGACGACTTCCTCTAATACATCAAGGGCAATCATAACTCGTTTAACGGGCTTACTTAATGTCCCAATTTGCAGGCCGATCTTATCCCCTTCCATCGCATACTTTTTCGGAGAAAATTGCTCAAACAGTTGAATAATAAATTGGCCGTTCGCTTCTTTTGCCATTATAAACCCTCCTTAATATACGATAAAATCTCTTTCATTTCTGCTTTTTTCTTTTTTAGCTCATCCGTTTCCGTCGCACGATTTAATTGATGATAAACGTTTTCCCAATGCGCTTTTTCATTCGTCCATTTTTTCATATAAACAGGACTCTTTTCTTTCATTAAAAATGGTCCCATCAGCAATGCTGTATGCAATGAAAGGCCTTCGTATGGCTTATGTACATCTCCTTTATCAGCAACGAGCACTTCGTAAATTTTCTTGTCTTCTTCTAAAATTTCTTCATGCTTCAGTTCCCAACCATTTACATATAACCATTTACGAATTTCAATGGCATGAATGTTAGGTTGCAAAATTAATCTCGAAACATGACGTAGCTTTTCTTTTCCTTCTTCTAAAATCGTTTTAATTAATGTGCCCCCCATCCCAGCAATGGTTATACATGTTGCTTCACTTTCTCCTAAAACGGAAAGCCCATCACCTTTTCTTACAGAAATTTTATCTGTTAAATTCACTCTCTTCACTTGCAAAAGAGCTGACCGGTATGGCCCTTCATTCACTTCACCAGCAATGGCGTTTTCTGCAATGCCGTTTAAGATCGCATAACAAGGTAAATAAGCATGATCAGAGCCAATATCAGCTACGACTGCACCTTTTGGAATGAATTTAGCGACTGTTCGTAATCGTTTTGAAAGCTGTATCTCATTCATTTTATTTCACCTAATTTTTTTAGTTTCAATTCTATTCTATCTTGTTTTACGCGGAAAGAAAAATCTTGTTCGTAATGGGTAGATAAAAAAAGTCCTCCTAACCGGAAGACTTTTTTTACCATTTGAATCGTAGCGTTTACATTATTTAATTTCAGTGATCCATTTCGCCATTTCATCAAGCTTCTCATCTGGAACTAATCCAGGAGGCATCGTGCCCCTACCATTTTTCAGAACATCTTTAATTTCATCTTCGGATAGACGATCGCCTACACCAGTTAAAGCAGGGCCAACGCCACCTTCATAATTTTGCCCGTGACAGCTAATACAGCTTGCTTGATAAATTTCCTCTGGAGTTGCATCTGCTACATCTGCTGTGTCACCATCTCCATTTTCACCTTCTGCTAATTCTTTTGAATTATTCAATCCGATGAAGGAGAAGGCAAACATAAGTCCAATTCCAAGTACCGCGATGAGAAAGAATGGAATAAGTGGATTACGATTCATTTTTGTAAACCTCCCTTATGTATAGACTTCATAAGTAGTACAAATAAAAACTTAAACCAATGTCTATTTTACTTTAATTTTTCAAGAAGGAAAAGTATTTATGTAAAGGAATTGTCGAATTTCACGTTTTTGACAAAAAAACTTCATCACAAACGGATGAAGTTTTTGAATTACGAACAAGCGCTCAGTCAATTAACAACCAATCTGTCTTGCAATAACAAGTCGTTGTACTTCACTTGTACCTTCTCCAATTTCTAACAACTTTGCATCTCTCATATACCGCTCCACTTGATACTCTTTCATATATCCATATCCACCATGAATTTGTACAGCTTGATTTGTAATTTCCATACAGACCTCAGAAGCGTATAATTTACACATCGAAGCCTCTTTAGAAAATGGTTTTCCTTGATCTTTTAACCATGCTGCTTTATACACCATATTTCGAGCTAATTCAATTTTCATAGCCATGTCCGCTAATTTAAATTGAATGGCCTGAAATTGACTTAACGTTTTACCGAATTGTTTGCGCTCCTTTGCATATTGAAGCGCTCTTTCATAAGCTCCTTGCGCAATCCCTACAGCCATGGCCCCAATACCTATTCTTCCACCGTCTAATGTTTTTAAAAATTGTTTAAAGCCTTCCCCTCGCTTACCTAATAAATATTCTTGAGGGACTCTCACGTCTTCAAGAATGAGTTCAGTTGTATTCGATGCATGTAGCCCCATTTTTTCATATTGATCAAGAATCGTGAAACCTTTCGCATCCGTTGGAACGATTATCGCACTAATTTCTTTTTCACCGCCATTTCGACCAGTTACAGCTGTTAAGGCTAAAAACTTAGCGTATGATGCATTCGTAATAAAACACTTGTTACCGTTAATAACAAACAAATCCCCTTCTTCTGTCGCTTCTGTCAGCGTTCCCCCTGCATCTGATCCTGCATTCGGTTCTGTAAGTCCAAAAGCCCCAAGTGATTCCCCTGAACAAATTTGCGTTAAATACTTTCGCTTTTGTTCTTCTGAACCGAACATATAAATCGGTGCTCCGCCTAAAGAAATATGGGCAGAATAGGTGATCCCCGTTGAGCCACATACACGGCTTAATTCTTCCACTACAATCGCAAAGCTAATTGTGTCACTACCTCCACCCCCATATTCTTCAGGAAAAGGAAGACCCATTATACCTAGCTTCCCTAGTTTGTCAAACACCTCTTTTGGAAACTTTTTCGTACGGTCTCGTTCGTCTGCACCTGGTGCTACTTCTTCCTCCGAAAATTCACGCATCATCTTCTTAACCATACTTTGTTCTGACGTTAAGTCAAAATTCATATTATCCCCCCATTTAACCGCGAATACGCTTACACTTCTATTATATATAGAAATGAAACTTTTTCTCAATATTTAAAATTTTTAATATTCACTTTATTTTCGCTTTTTTCTACATTACCCGTTTGCAAAAAGCATGAAGATTCAGTAAAATAATGTACATACGGAATTATTTTTCTCGATGATAGCGTTTTCAAAACAAAAAAGGATAGGATCCCAAATCTTGTAACAATTTTAGCTAAAGTCTATTTTTTTAAATATAAAAAAGGACAGACGATTGTCTGCCCCTCATTTCACCTATTCTAAAAAGTCTTTTAGTCGCTTACTACGACTTGGATGGCGCAATTTACGTAAAGCCTTTGCTTCAATTTGGCGAATACGCTCACGTGTAACACCAAAAACTTTACCTACTTCTTCCAATGTACGTGTTCGTCCATCGTCTAATCCAAAGCGAAGACGTAAAACATTTTCTTCACGATCTGTTAGCGTATCTAATACATCTTCTAGCTGCTCTTTCAGCAATTCATAAGCCGCATGCTCAGAAGGTGAAGTAGCTTCTTGATCTTCGATGAAATCACCTAAATGAGAGTCATCTTCTTCACCAATAGGTGTTTCAAGCGAAACAGGCTCCTGTGCAATTTTCAAAATTTCCCTTACTTTATCAGGAGTCAAATCCATATCTTCAGCAATTTCTTCTGGAGTTGGTTCGCGCCCTAAATCTTGAAGCAATTGCCTTTGAACACGGATTAATTTATTGATCGTTTCCACCATGTGAACCGGAATACGAATTGTTCTAGCCTGATCAGCAATGGCACGCGTAATCGCTTGACGTATCCACCATGTTGCATACGTACTAAATTTGAAACCTTTTTGGAAATCGAATTTCTCAACTGCTTTCATCAGTCCCATATTGCCTTCTTGGATTAAATCTAAGAATAGCATTCCGCGACCTACATAGCGTTTTGCAATGCTAACAACGAGACGTAAGTTAGCTTCTGCTAGTCTACGCTTCGCCTCTTCGTCGCCTTCTTCAATGCGCTTTGCTAGCTCGATTTCTTCATCAGCAGATAATAAATCAACACGGCCAATTTCTTTCAAATACATTCTTACAGGGTCATTTATTTTTACACCTGGAGGAACGCTTAAGTCATTTAAATCGAATTCCTCATCTTCTTCCTTCGCTAAATCTTGGATATTCGGATCATCACTTTCACCGTTTTCTCCAATAAGCTCAATACCTTGATCACCTAAATACTCGTAATACTCATCCATTTGGTCTGAATCAACCTCAAAGCTAGCCATACGTTCTGCAATCTCTTCGTATGTTAAAACGCCTCGCTTTTTACCCAATTCTACAATTTGATCTTTCACTTGATCTAAAGTAACCTCTGCATGGGTTTGTTTTTCAGCCATTGGATCCCCTCCTTCCAGACTCATACAGCTTTACATCTATCCAACGAGTTATTTGCTCATTTTTAATTGAATAAGTTCCATAGCAATTTGTGCCGCTTTTACATAATCTTTTTGCCTCTCTGCTTCTCGCCTTTCTGCTTCCTTTTCCTTTAGGATGGTCATTTCTTTTTGTTTCGACACATGTGAAATATAATCCTTTATTTCCTGTTCATTAAATTCATTTGAAATATTCATCATGGCAATATCTGATACTACACAACTAATTTGATCATTTGGAAGTTTACTTAAAAAGTGACTAATATCGGGTTCATGACCTTCTTCATAATAGGCATATAAGTACGTAGCAATGGCACGATGTTCCTCAATATTAAACTCCACTCCGATTTCATGTAATACGCGGTCTGCCACATCTCTATTACGAAGCATATGAGCAATGAGCATTCGTTCAGCATTATGAAAAGCTGGTAATAACGGGCGAGTTTGCGTACGTGGCTGCAATATTTGTGGTTCATCACGGTTCGTATTATGCGTTTTCCTTTTGCTAACAAGTTGTTTCAATTGAGATTTTAAGGTCTCTCTTGATATCGAAAACTCATCTGCTAATTGACCAATGTAAAGCTCCTGCTCTACTTCATTTGATAGTAGGCTAAGTTCTTTTATGACCTCTCCTATATACTTTAACCGATCAGATTCATCATGGAGGTTTTTCCCTCTGCGGTAATAGTGCATTTTGAATGCCATTAGTGCCACACTAGCCCCTATTACATCATGACTAAACTTTTCAACGCCAAATTGATTGATGTAGTCATCAGGGTCATAGCCTTCAGGCATCATTGCAACCTTTACATGGCATCCCGACTGTTGTAATATTTTAGCTGCTTTAAAGGTAGCTTCAATTCCTGCAGAATCGGAATCATAGCAGATGACAGCCGTTTCAACATTTCGGCTAATAATTTTGGCATGCTCTTCAGTAAGCGATGTGCCCATTGTCGCAATTGAATGTTGAATACCGGCTTTAACGGCTGAAATTACATCAACAAACCCTTCAAATAAAACAGCCTCTTGATTTTTTCGTATATGTAATCTTGCTTGATGAAAGTTATACAAGATTTTTCGCTTATTAAAGATTTTCGTTTCAGGACTGTTTAAATATTTCGGTTGGTCATCACCTTGTAGAACTCTTCCTGAAAAAGCAATCGTTTTTCCTTGATGGTTCTTGATCGGGAACATGATGCGATTTCGAAAACGATCGAAAAATGTTCCATCTTCCTTTTTAATCGCAATACCGGCTTTTTCTAAAAGGTCGGCATCAAATCCTCTTTTAATTAAAAATTTTGTTATAAAGCCCCAATTATCCAAAGAATATCCAATTTCAAACTTGTGGATTAACTCTTCTGATAATCCTCTCGACAACAAATAATTTAATGCATGCTGACCTTCCTTTGTATTTACTAACAAATGATGGTAAAATTTCTTTAATAACTCATATGCTTCGATCATTCGGTCTGCTTCGTTGTTTGAGTTAACGGGTGTGTCATGAACAGATAGCACCTCTTCAGGCAACGAAATGTTTGTTCGTTCTGCCAACTTCGCAACACTTTCTGTAAAGCTGAGGCCTTCTATTTGCATTAAAAAGGAAATAACATTTCCCCCAGCACCACAGCCGAAGCAATGGAATATTTGTTTATCTGGAGATACGGAAAATGAAGGTGTATTCTCTCCATGGAATGGACATAAGCCAAAATAGTTTCGTCCTTGTTTTTTTAGTTGGACATATTCGCCTACGACATCGACAATATCGGAAGATTTTTGTACATTCTCAACCACATCATCGGGAATTCTTTTTCCCATTGAACACACTCCGTGAATAAGTATTCGTGAATTATTTTTATTCTCCTGCATGATTCGACAAAATTTTTTCTAAACTTTTGATAAACTGGAGACGATTCAATTCGGAGAAAGGCTTTGGTCCTTTCGTAAAGTGACCGCGCTTGCGTTCTTTTGCCGAAATATACCGAAGATATAAAGCTGTCTCTATCGTATCTTCTGAAAATAATCTACCTTTTGGAGATAAAACTTTAACGAATTTTGTTAATAAGATGCTGGCAAGTCCAATATCATGGGTAATAACGATGTCACGCGCTCTCGTGTTGTTCATAATGAACATGTCAACCGATTCTTTTTCATTATCAACATATGTCCATGTTTCCTCCGGTTGATTTGTTGTTATATGAGCATAGGATGCTACATAATGTACTGGAATATTGTAACGAGCAGCAACTGTCGAAATTTCCTTTTTAACAGGACAAGCATCTGCATCGACAAATATTTTCACCATATCTCTTATTTCTCCATCACTTTGAAGATTCCTGCTATTATTTGAATAAAAGATAAGGAGTAGAGACTTTTTCTTTTATTAGAGCAGCAGGAGAATTGTCGAATAATCTTTTGCGTAATTCTCTTGACAACTTACAATAAATAGTTTATTCGTATTTTTAAAAGTCTAAACCTAAAAAACGATAATTTTATCACAATTTTTTATTATAATACAACATCCCTTTTTACGCCACCGTTTTTTTAATCTTTTTCCATAATAAATACTCGGCATGGCCGAGTATTTAAACCCCATTCATATGACAACGAATGGGGTGGCGACAGGACTGAAAAATTTATTGGTTCCATTAGTATATGCAAAATGGACCATATTCATTTCCGCATTTTTCTATCATTGAATACTACACTTAACTACTACACTTAACATGGTCATATAACACTTTACTTTATATGACCACTCATAATCGTTTGGATAATATTCGCCGTTTCTTCTACTGCTTTGTTCGATACGTCGATAACTTGGCAGCCAATTTTTTCTACAACCTTGTCAAAATAGTCAATTTCTTCTTTAATCCGATCAATGTTTGCATAGAAAGCTTGATCATTAAGTCCTAATGCTTTTAATCGCTCTTTCCGAATAAAGTTTAATTTTTCAGGGCTGATTTTTAACCCGATGCATTTTTTCGGTGAAACTTTAAATAATTCTTCTGGTGGATCTACTTCCGGTACGATCGGAACATTTGCTACTTTAAAGCGTTTTAACGCTAAATATTGTGACAATGGTGTTTTAGACGTTCTAGAAACACCTATTAAGATCATGTCCGCTTTCATAATCCCTCGCGGATCACGGCCATCATCATATTTCACCGCAAATTCAATCGCTTCCACTTTTTTGAAATAATCATCATCTAATTGTCTAACACGACCTGGTTCATACTTTGGTTTTATTTCATAAGCGGATTCCATCTTGTCAATAAGCGGCCCAATAATATCATGATAAACGACACCTTGTTTCGTTGCTTCTTCAATTAAATATTCGCGCAGCTCAGGAACAACAAGTGTAAAGCAAATAATGGCATTATCTAACTTAGCAAGTTGTATCACTTCTTTAATCGTCCCCGTATCTTCAACGTAAGGAATTCGCTTAACATTTGTATTATGAGCAGCACCATTAAATTGACTAATTGCGGCTTTTACGACTAAGTCAGCGGTTTCGCCTACAGAGTCAGAAACAACATATAAAATCCGGTTACTCAATCTGATCCCCCCATCACTAGATAATCTCATCTTCGACAAGAGCGACTAATATTTTAGTCATATTCGTTTTCGTAACACGACCAGTTACTTCAAGCCCCTCTTCCGTCTCTCTCACTACCGGTAATGCATCTATTTGCTTCTCAATTAATATTTTAGCAACATCAATGATGAGATCATCTTTTTTGCATACGGTAATATTTGGCATTCTTGTCATAATGATGTGTACCGGAATAGATGATAAATCTTGTGTACCAATACTTGCTCTTAATAAATCTTTTCTTGATAATACACCGACTAATAAGGATTTGTCATCTACAACAATCAACGTTCCTACATCTTCTAAAAACATTGTACAAATCGCATCATATACTGAAACATTTTCATGAACTACAACAGGAATGGATTGAAAATCTTTTATTTGAAGCTTCTTTAGTTTATCTGATAAAAGTTGAGTTCCAGACTTTCCAGTATAAAAATATCCAACTCGTGGACGAGCTTCTAAATACCCCGCCATCGTTAAGATTGCTAAATCTGGACGTAAAGTTGCTCTTGTTAAATTTAATTGATCAGCAATATGTTCCCCTGTTATCGGACCGTTTTCTTTCACGATTTGCAAAATTTGTTCTTGACGCTTATTTAGTTCTATTGTTCTCACCACCTTAGCATGAATCACAAGTTCAAAATAAGATTCAAATTTCAAATAGGCTATACTATATAAAAATATTATATACTATTTCTTCAGGTTGACTAGTGAAAAAAGCTAAATGTAGTAACAATAAGACCTATTAAATGAATTTTTCAAAAAACAATGACGATTATCCGATAGAGGATAATCGTCTTTTTTGATGAATATATTTATTTTACGATAATCGTGTTCAAGTTGGCAAAAGATGTGAGGATTGCTGCTAATTGAGCCATTTGTGCTAAACGGTTTTGACGAATAGCCGGATCCTCTGCCATGACCATAATCTCATCAAAATATTGATTAATGACATCTTTTAACATTTTTAATTGCTCAAAAGCACGTCCAAATTCGCCATTTAAAGCTAGGGGCTTATAGTGCTCATGTAATTGTAAGTATGATTTGTATAACGAGTGCTCTTCATCCTTTTGGAAAAGGGAAGGATTTATTTCTTGACACTCACCTTTTTTCGAAATGTTGATTACTCGAGATAAAGCTTCTACCACTTCTTTAAATTCTTCTTTTTGAAGCTCTATTTCAAGCACTTTTGCTCTTTCCACATATGCATTCACTTCATGGTAAGAAGAGTCTAACACGGCATCAATTACATCATAACGAATGCCTTCTGCTTGAAGTACATGTTTTACACGCATTTGGAAGAAGGATAACAAGTTCTCACGTAATGTTTCGCCTTCGTTAAATGGCTCTATCGCCAATTCAAATAACTCTTCTAAAGGAATACGCCATTTTTTTGCTATTAACGTTTGTACAATACCACTTGCTTGTCTACGCAATGCATATGGATCTTGAGAACCTGATGGGATCTTTCCAATTGAGAAGAACCCTGCAATCGTATCAAGTTTATCAGCCAAACCTACAATGGCACCAATTGTAGATGTTGGAGCCTCATCTTCAGCATGTCTTGGCATGTAGTGTTCGTTAATAGCCACAGCTACTTCTTCAGATTCCCCTTTAATACGAGCATATTTTTCACCCATGATACCTTGAAGCTCAGGAAATTCATACACAAGTTGAGTAACTAAATCGAACTTCGAAATAGCAGCAGCACGTTCAACATAAACCATTTCTTGATCGGATAAATGAAGTCTATTAGCTAGCTTTTTTGCAAGCTTTATGATGCGCTCTACTTTCTCACCAACCGTACCAAGTTCTTCATGAAAAACGATTTTATTTAGCTTTTGTAATGCATCGTTAATGGATAATTTTTGATCTTCTTCATAGAAGAAGTTTGCATCTGAAAGTCGTGCACGGAGTACTTTCTCATTTCCTCTTGCAACATTTTCCAAATGGTCGGCATTACCATTTCTAACGGTAATAAAATACGGTAATAGCGTTCCATTTTCATCTTTAACAGGGAAATAACGCTGGTGCTCACGCATTGTTGTAATCAGCACTTCTTCAGGAAGATTTAAGTAATCTTCTTCAAACGTTCCATGTAACGCTGTCGGATATTCAACAAGATTTGTAACTTCTTCTAATAAATCTTCGTCGACTGGGATAACCCATTTTTTCTCTTCTTCAATCGCTTTTATTTGCTCTCGTATTACTTGCTTTCGTTTATCAGAATCTGCTAAAACGTATTGATCAAGAAGCACTTGTTCATACATTAAAGGTTTAGATACCACTGCTTTGTCACCGATAAAACGATGTCCATATGTGACATTACTCGTTTCGATATCGGTAATGTCAAATGGAATGACTTCCTTACCAAACATAACAAGAAGCCATTGAATCGGTCTTGCATAACGGAGATCGTAGCTTCCCCAGCGCATATTTTTTGGGAATGTTAATCCTTCGATTAACGATTTTAGTCCTTTTAGTAATTCTTTCGTTTCTTGACCTTTAATGAATTTTTCAACGAATGCATATTCAACACCGTTTACTTCTTTAAAGTAAATATCTTCAACAGATGCTCCTTGTCCTCTAGAAAAACCGATGGCTGCTTTGGACCAATTTCCGTTATCATCTAGCGCAATTTTTTTTGCAGGACCTTTCGCTTCTTCTTGAATATCTTGTTGCTTCTCGTCAACGTTTGTTACTAACACTGTTAAACGGCGAGGTGTGGAGTATTTTTTTACTTCTCCGTGTGAAATATTATGCTCTCTCATCCATTTTGCTACTTTTTCGGCAAACTGATTAATTGCGTCTGTGACAAACCTTGCTGGCATTTCTTCAAGACCAATTTCAATTAATAGATCACGTTTATTCATCCCTGTTCGCCTCCTTTTCCTTTAAAATTGGGAATCCTAATTTTTCACGTTCTTCATAAAAGGTTTTCGCAACTTTTCTCGCTAAATTACGAACTCTTCCGATATATCCTGTTCTTTCTGTAACGGAAATCGCTCCTTTTGCATCCAATTGGTTAAACGTGTGGGAACACTTTAATACATAATCGTACGCCGGATGGACTAAGCCTTCATCCATTTGACGATGTGCTTCTTTTTCATAAATGTTAAATAATTGAAACAACATGTCTGTATCTGATGTTTCGAATGTATATTTCGAATGCTCATATTCTGGCATTAAGAAAATATCTCTTACCGTAAATCCTTTTGTCCACTCTAAATCAAACACATTTTCTTTATCTTGAATATAGGAAGCAAGTCGCTCAATTCCGTATGTAATTTCTACAGAAACCGGTTTGCACTCTAAACCGCCTACTTGTTGGAAATACGTGAATTGGGTAATTTCCATTCCGTCTAACCAAACTTCCCATCCAAGACCAGCAGCTCCAAGTGTTGGTGCTTCCCAATTGTCCTCAACGAAACGAATGTCATGCTTTAATGGATCAATTCCAAGGGCTCGTAATGAATCTAAATATAGTTCTTGAATGTTCGTTGGCGATGGTTTCATAATAACTTGAAATTGATGATGCTGGTAAAGGCGGTTTGGGTTTTCTCCATACCGACCATCTACAGGTCTCCTTGACGGTTCAACGTATGCAACATTCCATGGTTCAGGTCCGATGCTCCGTAAAAACGTATAAGGACTCATCGTTCCTGCCCCTTTTTCCACATCGTACGCTTGCATTAAAATACATCCTTGATCTGACCAATGTTTTTGCAACGTTAAAATCATTTCTTGAATATTCATGATATAAAACACCTCCATTTAAAATAACGTACGAAAAAAGAAAAACTCTCGTCCCTATGCGTCATGTCGCATAGGGACGAGAGTAACTCGCGGTTCCACCCTATTTGCTAACGTAAATAAATACGTCAGCCTCTTTTCAAAACATATTGCTCCAGAACGCCCTTCCTCACGAACCATACCTTAGCTCACACCATCCTAAGGTCGCTTTTTATGGTGAACGTAAGTACTCCTTTCCTTCAAAGCAATATCATAATATGTAGTTAATTGAATAGTATAGAAAAAAGAAACGGTTGTCAATATTATCTTCTACAACTTATCGCGTATTTTGTCAAGTTGATCTAAAAATCTTTTTGATTTAATAACGAGCCCGGAATATTCACGGTAATACTCATCAATCACCCATTTTAATTCCTTTTTCGTTTCTTCCTTGACGGAAACTTGCCCAAGGCGCGACAAGTCTAAATAATAAAAAACGCGTAATAACTTTACAACAGTCGGTGATATGTTTAATCGGTATGCATCATGATTAAAACAACGGTGGCAAATAAACCCGTTCTCTCGAATGGAGAAATGAAAAGCCCCTTCTTTTCCTCCACATACAACACATTCATTTAAATTCGGATACAGGCCTAAAACATTTAGCATTTTCATTTCAAAAATATATCTTAATATATCAGGATCCGTACCCTCTGATAAACGATGTAATGTTTGAAAAAGAAGCTCAAATAAAAATGGATTCGGCTGATTATTTTCAGTCCCTTTATCGAGTAACTCGGTTAAATACGATGCATAGGCCGTTAAAAATATATCTTCACGAATCAACCTCATCGAATTCGTCGTTTCACCTTGCTGCAGGCTTCCTAATCCAGATGATTTTTGAAAGAGAAAGGTTCCGTACGTAAAAAGTTGGGTAACAGCTGCGAGGCGACTGTTTGGCTTTTTCGCCCCTCTTGCCATTACCCCTACTTTTCCGCTTTCTCGCGTATATATTGTCACAATTTTATTTGATTCGCCATAATCCGTTGTACGAATTACAATTCCTTCACATTTATAAAGCAAACATGTTCACCATCCAACTGGATATAGCACTAGGATACAGGAAAGTCTAACTCCATTAATTCATCCTCTTCCGTTTCAATTCCTTCTACCTTCTCTTTTTCAAGCTCTTTAAACAGAAGGTACGTATCAATACTTCCGGTGTGAGCAAAAAATTTCCAGGTGAAATCTAACATGTTGAAACCACCTTCCTCATTAAGAGTAGAAGCCATATCCTCTTACGTGTTATGTTGACCACTATGTTCTTTTTCATGTCACACAGATTTTGCTAAATTCAATTTAGTATTCGTCTTCTCTAAAACCAAAATCACGCAACTGTGTTAACCGATTTCGCCAATCTTTTTGCACCTTTACCCATAGCTCTAAAAACACTTTAGAACCAAGCAGATTCTCAATGTCTACACGGGCTCGCTGCCCAATTTCTTTTAGCATTTTGCCTTGCTTTCCAATAATAATACCTTTTTGCGAATCTCGTTCAACAATAATAGTGGCAGCTACATAAACAGCTTGATTGTTCTCTCTTTTTTCAATCGAATCAATCACAACCGCTACGGAATGAGGAATTTCTTCTCTTGTTAGATGTAACACCTTTTCACGGACAAGTTCGGAAATAATAAAACGTTCAGGATGATCTGTTACTTGATCACTCGGATAATATTGAGGTCCTTCTGGTAAAATGGATTCGATTTCCTGCAACAGATTTTCGACATTATTTCCTTGTAATGCAGAAATTGGAACAATTTCTTTAAAGTTATATTTATCCTTATATTGATCAATGATCGGTAGTAGCTTTTCAGGGTGGATTTGATCAATTTTATTAATAACAAGGAATACAGGTGTATTCGTTTCTTTTAACCGCTCGAGAATAAATTCCTCTCCTCGACCAAGACCTTCTTCAGCATTGACCACAAAAAGAATTAGATCTACTTCTTTTAATGTATTAATAGCCACTTTCATCATGAAGTCGCCTAGCTTATGTTTCGGTTTATGAATTCCGGGTGTGTCTATAAACACGATTTGTGAATGATTCGTTGTGTAAACACCTTGAATTTTATTACGAGTTGTTTGAGGCTTGTCGCTCATGATAGCAATTTTTTGTCCAATAACTCGATTAAGAAACGTTGATTTTCCGACATTTGGTCGGCCAATAATAGAAACAAATCCTGACTTAAATTCGTTATTCATGTAAATCCTCCGGTGAAAATGCTCCTGGAAGCAATTGTTCTACAGTTAATTCTTGCACATCTCCATTTAAGTTAGATAAGATGACTTTCATATCTTTTGGGCATAACTCGGATATGACTTGTCGACAAGCCCCACAAGGTGGAACAGGCCTTTTTGTCTCTGCCACTACAGCAATGGCACTAAACTGACTTTCACCTTCAGAAACCGCTTTAAATAGTGCTGTTCGTTCAGCACAATTACATAAAGAATAAGCTGCGTTTTCAATGTTACAACCTTTATAAATTTCTCCATGCTTTGTCAAAACGGCTGCACCTACTTTAAATTTTGAATACGGTGCATAAGCTAATTCTCTTGCTGCTTTTGCTTCTGAAATTAATTGTTCGATATTCATTGACGCTCTTCCTTTCTTATGTTGCTAGCAGCCTCTACTCCTATTTTACATGAAATCGGATTAAAATTCCAACCTATATTATCAGAAAATTAAAACTATTACAAGAAAGTTAATTTCGGTAAGAAGATGCATAAGCCGATAATGACCGAAACGACCGCAAAAACAAAAACAGCCGCAGCTCCTGCATCTTTTGCCTTTTTCGCAAGCGGGTGATGTTGTTGCGTTACTAAATCGACAACACGTTCAATCGCCGTATTCATTAACTCTAAAGCCAACATCCCACCAATAAGAAAAACGATCATCATCCATTCAAATAAACGAATATGAAAATAAATTCCAGCCATAATCACGATGACAGTTGCAAGAAGATGAAATCTAAAATTCACTTCTGATTTTATCGTTGCAACGATCCCATGCCATGCAAATCGAAAACTATGCACGAATCGCTTAAAGTTTGATTTAAATGGATCGATGGAGGCCATATTTCTCTAATAGTTCCTTCTGCTTTGAAAACATTACTTTCTCTTCTTCTTCTGTCATGTGATCATAGCCTAGTAAATGCAAAAATCCATGCAATGCTAAAAACCCTAGTTCACGAATAAAAGAATGGCCATACTCTTCTGCTTGCTCTTTCGCCTTTTCCACGGAAATAATAATATCGCCGAGTGTAACGGGTAAGTTTTCTCCTTGAATGGCCACTTCCCCTTCTCCCATTTCTTCCATGGCAAATGAAATAACATCTGTTGGTTGATCTTTCCCTCGATACTCTCGATTTATTTGCCTAATTTCTTCATTTGTCACGATGGTTATAGACAGTTCAGCACCTGACTGTACGTTTTCTTCTTCGGCTGCAAATTCAAGAAGAAGTTCAATTTTGTTCTGCTCCTCTTCTGTTAATACACCCGTCTCATCAACAAAGTCCATCATCAATCTCATACTTGCTTCACCTTCTTATTTAGTTCTGGATACTCAATGCGAGAATGGAAAATCCCTTTCATTGTCTCACACAATGATTTTGCGACTAGATCTAATTCCTTAAACGTAATATCACACTCGTCAAATTGACCATCTTGTACGCGGTCTTTAATTATGGATTGTACGAGCTTCTCAATTTTCTCAGGAGTTGGGTTTTTTAACGACCGAACAGCAGCTTCTACGCTGTCCGCAATTGAAATAACAGCAATTTCTCTCGTTTGTGGTTTCGGCCCAGGGTATCTAAACTCTTCTTCCATAATATCATGCTCGCTATTTTCTTTCGCCTTATGATAAAAATATTTTAGAAGAGTCGTTCCGTGATGCTGCTCAGCAACATCCACAAATTCTTTTGGCATTTTATATTTTCGAAGCATCTCAGCACCTTCTGTAGCGTGGGCAATGATGACATTTTTACTTAATTGTGCTGAAAGCTTATCATGCGGGTTCTCCATATTCATTTGATTTTCGATAAAGTAATGCGGTCGCTTCGTTTTCCCAATATCATGATAATAGCTACCAACACGAGCTAACAGTCCGTTCGCACCTATTGCTTCACATGCAGATTCTGCTAAATTAGCGACCATCACACTATGATGGTACGTTCCAGGAGCTTCGGTTAAAATTTTACGCAATAACGGATGGTTCGGGTTCGATAGCTCAATTAACTTCATCGTAGATAATATTCCAAATCCCGATTCAAAAAAGGGCATAAATCCGATTGCAAGTACAGATGAAACGATTCCTGAAACAACTGCCATAACAAAATAAGAACCGATTTCCAGGTTAGTTGTATTTCCATTTTGAATTAAAATAATGGATGTGATAACAAATACATTTACAAATGAGACAAATAAACCTGACTGCAATATTTTTGCGCGAACATTATGCTCACCTAAAAAGAGTACGGCAGCTAAACATCCACATAAATAATAAAGACCGATAACAAAATTAAAAGTACTCGTTACATCATCGTTAAAAATTAAACTTCCACACACCGCTAATAATAAACTGGATAAAAAGGCTAAACGATCGTTAATGAGAAGTTTAATTAACATAACCCCCATTGAGACTGGTACGATAAACCCGATATGTGTATAGTCCATTTCCTGGAATAAACTAATAATTTTCATCATTGCTAATGTAATGCTAAAAATGATCGTATACAAAAGGAGTGATTGCTGCCTTGTAATATAAAAGCTTTTTTCTTTTTCAAAATAGTAAGCAAGCAATGCAACCATTAGTAATATTAGTAAGGCAAGCCCAATAAATGGTTGGAACGTATATTTATTATCGAGTAGACCTAATAGGTCAAGTTTCCGATACACTTCTCGGTCAATAAGTTGGCCTTCTTCAACAATAATTTGCCCTTGCTTAATTTGAACTTCTTGCACTTCTTCTCTCGCTTGTTCTCGTTTTTCCTCGGTCGCTTCTAAATCATATGTATAGTTTGGAATGATGGCGATTTCACCGATTTTTGCTGCTGCATCAACCAGTTCGTTCGATAAGTTCCCATATTGAAGATTATCTTTCACATTTGCACGTGCCTCTTCCACTTTCTCAACGGTAATCGGGTTACTCATAATCGTATTGACAGCGGTAATGACCGAATCTACCGCCATTTTTAAATCTTTTTCATCAGCTTTTAACAGCGTAGTGAGAACATCTGCAGGAATTTGTTCGTAACCTTGAGATTTCAAGGCATCTTGGAGCTGTAAAAGTTTTTCATCTTCAGAAATATTTACTTCATTTTCTTCTTTTACTTCCGTTTTCTTTACCATTATGGTTTCGAAGATAGAATTGACCATCGACACACTATTATTAGCAAATTCTCGATTTAATACATATTGATCTTCTACATTTGCCGCTGCTTCATCGCGCCTTTTTTTTGTCATCTCTTCATCTACCATTGTTGTAGGGGCATAAATCGTTTGATCAGAGACGGTAAACAGCTTAACATCAAATGTATCGGGCTTTACATTGCTAAAAAGAACGACAAAAAGAATAACTGACAGAACGGGATATAACAAAAAGTGTAGTGATTTTATTTGATTAAAAACACGAATATTCTTCTTATTTTTCTTCATTTTCTTACTCAATGATTAAACCTCCCCATCCCTGTCGGTGATGGCTATTAAATTGTGTAAAAAGAACCCGTTCATAGCGGGAGACGGGTCTTTTTATCCATTCATTTTTTGTTCATACGCAGCAATAATTTTGGAAACGAGAGGGTGTCTTACAACATCCTTTTGCTCTAAGTAAACGAAAGAAATCCCTTTAATATCAGATAGAATTTCTTGTACAACCGCTAAACCTGATTTGACTCCTTTTGGCAAGTCAACTTGCGATATGTCCCCAGTAATAATCATTTTTGAGCCAAAACCTAATCTTGTTAAAAACATCTTCATTTGCGCGGGTGTCGTATTTTGAGCTTCATCTAAAATCACAAACGCATCCTCTAATGTGCGTCCCCGCATATAGGCAAGCGGTGCAATTTCAATTGTTCCTCTTTCGATGAGTCGGGCCGTATGATCTGCGCCAAGCACTTCATGCAGCGCATCATAAAGTGGTCGTAAATAAGGATCTACCTTCTCCTTTAAATCTCCTGGTAAAAAACCTAAGCTTTCACCCGCTTCAACGGCTGGACGCGTCAAAATAATTTTCTTTACGAACCCGTTCTTCAGCGCATGAACAGCCATGACAACAGCTAAAAAGGTTTTACCTGTCCCTGCAGGACCAATTCCAAATACTAAATCCTTTTTCTTTATCGCCTCAATATATGTTCGCTGTCCTAATGTTTTAATACGTATCGATTTTCCTTTTGCTGTTTTAGCAATCTCTTCATCATATAAATAGGCAAAATCATCGAGTGAACCACTTTCCGCCATACGAATGGCATATAAAACGTCTCGTTCCGTTATATGGACGCCTTTACGAATAACAACTAATAAGGCATGCAAAAGCTTGTCAACAAGCTGTACTTTGTTATGTTCACCTGAAACAGATACGGATTCTCCACGAGTAATGATCGAAACATTTAATTCTTCTTCAATTCGTTTTAAGTTAACATCATGAATACCAAATAAAGCAATCGCTTCATTCGGGTTTTCCAACTGTTGGTTAATGGTTACTAAAGCTTCTGGCATTCTTTAATCTCCCTGTACGATTGGTTTCGTTTCTACAATATCTTCAATAACTTGGAAAAGTATTTTCATCTTAACTTTACCATTCTCATTTCTTTCTTGCAAAACTTTTTCTTCTTTGATTTCATCTTTCTCCCCAAGCTTTTCTTTTAAATTTTTTTTCGCTAAGTTTAATCCCTTTTCTTTCACTTCTTCCTTCGTATACTTTTTTGTTACTGTTTCTGATTCTCGGTACGTCTCGTTTACATAGCTAATCGGCAATGTCCAGTGAAGAAAATGGAATGGTTTATTGGTGACTTCTTTTTCAAACTGTTTATATTCATTTTTTTTGAATCCCCAAAAAGGGACGCTGAATCCGTAAATATCGATTTTATGTTTTGTTATATAATTTCCCGTTAACACTTCATACGTCGATTCCAATGGGACCTTTACGACCGTTTCATACCATGTTTCTCCGTACACTTCTCCCTTTGCCCCTACTAGCTGTTCATTTTTTTCATTTCCAATAATGCCAGACACTAAAATTTGCCCTTTTTGAACATGTTCATGAATCGATACCATCTGTTGACCTTTTTCTACAAACATTCTTGATATAACCGCTTCCTTTGAAGCGACAATATGCTGTGGGCCAACATACTCCTTCTCTGGTGGTTCTTTTTTTTCCACCACTTCTATATGGTAGGTTGTCCCGACTAAATCAACACCTATCCATGTAATGCCTTCAACCTCATCTAACACATATTTTTGAATGTCGTCTGGTTCAGGTAACAGAAATTGAAATGCACCTGTTTTAATACCGATTTTCTTTAATTCTTTCTCTACTAAATGCTCTGTCTTCGGTTCAGCACCTTGAATTTCAATCCCCCAAACCATGTTTGATAAAAGGAATGCAATAATAAAAAAGCATGTCATTCCAATTAGAAACCCGCTGTTTTTATACGATCTTTTAATCCAAAATGGCAGACCTTTTCGTTTTAGAAATGTACATGTACAATCATTTCTTCGAACAACTTTTCTTAGTGCATGTACATCTTGAAGACGAATAAAAAAAGAGACTTTCCCCGAACGATGACGCTTTACATCCCATAGAAAAATCCTTTCCCTTACACAGTCATTAATAAATCGTTCCGTACCAACACCTTCAATGACAACTTGGACATTCCCGGTAAAAAAATAAATCCATTTATTTTTCATCATGTACCTCCTATCATTACTGATCGATATAGAGAACCTTTTCAATTTGGCCTTCTAACAAAATTTCTTCAGGTAATATCGTCTTAATGACGAAGTGATTGCCTTTTATTAATAGTTGTCCTTGCTTAAGGAGCAACCGAACTTCTTGTTCAGAAAACGTTAATAGGCCTTTATGATTTTCTATGTAAATATGGAGTTGCCCAATCATCGTTATTCTCGGAAGATCCATCATCACATCAGGAGGTACTTCTAACGACCTTGTTAACCAACTTGTCATTTTTTTATGCCATTTTTTCGCCATAAAAAAGAACCCCCTTTCATCTCATATTTATGAGATAAATAGAGGTTCTAACACCAAAACTTTGCTAATTTCGTCTATATGCATTGAAGGGACGCTTTGATCTTGGTTCTTTTAAAATTTCACTCCATATAATCCCGTCGACAGGTGACTGCAATGAAGGTTTTCGATTCTTTTTCACCGCTTTATTTTTCAAAGATGGTGATTGTATTTTTATTGAACGTGTATTTACAGGCATCTCTTTATTACGATTTTTAATTTCTTCATACCGTTTCTCAATTTCCGAGACAACCTTTTGCTCCTCAACACTTTGTATTTCTACCTTTTGGTTAGTTGTTTGTTGAACGCTAGCACGTTTAACCTTCGGGGGAGCCTCCTCTTTCTCTTTTTCTCTTTTACGTCCTAAAATGGATGTCACAATCCCGATCAACACTGCAATGAGTAACGGATTATCTAATAATAGTTCAAATACATTCATCGTTCCATCTCCTTATTATTGAAACAGAACTTTTATTCTTCATCATCTTGATCCTTCGTTAGTTTTCCAATTGAATCCCGCATATCTGTATCCGCACTAATGTTCTTAATGTTCATGTAATCCATTACGCCAATATTACCTGAGCGTAACGCTTCTGCCATTGCAAGTGGAACTTGCGCTTCTGCTTCGACAACTTTCGCGCGCATTTCTT
Source organism: Bacillus sp. FJAT-47783 (assembly GCF_022808615.1). Classification (GTDB taxonomy): domain Bacteria; phylum Bacillota; class Bacilli; order Bacillales; family Aeribacillaceae; genus Bacillus_BZ. The sequence goes on from NZ_JAKZKS010000003.1 coordinate 78,461, forward strand.
CAACTTTCGCGCGCATTTCTTGTTCTTTTGCAACAGCCATCGCACGGCGTTCTTCCGCTTTCGCTTGCGCAATATTTTTATCAGCCTCTGCTTGATCTGTTTGTAAAATAGCTCCGATATTTTTGCCGATATCAACATCAGCGATATCAATCGATAAGATTTCAAAAGCAGTGCCTGAATCTAATCCTTTTCCTAAAACGGTTTGTGAAATTAAGTCTGGGTTTTCCAATACTTTTTTATGATTATCAGAAGAACCAATTGTACTTACAATTCCTTCTCCGACACGGGCAATAATCGTATCTTCTCCAGCACCACCGACTAGACGATCAATATTAGCTCTAACAGTAATTCGAGCTTTTGCTTTCACTTCAATTCCATCCATTGCCACACCAGCGATAAAAGGAGTTTCAATCACTTTTGGATTAACACTCATTTGCACCGCTTCTAATACATCACGGCCTGCTAAATCAATCGCTGCACAGCGCTCAAAAGATAATTCAATATTTGCTCGTTCCGCTGCAATTAACGCATTTACAACTCGATCGACATTACCACCAGCTAAATAGTGGCTTTCTAATTGATTTGTCGTTACATTTAATCCAGCTTTACTTGCTTTAATCAATGGATTAATGACTCGACTCGGAATCACTCGGCGAAGTCGCATTCCAATTAGTGTAAAAATACTAATTCGCACGCCTGCAGCTAACGCTGAAATCCAAAGCATGACTGGGACAAACGTAAATAGTACAGCTAGTAAAATAAATCCAATTACAATAAGACCTAATAGTAAGAATGTAGACGGATCCATTTATTCTCCTCCTATTCGTTTAGTTCACGAACAACAATACGTGAACCTTCCGTTTTTATAACTTTTACTTTTTTTCCCTTTTCAATATACCCGCCTTCTGTGACAACATCAAGTCGTTCATCACCAAATAGCGCGGTTCCAGCAGGTCTTAACGTTGTAAGCGCCATTCCAACCTGACCGAGGAGCTCTGTCCGTGAAGCATTCGACACGTACCCTTTTTCTGTTGTCGTTTGATCACTTAAAACAATCTTCCTAAAAAATTTCATGCGTTTTCCAAACACCTTCGTCATTAATATAAATATCGAAACCGCTGCAACGACAGCTATAACTAACGATATAGCCATTTGTGATATATCTCCAGATGCAAAAAACAAACTAATAATAATGGCAACTGCCCCGAGCAATCCGGCTATACCACCCGGTATGAAAAATTCGACAATAATGAGTAATATACCGCCTATGAACAAAATGAAAGATTCCATACCAGCCAAACCGGCGACTTGATGTCCATAAAAGAAGAGTAAAAGTGAAGATAATCCCATAAATCCCGGTATTCCAAATCCTGGTGTATACAGTTCCAATATAAGGCCGATACTACCAATGGATAAAAGAATCGGAACGACAACAGGATGTGTGAGAAAACGAGCGACTTTCTCCGCAAAACTAACATTTGACTGAACAACGGTTGCATCTTGTAATGCAAGTTCTTCCAATAAGTCATTTAAACTTGAGACGATTCCTTTTGCATAACCGACTTCTACAGCTTGCTTTGCCGTTAACGTAAGCAAGTCACCTTTTGCTGCTCCAACTTGTGGTAAATCAACGTTTGCATCGACCATTGCCTCTGCATAAATCGGATCCAATTGATGCGCTTCAGCTGCGTTTATCATTTCGGCTTTCCAAAACGATGCCGCTTTTTTATCCGCAGCGTTCCCTTCTAAGTCAATAATAGCTGCTGAACCCATCGTACCACTTGGGTGAAAATATATCTCATCCGTATTTAAAGCAATATAAGCACCTGCAGAAATGGCTTGCTTATTCACATACGCGACCGTATCGATTTTTGTGCTATTGATATGTTTTGCGATTTCAACCGCCGCATCGACAGCTCCACCTGGCGTGTTAAGCTCAAAAATAATCTTCGTTGCTCCTTCTGTTTCTGCCTCTTTAATTGACCTTTCAATAAAAGCAGAAAGACCTTTTTCAACTGTTTCCTCAATTGGAATAACGTAAACTTTATTGTTGTCAGCTCTAAGCGGTTGTGATCCACCCAACCAAATCATTAGGAAAAGGCTGCATAGATACAAAATAGAAACGATGCGCTTTATTTTTATTTGCAAAAGCCCCCTTCCTCCTCCCTATTTCAGTTTCATTAAGTACTACGATTCCTTCTATCTTTAGGTTTCACTTTTTTATTCGAATAAGACCTAACTCATTAATATTTTTTCAAAATGATCCTTATTATAAACAGAAGGCACCTTTTGCAGGTGCCTTCTAATATTTTATGAAAGTTGTTGTATTACTAATTTATTCACAAGCGATCCGTCTGCCTTACCTTTTACTTTCGGCATAATCGCACCCATTACTTTACCCATATCCGCCTTAGATGACGCGTTAACTTCTGCAATTGTCTCATTTACAATTTGAAGTAGCTCATCTTCAGATAATTGTTTAGGCATGTAATCGGTTAATATGTCAATCTCAGATTGAGTTTTTTCAACTAAATCTGAACGACCTGCATTGTCAAATTCCTGGAGGGAGTCTTTGCGTTGCTTTAATTCACGAGAAAGAACCGTTAGTTCTTCTTCTTCTGTTAACTCACTTTTCCCAAGCTTAATCCCCTCATTTTGTAATGAGGCTTTCACCGTACGGATAACAGTAAGTCGGTCTTTTTCTTTATTTTTCATCGCTTGCTTCATGTCTTGATTTAAACGCTCAAGAAGACTCATTCGTACACCCTCTTTTAAAATTTGCGTTTTCTTGCAGCTTCAGACTTCTTCTTACGTTTAACGCTAGGCTTTTCATAGAACTCGCGCTTTCTAACTTCCTGCAAAGTACCAGTTTTCGATACTTGGCGTCTAAAGCGACGAAGAGCATCTTCAAGCGATTCGTTTTTACGAACGACTGTTTTAGACATCCTATTTCCCTCCCTCCGAACGAAACCAATCAACATTCATGATTCATCAATTAGAAACATGTACTAACATAGTATAATATAATCAACGATATTGGTCAATGTTAAACCTTTATATCTATTTTTTTCACAAAAACGAATTGTATACGTGATAAAGAATGTAGTTAAAAAAGACACTGGATTAATAATCGCTTGTAGACGTTTCACCTTTCACAATGGCAATACCAGAGCTTGCACCAATACGAGTAGCACCTGCTTCAATCATTTCTTCTGCACCTTTTCGGTCGCGCACACCACCTGAAGCCTTCACGCCAATTTCTGGGCCAACCGTTTTTCTCATTAATTGAATATCTTCAACCGTTGCCCCACCTGTTGAGAATCCAGTGGATGTTTTTACATAATCAGCACCTGCTTTTACAGCTAGCTCACATGCTTTTACTTTTTCTTCTTCTGTTAAAAGACATGTTTCGATGATGACTTTTGTTAACGCTTTCCCTTTTGCCGCATCAACAACCGCACGAATGTCCTTTTCTACGAGTTCGTAATTTTTATCTTTTAAAGCACCGATATTCATAACCATATCTACTTCAGTTGCACCATTTTCAATCGCATTTTTCGTTTCAAATGCCTTTGTTTCTGGTGTGTTTGCACCTAATGGGAAACCGATGACTGTACATACCTTTACATCTGTTCCACTTAATAATTCAGCTGCTGTTTTTACCCATGTTGGATTCACACAAACTGAAGCAAATGTATATTCTTTCGCTTCTTTACAAAGCTTTACGATTTCGTCTTTTGTGATTACAGGTTTTAAAGCTGTATGATCAATGATACTTGCAATGTTTGACATACATGTTAGTCTCCCTTCTGTTTTCAGTTGTACGTACCTCTTAAGTTTACCATTAGTTTATGAAAATTACGAGTGGTTGTCCGTACATTTCCCTAAAAAGAGTAAATCTTTTTTTAGCTTTGACAGCAGATGATTTTTTATGTAACTTTTCGCTTAAACTAAGTGAACTGTCATAAAAAAAGAGATACGATTCTGCTCGTACCTCTTTTATAACAACTTTACATTTTCATTATGATGACATTTTCATTGAATTTTCTTTTTCTTCTTCATTCTCCATAACTCGGACAAATTGCCCTTCATTATAAGGATATCCTGCTTTTGTTATTTTTACTTTCACAATTTTCCCAACCATTTCCTCTGTTGCTGGGAATACTACTTTTAAATAGTTATCCGTATATCCTTCAAATAAACCACTATCTGGATTTTCTTTAAATCGCTCTTCTGGGATCACTTCAAGAACTTCACCTTCATATTGCGACGCATACTCTTTTGCCAATTGGTCACTTAACGCAATTAAGCGATGAACACGCTCATTTTTTACCTCTTCATCCACTTGATTTTCCATTCGTGCTGCAGGAGTTCCAGTTCGTTTTGAATATGGGAATACATGTAGCTCAGAAAAACGATGTTCTTTAATGAACTGATACGTTTCCATAAACTCCTCTTCTGTTTCGCCCGGAAAACCAACAATGACGTCAGATGTAATCGCTAAACCCGGAAGAGCTTCACGAAGACGATTTAAGCGTTCACCGAAAAACTCCATTGTATACTTTCTTCTCATCCGCTTTAAAACGGAGTTGGAACCAGATTGTAATGGAATGTGTAAGTGTCGAACAATTTTATCTGATCGATCTAACACTTCAATCACTTCATCGGTAATTTGACTTGCTTCAATCGAGGATATTCGAATTCGCTTCAATCCCTTTACTTTCTCATCTAAATCGGATAAAAGCATCGCAAAATTATAATCTTTCATGTCTTCACCGTATCCACCAGTATGGATACCTGTCAACACAATTTCTTTATACCCTGCATTTACTAAGCTTTGTGCCTGTTTAATGACTTCTTGTGGAGCACGTGAACGCATTAAACCACGCGCCCAAGGAATAATACAGAACGTGCAAAAGTTATTACAACCTTCTTGAATTTTCAAGGATGCACGAGTACGATCCGTAAATGTTGGAACGTCTAGTTCTTCAAAGACACGAGCCTTCATAATATTCGAAACACCGTTAATAGGCTCGCGTTCTCGCTTATACTGCTCGATAAAATCAAGGATTTTATGACGATCTTGCGTTCCAACGACAATGTCCACACCTGGAATCGCCATAATTTCTGCAGGGGATGTTTGCGCGTAACAGCCTGTTACACAAATAACCCCCTCAGGGTTTTTACGAATAGCTCGTCGAATCACTTGACGACTCTTTTTATCACCTGTATTGGTAACCGTACATGTATTAATAACATAAACATCTGCTATCCGATCAAAATCAGTTCGCTCATAGCCAGCCTCTTTAAAAAGCTGCCAAATGGCTTCTGTTTCATAATGGTTTACTTTACAACCAAGTGTATGAAAAGCAACAGATGGCATCTATTATCACCTCATGAGTTCAAATTGGTAAGAAACTGCTGATAATAAATAAAGGGGTGCAGTTTCTGTCCGTAATATTCGTGGCCCTAATCCACATGTTATAAAACCAACTTCTTTAAGCTGGTGAATTTCTTCTTCTGTTAGCCCACCTTCAGGGCCAAAAACAACGAAAATCGTTTGATCACGCTTTGTTGCGCAGAGAGCTTTTTGCAAATTGCTCATTTCTCCCGCTTTTGCTACCTCTTCATATGCGACAATCTTTACATCAGCCGAATTTGCTCGTTGTATCATCTGTTTAAATGATAAAGGGGAATGAACTGCTGGTATTTGATTGCGATGAGATTGCTCCGCAGCCTCTTTCGCGATTTTCTCCCATCTCGCTCTTTTTTTAGCAGCTTTTTTTTCATCAAGCTTAACAACTGAACGAGCCGCATTAAAAGGGATAAACGCTGATGCCCCGAGCTCCGTTCCTTTTTGGATGATCAGCTCTAGCTTATCCCCTTTAGGCAACCCACTCGCGACCACCACTTCGACAGGTAATTCATTGCTGTTCTCCAACCATTCTAAAACAGTACACTCCACTTGTTCACTAGAAATTTTTTCTATTACACATTTTGCGGTATACCCATCCTTTGAACAGCAAATCAATTCATCACTCGGTTTCATACGCATCACACGGGAGATGTGGTGCGTCACATCCCCCGTGATAAAAAAACGACTATTCATTTCTTCTTTTAAAAGTTCTATAAAATAACGCTGCATGCTACATCCCTCTTATTTACGGGCGATAAATGCTACCCAGTCTTCCATAACAAGTGTTTCAACTATGGTAAATCCTGCATCTATTAAAGCATCACGTACTTCATTTTTCTTATTTTGAATAATGCCAGATGTAATAAAGTATCCACCAGGTTTTACAATTTTAGCTGCATCATGATGAAAACGCAAAATGATTTCAGCTAATATATTAGCAACAACAATATCCACTTTTTCTGTGACATCGTCCAATAAGTTATTTTGTTTAACTTGTACGACTTCATGGACTTTATTTAACTTCACATTTAATCTTGCACTTTCAACAGCGACAGGATCTAAATCTAGTGCTGTAACTTTTTTAGCCCCTAACATCGCACAAGCAATACTTAAAACGCCAGAACCAGTCCCTACATCAATTATATGGGCACCTTTATGAACAGTTCGTTCTAGAGCTTGGATACATAGTACTGTCGTCGGGTGTGTACCCGTTCCAAACGCCATTCCTGGGTCTAATTCAATAATTAGTTCATCCGTATGAACTCGTTCATAGTTTTCCCAAGTCGGTACAATCGTAAACTTTTCGGAAATCTTAACAGGATGATAGTACTTCTTCCAGGCAGTTGCCCATTCTTCTTCATTTACTTCACTAATGGTGATTTGATTCAAACCTAAATCAATGTCATAGATTAACAAGTTGTTAATTGCTTCCTTAATCCCTTCAACCGTCTCCCCTAAGAAACTATTGATTGGTAAATAAGCCTTTATTATGACGCCTTCTGTAGGATAGTCGTTCGGATTTAAATCGTATATTTCACCATAAATAGAGTCACGCTCTTTTATAAGTTCGTATGGGTCCTCAATTACGACACCACTTGCACCTGCTTCATGTAAAATATTTGAAATGGGTTCTACAGCTTCTTGTGTTGTATGGATGCTAATTTCCGACCATTTCATGTTTCACCAAGCTCCAATCTCGTTTTATTCTCCTTTAAATGCTCTTTTCACTTTTGCAAAAAAACTATCTTCTTGTTCATCTGGACGATTACTAGAAACGTTCGCAAATTCTTTTAATAAATCTTTTTGCTTTTCCGTTAAATTTGTTGGCGTCACAACGCGAACGATAACATGTTGATCCCCTTGACCGTATCCACGAACATTGGGAACACCTTTTCCACGAAGTCTAAATTTCGTTCCTGTTTGTGTTCCTGCTGGAATTTTCAGCTTTACTTTACCATGCAATGTCGGTACTTCAATTTCGTCCCCTAATGCAGCTTGGGCAAAGGTTAATGGCATTTCACAATAGATGTCGTCACCGTCACGTTCAAAAAATTCATGATCACGAACATGGAAAACGACATATAAGTCTCCAGCCGGGCCCCCATTTACACCTGGCTCACCTTGACCTGACACGCGGAGCTGCTGACCATCATCAACTCCTGCTGGAATTTTAACGGAGATTTTTTTGCGTTTTTTAACTTTTCCATCTCCACCACATGTTGAACATTTAGACTTAATCATCTTACCTGTTCCGTTACAATAATGACAGACGCGTCGATTAACAATGCGACCGAATGGTGTATTTTGTTCTGTATTTAATTGTCCGGAGCCGCCGCAATGTGAACAAGTCTCTGGCGATGTTCCTGGCTTTGCTCCAGAACCGTTACACGTATCACATGTTTCTTCTCTCGGAATTTCAATCGTCGTTTCTTTCCCAAATACTGCTTCTTCAAACGACAACGTCATCGTATACTGCAAATCAGCTCCAGATCTTGGGGCATTCGGATCACGACGTCTGCCTCCGCCACCAAAAATAGAGCTGAAAATATCTTCAAATCCAAAGCCGCCGAAATCTCCACCACCGAAGCCGCCAAACCCTTGATTTGGATCAGTATGGCCGAATTGATCGTACTGTGCTCGTTTTTGATCGTCACTAAGAACCTCATAAGCTTCTTTCACTTCTTTAAACTTTTCCGGAGCATCTGGATCTTTATTAATATCAGGGTGATACTTCTTAGAAAGCTTTCGATACGCTTTTTTTATTTCATCTTTTGTTGCGCTTTTACTAACTCCCAGCACCTCATAGTAATCACGCTTACTCATGTTTTTCACACTCCCGATTTCTCACATAAACTAAATTCTAACACTGCTCTATATTCGAGGCAACCATTAATCCATACAATAAAAAACCTTAAAAAAGTCAAAGCCAAGACACGCCTGACTTTGACTTTTTATCTTTAACAATTGTGACAAGTTTCCATCGTACATGGACTTAGGTTATTACTTGTCGTCATCTTTTACTTCTGTATATTCAGCATCTACAACATTGTCATCTTTCTTTGTTGTATCTGCTTCTCCACCTTGCTCTGCTTGAGCTTGTTTCGCAGCTTCTTCGTAAAGTTTCATGGAAAGTTGCTGAACGATTTCTTGAAGCTCATCTTTTTTCGCTTTCATTTGTTCTAAATCGTTTTTCTCAACGGCTTCTTTTAGCGCATCTTTCGCTTCATTCGCCTTATTCACTTCAGCTTCATCTACTTTTCCTTCAAGATCTTTTAATGTTTTCTCTGTAGTGAATACAAGCTGATCAGCTTCATTACGAAGTTCTACTTCCTCTTTACGCTTTTTATCCGCCTCTTCGTTCTCTTCTGCTTCCTTAATCATGCGCTCAACCTCTTCCTCAGAAAGACCAGAAGAAGATTTAATCGTAATGTTTTGCTCTTTACCTGTACCTAAGTCTTTCGCACTAACATTTACGATACCATTTTTATCGATGTCAAATGTAACTTCAATTTGCGGAACGCCACGCGGTGCTGGTGGAATATCAGCTAATTGGAAGCGACCTAATGTTTTGTTATCCGCAGCCATCGGGCGCTCTCCTTGTAATACGTGAATATCTACAGCCGTTTGATTGTCAGCTGCTGTCGAGAATACTTGTGATTTAGAAGTAGGGATCGTCGTATTACGATCAATTAATTTCGTAAATACACCGCCCATCGTTTCAATTCCTAACGAAAGTGGAGTTACGTCAAGTAATACAACGTCTTTAACATCACCAGTGATAACGCCACCTTGAATTGCAGCACCCATCGCTACTACTTCATCTGGGTTTACCCCTTTATGAGGTTCTTTACCAAGTTCTTTTTTAATAGTTTCTTGTACAGCTGGAATACGTGTAGACCCACCTACAAGAATAACCTTATCGATCTCATTTTTGTTAAGTCCAGCATCTTGTAACGCTTGGCGAACTGGCCCCATTGTTCTTTCTACTAAGTGTGCAGAAAGCTCTTCAAATTTCGCACGAGTTAATGTTACTTCTAAGTGAAGAGGTCCTGCTTCTCCTGCTGTAATGAACGGTAAAGAAATTTGTGTAGATGCAACACCAGATAAATCTTTTTTCGCTTTTTCAGCAGCATCTTTTAAACGTTGAAGCGCCATTTTATCCTTTGATAAATCGATGCCGTTTTCTTTTTTGAATTCAGCTACTAAATAGTCAATAATCACTTGGTCGAAATCGTCTCCACCTAAACGATTATCACCAGCTGTTGAACGAACTTCAAATACACCGTCTCCTAATTCTAGGATGGATACGTCAAACGTTCCTCCACCAAGGTCGTAAACGAGAATCGTTTGATCTTCTTCCATTTTATCTAAACCGTACGCAAGTGCAGCTGCTGTCGGTTCGTTAATAATACGTTCAACTTCAAGACCCGCAATTTTACCCGCATCTTTTGTCGCTTGACGCTCAGCATCGTTGAAATAGGCTGGTACTGTAATGACCGCTTTATCAACTTTTTCTCCTAAGTAATCTTCAGCATAACCTTTTAAATGCTGAAGAATAATCGCAGAAATTTCTTGAGGCGTATATTCTTTTCCTTCAATATCAACTTTATAGTCTGTACCCATATGACGCTTAATGGAAATGATCGTATTTGGGTTTGTAATAGCCTGGCGTTTCGCTACTTCCCCTACTTGACGCTCTCCGTTTTTAAACGCAACGACAGAAGGAGTCGTACGGTTTCCTTCTGGATTCGGAATAACTTTCGGTTCTCCACCTTCCAATACCGATACACATGAGTTCGTTGTACCTAAGTCGATACCGATAATTTTGCCCATGTTTTTTCTACCTCCTAAGTGTTTATGTATAGATTATTGATTCACCTTTACCATTGTTGGTCGAATGACACGATCTTTTAGCTTATATCCTTTTTGTAATTCCTCTACAACAATGTTGGAATCGTACTTTTCATCTTCAACTTGCATAACCGCTTGATGAACAGTTGGATCAAATTCTTTTCCAACAGCTTCGATTTTTTCTAACCCTTCTTTTTCAAGCGCTTGTAGAAATTGACGATATACCATTTCCATTCCTTGAAGCAAGGATTTTGTTTGCTCATCTTCTGCTTTTATTTGTAACGCTCTATCAAAATTATCTAGAGCAGGTAATAAGTCCGAAATTAAACTTTGTGCTCGATATTTTTGCGCAGCCTCTTGATCAAGACGAACTCTTCTGCGATAGTTATCGAAATCTGCTTGTGCACGAAGAATTTTATTCTCTGCCTCATCTAACTTCGCTTCAAGCTCTGCGATTCTTTCTTTCGCTTCAGTTAATTCATCTTTTTCTTCAGTTTCTTGGTGAACTTGTTCTTCATGCTGATTTTCTGTTTTTTCTTCTGCTTGAGCTTCATTTTCCTGTTCAAGTTGCTCAATGTCTTTCGTTTTTTCCTCCATCTCTTTCACCTCCCTTAAAGATTCACATCATCATATACAACTCATCCATGTAAAAGGATGGAGGTCTCTCCACCCTTCAATATAGACATAATCCTTATTCATGATACAAGTTTGTCAGCACTTGTGACAAGTCGTTTGTAAAATATTGCAACAATCCGATTACTCTTGAATATTCCATTCGTTTTGGACCTAATACCGCAATGGTCCCAAGCTGTTTTTCTCCAATAGAATACGTAGCGGTAATGAGACTGCAGTTTTCTAAAGCTGTCAGTGCGTTTTCTGTACCAATTTTAACAGATATGCCAGACTCATTTGCTTTTAACAACTCATAAAATTGTTGTTCTTGCTCAATCATGTTTAGTAAGTCCCTAACTTTACTGATGTCATGAAACTCGGGCTGTGTTAACATGTTAGTTCGTCCGCTGAAAAACAATTTTTCAGGGCTTGCTTCGAATAGAGAATCAATAAACACTTTTAAAAACGTATCGTAATGACGTATATGCTGTTGAAGGATTAACGCAACTTCTTTAAATATTTTATCCTTCAGTTCACTGAGTGGAACGCCAACGAGTCGTTCATTTAAAATGTTCACAACTTTTTCTAAATCTTGTTGATCAATGTTTGTTGGAAATGTAATCGGTTTGTTTTCTACATGTCCTTTATCCGTCACAATGATGGCAATGGCCGCATTTTCATGTAGCGGAATGATTTGAAGATGTTTCAAGCGATTTTCCTCTACTTTCGGACCTAGCGCAATCGTCGTATAATTTGTTAAATCAGATAAAATTTGAGCGGATTTTTGTACAAGTTTTTCAAGCTCATAAATTTTTTCAGCAAAAATAGATTTTATTTGAAGAATCTCTTTTCTTGACAATTTTTGTGGTGACAACAAATGGTCCACATAGTATCGATATCCTTTTTCAGACGGAACTCTCCCTGAAGATGTATGTGTTTTTTCAATAAACCCAAGCTCTTCGAGATCGGCCATTTCATTCCGTATCGTTGCCGAACTAAATAAAATCGATTCCTTTTTCGACAATGCTCTAGAACCTACAGGTTGAGCAGAACGAATAAAATCATCAATTATAACTTGTAAAATAAATAATTGACGATCCGTTAGCACCTCTCATCACCTCTGTTAGCACTCAAATCGAGCGAGTGCTAATTCTATGAATAAAGTATCAAAAGTGATGGAAATTGTCAATTATTCAATACTGGAAAGAAATGCTTGAAACACTTCATTCCCTAACAACTTCCCTTTATGCGTTAAAAAAATGTGATCATCTTGTTTTACTAATAACCCTTTTCGAGATTGTTCCTCAATTTGTTGGCCAAAGACCTTATCGATAGATATACCGAATTTATTTGCAAAGTGGCGAATGGAAATCCCCCTTGTCTTTCGTAAACCGAGAAAAAGCTCTTCTTCCATTTGTTCCGTTTTCGTGACGAGATGCTCATCTACGTAAGGAAAGTTTGTCGATTCAATAAGCGACATATATTTTTTCAAAACACCAGCATTCACTCTCCTCACTCCATGCACATAGCTATGGGCTCCTGCACCGAAACCAAAATACTCTTCATTATTCCAATACGTTAAATTATGCTTGCTTTCAAACCCAGGTTTAGAAAAATTACTAATTTCATATTGACGAAACCCACGTTTTTCCATTTGCTCCATTAAGTATTCATACATCACCGCTTCTTCTTCTTGCGGCGGAAGGGTAAGCTTCCCGTTTCTCCACAAGTTATAAAATACCGTTTTAGGTTCGACGAGAAGGGAATAAGATGAGTAATGCGCTAAATCAAGTGAAAAGGCTATTTCTAATGTTTGTTTAAATTCTTTTAACGTCTGTGTCGGCAAGGCATACATCAGGTCGATACTAATATTGTGAAACCCCATTTTTTGAGCTAATTTTATGGAATGGAAGACGACTTCATTCGTATGTGTTCGTCCAATTTTTTTTAACAGTTCCTCGTTAAACGATTGAACACCAATACTTAACCGGTTCACTCCATAATTCTTTAATACTGATAACTTTTCTTCGGTTAAATTATCTGGATTCGCTTCAACGGAAAACTCTTGTACGAGTTCGATATCGATATACTTATGAATCATGTTCATTAGTTGTTCGAGCTGATCTTTCGATAATGCTGTAGGTGTGCCTCCACCAATAAAAATGGTTTTTATTTCTTTTACTGGAAAGCGTGTAAATGAAGACTCCATCTCTTTTTCGAGAGACAATAAATAATCAGATACAGGCTGATATTTTAAATAAAACTTATTAAAGTCACAGTAATGACAAATTTGTTCACAAAAGGGAATATGAATATAAACGGACTTCGGCATTTAAATCACCTACTTCTGCATACATTACTTATGATTGAAAAAGCCGCAGTCATCACTGCGGCTCTTTTATAATAACATCAGATCAGAAATTATATCTCGCACCTTTTTGTGATATAGGAAATGCGTATAATTGAAATCGGATATTCTGACCTCTGAACAAAAGCGCATCAGCGATTTTGTTCTATTATTTATCATCGTCCATTTTCAGAACAGCCATGAAGGCTTCTTGCGGCACTTCAACCGATCCTACTTGTTTCATTCGCTTCTTACCTTCTTTTTGTTTTTCAAGAAGCTTCCGTTTACGGGAGATATCTCCACCATAACATTTTGCTAAAACATTTTTCCGAATGGCCTTAATCGTTGAGCGGGCAATAATTTTTTGACCGATAGCTGCTTGCACAGGGACTTCAAAATGTTGTCTTGGTATTAACTCTTTCAGCTTTTCGACAATCACTTTCCCACGCTCATAAGCATAATCACGATGAACGATAAACGACAAGGCATCAATTTTTTCACCGTTTAGTAATATATCCATCTTTACAAGCTTAGAAGCTTTGTAACCAATTAACTCGTAATCAAAAGATGCATAACCTTTCGTGTTTGATTTTAATTGATCAAAGAAATCATACACAATTTCTGCCAAAGGTATTTCATACGTGATGCTTACACGCTTTTCATCTAAATATTGCATATCGATAAAGATACCACGTTTTCCTTGACAAAGCTCCATAACGGCGCCAACAAAATCATTCGGTACCATAACAGTCGCTTTTACATATGGCTCTTCCACACGGTCCGTCTTTTGTGGGTCTGGCATATTGGATGGGTTATCTACACGAATCTCTTCTCCATCTGTTAAATATACATGATAAATAACACTTGGTGCGGTTGTAATTAAATCGATTTTAAATTCTCGTTCAATACGCTCTTGAATGATTTCCATGTGAAGCATACCTAAAAATCCACATCGGAAACCAAACCCTAACGCTTGTGACGTTTCTGGTTCAAATTCAAGAGCAGAGTCATTTAATTGAAGCTTTTCAAGCGCTTCCCTCAAATCATTATATTTCGCTGTATCGATCGGGTACAAACCACAGAACACCATCGGATTTAGCTTCCGATACCCTGGCAGTGGTTTGTCCGCAGGGTTATTTGCACTTGTAATCGTATCCCCTACTCGTGAATCACTAACATTTTTAATCGATGCTGTTAAAAATCCAACATCACCAACGGTTAGTTCATCAACAGCGACAGCTTTTGGTGTAAAAACACCAACCTCCGTTACTTCAAACTCTTTCCCCGTTGCCATCATTTTAATTTTTTGTCCAACTTTTACAGACCCTTGAACAACTCGAATATACGCAACAACGCCGCGATACGCATCGTATAGGGAGTCAAAAATAAGCGCCTGTAACGGAGCATCAGGATCACCTTCTGGAGCTGGGACTAATTCTACAACTTTCTCTAAAATATCTTCAATACCAATTCCAGCTTTTGCTGATGCTAAAACCGCATCACTTGCATCTAATCCGATCACATCTTCAATTTCTTGACGTACCCGTTCAGGTTCTGCACTTGGCAAATCAATTTTATTAATAACCGGTAAAATTTCCAAGTCATTATCAATTGCTAAATAGACGTTTGCTAACGTTTGCGCTTCAATTCCTTGCGCCGCATCTACGACTAAAATCGCCCCTTCGCATGCAGCTAAACTGCGGGAAACTTCATACGTAAAGTCGACGTGACCAGGTGTATCAATGAGATGGAATATGTATTCTTCTCCATCTTTTGCTTTATACTTTAATTGGACTGCATTCAATTTAATCGTAATTCCACGTTCGCGTTCAAGATCCATTGAATCAAGAAGCTGATTCTTCATTTCACGCTGCGTAATGGCTGCCGTTTTTTCTAAAATCCGGTCAGCTAGTGTTGATTTACCATGATCGATATGAGCGATGATGGAGAAATTACGAATCCGTTGTTGTCGCTTCAGCTTTTCTTCTCTATTCATTTATATAATCACTCCTACTAACTAGCCAACTACACTAGCATTGATTATATCAATTGCGAAATCAAGATTCAATGTTAAATAAAAGGAGTTCGATTTTACTTATCGCCGTACCATCCATAACGTTTCCTTGTCCAATGAAAAAAGACCTCCCTGTAAAAACAAGAAAGCCTTATATATGTTCGAACAGCTTCTCCAATTGTATAGAAACAAAGTCAATGACAGCATTGACAAGAGAAGAAATCGCATCTGATAACCATTTCCCAAGTTCAGAGAAGAAGTTAAAGGCCTTCATTTTCTCTAACTGTTCTTGTTTTTTCTCTAAGTCATGACTTGTTACGGTATTCCCTAAGATCGATGCTTCTAGTTGCCCTTCATCCTTTTCTTGAATGTGAAAAGCGCCTAACGTTTCTGGTGTTTCATAACCTCGCATGCTTTTCAATCCTTCGTTCGCTTGCTGCATACCGAAGATGACTCCTAAAAACATGACAACACAGATAAGGAAACTTTTTACCATGAATTTCGCCATTAACTTCCCTCCTTTCATGATCAACAATAGTTATTGTTTCTTCGTTTCGGTTCCATTCACTTTTTCTGCTTGCCAATAATATTCACTAAATACATCCGCTACTGCTTCGGCCGTTCGACTAAGTTCTTCCATATTGTTGTCAACACCGCCAAATTCTATAAGCATGGATTTTTCTGTTAAGTCTTGATTGTATAAACCATTGACCCCTTTCCCTTTTTTCGCGATAATTCCCCTGCTTAACCCAGGATATTTTTCCTCAAACAAGGCATGGAGCTCTTTTGCTAGTTTTGTGTTTTTATCAACATGGGGATTGTTTCCACCAATGACAAACATGATTTTCGCATAATTTTTTCCATTAATCTTAGCGGTTGTGTCTTTATGACGTAACCCATCTCGATGGATATCAATTAAATATTGAATGTCACGGTTTTGTGCCATTGCATCCTGTACAACCGGTCTTGAAGCATCATATGATTTCGGGTAATCCCAACCTTTATTCTTTAACAGCGACTGAATATTTTTCTGCTCAAGCGTCGCCCCAATGCCCCGCTCTTCTAATTCTTCACGTAATTTTTTACTAACGAGTGTCACGTTTGCGGTAGAATGAAAAGCAGTATTTGGATTACTCGTATCCTCCGCTTTCAAGAAAGGGAAGTACGACTCTGTATTGTGCGTATTATAGATATACACGACCTTTCGCCCACCAGTCGTTAAAGATGGGGGAGGCGCTTTTTTCGTATCTTCTTCCGTTTGTAAATTTTCGATCGACGCTTCTCGTTCTTCTAGTAGCACCTCTGTCGGTGGAGCGGATTCAATCGGTATGTTCGTATAGTTTGTCCCTTCACCCGCTACAACAATTTTACTATCAAATAAGGAGAACCCTGGTAATTCTCTCCCAAGTAAACTCCTCGGATCATCGGGATTTACACTTGTCGCCAACCGAAAAAATAAAGGAGACAGTTTAAAGTCTACGGACTGAGAAGGAAGAGCTTTTGCAAAATAATGGTTTTCAAAACTCAATAACTTCAAAAAGACTTCTCCACTTAACTCACTAGAAAATTCATGAATGGAATTGGATGATGGCCGGTACTCCGGCTTCAATGATGTGAGCATCCCTGTTACTAAAAACACAACGATCATACTGACAAATAAGGCAAATAAATATTTGATAATACTTGTCCCATTTATCGTGACGACGATTCCTTGCCGTTTCATACAGATCCTCCTTCAAGGCTTGTCTATTGAAAATGTATGACAGCACTTGAAGGAGTAGAACAAAAAATCTAGTAAGGATTCCCCACTTTAATAGAATATAGACAAAACGTTTTAATGCGTGTAAGCTCCAGCATTCCCCTCATCTACTTGTTGATGAAGCGCCATATTTAGTCCATTTGCTAAAACATTTGCCATATCTTCAATAAAAACATCTACTTCTTTAGGTGTTACCATTAAATTATGTCCGAGGGGGGCAAGCACTTCATGAATGAGTCTCCTTTTTTCCTCTTCTTCTAAACTTCCGACGATTCCTAAAAATTGCTTTCTCTCTTCTTCATTCGGTAAATCCTCATCTGTTAACACTTTTCGTTCACCGAACGTCATACCTGCAGGAGCTAACGAGCGTGAAGGACGATCGCCTTCTTTCATTTCTCGTCCAAAATGTTTCAAAATGTAGTCAATTGTATCACTTGTTATCGATACCGCATCAACAACGGTCGGTATACCGATGGCAATGACAGGGATTCCTAACGTTTCTTCGCTTAACTCTTTCCGTTTATTTCCTACTCCTGATCCAGGATGAATACCGCTATCAGAAATTTGAATCGTTGTGTTTACGCGTTCTACTGACCTTGCAGCCAACGCATCAATGGCAACGACAAAATCTGGCTTTGACTGTTTAATGACACCTAAAATAATATCGCTCGTTTCGATTCCCGTAATCCCCATCACACCAGGTGCAAGAGCACTTACAGGTCGATACCCTTCTTGAACATGTTCAGGCTGCAGCTCAAAAAGGTGTCTTGTAATTAATAAGTTTTCACAAGCAATTGGTCCAAGTGCATCTGGTGTGACATTCCAGTTTCCTAACCCTACAACTAAACAACTAGCATCTTTTGGGATGTTTAGCTCTTGTAAAAAAGTACTAAGCTGGTGAGCGAATACACCCGAAACTTTCTCTTGGAGCTCCGTATCTTTTTGCCGAATTCCTTGAACTTCTAACGTTAAATACTTTCCTTTCTTCTTCCCTAAAGCTTTGGCTCCTTCCTCTGATATTTCCACCCTCGTTATTTTAATACCATCTTCACTTTCTTCATGAAAGACAACACCATTTATCGATGCTCCGTTTTGTTCGTCAACAGCCATTTGTCGAGCTTCTACTGCTAAGTCCGTCCGAACGGCATATTTGCTTAAATCTAGTTGATCCGTCATATATGTACACCCTTTCCTCCCATTTCTCTTTTCATTTTTTCCATTGCCATCAAATCTCATTCTCTTCTCTCATATAAATTCCTTTACAGTATTGCAAAAGGAATGACCGTTTGATAGAATATCATTTGTTCTCTATTGTTTAGAAATGATCGAGGAGATATAAAGCTCGATTTTTTATATAGGAGGTGAAAGGAATGCCAAACATTAAATCTGCGATTAAGCGTGTTAAAACAAACAACGAGCGTCGTGCTCATAACGCAACAATTAAGTCTGCAATGCGTACAGCTATTAAAAAATTCGATGCTATCGTTGTAAATAATGATGTAGAAAATGCAAAAGCTGCTTTTGCCGATGCATCTAAAAAAATTGATAAAGCAACCCAACGTGGTATCATCCACAAAAATGCTGCAGCTCGCTTCAAATCTCGTTTAGCGAAAAAGCTTAACAGCTTATCTGCCTAAGAACAAATTGCTGTCTCGTGAGGTCAGAAGCTGCTAGAGAGTCGAAATTGGCGAATGATCCGATTTCAGTCGTATAACATAAAAACGATCCCTCCGATAAAGGGATCGTTTTTTATTATGCTTGAAATAATTTCATTAAAAACAACTCTAAAACTAACTGTTTGTCCATTTTCCCTGTCTTCATTTCATAATCCGCATCTGCAAGCTGCTTAATAATCGATGATAGCTCTTGTTCACGAAATAATTTTGCTTTCATACTTGCTAATTTTACGCGGTATGGATGAACTTTTAATGTGCTCGCAATTTGAGGCTGGCTATATCCAGCTTGAGATAGTTGCTTTACTTGCATTAATAGCCGGAATTGCGTGGTGAGTAAACTTAAAATTTTTATCGGCTCTTCATTTGTTTTCAATAAATCATAAAATAATTGGAACGCTTCTTCTTTTTTCTTTTGTATAACGAAATCCATTAATTCAAATATATTTTGTTCTAATGTTCTAGCTACAAGCTCTTTAACATGTTGTTCGGTAATCGTATTTCCTTTTCCTACATATGTACAAAGCTTTTGCAGTTCACTACTTATGACCATTAAATGGTTAGATGTTAACATAAGAAGCTTGTCAATAGCCGTCTGTTCAATCGATATACCCTCTTGTGCAACAAGATCATGGATCCAAGCTACCGTTTCCTTTTCTGAAAACTCGTTCAAATTTACAACTGTTGCTTTTTTCTTTAATAGCTTTGTTATTTTTTTACGCTCATCCAACTTTTCATACGGAGCAAAGATTGCAAAAATTGTATATGGAGCAGGCTCTTCGATATACAATTCAAGCTTTTTTACATTATGTTCAATCTTTTCTTTTTTCTTTTCAGATGATAAAAAGTATGGATTTTTGACAAATACAACACGAGTGTCCCCCATAAAAGGTAATGTTTCCGCATCTTCAATCGCAACATCTATTTCCGTTTCTTCCATATCATAAGTAGATAAGTTAAAGTCCCTTTCTTCCTCTCGAACAGCATGCTCTTCTAATATACGCATTGTTTCACTCAACAAAAAATGTTCTTTTCCAAAAAAAACATACACTGGTTGAAACTTTTTTTTCTTCAAGTCATTCCATATGTCTACAATCATTCACTTCGACTCCTACTGTCTTTAGGATTTGCTCTATATATCGTAAAAGGTATTGATGATTTTGACAAGTTCGGGGAATAAATAATGAGGGATTGGCATAATCGTACCAATCCCCTAAAATTTATATTAAACATTTTTTTGTAAGCCCCGGGACACTCACAAAAAAATGATTGCCTAACTATATCGTTACCTTCTTTACCCGGAATATAGTTGTTAATCGTTAACAACATAGTTGTTATCAAGGATGTATAGATTTTTTTGACAAAATCACTTATACTAATGATGAAATAGGAGGGGTATCTAGTGAACGAATTTGAAAAAAATGTTCAAAGTAAGCGTAATGACGCTGTAGACTCTGGTGTTGGATTTATTGTTTCTTTTGGTTTTTTTGCCACTTTATTCATTATCGCTACAGTTGTAAAATTAGTCGGTGCTTAATAGGGGACTGCCTTTGGCAGTCTTTCTATTTGATCCGCGTAAGAATGAATGGAAAACGCTTTTCAACTTTTAAGGCTGCTCAGTAGGCAGTCTTTTTTCATTTGTTTACTATATCGTATGGAGGATGAATCAAAAACGTTCCTTCTCTTCCACGAAATTGGTACGAAACCGATCCCATTTTATCTGTTCTAAAAATCGTAACTCCTCTGTTTTGTAGCCGCTCAATCACCTCATGGTGAGGATGCTGAAATCGATTATTCCGTCCAACTGATATGAAAGCCGTCGCCGGATTAATCGTATCAAGAAATAATTCACTTGTAGATGTAAGACTTCCATGGTGGCCAATTTTTAGCACATCTGCTTGTACTTGAGGATATGATTGAATAAGTGCGAGCTCCCCCTTGTCCTCAAGGTCTCCAGTAAAAAGCCAGCTTTTCCCTCCTATTTCCATTCGTAATACTAACGAGTTATCATTACTTGACTCCATCTTTTCATGAGGAGATAACACCGTAATAATGGGAGAAAAGGTGAGTTGATCTCCTTTTTCAACCGATAAAATGGTCACTCCTTTTTTTCTTGCCATTTCAATGATTTCTTGCTCTTTTTTCCCTTCAACAAAATGTTTTGAAATGACTAAATAGTTCACACTCATTTTATCTAAAATCGTCTTCGCTTCCCCGATGTGGTCTTGATCACCATGCGTTAAAAACAACGCTTCTAATTCGGATACTCCTTTTGATTTCAAAAATGGAATGAGCACATCTTCCCCTAGTTGAAACGGATCTTCCTTCTCCCGCCATTCTTTCTGTTGAAATGAAAGAAGACCTCCGGTATCGATAAGGTAAGCGTCACCTGATCGCTCCTCGCGAATAAATATCGCATCCCCTTGTCCTACATCAAGCATCGTTACTTCACCTGGTTCAAGCATTCTTACCACCATTACCGCGATGACAACTAGTGTTATCCTGCTACATCCTACCGAAAAAAGACGACGCCACCAGAAAGAATTTTCTAGTTCAATCATCACATTTGTCACAAGAGCATACATGAGAAAAAGGAGGGGCAGAGGTAATTTTCCAACCGTTATTAAATGTCCTTCCCATCCACTTAAAAGAGAAATGAAATGAGAAGTTAAATGGAAAGATTGATTAACGAGTGGTATAAACAAAAGACCTATCGGTTCAATAACGAATAGAAGAATAACCGATAAAAACGTAACTGGAAGTAAAAAATACATATATAGCGGAACAAAAAATAAGTTCACGAACAGACTGATCACGGAAAATTCATAAAAGTAGTAAAGCAACAGCGGGAGTGAGCTTATTTGGGCAACAAATGTAACGATGATCAACATTTGAAAAAAGTTTCTACAACGCTCAAGAAGTGATTGAGATAAAATTAAGGAGAAGCTTACGATATAGGATAATTGAAAACCGATTTGATAAAGCTGATGAGGATCAAAAAGCACAATGATGATAAAGCTGAGCGAAATACAATCAATCGGTAAAATAGGACGGTGAAGCAGCTTTCCAATGACAAAAATGCCCGCCATTAAGCATGCACGAACAACAGATGGAGATGCACCTGCTATAATACAAAAGAGTGGTAAAACGAAACACAAAACAATCCATGCTTGTTCTTTCGTTATACCAAAACGTAAACAACCTACATACACGAATGCTGTTAGTAGTCCGACATGCAATCCAGAAATCGCCAACAAATGGACAACCCCTAATTGTTGGTAGGCTTCATATGTACGCTCATCGATCGATGCTCGTTCACCAACAAGGAGCGCTTGAACAAATCCCTCGGCCTCTTCACTATAATGATGACGAATGAAAAGAATGATCTGTTCTCGCACATTTTTTATCCGATCTAGCGATGATGGTGCAAACGAACAATCGGATATGGATGAAATGTCAAATAGCCAATCAATCCCTTTTGATTTTAAGAATTGTTCAAAGTTAAAACCATTTTCAACAGTATGTTGTTTTGGCTCTTTTAATTCCCCTTCAAGCAAACAAACGTGTCCGGCACGAAATGATGAAAACATCTCTTTTTCTTCTGCTGATCGAAACGTGTAATAACCTCTAACCTTCTCACCATTATTCATCTTTATATGAAAAGTAGCACGATCACCATCGATAGAAGGAGAATCTAGAAAACTCCCCTTTACTTTCAGCATGCCAGGTGTAAAGTCGGACGGCTCTTTTGAATGAACGATTTCTATGTACATTAAGGTAAAACAAAAAAGAATTGTATAAAGAATCGCCATCTTATGTGATTTTTTGATTAAGACAATAATGATGAACAATACGAATAAAAATAAGGCAAAATAGGAGGCAATGGACGCCAATAAAACAGCAAGAGCAACAAATACCCATTGTCCTTTCACGTCTATACCTCCAAAAAATTTATATTGTTTCGTATTCATCTTTCCTTTTTCTTTTTATTCTATCATTTGTTGTAAATTAAAATTTTTCAATTCAACTTGTTCAACATGAACATTTGCCTGTTTAAATAACTCTATCGCGTATGGATGGTTTTTATAATCTTTCGCATAGTAAACACGCTTAATGCCTGATTGAATGATCGCTTTACAGCATTGTAAACAAGGGAAGTGAGTGACATAAATTTCAGCACCATCAGTCGGAACTCCGAACTTTGCACATTGAATAATGGCATTCATTTCTGCATGGATTGTTCGAACACAATGATTATCAATCACATAACAGCCTTCATCTGTGCAATGCACGCCTCCCGCAATTGAACCATTATATCCTCCGGCAATAATTCGCTTATCTCGCACAATCGTTGCCCCAACCGTAAGCCTCGTACATGTGCTTCGAAGAGCTAGTAAATGGCTTTGAGCCATAAAATATTGATTCCATGAAATACGTTCCATTTCCCTTTCCTCCGTCAAACCTTTTTCTTAAGTGTATCGAGACGGCTTGTTTATCGTCAATCTTTAATCAATGGAAATATCATTTTTAATTTTTTCGAATGACTTATCCCCAATCCCTGAAACCTTTTTAATATCTTCAATTGTTGAAAAAGGGCCATTTTCTTCTCGATAGGAAATAATCGCTTCGGCTTTGGAAGGCCCGATTCCATTCAATGTTTGCAGTTCCTCTAAAGTCGCTGTATTAATGTTTATTCCTTTACTTGATGATACGCTCTTTACCGCCTCTACAGTTGTTATAACAGACTCTTCCTCACCCATTTTCGGAACGTAAATGACCGTTCCGTCCTCTAACTTCGCAGCTAAATTCACTTTATTTACATCCGCTTCCTGTAAAAATCCTCCTGCTTTTTCGATAGCCTGCAACACTCTTTCTGATTTCTTGAGCTCATATACTCCAGGCTTTTGAACAGCCCCTTTTACATCAATAAAAATGGTTTCTACTACACTGCCATGATTCGCGGTTGTTTCCGTTTCTATCTTCCCATTTACGGCCTCTTCTAGAACGATTGAACCTTCCTCATTCTTGTCTTTTTCCTCATAATTCCCATAGAAAACAAAAACAACAAAAACGATTAATAGAGGAATAAACCAATACTTCTTCGCTTTTAATAACATTTCCATGCGTTTAAAACTCCTTTCTATGTTCATAATTTCTTTTCGTTTGTCATATGGTGTAGGAGAGAAAATGTTTAAAGGAGGAGGGGTGAAGAAATGAATGTAGGTTTTATTGGAACAGGCAACATGGGGCGAATTCTTATCGAGGCCTTCCTTGAAGCAAAGGTTGTAACTCCCTCGTCAATGTACATCACAAATAGAACGATTGAAAAAGCAAGAGCCATTCAAGAAGAAAATCCAAATATCCACGTCTGTGCAAACATAGATGAGCTGGTCAATTTTTCCGATTATATTTTCGTTTGCGTGAAGCCATTAGATATACACCCCCTTTTAATAAAGTTACGAAAACAGTTAAGCAGCGAAAAGTGCTTAATTTCCATTACAAGCCCACTATCAGTAGAACAAATTGAATCTGTCGTACCATGCCAAGTTGCTCGCGTCATTCCAAGTATAACAAATCGTGCATTATCCGGCGTTTCGCTTATTACTCTTGGTAAATCATGTACACCTGAAACAAAAACAACAATTGAAGAAATGTTTCGGAAAATTTCCACTCCCATTTATATTAAAAACAACGTTACGAGGGTTGCCTCTGATATAGTGAGCTGCGGTCCGGCCTTTTTTAGTTATTTATTACAACAATTTATTGACGCTGCTGTAGAAGAAACGGAAATAGCAAATGAGCAAGCCATTCAATTAGCTAGTGAAATGTTTATCGGTATGGGGAAGCTATTGGAAAGCGGCCACTATACGTTGCCAACATTACAAGAGAAAGTTTGTGTCAAAGGCGGAGTAACAGGAGAAGGAATAAAAGTGTTGGAAAAGGAAATAGGGAACTTGTTCAAACATTTATTTCAAAGTACTCATTCTAAATATTATAAAGATTTAGAAGAAGTGAGTGAGCAATTTCAATTATTATAATTCGTAACATTAAAGAAAAATCCTTCTAAAAAATATAAAAAGTAAAAAACCATCGAGATCGTAACATCGATGGTTTCTTATTTTTTTGCAACAAAAAAAATTCGCTCGGCTTTATCTAAAGATGTTTGCACTAAACCTGTCGATACATCTACATTCGTAAAGCCACAGTTTTCTAATAATTGCGTATACGTTTTGATGGAAAACGTACGCTGCTCGTGATCCTCATCATATCGAATATAGTGGGAACCATTTCGAACAAAAAAGGTTAATTCGTGAATAACACTATACTCCGAATCACCTTCGAAACAGTTCCAAATATAACTCACTTCATCCCCGCTATAGGCAAACGTATGATTTTTAAACAACTGCTCCATTTTATAAACAGAATGGACATCAAAAATGAATAGACCGTCTTTTTTCAAAAACTGCTGCACACGATGAAAGGTATTTTCTACATCTTGCTCACATGTTAAATAATTTAACGAGTCACAGCATAAAAAGATATAATCAAATGGTTGAAACCCTTCTAACTTGCGCATATCTTGTTTAATAAAAAGGGAATCTTGAAACCCGTGCATGATCATTTTTTCTTTTGCCACCGCGAGCATATCCTCTGACAAATCAACGCCAGTAACATGATAACCAAGCTTAGCTAGGCGATAGGAAATTTCACCCGTACCACAAGCTAGATCTAGCACTCGCCTTCCACCATTTCCATCATTTTCGGCACGCTGATGTAAAAATTTCACCCAATCATCATAAGGAGCATCTTTCATTAACTGATCATAAATATAAGCAAAATGATGATACATTACGATAACAGCTCACTATTAAGATCTTCTAACGGTGCATCTCCCCATAATTTTTCTAAATTATAATAGCTTCTTTCATCACGGTGGAAAACATGGGCGACAACATCACCTAAGTCAACTAAAACCCACTTCGCTTCATCAAAACCTTCTATTCGTTTCACATTTATTCCGATTTCTTCGGCTTTATCTTTAATTTCACGAGCAATGGCTTGCACTTGTTTATCATTATTCCCATGACAAATAACAAAATAATCTGCAATTAACGAAATACCCCGCATATTTAACGCCGTAATTTCTTCAGCTTTTTTATCATCTGCCGCTTTTACAACAAGTGATAACACATCTTGAGTTGACATTCAAATTTCCTCCTTTATTTGTTCATAACGAGATCATTGTATGCATGAAAGGTATCAGGATAGATCGGTTGGTTTTTTTTCATTAAAAATTGAATCGTATTTTGCATCGCTTTCACCAGTGCTTGATCCAAATCTTTTTGCGCTAATTCACGAACTTCCTCGACACCTGGAAAATGACGTCCAGGCTCAATATAATCTGCTAAGTACACAATTTTTTCTAATAAGGTCATCCTTTTACGACCTGAAGTATGGTATTTAATCGCATTTAACACTTCTTCATCTTGAATTCCTACTTCTGTTTGAACGAGATAAGCGCCTACTGGTGCATGCCAAAGTTCAGCATGATGGTCTAATAAATCTTTTTGCATATTTTGCTCGATAATGATTCGTTTCATTTCATCTTTTGGACGGAATTTTGCGTAATCATGAAATATCGCCGCAAGCTCTGCTTTTTTCAAATCGCCACCATACTGTTCAGCTAAAAAAATCGCACTTTCCATTACACCAACCGTATGAACGTATCGATGTTCAGTTAATTGACTTTCCACAATTTGTAAAGCTTTTTCACGATTCATATAATTGATGCTCCTTTATATATCGAATAACTGAATCTGGCAACAAATATCGAGCGTGCTTTCCTTCCATAAATCGATGACGGATCATTGATGAGGATACATCGAATTGTGGTACTTCAACTTCTACAATTGGATAGTCCGTCTCAACAGAAAAGTTCGGGCGTTTAACCCCAATAAACTGAATCATATTATGTAATTGATCAATTTTGTACCATTGTGGTAAAAATTCGATCATATCTCCACCAATGATGAAATAAAATTCGATATGTGGATAACGTTTCTTTAGTAATACCATTGTATCATATGTGTAGGACGGACCTTCTCTCTCTAATTCAATCGGCTCAACACGAAAAGCATCATTTCCCTCAATGGCCAGATTTAGCATATTGAAACGATGCTCACTCGAGCTTATTGGCCGGTTTTGTTTATGAGGAGGAATTTGGTTTGGCATAAACCATATTTCAGACAGATTCAATGATTCGAGCACTTCATTTGCCATTAATAAATGGCCATAATGGGGGGGATCGAAAGTTCCTCCAAAAATGCCAACCTTTTTCACTTTGCTCCTCCTCCTATTCCTTCACTATGGGAGTGTAATTTCTTTGTTCTCCTTCGATTCTTTATATAAAACAATGATGTTTCCAATAATTTGGACAACTTCTGCTCCCGTACCAAAAGCTAGTTCTTCTGCTACTGTTTGTTTATCGACATCGCAGTTTTGTAATACACTCACTTTCATTAATTCACGCGCTTCGAGAGCGTCACGAATTTGTTTAATCATGTTTTCATTTACGCCACCTTTCCCTACTTGAAAGATTGGGTTTAAGTGGTGTGCTAATGAACGTAAATAACGTTTTTGTTTTCCTGTTAACATTATGATGCTCCTTTCAATTTGTTAAAGACTAATGTTGTCATTCGTTCAATATTCGGCTTTTTGTTTGTCCATAATTGGAACGCTTCTGCTGCTTGGTGTACAAACATACCGACTCCGTTAACCGTTTTTGCCCCTAAGTTTTCTGCCTCTTTTAAAAAGGCTGTTTTCATCGGATTATAAATAATATCGGCGACAACAGATTGTTCAGACACCTTTCCTACTAGAGATAATGGTTTCTCATGAACATTTGGAGCCATCCCAATAGATGTTGTTTGAATCACTAAATCGTATTTATTGGCAACATGTTCGAACTCTATTAATGAAAAGATGTGACTATTCACATCATATGGGCATTGTTCCTTTATCTTTACCGCACGTTCCTTCGTCCGATTCACAAGGTCAATGTGAACAAATCCCTCTTTTGCTAAAATCGAAAAGATGGCGCGTGCAGCTCCCCCTGCTCCAATAACTAAAACGTTCATGTTGTCGTAATCTTTTAACACAAATGGTTGAATAGAACGAAAAAAGCCCATTCCGTCCGTATTATAACCGATCCATTTTCCTTCTCGATTTATAACTGTGTTGACAGCGCCAACTAGTTGTGCACTTTCATCGATTTCATCTAAATAGTTCATAATGTCAACTTTATGTGGTACTGTCACGTTAAATCCTTTGAAATTGAGTGCTTTCATTCCATCAACAGCTTTTCGTAATTCTTCTTTTTTGACACGAAATGCTTGATAATAGCCATCTACGTTTTCGTTTTGAAACGCATCGTTATGAATGAGCGGTGACATGGAATGACCGATTGGATCTCCAATGACCGCATACATATCCTTCATGTTTCTCCCTCCCCTTTTACCGCGTTTGTCGCTCGAATCATGAAAAGTGCTATGAGCTGCTTATTAATTAACTCATATCATCATAAGCTATCATCTAAATTAAGGACGACCGTAATGTAACATAAACGCCTTTCGGTGCATAGGCGACAACTCGTATATTCGGATCATTCACCGTTACCCACCCTAAACCTGAAAAAACAATATCTGTTTTTTTCTCTTTAATGGTAAATGTGTGCGGAACAAGCTCTGGAAAAGTTGGTACTTGTTCTTTTCTTGGCGGAGTTAATAGCTCTCCTACGTGGCTTTCATATAATTGGTCAGCTTTTTCAAGTTTCGTGCGATGAATGGTTAATTCATTTGGAAAATGACAAACAAATGCAGTGCGTTCACCTTTTACAAAGTCGAAACGTGCCAGTCCTCCGAAATATAATGTTTGCTCTTCATTTAATTGATACACTTTCGGCTTAATTTCTTTTTTCGGTGTTAATAGTTTTAGATCTCGTTTATCGATATAGTGAGCCATTTGATGATGATTAATAATCCCTGGTGTATCATACAAGCACGCTCCATCATCAAGCGGAATTTCAATTAAATCAAGCGTCGTACCTGGAAAATGAGATGTAGTGATAATATCGTCTTCCCCTGACACCTCTTTAATAATTCGGTTGATAAACGTTGATTTTCCAACATTTGTACACCCGACAACATAGACGTTTTGACCGTTACGATAATGCTCAATAGCTGAGGCAACGTCACTTATTCCATGACCTTTTGCAGAACTTACAAGAAAGACATCAAGTGGTTTCAATCCGTACTCTTTTGCTTGTCTTCTCATCCAATTAACTAATCTTTGGTGTTTCACTGATTTAGGTAATATGTCTACTTTATTTCCAATTAAAATAATCGGGTTATTCCCCACGAAACGTTGAATTCCCTGAATCCAACTACCATCAAAATCGAAAATATCCACAATTTTAACGATTAATGCGTTTGTTTCACCGATTCCATGAAGAATTTTTAGAAAATCTTCATCAGTTAACGAAACATCTTGAATTTCATTATAATTTTTCAACTTAAAGCAGCGTTGACAAATGACATGCTCCCTTTCCAACGCTTGCTTCGGCGCATATCCAAGTTGCTTTGGATCTTCTGTTTGAATCGACACTCCGCAACCGACACATACAAATTCACTCAAATTGTCATTCCTCCCAATATAACATGCCTTTACGTTTTAATACTGATAAAATTTTACGTTCGACTCTTCGATTGAATCTTGTCCAAAAACCATCTGTTGAAGCAACAGGAACAACAAGAATTGTTTTCAATCCACTGCGATTCCCACCTAGTACGTCTGTTAATAGCTGATCACCGATAACGACGACTTCATTCTTTTTGAGACCCATTGTATGAAGAGCCTTACGGAATGCTTGTCCCATAGGCTTTTTTGCTTTCGGAATAAACGAAATACCTAAAGGCTCTGAAAACGAGCGAACTCTTTTTTCATTATTATTCGAGACAATGGTAACGGAAATACCGTTTTGTTCCATCGACTTAAACCATTCTTTTAACTTTGGGGGAGCACTAGGGCGATCCCATTCGACCAATGTATTATCTAAATCCGTAATCACCCCTTTTACTCCTCGCTCTTTTAGAAATTGAGGGGTGATTTCAAAAATATTTTTGACATATTCTTCAGGCAAAAAAAGCTTTAACAAATCAAACACCTCTTGTGTTGTAGTTAAGTTCGTATTAAACCATCTTACATCATATCGAATTTCTCGGTTTCTTTCAAAGTAAAGTTACCCTTTCTAATAAAAAATTACTATTTTTACTTCGTATGCAAATAATTTTCGACAAACCTTGTACCTTTTTGATTGTGTGGATAACTTTATTCACATTATACACTTAGCAATATTTGTATTTTCTGGATTTATAAACAACATACCCACAATTTATCCACTTATTTTTGTGGATAACAGAACGGTTGTTCTCTAAAGAAAAACGTGGTAGATTTAGAATACGACTAGAAAATATCTATTCTATGCGAACAACAGATACATTAGAACGAAAGGTTAGGAGGTGCGTCACGAAAAGTGGCTTGTTCAATGAAAAAGTTATCCGATGAATTACTCGTTGAATCTTATTTTAAAGCAACCGAAATGAAGCTAAGTGAAGACTTTATCGAATTAATTAAATTAGAAATTAACCGCCGTTCACTCGAATACATGTTAAGAGTAACAACGTAGTGGAATAAATATCCCTCAAAAATTCTCTTCTCAATAAAAAATTCCAATATATGATGCCACCGCTTCCATTAGAAGAAGGTGGTTTTTATTTTGTTTAATTATATGGTACCCATCTCCATTTGAGGAAAATCAATTATTTCCTAACGTGTACAGACAAGAACAAGTTTGTTCGTACATAAAATACAATTATAAGCCTACTTTTAACTTAACTTGTGGAGGTGAATATATGTCGGGAATTATTACAGCATTTAGCTTTCTTGTAAAGGAGTTATTTTTTCTTGTTTCATACGTCAAAAACAACGCCTTTCCACAACCGTTATCCTCTTCAGAAGAAAAGAAATATTTACACTTAATGGCTGAAGGAAATGAAGAAGCAAGAAATATTTTAATCGAGCACAATTTACGACTCGTTGCCCATATAGTTAAAAAATTCGAAAATACAGGTGAGGACTCGGAGGACTTAATATCAATTGGTACAATCGGTTTAATTAAAGCAATAGAAAGCTACTCATCAGGAAAAGGAACTAAACTAGCTACATATGCAGCCCGATGCATTGAAAACGAAATTCTTATGCATTTAAGAGCGCTTAAAAAAACAAAAAAGGACGTATCCTTACATGATCCGATCGGCCAAGATAAAGAAGGAAATGAAATTAGCTTAATTGATGTATTAAAAGCAGAGCATGATGATGTCGTTGAAATGATTCAACTTAACATGGAATTAGAACGTGTAAAAGAATATATTGATATTTTAGATGACCGGGAAAGAGAAGTTATTATCGGTCGTTTTGGTCTAAATATGAAGGATGAGAAAACACAACGAGAAATTGCCAAAGAATTAGGGATCTCAAGAAGTTACGTATCACGTATTGAAAAAAGAGCTTTAATGAAAATGTTCCATGAATTTTTTCGCGTTGAAAAAGAAAAAAGAAGGAATGAAGAAAAAGAGTGAATTTTCAATCGATTGAATCTTCCTCATTTAAAAGGGAGAAATATTTTCCAAGAGCCAGCAAGCTGGCCCTTATTTTTGTAATTGGACAGGAGCATGAAAAAACTATACAATTTGGGAAGCGACAACAAGAAAGAAGGAATAGGTAATGTTTGGGAAAATCCTCGTATCGTTTGTTTATTTCGTTATCATACTCGCTTCCATTGCACAGTTTATTTTTGAAGGATATTCAAACAAAACACTAATGATTTTACTTCTCGCAACGGCTACAACAGCACTATTGCTACTTCGACCAACTACGAGAAATTAAAAAGTAATAGGGAGAATCTTTTGAATCGCTCCCCCCTAGCTGAAGACTCCGTGCATTCTAAAAACTTTTTCATATAATATGCATTCTATTGACATAAAAAACCTTTTGGCGATTACCAAAAGGTTTTTTATTCGTCGATATTTTTTAATTGTTTCTGATACTTTAACGAACGCTGGAAACAATATACAGAAGCAGTGAGCAGAACGGTTGTTATGCTCAGTAATACGACCTCTTCACCAGAAGATCTTCTCACATATTCATCCGGAATAAACAAACCCATATATAAAAAAGCACTCAATGCTAGTAAAACAAACGCATAATGTTTAAAGTCTACCATCAATTCATTGATCTGTTGCTTGTTCATATGCATCACCTATTTCCTATGTCTTCTACTATAAAAATAACATATTTTCATAGGAAATCATGCATGTAATATTAACCACTATGAATCTGCCAATGCTTGTTTTAAGTCGTCAATTAAATCTTCGACATCTTCAATACCGACAGAGATGCGAACTAAACCATCAGTAATTCCAAGCTCTTCTCGTCTCTCTTTCGGAATAGAGGCATGCGTCATTTTTGCTGGAACCGAAATTAAGCTTTCGACAGCTCCTAAACTTTCTGCTAATGTAAAGTACTTTATTTTTTGCAATAGTTGATCCACTTTTTCTTCACTTCCAACATCAAACGAAATCATACCACCAAAGCCTTCTGCTTGCTTTTTCGCAACCGCATAATTTGGATGACTTTCTAAACCAGGGTAATATACCGTTTTGACTGAGGGATGTTCTTGTAAAAAGGTAACGATGGCATGTGCGTTTTGTTCTGTCGCTTCCATACGCAAGCCTAAAGTCTTGATTCCTCTCATGAGTAACCAAGAGTCTTGAGGTCCTAGTACGCCGCCTGTTGAATTTTGAATAAAATGAAGTTCTTCTGCTAAAGCCTTTGAATTTACGACGACTAGACCCGCCACAACATCACTATGTCCACCGATATATTTCGTCGCACTATGGAGAACGATATCAGCCCCTAATGAAAGTGGTTGCTGCCAGTACGGAGTACTAAACGTGTTATCGACAATCGTTAATAGTTGATGTTCTTTAGCTAATGTTGCTGCACCTTCGATATCTGTAATTTTCAGAAGGGGATTTGTCGGTGTTTCGATGTAAATCGCTTTCGTATTCGCTTGAATCGCATTCTTAATTTCTTCTAAACTACTCGTATCGACGAAGGTTGATTCAATTCCTAGGCGATTTAATACTTTCGTCATGACACGATACGTGCCACCGTACACATCATCGGTTAAGATCACATGGTCTCCGCTATTCAATAACATCATAACAGCTGTAATCGCAGCCATTCCGGAACCAAATGCAAATCCTTTTTCGCCACCCTCTAAATCTTTTACTAATTCCTCAAGAGCAAACCGAGTTGGGTTTCCTGTACGAGAATACTCATAGCCTTTATGTTTACCAACAGCTTCTTGTTTATACGTACTCACTTGGTAAATCGGTACGGTTACAGCACCTGTATGTTCATCACCAACAATGCCTCCGTGAATCATTTTCGTTTTTCGCTTCAATTTAAATACCTCCCTCATATATTTTTTTACTTAAATAACGCTCGCTACTATCTGGAAAAATCGTTACAATATTTGTACCGTGTTTTGCTTTTTCCGCTTCCAACATGGCTGCATGGAAACTAGCCCCTGAAGAACTTCCTACTAATAGCCCTTCCTGTTTTGCAAGCTCTTTTACACGCCTGAAGGCATCGTTGTCCTTAATCGTATAAATCGCATCAAAATACGATGTATCCATATATTCCGGTAAAAATTCCATGCCAATCCCTTCTGTTTTGTGCGGTCCAGGATCCCCTCCGTTTAAAATAGAGCCTTCTGGTTCCACAATAACCGTTTTAATCGATTTGTTTTTCTCTTTTAAAAATCTAGCCGTTCCCATAAAGGTTCCGCCAGTACCTGCACCCGCAACAAAAACGTCAACATGTTCGTTCAGCTGCTCCCATATTTCAGGACCGAGTGTTTTGTAATACGTATTCGGATTGGCTTTATTTTGGAATTGCTGTGGACAATAAGCCCCCGGTATTTCTTCTGCTAACTCCTTTGCTTTGTTAATAGCTCCTTTCATCCCTTCCGATGTAGGAGTATTAATGACCGTAGCTCCTAATGCCTTCATGAGCTCTTGCTTTTCTTGACTAAATTTTTCAGGAACACAAAAAATAACGTTAATATCTTTTTGAACAGCGGCTAGGGCTAAGCCAATTCCAGTATTTCCAGCGGTCGGTTCAATAATGGTTCCACCTCGTTTTAATTTACCTGTTTGAAACGCCTCTTCAATCAATTCAAGTCCTAATCGATCCTTTATACTTCCGCCAGGGTTATAAAACTCTAATTTTGCAAAAAGACGCACGCCTTCCGGTAGTGAGAACGCCGTTATTTCATATAGCGGTGTATGACCGATTAAAGAGCGTATGCCGCGAACAACCTTCATGGTGATCACTCCTGAAGCAAATTGTATGGGGGTACTTAAAAATTAGGAGCCGAAAAAGGCTCCTATTAAACGTTTTTCAACTCATCGATAATATTAACAACCATATTGGTAGAATGAAGAGCTGCTTGATCTAAAAATTGCTCAAACGACACATTTGATTCTTTTCCAGCAATATCGGATAGTGCTCGAATAATAACAAATGGTGTACCAAATTGGTAACATACTTGTGCAACTGCAGCAGCCTCCATTTCAACCGCATAAAGAGCCGGGAACTTTGAACGAATAAAGTCCACCCTCGCTTGATCATTCATAAAAGAGTCTCCTGTTGCGATTGCCCCTTTTACAACTTGTATTTCGGTAATTTGTTTTGCTTTTTCTTCTGCAATTTGTACAAGCTTTTCATCTGGAACAAAAGCTGCTGGAAGACCTGGTACTTGGCCATATTCATAACCAAATACCGTTACATCAACATCATGATGCCTCACTTCAGTTGAAATAACAACGTCTCCAACGTTAAGTGATTCATGGAATCCTCCCGCAGAACCTGTATTGATGACGTAATCAGGCTGAAAACGGTCCAGTAAAATCGATGTACTTAATGCAGCGTTTACTTTTCCAATGCCGGACTTTAAAAGAATCGTTTCAACACCATTTAATGTCCCACTTGTAAATTCGCATCCAGCGATAACTTCTTTCTCTTTATTTTCTAACTGATCACGTAATATTGTGACTTCTTCTTCCATTGCTCCAATGATTGCGACTTTCATCATTAAGACTTCCTTTCGTTTATTGTTTCACCGCCTGTATTAACCAAACGAACGCATTCATTTGTGTAAAGGTAATCGTAAATCCATGTTTTCGAAAAATCGTTTGCAGAACTTTATGTGTCGTATAATATTCTGTTTGTAAATCCTCCGCTAAGCGCATATAACCTTTTTGTTTCGCTTCATGGATCATGTCCTCTTTTGCTTGTTGGTCAATAAAAGCAGTGTCAGCAAACACTATTTTACCACCGTTTTGAAGTAAACTTCCATATATACCAATCGCTTTCTCTTTTTCTTCATCTGTTAAATGATGAAAAGCATACGTACTTACAATCGTATCCACCTGTTGATTTGGGATCGGAAATGTTAAAAAATCTCCATCCTCAATCGTTGCGTTGTTCGCAAGCTTATCTTTTGCCTTCTTTCTCATCATCTCCGACGGTTCAATACTGTAAACTTTTTTATGTGCTTGGATCAATTTTTGTGTTAAGTTCCCTGTCCCGCATCCGAATTCTAATACGACATCCCCTGATTGGTTCACAACTTCTTGTAAAATGTTTTCATAATGTAAAAATACGTCTTTATACTCTTCATCATAACCTTCTACTGTCGTATCATAATGATTTGCCCACTCGTCAAATAAATCAATAAATTCTCTTCCCACTGTTGTCACCCCAAAGTATATAATTCATATCAATATACTATGAATTTAAAATATGACTGTTCTTAAATTATCATACGTTTGAAAATATCTCAATGGAAAAGTTTTCGAATTTACCGAACAAAATAGCAAAGGTACGGATAATTTGCTACACTAATTTTGAAACTAAACTAATTGGAGAGATTATCATGAATTTTCAACTAGACATTATTCAAGATAAAATCGAATTTTTCGAGGCAACAGACATAAAAGAATTAGAAAAAAAAATCAATGAACAAATTGAACATAATCAAAACATTTTGTTAGATGTACATTCTGTTTCCCATCAAATGCACGTTTCTGATGATGGAAGAAGACTTTATAGTGCTGTTGTACATTTTAAAGCAAAAAAATAAGCTGGGCTTTCTAGCCTCAGCTTATTTCAATACTTCTACTTTTGTCGGTTTCCAACCTTCTCCATCCACCCATGTAATGGCGACACGATACTGTTTGCCGTCTGATTTCTTTTTAATTGTCCCTTTTGCATCTTGTGGGCTGCCGTTATTTCCAAGCCACATAATGGTCATGTCTTCTTCTGCTACACCTGTTGCATAGCTTATCGCTTGAACCATTTCTTTCCAATCGATGGAGTTTTGATCATATGTTGCAACATGCTCACCTGATTGCTCTGTACCAATCGGTTCCCAATTACCGTTTTCAATGACTTGTTCAACATCTGAACCAGGTTGTCCTTCTGTCACTGTAGCACCAGCAAGCGGATCTTGTTCTTCTTCTTTTTCTTTTTCTTCATTCTTTTCCGTTTCTGTTTGTTTATCCACTTCATCTTTTTCTTCATTTTTTGCTTTTTGCTCACTATTTTCTGCAACATCATTTTCTGTTTCTGCCATTTGATTCGATTCCTTTTCTTTCTCCCCACCGAATAACAGTTGATAACCAATAACTACGATGAGAGTAAAGACAATCAAGATTAATGTATTTAAAATCATATTTGTTTTCCGCTTTTTCTTTCTCACTTGTATACGAGATTCCGAATCATAGTTTGTCACGTACACTCACTCCTCTTTACACTCTCTTGTTGCCGCTTGCCAAGGAAATCTATGAACACATTTTACCATAAGTTAGCGAGTATTTACATACATCGACTGAACCATATCATAAAATATGGCATTTGTTTGTGCTTTCTCACTTGTTGTATCCATCTCAACGACGACGAGGGCATATTTCGGCTGTTGAAAAGGAAAATAGCCTGCAAACCATTTATGAACGATTTTCCCTTCATTTTTTATCTCAGCAGTTCCTGACTTGCCGGCTACGTCAACCGGCAACGTTTGGAATCTTCTCCCTGTTCCTTTTTCACTCTTCACGACTTCTCTTAATAAATGCTGTAATTGTTGAGCCGTATAAGATGAAACCGCACTAGATTGCAATGTTTGATCATCGAAATGATACATCGTAGTGCCATTTTTATAGGATAAATCAGATGCAACTTTGACCGCTTTTTTCTCCCCACCTCTTGCAATGGTTGCCATCATATTGACAATAGCAAGCGGTGATACTTGAACATTCAGTTGCCCGATAGAAGTTTGCTGAATCGCTTTCGACACTTTTTTATCCTTTTCCTTCCCCCAAACAGATCCAGCCTTTTCTTCTGGAATTTGCTTGAACTCATCATAATGATAAACAGGACCACTCCAACCAACAAGATGGAGAAGACCTAATTTTTTTGCATATTCTTCCAATATATTTTGATCTTTTTCCATTAATTGCTTCCCTAAAGTAGCAAACGTATAATTACAGCTTTGCGCAAAGCTTTCTTCAAATGTTAAAGTACCTAATCGCTTTTTTGGATTTTTCTCCCTTTCACTATATAAATTCAAATCACAGTTATACATATCATTTTCCGAGACAATATTTTCTTCCAAAGCAGCAGCAGCAATGACCGTTTTGAAGACAGAACCCGGAACCATCGTCTCATACATATAATTGTATTGAGTCGATTGGTCATTTCGATTTAAGTCTGGTTTCGAAACTAAAGCGAGTACTTCGTTTGTCTCAATGTCTAAAAGGATAAGCCCGCCTTTTTGGACTTCATACTTATTAAAAATATCTTCGGCCATTTGTTGATACGTTAAATCAATGGTAGTATTAACTGATATTGGATAAAACGGGTTACTATCAGCTATGTATTTTACATTTACTCCAAATAAGGGTCGCCCCAATCCATCGACATGGTACAATAATTTTGTTTCTTCTTCTGCGAGAAGAAATTCATCAAATGCTTTTTGCAATCCCGTAACCCCAAACTTCGCCAAGTACGGAATATTTTCTTTAACGACATACTTTTCTTCGACAAGTCGTTTATCAACACTCGTTAATCCGATAAAATGTGCGGCAACATCATCACTTATTTTTCTTTCCATATATACACCAAAAACACCAGGGATGTTTAAATCATTGACTTTTTCAATTGTTTTGTTATGAATCAAAATTCCATCGTCTTCTGTTAACAGAACGGGGTCTTTCGCCTCTGTTAATAGCTTTTGAATTTTCCATTCAGATAGTGGTATAATTTGTTGAAACTTTTCAATTGGCCATTGATAATTTTTTAAAAACGGAAAGAGCACAATCGTTGGTACATATTTTTCACCAATCGGTTGTCCGTGTCGATCTAAAAACTTCCCTCTTCCGTCATCAATTAGCACTTGTTGTGTACGCTGAGCAATACTATTTTCGATTAAATTTACTTTGCTCTTCGTAAAGGATTCTGTTTGAATTAGTTGCACTTGGGCAAGACGTGCAATAAATAGTCCGTTAGCGATGACGATGACTACTGCAATAAAAGTGATGCGCCTTCGTATTTTTCGCATAAAAAAACACCTCGTCATCATTTTGGACGAGATGTTTACATATTAAACGACTATTAGCTTACATTCACAATTTTTACAACCATGTCTCCACCAGGTGTTTGTACAGTCACTTCTTCACCAATTTGTTTCCCTAGTAAGCTTTTTGCCATTGGAGAATCATTCGAAATGCGCCCCTCAAATGGGTCAGCTTCAGCGCTACCAACAATCGTATACGTTTCTTCCTCTCCATCTGGAAGCTCAATGAACGTAACTGACTTTCCTAAAGAAACAGTCGTGCTATTTTCTGTATCTTCTTCAATTATCTTTGCATTACGAATCATATTCTCTAATGTTGTAATACGTCCTTCAACGAACGCTTGCTCTTCTTTTGCTGAATCATACTCTGAGTTCTCGGATAAATCTCCAAACGAACGAGCAATTTTAATACGTTCTACCACTTCTTTACGTTTAACTGATTTTAAGTATTCTAATTCTTGTTCAAGCTTTTCTTTTCCCGCTTGGGTCATTGGATACACTTTTTCTTCCGCCATGTCCTTCACTCCTTCTTAACAATCAAATCCCCCAAAAAAATACAACTATGTAATATACTGCGTCTATAAAGTGAAACTTCATTCAGTGGGGGGTTTTTTCATCCCCCACTGAATGTTAGTCCATACGGGATGACCTAAAGGCCCTTGTGACCCACAGGATGTGGGTTACACAGACGTTGCCACAGGACGTGGCGCTCTTAGTCTGTGTTCTTTATGTTCGGACCTTTACGAGCAGTTGTCCCCCACCTATCTTCTTTGCTTTACTACAGAATCTTGAGGTGGGGGTCTTACTGCCCGTTAAGAGTCGGATAAAAATAGAGACAAATCAAAAGGAATCCCTTTTGATTGTCTTGATGTCATCTTATACATAATATAAACGCAGTATTCCATATCTATGCTATGTTATTACAAAATAGCATTTTGTTCAAGAATTGTTTGAATTTTTGTGACCATTAAATCGATCGCTACGTGGTTTTGTCCACCTTCCGGAATGATAATATCCGCATAACGCTTTGTAGGTTCAATAAATTGATTGTGCATTGGCCTTACGACCGAAACGTATTGTTCAATAACAGAATCAATGGTTCGCCCTCGTTCTTTTATGTCACGTAAAATACGGCGAATGATACGGATATCAGCATCTGTATCAACAAACAACTTCATATCCATTAAATTTCTTAAGCGCTCATCTTCAAGGACAAGTATACCTTCTAAAATAATAACATCTTTCGGTTCGACATGTATAACTTCTTCTGAGCGGGTATGAAGCGCATAATCATATACTGGTTTTTCTATCGCCTCGTAATTAAGAAGTTGATGGATATGCTTAATTAATAAATCATTATCGAAAGCAAATGGGTGATCGTAATTGGTTTTTAAGCGCTCCTCAAAAGGGAGATGACTCTGGTCTTTATAGTAAAAATCTTGTTCAAGCATAAGAATCGAATGTCCTTTAAAATGATCATAAATCGCTTTCGTTACGCTTGTTTTACCAGAGCCGGTACCTCCAGCCACCCCAATGACTACTGGCTTCTTCCCCATTACCTGTTCTCCTTTCGCATCATATTATACGGATAAACAGGCTGATCCACTTTGAAACGAACAATTTGTAATGGATGGCGAGCGGCATCTAATTCATTTCCATCTTCATCGTAAATCGTTTCAATGAAAGTACGGAAGTTTTCAATTTCAGGGCCGAAAAATTCAACTTCATCCCCCGGTTTAAAGTGATTACGCTGTTGCAATGTAACGATATTCGTATTGTTATCATAATCTAAAACAAGCCCAACAAAATCATACGTTGTTTTTTTACTATGGTTTCCGTACATTTGTTCTTGATAGCCTGGCACCCCTTCAAAAAAGGCAGGTGCTGTATCGCGATTTGCACATTTATCTAATTCTTCAATCCATTCTTTTTTAAACTTAAAATTATCAGGATCAGCACAATAAGTATCAATCACTTTACGATAAACACTTACAACCGTTGCTACGTAATGAATCGATTTCATTCGTCCTTCAATTTTCAAACTATCGATACCAAGTTCGATCATTTTAGGAATCGATTCGATTAATTTTAAATCTTTTGGACTCATCGCAAACGGAGAATCATCTTCTTCATATAGCGGGACTTCTTCATTTTGTGACATTTCATATAAATCATAATCCCATCGACAAGATTGACAACAGCCGCCACGGTTTGAATCACGTGCTGTCATATGGTTACTTAATGTACAACGCCCAGAATAGGCAATACACATTGCTCCATGAATAAATGCCTCAATTTCAATATCTACTTTTTCTTTCATTTCCTGAATTTCTTCTGCACTCGTTTCACGTGCAAGAACAACACGCTCTAACCCTTCTTCTTTCCAAAACTGAACGGCTTTCCAGTTTGCAAGAGATTGCTGTGTACTTAAATGAACTTCAAGCTTCGGTGCAACTTTTCGACACGTTTCAATAATTAATGGGTCAGCAACGATAATACCCGTAACCCCAGCACCTTCTAATGCCTTTAAATACTCATCTAACCCATCCATGTTCTCATTATGAGCGTATATATTCGTTGTCACATAAATTTTTGCACCGTATTGATGCGCAAATTGGACTCCTTCCGCGATTTCCTCAATGGAGAAATTATCCGCATTTGAACGAAGTCCGTATTCTTGTCCTCCAATAAAGACAGCATCTGCACCATACATGACGGCAATTTTTAATTTTTCTAAGTTACCTGCTGGTGCTAAAAGCTCTGGCTTTTTCACAATGACACGTTTCCCGTTAATGACTTTTGAAATCGGTTCTTTTACGGCAGCCATCTATTTTCTCCTCCTTTTCCGTTCAACATTCGCTATTAATACACCGTTTCTTTAAAGAAAAATCCTGTATCAAGTGGACGATTTCCAGGTTGAATCGCTTCAATCTCTTCTAAAAGCTCGTCTTTCACTTCTTCATATTGCAGAGGATCCTCTACATATAAATCAATCGCTTTTCGATATTTCTTCGTTACTTCGACGATGTATTCGAATGATTTTAGAACACCATCAATTTTAAAGCTGTCTATTCCTGCATCAATCATTTCACTTAATTCATCAATGATACAAATATCGTTCGGACTCATAATATGTGTCCCATTTTCATCCTCAAAAATAGGGTACTTATTGTTACGCTCTTTATCATGAAGGAACATATTTTTTTGAAGCTTCTTATTTTCAATCTCCATCACTTTTCCTTGATATTCGAAATAGTTTCCAACTAGGGAGCGTTTAGATTGGAACATACATGTCATGCCATGTACTTGAACTTCAATTTCTACTTCAGCATGCTCTTTCGTTTCGATAATCGCATCCATATTTAGCTCACGAGCTAAAACCGCACGTTTTGCGCCTTTTCGTCCCCAATAGTTACATGCATACCAGTTTGTAGCAGTCGTTTCAGTGTTCCAGTGTAACTTCAAATCTTTCGCGTGTTCACGTACAATCATTAATACAGCTGGATCACCAAAAACAATGGCATCTGGTTTCACTTCATTTAAAAATTGAACATAGTCAACAAGATCATCCATTTTATCATTATGAAAAATTGCGTTCATTGCAACATACACTTTTTTTCCATGTACATGAGCAATTTCAATGGATTTCTTTACATCTTCACGATTAAATTCACCTGCTAAACGTAGACCAAATCGTTGTTCACCGATGATGAATGCATCAGCTCCTGCTTCGATTAACGGCTTTATATCTTCAACACTCGTTGGGGTTACAAGTAGTTCTGGCTTTTTCATTCACGTTCACCTCTCTTAATACTTACAGCTACTCCGTCTCCGACGGGAATAATCGTTGTTTCATAATGTGGATGATTCATTAACCATTCATTATACTGTTTGATTTTTCTCACTAAGCTTCGAATCCGTTTGGACTCAATGTTCTCTTCTACAACTAATCCTTTAAATAATACGTTATCCGTAATGATCACGGCTTTTACGGATAACAATGGTTCAAAGCTTTCAAAAAAACGCTGATATTGCCCTTTCGCAGCGTCAATAAATAACACATCATATGGACCGTGCTTTTTAATATCTTCTATTAAATCGAAAGCATCTCCATAAAGAGTCGTGATTTTATTTTCAAGTTTGGCATTTTGGATATTGCGAATTGCTTCTTCATATCGCTCCTGATCACGTTCAACCGTTACAACCTTTGCATCAGGAAGAGACTTCACCATTCGTATAGCAGAATAACCGATCGCTGTACCAATCTCTAAAATATGATGTGGTTGATGTAGCTTTAAAATGGATAACATGACAGAAATAGCTGTCTTCTCCATAATTGGCACTTGATGTTCGCTTGCATATAACTCCATATCACGAATTTGTTGATCAACTGGTGGCAACAAATTTTGAATATATAATTCGATTTTGCTATTTTGCAACGGTCATTGCCTCCCCCTTCATTCATACCGACAAGCTAAATTAAAGTATATGTCAAATTTTAACGAATTTCATTAAACTCAAAAAGAAGAGTTCATCCACTGAACTCTTTCTGGCAACTTTTTCTCTTCACAACTCGATATATTTTACCATAAAAAGAAAGGGAATGCGAATAGCAATTCCCTAAAACCAATATTTACTGACTCGTTATATATTTTGCTTTCGCTTCGTTATGCTCATCTAACGTTTTGTTAAAGATGACTTCCCCGTCGGGCTTTGCTAAGAAGTATAGAAAGTCTGTTTCCGCTGGTTTGATCGCGGCATTTAAGGAC
Source organism: Bacillus sp. FJAT-47783 (assembly GCF_022808615.1). Taxonomy (GTDB): domain Bacteria; phylum Bacillota; class Bacilli; order Bacillales; family Aeribacillaceae; genus Bacillus_BZ. Next base: position 121,718 of record NZ_JAKZKS010000003.1, read on the forward strand.
ATTTTTCCAGCATTTGCAATCGGTCCAGGGGGTAATCCTGCCAATTTATACGTATTATAAGGTGAATCTACTTCTAAATCTTTATAAAATACTCGATCTTTATGTTTCCCTAATGCATAAAGAATCGTTGGATCTGTTTGCAGCGGCATATTTTTTTCTAGACGGTTATAGAAAACGCTGGCAATTTTTTCACGATCGACTTTTTCAGTAGCCTCCTCTTCAATTAAAGAAGCGATTGTTAAAAATTCATGTATGGACATGTTTTTCTCATTGATTTGCTCTTGATACGCACGTAAAACGTCATCGGTTTTTTTAATCATTTTTTCTAAAATCGCATCTAATTTTGGTTCCTCTTCATAAAAAGAGTATGTTGCCGGATATAAGTATCCTTCTAACGGATATTTAATCTTATCATTCAATATGTCATCGGTCACCGTATCCGGGTATATCTTTTGCATTTTTTTAATAAACTTTTCATCTGAAAGACGTTTAATAATTTCTTCTTTTTTGTATGGCGTTTGTTTGGAGATAATTTGAGCAATTTGTACAATTTGTTTTCCCTCTGGAATGGTAATTTTAAAAGCAGCTTCTTGCATGACCTTCCCAGATTTTAAGCTTGCGATAATCTCATCAATCGTCATCGATTTATTAAGTTTGTAATCACCAGCTTGAAAACCAGATTCGTTTTTAAACTTCACATAATATTTAAAAACTTTGTCATCTTTTATAATATTATGGTCTTCCAAAATGGAAGCAATAGAAGAGAGCGATGATCCGATCGGAATCGATACTTTGACAGGCTCCGTATTTTTTGAATCAACAGGCTGTAAAGCTGATTTTATATATACATAGCCACCACCGATGATTCCTGTAAACAGTACAACAAGAACGATAAATGCTGTTAACACAATCTTTCGGATAATTTTGGCTTCTTGTTCTTTTTGCATCATTTTTTTCATCATCTCTTTTTTTGAATTGGCCTCATTCATGAATATCCCCCTTTCATCCCGAATATTATACTATAATTTAAACGAAATTTCGGCATAAAGCGACGATTTTCTTTAATTTTGACTTTTTCCAGTCATCTTATGTTTATAAGAAAGGCGCAAACGCTTTGCTTACCCTCGGGCAAAAATGTTCTTCATCCAAGAAAGGTGGGGACAAAGCTCCATTCATTGTGTTTTACCGCTTTAGCGAATTTAAACTTTCTGAAACAACAAGAAAAAGAGCAAACGCACCTTGCTCAGCCTCAGACAAAATGTTCTTACGACGAAATGGGCTTTTTGCCTTTACAGCGTCACGTTTTTGACTCTAGGGGCTAGGAGCTTGCGCTGGACAATGAAAACTCCATTAATTCTTGAAAACTTTATTATACTTAGAGCAAAAAACACCGCCATTGGCGGTGTTTTTTGATTGAACCGTTCTTACTTATTCTTCTTCATCTTCTAGAAATGTATTTAACATTTCTTCGATCATATCCCACTCTTCGTCTGTTTCAATCGGTTTTAGCTCTCCTTCTTCCCCTTCTCCATTTGGCGTAAAGCTCGAAGCATGGATTTCGATTTCTTCATTTTCATCTTCTTCTGCACCTACTGGATAATAAAGTACGTAAGACTTGCCAAATTCCTCATTTTCAAATGTGAATAAAACTTCACAAAGCTGTTCGTTTCCTTCATCGTCGATAATGGTAATCTGTTTTTCACCGTGTTCCATAATCCATTACACCTCATTCATATTATTTTGGACTGTCTAAGTAGCTCTGTAAAATAACAACTGCTGCCATTTTGTCAATGACTTTACGCCTTTTTTGCCTGCTTACATCCGCAGCGATTAACAATCGCTCAGCAGCCATCGTTGATAACCGCTCATCCCAAAGTATGACTGGCAGTTGAAACTTTTCTTCTAATTGATCAGCAAATTGCTTGGAAGCTTCTCCTCTAGGTCCTATTGTCCCATTCATATTTTTGGGCATACCGACCACAATTTTTTCCACTTCATATTGCACTATAATTTCGGAGAGTCGGCTAAGACCAAATTCTCCTTCTTCTTCATTAATTTTAATTGTTTCCAATCCTTGTGCGGTCCATCCGAGTGCATCACTAACCGCCACTCCTAACGTTTTTGTTCCTAAATCTAATCCTAAAATTCTCATATACCCTCACGATGATGTTTTAAATATGACTTGACTAGCTCTTCTATGAGTTCATCTCGTTCAATCTTTCGAATTAAATTACGTGCATCTCGGTGTCTTGGAATATAGGCGGGATCCCCAGAAAGTAAATAACCAACAATTTGGTTAATCGGGTTGTACCCTTTTTCTTTTAGAGCGTCATAGACTGTGTTCAGCACATCATTGACATTCGTTTCAACGGAGTCTTCCGAGAAATTAAATTTCATCGTTTTATCAAATGAATTCATTATATGCACCTCTTTCTGGAGACTCTTCTCCGAATCTACCTTATCCATTCTTACCTACATTTTACACCATTGGACAAGATTATAAAACGGATTTCACCCATTCTTGGACATAATTTAACGCGTCTTCCAATTGATTCGGATCTTTCCCACCTGCTTGCGCCATATCTGGGCGGCCGCCACCGCCACCACCGCAGCGTGTAGCCACTTCTTTTATTACCTTCCCAGCATGGTACCCTTTCTCAATTAAATCTTTCGTAATACCAGCAGCTAAATTTACTTTCCCTTCACTTACAGCACCTAACACAACAATTCCGGAACCGAGCTTTTGCTTAAGTTCATCCACCATTGCCCGGAGGCTATTCATATCTTTCGCATTCACTTTCACACTGAGAACATTTACGCCATTTACTTCTACTACACGATCAACAATATTGGCTGCTTCTAAGTTCCCTAACTTAGCCGTTAATGACTCATTTTCACGCTCAAGTTCACGAATTTCTCCATGCATTGCTTCGATGCGGGACACAACGTCTTTCGGATTTGTTTTTAATTTTGCTGCCGCTTCTTTTAATACCGCTAATTGATCTGTTAAGAAGCGATAGGCTTCTTTACCCGTAACCGCTTCGATACGGCGCGTTCCTGCACCAATACCTGATTCAGAAATAATTTTAAATAACCCAATTGAAGACGTATTCTCAACGTGACATCCACCACAAAGCTCTAAGCTATAGTCTCCTACCTGCACAACCCGGACAATATTCCCATACTTTTCACCGAATAATGCCATCGCACCCATCGCTTTTGCTTCTTCGAGTGATTTGTAATGAATCGCAACAGGAATCGCTTCCCAAATCTTTTCGTTGACGATTCGTTCAATCGCATCAAGCTCTTCTTGATTCACTTGTCCAAAATGCGAAAAGTCAAAACGTAGACGATTCGATGTAACTAAAGATCCGGCTTGGTTAACATGTGCGCCGAGAACATCTTTTAATGCTTGATGTAAAAGGTGTGTTGCTGTATGGTTTTTCACGATTGCTTTTCGTGATGTTGGATCTACACGTGCCTCAACTTCCATATCTGTTTTTAATGTTCCAGTCTGAACAATCACATTATGTAAATGTTGTCCATTCGGCGCTTTTTGTACATCCTTAACGTCTAACTGAACGTTTTCATTATGGATGATCCCACGATCAGCTATTTGTCCACCGCTTTCTGCATAGAAAGGTGTACAATCAAGCATAATTTGGACTTCTTCACCTACATGTGCCTCATCAATTAGCTTGCCATCTTTGACGATAGCAAATACTTTTCCTTTAGCGGTCAAACTTTCGTAGCCAATGAATTCACTTTCTTCTTTAATATCTCCTAGCACGCCTCCTTGAACTTGCATGGAATCGACTTCTTGGCGCGCTTTACGAGCACGTTCACGCTGCATTTCCATTTCTCTGTCAAATCCTTCATGGTCGACAACCATGTTTTCATCTTGTGCATACTCTTCCGTTAATTCTACTGGGAATCCATACGTATCGTATAATCGGAAAACGTCTTCGCCAGGAATGACATTACTTCCTGCTTTCTTTTGTTTATTCATAACAGAAGAAAGAATGGCAAGCCCTTCATTCAATGTTTCATGAAAGCGTTCTTCTTCATTTTTAATGACTTTTTGGACAAATTCTGCTTTTTCTTTTACTTCTGGGTAAAAGTCAACCATTATTTCCCCAACTGTTGGCACTAACTCGTACATGAATGGACGGTGAATATTTAACGTCTTCGCATATCGAACTGCTCTTCGTAATAAGCGACGAAGCACATAACCGCGTCCTTCATTAGATGGAAGAGCACCATCTGTCACGGCAAATGTCACTGTTCGAATATGGTCCGCAATCACCTTGAATGCAACATCTTTTTCCTGATTCGAACGATATTTTTCACCTGAAATTGATTCAGTCGCTTCAATAATCGGCATAAATAAATCTGTATCAAAGTTTGTCGGAACATCTTGAATGACGGATACGACACGCTCTAAACCCATACCTGTATCAATATTTTTCTTCGGTAATGGTGTGTAAGATCCATCCGGATTATGGTTAAATTGAGAAAATACTAAATTCCAAATTTCAAGATAGCGCTCATTTTCTCCACCTGGATATAACTCTGGATCTTCTGGATCATTTCCATAAATCTCTCCACGATCGTAGAAAATTTCCGTATTTGGTCCACTTGGCCCTTCACCAATATCCCAGAAATTCCCTTCCAAACGGATTATTCGCTCATTCGGTAAACCTATTTTTTCATTCCAAATTTTATATGCTTCTTCATCCTCTGGATGAATCGTCACAGATAAAAGATTTGGATCGAACCCTAGCCATCTTTCACTCGTTAAAAACTCCCAAGCCCATTCAATGGCTTCTTCTTTAAAATAATCCCCTATAGAAAAATTCCCAAGCATTTCAAAAAATGTATGGTGACGAGCTGTTTTCCCTACGTTTTCAATATCATTTGTACGAATTGATTTTTGAGCATTCGTAATCCTTGGATTATCAGGTATAACTCGTCCATCGAAATATTTTTTCAACGTTGCAACTCCACTGTTAATCCAAAGTAATGAAGGATCATCATGAGGAACGAGTGAAGCACTCGGCTCGATCGCATGACCTTTTTCTTTGAAAAAGTCTAAAAACATTTGACGTACTTGTGCAGATGTTAAAGTTTTCATATGTACCTCCTATAGATTTCTACCTCTAAACTTCTTGCGAGCATCTAGTGATCAGGTTCAAGGAAAAATAAAAAACTCCTCTCTATGTAAATAAGATAATTATTTACACAGGGACGAGTTTTGATCGCGGTACCACCCTGATTATGGATAAAATATCCATCACCTTTATTCACCGTAACGTGGTTTGACGGCAGGGTTTTCCTGCACTCCGGATTAGCCTTCTGTTACCCTTCACCTAGAACCTTTTCCAGCCAAGAAGGTTCCTCTCTACAGATGGACTGTAACATACTCAGATCCGTCCTCGTTTTCCTTATGTAACTACTGAAAATTATAGACAAGCACATCGCAAATGTCAATGTGTTCGCAAGTGCATGACAATATGAAGAATCGTCACTTTTAAAATAGACACGATTGGAACAGCTACGATTAAACCAATGATTCCTCCTATTTCCCCACCAGCTAAGAGCGCAAATATGATGACAACGGGATGCATATGAAGGCTCTTTCCTACAATTAATGGACTAAGTACATTTCCCTCAATAAACTGAAGGACAAAAACGATTATAACAACAACAATAACCTTATTCATAGACATCGTTGCAGCAATGATGGCAGCTGGAATCGCTCCGATCACCGGACCAAAATATGGGATGACATTCGTTGCCCCAACAACGATTCCTAAAATAAGCGGATACTTTATATCAAAAAACCAAAAAAATAAGGTGGCGAGAAATGCAATCGTTAAACAGACTAAAAGCTGTCCCCTTATATAGTTTCCAAGGGATTCATCAATTTTTTGCAGAAATATTTTACCTTCTTTTCGCCACTTTTTAGGTGTTAAATACCAAATAGCTTTTTTCATCTCGTCATAATCTTTTAACATATAGAAAACTAAAAACGGAATCACAGCCAAAATGAGTACATAGTCAAACAAGGCACGAAAACTTGTTAATAGGCGCTCTAACGTATTCCCAACTTGCTCTTCAGCATTTTGCATAAGCTTTTCAATCCGTTGGTGTACATCAATCGGTAAATTCGTTGTTTGATCATGAATTTCATCCATCCAGTTTTGATAAGAAGCCGTAACAGTTGGAACATTCTCAGACAAATCTTTCACTTGTTGAATGAGTGTTGGGATGCCTTTATAAAAACCGTAACCAACACTACCAAAAAACAGAATATAAATGATTAAAATCGAAATCGGTCTTGGCAAATTCGAAGCGTGAAGCTTTTCAACGATTGGATGAAGTAAATACGTAATAAAAACAGCAATGAGAAACGGAATCATGATTGCTTTTAGCATAAAAAAGAAGGGAATCCAGATGTCTCTTAACTGGAAAAACATAAATATACATAATGAAGCCAAAAGGATTAGTAACAGTCGAAACAGCCACTTCTTTTGTCGCTCACTCACCATCCATCCCCCCTACTTCATATTGTTAAACGAGAGGGGAATAATATACATCAAGACTGTACACGTATTTTGAAATGATTCAAAAACGATGCATCCTTTGAAAAAATTCCGCTTCACCAAAAGAAGTTGACGTCAATCGTCAACTTCTTGTCATTCATTATTCTCTCAAACAACTGGAGTGGAGAATTAGATGCTACATACTAATAGAACGTTCATCATCAGAAAACAAATCATCCAAAGAACTTAACGTGCCATCTTCTTCTACTTGGTGTGTGTGAACAATACCTTTTGAAACTGTTAGTTCGATAAAACAGTTCCAACAATAATATTGGTTGACACCAATTTTTCCAAGGTCTTTACTTTTGCAATTCGGACACGTAAACAAAACAAGGACACCTCTTTACCCGTTATTGGAGGACAATTACGTCTTTGCCGATTATTTGTTCATTTTCTACGTGAACCGTTTTTGTTCCTACTGTCACATCAGCAAAAAACCCTTCTGTCACCTCATATGCTACAATTGTGTCCAAATCATTCGTCATATATACATCATCTACTAATCCGACCTTATCTCCAGTTGATAATAACAATTCTTTATGACGAATGGAGCCTTTTGTTTCATAAAACCGGTGTCCGATATTGCTCGTCTCATACATTTCCGTTTCTTTACCATTTAACATAATCCCATCTTGTCCAATAGAGGAGATGGACGAGATTTTCACTAATTTATCCCGCCCGAAAAAACCTTTCCCTTCAATTATAAGCCCTTCAATGGAACCAGTTTCTGACAAAGCGATATCTTCAACGTAACCAACAATTTTACCTGAACGCAAATAAACAGGAATCCCTTTAATGTCCGAAAATGTTCGCAAAGATTCTCTCCACCTTTCCGAACATTTTTAGTGTGTTTCTACTTCCATAAAATCATAAGGCGTAATGTTTTCCATCCCAATGTTTGCATCGTGGACACTAAATGGTAGCTGTTGTTGCAACTCATCTAGCTCACTGTCTATATTTAACCGTTCCACTAATGAAGTTTGCCTTCTATAGTTATCATTTTGTTCGATACCCCTTTTTAATGCTTCCACTTCTCCACACATAATTAAAAATTGTTTACTTCTTGTAACAGCTGTATAAATTAAATTACGTCTTAGCATCCGATAATAACTTTTCACAATGGGCAAAATAACGATTGGAAATTCGCTTCCTTGCGATTTGTGAATGGAACAGCAATATGCATGCGTAAACTGCTGAAAATCTTGTCTCGTATACGTCACTTCATTTCCATCAAACGATACAACGATTAAATCTTCTTTCTCCGTATTTTCCTTTGCGTAAAAAATGGATACAATCTCCCCCATATCGCCATTAAAAACATTGCTTTCGGGTTGATTGACGAGCTGTAAAACTTTATCACCGACACGATAGGTAACAGGGCCAAACTGTAGTTCCCGTTTTTGCTCTGATTTTGGATTCAATGTTTCTTGCAACATCACGTTTAATTGGTCAATTCCAGCTGAACCACGGTACATTGGCGCAAGAACTTGAATATCCTTTGGCGAATATCCTTTTTTCACAGCATTTTCAACCACTTTCTTGACAACTTCCTTTACTTGATTCCCTTTACACGGTAAAAAGGAGCGATCTTTTGTAGCTGACAAAATATTATGAGGTAATACACCGCTTCGAATATCATGAGCTAATTCAATAATGGAAGACCCTTCGGCTTGGCGGTAAATATCTTTAAGACGGACAGTCGGTATGACATTAGACTTTAATAAATCACTCAATACTTGTCCAGGTCCTACAGAAGGAAGTTGATCCTCATCTCCTACAAGAACAACTTGAATCGAAGGAGGGAGTGCTTTAAATAATTGGTTCGCTAACCATATATCAACCATTGATACTTCGTCAACAATTAATAACTTCCCATTAATCGGATTTTCTTCATCCAAATTGAATCCTTCGGAACCATTCCAACCGAGCAAACGATGTATAGTAACAGCTGGTAAACCAGTTGCTTCACTCATTCGTTTTGCCGCTCGTCCTGTTGGGGCAACGAGTAATATCGGAAAAGGATCCTCTTTCTTATAATCGTTCGGATCGAGTGAAAGGCCATGTAAATCTGCATAAATTTCGACGATTCCTTTTATAACAGTTGTTTTCCCTGTCCCTGGTCCTCCTGTTAATAACATCATCGGGGAATGGATCGCACGTTGAATCGCTTCCTTTTGCGATGGAGCATATTGAACATTCATCTTTTCCTCTAAGCGCCCTAATGCCAGTAAAAATTCAGACTCCGGAAATACGTTTTCATACTCGTCTTGTTCTAATAATCGATGAACATGCCCTACAAGACCTTGTTCAGCAAAATATAATGACGGTAAATAGAATCGTTCTTTCTCTTCTATTAGTTTTCCTTCCTCTGTTAGTGAAACTAATTCACGCTCTATGTATTCTTGCCCGACAAATTCGCCATCTGCTTGCTTCAAAAGTTGAGCTGTTTTTATGGCAAGCTGTTCTTTTGTAATGAAAACGTGCCCTTCTTGAAGGCTATCATGTTCAATAGTGAAAAGGCACGCTGCTTTAATCCGATCAGGATGATGCCCAGATATCCCTAAGTGTCTACCGAGCTCATCGGCGCGAATAAAGCCGATACCTTCAATATCTTCCACCAATTTGTATGGATTTTCTTGTATAATATTGAGCGTTAAATCTTTATACGTCTGGTAAATTTTCATTCCAAGCTGAGGACCGAACCCAAATTGGTTCAAGGCAATCATAATTTGTTCAAGACCTTGGTGAGCTTTTAACGTTTCAACTAATGTGTTTGCTTTTTCTTTACTCAGCTTTGGAATACGCTTTAAGGCATCGGGATTTTCCAATATGATCGAAATCGTCCCTTCACCTAATTCATTCACAATCGATTCCGCTGTTTTTTTTCCGATTCCTTTAAACAAGTCACTTGATAAATATTGAATAATGCCCTCTTTTGTTTGCGGTAACTCTTTTCGGAATTGTTCTGCTTGAAATTGTTCGCCAAATTTCGGATGCTGCTTTTTTTGACCCATAAACGTGTATGTTTCTTCCATATTCAGAAGAGGGAAATAACCTGTAACCGTTATTTGTTTATCAACAAAAGTCTCATTTGTTTCAGAAACTTTTACTTTTAACACAGTATAAAAGTTTTCTTCATTTTGAAAGACAATATGCTGTATAACACCTTTTACATATGAACGTTCTTCATGGAACATGTCCAATTGTTCATTTGTCATTCTTTATCCCTCCTCTGACACTTTTCATTTTAACGGTTGATCGCTTCTTCAATAAGCTTTTTCGCATTTCCTGCTAATAAATGATCCGGTTGAATGTCCAATGCTTTATTAAACATCGAAAGCGCTTTGTCTATATTTTCTTCATACGCATACGCAACACCTAAATTATAATACGCATCTGAATGGTTTGGCTCTTGTTCCACAACGATGGATAGCTCTTTTTTCGCTTCTTCCATTTGTCCGAATTGTGCTAAACATAAACCGTATTGAAAACGCGCATCGATATCCTTTTCATTTAATTCAATTGCTCTTTGTAAATACGGAAGGGCTAATCGAGGTTGTTCCAACTGAATGAATGTCATGCCAAACATAAAGAAAAGATCACTACTTTCGAGCCCATTTTTCATCGCTTTTTCAAAAAAGTCTTTTGCTTTTACAAAATCATTTTTGTTATAGGAAACCGTTCCGGCACCATAATAAGCTGTAGCAGTGTTTGAATCGATTTCAATCGCCTTTTCAAAAAAACGAATTGCTCGTTCATGATCATTAAGTGCGGCAAGTAAATTGCCAAAATTTACGTATAGTAAAGGGTCTGTCGGATTTTCTTCAATTGCCTCGGAAAAATATTTAGCCGCTTCTTCAAAATTTCCTTTTTGCATTGCTTGAATACCTAGTTCGTTTTTTGTCATCATTTTTCCACCTTTACATCATTTATGGATTTCATCTATATTAAATGCTTTTTATACATTCTTTTTTTTCTAATCACACTACGTTTCATTATACATGGTTCAAATGAATAATTTAACCGTCGGTTCAAGGCCACATGAAAAACCTCAACAATACGTTGAGGTTCTCATTATCCGACATATGTTAATTTCTCGCCATTTTTATAGATTTCATCAATTGTACCGCCACCTAAACATTCTTCTCCGTTATATAAAACGACTGCTTGTCCTGGTGTAATGGCACGTATTGGTTGTTCAAACGTAATTTTCGCTCGATTTCTTTCGAGCATTTGAACGCGTACTGGATTGTCGGGTTGGCGGTAACGGAATTTTGCTGTACACACCACTTCCTCTTTAGGCACAACCCCTGAAATCCAATTCATATTTGTTGCGATAATGGAGTCTGAATATAACAATTCATTATCAAAGCCTTGGTCTACATATAGAATATTTTCTTTTAAATTTTTCCCTACAACGAACCAAGGCTCTCCACTTCCGCCAATACCTAGTCCTTGACGTTGTCCAATCGTATAATACATTAGCCCATCATGTTGTCCTTTTACTTCGCCAGATAAAGTTTGCATCTTACCTGGTTGAGCAGGTAAATATTGACTTAAAAACTCTTTGAAATTGCGTTCACCGATGAAGCAAATACCGGTACTATCTTTTTTTGATGCTGTTGCTAATTCAGCTTTTTTCGCGATTTCACGAACTTCTTTTTTCTCTAAATGCCCAAGTGGAAACATCACTTTAGATAATTGCTCTTGTGAAAGCTGGTTTAAAAAGTATGTTTGGTCTTTATTATGATCTTTTCCACGCAACATCCGGTATTTTTCATGGCGATACTCGACTTGAGCGTAGTGCCCCGTTGCCACATAGTCAGCTCCGAGCGTTAAAGCATGATCTAAAAAAGCTTTAAATTTTATTTCTTTATTACACATAACATCCGGATTTGGCGTTCTCCCCGCTTTATATTCGTCTAAAAAGTAAGTGAACACTTTATCCCAATATTGTTTTTCAAAATTCACCGCATAATAAGGAATTCCGATTTGATTACAGACTCGAATGACGTCATTATAATCCTCTGTTGCTGTACATACACCATTTTCATCGGTATCATCCCAGTTTTTCATAAAGATACCGATAACTTCATATCCTTGTTCCTTCAAAAGAAGTGCGGAGACAGAGGAGTCAACACCTCCGGACATCCCCACAACAACCCTTGTATTTTTTGGATCTTTCACTTGCTTCACCTCCAGTATATCTACGTTGTGAGTCTCTTTACGATTTGTGCAATTTTTTCTGCTGCAAGAGCCACTTGCTCTATTGTATTTCCGTAGCCAAAGCTAAAACGAATAGATGATACAATTTTTTCTGATTGTTGACCAAACATCGCAACTAAAACATGCGATGGATCAACGGAACCAGCTGTACATGCAGAACCGCTTGAAGCTGCTATACCTGCAAGATCAAAGTTCACTAATAACGATTCAACATTTGTACCCGGAAAATGAACATTTACGATATGCGGTAATCTGTTCTCTACTGAACCATTTAAGGAATAGTGAATGCCATGCTGTTTGAACGTATCCATCATGACTTTCTTAAGCTCTTGATATTGAACCTGCTTTTCGTTTCGCGTTGCCTCAGCTATTTTGACCGCTTCAGCAAAACCAGCAATGCCATGAACATTTTCAGTTCCTGCACGCCGCTTTAATTCTTGCTCTCCACCAAATGCCCGCGGCGATATTTTGATCTCTTCCCGTACAAATAAAAATCCTACTCCCTTTGGCCCATTTATTTTATGACTAGATGCACTTAACATATCAACTTGCAATTGTTGTACATCGATCGGTAAAATCCCGAAAGCTTGGACAGCATCAGTATGAAAATAAGCTTGATGATCTGCTAATAATTCGCCAATTTGTTTAATGGGCTGGATGGAGCCAACTTCATTATTACCGTATATGATTGTCACTAAAATCGTATCATCGCGAAGCGCTCGTTTTACTTCTTCTAGTTTAACCATTCCCTCTTCATCAACAGGTAAATACGTAACATCAAACCCTTGACTCTCTAAATATTGACAAGCATGGAGGGATGCATGATGCTCAATACTTGTTGTAATAATATGTTTCCCTTTATGCTGATTTGCCATTGCGGTACCGATAATCGCCATATTATCAGCTTCTGTGCCGCCGCTCGTAAAAACAATTTCTTTTGAACGCGCATGAATTGCACGCGCGATGACTTCTCTTGCTTCATCTAGCAAATGTCTACTTTCTCGACCGAAAGAATGAATGCTAGAAGGATTGCCAAATGTATCACGCATAATGGGGACTATTTTTTCCAATACTGTCGGATGGATAGGCGATGTAGCTGCATGATCTAAATATATCCGTTCCATTGTCTTTCACCTCAAATTTAAAAGTCCCATTGACTAAATTATATTGATTAAATGTAAAACATGTAAGCATCTTGCTCATTATCATCTGTAAAGCTTGCTAAATCTTCTAATGTCGTATTATCTAACACATCTTTTATCGCGTCGCGAATCTTTATCCAAAGGTGACGTTTAGCAGGTTCTTCATCTTCAATCCCTTCAACAGGTGTTATCGGCCCTTCTAATACACGAATGATATCACCAGCCGTGATATTTTTAGGATCTTCTGCTAAAATATATCCACCGTAAGCACCGCGAATACTTTTGACAAGTCCAGCATTCCGTAGTGGCGCAATTAGTTGTTCTAAGTAGTGTTCAGACAAATTATGCGTTTGGGCAATACTTTTTAGCGATGTCGGTCCTTCTCCGAACCGTTTTGCTAATTCAATCATTATCGTTAATCCATATCGTCCTTTAGTTGATATTCTCACGTTTAGACACTCCTATTATTAAAATCTTTTTCTCATTATGTAAAATTCAATATAGAACGAAAGCTGTAAATATATGTATATAAAAGGTATGTAACTTTAAACTTTAGTCATTATAGCATATTATCTAACTATAGAGTATCCAAGTTACTGATAGAAAATAGGGGAGTAGACATGAAACCTTTAGCATTTAGAATGAGACCTACAAAAATAGAAGAAATCATCGGCCAAGAACATTTAGTTGGGGATGGAAAGATTATAAACCGGATGGTGAAAGCGAAGCATTTAAGTTCTATGATTTTATACGGTCCGCCTGGGATTGGAAAAACCTCAATTGCTACGGCCATTGCAGGAAGTACGAATACGGCTTTTCGTACATTAAATGCTGTTATTCATCATAAAAAAGATATGGAAATCGTTGTAGAAGAAGCGAAAATGTCTGGAAAAGTGATTTTAATATTAGATGAAGTTCACCGTTTAGATAAAGCAAAGCAAGACTTTCTCCTCCCCCATTTAGAAAACGGAAAAATTGTTTTGATTGGCGCAACAACGAGCAATCCTTATCATGCGATAAATCCTGCTATTCGAAGCAGATGTCAAATTTTTGAATTAACACCGTTAACACCTGAGCAAATTGTTATTGCCTTAAAACGTGCTCTTCTAGACCCGCGTGGTTTAAAAGATTTCCATGTTCAAATGACGGAAGAAGCGTTATTGCATATTGCCCACAGTTGCGGAGGTGATATTCGTAGTGCTCTGAATGCTTTAGAGCTTGCTACATTATCATCAGAACCGAATGAACATAATGAAATTGTCATTGACGTAGAAGATGTTGAACAATGTATTCAGAAAAAAAGCTTTGTTCATGATAAAGACGGTGATGCTTATTATGACGTACTATCTGCGTTCCAAAAGTCCATTCGAGGTTCTGATGTCAATGCAGCTCTTCATTATTTAGCAAGGCTTATTGAAGCGGGAGACCTCCCATCTATTGCAAGAAGGCTTATCGTCATTGCCTATGAAGACATTGGCCTAGCGAGTCCTCAAGCTGGGGCTCGGACGTTGGCAGCCATTGAAGCAGCAGAACGAATCGGGTTTCCTGAAGCAAGAATTCCTCTTGCCAACGCGGTCATTGAACTATGTTTGTCACCAAAATCAAACTCTGCTTACAAAGCGATTGATAAGGCACTAAAGGACTTACAAAAAGGGCATTCAGGAGAAGTACCCGCTCATTTACGAGATGCCCATTACAAAGGAGCGAAACAATTAGGTCGTGGTGTCAACTATTTGTATCCACATGATTTTGAAAACAGTTGGGTGAAGCAACAATATTTGCCTGATCAATTAAAACGAAAAATTTATTATGAACCGAAGAGAACGAGTAAGTTTGAAAAAGCGATCGCTTCCATTTATGAAAATATTGAGCGTCGTTCAAAACAGCCATGAGGACATGCATAAATTCCCCATCATTCGGTCATTGCTAATGAATAGAAGAATTTGGCGGAGGAATGTCATGTGAAAACGAGACAAGATGTTTGGACGAATGAAGAAGACGAGCTTTTAGCCAATACGGTACTTGAATATATACGGCATGGACATACGCAGCTGCATGCATTTGAAACCGTTGGATTAAAACTTAATCGGACGGCAAATGCATGCGGGTTTCGATGGAACGCTGAAGTACGAAAACATTATCAAGATGCTATTGAACAAGCAAAAAAAAGAGCGGAGACCAAAAATGTATACAACTAGTTCACTAGCAGCGACACCTTCCGTAACACTTGAAGAATGTATTCTATTTTTGCAATCTTTAAAGTCAAATCGGATAGAGTCTGAACAAGAACAACTACTCAAGGAAAATGATTTGTTAAAACAAAAGAATCATGAATTACAAAAAGAAAACAGAAGACTTCAGAAGAAGAGGGAAAAACTTAATAAAAGAAAAAAATCGATGGAAGAGGAATATGATCTGATGGTCAAAATATTGCAAAAAGCCTCCTCCCTTATGAAACAAGATGACCTTTTCATAGAAGACAAAATGATTCATTGAATCTTTAAACGTCCTTAAATTAAAACTGACTACAAACTAGGAAGGTTGTAGTCAGTTTTTTTACTTATTTTTCATCAGAAACGCGATAAATTTTCACATCTTTTAAAAGTTCATTTACGACATGTGATGCCATAATAAGTCCTGCAACAGATGGAACGAACGCATTTGAAGAAGGTGGCATTTTCGCTTTACGAATGGCCGCCTTTTCGTTTCCTACCTCTTTACGCACATCTTCCCGAATGACAATTGGACTTTCATCAGAGAAGACAACTTTTACCCCTTTTCGAATTCCTTCTTTTCGAAGCTTTGTACGTATCACTTTTGCAATGGGGTCGGTATGGGTTTTGGAAATATCAGCAATTTGAAAACGGGTTGGATCTGTTTTATTAGCTGCTCCCATGCTCGAAATGATCGGTACATTTCGTTTTAAACATTCTTTCATAAGGTGAATTTTATAGCTAATCGTATCAGAAGCATCGATGACAAAATCAGGCTCGTATTGAAAGAACGTTTCATACGTTTCTTCTGTATAAAACATTTTTAACGCGATAACTTCACAATCCGGATTAATATCCGCAACTCGTTCTTTCATTAGATCCACTTTCGGTTGCCCGACAGTCGATAAAAGTGCGTGAATTTGCCGGTTCACATTCGTAATATCGACATCGTCTTTATCGACTAAAATTAAACGGCCAACACCCGAGCGTGCAAGCGCTTCAACAGAAAAAGAACCGACTCCACCAATTCCTAACACCGCAACGGTGCTCCCTTTTAATATATTTAACCCTTCTTTTCCGATTGCTAACTCATTACGTGAAAATTGATGTAACAACGAGATCACTCCATTAATTTGTTTCTCTTAGCAGTATTTTTCCTGAATACAGAATATATCATACTTCAAAAGAAAAGCAAGTATTTCTATGGATAAAGTGAATGTTTGAGTTACTGTCAATGTTCAGCAAAAAAAAAAAAGAGACATTCAACGTTAAGCGAATGTCTCTTTGTATGTAAATGTTTGTTCAAAAAAACGAAGCCCCGATTGTGCCGTCGCCGTTTCCTTCGTTTTGATCCCGCTCACGGCAGGTGGGTGACCTGTTTCAACGTTTTGTAAGTCCTCAAACCGGTATGTGAGGCATTTACGCCAGTTGAAAACTCCGGACTCCCATTTTAAATATTGTTCGGTCAAAACTAGGTGTACGACTAACACATCAGGACTTTATCTGTTGAAAATAGGATATCATAACTAATGATTGTTTTCAAGAAATTATGAAATGGTAATTATTCCGCCTGTTTCTTTTCGATTTTAAGATGAAGTTCTTGTAATTGTTCTTCACTTACTTCATCAGGAGCATTTGTTAATAAACAGCTTGCACTTGCTGTTTTCGGGAAGGCAATCGTATCGCGTAAGTTTGTTCTGCCAGCTAACAGCATGACTAGACGGTCTAAACCAAGAGCAATTCCCCCATGAGGTGGAGTACCATATTCAAATGCTTCAAGTAAAAACCCAAATTGCTCCTTTGCTTCCTCTTCCGTAAAACCTAGTAATGTAAACATTTTTTGTTGGACATCTTTTTCAAAAATACGAATCGAACCGCCGCCTAATTCATAACCGTTTAATACTAAGTCATAGGCTTGGGCGCGCATTTCACGAGGGTTTGTTTCAAATAAAGAGATGTCCTCACGAACAGGCATTGTAAATGGATGATGAAGTGCATAATAGCGATCTTCGTCTTCCGCATACTCAACAAGTGGCCAATCAACGACCCATAAGAAATTAAATTTCGTCTCATCAATTAGGTTAAGTTCTTTTCCTAATTTTAAACGAAGCGCTCCTAAAGCATCTGCGACTACTTCTTTTGTATCTGCCACAAATAATAATAGGTCTCCCGCTTCTGCTTGTAACGTTTGTCTTAGTCCCTGTTGTTCATCTTCATTAAAGAATTTGGCAATAGGACCTTTCAGCTCAGACTCTTCAACTTTTAGCCACGCTAACCCTTTTGCTCCATACACTTTCACAAACTCGGTTAAGGCGTCAATATCTTTACGTGAATACGCTTCAGCTTGTCCTTTTACATTAATCGCTTTTACTTGACCACCATTTTCAATCGTACTACTAAATACTTTGAAGCTTGAATCTTTGACTACTTCACCAACATCAACAAGCTCCATTTCAAAGCGAGTATCAGGTTTATCCGAACCGTATCGAGCCATCGCTTCTTCATATGACATCCGTTGGAACGGAATTGATACATCGATGCCTTTTACTTCCTTCATCAAAGTTGCCATCATTTGTTCCATCATGTCGATAATTTCTTCCTGGCTCATAAAGGACATTTCAATATCGACTTGTGTAAATTCCGGCTGACGGTCTGCGCGTAAATCTTCATCACGGAAGCAGCGAGCAATTTGATAATAACGATCAAATCCTGACACCATTAATAACTGTTTAAAAATTTGTGGAGATTGTGGCAATGCGTAAAATTCGCCTTCGTGCACACGAGATGGTACTAAATAATCACGTGCACCTTCAGGCGTACTTTTTGTTAAGATTGGCGTTTCAACATCGATAAACCCTTGATCATCTAAAAAGCGACGAATCGATTTCGTAATTTGATGGCGCATTTTTAATGTTTCAAATATTTGTGGGCGTCTTAAATCTAAATACCGATATCTCAGCCGGACATCTTCAGACGCATCGGCACCTGTTTCATAAATAGAAAATGGAGGTGTTTTCGCACTGTTTAAAATCGTTACTTCTTCCGCTACAATCTCGACCTTTCCTGTAGGAAGATTAGCGTTGATCGTTCCTTCCTCGCGAAGAACGACCTCTCCTTTAATATCAACAACAAATTCGCTACGAATTTTCTCAGCAATTTGAAGCGCTTCTTTTGATACATCTGGATTAAACACAACTTGGACAATGCCTGTTCGATCTCGTAAGTCAATAAAAATAAGTCCACCTAAGTCTCGACGTTTTTGCACCCAACCTTTTAATACGACTTTTTCACCAATCGCTTTCTCCGTAATCTCACCGCAATAATATGATCGGCCAAACATAGTTACCTCTCCTTTATAAACGTTCTTTAAGATAGCATGAAAGCTTTTCTAATTGCACTTCTTCTTGATGACCTGTTTCCATATTTTTTACATTTACAACACCTTTATCTAGCTCATCGTCTCCAAGAACGGCGACATACTTTGCGTGCAGACGATCTGCTGCTTTAAACTGCGCCTTCATTTTTTTATTTTCATAATCTTTTTCTGCGGAAATTCCAGCATTTCGTAATTCTTTTAGTAAGGAAACGGAATAATCTTTTGCGTTATCACCTAGTGTTACAACATAGCAATCGATCCCTTTTACCGTTGGAAGCTCAACTTTTTCAGCATCTAATGCCGCTAACAGACGTTCAATACTTAAAGCAAACCCGATGCCTGGTGTTGTCGGACCACCCATTTCTTCTACAAGACCGTTATATCGTCCACCGCCGCATAAAGTTGTAATGGCTCCGAAGCCTTCCGCATTACTCATAATTTCAAACGCCGTATGATTATAGTAATCTAATCCACGCACTAAGTTAGGATCTACTTCATATTCAATATTTACACTCTCTAAATAGGCAAGAACTTTATTGAAATAAGCTTTTGACTCTTCGTTTAAATAATCTTGAATAGAAGGGGCAGATGTCATTAATTCGTGCTCACGATCTTTTTTACAATCTAATATGCGCAATGGATTTTGTTGTAATCTTTTTTGACAATCTGGACAAAATTCATCGATACGGCCTTCAAAGTGTTTGATTAATGCTTCACGATGAGCCTTTCTGCTTTCTTTGTCTCCTAAGCTATTAATAACAAGTTTTAACCTCTTTAACCCTAGAGATTCGTATAAATCCATAGCTAACGAGATCACTTCTGCGTCAATGGCTGGATCACTTGAACCAAGTGCTTCGACTCCAAACTGGACAAATTGACGGTAGCGTCCCGTTTGCGGTCGCTCGTAACGAAACATCGGACCATTATAATAAAGCTTTACTGGCTGCTGAGGTGATGCGTACATTTTATTTTCTACGAATGAACGGACAGTTGATGCTGTACCTTCTGGACGAAGTGTTATACTTCTGCCTTTACGATCTTCAAATGTGTACATTTCCTTCTGGACAATGTCCGTTGAATCGCCAACACCACGAGTAAATAACTCTGTATGTTCAAAGATCGGTGTTCGTATTTCTTCGTATTGATATAAGCGACATATTTCCCTCGCCTTTTGTTCGACATATTGCCAACGTTCAACCTCTCCGGGCAATATATCTTGTGTTCCTCGTGGAATTTTAATTCCCATTTCATTCACTCCTTTTGAACTAAAAACGATTCGTAACATTTTTATCTTTTTCTATAAACAAAAAAACCCTCATCCCTACGTAAACGTAGGGACGAGAGTTAAGTTTCCCGTGGTGCCACCCTAATTGAAGCGTAAAGCTTCCACTTCTAAAGATAACGCCTAGCGCGTTCACCTCCTAATCACACATTTATATGCTTTCAGAGGGAAACCTACGGAGTGTTCTTTCGTTAAGTCATCAAGCGGAAAGCTTCCAGCCTAAGGCTCTCCTTCTCTGTTCTTGTGTACTCTTAACTACTTTTCTCCATTTACGGTTGTTAATTATTTTCTTGTAAATCTTATAATATCATACGAATAATGTTTTAGTCATGTCAAGTTCGATTTATTTGCTGTTTAAACTTTTGAATATCTCTGCCGTGTAATCCAAATTCACTACTTATCTCAAACGTATGTAAACCGTCGTCCTCCGTTAAATGATCATATTTCATCACACCAGTAAGGTTAAAACTTTTCATTTTCGCATGCTCATGCTTTGTACTAAACCTCATGTCTTTTCTCCCTTCCTGCGCCATCCGTTATTCATATCTTTTCCTTTTTCACAAAAAATATTTCAAATGTCCCAAGGAACTGACGATAAAAAAAGAGAAAGGGATAACGTAGTAATATAAATGACTGCGTAAATAATTTAGTGAAAGGAGTTGGGACATTGTCTAACAAACTTTTTTGGATTCCGTTAATTAGTTTTTTTCTTTTATTTGGAACGTTTGCTCCTTCAATGAAGCCCGTTACAGCGGAAACAAAAACGGCAACCGTCCTTGGGGATTCTGTTAACATTCGAACAGGACCAGGATTAAGTTATTCAGTTAAAGCATCAGCGAAATATGGAGAAACATATCCAATTATCGGTTCAAAAGGAGGTTGGGTGAAGCTTCAATTAAAGAACGGATCAAGCGGTTGGATTGCTGGATGGCTCGTATCACAAAAAACAATCCAAGCGTCAAATGATTCACTTGGCGAGGTTAAATCCGTTGCAACAGGTCTTCGCGTACGTACAGGTCCCGGTACAAGTTTTTCAATTTCTGGTTATTTTCCGAAAGGGGAAAAAGCTAAAGCCATTGAAAAACAAGCAAATTGGGTGAAAATCTCCTATAGAGGCTCTACAGGATGGGTATATAGTAAGTACATAACCTTTACAAATAAAGCGCCGTCTAACCCCTCGTCTCCTGCGTCATCGGTGAAGTCCGGAACCGTATTAGCAACTACGTTAAATGTGCGAACAGGGCCAACTACGAGTGCCGCGATTATCGGAAAACTTTACAAAAGTGAAAAGGTGACGATCGTTAGTAAAAAAGGGGATTGGTATCAAATTAAATTTAACAATAAAACCGCCTGGGTTCACGGCGACTTTGTTCAAACATCAACTTCCTCTAATAACTCATCGGACAGTCAAAGTAAAAAAACAGGAATCGTCACAGCAAGTACATTGAATGTTCGAGATAAAGGAAGTTTACAAGGTAAAATTATTGGAGCTGTAAAAAAAGGGACAAAGGTATCAATTGTTCAAGAAATGAACAATTGGTATCAAATTAAATTTGGCGGAAATAAAACAGGATGGGTCGCTGGATGGTATGTGAACATAAAGGAGCAAGAAACGTCAACAACAGACACCGTAACGTTGTTATACAACGGAACCAATTTACGAAGCGGTCCTTCTACTTCATACAAAGTCATCGCTCGCGGCAACAAAGGGGACAAATTTCGTGTCGTTAAAAAAGAAGGAAGATGGTACAAGATTAAGCTAAGAAATGGTCAACAAGCATTTGTTGCGGGATGGATCGTCACGACAGGTAATATATCTCAAGACCATGATAATCAAAAAAAGCAATCATTGTCGAACAAAAAAATTGTGATAGACCCTGGGCACGGTGGATACGATAGCGGAGCAATCGGGGCAAGAGGAACGCTCGAAAAACATGTAACGTTAAAAACCGCAAAGCTCGCTTACAATAAATTAAAAGCAAATGGTGCAAACGTTACGTTAACAAGAAGCGATGATACTTACATTAGCCTAAACTCTCGTGTGTACACGTCAAACCGGCAAAAGGCCGATGCCTTTATAAGTATTCATTATGATAGTTCGATTTATACTTCGGCTACTGGTCATACCGCTTATTATTATAGTAGCTCGAAGGACAAATCTTTAGCTCAATCGATTAATCAACAACTTGTAAAAAGGACGAATTTACGTAACCGTGGAGTAAGATACGGGAATTACCACGTATTACGTGAAAACCGTCATCCTTCAACTTTATTGGAATTAGGTTTTTTAAGCAACCCTAGTGAAGAGTGGACGGTCAATACGAGCGTATTCCAAGAACAAGCATCTCAAGCGATATACAACGGACTTGTGAACTATTTTAAATAATACAAAAAACATCTCCTATCCAAGTTTTAGGTAGGAGATGTTTTTTAATACTATGATTGGCTATCAATAATTAATGTAACAGGGCCTACATTTGTAAAGGATACATCCATCATAGCACCAAATCGGCCTGTTTCCACTTCTATTCCTTTCGTTCTTAATAGTTTATTAAAATGTTCATATAATTCGTTTGCATAGTCCGGCTTTGCTGCCTGCATGTAATTAGGTCGTCTCCCTTTCCGACAATCACCGTATAAAGTAAATTGTGAGATCGAAAGGACTTTTCCTCCTACGTCAAGAAGAGACTCATTCATCTTACCTGACTCATCTTCAAATATTCGCAAATTGGCTACTTTATCAGCTAAAAAAGCGGCATCTTTTTCCGTATCATTATGAGTTACACCGACAAGAACCATGACACCGAACTCAATTTCGCCAACTGTCTCCCCATTGACTAATACTTTCGCATCTTTTGCACGTTGGACAACTACCTTCATGTCTTTTAACCCTTTCTAATTCATGATTCGTCGAACTGAATAAATATCTCGTATTTGTTTAATACGTTCAACGACTTTATGCAAATGATTAATATTTTGAATCGATATCGCCATATTAATCGTTGCGACTTTATTTCGGTCCGAACGTCCAGAAACAGAAGAAATATTCGTCTTCGATTCATTCACAGCTTGTAAAACTTCATTGAGCAAACCTCGACGATCATATCCTAATATTTCAATTTCAACATTGTATTCTTTACGTCCTTCTAACTGATTTTCCCATTCGACTTCAATAAGTCGTTCCTTCGCTTCATCCTTTAATATATTCGGACAATCCGAGCGATGGACAGAGACGCCTCGGCCTTTTGTAATAAATCCTGCAATATCGTCACCTGGGACGGGGTTACAGCAGCGCGAAAGCCTTATTAGTAAGTTATCAATTCCTTTAACAGAAACGCCTGCATCCCTCTTTTTCGGCGGCATTTGCCTTACTTCATGAACAACTTCTTCTATATTTTTATTCTGTTGGTCTTGTTGCCGTTTTTTCCTCAACTTTTCTGTCAGTCGATTGACGACTTGAATCGCTGTAATTCCATTGTACCCAACCGCTGCATACATGTCTTCTTCGTTTGGGAAATTGAATTTTTCGGCAACACGGTTAATATTTTCAGCTGTTAATACTTCTTTTATATCAAAGTCCATCGCTTTTATTTCTTTTTCGATTAATTCTCGTCCTTTTTCTACATTTTCTTCACGTCTTTGTTTTTTAAAGAATTGACGAATTTTATTTTTCGCTTGTGATGTTTGGGCGAGCTTCAGCCAATCTTGGCTTGGTCCATACGAATGCTTCGATGTTAATATTTCGATTATATCTCCCGTTTTTAGTCTGTAATCAAGCGGAACCATTTTTCCATTCACTTTTGCCCCAATCGTTTTATTGCCAATTTCCGAATGGATTCGATAGGCAAAATCAATGGGAACAGATCCTGATGGCAGTTCAATGACATCTCCTTTAGGAGTAAATACGAATACCATATCAGAGAATAAGTCAATCTTTAATGATTCCATAAACTCTTCGGCGTTTGTAGATTCATTTTGAAATTCGAGTATTTCTCTAAACCAAGTAAGTCTTTTATCAAATGATCCTTGCTCATGATGCGTCTTTCCTTCTTTATAAGCCCAATGTGCAGCGATACCGTATTCTGCGATTTCATGCATTTCAAACGTACGTATTTGTACTTCTAATGGATCTCCTTTTGGGCCAATAACCGTTGTATGAAGTGACTGATACATGTTTGGCTTCGGCATCGCAATGTAATCTTTAAATCTGCCAGGCATCGGTTTCCAACATGTATGAATAATGCCGAGCACGGCATAACAATCTTTAATACTATTGACGATAATACGGACGGCTAATAAATCATAAATTTCGTTAAACTGTTTATTTTGCATCGCCATTTTTCGATAAATCGAATAAATGTGTTTCGGCCGTCCTGATACCTCTGCTTTTATGTTCACTTCGTCAATGCGTTCCTTTAAATCCTCAATGACCTCATCAACGTATTGCTCTCGTTCCGCTCGCTTCTTTTTCATTAAATTAACAATACGATAATATTGTTGAGGGTTTAAATATCTTAACGATGTGTCCTCTAGCTCCCATTTAATTTTCGATATTCCGAGGCGGTGAGCAAGTGGAGCAAAAATTTCTAACGTCTCATTTGCAATTCGTCGTTGTTTTTCTTGTGGTAAATGTTTCAGCGTTCGCATATTATGCAAACGATCGGCAAGTTTTATTAAAATGACACGAATATCTTGGGCCATTGCTATAAACATTTTCCGATGGTTTTCAGCTTGTTGCTCTTCTTTCGATTTATATTTAATTTTCCCAAGCTTTGTCACACCATCTACAAGCATCGCCACTTCTTCATTAAAAGCTTCTGTTAAATCCTTACATGTAATATCTGTATCCTCGACGACATCATGTAAAAAACCGCCCGCAATGGTTGCCGGGTCCATTTCTAAATCAACGAGAATCCCCGCTACTTGAACAGGGTGAATAATGTATGGCTCACCAGATTTTCGATATTGATCTTTATGGGCCTCTTTTGCAAATTCATATGCTTTTTGAATAAAAATGATATCGTTACCCGAAAGGTACGTTTTTGCCTTTTCAACGACCTGTTCAGCGGTTAATACTTGTTCATTCGCCATGGAATCACCTTTTATTTTTATATTTCCTAAAAGAGTACGAATATCCATATACAACCTGACTTCTCGTACAATTTTTTGTATTGCTTTTATTATTCATAAAATTTCAATGTGTGTAAAGTGTTCAGATCATCATCGTTTGAAGAAATCAAGGGATTTTGAGTATTATTATACAATTCGTAACATATAAAAGAAAAAGCACCCCATGTGAGTGCTTTTTCTTTTATATCTCTCGCACAAGAAATTCTTTTAATACTTCATTAAAGTGAGAATATCATATCCTTTTAGTTTGTCACGTCCATCCAGGTAAGACAGCTCAATTAGAAAGGCAATACCTGCAACAACTCCACCTAGCTGTTCAACAAGCTTAATGGTTGCTTCAATTGTACCACCCGTTGCTAGTAAATCATCCGTAATTAATACGCGTTGACCGGGTTTAATCGCATCTTTATGAATCGTAAGAGCATCCTTCCCATACTCAAGGCCATATTCAACTTTAATTGTTTCACGAGGTAGCTTCCCTTCTTTACGTACAGGTGCAAACCCAACACCTAGCGCATATGCTACTGGGCATCCAATAATGAAACCACGCGCCTCAGGTCCTACAACGATATCGATTTCCTTTTCGCGAGCATAGTTAACGATCTCATCTGTCGCATATTTGTAGGCATCACCATTATCCATTAATGTTGTAATATCCTTAAATTGTATCCCTTCTTTTGGGAAATCAGGTACAATGGTTACAAATTGTTTTAAATCCATTCGTTTTGTCCTCCTTGAATGTTTCCACTATCATGAAAAACAACGCAAGGGATCGAAGTGAATTCATCATTTCGACACTATTTGTTGTTCATATATTTTATTTTCAGAATGAATATTCAATTTCCTATTAAACCAATCTTTTAACTCTTGATAGGAAGAATATAATAGCAATTGTTCGAGCTCCACATACTGTTGCTTTTCCTGATATGTCTTCGATTGGGTCAAATCACGTTTCCTCGCATTTTTTATTAGCGAAATGACACCATCCTTTATTGTAACAAATTCTAATTCAAAAAACACCTTTGACATAAAAATAATAGTTTCTGTCGTCCAACCTTTGCGTTTCGCTAATTCAGCCCCATATTTCTTTACATCAAATGTCTCTCGCTTGGCTAAAAATGCATAAAACCATTTAAAATGTTCACGAGTAGGGACAGTAGAGAAAAAGTGATCTGATGCTTGAAAAAATACAGCATATATACGTTTAGGTATACCCTTTTCTAATAATCTCTCTAACATTCGAACAGTTGGCGGCATGTCTAACAATACAACATGTTTGTTGTTAAGGTCAAGGTCTTCGAAGTCGAATTCATCTTTCAAAAGCGAAGATGGATTCCCGTTCAAATCATATTTAACAGAGTCATCGTGAAAGGCGATAAAATGGACGTCTTCACTCGGAATGATTTTTATGACTTGATCGATTGACTTGCCGCGATAGTCAAATAATTGCCAATGGAACACAGCAATATCTTGAAGCATTATTTGCGGTTTTCTGCGATTGTTCCATTCATTAATGGAAAGTTCACCAACAACAGATACTTTCGATGTCGGTGCAATTTCATCGATTAATGCTCCATATCCAAACCCGATTGTATCTACTTCGTAATGATTTTCCTCTAAAATCATTTTTAAATGAGATTGATCCGATCCGATTCGATTGATTTTCGCAATATGGACATTTTCAATTAAACAAACAGGCTTCGGGTTCTTTACACCAAATGGTGAAAGCAGTTGGAGCTGTTCAATCGCTTCGACTGTGACTTCTTCTAGCGGACAAGCAATATCTATCGGTTTAACTGGTATAAAATCTTCCTCTGTTAATTGTTCATGGGCAAGACGAATTAACTTTGTTCTTAATTCATCAATATCGGACAATTTCAGTGTCATCCCCGCAGCCATCGGATGGCCACCAAAATGCGGTAATATGTCTCGGCATGATGACAAGTTTTCATATAAATCGTACCCTTCAATACTTCTAGCAGATCCTTTTGCGAGTCCTGTTACAGGATCAATACTTAAAACAATGGTAGGCCGATAATATTTCTCTACTAATTTTGATGCGACGATCCCGACAACGCCAACGTTCCAATTTTCCTTCGCTACGATAAGAACTGGATTTTCTTCAATTGGAAAGTTTTCTTCAATTTCTTGTATAGCTTCTTTCGTCATCTCTTGAACGAGCTGTTGACGCTCTTTATTTAACTGATCGATCTCATTCGCCAAATTTTCAGCTTCAACTTCATCATCCGTTAATAATAAATCGACAGCAGGATCCGCATCTTGCAAACGGCCAACTGCATTGATTCGGGGTGCAAGAGCAAAGCCCACTGTATCTTCATTTATTTGTGATGCCTTTACTCCAGATACTTTTAATAACGCTTGTATACCTACTTTAGTTGAGGTTCTTAAACGTTCAACACCTAATTTAGCAATCAATCGATTCTCATCATATAACGGGACTAAATCGGCAATTGTACCGATTGCAGCTATCTCGAGTAAATCTTCCGGTACCTCTCCAAGTAAGGCATGTGCCACTTTAAATGCTACACCAACACCTGCTAAATCTTTAAAAGGATAACGGCTCCCTTCTTTTTTCGGATGAATAATCGCAAATACATCTGGGAGTTCTGGGCCGATTTCATGATGGTCTGTAATAATGACATCGATTCCTAGCTCTTTTGCAACGGATGCTTCATGAATAGCCGCTATTCCTGTATCTACTGTAATTATAAGTGTATAGCCTTGTTCATGAATGCGACGAAACGCTTGTTCATTCGGTCCGTACCCTTCTCTAAAGCGGTTCGGAATATAAAAGTCGACGACCGCTCCTAATCTCCTTAATACAGTCAGCATGATTGTTGTACTGCTTACACCATCCGCATCATAATCCCCATATACCATGATAGGTTCTTTATGCTCAATCGCTTTCTTAATTCGCTCTACTGCTTTTTCCATCCCATCTAATAAGAAAGGATCATAAAATGGCTGTCCTTTCATATATAAAAAGCGCTTTGCATCATCTATGTTGTCAATACCACGATTGATAAGAAGTGAGGCAACTAGAGGTGCTAAGTTTAACTCTGTTTTTAATTGATTTATTTTTTCAATGTTGGCATCCTTTTCGTCTAAACGATGCCAACGTTTTTTTGCCTGAAGCATAATTTCACCCCTCAACCATCCTATTATACAGAAATGATCGAGGGGTTTTCAAACCCATTATTTTCGTTCTTCTGTCAAAACTTCCTCTTTATGACCTTCTTTGTTCGGTGATTTCTCTTGAATGTCTTTTTTCAACATATCATTTTCTCTTTGCAGCTTATTCACTTGTCGTTGCAACGAAAAAAAGCGAACAACCCCGAGCGACATGACCGTGATAGCCCCCATTAAAGCTGAACAAACAATGACAAGGACTAATGGCCAATTTGCTGTACCAAATAAATAATCAACCTCTACAGGTTCAACATTTATGACAGCAAAGATCGAAACAATGAGAGCAAAAAGAAGCGATAATATTAAAGCACTTTGCTTTTTCATCTAACATCCCCCTTATTTTCTCCCCGGAAATATGGATTAATGTGGACAAATACGTTCCGAACATTTTCATGTTGCATTAAACTCTTTTTTACTCGCTTTCCAACTCGATGTCCTTCTTCTACCGTAATATGAGGATCGACTGCGATTTTCAAATCGATAATGACATAAAATCCGTGCTCTCGTGCATGAAGTTCGTCAATGCGTTTCACGTCAGGATCTTTCAAAACGGTCTCTTTTAACGGTTTTGTATCTTCTTCATGCAATACATGATCGAGCGTATTATGTATGGCCTCCCCGCCGAGCTTCCATGCCATTTTCACTACGAGAATCGACACGAATAATCCTGCTAAAGGATCCAAATAGATGAGCCAACCAATTTGAAAATAGCCTCCTATAATCGATCCACCAATTCCTAATAATGCAGCAAAAGAGGAAAATACGTCTGAGCGATGCTCATGTGCATTTATGATGACAGCATCGCTTTTAATTCTTTTACCTAGCTTATACTTATACCGAAACATTGCCTCCTTTACGATAATTGAAAGGATGACAGCAGCAATCGCGATCATCTTCGGTGGATGAATTTTTACGAAAAAGGCTTCGATTGATGATTTCCCAATTTCTAATCCTACTAAAAATAATAACACCGCGACAATAATAGCGGCAATTGATTCTGCCTTTCCGTGCCCATAAGGATGGTCTTCGTCTGGCGGCTCTTTCGCAACGCGTAAACCGACGAAAACAGCGAGTGAACCTACTACATCACTCGCAGAATGGACGGCATCAGCAACGAGCGCTTTACTCTCCGCCACAACACCGACAATTCCTTTGACAATGGCGAGAACAATATTTCCGATAATCCCGATCACCGCGGCTAATTCAGCTTGTTTAAAGCGATCTTGTGTCAACTTCACTCACCCCTTATAGTTCATAAGGGTAGTTTACCCAATTTGCTATTTTGGAAAATAACAAAAAAGAGGCTTGTTGGTATGTGTAGTTAGCCAACGCCCCTCTTTTTATTCCCATATCTTTATACTTCTTGTTCTAACTCCTCTTCTTGTTTATGAGAAGTGGATTTTTTCTTTAACTGTTTCCCTTTCCATACAAGCCAAAGCTGTGCAGCAATAAATAATGAAGAGTACGTTCCCGAGATAAGCCCGATTAACAACGCAATAGAGAAATTCAAAATCGAGCTACTTCCAAAAATAAGTAGTGCCACGACAGCAAAAATAACGGTTATTACGGTATTGATCGATCGAGTAAAAGTTTGTTGCAAGCTTTTATTGACGATTTCAGCTAAGTCAGCAAACGTTTTTACACGTTTTTTCTTCTTCATATTCTCTTTTATACGGTCAAAGGTGACAATCGTATCGTTAATCGAATAACCAATGACAGTCAATACAGCTGCGATAATCGTAATATTAACTTCTAGTCTCGTAATACTGAAAAAGGCAATCGTAAAAAAGGCATCATGTATGAGTGCCACAATTGCTGCTAACGCCATGAAAAACTCAAAACGAACGGAAACATATATAATGATTCCGACAGAAGCAATTAATACAGCTATTAATGCGTTTCGTGCTAATTCTTTTCCAACCATTGGCGAAACTGTACTTACGTTCGGCTCACTGCCAAATTGTTTTTGAAAATGATCTTTTACTTCTGCAATCTTGTCTTTTTCCAGAACACCGACAAAGCGAGCAACCCCAATTTCATCATTATTACCCGATAGAATAACTTCATTTGGCTCAAGCCCGATCGCCTCGAATTCAGACTGAACTTCGCCTGCTGTTAAACGATCATTAGCGAGTACTTCGATACGTGTTCCACTGGCAAAATCAATTCCTACATTTAATTTTGCAATAAAGAGGACAAGAATACCTGCAATGACCATGATGGAAGATAGGAAGAAAAATCGCTTCCGATTCTTAACAAAGTCAACACGATCAAATCGTGTCGGTACTTGTGTATGTTTATTGGTCTTCGCAATATCTAGAATTTCTTCTTTCTTAACGCCAAACCAATGAGGTTTACGATCGAACGAGCGGCTATTGACTAATAAAGACAATAAAATTCTTGTTAAATACACGGCCGTCATAAAGCTGACAACGATACTAACCATAAGCATCGTCGCAAATCCTTTGACAGAGCTCGTTCCATAGAAAAATAATACAGCTGCGGCTAATAATGTTGTAACATTTGCATCGACAATCGTTAATAAAGAACGACGATTTCCAGCTTTAAAGGCAGAACGAAGACTTTTTCCAAGCTTTAATTCTTCTTTTATTCGTTCATATGTAATGATGTTTGCATCAACCGCCATCCCGACTCCTAAAATAAGTGCAGCAATTCCTGGTAATGTTAAAACGGCATGCATCCAATCAAACACAACTAAAATTAAATAAATATAAGTTGTAAGGGTTATCGAAGCGATGACACCAGGTAATCGATAGAAAAACATCATATAGAGATAAATAATCACAATCCCGATGAGCCCAGCAATAATCGTTTGATCCATTGCTTGTTCACCGAATTTCGCCCCAACAGATGTTGAATACACCTCGTTTAATTTCACCGGTAATGCCCCAGCATTCAACAAGCTTGCTAACTCTTTTGCTTCATTAATCGTAAAATTCCCTTCAATCGTTACTTCTGTTGTATTAAATACTTGATCGACATTTGGAGCTGAAATAAATTTCGAATTCTCTTTCGCTAACTCCTTTTGATAGGAGTCGCCTTCTTCGTAATCAAGCCAAATAACAAGCTGATTCGCTGGAGCCATTTTTAATACATGCTCCGTTACTTCTTTGAATTTCTCAGCATCCTTTAATTTTACGACAACATTCGGTTTGCCATATTGATCGAAGGATTGTTTCGCACCACCTTCAACAAGGTCTGATCCGTTCATCATCTCTTTATCATTCGTATCCCGAAATGTTAACTGTGCTTGCGTTGATAAAATTTCTCGAGCTTTATTTTGATTGTCAACTCCCGCAAGCTGTACACGTATACGGTCGTCTCCTTCAATTTGGATGTTCGGCTCACTGACCCCTAACACGTTTGCACGTTTGTTTAAAGCATCAACCGTATTCACTAAAACAGAGCGGTCGATCGTCTCTCCATCATCGACTGGCTCTACTTCATATAAAATTTCAAATCCACCTTGCAAATCGAGCCCTAACGTAATATCATTTGTAATATTTTTCGAAGTTAATCCCATTAGGCTCCCTAATAAAAGAACAATTAGAAAAAACGCCACAAAGCGTCCTCGCTTCACCATATGTATCCTCCTCAAGCTTTGCGATCCGACAAAGTTATACTAAATCTTTTAATAAATTTTGAGCATCTTCACTATCAAACCAAGTCGCTTCCTTAAACGATTCAATCGTTGCGTAATTCATAAAATCGGTCACTTTTACAGAAAAAATGTCGGCTACGATTCGATGAACCATCACTTCTTCTTTCTCTTTCCACTTTTTAGTTTTCAAAAAAGTCCACAATTCTTCCTCTGTTATTTTATCATATCCAAGTAAGTGGAATTCTTCCATTTTACTAATAATAAATGGCTTTACATGGTCTCGATATGAATCAGCCGGGTGTTTCAACATGGACATGCTCCTTCCTTCTTTAGCAATTGCTTGTCATGCTTGGTCAAACATTGCGCATATAGTAATTGTAATAGATAATAGGCTATTTGAGAAGGCAGGGAGATGGATGTCAAAGCAAACTTTCTTACAAGGTACATTATTTTTAATTGTCGCGGGCTTAATTACAAAGGTATTAGGATTTATCAACCGCATTGTTGTGGCCCGTATTATCGGAGAAGAAGGCGTCGGCTTATATATGATGGCCGTTCCAACATTAGTGCTTGTCATTACCATTACGCAATTCGGTTTACCCGTAGCAATCTCTAAGCTTGTTGCTGAGGCAGAAGCAGAAGGTAATCAGCGGAAAGTAAAAAAAATAGTCGTTGTATCACTCGCCATCACGGGTACACTATGTATAGTTTTCACACCCGCTGTCTTTATTTTTGCCCCTGTTCTTTCAACGACTTTATTAACGGACTCAAGAACATATTATCCATTACTGGCGATTACACCAGTCATACCTATTGTCGCAGTTTCTTCTGTTTTACGCGGTTATTTTCAAGGAAAACAAAATATGCGACCGGCTGCTTATTCGCAAGTTTTAGAACAAGTCGTGCGCATTACATTAGTTGCTGTTTTCACAAAAGCATTTTTGCCGTATGGAATTGAGTATGCTGCTGCTGGGGCATTATTATCAGCAGTTATCGGGGAACTTGTTTCACTTCTTTATTTATTTACGATGTTTCGTTTAAAAAAACGCATAAAAGTAAGAAGAAAGTTTTTCCAATCAATGAAAGATGGGAAAGACACGTTTCAACAGTTAATGCGTATCGCTGTACCTACAACAGGTAGCCGTTTAATTGGTTCGATCTCATGGTTTTTTGAACCGATCGTCGTCACCCAAAGCTTAGCCATTGCAGGTGTTGCCACATCTTTATCGACAAAGCAATATGGAGAGCTAACAGGTTTTGCGCTACCTTTACTTTTTTTACCATCATTTATTACATTTTCACTATCTACATCTTTAGTTCCTGCCATCAGCGAAGCGATCGCGCAAAAGAAAAAGAAGCTTGCAGAATATCGACTTCGCCAAGCATTTCGACTGTCCATTGTCACAGGTGGCTTAGCCGTCGTCGTTTTGTATATATTCGCAAACCCGATTATGACTTACATGTACGGTAATGACCATGCAGCCATCTTCATCAAAGTAATGGCACCGTTTTTTATCTTTTATTACTTCCAAGCTCCTTTGCAAGCAGCGCTCCAAGCTTTAGATTTAGCAAGAGCAGCGATGATCAATAGTTTTATTGGCGCAGTCGTGAAAACAGGACTCATTTTTGCTCTCGCCACAAGGCCAGAACTAGGGATCATGGGAGCAGCCCTTGCCATCGTTACAGGGTTTATGCTTGTTACTCTCCTCCATTATGCGACCGTGTTAAAAGTCGTTCAATTTACAATTTATACACGTGACTACGTCTTTAGTGTAATCGTTATGGTCATAAGCGCTATTGCTGGAAATTATGCCTACAAACATCTTTTTATTTCCTTTACACAACTTAGCAATTTGCTGTTATCCATTTTCGTTACATCGATCATCTACCTCCTTCTTCTTATCTTCTTTAAGCTCGTTGAAAAAGACGAATTAAAGCGGATTCCTGTGCTGAAGCTGTTTATTAAGTAAAACTGTTCTGGAGCTCCATAATGCGAAAAATAGCAGCGTGCTCCGCTGCTATTTTTCATTGTACAAATCAATATGAAAGGTTCCTTTTTCAAAACTGCAAAAAGAAATATCGGAAACATCCATATATCCCCTATCCCTTAACTCTTTTTTTAACCAGTGTTCATCTTTGTCTATTTTATGTAAACCGTCCTGCTGAATTTCTCCATCTAAAATAATAGGCCATGTAAAATCACTATTACTTTTCCCCTCTTTTTGGAACACAGAAAGCTTCCCCGATGGCTCTAGTATCGCAAATTCAACATCGCTCAAATGCTGTATGTCTTTTTCCCGCAATTGCATGAGTAAATCATCATAGTTATATCGCTGTTTCGCCATTGCTTTTTCGTCTATTTTACCTCGATGAATAATGATCGTAGGCTTTCCGTCAATTAAATGCCGAATGCGTTCACTTTTTAGCGAAATGTAAGCTAAACTTAATTGAATAATAAGTAAAACGAGCATCGGTAATACCGTATGAAAAAGAGGATCTTTCGTATTTTCAATTCCAATGACTGCGATTTCAGCAAGCATAATAAAAACAACTAAATCTAAAATACTTAATTCACCGATTTCCCTTTTACCCATTAATCGAAAAATAATTAAAATAATAAAATACAGGACAACCGTTCTTCCAATCATATTGATGGCAACATCCATCATTCTTCCTCCTCCATTTCAAATCCATTTGTTATTGTTTCGTAACGAAAGAGGTTTATTCATTTGCGATGATCGGTATGTTTTGAGAGAGGATTTTAACCTTATACAAGCGAGATCTTTAAATAAAATGAATTAAATAGCGAAAATAAATATAAACTGAACAGATACAAAGGGAAAGAAGCACAATCGGAAAACCTACTTTGAAAAACTCTAAAAAACTGACTTCTTCTTTAGCTTTTTTAGCTAGCCCTACAACGACTAAATTCGATGATGATCCTAATAATGTTCCATTCCCTCCTAAGCATGCTCCTAATGCTAACGACCACCATAACGGGTCTAAATTCGTCATTCCATACTCTTGTAATTCTAGAATGACAGGAATCATCGCTGCAACAAACGGAATGTTATCGACAAACCCAGAAAGAACACCTGTTAACCATAGCATTAATAACGAAGTTTTCGGCAAATCCCCTTCCGTGTAGTAAATGAGACCTCTTGCTAATTCATCTAAAATCCCTACCTCTTCCAAGCCGCCAACGAGTAAAAATAAGCCTACAAAGAAAAATAATGTCGGCCACTCTACTTGTTTCATCACATCGTCTGCCCGATATTCATCTTGCGTTAAAAGCATGAGCAAGATCGCACCAGCTAATGCAATACTCGTTAAATCGATGTGTAAAAATGGTTGTGCCATAAACCCAATAATCGTTAAAAATAAAACGAAGATAGATTTTGGAAGGGCAGGCGTTTTATGTAAGTAATCTCTCGCTTCAATTGAATCGATTTTTTTTGTTTGAACTGGTGTTAATGCCAGTTCGAATTTATAAAGAAAAATTAAATAAACGATTACAACTAAAAAAATAATCGATACAACGGGTGTTAAATGAGTGATAAATGTATTAAAGGTTAAATGTTCAACAGCTTGACCAATCATAACGTTCGGTGGGTCTCCAATCAATGTAGCCGTTCCACCGATATTAGATGAAATAATGACGGCAATTAAATACGGGATAGCTGGAATATTTAACAGCCGTACGAGCGTCATGATCACAGGTACGAGCAGTAGCACGATCGTTACATTCGCTAAAAAAGCTGAACCAATGGCTGTTAATAACGAAATAACGATTAATAAAGGAATCGGGCTCCCTCCTACTCCTTTCGCTAATTTAATGGCTACATATTCAAAAATACCCGTCTTACTCGTTATCGTTACAATGACCATCATCGAAAATAGTAAGGCAATTGTATTCCAATCAATATATTGTAAAAAAGCTGCATCGATATCATAAATACCGATTAACAGCATGAAGACACCACCGGCACATGCAATTAATGCACGGTCGATTTTCTCTAGCATGATGAATATGTAGCATAAAACAAAAATGATAAAGACGATCATTGT
Organism: Bacillus sp. FJAT-47783; assembly: GCF_022808615.1. Classification (GTDB taxonomy): domain Bacteria; phylum Bacillota; class Bacilli; order Bacillales; family Aeribacillaceae; genus Bacillus_BZ. The sequence goes on from NZ_JAKZKS010000003.1 coordinate 157,592, forward strand.
CGACATGATGTTTCCCCTTCCATCTTTCGATTAGAAAAGCTTAAAGCTCCTTGCTTACCTAAACGACAAAAAGTTTGCCCTTTTGTCTTCATATGTTTAACTCGAGGGAGTAGATAGCTTTTGCTAGACAATCATTATTACATCCTATGATGCTAGTCCATGAAAATATTTATATTCTAAATCATTTTTTAACGAATAAGCTTGTATTAAGTGAATTTCTCTTTTTAGGAGTTTCCGAAAGAATGGGGGGATTTTTCATTGATTGAGTCAAAAAGATGGGGCAGTGCAATTTTATACGGTGTGACGGCCATTTTATTAATCGCTCTAGTCGTGAGTCTTCTTTTTTCATTGCTATTAAAATTTACGAGTTTAACTGAACAATCGATTCAGTGGCTTATCATCACATTAGCATTTATTTCTGTATTTATTGGCGGGATTGTCGCAGGGAGAAAAGGAAAAGAAAAAGGATTACTACTAGGGGCTTTAACAGCTTTAACTTATACGGGCATTGTTCTTTTATTCCAATTTCTCGGATATGGCCAATCATTATCCGGAAAAAATTGGCTTTACCACGGAGGCTTTTTACTCGTTGCGATGCTAGGTGGCGTCATCGGCGTTAATCTATCGTCGAGTAAACGACAATCGTAAACAATTAAGCTTTTGTCGAAAAGCTATCAAAAGTTCTCTTCGAGGACCGATTATTAAAAAACAGGAAGCGAAATGGTCGCTTCCTGTTTTTCCTTGTCTACTTTATGTAAAGACTATGCATTTGATTTTTCAACAACTTCTCTTACTGAGCGACGGTCAAACGTTAGACGAGAACCATCACCAGCTTTCACAACGATTTTGTCTTCATCTAATGAATCAACAATACCGTGCATGCCGCCAATCGTGACAATTTTATCTCCTTTTTGCAAGCTTGACTGCATCTCACGAACTTGTTTTTGTTGCTTTTGTTGCGGTCGAATTAACAAGAAATAAAATACCGCAATCATCGCAATAAGTGGTAATAAAGTACCTACTAAACCCTCCATATTTTTCACCCCTTTCTAAGCTTAGAAGTTTTTCGCATTCGGTTTATTAAATCCGTAACGCTCAAAAAATTCTTCGCGGAAGTCGCCTAAACGATCTTCTCGAATAGCTTCTCTTACTTGCTCCATTAATTTTAACAGAAAATAGAGGTTATGATAAGAAGTTAAACGAATTCCGAACGTTTCATTACATTTTATTAAATGACGAATATAGGCTCGTGAATAGTTTTGACATACGTAACAATCACAATTTTCGTCTAGTGGCCTAAAGTCACGTGCGTATTTCGCATTTTTTACAACAAGTCGACCTTCACTCGTCATTAACGTTCCATTACGGGCAATACGTGTTGGTAATACACAGTCAAACATATCAATTCCACGCATTGCACCATCTATTAAAGAGTCCGGAGACCCTACGCCCATTAAATAACGAGGTTTATTCGTTGGCAGTAGCGGTGTTGTAAATTCAAGTACGCGATTCATGACATCCTTTGGCTCTCCAACAGATAGCCCTCCAACCGCATAACCTGGGAAGTCTAACGAAATTAAGTCACGAGCACTTTGTTTTCGTAACTCTTCATATTCTCCCCCTTGAACGATTCCGAATAATCCTTGTTCGTTCGGACGAGCATGCGCTTTTAAACAACGTTCTGCCCAGCGGCTTGTCCGTTCAACCGATCTTTTCATATAGTCATATTCAGCAGGATACGGCGGGCACTCATCAAACGCCATCATAATATCCGACCCTAACGCATTTTGAATTTCCATTGCCTTTTCTGGGGATAAAAATAATTTATCACCGTTTAAATGATTTCGGAAATAAACTCCTTCCTCTTCAATACGGCGAAACTCACTTAAGCTAAATACTTGAAACCCACCCGAATCTGTTAAGATCGCACCATCCCAATTCATAAATTGATGAAGGCCACCTGCTTCTTTAACAATTGATTCACCAGGTCGTAACCATAAATGGTACGTATTACTTAATATAATGCCTGCACCCATTTCTTTTAATTCTTCTGGAGCCATTGTTTTCACTGTTGCTAACGTCCCGACAGGCATAAATACAGGCGTTTCAAATGAACCATGTGGTGTATGTACTTTTCCTAAACGTGCCCCAGTTTGTTTACACGTTTTAATCAATTCATAACGTATTGGTGATGTTGACAAAATGTTGTACCTCCTTTGAAATCCTCTTAGATGATAAGCATCGCATCTCCAAAGCTAAAAAAGCGATATTTTTCACGGACAGCTTCCTCATAGGCACGTAAAACGTTCTCACGTCCTGCTAATGCACTAACGAGCATGATCAGTGATGACTTTGGCAAATGAAAATTCGTAATCATTCCATCAATCGCCTTAAATTCATAGCCTGGATAAATGAAAATATTTGTCCAGCCGCTCTCTGAAACAAACTGGCCATTGTGCTTTGATGCGATCGTTTCAAGTGTTCTCGTCGAAGTTGTGCCAACGGATATAATGCGTCCACCTCGGCTTTTCACTTCATTAAGTAAACGAGCGGTACCTTCACTTATTTGATAAAATTCAGCGTGCATTTCGTGTTCTTCAACATTCTCGACACTCACAGGTCGAAATGTTCCTAATCCAACATGAAGGGTAATAAAAGCAATGTGAACACCTTTTGCCTTTAACTCTTGTAAAATTTGCTCCGTAAAGTGTAAACCAGCTGTAGGTGCTGCCGCAGAGCCACTTTCCCTTGAGAAAACGGTCTGATATCTTTCCTGATCGTCTAATTGTTCCTTAATGTAAGGTGGTAGTGGCATTTCTCCTAATGACTCTAACACTTCGAGAAAAATTCCTTCATACGTAAACTTCATTAATCGACCGCCGTGTTCAAGTACACCAACACAAGTTGCTTTCAGTTTCCCATCCCCGAAGCTAACAACTGCTCCTTCTTTTATTCGTTTTGCTGGCTTCGCTAATGTCTCCCAAACATCCTCTTCTTGTTGTTTTAATAACAATATTTCCACTTTTGCCCCCGTATCTTCTTTTACACCGAATAATCTAGCAGGAAGAACGCGTGTATCGTTTAATACGAGGCAGTCACCAGGTTGAATGTATTCGAGAATATGTTTAAACTGCTCATGCTTATATTCTCCGCTTTCTTTATTTAATACCATTAGTCGAGAAGCATCACGCTCTTTTAACGGTACTTGGGCAATTAATTCTTCTGGTAAATGGAAGTCAAATAGTTCTACTTTCATGTTCTCACCTATTTCTACATTACTTATTTAAATCGACCGATAATAGAAAATATAATGGTTAAAATAATACTAATGACAATACTTGTCATAATCGGAAAATAAAAGGTGACATTTCCTTTTTTAAATGTCAAATCACCGGGAAGTCGACCAAGAAAATTCATGATTAATCCGATGATGAGCAATACAGCACCTAAAATCATCAATATCTTCGGAAATTCCATTATTTTTTTGGCACCTCCAAGCCAAAATGGTTATAAACAAGGTCTGTTACCATTCTTCCCCTAGGTGTTCGTTTAATAAAACCAATTTGCAATAAATACGGTTCATAAACATCTTCAATCGTGTGAGATTCTTCTCCAATTGTAGCAGATATCGTATCAAGACCAACAGGACCACCGTTAAACTTCTCAATAATACTAAGCAATAACTTATGATCAATATGATCTAAACCGAGCTTATCGACTTGAAGTCGTTCTAGTGCATCCTTTGCTAAGTCATTTGTAATTTTTTCGTATTGAAGGACTTGAGCAAAGTCGCGTACGCGTCGAAGTAGGCGATTAGCAATTCTTGGTGTCCCTCTAGATCTTCGAGCAATTTCCGCTGATGCTGCTTCATCAATTTCTGTTTCAAACAAGTGAGCCGTTCTTGTCACAATTTGCGAAAGCTCTTCCTCTTGATAATATTCAAGTCTACCGAGTACGCCAAATCGATCTCTTAACGGTGCTGTAAGGAGCCCAACACGCGTCGTTGCCCCAACGAGCGTAAACGGCGGTAAGTCCAAGCGAACACTACGAGCGCTCGGTCCTTTTCCGATGACAATATCTAAACAAAAATCTTCCATGGCAGGGTAGAGAACTTCTTCAATGGAGCGTTGCAGACGATGGATTTCATCAATAAATAGGACATCTCCTGGTTCTAACGCGGTTAATACAGCCGCTAAATCGCCTGGACGCTCAATGGCAGGTCCTGAAGTTGTACGAATGTTAACGCCCATTTCGTTTGCTATGATTGTTGCTAACGTCGTCTTCCCTAAGCCCGGTGGACCGTATAATAAGACGTGATCCAATGTTTCTTGACGTATTTTTGCCGCTTCGATAAAAACTTTTAAATTGTCTTTAATCTTTTCTTGTCCAATGTATTGGCTTAAGCTTTGTGGTCGAAGACTGAGCTCTAACTTTTCTTCTTCAAGATCTGCTTCTTGGGAAACAATTCGCTCTTCCATAAGCATCCCCTTACTTTAAAAGCTTCTGTAACGCTTTTTTTACATATTGATCAGTTGATAACGATTCTTCTTTTAATGAAGGTATCACTTTATTAATTTCACGCTCACTATATCCAAGAACTTTTAAAGCTTCAACCGCTTCTGTCAATGAATTTGCGCTTTCCTCTTTTTGCTCAACTTCATCAAAATTGAATAAGTCTTGTGAAATAGCAGTAGGAATAATATCTACTAATTTTCCTTTTAAGTCAAGGATGATTTGTCGAGCCGTTTTCTTCCCGACACCAGGAAATTTGACGAGAAACTTCTCATCTTCATTTTCAATCGCTTCAATGACTTGTATGGGGTCACCGGAAGCTAAGATGGCAAGACCACCCTTTGGTCCAATACCTGTTACGTTTAATAATTTCATAAATAACGCTTTCTCTTCACGCGTTTCAAATCCATATAATGCTAAAATGTCTTCACGGACGTGTTGATATGTATAAATCGTTATTTCATGATTTAAGTATTTTTGAAAAACGAAAGGATTTGGTGTCATAATTTGATATCCAATTCCTCGGTTTTCAATCACGATATATTCAGGACTAATATAATTTACTGTTCCGCTAACAAACTCAATCAATCTTGTTCACCTCTTTACAACTGTATCTCATTTTATCATAAAAATTTCATAATAAAGAAGAAAATACACCACCTTTCATTAGAGTTAATGTCATTGAATTTTGAACACAAAAAAAGCCGTGCATCTGCACAAGCTCTTATTATTGGACGTTATCGATTGAATATTGTTTAAAGGTTTCAATAACCTCTAAATATTGATTTTTATTTTTAATCGGTATTCCATTTTTTAATTCCTGATGTCGACTAGTCTCAAGTTTCCCGACATCTATTTGAAAAAAGGATTGAATAATATTATGTGTGTCGACTGGCCTTCCATTAAAAATAGATAATGTTCCATCTTCTTGAATACCAAAGTAACCGTTCGTTTTTAGTAATGGAGAAATGTCATCGATATATTTTTGAAATACAATTTTATCTTCATTTTGGGTGATTAATTGCCATTCTGCATATTGTGACCAAAAATCTTCCATGGACCAAATCGTTTCTTCTTTTAATTCTTCACTCTTTTCTCCATCCATATAAATTCTCTCAAGAACCACTTTTACTGTTATCGGACCTGTTACTTCATAGGCTTCATGCTTTTTTGAAGTTTGTTCTTCATTTGCAAAAGATGATCCAAGTAATATCATGACAAAAAATAACATGATCAGGGATATGAGAAAGAAGAGATGATGCACCCGTCTCATCAAACATTCACCTCTTTGAATAAGATATCAATAAGACTAGTGTAGCCAAAATTAGAAGTTTTAACCAAATATTAAAATAAAAAAGCGTTTATTGGTGAATACGCAATAAACGCTTATTTCTATATCCTTGATTCACATCTTATTCTTCCATATTATGATAGACCTCTTGTACGTCATCATCGTCTTCTAAAACGTCAATAAGCTTGTACATTTTCTCTGCTGTTTCTTCTTCTACTTGTGAATAGGTTTGTGGCACCATTGTTATTTCTGCAGTAGCAAAAGTGTAACCTCTTTTTTCTAATGTTTCCATAACACCATTAAAGCTTTCAGGTGCCGTATAAATTTCAAATGCCTCTTCTGTTGCTTCCATATCTTCTGCACCTGATTCAATTACTTCAAGCAGCATGTCATCTTCGTCTATCGAAAGATTTTCCCGACTAATAACTATATATCCTTTACGGTCAAACATATATGATACACAACCACTTTCACCAAGGTTGCCACCATTTTTATTAAAAGCTGTCCGAACATTTGTCGCCGTACGATTTTTATTATCCGTTAAGCATTTTACCATGATCGCTACAGCACCAGGGCCGTACCCTTCATACGTAATTTCTTCATAATTTTCGCTACCGTGAGCTCCAGTTGCTTTTTTAATGGCACGATCAATATTATCATTTGGCATATTAGCAGCTTTGGCTTTATCTATCGCTAAGCGAAGGCCAGGGTTTGCGTCAGGATCACCGCCACCTTGTTTAGCTGCAACATAAATTTCTTTCGCTAATTTCATGAAGATTTTTCCACGCTTTGCATCTTGCGCGTTTTTTCTACGTTGGATGTTTTTCCACTTAGAATGTCCTGCCATTCTAAATTCCCCTCTCATCAAAACAGTTTCATTTTTTTAATATATCATAATTTAGGGGAAACGGAAAATTTAGTTCGCAATTGCATCTATATTGGCTACACAATTTCATAAAAGAGGTAACCCAGTCATTCTGAGCCACCTCTTTTAATGTTAACGATTTCCATTAAACGGTTCAGCTAGTGCATCTCCGATATCGTCAAATAAATCTCGAATATCGTTATTCATGTCATCCCCGTTATCTAGCCCTCGGTTTATATTGCGTACGCGCGTAAACGTTCCTTCATCTGTTACAACATTGATATTTTTGCCTCTTGCTATATTTTCTGCAACGGTTTTTACTCTTTCTTTCACATCGACATCGTTCCGGTCATTTGTATCAACAGCGACAACGACATTGTTTTCTGTTACGAGTGTATTCACATCTTCAATATTCTTTAGTTTTGCAACTTGATCTGAAATACGTTCTGCTAATCGATTGTTTTCATTTAAGGTATTGTTCCCTAGATGACCATGATAATTGTAAGAGTCTCGATCATATTTCCCAATATTATTTGTACGATCGCGATCTCCGACTGTTAATGGTGATCTATTACCATAATTAGTATCTTCCATTCCTCCATCAAACATTTCTGTTAATGGACCATCGTTGTCGATAAAGTCTTGGTTATTTTGCTCACGATCACCTGTGTAATATCCAATTGGCTGCACATTATCGTTATATCTCGTATCCATGGCATTATTATCGCCAACATTACAAGCTGCAAGACTTGTTGATATAATTGATAATGCAGCAATAACTGAAGCTGTTTTCCTCAATACAAAAACCCCCCTGATGACCCTTATCGAGCGATAATCGCTCATTTATAAGGTGTTCAACTATCAAGAGGGCTATATCCATGATTTACAGGGAAATAAGAAAAAGTATTCCAATTAAAATTTTGGCGGTGCTGCTGCTAACCGGCGTTTATGCTCAGACCGTTTATGCATGTTTTCAATGATTTGGCGATCGTATTCTGGAACTTCTTCACCTTTTAAGTATTTATCAATCATGTCATACGTCGTTCCCATTTCATTTTCATCTGTTTGACCTTCCCAAAGACCAGCGCTTGGAGCTTTATGAATAACCTCATCAGGTACTCCTAACGTTTTGGCAAGTTCACGTACTTCTCCTTTTGTAAAGTGAACGAGCGGAACTAAATCAACACCGCCATCACCATATTTCGTAAAATAACCTGTATGCCATTCAGCCGCATTATCTGTTCCTGTAACTAAATAACCAAAGTTATTGGCTACAGCATATAGTGTTGTCATTCGAAGACGAGCTCTCGTATTGGCATCACCCATTTTAACTGCTTGTTCATTCCATTTATTTTGTTCTTTTAGTTTGTCCTTAATTTGTGTGAATAATTTTTCATGTGTTTCCGTTAAATCAATGGTAATAGAATCAATTCCACTGCTTTCCACTACTTTCAGCGCATCCTCTTCGTCTTTCGGATTGCTTTTACAAGGCATAATTACCCCTAATGAGTTATCTGGAAAAGCGCGTTTAATTAAGTGCGCTACTACAGCTGAATCGATTCCACCACTAATTCCGACAATGAGTCCGTTTGCCTGAGCTGTTTTTACTTGCTCACGTAACCACTCAACTAATTTCGTTACTTTTTCTTCCATTCCTTCATGCTCCTTTACTTGCAATCATGACCTAATCATATCATATTGTGTAATCACAATGAAGGCATGTTAGTTCTACTGAACATAACATCTAAATTAGAAAAAGGTGATCTCCATTGGAAATCACCTTAACAATTTTAATCTTCATCCTCTTCATCATATTGCGGAGCTGCGTACAGTCGGCTATAATCATACATTCCTTGAGGGTGTGGCGGATAAGCATGGTATGGCTGTGGATATGGATGCGCCATCGGATATCCATAATATGGCATCATTGGATGCGGTTGCCCACATCCGCATCCATTTCCGTAAGGTGCTGGCACCATGTGAGTTGGATACATCATATTCGGATAGGCCATATTTTCAACATTTTCCATATCATCACCGTCATCTTCCATCATTTCAGGGCTTACCATGTTCGGTTGATATGGACTTGGCATCATTGGCTGTGGATGATAACCCATTGGCCCAAATCCTGATCCGGGCATAATTGGTGAAACAGGAACACAGCCAGGAGGAACCATTCCATAAGGCATTCCATAAGCTGGTTGAGCTTGTGGAGCATTTGGATAAAATCCTTGCCCTGGGTGCATTTGAGCACCCTGTACCATTCCACCATGATCATTCATCTCATCATGATCATCATTCATCATTTCAGGATTTTCTTCCTGTGGGTACATATAGGAGTTATTCGGTGCTCCGTAGTTCGCCATCGGTCCAAATCCTGGTCCTGGCATAACGGGTGAAACAGGCATGCAATTTTGTGGCCATTGTCCACCATATGCCGGCATCGTTTGCGGTTGCATAGGCATATAAGGCATTTGTGGCATATAAGGCATTGTCATACTTTCATTTTCCTCCTCTTCCGTATCTGACATCGGTTCTTTATATATATCTTTCATCTCATCATCTTGCTTCATAATATTTGGTAGGACATTAGCTGGTTTTGGTGGTAATTGTGGTTGCTGTTTCATTTCTGGCATCATCGGCATATTAACCGTATAAAAATTATGCACATCAATGTCAGGATAGAACGGTTGCTGTTTAATAGGCATTTGAGGAACGAACGGTTTCGACGGCTTTTCATTTGCTTTTGTATCTTCTACATCTACATTTGCCTTCGGCTTGCCCATTCCATATGGGTGTTCAACTTTCGGCATTTCTTTTTTTGGCATTTCTTTTGGTGTCTCTTTTTTAGGCATTTCCTTTTTTGGCATTTCTTTTGGCACTTCTTTTTTCGTATTGTAGTTTATTTTCGTGTCGGTTTTGACTGGTACACCTCCTGTTGGGACTTTGATTTTCATCCCTGGCATAATTAAATCTGGATTACTTAATTGTGTATTCATTTGCTTTAATTCTTCGAAGTCAACTCCATATTTTTGGGCAATTTTCCACAATGTATCGCCTTTTTGAACAATATGGATTTTCACACTTTTTCCCTCCTATCGAAAGGCTTAACAGCGAGTTCACAAATAAAACAATTTATCATGAGTGCTCATCACAACTTATGCGAATACTTTCCAAATTATGATTGGGATATGCAAACATGCTTTAAAACTGAACAAAATCGCTAACGCGACTTTGTTCAGAGGTTGGAAGTTAGAGGTGAGATTAGTCGAAATCGGCGAAATAGCCGATTTCAATGACTTATCGATTTCCTATTGCCAATAAGAATAAAAGCATTAATTCTCGTGTGAAAAAAAGCCTGACAACAATAGGTCAGGCTTTAAACATTTTGAAGCATACGATTTAATGCTAGTAATGCGTATTCTGTTATGTCTTGATCGACGGTAATTTGATTGATAGGTTCTCCTTTTTCAATGCTTTCAAGCGCCCATACTAAATGAGGAAGATCGATTCGATTCATCGTTAAGCACGGACACATATAAGGATTTAATGAAACAATTTTTTTATCAGGATGCTGCTCCATTAATCGATTGACTAAGTTCATTTCTGTCCCGATGGCCCATTTACTTCCTGGTGTTGCTTTTTCAATTGTTTCAATAATATATTTTGTAGAGCCTGCTTTATCTGAAAGCTCCACTACTTCTCTTGTACATTCTGGGTGAACAATAATCTTCATGTCCGGCTCTGTTTTTCGAATATGCTCAACATTTTTCACCGTAAACTTTTCGTGAACGGAGCAATGACCTTTCCATAAAATGACGACAACATCGTCTATAGCTCCTTCATATTGGAGCTCATTTCCGATTGGATCCCAGATTGCCATTTTCTCAAGAGGTATTCCTAAATCATATGCTGTATTTCTTCCTAAATGTTGATCTGGTAAAAATAATATTCGTTCCTTTTTAGAAAATGCCCATTGAAGCATTTTCTTCGCATTAGAAGAAGTGACCGTTGCTCCACCATACTTTCCAACAAACGCTTTAATTTCTGCAGTAGAATTTACATACGTTAATGGAACAATGGTATCACCAAATAGCTTTTCAAGCTTTTCCCACGCCGTTTCTGTTTGGGACAAATTTGCCATATCAGCCATGGAACAGCCTGCACGCATATCTGGTAAAATGACCTTTTGATTTTCACTTGTTAACATTTCCGCAGTCTCCGCCATAAAATGGACTCCGCAAAATACGATATATTGTGCATCTTTATTGGCAGCTGCAACTTGTGCTAATTGTAAGGAGTCACCAGTTACATCAGCAAATTGAATCACTTCATTCTTTTGATAATGGTGCCCAGGAATAAATAACTTCTTACCAAACTTCTCTTTTATTTCTTTGACTCGTTGCTCCAATTGTTCTACCGATTTTCCTTTATATTCTTCTGGCATCATTTCTCGCTTTTCAAACTGTAACATATCTAATACACTCATGATGTTCCCCCCTATTTTACATTTAAGCTAATATCCAATGATTTGACAGAATGAGTGATACATCCAAGTGAAATGTAATCAACTTTCGTATTTCGATATTTTGCCAAATTATGAAAACCAATACCACCTGAAGCTTCCGTAACAATATGGGACGGTGTCATTTCAACAAATTTCAATATTTCTTCTGGTGTTCGATTATCAAACATGATGATGTCAGCATTTACTCTAATTGCTTCCTCTAATTGCTCTTTTGATTCAATTTCCACTTCAATTTTGACCATATGTCCAATTTGTTCACGTACCATTTGAACAGCCTTTGTAATGGATCCACAAAAAGCAATATGATTATCTTTAATCATGACTCCATCATATAACCCAAGGCGATGATTGTATCCTCCGCCACAACGAACTGCGTATTTTTCAAACATTCGAAGTCCTGGAGTCGTTTTTCTTGTATCACAAATGCGCGTATGTTCATCATTTAATACTGTGACCGCTTTATTCGTTATCGTCGCGATACCACTCATACGTTGAATGAGATTCAAGATGACCCGTTCTCCTTGCAGAATAAACCGTACAGGTCCTTCAACAGTAGCAATCTGATCCCCTTTCTCTACGTAATCTCGATCACGCTTGAACAACGTAATATTCATCTTAGAACTTAATAATTCAAAACCTGCTTGAATAATTTTCTCACCGGCAAAAATACCGTTTTCTTTTGCAATAATGACAGCAAAACCTTTTTCATCATAAGGGAAAATCGTTTCTGTCGTAATATCATGTTCACCTACATCTTCTAAAAAAAATTGCGTTAATGATTTTTTTATCTTTACATCATTCAATTATCTCACCCCTATTTGTTCTCGCCTTGAAAATGAAATCCGCTGTTGTCTCCACACTTCATTTTCGGTCGGATAGTCGCACCTAAAATGCCCGCCACGACTTTCCGTTCTCTTTAAGGCTGATTTCGTCATAAGCCATCCAATTGTCAGCATATTGACAATCTCGACTTCCTTTTTTGTGAAAACATTCACATTATTAGTAAAAAAAGTTGGTTCACTGACAAATTGTTCAAAAAATGAAAGTGCATGTTTTAAACCAGTCTCTGTTCGCTCAATCCCAACATAGGTTGTCATAATCGATTGAATTTCTTTTTTTGACGGTAAAGCGAATCTAGTTGCTCCACTTTGAATGAGTGTACTGTTTTTCCTATCTAACGTCCCATTTTCAATGATAGATGCTAACTGACGTCCGAACACGATTCCTTCTAGTAATGAATTACTCGCTAATCGATTCGCTCCGTGCACACCCGTACAAGCGACTTCACCTACTGCATAAAGTCGATCGACAGTAGTTCGGCCGAATAAATCAGTTTCGACCCCTCCCATTAAAAAATGCATACCAGGCGCTACTGGAATTAAGCCAGATTCAAGATCAATTCCTTCTCTTAAACATAAATTTGTAATGGTCGGGAAACGACTTTTGAACGATTGGATCGATGAAATGTTTAAATAAACATGATGTCCTTTTAATCTTTCAAATTGCATCGTCCGAGCTACAATATCCCTTGGTGCTAAATCTTTTAGCAAGTGTACTCCTTCCATAATTGGCCGCCCGTTTTCATCTACTAACGTAGCTCCTTCCCCTCTTACAGCTTCTGACACTAATCCTTTACATACACCGTTTACATACAGCATTGTTGGATGAAACTGGGTAAATTCAAGATCAATTAAACGTGCCCCCGCACGATAAGCCATCGCCAGACCGTCCCCAGTCATAATGGAAGAATTCGATGTTACTTCAAATAACGCACCACAACCACCTGTTGCTAAAACAATATGAGCACCTTTATATAAAACCGCATCATGATCATCACGATGCTTTGCCCATACTCCGATGGCTCTATTGGTATCTATTGCAATATCGGTCACCATTACATGCTCGATCATAGTAACTTTTTCATTCACTTTTTGTATATAAAAATTAATGAGCTCTTTTCCAGTTGCATCTCCACCTGCATGAATGATTCGCGGCTTTTGATGAGCCCCCTCCATTCCATACTGAAGCTCACCTTGTTCATTCGTATCAAAATTCATTCCTTGTTCTATAAGCATTTCCATTTCGTGTTGAGCTTTTTGAACAAGCAGTTCAACAGCATCATGTGAATTATGAAAGCATCCTGCGTATCGTGTATCTTCGTAATGATATGTCCAATGATCATCTTTTCGTATAGCTGCTGCAACGCCACCTTGCGCAAGACTTGAATTACTTGTACGAATGGCCCCTTTCGTTAAAACGAGAACGTTCAATTTTTCACATAATTGTGAAGCAACAGCTAGTGCGGCAATGCCACTTCCGATGATGATACAATCGTAATGAGACATATTAGCCCTCCTGTAAAATTACATCTGTCTTGACACCTATATTTACATAAAACTACAATAATGACAAGAGGTTTTATGATTTTTCTTTTATCCCACTCTTAAGGAGAGAAAAACATTGATGTATTTTGACTATGCAGCTACAACACCAATGAGTAAAATAGCGATGGAGGCATTTATCGAAGCTTCTACACACGCTTTCGGAAATGCCAATAGTTTACATGATCTAGGTGGCAAATCAAATGAATGGCTGACAGCTTGTCGAAGCACCTTAGCCAACATCATTGGTGGAAAAAAAGAAGGGGTTTATTTTACTAGCGGGGGAACGGAAAGCAATCTTTTAGCCATTGCAACGTTGTTAAATAGCGCTCCTTCTCAAAAGAAACATATTGTGTCTTCTCATTTAGAACATTCTTCTATAAAAAATCATTTACAAGTTTTACAAAATAAAGGATATAATGTAACCGTTGTTAACAATGATTCATCCGGTTTGATTTCTGTTCAAGCTGTTGAAGAATCATTAAGGGATGATACCGCCCTTGTTACGATTCAACATAGCAATTCTGAAATCGGTATTATTCAGCCTATTGAAGAAATTGGCACAATGCTTAACAAGCGAAAAATTTTGTTCCATTCAGATTGCGTTCAATCTCTTGGAAAAGTACCGATCGATGTTTCGAAAATAAAAGCTTCCGCCTACTCTTTTTCTAGTCATAAATTGTATGGACCAAAGGGTGTTGGAGCTGTTTACTTTGACCCCAGCATTCAACTGAATTCGATTATACCGGGAACAACACATGAAAATGGACTGCGACCTGGAACGGTAAATGTCCCTGGTATATGTGCATTTGTCACTGCCGCAAAAGATTATTATTATCATCGAGAGCGATATTTCAATCACTTTCAACAATTGAGAAAGTACTTCTTACAGGAAATAAAAAATGAAGCTTTACCATTTGAAGTGATTAACGAAACTTCTGTTCATACACTCCCTCATATCATCGGATTAATTACGCATTCTTTTGAGGGTCAATATGTTATGCTTGAATTGAATCGAAAAGGATTTGCTATATCAACTGGTACTGCATGTCAAGTAGGGAACACACATCCTTCTCCTACACTCATTTCCATCGGTGTAAAAGAAGAAAATTTACACCAATTTATCCGGATTTCTTTTGGGGTTGAAACGACGAAAGAAGACGTTCAAAAACTCATTCAAGCGCTTAAAGAAGTAGTACCGATTGAAATTGGAAAGGGATGACAAAATGAAAGATCAAAAAGTATTAGGAGAAGAAAGAAGAAAGCTTATTATACATTGGCTTAAAAATGAAAAGACCCCCTTAACAGGGAGTACGTTAGCAGCGAAAACAAATGTTAGTAGACAAGTAATTGTCCAAGACATTTCTTTATTAAAAGCAGGTGGTGAACCGATTATCGCAACAAGCCAAGGCTATATATATTTACAGGAAGTTGACACGGCACCAAAACAAGTAGAACGCTTAGTCGTATGTAAGCACAGTCCAGATAAAGCAAAAGAAGAGTTACAGTTAATGGTCGATTTCGGTGTAACAGTAAAGGATGTCATAGTCGAACACCCAGTTTACGGAGAAATAACAGCATCTATTATGGTTAGCAATCGAAAAGAAGTGGACGACTTTATGATGAAAATAAAGGCGACAAATGCTTCATTCTTATCTGAATTAACAGAAGGTGTTCATCTCCATACATTACTTGCGCCAAATGAAGAAGTACTCGATCAAGCATGTGAAGCATTATCCAATTACGGATATTTACTACATGAAGATTAACATTTTAAAGGGGCTTATCCATAATCGAATTTTCGTCAATGGATGCCCCTTTAACTTATAAGAATACTTCAACATTCTCAATTTTCCAGTTTTAACGGTTTTCCCCTTTGCGAACTGCACCATTTAGATTATTAAAAATAGATTCTGATATTTGAAAAGAAGGATAACTTCCTAGTACTTTTGTTGTACACCCTAGTGCTTCTAGTTCGGCAATCGCTCCAGGTATTAATACATCATCCATCTTTGATTCAATATCAATAATAAATAAATAATCTCCTAGCCCTGTTTTCATTGGACGAGACTCAATTTTTGACAAGTCTAAATTTCGCCATGAAAAGGCGGATAGCACTTGATGTAATGCCCCAGCTCGATTCAACGGTAATGTAATGACTAACGTTGTTTTATCCCCATTCTTCTCCAGATTTCGTTCATTTATTAGCGAATATTGTTTTTCAGGATGGAGAATAACAAATCGTGTATGGTTATGGTGATAATCGTGAATATTACGTTTCACAATATGCAAACCATATTCTTTAGCAGCTAAAGCATTCGCAATAACAGCAACATTTTTATCTGGGTTCTCATGAATGTACTTTGCAGCGGCACCTGTTGATGTTGCATAATCATATGAAACATAAGGTAGCTCTTGATGAAGAAACTTATGACACTGTGCGATGGCGTGAGAATGGGAATAAACACGTTCGATTTGCTCCCAACTGTCTTTCCGACACGGATGAACCATCAAATGCTGTTCGATTGGGGCAATCAATTCACCAACGATAAAAAGCGGCTTTTCATGAATTAAATAATCAATCGTTAAATTAACTGAGCCTTCTAAAGCATTTTCAATGGGAATAACAGCTAACTCAACGTCCTGATTATCCACCGCATCCATATTACTTGGTATTGTATGGTAAGGAATTAACTCAACATCCGAACCGAAAAAGCTTAATACAGCTAAGTGTGTAAATGTCGCTTTCGGTCCTAAATAGCTCACTTTCATGCTTAACTCGTCCTTCCTATGCTCCTGAACTTAAAATTTCTACCTTTTCTACAAATTCTAATTTACGAAGCTTGATCAGTAAGTCATGAATATCTTCTTTAATCCCATTTGTATTTAATGATAACGTAACATTTGCTCTTCCCTGTAACGGAATCGTTTGATGAATCGTTAGCACATTACAACCGGATTCCGCTACGAGCGATAGTAAATTCGATAACGTCCCGGCTCGATCTTCTAGATGGAAAAATAATGTAATGATTTTTTCTTTTACAACGGTATGGAATGGAAAAATGGCGTCGCGATATTTATAAAAAGCACTTCGACTCATATCAACTCTTTGGACAGCTTCTTGTACAGATACCGCTTTCCCACGTTCCAGCAGCTTTTTTACTTCTAACGTTTTCTTCATTGCTTCTGGAAGTACGTCTTCCCTTACTAAATAGAAAACCTCGTCCTTCATAGACCGATTCCTTTCCCCATTATTTATTAGAGGTGGTATCATATCCACCTCTTATTCGATAAATTCAAATTCAAATTCAAGTATTCGAACAATATCTCCATCTTTTGCCCCTCTTTCACGTAATGCATCGTCAACTCCCATTCCACGTAACTGACGGGCAAACCGTCTTACGTTTTCATCACGAGTAAAGTCGGTCATATTAAATAGTTTTTCAATTTTTTTCCCTGATAGAACGAATGCACCGTCACTATCACGTGTAATCTCAAAATTCGGCTCTTCTTTTTTGTATTTATATAATACACGATGTACAGACGGCTCTTCTTCTACTTCATTTAGAGGGAAGTCTGGTGTTTCCTTAAGTAAATCGGCAATTTCAAACAATAATTCGCGAACACCTTCACGTGTTACCGCTGAAATGGGAACGACTTTTATACCTTCATCTAGTTTCTGTTTAAATTTCTTTAAGTTTTCTTCAGCATCAGGCATATCCATTTTATTGGCAACTACGATTTGCGGTCTTTCAGTTAAGCGTAAATTGTACTGTTTTAACTCTTCATTAATTGTGACAAAGTCCTCATAAGGATCCCGCCCCTCCATCGCAGACATATCAATAACATGGACAATGACTCTCGTTCGTTCGATATGGCGTAAAAACTGATGACCGAGTCCTACCCCTTCATGGGCACCTTCAATTAGCCCTGGTAAATCAGCCATGACAAAGCTTCTGCCGTCATCCGTCTCAACGACTCCTAAATTCGGAGCGATCGTAGTAAAGTGATATTCTGCAATCTTCGGCTTTGCACTTGATACAACCGAGAGTAACGTTGATTTCCCTACACTCGGAAAGCCGACAAGTCCGACATCTGCTAATAATTTTAGCTCTAATACAACGTTACGCTCTTCACCCGGCTCCCCTTTTTCACAAAGCTCAGGGGCTGGATTTGCAGGGGTTGCAAATCGTGTATTTCCTCTTCCCCCTCTTCCTCCTTTTGCGATAACGGCACGCTGACCATGTTCCGTTAAATCTGCCACAACCTCTTTCGTATCTTCATCCATCACTACCGTTCCAGGTGGAACCTTTACAACGAGAGGTTCTGCATTTTTACCGTGCTGGTTTTTAGACATTCCATGTTCGCCACGTGGAGCTTTAAAATGCCTTTGATAACGGAAATCCATTAACGTACGTAAGCCTTCATCTACTTCAAAAATAACGTCTGCTCCTTTTCCTCCGTCACCGCCAGCCGGACCGCCTTTTGGAACATACTTTTCGCGACGAAAAGCGACCATGCCGTTTCCACCATCGCCACCTTTTACATATATCTTAACTTGATCGACAAACATATTTTTTCCTCCTACAATGCTTCTTCGCTGTCTACCGTTACATGAACGGTTACTTCATTACGATCACATGTCATTTGTTGTATTTTCATCCTATCGAATGGCTGAGTTGTTAAAAAAGCGTTGATTTCATCCGTTTCCTTTAGTATGCCTTGAAAACTAAATGAAAAACGAGCTCCTTCTTCACGATCCGTCTCGATCGTTAGCATCATTTCATGGTCATGTTTCGGTAAAGCTGCCACTTCTAATAAGGAAAATAATTTCTTTGCCCATTTCGTTAATGGCACATCCCATGTTGATAAATTTAAAACATCCCCTAGTACGACGTATTCAATTTTTACGTCTGACTTCAACCAATTGTACGTTATGATGTATTCTGCAAATGAATTCATATGTAAATTACTTAACTTCGACTCATGTTGAGCCTCAATTACAATTTCATCAATAATTTCTTTTGCTCGATCATATTTTTTTAACGCTAAATTTCCTTTTAATAATTGTAATTTGTTCATCCAATCGTGTCTGGAGTGGCTTAATATCTCAACAATACTCCATGATTCTTCTCTCTTTTTCATCTTCCCACTCCTAACCCACTCAATCTATTGTTCATTCTACGTGTACAAAAATTATATCAAAGTTTTAGGATGAAGATAAGGAGAAACTTCATGATAATTATCAATGTTCTCTTGTATCGGAAGTATAGTGATTCAAGAAAAGGACAAATTGTGAATGAAAGTTTATATAGTAGAGGATCGAACAATAACAAAGTACAAAAGAGCAGGGCGCCTTGTTCAGCCTCAGGCAAAAATGTTCTTCACCCTAGAAAGGCGCTCTTTGCCTTTAATGGATGAAGGATATTTGACCTCGAGGGGATAGCCGCTGTAGTTGAGCATTGCAGAACCCATTTACCACTGAGAACTTTATCAAAATGATATAAATTCTACTACTACAAAGAAAAAACCCTAACCAAAAAGGTTAGAGTTTTCGTCATTACGCTTCTTGAGCTACAGGATATACGCTCACTTTTTTCTTGTCACGTCCATAGCGCTCAAAGCGTACGATACCGTCTACTTTTGCGTATAAAGTATCGTCTCCGCCACGGCCAACGTTTACACCTGGGTAGATTTTCGTACCACGTTGACGGTAAAGGATTGAACCACCAGTTACTAATTGGCCATCAGCACGTTTAGCTCCAAGGCGTTTAGCAATAGAGTCACGACCGTTTTTCGTAGAACCTACACCTTTTTTAGACGCAAAAAATTGAAGATCTAATCTTAACATTTAGTCCACCTCCTATGATATTGTATCGTGTATACGAATATAATCTTCGTAATCTCGTTCAATTGTTCGTAAAGAAACGAGCATTCCCTCTAACAATAGCTGAACCTTTTCATTGCTCTTAGAATCAAGATCATCAGGAAGTTCAACTTGTAAAAAGCCTTTATCATTCATTTGAATGACCGGAACAACACCGACTATTTCTTCCAATGCATTTACTGTCCCAATGGAAACAGCAGATGCACCAGCACAAACAATATCCTTTCCAGGATCATCATAGTAAGCGTGACCGGACATTTTAAATGAACGAATCAATCCGTCTTTCGAACGGTTAATATTCACTTGTATCATACGCAACAGCCTTTAATTAAGCGTTGATTTTTTCAATCACTACTTTTGAATATGGCTGACGGTGACCTTGCTTTTTACGTTGATTTTTCTTCGCTTTATATTTGAATACGATGATTTTTTTCGCACGACCTTGCTTTTCAACCTTAGCTGTAACAGTCGCACCTTCAACAGTTGGGTTACCAACTTTTACATCGTCTCCACCTACGAAAAGAACTTTGTCAAAAGTTACTGTTTCGCCTTCTTGAGCGTTTAGTTTCTCAACGTAAACCGCTTGTCCTTCTTCGACTTTAATTTGTTTACCACCAGTTTCGATAATTGCGTACATCCTCTGCACCTCCTATTTTTACTCAGACTCGCCAAAACAGGTGTCGGAAGTCTCCGCGCTTAAACCTATTCTGTGCGGTTGTAGCACAGGTGGGTGCTACAAACCATAACATATTGATATTATCAAAAATCCATGATTATTGTCAATAATAGATAATCATATTCTTTTGTATAATATTACTTATATCGCTTTTCCAATTCACTTTGCTCTCCTTCGAATTGGATTTTAAACGTTAATACACTTGGATTAGGGACTAAAATAATCTTCATGTTTAACGCCTTTTCAAGAGATTTTACAAGTTGTTGATTATCCTCTACGTACAGCGAACAAACCTTTGGGTGAGTTTCGATAAGGACAGCTTCTACATCACGGTTTCGATATTCTAATAGCTTCCTCTGTAGTTGAAACGCTACTGTTTCCGAAGAGGTAATCGTACCCGTTCCGGAGCACGTTGGACAATTTGTCGTCATCATTTCAGAAAGTGATTTTCTCACCTTTTTTCTCGTTAGTTGTAAAAGATTTAATTCTGTAAAACCAAATACTTTTGTATACGTCCGATCATGAAGGAGCTCTTTCTTTAAAACTTGTAAAATTTCTTCTTGATCTTTTTTTTCTTTCATATCAATAAAATCGATTAAAATTATGCCACTAATATTGCGAAGCCGTAGTTGTTTCGCAATTTCACTAGCTGCTTCCTTGTTTGTTTGCAAAATCGTGTCCCGATATGTATATTTTCCAGAAAACTTCCCCGTGTTTACATCAACAATCGTCATGGCTTCTGTTTCTTCTATTACAATGTAGGAACCATTCTTCAACCAGACGATCTTTTTCAATGCCTTTTCTATTCCTTCGTTAATACGGTAATAGGAAAAAATATCCTCTCGATTCGTATAAAACGTCAAGGTTAATTGATCATGCTCTTTTACATATTGTTTTATTATGGAGCCTACATGAGCTTGATCATAGATAATTTCATCAATTGTATAAAGAGAAATTTCTTGAACAATTTGCTCAATAAAACTGTTTTTTCGGTACAATAGCATGGGGGATTTTCCTTTTAATGATATTGCGGAGTGGAAGGATTGCTTTAAACGATTGAATATTTGATGAAGTTTATCATTTTGGTACCGAGAAGCTTCTGTGCGAATAATCAGTCCCCCTTCATTCAATGCTTCATTCGCAAATTGTTCAAGTCTTGTTCGCTCTTCTTGATTTGTTATTTTTTTTGAAAGGGCTACATGATGCTCAAATGGTTTATAGATGATTGATGAGCTTTTAAATTCTAAGTTCATTGATAGTTTCGGTGCTTTCTGATGATCCCCTTCCTTTATGATTTGAACGATCACGTCTTCCCCTTCTCGAATAAAGGATGAAATACTTTTATTTTCATTCGATGGATTTTCTTTTATAGCCCTCATATACGCTAAAACATCATTTCGATGTAAATATCCATTTATTCCATTGCCAATGTCGACAAAAGCCGCTTGTAGCCCTGGTAATACTTTTTGCACTCGACCAATATAGATATTCCCTGGCGATATCTCATTTTGAACTTCTTTAATAAAAATTTCGGCTAGTCTGCCATCTTCAAGTAAGGCAATTCTTTCTTCATCTGTTACGGCATTTACAATTAGCTTCCTCAAAACGAATTCCTCATTTCTTCCTACACATTTTCTTCATTAACTCATGTTTTACCGAAATCGTCAATAAACATACGCCAGCTCACCCATTCTCGCATTTGTACGTTTTTCTTTAAAAAAAGCATGCAATACTTCATTTTCATCAATTTGAAATTTTTTATTCCCATTTTGATAAACGATAATGGGATGTTTACATCCTCTTTGAAATTTCAGAAGCACTTCGTACAAAAATTCCTCTTCATTCACTTCCAGTGGCTTTAACGACAAAAATTCATGCTTTTTCCCATAGTAACGTTCCATTAAAAAGCGAATATAAGCATATTTTCGTTGTTTATACTCAATATATAACGAGTACAAAATAAAGCCGATTATGAGCCATAAATTGAGCGCAAAAGGAGCTAAAAAAACTAAAGCTAGCACCATAAGTCCTAATATCGCACTTGAAGCAATGATAACCATTCGATGAGCTATCGAGAAGGGCCGAATATGGGAAAACCATAAAAAGAGCAGTTTCCCTCCATCTAGCGGCCAAATTGGAATTAAATTAAAGACAAAGATCGATGCATTAAGTAACGTAAATAACTTAAACGTATCAACAGAAAGGATATTCATTTGAAAAAGAAGATACACAACTAGTTGCATCGGAATATGTTGCAGCGGGCCAAACAATGTAACAAATAGATCTTCTTTAAATGGACGATTGCCATGCTCATCTACTTCGACAACACCACCAAATGGCAACAACATGATCGTTTTCACCCGCCATGAAAAAAAACGGGCACATACGGCATGGCCCATTTCATGACAAAATACAATCAAAAAAAGCATACAAAGTTCCTTAAATTGAGCTGTCACAATACTCAAACCGGCTACAATCCATAAAAGTGGGTGAATGTGAACTTTTAACAATAACGAAGTATATTTACTCAAATGATATCACCTGATTCGGATCAATAAACCGATCCCCTTTTTTTATCGCAAAATAAAAAGTACCCTGTTCTCCTTCACTTTGTTTCACTTGGCCGATTGTTTTCCCCATTTCGACAAAATCATAAAGGGCAACATCAATTTCCTGTAAGTTTCCATACCACGTCTCCGTTCCATCTGCATGCTGTAAAACAACCGTCAGCCCTGTTTCTTCCATTTTCCGCACCTCAATGACCATTCCTTCATTCATCGCTTCCACCTCTTTATCCGTTGTTTCCACTGTTATTCCTTGGCCATTATCTTCAAAGGTTTCTAGCACCCTTCCAGAAGCTGGAACCGCGTATTGAGGAGATTGATTCGAATTAGAATTTGTTTCAGAGGGCGAAAATAAAGCAACCGGATTACCAAATCGTTCCTCATACCATTTTGAGACGGCTGCAAATTGAAATTCTGTTTCCATTATATTTTGAACAGTTTGTTGTGCTTTTTGAAAAGGTGGTTGATTATTTTTGTCGATAATGGCCGTAAT
This sequence comes from Bacillus sp. FJAT-47783, assembly GCF_022808615.1. GTDB lineage: Bacteria > Bacillota > Bacilli > Bacillales > Aeribacillaceae > Bacillus_BZ. Next base: position 180,789 of record NZ_JAKZKS010000003.1, read on the forward strand.
CAATACAAGGCATGAGGCAATAAGTAATTTCAACATAAATAAATCGGAACGAAATAATGGGTGAATTCCTTTTGAAGAACCGTCTTTCGTATGTGAGGCGGTTGATTGAAAGCCGTACGTATCCTCTTCAGTTGTAATGTGCCGCTTCGTTTCTAGATGGTCATGATTCGTTAGTATTTGGGATCGCTCACGTTTTCGTTTTGCGATTCTTCTTTTTATTTCTTCCTTACGGCGATTCATGATTGTACATCACCCTTTTTTTCATGTTTGTACAAGTTTATGCCTTGTCCTTACCTGTTATGACTTTACTCAAAATCATATCCGCTTTTGTCATGAACAACAAAACAAAAGCGCAGGGCGAGTTTTTAGTCGATGTTGACTTATCGTACGGATGAAATGGGAAGCTTGCAAGCCGCTAACACCCGGAGCTAGACGCAAAACACGATGAACAAAATTGTCCAAAGGTTGGAATTTTATCATTTTCTTCACAACAAAATAAAGCAATCTTCATTGGAAGATTGCTTTAAATATAAGGATTCATTAAACTTTAACTCCGAAAAATCGTTTAATTTTTGCGAATACACCTTTTTCTGGCTCGTCAAAGGCAAGGAGCGGAACAGATTCACCTAAAATTCTCCGGGCAATATTTCGATAGGCAATGGATGCTTTATTATCAGGGTTCATAACGATTGGTTCACCGTTGTTTGAGGCTTTTATTACGTCGTCATCATCGGCAACAATTCCAATTAGATCAATCGATAAGTGTTGAACAATTTCATCGACTTCCAACATGTCTCCGTTTTGAACAAGATGGTTACGAATACGATTGATGATGAGTTTTGGCGGTTCTATATCTTCCTTTTCTAACAAACCGATAATTCGGTCTGCATCTCGAACAGCAGAAATCTCAGGTGTTGTAACAACAATTGCCTTATCCGCACCAGCAACTGCATTCTTATATCCTTGCTCAATCCCAGCAGGACAATCAATAATAATATAATCATATTCTTGCTTTAACCCTTCAATAAGCTTCGCCATTTCATTAGGAGAGACAGCTGACTTATCACTCGTTTGGGCTGCAGGTAATAAATATAGTAAACCATCAAACCGTTTATCTTTTACAAGTGCTTGATGAAGCTTGCAACGACCTTGCACAACGTCTACCAAGTCGTAAATGATCCGGTTCTCTAACCCCATGACGACATCTAAGTTTCTTAGTCCTATATCCGTATCGACTAAACAAACTTTTTTTCCGAATATAGCCAATGCCGTTCCAAGGTTAGCGGAGGTTGTCGTCTTACCCACTCCACCTTTACCCGATGTAATGACTATTGCCTCACCCATTATTCATTCCCCCTCAAACCTAGTTAAATTGGGTCTAAGATGTGATAGTTGTTGTAAACGTTCAATGACTATCGCATCATCGTCTATATAAGCACACTCCATTGATCCACTCACATGTTGATGATGCTTTTCTTCTTGCGGTCGACTTAGTACGTTTGAAATGCGAAGCTGTAATGGAGCCATAATGGATGCCGCAATGACCGCCTCTCGGTTACCCTCAAATCCTGCATGAGCATTTCCCTTTAAAGACCCCATTACAAAAATATTTCCAGTTGCTATAACTGTTCCTCCTGGATTTACATCTCCTATTAATAATAAATCTCCATTTATTTTAATAACTTGTCCAGAACGAACAATTTTTGCAATCGATACAATTTCTGTTTCCTGTTTCCATCTCTTCGCTTCTTCTTTTGTCATGACATTCGATTCGATGGACTGCACGAATAAGTTTCGTTTTTTCCGGATTAACGTTTTTATTCGTTCTTCCTGCTGTTCCGTCAAATAACGGTTCCCAACTTTTAAAATAACCCCAATTAACGGACTATCTTCTTGAACATATTGCCGTTTTGAAAGTAATATATCCAATTCCCGCTCAAGGTCTTTAAACGAGCATGAATCGTCTAAATATAAAGTTAATCCATCCTTTGTCCCTTTAATCGTTACATAATATTGTTTTTGAGCTTTCACGAAGTTCACCTCAACACAAAAACTATTTCGACATTTGATTTTAAAATCCCTTTAAATTCACCATAATTTAATCTTCATTTTGTCCTAACTGCAAGCTCAAAATAAATTGTTTAAATGGATAGATTAACAATAAAGAGACTAAAACATTAACCGCTAACGTAGGTAAGAGCCGGCTGTTTATGAATGTATGCAAATCAAGTTTCGTCACACCGATCGCCAAATAAATTCCGTAAGTATAAAATTCTAAAATCGAAATGGACACCATGCTTAATAAAACGAGTACGAATGCATTATTATGAAAAGCTCTTAAAGCATGCCTCGTTAAAAAAGCTAAAACAGGATAAGAAAATGTGTAAATACCTATGACTTCTGTGTAAACGACATCATACAAAAAGCCGAAAAGAATCCCGCAAAGTATACCGAATCCTTGGGTTGTGTAAGCGGTGACCGCGATAATCGCAACAACTAAAAAATGCGGAACCACAACCTGTTGTTCGGATACAAATGGGAGTGGGATTAAATCAACAAAAATACTCTCAATGACAAATGTAATAAATATCGCAAACAGAAGAAAAAAACGCTTAATCATTCTTCTTCTTCCTCTTCCGTTGTGTCATTTATGTCGACAGTTGGCATATCTCGCTTTACTACCATCACATGTTCAATATTATAAAAGTCTGCGGCTGGTTTAATATAAGCAATTTTCGATAGCCCATAAGCATCCGGTTCAACTTTAATGACTTCTCCTATTGGTAACCCTTTAGGAAAAATACCGCCTAAACCAGAAGTCGTAACACCGTCTCCCTTTTTAATTTCCGTATCTGATTCAATAATTTTCATCTCTAGTGCTTTTAGTTCGGTATCGAAGCCTTCGATTAAGCCAAATACTGCTGCTTTTTCCGTCGTTATTAAAGCAGAAATTCGATTTTCACGATTTGGGGCACTTAATAATTGGACCGTTGACGTAAATTGACTCGTACTTTTCACTTTTCCTATTAATCCTTTTGCCGTCATAACAGCCATATCTTTTTCAACACCATGAATCTTACCTTTATTAATTTTAATTAAATCGTTCCACTGATCAGGGTTACGCACGTAAACCGTTGCTCGAATCGATTCAAAATCACTTAAATCTTTTTCATTCATAATATTTAGTTCTTCTTTAAGTTTTTTATTTTCTAACTCTAAGTGTTGAATGCGTTCTTCTAGTTGCATATAACTGTTAAGCTGGCTCCGTAATATTTCATTCTCTTCGTATGTAGTTAATAAGTCATTGACATTTTCAAAGAAGCCCGCTACATATTGAGCGGGCCTATGAAATACACTTTGGACAAGTCCAGTCGTATCTTGAATAAATTCCTCAGGCCAAGAAAGATTTCGATCCTTTTTAAAGGAAAAACCAATCAATGCCACTAGCAAAATAACACCTACGAGCAAAAGGATTAAACGTTTATTTAATAAAAATTGTGGCATGATTTACACCTCTAACTACCTGTGATCTTTCGCTCGATTTTTAAATAAATGAATGTGGTCCAACGCCTTACCTGTACCAATCGCTACACAATCAAGCGGATTTTCCGCGATAAGAACTGGCATGTTCGTTTCTTCACTAATCACTTTGTCAAGATTTCGTAATAAAGCCCCTCCACCTGTTAATACAATTCCTCGATCCATAATGTCCGCTGCTAATTCTGGTGGAGTTTTTTCTAACGTATTCTTAACAGCATCCACAATGGCATAAACCGTATCATGTAGCGCTTCAGAAACTTCTTTCGCTGATATTTCGATCGTTTTCGGTAATCCCGTTAATAAATCACGACCGCGTATTTCCATATTATCTATATCTTCAGAGGAGTCAGCTGAACCAATTTCCAATTTAATCGCTTCAGCCGTTCTGTCACCGATCATTAAATTGTACGTTTTTCGAATATAATTAATAATCGCATCATCCATTTCATCTCCGGCAAGACGGATGGATTGGCTCGTGACGATACCTCCTAATGAAATGATAGCAACTTCCGTCGTTCCTCCACCAATATCAACAACCATACTACCTGTAGGCTCCCAAACTGGAAGGTTTGCTCCGATTGCTGCTGCAAAAGGTTCTTCAATTGTGTAAGCATCCCGAGCTCCAGCTTGTCTCGTTGCATCGATTACAGCACGTTCTTCTACAGCCGTAATGCCTGACGGAACACATACCATAATATAAGGTTTACGTGAAAATAATCCTTTATTTTTTGTAGCTTGCTTTATGTAATACTTCATCATCGTTGCCGTTGTATCGTAATCAGCAATGACTCCGTCTTTCATTGGACGTAAAGCGACAACATTACCAGGTGTACGACCAATCATATTTTTCGCATCGTTTCCAACTGCAACAATTTGTTTCGTATCTGTTTGTAAAGCAACCACAGACGGCTCACGAACGACAACGCCTTTCCCTTTTACAAACACTAAAGTGTTAGCAGTTCCTAAGTCTATCCCAAGGTCTCTTGTACCAATTCCTAACATGAACTGTATCTCCCTTTCTGATCGAATTGACATCCATTTCGTTTTATTTTTATTTAAAAGGTCAATGATTTTCTAATTTCAAAAAAACCCATAAACATTATTATAACGTAATTTTCTCAAAAAAAAAGTGTTACAAATATCCTTTTTCTTTTAAACTCACATATTTTTGCTCTCCAATGATAATATGGTCTAACACTTCTATGCCTATGAGTTTCCCACATTCCGATAAACGCTTTGTCACTTCTATATCTTCTCGACTTGGCGTTGGGTCACCTGATGGATGGTTATGCATGCAAATAATTGAAGCGGCTGAGCGCTTTAAGGCTTCTTTAAAAACTTCTCGAGGGTGAACAATAGAGGCGTTTAAACTTCCGATAAACACGGTTCGTTTTTGAAGTACTTGATTCTTGGTGTTTAAATAAAGGCATACGAAATGTTCTTGTGTTAAAAAGCGCATTTCTTCCATTACATAGTTTGCAGCATCCTTCGGTGAACGAATTGCATATCGCTCTTGGAAGGTTAATTGATGAACTCTCCTACCTAGTTCAAGTGCGGCCATTACTTGTACGGCCTTCGCTGTACCGATACCAGGTATGCTTGTAATTTCTTCAATTGACGCATCTTTCAACATTCTCAATCCGTCAAACTGTTTTAAAACTTTGTTAGATAAATGGAGTACAGACTCATTTTTCGTTCCTGTTCTTAGCAGAATTGCTAAAAGTTCATGGTTTGATAAGCTTTCTGGACCTTCATTCATCATTCTTTCTCTCGGACGATCATTTTTCGGGAAGTCACGAATCGATAATGGTTTCATTAATAACGTTATCCTCCTTATCTATTCATCCCTTCCCTTACCGGCATTGATTTTTTAAAAAGGAAAATGGAGATTTTTTAACTGTCGATATACGGATGCGATCGGTAAACCGACTACATTAAAATAGTCCCCTTTTATTTCTTTTACAAAAAGTGATCCAAACCCTTGAATTCCGTATGCCCCTGCTTTATCAAACGGTTCCTTCGATTGAATGTAGGATGAAATTTCCTCTTTAGATAGTTCCCAAAAAGTCACTTCTGTTTCCTCATAAAAATTAACATGTTTTTCAAGGTAATGAATGGATACACCTGTTAACACTTTATGTTTTTTCCCAGACAATGAATGGAGCATTTGAAAGGCATGCTGTTCATCTTTCGGTTTTCCTAAAATTTGATTTTCGTACACAACAATTGTATCAGCTCCAATTGTATAGCACTCTGGATACTGTTTAGCAATCGATGAAGCTTTTTGAAAGGCTAAAGATTGAACAATTTCATCAGGTGACTGACTGTGGTCAATTTTCTCTTCAATATCACTTCCCATCACTTCAAACGGAACTCTTAATCGCTCCATGAGCTCTTTTCGACGAGGAGAGTGGGATGCTAACAGTAGTTTTTGCATTGTCTTTCTCCTTTCAATTTCAATCAGAATAGGAAGACACACCTTGTATATTACCAAATAGGCTATTATTTCTCAATATTTGAAAATTTGATTTTTCCTTCAATTCTATTGGCCCATATTCGGCACCTCAGAATTATGAATGTCCTATTTTCTAAGGTGCCGTTTATAAAATCCATCTATTCACATCTCTCTCGACGTTTTTCTAGATTTTCCTTTCTTGTTCGACAATCATAATCGAGTTCACCCCAATTTTAGCTTACTTTGGTTGATTTTCTGCTTTCTTCGACACATACATGGAGAGATCATAGCCGGCCAGCTCTAGAATTCGCTTGCTTTGCTTTCAAGCGGGTGCCAGGTGATAAATGACAGCGGTTCTTGTCCCATTCAAGCTGTTCGTTTATTTTTTCAAATCCTATCTCATCACAAATGGCAGAAATCAATTGAGAGGTCCAGCCGAAAGTGTCAAAATTTGATCCGTCTGTGTCATCGGAATCATTCCCCCACAATCATTCATTAGTGATATTTTTCGAGGAGGAGGGAACATTTCCCTTCAAAAATCAAATTTCTTAATTTGGCACCTGCCGAATGTGGGATAAAGCTATTAAGTCAGTGCAACTTGGACGATTTGTACAACTGGAAAGATGAACGGTTAATACCGATTGTATCGGTAATATATATTTCAACATAAAAAAGCCGACTCAAATTTTACTGAGCCGGCCGAGACGCTAATAGCAAGGTATTGTATATAGCGTCTTCATGAATCTAATAAAAAATGCATTTACTAACGGAAATCCGCATTTTGTCATTCGGGTTATTATTAATACTCCTTAAGGGGTACCTTATCTATGTATGTTTTTAACTTAATATTATAATGACTTTCTATATCTTCCCCCAATTGAAAACATAGAGATTTTAATTTTTCAACAATATATTTTAAATCAAACACATTATAAATTTTTTGTACTTCCCAAATGGAATTTATTCGTGCTTTTTTATTAAAAGGTAATAACGATATAATCGGTTCGTCTTCATCATATTCAAGCGAATAATATCTGAATTCTGGAACTGTTCCTTTTTTCTCAATATTAGATATCCATTTATTTAAATATAAATAGAATTCTAATAAAGCAATATTTTCTTCAAAATACAATTTATCATTTATTCTAATTTTGAAGTCCCCTTCAATTCGAAATGCGGTAGAAGAGTCTTTTCTTAATCTTTTAGGAATATCTGATTCATTTGAAGTAAATTGATAAAAAAACTCTATTTTATTGGATATGCTGTCCATATTATGCTGTCCCACCCTATAACAATCTTTATTTTTGTTTCCCCCTTAGTACCAATCTTTTTACCAAGATCTGCAATGATAATAAATGATAATTTTTTACTATCATTTAGGGATACAGAAACATTTTTTGAGTTCAAGGCTTCTTTTATCCATTTATTTACTTGACTCTTACTAGTTGTATTAAATTTACGATAATTACCACCGGCATTACTTAGATGCTTGTTACTCACTGAAAAATTTGCAACTTTTTTTATCGCCTTTTTAATTGCTTGATTCTTAAAAGTTTTAATGAGAAACTTCTTTCCGTATTTCTTTATAGCCCACTTAATACCATATCTAGCTACCAATCCGACTATTATTGCAGGTGCAATAGATGCTTGGGCGTCAATAGTATTTACTTGATAAGACTCTCCAGTTTTTCGGTCAATAAAGGTTGCTACAAAATCAGTTCCCACAATTTCCTCAAACACAACGTTAAAACTTTGAGTAGCTTCTTGCCCATTTTCTAATTCTGTGGTACCAGTGAGTGTTACTTCACCAGTTCCCTCATCAATACTCATATCGGTGTTTATTAATAAATCTTCTGTCTCGAGTTCGGTTGAAACTACCACTTCATCGTGTGAGACTTCCTTTACCTTCATCTCAATATCTTCTTCTAAATCTACATTTAACTCTTCTTCAATATTAACCTCATATTCCTCTCCATTACTTTCTTCAACTCTAACATTATCATTTCCAGTTTCAATAATATTCTCACTAGAATTTGCACTTGAAAAACTTGGCATAATTCCTGAAATCATCAAGGTTAAAACTAGTATTCTTATTAAATAACGTTTCATAACAATACTCCTTTTAGTTACAAATAATCAATCCATGTCCAAACTCTTTATCATATCCACTCACACCTAAATCCAAGGTATGTGCTTGTAACAATTCTCCTAAATCTATACTATCCTTATTATTTTTAGATAGTAAACAGGCTATAGAACCCGTCGCAAAAGCAGTTGCAAAAGAAGTGCCATTAAATATGCTATAATCTCCGATATTGTTAGTTGATTTTATATTCACTCCTGGAGCAGAATAATCAACTTTTCCACTAGCAGAAAAGGGGTCTTTTTTTAACTTATCGTTAATTGAAGTTATAGATAATACATTATTATATTTCGCTGGATAGTCAACATAAGTGCCAAGCGTATTCCCTGCTGCAGCAACAACTATAATGTTTTTACTTATTGCCTTATTGATCACTGACTGTAGTTCATCATAGTCTTTTTGAAATCCGAAGCTTATATTAATGATGTCTACATTCTGTTCAATACTCCAATTAAGACCTCTTACAACATTTTCAATATTTCCTTGCCCATTCTCATCTAACACTTTAACATCATATAATTTAAAATTTTTATTTAATACACCACGAATGTTTTCTCCACGCGCAGCGATAACCCCCGCAATTGCAGTCCCATGCCCAAAATCATCTTTAATCTGTACATCTGGATTAATGGCATTAAATTCCTCAAATAATATCCCTTTGAATTCTAAATGAGTTTTATTGATACCACTATCAACAATCGCTATCTTTATTGGCTTTAGAGAGTTAATGTTAGATAATGGGCTAACTAGATTTACTCCCCACATTCCCTCTTCTTGCATCTTTTTTTCTGGAAAACTACTAATATATATAAAGAGGGAAAAGCAAACTATAATTAATAGTAACAATAATCCAGCCTTTTTCATTTAACACCTCCTCACAAAGAAATTAATTAATTACTCAAACTTCGCATACTGAAATCGGCAAATAAGCCTTGATATAGTTAGGTAAGGCTGCTACCCATTGCTGTAGTTGACTTTGTATTAGTTTTTTGATTTTTCGATTTGACTTTTTAAGGACATCTTC
>NZ_JAKZKS010000030.1 GCF_022808615.1 Bacillus sp. FJAT-47783
ATAAAAGAGGGGTACGCTTCAATAAAAACAGCCTTTACAGCAAAAGAAGCGCTGCAACAGATTGAGGTGTATTCTTTTGACTTTATCGTTCTAGATGTCATGTTACCAGATGGGAATGGATTTGAGCTTGGACCGAAAATCCGTGAGAAAACAAATGCATATATTTTGTATCTAACAGCCAAAACATCCGATCTCGATGTTTTAACAGGATTCGCAATGGGAGGTGACGATTATGTCACAAAGCCATTTAATCCACTGGAAATCGTTGCTCGGATGAAGGCGGTACAAAGAAGAATGTTTCAAATGCCTATGGAGGCATCAGGAGTGAAAAAATCGCTAATCTATGATTTTGGCCATTTTCAAGTAAATGAAATGACAAAAGAATTGAAGGTGAAAGGGAAAAGTGTAACTTGTTCGCCACTCGTATTTAAATTGTTGCTTTATTTATGTAAACACCCTAATCGTGTGTTTTCGAAAGAAGAATTGTTTGAGGCGGTTTGGGGATTGAATCATATCGTTGATGACAACACGATCATGGTACATATTCGAAGGGTTAGAGAGCGAATTGAGCCAGAGCCAAGCAATCCTAAATACCTTGTAACCGTTCGCGGTCTAGGCTATAAGTTAGTCAAGGAGTAAGTATCATAAAAGAGGGGTACGCTTCAATAAAAACAGCCTTTACAGCAAAAGAAGCGCTGCAACAGATTGAGGTGTATTCTTTTGACTTTATCGTTCTAGATGTCATGTTACCAGATGGGAATGGATTTGAGCTTGGACCGAAAATCCGTGAGAAAACAAATGCATATATTTTGTATCTAACAGCCAAAACATCCGATCTCGATGTTTTAACAGGATTCGCAATGGGAGGTGACGATTATGTCACAAAGCCATTTAATCCACTGGAAATCGTTGCTCGGATGAAGGCGGTACAAAGAAGAATGTTTCAAATGCCTATGGAGGCATCAGGAGTGAAAAAATCGCTAATCTATGATTTTGGCCATTTTCAAGTAAATGAAATGACAAAAGAATTGAAGGTGAAAGGGAAAAGTGTAACTTGTTCGCCACTCGTATTTAAATTGTTGCTTTATTTATGTAAACACCCTAATCGTGTGTTTTCGAAAGAAGAATTGTTTGAGGCGGTTTGGGGATTGAATCATATCGTTGATGACAACACGATCATGGTACATATTCGAAGGGTTAGAGAGCGAATTGAGCCAGAGCCAAGCAATCCTAAATACCTTGTAACCGTTCGCGGTCTAGGCTATAAGTTAGTCAAGGAGTAAGTATCATGAAATCAATAAAGCGTAGAATTGCTTTTCATTTCTCCATACAGTTTATCCTTCTATTACTTTTTGTTATAACGGTGTTGCTTATAGCATTTTTCTTCTTAACATACTTTATAGTAAATCAAGAAATAAACCGTCATTATCCAGAAGGAGTGCTTGATACAATCACAACAGAAACAATAATTGTAGATGGCGATGTCAACGTTCCAGATATATGGAATGAAGAGCTTAAAAAGAAGGATATGTGGCTTCAAATTGTGAATGAAGAGGGGGATGTTATTTATTCTGTAAATGTACCGAATGTTATTCCTTCCCACTATTCATTTAAAGAGATTACGGAATTGGAACATCAAAAATCTTATAAACAATACGAGATTACTACTTTAATCGACTCTTATTATTACGACGAGCCTTATTTATTTATTATGGGTTTTCAAAATCATAAACAAAAACTATTGAATAAATGGGTTGATGAATTTAGTGAAGGTAGCAAAGTCAATCCACACCACCTTCCTGTATTAAAACAAGAGTTAAAATCTGTTGAAGGATTTTTAGATATTGTAAATTCTGATGGGGAAGTCATCCAAAGGATTGGAAATGGTCAAACACCTATGAAGTACAAAACTATTGAAATCCATGATCGTTTAGCAAATCCTAAAAAATATGATACGGCTATTAACGTAAAGAACGTTAATGGTTTTATGTGGGTTCTTCATACAGAATCGGAAACTAAGAACATACAAATTTCAACGATACAACAAATTATTATTGTGTTAACGATTATTGGGATTGTTTTTTTAATCATCTTAATCTCTCTCTCTATTTGGCATGGGATTCGCTATGGGCAACCACTTTTATTATTTATTAGCTGGTTAGAACGAATGAAAAATGGTCAGTATGAAGAAGTTTTTACAGCAAACGAACGCAAGAAGTTGTTTAATAAAAAAAATCGAATACGCCTTCGTTTTCGTCTGTATAAAGAAGTGATTCAAGAGTTTTACCATATGGCTGAGCAATTAGCTCGTTCAGAGAAAGAGCGGGAACGCCTTGATCAAAAAAGAGAAGAGTGGATGGCAGGAATATCCCATGATTTACGCACACCCCTTTCGACCATTCAAGGATATGGATACATGCTTGAAAGTGATCAATATGAGTGGGATCAAGAGGAGCTTCAAGAAATTGGCGAAGCGATTCGGAAGAAAAGTGATTATATGTTAGAGCTTATTCAGGACTTCTCCTTCGTTGCGAAATTAAAACAGCAAGAATGGCATTCTCAATTTGAAACCTTTGATATCATCAGTGTCATTCACACTTGTTTGGAAAAGTATAAAGAATATAGCAATCTTTATTTTGATGCTCAAGATGAAATATTTTTGGAAGGAAATCCACAGTGGATTGAGCGCTTACTGGATAACCTTGTGATTAATGCCATAAAACATAATCCGCCGGAAACAAAAGTTATGATTTCGGTTGAAAAGGACGATGAACAAATAGCTTTAATAGTTAAAGATAACGGAATTGGGATGGATGAGGAAACGAAAGAACGGTTATTCTCGCGTTACTATCGTGGAACAAATAGTGAGGGAAAAGTTGATGGAAGTGGACTAGGCATGAGCATCGCAAATGCCATTGTACAGGCACATCATGGAACCATTTCCGTCCATTCACAACTTCATCAAGGTACGATGATTACGGTGTATTTTCCTGTTTTGAAGAATAAAAAAATATCATAACCGTTTTTATTTGAGTGTTAATAAAAAAATTTACTAGAAACAAATGAGACTGACCGCCAATTGAGGTGATATAAAATGGATATCACCATTTTCTTAGTTACATTAATAATTTTCTTTTTCATTTTTAATGGAGTGAAAAAGGTACTATAACGTTCACTTTTAAAAAAATTATTCTTGGATTGCTTGTAACTTTGTTAGCAATTAATATAATAATGTTTTTTATTATGTAGTTAGTTTAAGAAGGGCATGTATCAAGAAGAAGCAGAAAAAATCTATAATTCCATAACGAACAATGGCGAGAAGGAATTAACGGCAGAAAACTTATCCATTATTGGTGTTGTGGTAACAGGAGAGCCGAGTGAACTGCAAAAGTATAACAATATACAACAAATTCGTGGTGCGACCTTAGGTGCGACAGTAGATAAATATTAGGGTTTTGGTAGTGCATTAATGCATTAAAAAAGAGCGGGTATGTGCGTATATAAAAAGCGTCAAAGTGCAAAAATGCCTTTGACGCTTTTAGGTAATGGTCAATTCCCTTCATTCATTTCGAATTAAATAATCAAACGCACCAAGTGCTGCTGTCGCGCCAGAGCCCATGGAGATGATAATTTGCTTGTAAGGGTTATTGGTACAGTCCCCTGCTGCAAAGACGCCAGGGATGTTGGTTGCACCGTGTTGGTCGACGATGATTTCACCGAAGCGCGTACGCTCAAGTGTTCCTTCGAGCCAACCTGTATTTGGAACAAGGCCGATTTGGACAAAGACACCTTGTAAGTCGATATGTTTTTCTTCGCCGGATTCTCTGTCGATATACGCTATACCTTCAACGTTGTCTGTTCCAGTTATTTCTTTTGTTTGTACATTTTTTAGAACTGTAACGTTCGGTAGGCTATATAAGCGTTTTTGCAGGACATCGTCAGCTTTTAATTCTGGCATGAACTCAAATAGCGTTACATGATCGACGATACCAGCTAAGTCAATCGCTGCTTCAACACCGGAGTTTCCTCCACCAATAACGGCCACGTGCTTTCCTTCAAATAATGGTCCGTCACAGTGTGGACAGTAGGCAACTCCTTTGTTTTTGAATTTTTGTTCCCCGGGGATGTCTAGGTTGCGCCAACGGGCACCTGTTGAAATAATAATGCTTTTACTTTTAAGTACTGCGCCATTTTCAAGTTCCACTTCAAATAAATCCTTCTTGTCTAATCGGACGGCACGCTGTAAGTTCATAACGTCTACGTTATACTCTTTTACATGCTCTTCAAGGCTTGTAACAAGTTTTGGTCCTTCTGTATGTTTTACACTAATAAAATTTTCAATGCTCATTGTATCAAGCACTTGACCACCGAAGCGTTCGGCTACAATACCTGTACGAATTCCTTTTCGAGCAGAATAGATCGCTGCACTTGAACCAGCAGGGCCTCCGCCTACGACGAGTACATCATAGGGTTCTTTTGAAGAAAATTCCTCAGCACTTGGACTATCTCCAAGTTTCGCAAGAATTTCGTCGACAGTCATACGTCCACCGCTAAAGAATTCTCCATTAAGAAATACAGATGGTACTGCCATGACATTTTTACTTTCCGCTTCCTCTTTATAGGCTGCTCCATCAATCATTGTGTGGGTAATTCCTGGATTTAAACTGCTCATCATATTTAAAGCTTGAACGACTTCTGGACAGTTGTGACAACTTAAGCTAACATAAGATTCGAAATGATATTCACCTTTTAAGTTTTTAATTTTTGTCATAACACTTTCGTCAATTTTGGGTGCTCGGCCACTGACTTGTAGTAAGGCTAGTACTAAAGAGGTGAATTCATGTCCTAAAGGAACACCAGCAAATGTGATACCTGTGTCTTCGCCTACACGGTTCACGCTAAAGCTTGGTGTTCTTTTTAATCGTGCTTTTTCTACCGAGATGTTCGATGACATGGAGGCTAGCTCATCAATGAGAGCGAGCATCTCTTTTGATACTTCATCAGTGCCTGTACTAACCTTTAAGACAATATCGTTTTCTAATAGTTGTAAGTATTGGTTTACCTGTGTTTTAATTTCTGCTTCAAGGACCATGTTTTTATTCCGCTCCTTAAATTTTTCCTACTAAATCTAGGCTTTGTCTAAGTGTTTTTTCGCCTTCTTGCCATTTTGCTGGGCAAACTTCACCTGGGTTGTTGCGAACATATTGAGCTGCTTTAATTTTGTTCATTAATGTGCTTGCATCACGACCGATTCCACTAGCGTTAATTTCTACTGTTTGGATCACGCCGTCTGGATCGATGATAAATGTTCCACGATCTGCAAGACCTTCTTCTTCGTTTAACACTTCAAAGTTGCGAGAAATGATTTGAGAAGGGTCACCGATCATCGCGTACTCAATTTTACCAATCGTTTCTGAGCTATCGTGCCATCCTTTATGGGTAAAATGTGTATCCGTTGAAACTGAGTAAACTTCAACACCAAGTTTCTTTAATTCTTCGTAATGATTTTGAAGGTCTTCAAGTTCCGTTGGACATACGAATGTGAAGTCAGCAGGGTAGAAGCAAAATACACTCCATTGTCCTTTTAAATCTTCATTCGTTACATCCATAAATTCACCGTTTTTGTAAGCTTTTGCTTTGAATGGTTTTACTTCAGTACCAATTAATGACATAATAAAAATTCCTCCTTTAAAATTATAATTAAATTATAATTATTTTAATCACAAAACTATTATTATATAAAATTATATATTTGTAAAGAAAAAAGATTATTTAATATAAATTTAAACAGGGAATGGAAACATCATGACTTTTGAAGGAGAGGAGAGCAAGATGAATGGAAATGTCGATAATTAGAATTAATAAGGAAAAAAACACCACAAAGAGGGGGAGGCGCTCATATTCAAAAAAATGATATTAACATTCAAATAATTCAATTTTTCAAATAATAAAGAGTGATTTATAATAAATGAAAATGCGATAGAAAGGGGCTTTTAGAGGATGGAAATATTTCATTCTGGTGAGCGTGAGGTACAAAAGAAAGTAGGTGTTATCAAACAAGCAGATGCCGTAGGGAGAATGGTTCAACCGTATATCCCGAAATCAATTCAATCGTTTATCGAAGTACAGCCACTGTTGGCAATTGGTACAACCGATTTAAAGGGAAGGCTATGGGCTTCGTTAATAAGTGGTCATCAAGGATTTATTCGGGTAATCGATCAACATACAATTAGCATTCAAGCTCCATTTCATAAGTATGAACAATTATATTCCCATCTTCAACACAACCCGAACGTTGGTATGATTGTTATCGAATTTTCGCGAAGGATTCGTATTCGGATTAACGGGTTTGCGGACGCTTTAGACGAAGGGAGAATAATCGTTAAGACGGAGCAAGTATATGGAAACTGTCCTAAATACATTCAGGCAAGAAAAGAAATTAAACGTAATAGGGGCAATGATCGAAAGCTTGAAGAAGTAAGAGGAATGAGATTGAATAAAGAACAGCAGAGTTGGATTAAAAAGTCTGATACATTCTTTATTTCAAGCGCGAATGCATTAGGAAAAACCGACATTTCACATCGAGGAGGACAGCCAGGATTTGTTTATGTAGTAAACGATACGAAACTTCTTTTCCCTGACTACTTAGGAAATATGATGTTTAATACGCTAGGCAATGTGGTAGAAAATCCAAAAACAGGATTGCTGTTTATCAATTTTGAATATGGACATACGTTACAGCTAACAGGTACATCTTGTATTATTTGGGAAATGGATGGACCAGAGCAAGCTCAATTTCCTGGTGCCGAGCGATTGATTGAATTTACCATTGACGAAGTCATACAAACGGAACAGGCGCACCCATATTCGTGGGAGTTTATCAGCTATTCCCCGTTTAATCCCAACTAGGAGGATGGAGTAATGAAAATCATCTTGACACTTCATGCGATCGCTCGATTACAAAAACTAAGTGAAAAATACCGAGAGCATTCCGTTTTCATCATTTACGAAGTTGGAGGGTGTGGCAGTGAGTTGGACGGATTATTTCGGTTGCTGTTCGTTCGGAATTTCGATGACCGAACGGTTTCAATCCAAACGAACTGGCGTCCCGTTTATGTAAATGAATCGACGCTTCTTTTTATGGATCAAGAAATGGTCATCGATTATACGTCTGGGGGATACGTAGTGAAAAGCGCAAATCAAATTTACAGTCATCCGATGCCGATCGAAATTGAACCATAATAGAATCCATCGACACAAACTAGTTTTCTGTGTAGAGTTCATTTTGCAAAACGTTAAGAAATGTCTGCAAAGCAAGGCAGTACGGATGTTTATCTTTTCTGTAGACAAAACCGACTGTTAAATGAAGGTTTGCATGACTTAATTCTTTAAATATTGTTCCCGGGATGCAATCTGTGGCAATAATTTGCGGAACGATCGCCATTCCTGCTTGATGCTGGACCATTCTTTTTACAACTTCAAGGCTTCCACATTCGAACATCACCGAGATCTCTGTTTCCTGATTGGCAAAAGCACGTTCGGCAACTTCTCGGATCGTACATTTCTGCTCTGTCAAAACAAATCGTTGTCCGAACAAATCGTTTAACGTTATTTCTTCTTTTACAGCAAGTGAATGATTTTTATGTAAAAGCAACCCAAGTGGTTCAGTAAATAATGGTTGAAATAAAAGGTGAGACTCATTAGAAGGTTGGGTGCTGATAGCGAAATCTAAATTACCTGTAGCAACACATTCGTTTAACATGTGTGCACTTCCAACTTCGATGGAAATCGTTACATTTGGTCTTTCGTCCAGAAATTGACTTGTAATCGCAGGTAATTTTAAACTAGCAAAAGGTTCAATACACCCCATACGGATATGTCCAGAGTATCCGCTGCCAATGTCCTGAATCGATTGTTTCAGACGTTCCACATCGAAAAGAATCGGTTTTGATTGTTCATAAAGAATCCGTCCCGCTTCTGTTAACGTAACCTTTCTTCCTTGTCTTTCAAAAAGAAGTACGCCAAGTTCTGATTCTAACTTTTGTATTTGCATCGTGACGGTCGATTGGGCATATTTTAATTGTTCTGCTGCCTTTTGGAAACCATTTAAATCAACGACCATGTGAAATGTTTTTAAATTTCGAATATCCATTTTCAACCCCTTGATTCAAAAATAATGAATGATATATAATTTAAATTCATTTTTTAAAATATAACATAAGGGTTGTTTCAGAACCATTCCTAAAATGATTCTACCACTAAAAAAATCCTCTAACCGAGGTAGAGGATTTTTTGTATTACCGTATACCCTTCATAAAGTCTTGGATTTTTGGAGACAGTGCAAATAGGATGATAGATAGCACGATCGCTGCTCCTCCAATACTTCCGAAGTAAAGCATTTCGTTTTCAGGTGAATAGAATTTAACAAGCTGTGCATTGATTGCTTGTGCTGCAGCACTCGATAAAAACCAAAGACTCATCGTTTGTGAAGAGAAGGCAGCAGGCGCTAGCTTTGTAGTAGCAGATAGTCCGACAGGTGACAAGCATAATTCCCCTAGTACGACAATGAAGTAGCTAAGAACAAGCCACAATGGGTTTACTAATGAATCGCCACCAAAATATCCTGGTAACAGAATGACAAGGAATGATAAACCAGCAAACAATAATCCTAAAGAGAATTTTTGCGGTACTGACGGTTGACGATTTCCAAGCTTTACCCATAACCAAGCAAAGACAGGTGCAAACATAATAATAAATAATGGGTTTAATGATTGGAACCAAGCTGGAGAAATGTGAATACCAGCGAAATCTAACTGTGTACGTTTATCAGCGTAATTTGCAAGGATGGTTGATCCTTGTTCTTGAATCGCCCAGAACATGACAGCAGCAATGAATAATGGGATATAAGCGATCACACGTGAACGCTCAACCGCAGTTGTTTTCGGACTAAAGTACATCACAATAAAGTAAAGAGTTGGAATAAGAATACCTAATATTCCTACAAGGTTAATAAATGTATTAATGGTAAATAATCCTTTTGGAATTAAGACAGCCAAGAGAATGGCAATGACAACAGCACTAATACCAAAAATTGAAAATACTTTTTTCTTCTCACCTGCTGTTAAAGGATTGGGCACATACGTACCTGCTAGGCCTAAATTCTTTTTCTTCGTAAAAATAAATACTAATAATCCTAAAAACATTCCAACAGCAGCAATTCCAAATCCTAAATGGAAATCAATTTTCATTCCTACTGTTCCGACAATTAACGGGGAAAGAAATGCTCCAAGGTTAATTCCCATGTAAAAGATACTAAATCCTGCATCACGGCGATTATCTCCTGCGCTGTACATCTCACCTACGACGCTTGAAACATTCGGTTTTAACAATCCTGTACCAAGGATAATTAAAGCCATAGACATAAAGAACATAGAAACGCTTCCTGGTACGGCTAAAGCGATATGACCAAGCATAATGAGAACTCCACCATAAAATACCGCTTTTGACATACCAAAAATGCGGTCAGCTAGCCAGCCGCCGATAATTCCGGACATATACACTAGTGCACCGTAAATCGACATTATGGCAAGTGCTGTGTTTTGATCAAATCCTAATCCGCCTTTTGACACTTCATAGTACATGTAAAATACAAGGATGGCTCTCATCCCATAATAAGAAAAGCGCTCCCAAAACTCAGTGAAAAATAGAGTGAAAAGTCCCTTTGGATGTCCAAAGAATCCTCTTTGCGGAACACTTTCCACAATTTTCTGTTTATTTATATCTGACATATTAGAACCTCCTTCATTCTTTTAATATAATAATTTTTTATTTAGATATTGTCAAAATATTTTTCGTTTATTAATTTTGTAAAATATTCCACACTATTTGTTTATTTTTTAGAATAATAAATATAGTGATATTTTTTTGAAATTTTAGGCTTAGAAAGCATAAAAAAGTCCCTTTCTAGATTGTGAAAGGAACTTCTTTAAAAAATTAGTTTACTTCTTTAATTAATGATACTTCTTCTTCATCGTTGTTTGACGTCCTTAACGGAAGTTCTTTTAAAAATAAGGTTGTAATAAGCGCAAGGATAATAACACCTGCTCCTACAGCAAAAACACTTGTTAAAGATACATTTAAAGCGTTTTTCAATACGTCGATAAATTGATCGAAAAATCCGGCCATTTCAGTAGGTAGGCTTGATTGAACAGCTTCTAGCTGATCTGGGCTCATTAAAATTTGTGGGTTTTGCAAGTCGGATAAGCTTTCTTCCATCCCTGGAGCGGGTTGGGGCATGTTTTTAGGCTGAGTTGCTGAAAGCTCATCGGCCATCCGATTACCCATTACTGATCCGAAAATCGCAACACCAATTGTTCCACCAATTTGACGGAATGTTTGCATAGCAGATGTCGCGACACCTAAAAATTTATGGGCAACAGCATTTTGAACGGTAATTTGGAACACAGGCATGTTCATGCCTAAACCGATACCAATAATCATCAACTGTAAAATTAATTTCGTTAAACTTGATTCCACTTCTAACGTCGTGTTTAAAAATAATCCAATCGCCATGATGGCAAGGCCGATTAGTGCAAAGATTTTATATTTCCCTGTTTTTGTAATTAAGTTCCCAACGACAATACTTGAGACGACCATTGTAATCGTCATAACCATTTCAACTAAACCAGATACAGTAGCCGTTTGTCCTTGGACGCCTTGCACATAAAATGGAACATACATAATCGTTCCGAACATCCCCATTCCTAACAGCATCCCGGCAATATTAGAGATGGTAAAAACACCATTTTTAAACAAATAGAGCGGTAAAACAGGACTTTTCACTTTTAATTCAACGAAGATGAAAGCGATTAGAGAAAGAACCGTTAATGAAAACAAACTAATAATTTGTGGTGATAGCCACTCATAACGATCACCCGCCCAAGTAAATCCTAAAAGAAGACTGGCAATCATCATCGTTAATAAAAGGGAACCTACATAATCGACAGATTCTTTGTCTTTTCCTTGATGGGAAGGATAAAGCTTTAAAATTAACGCAAACGCGACAAGACCAATTGGGAGGAATACCCAAAACACCCAGTGCCAATCAAAATTGTCGACAATGTATCCGCCTAATGTAGGACCAAATAAACTGGAGAGTCCAAATACGCCCCCGAGCATTCCTTGCCAACGTCCTCTTTCTCGTGGAGAGAATAAATCTCCAACTGTGGTGAAAGCACATGACATAATCATACCTGCTCCAAAGCCTTGAATTCCACGATAGATAATGAGCTGGAAGATAGAATCAGATAACCCACTTAAAAAAGCTCCTAATGTAAAAATTCCGATTCCAATTAGGATAAATATTTTTCTTCCGTAAATATCTGATAATTTCCCGACTAGCATAGCTGTAATCGTGGAAGTCAGCATATAAATTGTGAATACCCAATCAAAATATTCCATACCACCAATTTGGGCAATAATCTTTGGTAATGCGGTACCGACAATTGTCATGTTTACAGCAGCAAAAAACATAGCGGCCATAACCGCGATCATAATGAGCACTTTTTGCCTTTGTTCTAAATGTTCCATTTAAAAACCTCCTGTTAAATAAAATTACGAGCTTTTTTCACAAGGACAACAAGCTGGTCTTCTTTTTCTAAATAAGAGAGAAGCGCCTCCATTAAAAAGGAGCGTTGATGTTCTTTTGTTATTTCCTCCAACAATAAAGAGATAGTGTCAAGAAGCTTTTTCCGCCATTCGTCGTTTGAAATGGCTTGAACTTTTAGTTTCATCTCTCCAAGTACGGATTCAATCGTATCTGTCACGATGCTTTTTTCGATGGAGATGTATTTTTTAACAACTGCATCTGTCACAACTGGTACTTCTTTTTGTTCACTTAACTGAGTAATGGTTGAATCAATGCGATTTGCTATAAAGTTTGCTGCCGGTTTAATGAGTGCATACTGTTTTGATTCGATGATAAGAAATAAAGATTCTTTGATCATCCCTTGCAGCATAATCATGACATCCCAAATAAATGGTTCAATTTCTTTTCCGTATGCCGTAAGCAAGCTTTCATATCGCCAATTCATAATTCGTGAACGCATATGTGTTTTTAACGATTTCAGCTTTTCACTTTTATGAAAGGGTATTTCCTTAAATTGCATGAATATAAAGTCTTTCTTTTGTAAAAAATCTTCCATTTGCAAAGCGATATGATCTTTTAACCAAGCTTTTGAGGATTCATAATCTTGATAATCTAAAACTCTTGCTTTTTTAAATAATTGATTTTGGTGATACTCACAAACTTTAATAAATAGATCCTCTTTTGATTGGAAAAATTTATATAAGGAGCCTTTTGATATCCCACACTGTGTAGCAATTTCTTGTACGGACGTAGTGTAGTATCCTTTTTCGGAAAAAAATGAAAGAGCTACTTCTAATATTAATTGCTCTTTTGATTCCAACATATTCACCTCTGAGTCTAGTGTAGAACTGTTCGGTCAAAAAGGAAACCAGATAGTCAAATGTGATTTTAATGAATTTTATTGCGGGAGTCAAATGTTTTGTTTACTAGGAGGGATACAGTGAAAAAGAGTACGAGGGAGTAATTTGACCATTTACTTTCCGGTGCAATTCGGCCAATTGAGGTGCAAAAAGGGATGTTCAGGCGCAATTAAGGAGATTGACGCGCAATTATTTCTAAATTCGTGCAATTATACCTCCGATTCGTGCAATTAATACGAAAACTCGTGCAAAAAATGTCCAAAGTGGTGCAATTATCCAATTTGACTAATATGTTTTCCAATTTTCGAGTCGAATGAATAATTTTTAAAACAAAAAGGGATTCTGCCAGTACATGTCGAAACTGATTATATCTTAACGAAAGGAGTCGTATCATGATTAAAAAAGAACGAACAAAACCAATTAAGTTAAAGAAATTAGAAGCATTGATCAGGAGATTGTCTAGTACACATCCGAAAAGGCCACTCGTGCAAAAAGAACTTGCAAAACATTTAGCTGGGTATAGGGGAGAACAATCGATTGATTACCATTTAAGCCATCTGGCTTGAAAATCAGCATCAATATTTTCAAATCGATACGGTGATAGCATCTAGTCAATTTTTATTATTTTTAGAAGTGAAAAATATTGCTGGTACATTATGTTTCGATGGGGATATGCACCAAATGGTCCGAGTTTTAGATGGTAAAGAAGAAGGGTTTCCAGATCCTCTTTTACAAGCTAGAAGACAACAACTCCATTTTCAAACGTGGCTTGAACAGCATAGACTCCCGAGCTACCCACTAGAACACCTCATCATCATTAGTAATCCATCCACAATTATTAAAGCCCCTGCTTCCTATAAGAATAAGCTTATCCATAGTGCAAATCTTCTGTTTAAAATAGATGAGCTAGAACAACGCTTCAAGAAAGAAAGTATTAGTAAAAAAGACCTTCAAAAGTTATCTTCGTTGCTTGTTAAAAAGCATACCCCTCATGATGTAAATATTTTAAAGCAGTTTGACATTTGTAAAAGCGAGTTGTTAACTGGTGTCCACTGTCCAAATTGCTTAACACTTCCTATGAAAAGAGACTATGGGTACTGGCGATGCTCTAATTGTATGTATGTATCCAAAGAAGCTCATATTCATTCCATTTATGACTACTCGTTGCTTGTCAGTTCTTTCATTTCAAACAAAGACCTCAGGTTCTTTTTAAACATTTCATCACGTTCAATTGCTACAAACCTTTTAAAATCCTTATCTATGGAGAAAACTGGTGCAACAAAAGGTACGAAATATAAGATTATTAGTGACTTTTAAAAAAAGCCCCCCTTGTATCTTTCATTCAAGGGGGCTAACTAAGTGATCAAAGTTGCACATCTCTATAGTTAAAGGTAATGTGAATTTTTGAAATGATTGCATATAAATCGTGAATACTTCATGAAACTAGCCTTATTTTCACCTCAAAAGGCTGAATTGAACATCTATTCGTAGAATATTCCGATTCGAACATAAAACTCCAAACTTACCGTTTTGCCGGTCGGTTCTGCAAATAAAGGTCGACATTTGGATTGGGTTCACCTGTAATGAGGTCACGAATAATCTTTGCTAGCACCATACTATACACGGTTCCATTATCACCAAAGCCAAACAAATAATAGCAGTTAGGGTGGTTTTCATATAAGCCGATAATAGGGAGACCGTCGTGTGTTGTACCATAAAATGCACCTAAGTAATATTCTGGTGTAACATGAATATCTGGGAATAATTTATTAAATTCTTCAATAAGCATATCTTTCTTCGCTATGATCTTTGAATCGCGATCTTTTGCATAAGATGTAGTGTCATCAAGGCCGCCAATAATTATACGATTGTCTGCAGTTGTTCGCATATAAACGTAAGGTCGTGCTGTTTCCCAAATAAGTGTTCGGTTATGCCATGAAGAAAAATCTTTGACTGGATTTGTAACCGCAGCATATGAGCTCCCGTAAAAAGCATTCTTTTCATTTTTGAATTCGAGTCCCTCGTATCCTGCAGCGATAATGATGTGCTTTGCTTTTATTGAATAATTCCCTTTTGTAAAAAAGATTGCATAGTCTTTTTCGAATTTTTTTCCGGTAACCTCCGTTTCTTCATAGACTTGCACACCTTTCTTTTTTACATATTCAAGGAGACCATACGTAAATTTCATCGGATTTAGCTCTCCATCATTTTTAAAATAAAGGGCTGCATGTTTTTGAAATGGATAGTTTTGTTCTATATCTTTTTCAGACCAATACTCAACATGGAAGCCGTGCTTTTTTAACAACTGATATTCTTTTTCTAGTTTTGAAACATGATCTCGTTCACTTGCATAATACAAACTGTCTCGTCGGGTGAATTCAGAATTTATAGGAAGTATAGATGAAGCTGTTTCAATATCATCAATCGCTTTTTCACATAATTGAAAATGGCGCACTGCATTTTCCTCACCAAAACTACCCACAAGCTCATGTAACATTTTTTCTCCTAAATATTGAATAAGTGCTGTGTTCGTACTTGTACTTCCTGTACTTGCTTTTCGTTTATCCACCATTACAATGTCTAATCCACTTTCAGCCAAGAAATAAGCACATTGAGCACCAGAGGCTCCTGCACCAACAATGAGTACATCACATTCGATGTTTTCTTCTAGTTTAGGATAGGATGGAGGATGGGGAAACGTTGTTTGCCAATAAAATTTACCAGATTGCAAATCCATCTTAGAAACCCACCTTTATAAAGTCTTGATTCCTTTTAAGGTAGTTTCACCCATTTAATAAAAACGATTCACTCCGTAAAATGGTATATTCCGTGATAAGTATTAACGGTTGTTGATTAAGAAGATGTAAGGTGTTAACTAGAAGCACATTATTATGATCAGAAATTAAAACTAGATTTTAATACTTGGTCTTAAAAACATTGACGAATATGCTTTTGACTGTTAGGATAGAAAGAAAGAAGAACAAAACATACGGGGAGGTTATTTTCAGAATTTTTTATCGTTAACCGTTTTCGATTTGTGTTTTGCTCTGAATGTTTTACCCGTATTTGTACTAGCAACAATTGATAAACCTAAATGAAAAGAACGAGCGTTTATCATCGCTAATATAGATATTGGGCTTAGTTGAAAGGAGTTATTTAATGAAAAAATTTCAAACGTTTGGGTGGTATGCGAAACAAATTTCTCCGCATTTACCTAAGGAAGTGTTTAAGCCCGTCCCAACCCGTCTTTATGGTGGTCTCGCTTACTTACTTGTAACCATCGCTGGTTTCCTCACAATCGGATTGTTTGACCTCCATCCCATTTGGTATCTCTTGGTTTCCATCGTTTTAGGTTTTAGTTTTGCCGCATTAGGTTTTTTAGGACATGAAATATTGCATGGTACGGTTGTTCGTAAGCCTTGGATAAGAGATTTACTTGGAGCCGTTGCCTTTTGGCCATTAAGTACCGGACCGAAGCTTTGGAGAAAGTGGCACAATGTGACTCACCATGCTCACACACAGGATGAAGAATTAGACCCTGATGCATGGCCGACATTCGAGAAACTCTCAAAAAGTTGGATTTTACGTTGGATCTATAAAATTCCGTTTCCGATCCGTGCATTCGTTTCATTTTGTGGCTTAGCCGTCATGTTTACGTTACATTCAACAAAGATGCTTCTTCACTTTTTTAAGAAATTCCAACCGAAAAATCGAAAAGTTGTTTTAGGGCAGTTTGTCATTCCTTGGGCAACATGGATCACATTGCTCTTTGTGATGGGGTTTGAGAAATGGTTCTTTGCCTTTTTACTCCCATTACTTATTGGTAATTTCATTGTGATGAGCTACATTTCCACGAACCACCGGTTAAATCCAATTGTACCTGTAAACGACCCATTAGCAAACAGCTTAACCGTAACCGTTCCTAAATGGGTTGACGTGCTGCATTTCAACTTTTCGTATCATACGGAGCATCATTTATTTCCAAGTATGAGTTCGAAATATTATCCGTTAGTTAAACAGCATATAAAAGCAATGTGGCCGGAACGCTACCATGAAATGCCGATGACAAAAGCAATGGTAGCCTTATGGAAAACACCGCGTATATATTATCAACATAATGAATTAATTGAACCAAAGCGACAAAATGTGTACGGTTCTTTAGGAAATGGATTAAACCCAAACCATATCGAATTTCGCAAAGTCGAATTAGAAAAAGGAAAAAGCTTAACAGAAGCAGCGAAAGAAACATTTGTGATGAAAAAAATTGCAAAAGATCAATAAAAGACTTAAGAGCTAATCGACATAACCGGTTAGCTCATTTTTATT
The DNA here is from genome assembly GCF_022808615.1 of Bacillus sp. FJAT-47783. Taxonomy (GTDB): domain Bacteria; phylum Bacillota; class Bacilli; order Bacillales; family Aeribacillaceae; genus Bacillus_BZ. The sequence goes on from NZ_JAKZKS010000030.1 coordinate 16,834, forward strand.
TGTTGCACATAGGGCCCGTTATAAAAATATTAAATAAATGTTAAATAACTAAACTTCTGTCTAGTTTTCCCCGATATTAATAATGGAATAGAATTATCTAATAGCTAAATAAATTCAAGTAGTAAGAAAACGTAATATACGGAACCAATCGTATTTAAAATATTTAAAATATTAACAGAAAGAAGGTTATTGTTGAGAAATGTCGAAAGTAATAATTAAATGACTTAGAGGTATGAATAATGAAAAAAGGATTGATTAATTCAACATTAATTCACGAGGAACAGCGGTCAGCTGTGTTATTTATTTCGCTGTTTTACTCGATAAGCATTGCTTTTGATCTTGTTTATTATTACATTATTCCTCGTTTTGTAGATAATGAAGCACCTGGGTTTCCTGAGGATGGATTTGGTTATTGGATATACATTTTTTTGTTTGGATTATTACCAGTAGCTATATATTTTATTAAAAATGAAAAGCCAAATCCAATAAAATACATTTATTTTATTGCTTATACCATTTTAACGATTTTAAATGATATTTTCATTTATGCTGGCAATAATCAAATAAGCTATAAAAGCGGAAATGCTGTAGAAGTATTTTTTATTTTATTCAGCCCAATTTTTGTAAATAGTCGCTTTTTTAATCTTGTTACTATTGGTTTAATTATACGCTATTGCATAGCAGGAGTTGTAATTCAAACTGCTGTTGTCTTTTTACCAATCGCGGTATTAACCGTATTATCGATTGTTTCTTTTATTTTACTTAACCGTTTTCAAGGATATGTAAAATCTATAAGTAAAGCCTATGACCAGCAAATAGAGAAAATCGTAAAGGGGATTATCGCCACACTTGAGCTAAAGGACTCTTATACTAGAGGGCATAGTGAACGAGTTGCTAAGTATGCTTCGATCTTAGCAGCGGAAACAAATCAATTTTCTAAGGAAGAATTAAAGTCGTTCAATTATGCTTGCTTACTACATGATGTTGGAAAAATCAATATTCCAGACTGTATTTTATTGAAGCCTTCGAGGTTGACGGATGAGGAGTATGAGATTATAAAAATCCATCCAGTTGTTGGAGCGGAAGTGGTTAAAGGTGTTGAGGGGTTAACGGGAGTTATTGATGTCATCCTTTACCACCATGAGCGTTGGGATGGAAAAGGGTATCCAGAACAGCTAAAAGGTGAGGAAATTCCACTGCTTGCACGAATTACAGCCATTGCCGATGCGTTTGATGCGATGACTTCTTCACGCTCTTATCGAAAAGCACTGCCGTTAAAAGAAGCGTATAGTCGTGTTATTGAAGGAAAAGGGACTCAGTTCGATCCAGAGCTAGTAAATATATTTCAGAAGATTTTTCCGAAGTGGGTGGAAGTATATAACAACTATCCTTGGAATGATCAGTCAAGCAACTCAAAGTATAACGAGTTGCAATCCTACTATTCAAAAAGGGAGGTGAGACCATGAAAATCCGTAAGCTTAAAAAAGTAAAAGCTACTTGTTGGTGGTGCATGTGGCGATAAAATGGAAGGATGCTAATTTTTAGCATCCTTTTTAAATAGAAAGGAGTTACGTTATGGCATTAACTAAACAATCAAAGCTAATTCTCCAACCATTAACAATTCGCCAAGACCGAAAAAGCTATATAGTAGAAGACGTAACAAGTCATGAGTATTATGAAATGCCGAAAATATGCGTTGATGCTATCGGAATGATTCAAGAAGAAAGAACATTAGGGGAGGTTGAAGTAGAATTAAAAAAACAATATCCTAATGAAAATGTCGATTTGATTGACTTTGCCAATCAATTGATTGAACTTGAATTAGTAAAAAAAATAGACGGTGAAGAGATTTCGTATCAAAAACCGAAAAATCAGAACAGTGGGTTTAGTTGGATCTCCCCTACATTTGCCCGACTCTTTTTCAGTAAATGGTCCATGTACGGCTTTGGACTATTATTTATCATCAACATCTTTCTTTTTCTATGGAAACCTGCTTTGATTCCTTCTTATCGTGATGTTTTTGTTTTTGATGTGATGAGCTTTAATATTCTTGCATGGCTGTTCATTACCTTTTGTACGGTAATGGTTCATGAATTAGGGCATGTGTTGGCGGCGCGGGCTTACGATTTACCGACAACGATGGGGATAAGTCACCGCTTATTTTTTGTTGTGTTTGAAACCGATTTATCTCGATCGTGGTCGTTATCTCCTAAAGAAAGAAATGTTTTATATTTAGGGGGCATGTGCTTTGATCAAGTCGTATTGTTTGGAGCTCTTATCGGTCAGCTCCTTTTTCCAAATGCTAATCTATTAGCGGTTATTGTCTTAGATGTTTTTATTCGTACTGTATTTCAGTGCTGTTTATATATGAAAACCGACTTTTATTATGTTTTAGAAAATGTAACCGGGTGCTATAACTTAATGGAGAATGGGAAGCAATTTTTGAGCAGATGGTTACCTTTTATCCGTCAACAAGACCAGACTGAAACATTTACAGGTGAAGAAAAAATGGTGAAAATGTATGCATTGTTTTATATAGCGGGTGTAAGTATCACAACGCTGTTCTTTTTTGTGTTTTACATTCCTCAAACAGTTTATGCATTGAAGCGAACAGTCCCTCATTTACTTTCGATGGAGTTTACAATTTATTTTTGGGATGCACTGCTATTTGTTGGGCAGCTTATCGCCATGACGAGTCTGCTCCTTTATTCGTGGGGGAAAAAATATAAACATTTACATAGTAAAAAGGAAAAAGTCGCTTAACGTGTAGCGTAGGCATTCACCCACATTTTCATTCTTGCATAACGTAATGAGTGGAACAGTAAAACTTGGGAGGGAGTAGTGAATAAATGACTGGAACAGTACGTCATTACTTTGCAGGGGGAAATACAGCAAAAGGTTTTTACAATTTATTTGATACAAATTTACAGCATTTAAACCGGCTGTTTATCTTAAAAGGTGGTTCAGTTTCGGGAAAATCGACACTTATAAAAGAAATAGGAGAAAAATGGGTTCATCAAGAAAATGATGTTGAATGGATTCATAATCCTTTGGACAGCCGTTCAGTTGATGGTGCCATTAATCGTACGATAGGAGCTGGAGTAGTAAACGGTACGGCACCTTATGTAGTAGAAGCGAAAAACCCATCTGTTGTAGAAGAGTACGTCAATTTTGGTGAGGCTTACGATACGAATCAATTGCGTGCTGATAAAGAGGAAATGATGATACTGAGAAAGAGCATGGATCATTTATATGAGCGAGCGTTTGAATCCTTTGCTGTTGCCCACCGTATTCATGATGATTGGGAAAAAATTTTCATCGAACAAATGGATTTTCAAAAAGCAAATAGCTTAGCAAATCAATGGGCTGAAACATTAATTGACCAACAAGAAGAGAATCGTAAAGGGGCTGTTTATCATCGTTTTTTAGGAGCAGCAACGTCAGACGGTCCCGTTGACTATATTGAAAACTTAACAGAGGATGTTAAAAATCGTTATTTTATTAAAGGAAGACCAGGATCAGGGAAATCAACGATGTTAAAGAAAATCGCGAAGAAGGCGATAGAGAGAGGATTTGACATCGAAATTTATCATTGTGGTTTTGACCCTCACAGTCTTGATATGGTTATCGTTCGAAAATTACAGTTTGCCATCTTTGATAGCACCGCTCCACATGAATATTTCCCTAATAAAGAGAATGACTTTGTCATCGACATGTATAAAGAATTGATCGAACCTGGAACTGATGAGATGTATGCGAAACAAATTGAAGCGTGTTCGAATGAGTATTCAAAAAAAATGAAAGAAGGAACCTCCTTTTTAAAACAAGCGAAATTACGCCGTGATCAACTCGAACAATATTATACAAACGCTATGAATTTTTCGAAGATCGAACAAATAAAACAAAAAATAGAACGGGAATTAGAAAACTAAACAAAGTGAGAGCTTTGCCTTCAATGGCAAAGTTTTTTATTTGTATAGGAAATTATTAATTTCCAACATTTGGACAACTTTGTTCAGTGTTTTGCGTCTAGCTCCGGGTGTTAGCGGCTAGCAAACTTCCCATTTCAACCGTACGATAAATCAACATCGATTAAAACGTCGCCTGAGTTTCCTTTTCCTTCTACTGAAATGGTACTGTTTGTACGCCGCTTTAGCGAAATCTCTGCGCTTTTGTTCTTGAAAAAATTGATCTAACGTGATCCTATTTTCTGTTGTTCGGAAATAGTTGGTATAAATGATAGACGTGATAAAAAAACTATACAAAACGATGTTTTTTTTCATACAGAGTGCACCACGTGTTTTTTGAAAAAGTGTCTTTCTTATGTAAACATTACATATTGTTTATGATAAGATATTATTAATAAAGTATTGATGTACAAGGGTTTTTGTGGAAATTAAATGTTCGTGTCATATGAACATTTGTTTATTCGGATAACACAGACATTTAGAGGGGGATTTGTTATGTCAAGCCATGCGTTAGATAAGTTTTTGAAAGAAAATTTGGATGATCTAAAAGGAAAAGGTTTATATAATGTTATCGATCCGTTAGAAAGTGCAAACGGGCCAATGATTAAGGTTGGTGGAAAGGAACTAATTAACCTTTCTTCAAATAACTATTTAGGTCTTGCAACGGATGAAAGGCTTAAGGAAGCAGCAAAAGAAGCGATTGATGAATTTGGTGTTGGATCGGGAGCTGTTCGTACTATTAATGGAACGTTGAAGATCCATATTGAATTAGAAGAAAAGATAGCAACATTTAAACATACAGAAGCTGCGATTGCGTATCAATCAGGATTTAATTGCAACATGGCAGCAATATCAGCGGTCATGGACAAACATGACGCAATTTTATCCGATGAATTAAATCACGCATCAATTATTGACGGCTGCCGTCTTTCAAAAGCGAAAATTATCCGTTTTAATCACTCGGATATGGACGATTTACGACAAAAAGCGAAAGAAGCGACGGAATCAGGCCTTTATAACAAAGTGATGGTGATTACGGACGGAGTTTTCTCAATGGATGGAGATATTGCAAAGCTTCCAGAAATTGTTGAAATTGCTGAAGAATTTGATTTAATTACGTATGTTGATGATGCACACGGATCTGGTGTTTTAGGAAATGGCGCAGGTACTGTTAAGCATTTCGGTTTATCAGATAAAATCGATTTCCAAATCGGAACATTATCTAAAGCGATTGGTGTTATCGGCGGCTATGTAGCTGGGAAGAAAAATTTAATCGATTGGTTAAAAGTGCGCTCTCGTCCATTCCTATTCTCAACGGCGTTAACACCTGCAGATGTAGTAGCCGCAATGAAAGCGATTGAAATCTTATCAAACAGCACAGAATTACAAGAACGGTTATGGGAAAATGGTCGCTATTTAAAGGAAGGCTTACAACAGCTCGGTTTTAATATTGGTGAAAGTGAAACCCCAATCACACCTTGTATTATCGGGGATGAAGTGAAAACACAACAGTTTAGTAAACGATTGAATGAAGAAGGGGTTTATGCAAAATCGATTGTGTTCCCAACCGTTCCAAGAGGTACAGGACGTGTTCGTAACATGCCAACAGCTGCACATACGAAGGAAATGTTAGATCAAGCGATTGCCATCTATGAAAAAGTAGGAAAAGAACTAGGCGTCATTTAATGCTTAATCCTTTAAGAAAGAACCATTCGATTTTACAAACTTATTGGGGGAGTCTTTATGAAAAAGATTTTAATTACGGGTGCTCTTGGCCAAATCGGCTCAGAGCTAACGATGAAAATGCGCGAAGTGTACGGAAATGACCATGTAATCGCGACGGATATTCGTGAAACGGAAAGTGATGTTGTCCAAAAAGGACCATTTGAACTATTAGATGTAACCGATGCAGAGAGTATGTTCCATTTAGCAAAAAAACATGATGTGGATACGATCATTCACTTAGCAGCATTACTTTCTGCAACAGCAGAAGCAAAACCGCTTTTAGCATGGAACTTAAATATGGGGGGGCTTGTCAATGCACTCGAAGTAGCGAGAGAGTTAAGATGTCAATTCTTCACCCCAAGCTCGATTGGTGCATTTGGTCCAACAACACCGAAAGATCAAACGCCACAAGATACGATTCAACGTCCTACAACGATGTATGGGGTAAACAAAGTATCTGGTGAGTTATTATGTGACTACTATTACTATAAATTTGGCGTTGATACGCGTGGGCTTCGTTTCCCTGGTTTAATTTCATACGTAACACCACCAGGGGGGGGAACGACGGATTATGCGGTAGAAATCTATTACGACGCAATTAAGAAAGGTTCTTACACTTCTTATATCGCTCAAGGTACGTATATGGACATGATGTATATGCCGGATGCGTTAAATGCAATCATTGATTTAATGGAAGCGGATCCTTCAAAACTAAAGCATCGAAACTCATTCAACGTTACAGCTATGAGTATTGAGCCTGAAGATGTTGCAGCGGCTATTCGTGAGCATATTCCAAGTTTTAAAATGGATTATGCAGTAGATCCAGTTCGTCAAAGCATTGCGGAAAGCTGGCCAAATTCCATTGACGCAACGGCTGCGAAGGAAGAATGGGGCTTTAAAGTAGAGTATGATTTAGCAAAAATGACAATAGACATGTTGGCGAAACTAAAACAAAAAAAAAGCTTAGTTGGATAAACAGTGCTAGAAAGTCTGGTTGTTTCGTGTAAGTGAAAGGCATGGTTTCAATAAAGAAGGGAGCTCCTCTGCTTAGAGAACTCCCTTTCCTTTTTACGATATTTTTTTATTTGCCATTCGTTCTTTTCGTTTCTTTTCAACGAGATCTTTCTTTACGGCTATGACAAATGATATCGAAAGCAATGTAATGATCACGATTAATGGAAATCCACCGACAATACTCGCAGTCTGCAATGTTGAAAGACCACCAATATACATTAATGTTAGAGGTAAAATAGAAAGAGCAAAAGCCCAGAATAAACGATTCCAACGAATCGGTTCATCTTTTATTTCCTTTTGGACGACAGATGCTAAAATGTATGAGCTTGAGTCAAAGGTCGTTGCTAAGAAAAGGATCGCCAAAACGGTGAAAATACCAATGATGAATTGATTTAAAGGTAACTGAGTTAAGATTCCTATAATGGCAGCAGGCGCTCCCTGTTCATGAAGCACGGTTGTGACAGAGTATTCGCCAGAAAGTTCAAGGAAAAGACCGAAGTTTCCAATGATTCCAAAGAATAACGCACAGCCAATCGTACCGTAAATGACGGTTCCTAATACCATTTGACGAATCGTACGTCCGCGAGAAATTTTTGCTATAAACAAACCGACAAACGGTGCGTAAACAAGCCACCATGCCCAGTAGAAAACAGTCCAAGATTCAGGGAAGCCAGTCCGCTCAAAAGGACCTAAATCATTAAAAGGCTCTGTCCAAGTTGCCATCTGAAAAAAATGGTCTAACATAAAGCCGATACTGCTAATCGTCGTTTCTGCCATAAATACTGTTGGACCCGTAATAAAAATAAATGCAAGTAGTAATACAGCTAACCAAAGGTTTGCATCACTTAATATTTTTATTCCTTTTCGTAATCCTGAGTATGAACTTAGTGCAAAAATAAATGTACAAATAAGTAAAATCACTGTTTTCACCGTCATCGTTGATGGAATACCCGTTAAGGTTTCAACCCCAGAGGCGATAAGCGGTGCACCTAATGCTAAAGTTGTGCCAGCTCCTCCTAGTAAGCCGAACATAAATAGTACATCAATGATTTTACCTATTGGTCCATCTGCTAGCTTTCCAATGACAGGCCGGCAAGCTTCGCTAATTTTTAAAACAGGCTTTTTCTTAACATAATAGAAATAACTAATTGGAAGGGCAGGTATACAATACATGGCCCATGCGATAGGTCCCCAGTGGAAAATTCCGTAAGAAGTAGCCCATTGAATTGCTTCCTTTGATTGTGGTTCAGCGCCAAACGGCGGAGCATTGTAATAATATGCCCACTCAATGGCTCCCCAATAAAGAACACTTGAACCAATCCCGGCACAAAATAACATCGCAGCCCATGTAACGGTTGAGAACTCGGGCATGATTTGATCATCGCCTAGTTTAATTGTCCCAATCCGGCTAAAAGCAATATAACTTAAAAAGATAAGCGCAAAAAGTCCTAAAACTAAATAGAGTGAACCAAATTTTTCTGTTAGGAAACTATTGGCAGCGAGAACGATCGCCTCACCTTGCTCAGGAAAGATAATGAGCGGGATCGCTACGAGCAACAATAGTACTAGTGCCCCGTAAAATGTGGGCCAATCCATTATTTTATTTTCTTTCATGTAATCCCTCTCTCCAACGATTTATTAATAAATGTTAGTGTACCTTAATTTTTGAAAAATTGAAAATATGATATATTGCTATTATTCCAGTTTGTAGGACGTAACAAGCCTTTATACGAATTAGTCGACAAAATTCATACATATCCTTACGATAACGCCATGGTTGTCGAATATCCTCTAATTTTCATACAATGTTTTACCCCTTTTTTCCCAAATCTAAACCAAATAGGAAGAATTTATTAAGAATAAGTTAAGGAAGAAAGAAAAAAGGTCCCTTTTTTCATGTTATATTTGAAAATAAGTAGAGAGATAGATGGTAGGTGATGATCGTGAAAGAAGAACAAATCTTACAAATATTAAAAAAAGAACTAACGGTTGCATTAGGATGTACAGAGCCAGCGGCCATTGCGTTAGCAGCGGCAACAGCGAAAAAGCAGCTAACGGGTGAGTTAACAAAAATGGAAGTAAAGGCGAGTGGAAACATTATTAAAAATGCAAAAGCGGTCGGTATTCCTGGCATGAATGAGCGAGGGATTGAATTTGTTGCTGCGCTTGGTGCTATTGCTGGTCAAGCCGATAAAGAACTTGAAGTGTTAGAAGGGATAACAAAGGAAGAAGAAGAACGAGCGATTCAATTCGTAAAAGACGGGAAGGTCAAACTCTCATTAGCGGATCAAGATAAAAAGCTTTTTATCGAGATTCGTGCGTTTTCTAAAGATGAAGAAGTACGCGTTGTTATAGCCGATCGTCATAGTGATATCGTTTTAATCGAAAAGGATGGAAAGTCTCTTTTTCAAGGTGGCTGTGAAAACGTCCAAATGAAAGCGAGTGAACAAGAGTTAAAAAAGCTAACGATTGATACGATTGTTGATTTTATAAAACATGTTGATATGTCAAAGCTTGAGCTCGTAAAGAAAAGCATTGAATTAAATAAAAAAATCGGCGTAGAGGGTTTGCAAAACGAGTACGGCTTGCAAGTAGGAAAAACGATAAAAGATAATATTGCAAAAGGCTGGCTTTCTGACGACTTAGCAACGAGAGCAATGTCCCTTTCAGCAGCAGGATCTGATGCACGTATGGCAGGTTCGACCATGCCGGTTATGGCCAATACGGGAAGTGGTAACCAAGGAATTGCAGTCACATTACCTGTTGTTGCAGTTGGGGAAAAGTTGCAAGTAAATGAAGAAAAACTGATCCGTGCGGTTGCCTTAAGTCACCTAATTACCATTCACATCAAATCAAAGTTTGGTCGTTTATCGGCTTTATGTGGTGTCACGGTTGCTGGTATGGGGGCAAGTGCCGCGATAACCTACTTACTAGGCGGGGATTTACAAAAAATAAAAGGTGCCATCCAAAACACAATCGGGAATGTTTCGGGTATGGTTTGTGACGGGGCAAAAGCAGGTTGTGCGATGAAAGTGGCAACATGTTCAAGTGTTGCGGTTCAATCTGCGATTTTGTCGATGAACAACCAGTCCATCCAATCGACTGACGGATTTATTGCCGATGATGTTGAAAAAACGATTGATAACTTCTGTACATTAGGAAATGAAGGAACGAAGCAGACAGATGAAGTATTGTTAAAACTGATGGTGAATAAATAACAAAAGCTCATTCCGATGTAGGCATTGGAATGAGCTTTTGATGTTATTTAGAAATTGAATTGATTAATGCTTTCATCGTACCTTGATGTACCCCTTCATGATAAATACTGAAATGTACGACATCTTTTATTGTTTTTAACTCCACAGGTCCAATTTGAACAGCTTTCGGTAATGGTTCATTTGCGCGAGTTTCAATCATCTTTTCTAATTGACTTTGCTGAGATTGGAGTAAATCGTTTATTTCTTCAAGGCTTGGTGGCATCGATTCATATTCCCTTGGGTTAGTGCCAGGCTTAAATAAATTTACATATTGCTGCGATTTTGGATTGTCGAGTATGGCTCCGAAAAATAAAGCTTCCGATACGAGAATATGACCAGCATTCCAACGGATTGAATTATTATGACCTTCTGGTATGAGATCAGATGCTTCCTCTGTCACATCTTTTAAAATGGAAAGAGTGTTTGTACGAACGAAACGATAATGATTCAACAATGTGTTAATATCCATTATTCCACCCCCAACTTATTTTCCTTTCTAAGATATCATGAAAATCGATTACATACTAATTAAAAGTGTTATAGCTGATAAAGCAATCGAAGCAAGGATAAGTGCTAAAAGAGGCTTTAAAGCTTTCGAGCGAACGTGCTTTAAATTGACATTTAAGCCGAGTCCAACCATTGCCATCGTTAATAAAAAGGAAGATACCGTTGCAATGGGTTCTAACCATAAATGAAGGTTAAACGGTTGATATGCTGTGATGAAGCTTCCGATCACACTCATAATGACGAAACCTATTAAAAACCATGGAAAAGCAATTGTTGCTTTCTCATGATTAGCCCCATTTTTACGATTCATCCAGTACATCAATATAAAACATAATGGAATGAGTAAAAAGACGCGACCGAGTTTTGCTAATAACGCAATCGCTAGAGCGTCTTGACCAACAGGGGCTGCCGCTAACGCAACATGAGCTAACTCATGTAAACTAATTCCTGACCAAATGCCGTATGCTTCCTGATCGAGAGGAAGTAGTGGTTGAATAAATGTATACAATAGGGCAAAAATTGTTCCCATGAGAGCGATCATTCCGACAGAAAGAGCCGTTTCTTCATCTTTGGACTTTAAAATAGGTGATACAGCGGCAATGGCTGCAGCTCCGCAAACACCTGTACCGATTCCGACAAGTAATGAGATCATCGGATTTGCTTTTAGCACTTTAGCTAAATAAATCGTGATTAAAATCGAGAACGTAATAACGAAAGCGTCAATCGCTAACAATTCTAATCCTTCTTGTAAGATTAGCTGTATATTAAGCTTAAGTCCATATAATACGATGGCGATTCGTAATATTTTCTTTGCAGTGAATTCAACCCCGCTTTGAATCAACTCTGGATACCCTCTTATTTGACGATAAAGAATTGCCAACAATATCGCAATTGCCATCGGGCCAAGCTTATTAAAATATGGAAGTAACGATAATCCCCAGCCAATAGCAGCTAAAATGATGGTAAATAAAATGCCACTGATGAAAGGAAGTTGTTTTTTATGCGGTAATTGTTTCGTATCATCAGCTGTTATTAGCCCCAATGCCATTCCCTCCTAAAAAAGATCTCTAATACAAAGATATGAGATTTTTAATAATAAGGAACTCAAACTTCGCATACTGAAATCGGCAAATAAGCCTTGATATAGTTAGGTAAGGCTGCTACCCATTGCTGTAGTTGACTTTGTATTAGTTTTTTGATTTTTCGATTTGACTTTTTAAGGACATCTTC